>CAWETY010000006.1:0-570307 GCA_963812125.1 uncultured Gammaproteobacteria bacterium
CTTGCCGAACAACTCCGACCGAAGCGTCTCGAGTTCTCGTCGATACGTCGGCACTACTTCCAATACGGCCGGAACCGCGGATCGGCGTTTAGAACCGGACCTTCGATGAAACGCCTCATGTAATGCCATTTCTCAGCGTGAGCGAACCGACCGGCCGCCTCCAAATCGCGAATGTTGGTATCAACAATGGTTTTTACTCCCGTGAGGTGACTATTTAGGCTCTCGAACGAAGCTACAAGTGCTTGCTCGTGTGCCGGATCTTTCACCGATATGCCGAAGTAAAACGGATTGAGCACATATCGTCCACATCCGTCGTTAATCACAAGACCATCTGGCTCCCGATCCTCGTCGAGTTCGCCAAGTTCCTCCAAAACTTCCTGCGATACAATTATCCTGGGATAGAAAGCTTCTTTACTCTCAATTTTGTGCGCCTCTAGCAAAGCCGGTCCAAGGATTACGTTGTCACGATGGTACAGTTCACCAACAACGATTGCACCCCTCGTAAGAAATCCCAGGTGCAACAGGTCAACGATTAGCTTGAGACCGGCAGTCAAAATTGGCCGCCGAAGCCCCAAGGCATTGAGAGTGCGAAATGATCCGAGAACGCCCCGCATTGCACTCCTAGAAATATGGGATTTGGCGAACCGCGCGTGCCGAATTTCCCCGGTTCCAATTCAATCTGTTCGCCGGCTCTGCGCACCAACTCCTGGCGAAATTGCTCGTTGTGCGCCTCCGTGTCCTGATGTACCCGCTTTATCACATCAAGCAAGACTCGCGGACCGCCAGATGCTAGCCGCTCGCTCCACCCCAGTATGTCCAAGTATAATAGGAGGCGCCTGTCGTATATTGTGGTTCCATCGCTCATCGTGTCGTTCATCTTATTCCACCGGCCGCGCCTTAGATCTGCTTGCTTCCGTTCAAATCGTGCAACCGAAGCGTCGGTCAGTCGTCGGGTAAGTCGAAGCCCAGAGCGACCTGCCATCTTCCTGCTCGACGACACGGGCACTGCTCGCACGTGGACCGTAAGATGTTATGCGGCCGTCCCGAACGGCCTCGCCGAAATACACTGACCTATCTCGCCAACCCGGTCTCACGAGGTATGCGTCCTCAATAGGCGCCGATAGTATTCTCAGTGCGAGCCTGCGGCCAGTGCAGCCCATCAAGCCGACGGCAGGGCTCGCCACCGATAACCATAAAGAATCCTGGGCCTATGACATTCAGTTAGCTCAGCGCCGGCACGTTTTGTCTCTAAATTCCATGGCAGCCTGCAGCACTAACTGGTGCTCGTGATTCAGGTCGCGCAACACGGCGCTGAGGCGCGTGACGTATGCCCGCTGCGTCTCGCGCTTTCCGTCGCGATAGGCATTCCGACTTGAAACTGATTTACCCACGTCGGTTCGTGGCCCTGTTGAGCTTTGCCAAGGTCGCCATTTCTGAATTGAGACGGCTTGTGCCGCTCGTCGCGCTGGATTCCAGCCGTTCGCCATCTGATTGCTCCAATAGTTCGTTCTGCATGGATTCAGTTTCCCGCGCGCGCGAGATGGCGTTGTTGTTGACCTGCTGCGGGCCCGTGGTCATGTTCGCTTGATTCACAAACGTTGCTGAGGGTGGATTCTTGACCAGAAAAAGGGTTTCTATAGTTGCTCGGCTCTGGCTCTGAGCTTTGAACGCCAAACGCAGTAGGCGCTCGCCCGCTTCGAAGTCGCCCACCTTGTCGTAGAATCGTTGAACCAAGTCATTGAAGATCATATCCAGGGATTGCGTCTGCGTCAGCAGTAACGCCTCAGGGTGCTTCATATTTCCGCCTGAGACCTCCTCACACTGAGCGGCAAGCTCCTCGACCAGCGCGCTTCGTTTCAAATCAGGCAGATAGCAAGTCCCCTTTTCCAACACCTTGCGAATGGTGGTCGCACTATTCTCGGACGGTCGTAGCGTATTTTTAGCGAACGCGCGCTCCCTCATTTCGCAAATTTGGCGGTACCGATCGTCGGACTGGGGAGCGGAGACCCCTGTCGACCTACCATCGGCCACTTTTCCAATTTTGTTTTTCCGCTTTTGCGGTGCGATCATTTCGCCGATTTCTATAGTCACAGTCCCTCAGACGGCCTTAAATTTTTCAGTCCGATATTGCGGGCTGATCGTGAGTCTCCTTGTTGGCGACGACGCTATCGTCACAACCTAGAGGAATTGGCAACGCCGGACGCCATGTCACCCCAAAAACTATCAAGGTCTCTTGCCAATTAACATTCGCATCGTCAATACCCTCGACTAGCGCGAGCATACGCGAGGTGACTGTCGCTTTCGCCGCTGACACTTTTCTTGCTTGGATTGAGGGAAACCGGCGAAACCGGCGAAACCGATTCCACATACCAAGCTTCCGCCGAACGATTGCCGCTGGCACGGACAAAGCGCCGGCCATCGACAATACGGCCGGCGTGCCGCTTGATCCACCAACCCAGCCTGCGACGGTTGATTTCGCCGCGCTCGTCGGCAATGTCATGGAGCACTTCCCGCAAACGTGCGTCTCGATTAATAAATGAGCTGGCCTGTTTCACAGCATCGCGCACCATTGCTGGCTGTCTGCCGAATACCGCCTGCCAAGCGACAAAGGAGTCGGCCAGCGTTTCACGATCGGGGTCTTCGGCCATCGCCTCGAACACGGACTCGGTTGGATCGGCCACGCCCCAGCCAAAGCAGCGGCTGCCGGCAGAGATCAGACCAGTCGCCGATAGCCCGCCAGCGACTTGCAGACCGCCTTCGGCCTGCCGGCCACGATCCAGGCTCGCACGATGGTCAATGCCGCCGAGACATACCGGCCTCGTTCGCGCAGCACATTCCGCACCAACTCGGGCCGCGATGAAAGTGCGCGCGGCAGGCACTTCACAGCCGGGATCCAGGTGGATCGTAATGCACCGACGGGTCATATCCTGCACTGGCCCCACGTTGTTGCCGCTGGACAGGAACAAGACGCGGGTGCTGACTGTGGCCGTCTTGGAGACGCCCAAGATGCGACCACTCATATATTCCGATGTCATGCCATGCACAGACTCTTATGTGCGACCAAATCGCCAGTGAGGTTGTCGAATTCGATCACCGCTGGCGCACGCAGTAATTCCGCGAGCAGCAGTTTTCGGCATTCCTCATCGTCCGCAGGAAAGGTGGTTGGCGTTCCCCGCTGAGGGGTGGCAAATGCTGTGATGAGTTCGCAAAGATAGGATTTGCCGGAACCCACCATGTGCGCACGAACATGGAACATTGGCGCGTGGGCAAGCCTAGGCCGCACGAACTGCAGTGAACATCGCCGCCAGCGCAGCCGCAAGATCGGTATCGCGGGTGAAGCTAAATTCCGTCAATAGGTCCTTCAACAGCGCCAGCGCTGACTTGCGCCGCGCGTGAGGGGCTTTCAGGAATGGAAAACTACTGCGTATCAAACACCCCGAACATGCCGGACGACAGGTCATATCCGGCCGCCATCATCAAAACTGCTCATCCGGACGCATGTAAGGCTGCGCGTCAGGCCTCTCAGCACCGGCAGATGGTGATAGCTCGTTGAATCAAGCAGTACGGCGGCATGGCGAGCCGGCGGATCGGTACGCATCCAGTCCTCTGACGCGCGGAATCGAATCTCTCCCAGGTCGCTGCACCAGCAAGTGCGCGCACGAGGGAAGGTTGACTGATGTCCTGCACCCGAGTCTCGTGCGTGCCGGATCTGTAACCACCGTCACAATCAGTCCGCCCCGTTGGTAGTGTCGTCGCGAGAGCGCCAGCTCATGTTCGGCCGCATCCGCCACGCGATGGATTTCGCCCGCTATGACGCGGATGGTGGGCTTCATGCGCGCGGCGTTAACTTCTATGCTCAAAAAGCGCAGCAGGTCGCGCACGCGCCGCTGCGCGCAATGACCGTGCAAACACTTGAAGCCGCCGATCGGCCAGTTGTCGTCGGGCTCGAAATAGGCCGTCCCACCATTCGCCTCGCCTGCGTGTTCCCTCACCCAGGGGCAGGTGATGTCGTGCTTGCCGTCGCCCAGCGGCGCTTTGTACAGGCCATCGATCCTGCAATGCGACGAATACGCCGTTTTCTTCGGGACGTGGTATCCAGACGGATCGCCGTCAACTCGGCCGCTCTTGTAGGCGGCAATGCGTTCTGCCGCTGGGGTCGCCCAGTCGCAGCCATCTCCAACTGAAGTCCATCGATCAGTTCTTCGACCGAATAGCGCGATTCGGGCGACCAGTCGACCACCGACACGGAACGGCGGCGTGTGCTTGCCGTTCACCCCAAATGGCAATCGGGCCAGCCGCGCTCCTGGGGCCGTTCGCGCCGGGGTCACACAGCCCGGCGGCGACAATCGCGGCCATCAGCCGATCGGCGTGGCCCCATCCTGAAGCGGCGCGCGGAGCAGAAAGCCGGCCTGGTGATTCCCCGCCGAAGTCTCCAGCAACCAGGACGGCGGCAACGTCAGCCGCTCCATGGCACCTTGGTGCCCACGTCATCCAGCATGACCGCATGCAGGGCATGAAAGCGCGCCTTCTGCCGCCGGAATTGGCCTGCTTCGTCGGGCCTGAACACCGCGAGGCTGAAGTAATTGTTGGCGCTGGCGCGGCTAGGCGATGGAAGCAGTCGGGTTTGGCTCTGCCAGGGCCTGCCAAACCAGCCTTGCCAGGTGCGCTGGCCGGGTTGCCCTCGAAGCTGACCAACACCGGGCGAGCATCGGAAAGCTCGTCGCCGAAGACGGCCAGCAAGAAATCCCCGTTGCCGACGACGTAGGTTTCTCGGTTACGTAGGTTTCGACCGGGGCGGTTGGAGAAACTGCCACTCCATCGCTCACGGCGCGCTCAGATTGAAAGGGTGTACGCTGCCGTCAGTGTGCGATTCCTTCCACGGCTGATTTCGTGCAATATTCGGGCATTGTTGATTGCTCTTTGTCTAGTGGATGGATAGAAGCCCGCAGCCGCTGACACGGTTGCGGGCCTTTGCTGCTTGCGAGAAATGGTTCAGCCTGGGAGTTGCGATGTCAGTGACACTCATGGGCGCGATCGCTGAGTGATGTGACTACCAGCGATTCGCTCCTGTAGCCACTTTTCAATGTCCGTCTTCGAGCCAAGCGACAGCCCGCGATCCTAGGCGTATGGGTTTTGGAAAATCCCCGCGCCATGGCCGCGTAAATTGAACTTCCCCCCAGCCGCTGCGGTCTTTCACCGCGGGAAGTCGGAGAAGACGATTGAACCCGTTCTGAACATTCTCGGCCATTGTCGAATCCTCATGGATGAGCCGCGAATGTATTCCGTGGTTTGCTCTTGCGCCATGCCAGCCACTGGCATGGCGTTTGGCGCGAACAGGTGTAAGGGATTGTCGGCCGCTAGGCAACCTCACGCTTCAAGTGAACAATCTCCCCACTTTTGCGCAAGCCATGATAGTCAGCCCATGCCTGCATCATTTTATGCTTCGGGAAGATGCTCGGCGTAGTTGTAGGCAGACGCACTGCGTCGCGTTCGCGTGGGCAAGCTGGCGCTCGATGGCGTCAGGATTCCAGCCTTGCTCGTTAAGCAGCGTGGATGCGGTCGACCGGAATCCGTGAACCGTCAGGGCGCCTTGTCAAATCCCATGCTCCGGAGCGCCGCCAGCAAGCCGTTGTCGGACAGCGGCCGCTTGCCACTCCTGAGGACTGGGAAAAACAAAACGACCCGCGCCGTGAGCCGGTTGCATTTCACGCAAGATCGCCAGGGCTTGTCGAGACAGGGGAACAATGTGTTGAACGCCCATTTTCATCCGCTCGGCGCCAATGCGCCATTCTCCGGCGTCGAGATTGAACTCCGTCCACTCAGCGGCGCGCAGTTCGCCGGCCGGACAAAGACCATCGGTGCCAGGCGCAGCGCGTAACGCACCACGTCCGACCCATCGTATGAGTCGATCGCCCGCAGCAATCCCGCCAGGCTTGTCTGGATCAGTAAAGAAAGCGTGATGCTTCTCTTCTTTCGGGCGGCAATGCCCCGCGCGAGATCACCTGACGGATCGCGCTCGGCGCGGCCGGTCGCCACCGCATATCGAAAAACCCGTCCGCAGACTTGCAGCGCCCGATGCGCCGTTCCCAATTTGCCGCGCCCTTCGACGCGGCTGCAGACACGCCAAAAGATCCGGGCGCCTTGATCTGAGATATCGGTGTGGAACCAATCCACGGGAAAACGTACGGCTTCGAGCCGACGAATTACCTTGCTCGAATAGCCTTGAGCCCAGGTGGGCGAGAACTTCTCAAACCACTCCCGAGCGATGGCTTCAAAGGTTTCGCCGCCGGCGAGCCTTCTCCGATCGTCGTTTCGCACTGAGATCGACGCCGTTGGCTAGATCGCGGCGGGCCTCGTCCCGCAGTTCGCGAGCGCCTAGCGATACCTCGGGGAAGACGCCTAAGCGATCAGCATCCGCTTGTCCTTGCCATGCACCCTGAACCGCAAGCGCCACCAGCGCTTGCCTGTGGGGGTGATCAGCAAGTAAAGGCCTCCGCCGTCGCGCAAGTTTGAAGGGTTTTTCGCTGCGGTTTGGCCCCTGAAATTGCGGCATTTGTGAGCATTAGTGTGGGTGACTCGCTTCGTCCAATAGGTGGAGTTACCCACATAGTTACCCGCAAGTTACCCCGGCTGTCAATGGAATTCTGATCGGAACAGATAAATGGCAATACAAAACACCGGTAAAATTGCGGATTATATTCGGCGCTTTGTGGAAGTTTGTCGGAAGTTGCTGGATGTTGAAATGGTGGCCAGGGAGGGAATTGAACCCCCGACACGCGGATTTTCAGTCCGCTGCTCTACCAACTGAGCTACCTGGCCGTGCGCGAGCGGCGTATTAAACAGGCACACTCGCGAATCGTCAATGAATAATCACAAAATCAGGTACTTACGCTAATCTTGAGGTCTCGAAAGCCTGGAAAAAGCGCGGCAAACTACCTCGGGGAAATTTCCGGGAGTCTCGTGCGATCTCTGCAAGCACAGTCGATCGAGCATATCCAGTGGCGGCAGTGGTCCTGAAAGGTACTAGAGGAATAAATGCAAGGGCGGGAAGGGACCGCGGGAGAAATCCGGTGTTTGCGCTCGGACTACTTCACCTGCCGATCCGTATAAGCAAACTTCTCGCCTGAAATATTTGCAGCGAACATCAGGCCGCCCTTGGCGATGGTGAACACTGCCATGCCACTCTGGTAATCACCGTCGGTTGTGGCATTGTTTTTCCCTCCACTCGCTTCCGACGATGCGCGATCTGTGCCGACACTCGCAGAAGCTCCCGTGGTGATCGCGACGGCGCTGGCACCCGCCGCAAATTCGAATTTGCCGGATTCGAATTCGTCCAAATGCCGCTTGTCTTGGAAGAATATGATTTCGCTAAAGGCTTTGCCGCCCGCCTGCAGGCCGATACTCAACTGCGTCATTTCGGCGTCGCCGACGTATTGATCGTGCACATACACCCGACCCGCGCCTCGAGCTCCGCCCACGAGCAGGCCGCCGGCGCCAATCGTTGGGAATATTGCGTAGGCATAACAATCGTTGAAAAAGACCGCACTTTCTCCTGCGTGCTTGAACCGCTCAATCGTCTCATCGTATTTGTTTGCATAAGCCACAGCAGCACTTAAGCACAAGGTCAGAGTCACGCAGAAGAAACGAGGCAGCTTGTTCATAGAGAGGTCTTCATTGAGGCCGAAGTTTGCGATTCGTTTGCCGCTTGCACAAAAGAGCGAGCGGCAAGTCAGCCATAGTATACAGCGGCGTTCGGACCGTGGTGCCGAGCGCCGCTTGCCGCTTTTCTAAGCGCCGAGAAGGGTGGTCCTCAGCCTGCGACTTGAAAAAATTACGCACTTCAACCGTTCTCGGCAGAACCCGGAAGGGGCGAGTTGCCTTTTTGACGAGATGCAAAACTTCGTCGAACCGATCGAACGATCAGCTATCGGCCCTGTGGGCGTTTTGCGGCGCTGCGTGGCCGGGCGCGAATCGAAACGTACTGAGCTGCGTCGACTAGCCTCGGACGGCGTGATGTCACCCGAACGGCTCGACCACACGCAGAGGATCAGGTATCAGTCCATCGCGCTCCCGGTTTAAATTTGCTTTGCGGCCGTGGCGGCGGCGTTTTGGATTCGCGCGCAGATTTGCGCTTGCCGGGTTTGAGTTTAAGGATGGGTCGAGAGAGCTGAGGCGAGGAGGAATACTGGCTCATAGATTTGCTGAGGACTCCTTCAGGTTTACCGACAACATGAATATAGCCGAATGGCAGGGAAAGCCAAGCGAGTCGCTTTGCAAGTAGGGTGTCGGCGAGCGCTTGCAATTTGCACGCGCGTTTTTGGGTCCGCGTGCGACCTGCGGCGCGGACACCTTTTGGGTTTGAGCCCAAGATCCGACCAGGGGAGGCTGCTTGGCCAAGCCTCTAAGGGGGTGGAGCTCTGACAACTCGACAAGACCAACAGGCTCTCAACGGGTCTCGATGCCCATATCCAAAATAATGCCGGTCACGCCCTCGACGCGGCGAGCATCCAGCGCGGCGCGACTTTTTGTTTCGGCGTCATTGCTGCGACCCGCGAGTTTAACGACGCCGTGATGCACCTCCACGCCGATGGAGCCGGCGGGTAGGGTCTGGTCGCGCTCGAGTTCTGCAAGAACTTCTTGCTGAATCTGTGTGTCATTTTTCATTGTACGAACTCCATGTTGTTACAGCCAGAGTGCGGCCTGCGAATGGAATTCCATAGCGCCTGAGGCGCTGGACGATGTAGGACAAAAGCGCGACTTCATCCGCATTGCGCATTGCGCGCCCCTAGATCAAACAGGTCTGTAAATTGCCCTCTGATGAGGCCCAAAACGTCATCGTCACGGAGTCGCCGGGAAGTTGTGGATTGCTTTTGTATAACTCGTACCGTGGGAAGGGATCGCAGATACTCTATGAGCTTTCCGGACTCAGGAGCTACGCTCGATGAGAATTGACTCTGAATCGCCGCGCGCGTTGCTGTGTGCCGGCCTTGTTCTATTCGGATCGACAGCCGTGGTGACGCACGCCGCGCGGGCGGCCGCGCCGGCGGATCTGGCCTATCGCAACGGCTATGTCTACACGGTCGATTTGAAGGACAGCGTGCAGCATGCACTGGCCATTCTCGATGGCCGCATCGTTTATGTCGGCAGCGACGCCGGCGTCGACGCCTACATTGGCCGGCGTACTCGCGTTATCGACTTGGGCGGGCGCTTTTTGATGCCGGGACTCGTCGATGGTCATATGCATCCGTTGATGGGCGGCGCGAGCCTGCTCAAATGCAATCTGCAGTACCAGCGCCTCACCATCGAGCAAATGCAGGCTCGCATTCAGGCCTGCCTCGATCAGACCCGCAACCGTGAGCCCGATGCATGGCTGGAAGTCGTGAATTGGTTTCAAGAGGCAATGCTGCCGGCCGGTACCGTGCCCACGCACGCGGTGTTGGATGCGCTGAAGACCCGTCGGCCTATTTTTGTGAGGTCGTCCTTCGGACATTCGGGGCTCGTCAACGGCCGTGCGATGCAACTGGCTGGACTCGGAAAAGGCACGCAAGACCCGCCGCACGGCCACATCGTGCGCGATTCGGGCGGCGCGCCCACCGGCGTTCTGGATGATGCGGCCCAGCGGCTGGTCGATCAGCTGATCCCGCCCGCTTTGCCGGAGGACAATGTGCGTGCCGCCAAAGCGGCGTTGGATGCCGCGCGCCAGCAGGGGATTACGAGTTTCTTGGACGCGAAGGCGACCGAAGCGACATTGGCCGCATTTGCCGCGGTTGAGCAGCAAGGAGGATTAACGGCGCGGGCGCATTTCGCGGTGCTGGTCGAGCCGGCGGAGGCCGTGGAACCGCAGAGAGTCACCACTCGTCTCGCGGATTTGAGGCGGCGGTATGATCAAGGCGCGATTGTGCCGCGGCCTGCCATGACCGTACGCAACATGAAATTGTTTCTGGATGGGGTCATCAGCGCGCCGGCGCTGTCGGGGGCCATGCTGGAGCCTTATTGGCTGCCGCATGTCGGATCTCATGCTGACTGGCAGCCGAGTGAGAACCGCGGGCCTGAGGTTTATTTTCCGGCTCCCATGCTCAAGGCGTTGCTCATTGCGGTATCGCGAGCAGGGTTTGAAGCCCATATGCATGCCGACGGAGATCGTGCGGTGCGCGCAGGCCTCGACGCCGTGGCGGCACTGCGCAGCGAATTGCCGGGGCGCGACATTCGCATTGGCATTGCCCACGACGAGATCGTGGACCGGGAAGATTTTCCCCGCTTCAAGCAACTCAACGTCATTCCCGTGCTGTCATTTCAGTGGGAGAAGCCGGCGCCGGATACGGTGGAAAATCTCGAGAAATATCTGGGGCCCGACCGCTACAAACTGGTCGAACCGGCGGGATTTCTGGCCGAGGCCGGTGCCCATATCGCGTATGGCAGCGATTGGCCCGTCGATCCGCTGAATGAATGGTTGGCGTTGAAGGTAGGCATCACCCGAACCGACGTGCCGGCGGCCGCGGCGGAGTACCGCGAGCGGCTGGGCGAGGATAAGGGTTTGAGCCGCCGGCAGGCGCTGCGCGCAATCACCATCAATTCATCGTATGAGCTGCATCAGGATGCCGAGACCGGTTCGCTCGAGCCGGGCAAATTGGCGGACCTCATCGTGCTCGATCGAAATGTGATTGAGGTTCCGGCAGACGAAATCGCCGACGTCAAGGTGCTGCAAACGGTGGTGGGCGGCCGCATCGTTTATTCCGCCGACAAAACGCTGAGTGGCGAGTGGCATCCCCATGAGACTCAGGTATCAAAGGCCTCATGGTAGGAAACCACTCCCCGGGGGCGGGAGCCATCTAGCGAGATGGCCTGGAAGAATTCGGGTGGCACACCCGGAAGACTCAGGTTCGGGTCGACTCGAAATCCGAAGCGCTCGTAATACTGCGGCTCACCGAGCAGGACGCAGCCGGACGCTCCGCGTTCTCGAAGTACCCCTAACGCCTCGCGCACGAGGCGCGAGCCGATGCCGCGACCTTGATACTCGGGCGCCACCGACAGGGGGCCGAGACCGTACCAACCGCTCGCCCCGTCTGATATCGACACCGGGGAGGTCGCAACGTGGCCAACAACTGCGCCGTCAACCTTGGCAACAAGCGACACGCTCAGTTGCCCGGCATTGCGCAGTGCGTCGACAATGAATTGTTCGGTATGGCTCGTGTGGGCGGCATCCAGAAACGCGGCTATCGTTACCATCCGAATGGCGGCGACATCGGCGGCAGTCTCAGAGGCAATCTGTATTTCCATCACGACGGGTTGCGGATCCAGGTTCTTGAAAGCGAAGCATGATCCGCCCGGGCCGGGCTGACTTCAAGACGCGGGGTTTAGCCCTGGACGGCGTCGGGGTCACGAACGGTCAAGGATATGCCCCGTCAGACTAAGAGCACTATAATGGACAGGGGCGCAGGGCCGTGCAGTGAGGAGTCGAGCTTATGCAGCGATCCTTTCTTTTCCCGAAGCAGTCGAGGCGGCAATTTCTCGCAGGCGTGGGTGGCCTCGGCTTGACCAGTGTGATGGGTATGCCGGCGTGGAGCGCCCCCGACGGGTCCATCGTTTTCCCCTTCGTCAACGGACGCCGCAATCTGGTTGATAACTTTCCGCAGAAGGGGGAGGTGGTATTGCAACGCGCACGACCACCGATGTTTGAAACCCCGTTTGAGGTGTTCGATGAAGGCGTCTTTACGCCCAACGATCGCTTCTACGTGCGCTGGCACCTCGCCAATATTCCCACTGCCATTGATCCGGCCGAGTTTCGCCTCAATGTTCGCGGTCATGTAAAGCAGTCGATCAGTTTCAGCCTGGATGACTTGGTGCGGAAATTCAAGCCGATCGAATACGCCGCCGTGAACCAATGTTCGGGAAATTCACGCGGATTTTTCACGCCGCGCGTGGCCGGGGGTCAGTGGGCGAACGGTGCCATGGGCAATGCCTTGTGGAAGGGCGTCGCTTTGAAGGCGTTGCTGGATCGCGCGGGTGTCAAGGCGGGGGCGCTGCAGGTCCGCTTCAACGGGCTCGACACGGGAATACTTCCTCAAACCCCGGACTTCATGAAATCGCTCGATGTCGATCATTCGCTCGATGGCGAAGTCATGATCGCGTACGCAATGAACGGCAAACCGCTGCCGCTGTTGAACGGCTATCCCCTGCGGTTGGTGGTTCCCGGTTGGTATGCCACCTACTGGGTGAAAATGCTCAATGACATCGAGGTCCTGGACAAGCCTGATGACAACTTTTGGATGGCCAAAGCGTACCTCATTCCCGACACGCCGCTCGCCGACATGGTGCCGGGCCAGCAGGGCGTAAAAATGGTCCCCATCAGTCGTATGCTGCCGCGCTCATTCATTACCAACGTAAAGAGCGAAACGACCTTCAAAGTTGGCGAAACCCGGTCGGTGCGAGGCATCGCGTTCGGCGGCGACCAGGGAGTCGCCAAAGTGTTGTTTTCTTCGGATGCCGGAAGCCATTGGCAGGATGCGCGACTGGGACCTGACCACGGCAAATATGGATTTAGGCGCTGGAGCGTGGATTTTCGGCCTTCCTCGAGAGGTCCGCAAATGCTCATGGTCAAGGCCATCAATACGGCGGGCGCGTCTCAGCCCGATCACGCGAATTGGAATGGCTCGGGCTTCATGCGCAACGTGGTTGAATCGGTTGACGTGCAAACAGTCTAGCGGAGCACGAGCATGCTCAAGACAATGCGATTCATGAGATTGAAGGCGGCCCTGTTCGCGATCGCGATGTTGTTGGCCTGCGCGATGGCGTGGCGGAGCGCCGCGAGAGCCGACACTGCCGGAAAGAAGGATGCGGCCTCGCGGCAGGCGGCGATTGTCAAAGTGGAATTGCCGTCGCGCGATGCGTCTTTCCCGCCGGGTGTCGGCGTGGACATCGCGAACAGCCAATGCCTGGTGTGTCACTCCGCGGCGATGATCTTGACGCAACCGCCTCTCAAGCGGGAGGAGTGGCGCGCTGAAATCACAAAAATGCGCACGGTTTACGGCGCGCGCATACTTCAGGATCAGGTGGATGCATTAGCGGAGTATTTGAAGAATATCAACGGACGAGAATAGAGCATCCTGGCGCCGATACCGATGGGGCGCCAAAAAGCCTGGGCCGGGGATGAATTGTTTACGCATCGAAATATACGCGATTGTAACTAGACCTTCCCCTTCGTTGACCAATGTCTGGGTCGCCAACCGACCATCTATGGATCGGCTGCGCTCTGCTCCGTCGGATCAATTAGTTTAAGGCCGCGGAAGCGGCGAAAGTCTTTGTCGACGGAGCACAACGTTGCGCCGTGTTCGAGCGCGAGTGCAGCCAGTGCGGCGTCGGTCACGAGCGGCCCTGCCACCTGGGCTTCACGCATTTGATGCTGCAAAAGTTCCCAAAACCTCTCACCTGCGCCGATCACGTTGACGTTGACCTGATGCAACCAAGCGCTGACGATCTCGCAGGCTTCTGCACCGTGCAACGGCTTTTTGGTCGCGCGAGAATTGGTGGAGATGCGCAGAAAGGCGAGCAAGGTCTGCCATGGCAGCGCGACGGTCTCTTCCGAATTGAAGGCCACTTCCAACCAAGATCGGCAGACCCCGTGGTGAGCGGAATCGCTGTCGTACGCGTAAAGCAGGATGTTGGCGTCGAGTAATTTCATCCGTGACGGGCGCCTTCAATTTCCTCAAGGAGCGCTCCGACATTGTCATAGGAGAAGCCGGCGGCCGGACCACCCATTGCTCGAGGTTGAACTTTAAAGGGCTTACGCTTTTGCACCGCGGTGCTCTGAGCCAGCGCTATTCGAAGCCGTTCGTTCACCACCGTCTTGAACGGACGCCCGGTGCGGCGCGCTTCGGCGTGCAGGCGGGCGGCAACATCATCATCCAGGGTAAGCGTGGTCCTCATGCATCATGATGCTAGTCTCAAGGCATCATGATGTCAAATGCGCTTGGATCGCCGCTGGCTGTCAGCGAGAACGCAAGGGATCTGGGTAAAATCCCGCTCATCGTGGCGGCGTTGCTCGGTATTGAGGACTGCCTGGACAACGGCCCCTGCGCTGCTAACGATGGGGGCGGCGGCGGATCAAGCATTGTCATTGGGATCCCGCGCAATCCGGTACGCCATCGAAGCCAAGATCGCGACGGCGAGGAGCAGCACGCCCCACAGCACGACGCGCGTGCGCGGAAATGGCGCAGGTTTCGCGATCAGCCGAGTCTTGCCGCCCATCACTTGTGCGGGGCCGAGTTTGGCAGGCGCAATCTCCAGGGAGGCGGGCAAGTGGCTCAAATCGGTCTCGGCGCGGCCGACAGTGGCGCTGCCGTAGGCCAATAAAAAAGGCGCCGGCCCTTGAGCGAGAAAAGTCACTTCGTTCGGGACCCATTCGACATGCAAGCGTAGCGGCGATCGGGGCGAGCTGCCGGCGCCGATAATGCGTGCGCGCCAGTAGCGGTCGGTATCCGGGGTGACTTGCACAGCGGTGTTTTGTTGTTCGGCGTCCGGGGTTTTGAGCCGATAGAAACCCGAGCGGACCCTCACGCGCCAGGCGGCATTGGCTGCCGCACGCGAGGATAGTTCGACATCGAGCACGCTGTTGGGATCGGGCAGGAGCACATTCGCGCGCGAAACCGGGGGATGGCCTCCCAAGTCAAAAGTGTATTCGTGTTCGTGCGGGCCACTGGAATCGCCGACGCCGTCCACATCCAAACTATCTCGGGCCGGCTCCGGGAGACTGGCCGCGGGTTCTGCGAGAACGCGGGTCAACTCAAAGTTCGGCGCCGCAGCGAGCCAGGACAGGCGCCAAAATTTGGCTTTGGTCGGTGTGAATTCCACGCGATTCTCGATCAGCGATTCCCCATTGGCGCGAAGATTCGCGATCGGGACCGCGGTGAGAAAATGCCAGGCCGACAGATCATCGCTCACCTCAAGACTCAAGCGGCCGGTGTATCCGGGAGCTCCGTCCGGCCAGAAGAGCTGCAAAGCCGACAGCGTTGCATCGAGAGCGCGGGCATCGAGCAGGTATTGCCGGACGGCCGGAGTTGCACTGGTACCATTTTGCGTCTGCAGGCTCACGCCGCCGCCGGCCGAATTGATGGTGAGGCGAACACCGTCGATCAGGATTCGGGCGCCCTCGGGCAGAGGAAACATCGGGATTGCGAGCGGCGTTTGATGCATCAGCGATTGCGCCGCGGACCGGGACAAGCTAAATGGCACCACAGCGCCCTCGCCGTTGAATACGCGTAGATCGCTCAAGTCATCGCGTGCGGTGTTTTGATAGACCTCGAGCGGCAGGACCAAACGATAGGCTGCCGCGGCTCGGTCCGGCAATGCCGTTCGCCCATAGGCGAAATCCTTCGGCAGGACGGCTTGCGCCTGCGGACTCGAATACATCAGGAGTGCGAGCAGCCCGATCATGACTCGACTCATGATCGCGACTCCTTAGCGGGCGGCAAGGGCGAGAAGTAGCCGACGATGAGCATCAGCAGCCCGACGCCGACAAAGGAGATGATTCGCTCCACCGAGCCAATCCGGGATAGGTCGATCAAAAACAGCTTGGCGATCACCACGGCCAACAACCCCGCACCCACCAGCCAGACTAGGCGCTCGCGCTTGCGCGCGGCGATGAGCATGGCCGTCAGCGCCAGCACGGTCCAGAACAGGGAGAGGCAAGTTTGCACCAAGGTTGAGGCCATCATGGCATCAAGACTGAATGCCACGCCGAACCATTGATGCAAAGTCCGCAGCAGCAAGGCGTTCAGCCAAACAAACGTCAGCGCGGCTAGCGCGGGGAGCGGTACGCGCTTGTCGATTCGCGTGATTTCGGGGGTCGCCACGGCCCGTAAGAAACGCCAATATCGAAGCAGCACGAGGAGTATCAATGTCTGCCCAAGATCCAAGGGATTGAGCAGCGGAACATAGGGCAACGGAGCGGTATCGCCCGAGGAGGCGGCATTGGTCAATAAGCTCCATGCCGCAAGATAGAGTGCCACGCCCACGCCGGCCACGAACAAGTAGGTTTCGCGGTTCTTCGCGAAGGGCCATTTGACCCGCGTCGCCAGTCTTGGCAGGCGCCACAGAAAGACTGCCGGAATGACGATCCAGGCGGCGGCTGTCCAGGTGTCGCCGGCCACGTGCGTCTTCACTTGCCAGGCGAATTCCCAGCTCAAGAGCGCGCACAGGAGCCAGGCCGCGGCCGAGTTCAAAAACTTGGCGAGCGGCGCGCGCGGCGGCCCTTCATGGCGGAAATTGAGGATATACAGGCAGGCAAAGGCGGCGAGCCACCCCCACCAGCCGCCGTTGGCAAACGGATGCGATTGATCGGCAGCGGCGAGCAGCGCAAAGCCCAGCATGGCGGGGAGCTGCAGGAGGGCCACGATTCTGGCGCTCCCAAGCTCAGAGCGCCGCTGGATTTCGCTCGAGCCCAAGGCGGTAAAGCTCACCAGGGCCAAGGCCGCGGCCATGCCATAGGCCGGCACAAAGCGCCGAAGCTCGCTCGCGCTCCCCAGCAACCACAGCGCGACTGCGCCGCAGTAAAGCACATCACGAATCAGGGTTTCCGGTTCTTTGAGCTGCGCTCGATACTTCTGCAGCGTAGCGGCCGAGAAAATCGCGGCGCCACTTTGCACCAGGATACCGAAATAGCCGCCGAGCGGCAGCCCGAGAGAGCCGTTGTTCAAGTTGAATTCGGACAGCGCGAGGCAAGCCGCGGCGATATTCAACAGCGCGCCAAAGAGCCGTGGCAGAAGCCGGTTCTGCCGGCATCCCACCCAGATAAGCGCCGCCCCTTCGAGCGACCAGGTCGCGGCGTTCCAGCGCGCATCCAAGGCGAGCGGTATCGCGAGGGTCAGGAACGCCACGCTCAAGGCGATGAACGACTCGAATAGGAGCTTGTGCGAATCGCCGGCGCTGCGCTTCAAAAGATAGGCGATGGACAGATACAGCGCGCTCAACATGACGGCGCTGTAGGCTAAGACCATGAGCCGCTCATGGAGCATCGCGGACTGCAACGCGAACACCACGATGGGGGTTCCGAAAATGAGCGTGCCATCGAGGTAGCCGATGGTCCGGGTCGGTTGCCGAAGCGTGAAGAGGATCGCGATGCCGAGATAGAACAAAAAGAACACGATCAAGAAGGGTTCGGTGGTCGCGAAATCTGCGGGGACGTATTTGAGCACGCCCCACGCCGTGCCGATCGCGAAGGTGAACACGAATCCGGCAAGATTTAGGGGCCGCCAGGCTTTGAACCAGGCGATCGCCACGATTCCGGCGTTCAGCACCGCGTAGTAGCTGAAGAGCACGATATGGCTGCCTTCACCGCTGGAGGCGAGCACCGGCGCCAAAAAACCGCCGCAGACCGCGAGCAGCGCAAAGGACTGCGAGTTCTGCACAATGGCGAGAATGGCCGACAGCACCGCGACCAGCGCCAGCAAGGGAAATGCCATGCTCGCGGGCAGTATCGAATAGAGGCGCAGCGCCGCGAAGATCACCAGATAAAGAATGCCGACGCCGCCTCCCTGCAAAGCGAGCGCATAGCCGCCGCGCGTCTTTCGCAGACGCCATCCCAAAATCGTGAGCGCGATGCTCGCGAGCGCAACGCCGCTGAGCCGCACCTCGAGGGAGAGATGGGAATGCTCCGCCATGTAGCGCAGCAAGAATGCGACGCCGAAAAATAAGACGATGACACCGACGCGGACCAAGGTATTGCCGCCGGTGAAGAAGCTGCGTATGGCGGCGATGATGGGCGCTTCGCGGGAAGGGCGCGATGCCGCCGGCGGATGGGGAATATTTGGCTTGATGGTTTGAGAGCCAGCCTGCGGTTCGAAGTCTTCCCAGAGCCGATCGAGCGGACGCCGCGGCGTGCTCTCGGCGGCTCGAGCCGGTCCGGCGAGGTTTGCAGGAGCGGGCGGCGGGACCGGCGCCGCTGCCGGTTGCCCGGATTCGCGCGGCTCCGAGCTCTGCGCTCTTTCGTGGCGGGGTTGAAAATCCTTTTTCAGACGCTCCAGATCTTTAAACAGGCCGCCAAGCCGCGCCCGCAGAATACCGAGGTCCGCAATGAGAAATCCCACGGCCGCGCCCAACAAGCAATCGACCGCTCGATCCGCGGGACTGCCCAGGATTGCCGCCAGGAAGAAACCAATGATCGCCAAGACAATTCGCATGACGGTTCCCCCGAAAGTTTCAGCGCGCGCGGAGCGGTGCAGCAGCGCGGCGGCGGGCACGATGCACCCAGAGGATGCCGATGCTCGCCGACAATCCCAGACCAAAAATCATCGCGATGCTGGTAATGGATGCGCCGGCCCGAACGGCGAGCGTATAAAGGCCGATCATCACCAGCATGGAAGCGTTCTCGGCCAGATTCTGCACCGCGATGGCGTGTCCCGCGCCGACGCTGTGATGACCTCGTTCTTGCAGCAGCGCGTTCAAGGGCACGACGAAGAAGCCGCCGCAGCTGCCGACCAGAGCCATGACGAGGAACGCGGTGGGCAAGTGCGTGGTGAGGGCGAGGAGGCACACCGCGGCACCGATGAGCACGCCGGCCGGAAGCGCTCGATCGGCCCTGTCCAGGGTCACGAACTTGGACGCGAGGCCGGCGCCGATGACGATCCCGACGGCGACCATGGCATTCAAATACGCGGGCATCCGGTTGGTGCTGATGGCGAGCGCAACCGGCACCCAGGCGACCAGCAAAAATCGCATCGTGCCGCCGGCACCCCAAAACAGGCTGGTACCGATCATGGAGAAGCGCGTGTCTTCCATTCGCACCATGCAGCGCACCGCCGCGACGAAGTCGCGCATCATGGCGCTCGGCGACCACTGACTCAAGGCGTGGGCCGGCGGCAGTTTGGGGATGAGCAGGTTCGCCGCCGCCGCCGCCGCATAACAGGCGGTGACGACGCCAAGAGCGCCCATGACGCTTCCGTCCGCGAGTGCGCCGCCGGCAATCGCGCCGCTCAAAATGGCTGCGATCGTCGAGGATTCGAGCAAGCCGTTCGCCTTGACCAACAGCTCAGGCGGCACCAGCTCCGACAAAATGCCGTATTTCGCGGGTGAATAAGCGGCGGCGCCGAGTCCGACCAGGCCATAAGTCAGAAAGGGGTTCAGACCCATCCACATCCCCAAGGCGCCGGCGAGCTTCAATCCGTTCGAGACCAACATCACCCGCCCTTTGGGGAAGGCATCGGCAAAGGGACCGGCAAAGGGCGCCAGCAGGATGTAGGCGCCGACGAAGAACTCCTGCAACAGCGGTTCGGTCCAGAGCGGATAGCGGTCAAGGCGCAGCAGCGCGAGCGCCGCGAATAGCAGCGCGTTGTCCGCCATGGCGGACAAGAACTGCGCCGCGACCACCGCCAGCATCGCGCGCGAAAACAGTCCATGATTATTTGGGGTGTTCATGGTCACGCCTTATGCGACCGATGCGGGCAGAGCGTCGGCTGCCGGGCCCTCTTGAGGGGTCGATGCCTCGGCCATTTTCTTAAGCTGTACATAGTCGGTCTTCCCTGAACCTAAGAGCGGTATTTCCTTCACGCTCTTCAAGATCCGCGGCACGGCCAGTTCAGGAAGCCCGAGACTCTTGGCGGCAGCGCTCAATTGTTCGCGCTTGAGCGTGGCATCGGTGGTGAACAGCACCAAGGCCTCGCCCTTGGCGGCATCGGCTCGGCTCGAAGCGGCGTGCAGGCCCGATGAAGCGCTCGCCGCAATGCGTTCCACCACCTCGAGAGAAATCATTTCACCGGCCATTTTCGCGAAGCGCTTGACGCGTCCGCGAATATGCAGAAAGCCGTCGCCATCGACGTGCACGATGTCGCCGGTCGAATACCAGCCGTCGTGAATGGATTTTGCCGGCTGGATGACGCCGGGCTGCTCGTATAGCAGGTAGCCTTTCATGATATTCGGGCCGAAAACATGCAGCACACCGGCATCCTCGATGCCGGGTACGGACTCCAATTCATATTCCATGCCGGGTGCCAACAGCCCGACGCTGCCGATGCGGCAGGCCATGGGAACATTGACCGCAATCACCGGCGCGCACTCCGTCACCCCATACCCTTCGAGCACCCGGATGCCGAATTTCTCGATCCACAGTCGGCGCACCTCATCCGAGAGCTTTTCCGCGCCTGCCACCACATAGCGCAGACGGCCGAAATCGTAGGGGTGGGCGAACTTGCCGTAGTTGGCGAGAAAGGTCGAGGTGCCGAAAAGCACCGTGCAATTACGGTCATAGACGAGCTCCGGAATGATCCGGTAGTGCAGCGGGCTTGGATAGAGAAACGCTTTGCAGCCGGACACCAGCGGCATGATGATGCCGCAGGCCAAGCCGAAAGAATGAAACACCGGCAAGGCGATCATGAATTTGTCGAGCGGCGTGAAATCGGCCACGGCGCGGATCTGCGCCACGTTGGCGAGCAGGGAATCGTGCGAGTGTACGACGCCCTTGGGACGGCCCTCGGATCCGGATGTGAACAGCACGATGGCCGCATCCTCCGGCCGACTCACCGAGGCGAGGGCGCCGGGGAAAAGCCGGTGCCAACCGATCCACAGCTTGTCCGACAACCGCACGCGCGCTTTCATATCCTCCAGATAATGGATCTGGATGTTCGGCAGCTGGGCGATGAGTTCGGTGAGCCGCGCCTTCTCGAGAAAGGCGCGCGAGGTCACGATGTTCGAAATGCGCGCCACCGTACAGGCATTCCGCAAGCCTTCCGCGCCCGCGGTGTAATTGAGCATCGCAGGGACTCGGCCGATCGCCGACAGTCCCAGGGTTAGCGCGAGCGTGGGCGCGGCATTCGGCGTCATCACGCCGACGATCTCGCCGGGGCGCGTATCGCGCTGGAGCAGCCGGCCAAGCCCGAGCGCCATGCGCAGCAACGAGCCATAGGATTCCTCGTGAAGTCTGACGTCCTCGATCAGCCGGTAGGATGAGCCGAAGGTCGCTTTGGCATCGAGAAACGCCGCGAACAGCGTCTTCCGCGGGCGCGTGGCGACCAACATGTCGGTGAGAATGCGGCGCAAGATCTCGCCCGCGCGCCGCCGCCTGAGCTTCGCCGAGGGCAGCTGCGGCATCGGAATGTGCCGCCGCGGCTGGATCATGATGCGGATCTTCGGCAGCCATCGCAGCGGATAGATTCCGGCCAAGCGCCCGAAGTAGCTGCGCCCCGAGCCTTCGATCCGCACCGGCACGACCGTGGCGCCGGTCCTGGCCGCGACGAACGCCGCGCCGTCATAGACTTTCATCAACGAGCCGGTCACGGTCAGCCGGCCTTCGGGAAAAATCACCACCGGCGTGCCCGTCTCGACCAAGCGGCAGATCAGCTTGATGGCCAAAGGACTGGCGGAATCCACGGCCAGGTGCGGCACAAAGCGCAACAGCCAGCGGAAGTACCACTTGTCCACGACCTGGGCGTGCACCACGAAGGTCGCGGCCACCGGCAGAAATGCGCCGAGCAGCATCCCGTCCAGAAAAGACTCGTGGTTGGCGACAATCAGCGTGCGCTCGTTCTTGAACTGCTGAGCATCGCCCGTGAGCTCTACCCGGAACAAGGGCTTCAACAGCAAGCGCAGCAGCCAGCGCACCATCCGCGCTCCCCACTCAGAAGGTCCGTTCATGTCGCTATCCCTTTCGACCGCACGGCGCGGTGAAGTGTGATCATCATCAGCAGGGCGAGCAGTGTGGGCCAGTCCAACGAGCCCCCGCCAAAGGAATGTCCGCCCTCATTTTTGCGCACTACCCGCACGGGCGCCTTGCCGGACCTCACATCTGCTTCGAAAGTCAGCAACGCCGCGTCGAAGTGCTGAATCATCTGCTCGGCGGCAGCATCATAGCTCTCGCGGGTCGCCTCGCGGGTGCCGCGTTGCGAGTCGATCAACGTGGTGTTGCCATGACGGGTATCGGTTCCCCCGGCGCGCAGCAGCAGCGAGCGGCTGGCCGGATCGACGACCGCGAGGTCGACCAGGGTCGAGACGTCGTGCCGGTCGCCTTTCAGTACATAGGCGCCGACGATGCTCAGGTAGCCCAATGACCAGCTGTTGCTGTCCTCATGGATGACCTGGTCATACGAGACCAGCGCCATGACATCCACGCCGTAGAGTCGCTGCAGACCGGCGAGTCCTTCAAAGCCCTGCCGGCCCGACAGGTAGTAATCCGGCACGATCACGATGTCGGCCACGAATTTGCGGCTCAAGAAACGCTGACGGATGCGTTCCAGCAGTTCCTGTTGATGCGCCGCATCCAGTGCGCCCAAGGCCTGCGGTTGTTGCGTCGGCAAAAACGCCAAACCGACCCGCAGCGGGATGCGCAGCTGCGGAATGGTATTTTGCGCAGGAGGCAGGCTGCCACGCGGATAAAGAAATTCGACCAGGCTGGAGGAATTATGCGCGTGCGTGCTGCAGCCAGAAAAGCAGCCGAGCTGCACGCAGCCTGCCAGCGTCAGGCTGGACGCTGCGGCCAAGAGGAGTGCCTTTAATTTCATGAGAGCTCCCTTTTTTGTGGACCGGGGCTAATCTCTCGCAAGGTGTCTCGATGTGCTACCTAATTCGAACGAGTTGCGCCAAACGTGCCTAAAGGTATTACTATGCGATACCCATCACCCGAGGGCGCGAACATGGCGCAACGCACGCTGATCGTGACTGAGCTGAAACGCGCCCTGCGCGCGAGCGGCCATACCTATGCCGACGTCGCGCAAAAACTCCAATTGAGCGTGGCCAGCGTCAAGCGCCTGTTTTCCACCGAGGATCTGTCGCTCGAGCGCGTCGACCAGGTCTGCGAACTCATCGGGATCGACTTGAGCGACATTCTGGATCGGGCTGCGGATCGGTCGGCGCCGACCAACACGTTGACCTTGTCGCAGGAGAGCGAGCTGGTCGCCGATATCAAGCTGCTGTTCATGACCTGGCTGGTCCTGGTGCGCACCCCTTATGAAGAGATCGTGCGTGACTATCGCTTCAGCAAGCGCGAAGCCTTGCAGTATCTCATTCGCCTCGATCGGCTCAAGGTCATCGAACTGCAGCCGGGCAATCGCGTGCGGCTGCTCGTGAGCCGGCATTTCAGCTGGCGGCCCGGTGGCCCCGTGCAGAGATACATTCACCACAAACTGCTGCACGAGTTCTTCGCAAGTTCATTCGCCGGCGTGCAAGAGGAGTTCTTTTTCCACGGCGGACGGCTGTCCGACGACGCCTTCGCGCACATCAAACGCGCACTGCGCGCCACCTCGCGAGAGTGCGCCGAGATCATCGAGCGTGATCGCCTGACCACCCAGCCGCGCAAAGGAGCGGCCTTTGTGCTCGCGGTGCGGCCCTGGCATTTCAGCGGCTTTGCGCAGTTCGATCGGGAGTTGGCGGCGCTATAGGTATGGCAGAAGGGACAGGACCTACAGGTATGCTACCGATGTCACCGCAACTGCGACTCCGATAAGCAAGGAGGTGCTATGAACCCTACATTGGCATCCCTGGCGGGGCTCTCGAGAGTCACCGTTACTGTCATGCTGCTGGCGTCAAATCAAATTACCTTTAAAAACTGACCGTTGGTTTTCTGAGCGCGAGCGCCTGGGAGCAGACCAAGGCCTTGCGGCAAAGTATGAAGAGCATCGAAGCGAAGGAGATTGCGCTTGCGCAATCGGCACTCAATAAGTTCTAAGTGCCAGGGCACTTGGTCACCGAAGATAGCTCGCGACCGCAGCCGACGCTTCGCAACGGCTGCTCCAGACTGAGCCACCGTGTCCGCTTCGGAAGGGGTCTAGTCAGCTCTTCTGCTTCGCCAATGCATCGCGCGCTGCCTTGAGCTCGGCTCTTGCTGGCGTGTCGGCATTGGCACAAACCTCCAACAGTTCGCGAAAATACCGTTGGCTCAAATCCGGGCTGCCAATGAGCTGCGCTGCGTGTGCCGCTCCATAGATTGACCGGAAGCGCCGCGGCTCCTTCTTAAGGGTCGCTTCGAATTGGTCCAATGCCTTAGCGGGATCATTTAGCTCCAGAAACATCTCGCCAAGCAACTCGCGCGCCGGGGATAGCGGCCCCGGCGTCACCGCGCTTTTTTCCGTCTTATCTTCCATTTCCGCCGCCGATTCCATCTGCCGCAGTGCTTCTTCTTTGGCGCCCGTTGCCAAGGCCGACCATGCCGCGACGGCAAGCGCCTGAATTTCCACCTGTCGCGCCCAGTAAATCTCTTTGGCGCCCAAGAGGCGCTCCTGAATCAGCTTCAGCGCCGCAGCTGCCTCATTGGCGGTAGCGCTGTGTCCGAGTCGCGCCGCGCCCAGGCCTCGCGCAAACCACGTTATCGCATCGGTAAATGGAAACGGGGTCTCCCTCAGTTCAAGCTGTTCCGCCTGCCGCCAGTCCCGCCGCTCCAACGCGTATCGTGCAGGAATCGCCGCGATCGCAAAATATCCAGCTGCGGGCGGCCCAGCGCCGATCAGCAACGCCTTTGGATCGAAGCGTGCTGCAATTTCCGGCACCGATCTTACTATCCGTCCCGCCGCCTGATCTTGCGCCGTTTGCAAGTAAGCGTATGCCTCGTAGTCGCTGGCATGCAACTCTTCTGCCGTCTGACCCTGCCGCCGGGCCGCCGCCGCAGCGGCCACATTGCTATCAATGGACGCCTGCCAATATCCCAAGCGGGTAAATGTATGTGACGGCATATGCAGCGCATGAGGTGCGTCGGGCGCAATTTGCGAATATCGTTGCGCCGCGCTAAGCGCTCGCCCCGCCAGCGCAGGCACGTCGTAGGCATGAATAATATAGTGTGCCAGGCCCGGATGCGTCGGCTCCTGCACAAACAATTTCTCGAGAATTCTCCCCGCTTCGAGCTGGTCTGCGTAGCTCTTGTCGCCGGGATCCGCGGCGATGGCGAGCGCCAATGCATAGAAAATCGTCGCCTCGTGATCTTGCGGATATTTCGCAGCAACCTCTTGCATGGCATTGCGGTAGGCGAGCATGCGCGCCCTTTGAGGCGTACTTTCGAAGTCCCTGTACAGATTACCCACGGCCGCGAGGTAGGCGCGCTCGCGCTCCGTCCTTGCTCCCAGCATTTCGCCGCGCTCAGCGCTCTCGCGCCCAAGTTGCAATAGACGCTTGTCGATTATTCCGGGCGCAAAAGGATTTCCCCAATCGCTGAGGGCGATTCCCCAGTACGCGATCGTGCAGGTAGCATCTCTTCCCAGCGCCACATTAAAGTCGTCTATGGCGCGACTGAAATCGAAGGAATGCAGCAGAGCTACTCCGCGGTCAAAATCATCTTGCGCGGAAAGTTTGCAGGATGTGGCAAAGTGAACTGCTCCCAGCTTCTCATCAGTCCCATGCCGATGCTCCTTCGCCAAGCTGCGTGAGGCCGATAGAACCAGCAGTATGGCGGCGAGGAGTCTTATTCCGCTCAATTCGGTTGCTCCAGTTCTGTCAATTGCCGTTAAGGCAACCCGGGTCACCGCCTAGCACTATAACAACTTGCGCACGAATCACTCGCTGTGCAAGCTGCCGATTAAAGTCAATGCGTGGCGCCGGCCGCAGCCGCCAGGGGCGGCCCCACGAATTCCGCCTCGATCGAGAAATCCACCAAATCGCCCACACCCATCGTCGTACCGGGGGCGGGTACGCCAAACTTGATGCCGAAATCGGAGCGCTTGAATTGCCCGTGCGCCGAAAATCCGACGCGCGCTTGCGGATCCATCTTCGGGATGCCGGCGTAGCCGCCGTTGTAGGTGGCCTTGAGCACCATGGGCCGGGTGACCCCGTGCAGCGTGAACGCGCCGGTGATTTCCATCGATTTGGCTCCCGTCATCCTGATATTCTCGGACTTGAACAGGATCTTGGGATATTTTTTGGTATCGAGCATCTGCTCGCCCTTCATGATGTCGAGGCACATCGACGGTGCGCCGTCCATTTCAAAAGAATCGGCGTCGATCGTCGTCGAGACTTTCGACGCGGCGATATGCTTGGGATCGAAGCTGAGTTCCGCGTCGAAGCGGCTGAACCGAGTGGTATACGTCGAGAATCCCAGATGATTCACCCGCATGATGAGACTCGCGTGTGCTTTCTCCAGGTGATAGTCGCCGGCCGGCGGCATCGAAGGTGCCGGCATCGGCGGCGGGGCGGCCGGCTCAGCGCTGAGAGCTATGGCCGGTAGGCCGAGTAGGAGCGCTAGGATTGTCGTGGCGTGCGACTGAGATCGACTTGCAGCGAGCAGGGTCATGGCGATTGTTCCAAAACGGCGTGGATCCGATTTCCACGATCCTATTATGGCGCTCCGCGCGAAGAATCGACAGCACGGTGATCATGGGTAATGGCCGCAGCTCACGGTTTGGTTTTATCAGAGATCGGGCGGGGCTCAATCCCGCGCCATCAGGTAGCGCACGTCTTTGAGCGACCATTTACCCTCCACCGGCGTCGCGGCGCAGGTGTAGTCCGCAGCGACGTTCGTCGTTGCTATCTTCAGTGCATCACGGCACTGCTCCAAGGTCGGATAGGCAGCCACGGTGTGGGTCGAACCCGAGTGAAACTGCGCCACGAGAATGAAAAGCATAGACTTCATATGATCCCCCTTTGTATTTCGCCGGCGTCCGAACGAATCCGCGAGAATCCTCGTCGCGTCCGGTCAATGCGCCAATCGACGCGACTAATTGCCAGGTCTGCGCGGCGTGTGAACGGGCAGCATCCCTGAGGCAATCCTCGACATGTGCAGCCGCCACCCGAGTCCGGGTGAGGTTGGGAATGGAGTGGAACTCCATCCCATGGGACTGCCACTGCTGCGTTGCATACAGCACCCTCGATCTTGACGCCATGATGTCTTCGACAATGCTGGTGCGGCGCTCGATTTGCGGCAAGAGCCGCACCGCGAAAGCGCGCTATCGGTCGCAGGTGGGAAAACGTTATGTCATTCGATAAGGGTGCGATTGCAGGCGGCCTTAGGGATCGCATCACACGCTCGTGGTTACGGCATACTGCACGCGAGTGCCTTTGGTGGTGGATCGAAACCATGAGCATTCGAAAAGAATTCCGAGCAACCATAGTGAGAATTCCGTGCGCAACATGCAGGTTTTGATGATGGTGGTGGCCGCTGTAAGCACTGCCTACGCGGCTGACTTCGAGATACCGCCCGAAGAGTCGGCCGTGGCCAGCCTGCCGGCGGAATTGGTTTCAGGTCATGACTTTCATGTCGCAGAGCCGGTGCAGTCCGACGGCCTCATGAATCACTATGTGGTGGTGAGCCGCTTCGGCGATTTTCCAGCCTACGGCCAAACGGCGCTCGGCGTGCGCGTGCGCGAGGTGGCTGCCTTGGCGCAAATCGCCAAGACCACCGACATCGATGTGGCGGTGAAAACCGTCGCCCGAGGCGTGCAGAACGACGTCAAGACGATCACCCAGGCTGCGGGTAACCCGATCAAGACTGTCACCGGGATTCCGAAGGGCATCTCGCACCTGTTCAACGGCTACAAGGCCGAAGCGACTGAAATGACCGAACGAGTGCAGCAGCCCAGTACAGCGGATGTGGGCGCGCATATTGCAAAAGACGTGAAGGCGGATGCCAAGCGCTATGCCGATAGGTATCTCGGCGTGTCCTCGGCCGAACGTCGCTATTATCAGCAGCTCGGGGTGGATCCTTACACCAACAATGAGGTGCTGCGCAAAGCCGTGCGCCACCTGGCAAAAGTGGATGCGACGGTAAATTTGGGCATGCATTTCGTCGGCATTCCCGGAGTTCCTTATCTTAACGACGTCAAGCGCGCGATGGATGCGATTTACAACGAGGATCCGGCGGTGCTGCGTGCCAGACAGCGCGCCACGCTGGCGAGCTACGGGCTGACGGCACCTGAAATCAAACGCTTCGAAAACACCCTGTTATTGAGCCCCACCCGGCAAAAACTGCTGGGTGAGTATGCCAAGTCCCTGCAGGGAGTCGCGGGGCGCGATGAACTTTTCCGGCATGCCATGAATCTGACCTCCGATGACGAAGTTCAAGTGTTTCTGCAGAGCGCCGGTCTTTTGGTGAGTCTGCATGCGCGCCGGCCGGTGGCTCGGATCCTGTCCGGGTTGCGGCTGCCCACGGCGCAATTGGCCGACGGGGCAATCGCGGTGCTGGGCGCATTCGACGCGGTCTATTGGAACGAACCCGTCGCAGCCG
This sequence comes from uncultured Gammaproteobacteria bacterium, assembly GCA_963812125.1. Lineage (GTDB taxonomy): Bacteria > Pseudomonadota > Gammaproteobacteria > Steroidobacterales > Steroidobacteraceae > Bog-1198. Next base: position 28,121 of record CAWETY010000006.1, read on the forward strand.
ATGAGGCTACACTTCATGCACTATTGCCGCAGAACCCAGGCCGATTGGAACTCTGGATCACGGGCACTATGTCGCCCCGAGCGAGCAGCGAACTCCAGACGCGGGGCTGGGAATTGCATGAGCACGCGGGGCAGATGCTGGGGAAGTGAGCGCGGCCGAGCGCCTCGCTGCGCCCGTTCAGTGCGTCGCTGGGGCGATCAAGAATTGCTCGAATTTGTTTTCCGCCGTCACATAAGTGGAAAGGCTGAGCGGCCGACCCCCGGCAATGATTCGATAATTGTAGAATTTCATTCCGCCCCGATCGCCGCTCCCGGTTTGCACGAACTCGGTCGGCGCGCCGAGCGGTCCCAAGGTGCGTGAGTAAGCGGCTGCGGCGGCCTCGTCCAGATAGGCATTGAAGTCGGCCGTGAACGCTGCGCGGTCTGGGTGATTGTGCTGAAGTCCGTCGAACACCGCGCGCACCTGCGCATCGATTCCCTTGACCGGTAGCACGACCAATTCCATCGCGTCGGCGATGTCCTCCGCTGCGGTCCCGGAAAATGTGTTGGTGAGCACCACAAGCGCAGCCTTCTCGTCGGGATAAATGCGATTTTCCGCCGTATATCCGGCTCCCTCACCGTCGTGGCGGATAACCCTTAGCCCATTGCGAGTTCCCACGCTGAGACCGAGCGCATAGCCGGTGTCTTTGCCATCATTGGTCTTGGCGGTCGTCAATTCTTCGCCATAACTCTCGGCGGACAGCAGTGTCCTCTGCAAAATGGACAGGTCCCATATGCTCAAGTCTTTGGCGCTGAGCGCGAGCCACCAAGCGCCGAACATCCATCCGGCCGCGGCGGGGGGCTGCAGCTGAGGCGCCGCGAGCGCGGCGCGGCTGTAACCTAATGCGTCGGGCGCCTGGAGCGGCATTCGGTTGATATCGATGGCGTCTGTGATACCGAGCTTTCGGAAAATGCGATCGTTGACGAATTCGAACAGACTCTTGCCCGATGCCAATTCAATGACCCGGCCCGCCACGACGTAGCCGGTATTGGAGTACTGCCAGCCATCCCCCGGATTGAACGACAGCGGCTTCTTGCCCCAATCCGCGAGAATCGCCTCGGTGCTGGTCGGGTGCAGCATCCATGGCGGCAGGTAGTCCTGCGGCCAGAAGTCCGGATAGCCAGCTGTATGAGTCAAACATTGGCGCAGAGTAATCACGTCCGAGCGCGTGAGCGCGGGCAGCCACTTTCCCACCTTGTCATCGAGCGATAGCTTCCCATCCTGCTGCAATAGCAGTGCTGCAGCGGCCACGATCTCTTTAGATAGGGAGGCGATCTGGTAGCGGGTTGCAGCGGTGGCCATCACCCGGGGGGACAGGCGCGCGGAGCCGTACGCATGCAGGTAGGCAAGCTTGCCGTCTTTGACCACCGCGATGGAGGCGGAAGGCGTCTGGGTGCGCTCAAGAACGCCCAATACCGCGTGGTCTATTCTCGCCTTGGAGGTTTGGTCGAGTCCGTCCGCGTATCCGAGCGAGCACGCCATCAGACCGGCGATTACCGCGGTCGCTCTAACCATGTTCGCTCCCAGGCCGCCAGCTCGCTTGTGACTTGCGGTTCGCTTAAGACTACCATCGCGGGATCTTAAGGGCATGGAGCGGTGGATTCTTATGATGGCAACAGCAGGGACTTTGTTGAGCGCCGTGGTGACGGTGCTCGCCGTAATTTTGGGTCTATACACAATGATGCTCGTCGGCCGGATGCGAGGCAAGCACGGGGTGCATGCTCCGGCGGTGACCGGCGCGCCGGAATTCGAGCGGGCGTTCCGTGTGCAGATGAATACGCTCGAGCAGTTTGTGCTATTTCTGCCGATTCTCTGGCTTGCAACCATTTATCCCGTGGCCTCCGGATACTTGGCTCCCGGCCTGGGATTACTCTGGCTGATTGGACGCGTTTTGTATGCCAAAGGGTACATGGCGGAAGCCGCCAAGCGCAGTTCCGGTTTTCTCATTGCTGGGATTGCGCTGCTGGGATTGTTGCTGCTGTCGATTGTCGGGATTGTCCATGCGTGGCTGGTGACGCGGCCGATTTGAATCACCATTGAGCGAAGAAGGAGAAAGCGACCATGCGATTCGGCATTCTTATGGTTTGCGCAACAGCGGCCGGTGCACTGGCAGCCTCGTCCGTCCAGGCGACGAGTTCGCGCGACGCGGTACGCACCTGGCGCGAAGCGCACGAGAAGGCCATCGTCGCGGATTTCGTTACGCTGCTTTCCATGCCCAATGTCGCCACCCAGGTCGCCGACGTCGAGAAGAACGCGGCCTACATCGAAGCGCAGCTAAAGACGCGTGGGTTTAAGACCCGCCTTCTGAGCGCCGAAGCGGGGACGCCGCCATCGGTGTTCGGCGAAATGCAGATCCCGGGCGCGAAGCGCACCGTAATTTTCTATGCCCATTACGATGGTCAACCGATCGGCCAGAAGGGCTGGATCGCGAGTCCCTTTCAGCCATCGATGCGCACCGCGCTTCCGCAGGCCAAGAGCATCGACTGGGAACATTCGACGGGGCCGCTCAATCCGGACTGGCGGCTCTTTGCCCGCTCGACCGGCGACGACAAGGGCTCGATTCAGGCCATGCTCTCGGCGCTCGATGCGCTCAAGGCGGCGCACATCAAGCCGAGCATCAACATCAAGCTGCTATATGAAGGGGAGGAGGAGCAGGGCTCGCCGCATTTCGCCGCGCTCGTCGCCAAGAATCTCGCGCTGCTGAGCGGCGATCTGTTGATCATGGGCGACGGGCCGATGCATCAGAGCGGCAAACAGATGGTGAATTTCGGCAACCGCGGCATCGCGAGCCTCACGATGACGGTCTACGGGCCGACCAAACCACTGCACGACGGTCACTACGGCAGCTGGGCACCGAGCCCTTCGGTGATGATTGCCAACCTCATTGCGAGTCTTCGCGATGATGAAGGGCATATCCTCATTCCGCACTTCTACGACGACGTGGCTCCGGTTTCGGCGGCGGACAAGGCGGCCCTGGCAGCGATGCCGCCGGTCGAAGAGCAGCTCAAACACGCCCTCGGTCTCGGCCGCAACGTCGGGCCGGCACGGCTGGCCGACGGCTATCTTGAGCCGACCATGAACGTGCGCGCCATTCACGTGGGCGATGAGGGTGCGGCGGCGGCGAACGCCATAGCGACCCAGGCGAACGCTTCAATCGATTTTCGCCTCGCCCCGGGTGAGACGCCTGCCCACACCCGCGAGTTGCTCGAGAACTTTCTTGCGCGGCAAGGCTGGTTCATCGTGCGCGAGGAGCCGGATCTTGACGCCCGTCTTTCGCACGGCAAGATCGTCAAGGTGGTCTGGGACGCAGGCGGTTCGATCGCGACCAAAACCGCACTCGACTTGCCTGCTTCCAAGGCCGTCGTCGCTTCGATCCGTCGAACGGTCGGATATCAGCCGATCGAGCTGCCGATCGTCGGCGCGAGCTCGGGCATGGCTGATATCGTGAATCTGCTGCACGTGCCGATGGCGGGCGTGAGCATCGCCAATTACGACGACAACCAGCACGCGCAAAACGAGAATCTGCGGCTGGGAAATCTATGGGACGGGATCGAGGTGTACGCAGGATTGTTGACGGATCTGAACTGGTAGGGAGTGGTGGCCTCGAGCGGGCGGCTCGCGGCGTGGAGCGCAGGGCTTTCGCCGCTCGCGCGCCTATTTCGCGAAGTCTTCGGGCCCAAAGACCTGTCGTATCTCAATGGTATCGCCATCCTCCGCCGGGCAGCGCTGCGCCCACTTCACCACTTCCTGTTGCGACGGCGCCTCGAGGAGCCAGTAACCGCCCAGCACTTCTTTCGTTTCGATGAACGGTCCGTCGGTCACGGAGGGCCTGCCGTTGGCGAAAGACACGCGCGCACCCATGGCTTGCGGATGAAGACCGTTGAGCGATTCGATTTTGAATGCTTTGCCCAATTCTTCGTTGAACCGCCTCATCTCTTGCACCTTCTTGGGATCCGGCTTAAAGCCTGGCGCCGCTGCGCCGCCCTGGTAAACAGCGGGAATCATCAGCATCACGAATTTCATGGTTTCCTCCCGGTGAGCGGTCTTCTTCAGCGACGATTGAGCGAGGCGTATTTCGACAACAATCAGCCAGGCCGGATTGAGTGCCCCTTGTTTTCGGCGCAAGCCGGGTTTATGGCAACGGCGATTCGCTTAGAAGTCGCGTTGCACCGCGAGTGCATTCTTGTCTGACGCTGCAAAAGCATGCCGCAAATATTCCTTGTATGCAAATTAACTTGCGCAAACGGAACTGGTGGCCGCTGGACCGGGATTTGTCCGGAAGCCGGCGCGGCGGTCCTGGATTCAAGCGAGGCGGGCTGGGTTTGGTCTTATTCCGTATAGGTAACTTCCGCTGTAGAATCGGCCGCTGAGACAATAGAGCTCTGTAAGGATCACGAGGAGTTGGATGTCAAACGCCAGACCTGGGACGGCGCTGAAAAACCTGCGTAAGCGTAATCGCTGGACCCTCGCCGATGTCAGCGAGCGCACCGGTGTTCCCGGTTCAACCCTATCGCGCATCGAGAACGATCAGATCTCCCCCACCTACGATCTTCTGCTGCGGTTGAGCAACGGTCTGTCGCTCGATATCAGTGAGCTGCTGTCTAACGCACCGAACGTTTCCGTTTCCGGCGCCGAGCAGTCGGGGCGCCGCAGCGTCAATCGCCTCGGCGACGGTGAGTCGGTGCCGATGATGAATCACACGCTGCGCTACTTGAGCACGGACCTGCTCAACAAGCAGATCACGCCGATTCTGTGCGAGTACCGCGCGAAGAGCCTGGAAGAATTCGGTGAATTCATGCGCCATGAAGGGGAGGAATTCCTCTATGTGGTGGATGGGCAGCTCGAGCTGCACACCGATTGCTATGCGCCGTTGTTGCTGGCGCCCCGTGAATCGGTGTACTTCGACAGTCGCATGGGTCATGCCTACATTGCCGGTGGAGAAGGACCTTGCCACGCCCTGTCGGTATGCACCGTGTCGCGCTCGCCGGCGATGGCGCGCCGCAGCGGCGAAAAACCTGCGTTGGCCGTGAATGCCGCCGCCACCGCCGAACTTAAGCGAGCGCCGTCTAAAGCGCGCCTGCGGCGGCGCCGCGTGGGCACTTCAGCCTAGGCAGGATTGCACCAGTTCATCGAGTTCCGCTCCGCCGCGGATGGGGTCCGCGGCCGGCACGCCAAACCGGTGGCGGTAGTCCGCCAAAATCTGCCGTGCTATCGCCTCTGGCAACCTCGCCGTGTTGAGCGCAATGCCGCCGCATCGAACTTTACGGTTGGTGAGCCTTGCGAACATGATGTTGGCGGCGATCGCATCGGTGACGGAGGGCGTGGCGAATCCCTCCAGTCCCATGATGTGATCGCGGCCGACTTGATGACACAGCACGATCACATCGGGTTGACTGCCATGCAGAAGGCCCAGCGATACGCCGGCGTAAGAGGGATGAAACAGCGATCCCTGACCTTCGATGACATCCCAGTGATGCCCGGCCGCGGGGGGGCTCAACAGCTCTGCAGCCCCCGCCACGAAATCCGCCACAACGGCATCGATGGGGATGCCGCTGCCCGAGATGAGGATGCCCGTCTGGCCGGTCGCTCGAAAATCCGTCGCTACGCCGCGCTTGCGAAATTCCCGCGCCAGGCTCAAGGCGGTGTATTTCTTCCCCAAAGCACAGTCGGTGCCGACGGTGAGCAGGCGCATGCCGCTTCTTTTATGTCCGCTGCCGGTGGGGATGCCGTCCGGCGGCACCCGCAGGTCGATGAGGCGCGTGCCATGTTTCTGACTGGCGGCGGCGAGCGGCCCGATGGTGGACAAGCGCCCGTGCATACCGCTGATGATGTCCAGTCCGGCTTCAACGCATGCCAGCAGCGGTTCGAGCCAGCTGGCCTTGAGTTGTCCGCCCATGTGGGCGACGCCGATCACCACGGATCGCGCCCCGCGAAGTCGTGCCTCGGGCGGCGACAGTCCGGGCAGGCCGATGCTCGCGACGGAGCCCGCGCAGGTGAGTTCACCCACGCAGACCTGCGGTGCCCAGTCGCGCAGGCCGAGCGCGGTTTTTGCATACGGTAAATCAGCGTCTTCGCCCAGAAACAGCAGGTAGGGGCGCGGCAATTCGGGCAGGCAAGCTACATTCATGAATTCTTCCACATAGGGATCGCAACTCATTATCGCGGAATTTATTGCATATCCGCAAATTGAGTGACAGTATTGTGGTCGGCGATAGGATTTGAGCGCAAGTCGAATGCGGCGATCATGCCGAGCCACCGTTTGGTGAAACGAGGAATTCCATGAAGGCATTGTCTCTGTGCGCCGCGCTGCTCCTGCCGGCCGCCGCGATGGCTGATATCGATGCGCGTCTTGCGGCGACTTCCAAATCCATCGAAGCGGCACTCGCAACACTGCGCGATCCGGGCATGGTCATCGGCATCACCGACCGACAAGGACTCAAGAAGGTCATGGTGCACGGCTATTCGGATCTGAAGGCGCAAATACCGATGAAAGCCGATACGCGCCTCGCCATCGGCTCCATCTCCAAAGCTTTCACCTCGATCGCCCTGTTGCAACTGGCGGACGAAGGGCGCTTCGACGTGCATGCACCCATCAGTCGATATTTGCCGTGGTTCCACACGCAGTCGAAGTTTGCGGAGGTCACCGGACAGGACCTCATGACCCACACCTCGGGACTTCCCTACTATCTGGAGGACACGGCCTCATCGCGCTTCGCGGGGCTGGCACTCAAGGACTTTGAGCCCACCTATGCGCCCGGCGCGCACTGGCGCTACTCCAATACCGGTTATCAGCTCTTAGGCTACGCGCTCGAGGACATCGAGCACGCCCAGCTTCCCGACATCATCAAGCGGCGCGTGCTCGATCCTCTGGGGATGAGCCACAGCACCGCAATCATCGACGACGCGCAGCGCACCACCATGTCGGTGAGCTATACACGCTGGCCGTACGACGGCAATTTCGTCGAGTATCCCTGGTTCGAATACACCGCGGGCGATGGCAGCATCGTTTCTACGGTTGCCGACATGAGCGCCTATACCCGCTTCTATCTGAACAAGGGGATGGGGCCCAAGGGCAGAGTGCTATCGGAGCAAGCCTTCGCGGCGCTCACCCAACCTGGGCTCGGCGACTACGGCTACGGCGTGTGGATCCGTCACAAGGATGGGCACACGATCATCAGCCACAGCGGCGGGATTGCGGGGTTCAACGCCCACATCGAAGCGCATATGGAGGAGGGCTTCGCGCTGGTGTTCCTGAGCAACTCGCACATCAGCAATTCGTTTCGTCAATGGGTCGTCGACTCCGTGGCAGCAGCGTTTGCAGATCGGCCGGCACCCGCACCCTGGAAGGGCGAGCCTGATCCGCTCATGACGCCGTTGCGTGACTACGTAGCCAGCTACGGCCTGGCCGGCGAGCCGGCCGCTTCGCGCACCGCCAAACTGCGGATCGTCGTGCTGGACGGCAAACTGGCGGTGCAGGGCGCGAGCGGACAAAAGGTGCTCGAGCGGATGGGCGTCGACGCCTTTCGCGCGGTGTCGCATGACGATACATTGGCCTATGTGTTTACCCGCGTCGGCGGCAAGAGCCAGGGCAAAGTGGTCGAGGTTTCGCACGGGTCGGAGTGGTTCGTCACCCCGGACTTCGCCGGGCAGACCGCGAATGCACCGACGGATTATCGGGCCATGGTCGGCCACTATGTGTTCGCCGGTCCCGAAGGTCCCAATGTGCGCGTATTCGTTCGCAGTGGAGCGCTCGTGGCAGGCCTCAGCGAGGGTGAAAGCTTTTTCGCTCAGCCGCTGACGCCGCTGGCAGGAGGCGCTTTCCGCGTGGGAGATGAGGATTTCGCGCCGGAACGCGCGCGCTTCGACGGCTTGGCGGACGGTCACATGCAACGGCTCACCATCCAAGGCGTACCCCTGTATCGCAGGGAGACGCCCTGAGAATTTCTCTGCCTCTGTTGTCGGCGCTGGCCTTGGCGGCGACTTTCAGTGCGCCGTCGCTGAGCGGTATCTGGATGCCAAGCAGTACTCGAAAGGCATGATGTTTGTTCTGGTGAATGGCCGCCTCATCGTCGATCATGGCAAGCTGGTCGGGAACGTATCCCCGGGTCGCCCGGTGTATTCGGCTTTTCGGACACTCCAATGATCTTTAGCCAAGCGCAACCTTGAAGATCGGTGCAATAACATACGGTGTTTCGGCCTAATCCTGTGAACCAGCCCGCCGTCCAGTTGAAACGAGTTCTCGGCTTGCGGGATCTTGTGCTGATGATCATCGGCACTGTTATCGGGTCCGGCATTTTTCTGGTTCCCGGTGCCGTCCTCAAGTCGGTCGGGAATTCTGTCCCGATGGCGGCTGCGGTGTGGCTGGTTGGCGGAGTCCTGTCGCTGCTGGGCGCATTGACCTATGGGGAGCTGAGCGCGACACGTCCGCGCGCAGGCGGACTCTATGTCTTCATTCGCGACGGCTTCGGTGCGCTGCCGGCCTTTCTTTTCGGCTGGACATTCTTGTTGATCATCAGCGCCGGTACCGTGGCAACCCTCTCGGTTGCCTTCGCCAACTACGTTGGCGAGTTCATCCCTCTATCGCCCTGGGCCGAAAAGGCCGTCGCGATCCTCATGATCTTCTCGATCACGGCGGTCAATGTTCGCGGCACGCGCCAGAGCGCCAACCTCATCAACATTACAACGGCGCTCAAGGTGACCGCAATAGTCGCGCTGGGAGTCGTATTGTGCGTTTATGGGAAGCATCGTCTTTGGGACATGGTTTCCGGAAATGCGCCTATGGACGCCGGGATGTCGGGCATAGGATTGGCGATGATCAGTGTGCTGTGGGCGTATGAAGGCTGGCAATTCGTCACGTTCAATGCCGGTGAAACCATCAATCCGCAGCGTACATTTCCTCTCGCATTTCTCGTCGGCACCGTGACGCTGATCCTGATCTATCTACTTACGAATGCCGGCTATGTTGCCGCGCTTGGGGCGGCGGGAGTGGCGGATTCGACACGCGTCGCCGCGTCCGCCTTGGCCAGCGTGGCCGGCGGCCGCGCCGGCAGCATGGTCGGACTGGCAATCCTGGTGTCCATCTTCAGCGCAGCCAACGCGACGATGCTCAGCGCACCGCGCGTCTTTTATGCGATGGCCAATGATGGGCTATTCTTCCGCGCGCTCGCACGTGTGCACCCGACCTACGGAACACCCGCGAATGCCATCGTAGCGGCGGGATTGTGGTCCGCGTTGCTCGCCGCGATCGGTTCTTTTGAACAGCTGCTCACGTTTGTGATTTTCATCGGCTGGATTTTCTATGCGTTGGCGGCGGCCAGCCTATTCATTTATCGGAGGCGGGAGCCCGATAGCACGCGTCCGTACCGCGTGCCCGGATACCCGCTGACGCCGCTCATCTTCATCCTGGCTGCGGCAGGCTTGGTCGTGAACACGATCGTAACGCAGCCGCTTCGCGCTGGGATTGGCCTTGGCATCGTATCGCTGGGAGTGCCCGCCTATTTTTTATGGCGTCTTCGGGACGCGAGGCAGGCAAGCTGACGCTCGGTGTCTGCGACGCTGCGGCAGGCGAACTCGATCGAGGCCCGACGTCTGGCGGATGGCTCTGCGCCGGGCTTTTGAGCGCCCGTACGCGCATACCAATTCTGCTTTTTGACCACTCCATAAAGCTACAACGAGCGATGGGGGCCTATTTCGACACGGTCTGGATCGCGATCAGCGGAGGTTCGCTTTTACCGCGGCAACCACTCGTTCAACATCGGATTCGGTCATGGCGGGGAAGAGCGGTAAGGTAACGATTTGCCGACCAACCCGTTCTGCGATGGGAAACATGCCTTCCCTGAAGCCACGCTTGCGATACAGAGTGAACAAGTGAATGGCGGCGTAGTGGTAGCCCAGTCCAATGTTGTGGTCGAGCATTTGCTGCATGAAGGCGGCACGCACGATGCGGTCCGGCAGGACCAGCTGGAACATATGCCAATTGCCGTGCTCGAAATCGGCCACCGGCAATTCGGCACCGTATGCAGATTCGAAGTCGGCGCCGAAACAGTGGAAGTAGTGCTGGGCCAGCGCCAGGCGTCTGGCATTGAATGCTTCCAGGTGTGCCATTTGTCCGAGACCGATGGCAGCGGCAATCTCGGTCATGTTGTATTTGCCGCCCAGTACGTCGACGTCGATACCATCGAGACCGCTGCGCGTGACGCCTTGCAGACGGTACTTCTCCGCCAATACGGCCTCTTCGGCATTGTTGACGACCAGGCAACCGCCTTCGGCGGTCGTGATGTTCTTGTTCACTTGAAAACTAAACGACGCAAAATCGCCGAATGCACCTATGCGCCTGCCTTTCCAGGTAGACCCGATGGCCTGCGCTGCGTCCTCGACAACGCGCAGCGAGTGGGACTTGGCGAGCGCATACAGTTTATCCATGTCACACGGCAACCCGCACATATGAACTGGCATGATCGCTCTGGTGCGAGCACTTATGGCTGCCTCCGCCTTGCGAAGATCGATGTTGTGAGTGCGTGGGTCAATGTCTGCGAACACCGGCGTTGCGCCGACTTCGAGGATCACGTTCGCTGTGGCGACCCAGGTGTTGGGCGTCGTGATCACTTCGTCGCCCGGGCCGATACCGGCAATCCGCAAGGCGATTTCCATGGTGCAGGTGCCGGAGTTGTACGCGCGGACCCCGCGCCCGCCAAAATAGGCGGATAATCGCGATTCGAATGCTTGTACCCTTTGCCCGTTGCTGGTCAACCAGCCGGAGCGCAGTACGTCGCTGACTGCGGCGATGGTGGCTTCGTCAATACTGGGCCGGGCGAAAGACAGGAAAGGCTGCTCGGGTGTTAGCGTCATAAACGTAGGCGAGGCGGGTTCGAAGCGAATCGCTCATTCTAGTCTATTCGGGTGCTCCTTCCGCTGAGAGGTAGCGCAAAGGGACTGTGGTCTGAACGAGCGTTCCGGCTTGCGAGCCGCGGCCAATCGAAAACGAACCGCCTATGACGCGGGCTCTATACTCCATCAGGCGCAGACCGAAACCGCAGCTGGTTTGTGGGAGAAAATCACATCCGCAGCCATCGTCGCGGATCGTCAGTACGAGGCGATCACCGGCGATTTGCAACGCTACATCTGTCTGAGTGCAGTGACTGTGCCGGCGGGCGTTGTGCACGGCTTCCTGCGCAATGCGGAACAGATGGTCCGCATGAAAATCGTCGACGATCCGATCGTCGAACGATGGATCAATCTCAATCCGTACGGGCGGCTCAACACCAGAGTCCTTTCCCAACTGCAGCAGCGCACCGCACAACGATCCGCCGCCGACGTATATTGGGGACAATCCGCGGGCGAGAGCGCGCGTGCCGTGAATAGCCTCGCCCACGAGCTGGACGATCGTGTCCAGGTATTGTTTTTGCACCGCGGGATTGAGATCCGGCGTCTTGGCAGCGCCCTGAAGCATCATCATAATGCCGGTGAGCTGTTGTCCGAGGCCTTCGTGAATGTCGCCGGCGAGTCGAACTCTTTCCAGGTTCGCAGCCTCGAGCACTTCGCGCTCCAGCTGCCGTAGCGCGGAGATGTCGGTTACCGTCAGCCCGAGGCCACGAACGTTCGGATTCGCGAGAAGGTTCATTCCCGAGATTCGGAGAACACGTAGCGATCCTGTTCTTGAAGCAAAGGTCACTTCCAGGGGCTGAGGCGCGCCGTGCGCCGAGACCAGCTGATCAAGGAATACCCGAAGTGCCGCCTCATGCACTGAGCCAAGGAAGTCCTGAGCCCTGGTTCCGGCTAATCGAGCCGGGGGGACCCGTAAGACCGCCTCAGTCGTCGGACTCGCAAAAGCTATGATCTCGTGAGAGTCGACGATGAGGAATGCGTCAGCGGACTGACGCACCAACTCGCTGAGACGCGCGTCCGCGGCGCGCAAGGCGAGGGCGCGATTGAGCGCATCGAGTTGGCGACGCACCGCGGCCTGTCGGGTCAGGAGGAGCAACCCGGTCAAGATAACAAGGCCGACAAGAATCCATACATCGGTCGCTCGCGTGCTGGCGAGGAAGGCGCCGATGAGCGCCGTCGCTAGAAGCGCGGACAACACGGGGAAGAATGGATGAGTACCGTCCACCGCACTCGTGCGCTCCGAATCCGGTTCTGGCTGCCGCGGTGTCATGGCGGCAGCGCAAGCCACGATCGTAAAACACAATACGTCGCCGAAATTGTAGTAAAGACCGATGAAACTAAGATGTCTGACCCAATTCTCCAGCCAAGCAAGCTCCCATATGACATCTACGATGCCGGCGGCGATCAACAGGAACTCAACCGTCCGCCAACTTGCGCGCGGCAATTGGAGAAAAAGCAGCGATGCCATTGTTATTAGCGCAGCGATGCTCAATAAGTAAGAGCCCCCGAATAGGAGGCCCGTCGGCTGACTTTGACCTGGAGGGCTGAAAGGTCCGAGCATCGTGGCCCAGAATGTTGCGAGCAGCGCAACGAGGATCGTCAGACCATCCAACCAAGTTCGCAGGTTGCGAAACGAGCCGCCCAAACGCTGGAAAGCCACACCATAGGCAGCGGTCATCAACGCGTAGTCAATGAAATAGCAGCCATCGGCGAAGGAGAGCGCCCGATCGTTGCCGAACACTCGAAATTCATTCCACATGTACGTTGCAATGAGACTCATCGCGCCAAACGCGCACACCAATGACCACATTGCCCGTATCTGCCCGCGAGACCGGCTCAGCTCCACGATGACGATCAAGGCGCTGACGATCGCCAGGAGTTGCGAAGGGACGGCGATCCAATCGGGAACTGTCCGGATCGAGGTGGATCTGGGAATTGTCGATAGGATGAAGCACGCCCATGCCGCGTATAACAGAGACGCGGCTGCGATGGCATACTTTAGTCGGTAAAAAGGCTGCGACTTTCTCGCGGGCACCGTGGACTGCATCTACTAAACTCCCGCGCCACAGCAATGGCGCGCCTCTGAGCAAAGACAGAGTTCGATAGGTACGAAGGTAGCATGTTGGGGTTTGGTTGCCGGCTCTATTGCTAGATAGCCACGCCGCTTGGCAGCATGATTCGACGCTCGCCCCGAACCGAGTCGCAGGAAATGACATATGGCGGATTTAGAATGCCGCCATTGCCAAAACTTCTGTCCGGCCAAGTGCCAAGGAGATGATTTGCCATGGTACGCGTTGTCATCTTGATGCAGGAAAACAAGACTCCTGATTTCTATTTTCCTAGCCTCGCTGCCTGGGGAGCGAACATTCAGAACCGAGGCAATTTGCTCAAGGTCCCGCCGACGCCGGACCCGACCCACGACCGCAATGCCTGGGTTCACTACAAGATGGGAGACTATGCCCCGACAACTTTGCAGATCGACAACGATGCGATCCTGCCGTTTTACAGTTGGCTGGCAAAGCAGTTCACCTATTGCGATTATCATTTCGGGCTCGGCACCAACTCCACGCCCGGCCATATGCTCGCCGTGGGCGGTCAGACACCGACGCTTCGTAATCCACCGAGTGGGACTGCGCCGGTATGGGATTTGCCGACGATCTTCAAGCATGTGGAAGCGGGTGGCCGCACGTGGGGCGCCTTTACGGGAACAGATTTTTATCCTTTGAACTTCTACGAGGAATTATCGGACGCGGCGAGCCGCAGCAATATCCACACGAGCACTCAGCCTTCCGATGACGCGTTCACTGCGATGGCCGCCGCCGGGACGCTGCCGGATTTCTGCTTCGTGTGGAGTCCTTCGGGATACGATGAGCACGCGCCGGATCGGAGTCCGGATCCTGCCTACGTGACGAAGGGGCAGAACATTTCCTGGCAGCGCGTGGATGCCGTCGTCAAAGCGGGCGGCTGGGCGAACACGGTTTTCCTATTGACCTGGGATGACTGGGGCGGTTACGCCGATCATGTGTCGACGCCGAATGCCGAGACAGTGACCGATGCTCTGCATCCTCAAGGCTTCCAGCTCATCGGCGGTTCGCGCATTCCGATGTTGATGTTCGGCGGCCAAGTGAAGCAGGGCATCGACAACAACTGGCATTCTCATGCCGTGATTCTCAAAACGACGATCGATCTCTTGGGACTCAAGGCGTTTGGCATTCCCCGCGTGGATACCTCGGCTTCGCTTGCGGGACGAGTCGATTCAACATTGGTTCGTGCGGCTCCCCCTGCCGTGGGGAGCGCCATTGTGCAGCCGCCGCCGCCCAATCCAACACCTGCGATACTGCAACCCAGGCCGTGGGGAGGGGCAAATGCCCAGGCTCTCCCGAGCTTGAGGGCCAACGGCGGCGCCACGATCCCGGCGCCGCACGACGGCGTGGTGAGTGCAACGCCGCCGAAATTGCCGCCGGGGTTGTAGAATAGGGTTTAACGCCCGCGTGGGCAGATCGATCGCCGCATTCCCATAGTGACTTTTGATGCGACCATCGCGGACAAAATCGGTCATCATTTGGAAATAGCCGGGTGCAAATCGGGTGGAAACGCGATCGCCTTTTGCGTCGATCTCATACTCGGTCATTCCGTGCTCAGCCCCGGGATAGACCGCCAACGAGTAAGGTTTGCCTTGCGCGATCAGCGATTTGATGCGTTTCGCGGTCTCGGCACTGGGAGCGTCCAGATCGTCGCTCCCGAGGACCCAGAGCTGCGGTGTGGTGGAGGCTTCCAAGGCGGGCATGGGCTCGTAGCGAAAGGGCGTCCGGGCTGCGACGAAATTGAGGTCCTTGGTCATGGCGTCGATGATTTGCGCTCGATCGAGCGGCAGTATGAAGAACAAGAAATCGCCATGAACATCCTTGTACCACGGCTCGGAGCGATATTTCTCGCGCAGCGCATTGAACTGATCGTAGCCTTCATGTCCGCCGGTCTCGAACAAGCGCTCACCGGCTCGCGCCAACTCCAGCGCTTTTGTCGTGTCCTCAGCGGAGTGATGGTGAAAAACCATGTCGAGCGCGACACTCTCTTGATCTTCTTGCAGTATGGTGACCGCCAATCCGAAACTCACGATTGCAAAGTCGACCGGTGCGCGGTTCGCCGCCAATGGCACCACCCATCCTCCTTGACTGCCTCCCTGGTAGCCGATTCGTCCCAAGCGCGCGCCGGCGAGCTGCTTGGCGTTCTGCATCGCTGCGATCGCGTCTCTGGCGAGAACCTCAAAATCCTGGGTGTATTTGCCGCCCGATGCCCCGGTTCCTCGCTTGTCGTACACAAACGCTCCGACGCCTTGCGATGGAAACAGCCGTTGCAGGGCGTAAGTGTCAAGCGCCGAATCGTGCTCTGAGCCATGCACCAGCACTACGACCGGCACCTTTCCGGCAGCCTTCGGCATGACCAGGCGTCCAACGAGCCTCACGCCGCCGCTCTCGAAGGTGCTGTCATGTACGTCGAAATCGATTCGTCTTGCGCGCTCGTGGTCGAAGATGATCTCCCGCGCGCCGCACTTGGGAAATGACACTTTTTTGCCGTCCGGCCGGCCTGTCCATCCGTAGGTGCTGGTCCAGGTACCATCTGGCTGCGGGTGAAGCTGACCGCGTTCGCCGCTGAACATCAACCAGCGCAAAGTGTGATCGTCGGAGGCAGCGACATCGACGGTCCTGCCATCCTTAAATCGATACACACCGACAGGACAACTTTTGGCGGCTTCCACCGCCTCGGCCCGTGGAACAGGGAGCGCAATCACTAGCGAAACGAGCACGGTGCATATTTTCACTTTAGGGTCTCACGATGCCGGTGCAGCAAGGTACACCGGCGCAATGGCGGTTAGCCAAACACTACGTGAGCTTCGGGAATTAAGCTTGAACGGAATTGCGCGCCCAGGACCGCCACGCGCTCGGCGAGTTACCCGTCAGCAAGCGCACGCTTCGGCTCAAATGCGAGAGGTCAGAGAAGCCCAACTCGTACGCGATGGTCGTCAATGTTTGCGGTGAGCCAAGCACCTTGCGCCATGCGCTTCGCGCGCGCGCCTCCAGTCTGTATTGCTTTGGCGAGACGCCGAATTCGCGATGAAATCCCCGCGATAACGCCTCGGGTCGCATGCCGAAGGAGCGCGCCCAGCGGCGCAGCGACAGGCACGCGGTGGATTGCAGGTCAGACGCCAACATCTCCGTCCAATGATGAGACGCTGAGTGCGCCGGTTGCATGCCCGCGGCGAGAGCACTCATGGATTCCTGCGGGTCCTTTTCCGCGAGCCGTACCAGCAGATCCGGATCAGAGACATGATAGTGTCCTTCTCCCCAACCATCGCGCCAAGGCAGGCTCAGTAGGGTGACCGAACGCGAACACGTGGAGCTGTTGGCGTGGCAGTCGAATCTGCCGTGCAGAAGCGCATCTCCCGGCTGGACCTGGATTCGGCCGCCAAAACCGGCTTCGACAAAGGAACCGGAAAGAACAACACTTGCGTAACTGTCAATATGCAAATGCCGCGCAGGTGCCTCGCCCCGCGGAAACACCTCGAGTCCGAAGCTTCCCGACTTGTGTTTGAGTTGCGCCCGCATGCTTAAATTCTAGCGAAGTGCCGTTCCAGGCGCATGGCGATTTTGCACTAGAATTTTGAAGATCAAGACATGCGTGACCAAGAGCAGCGGCACCAGGATTGTGGGGATGAAATAGGCGGCGCCCAACTGACCCGGCATCAGACCGCCGGCGTTGGCCTCGTAGAATGCATGCAATAGATCGAACGTGCCCCAGAGATTGAACAGCCAGGCAATGACAAGGCCCGCGCCGCTCGACAGCGATGCCAGGGACAGCAACGCGAGTATCGCCGCGCCGAGATCGCCGTAGGCGGCGGAATGCGCGAAGGCCGTCGGCAGTTCGGGTGACACCACTCCTGGCACCATGAACGCCAAACCCTCGAAGCGGAACGTGTTCAGGATGAGAAGCGGTCGCAGCGCATCGGGGCGCTGCAGCGCGCGCAGTCTCGGCCAGATGTAGCGCTTCGCAACGATGCTCCAAGCGACCAAGCTGAAGGCGATGCTGAGAAAGAAACACACTTGCGGGGTCATGATTTGCTCCTTAGGCTTCGGTCAGCCCCTGAGAATGCAATTGCGGTGCCGAGTCCGTAGATGGCGCCGTGTGGATACCGTGCTCGCGTCGCCAGATCTTCGACTCGGGCGCAAACTGAGGTTCGCAAGCAACGGGACCGCGTAGTTCGCGCGTGTAACGCTCGAAATCGACTCCACCTGTAAACGGTGCGATCAGAAACGTGCCGACGGTGCGCAGCGAATTCGTCAGCGTTCGACGATTCTCTGGTCGGGCGGCATAGCGGCGCGCAATGGCTTCAAACTCCTCGGCGGGTTGACCGGTGACGTCGAACACATCCGTCGTCGGCGCGCCCAGTTCAAACGCGCCCAGACGATGATCGTCGATGTAGTAGCGTAGGGCGTTCAATACGTCGAGCGACAATCCCGCTTGGCGAGCGCTCTTGATGAACAGCCAGGCGGGTGTGGGCAGCGCCTTGACCGATCGACCTACGGCACGTCCAATTGCCGCGGCCATCTCTTTCGCGCCCAAGAGTTTCGGGCCGGTCGGACGATAGGTCTTGCCGCCATGCCGTGCGGGGTCTGTGAGCGCCCCGACGACGACTCGCGCGATGTCCTCGTTCGACGGAGGAGCATTACGGCTGTCGCCATAGATCCAAGGGAATATCCCAAGGTGAGCGGCCAGCGCGATCGGCACGAGATATGCGTCGGCAAAGAAGCCGGGGCGTATCGTGGTATGCGCTATTCCGGGGATCATTGAGAACATCCGGTCAGCCAACCAGTGCTGGCGGGTCATGAGGGCAGGATGAGAGGGGCTGGATAGCCACTGCGTGAGGCCCACGATGTGCTCGAGCCGCGATTCTTTCGCGGCGACGGCGAACGCTGCCGCACCCTGAATCATGTAGGGATCGAACGGCGGACAGTGGTAAGCGCCTTGAACATCGATCAAGGCCGCGCCAATGCTCTCGACGTCGCTCATGTCCGCGACAATTACTTCGGCGCCCAGCGATTTCAGGCGGGAGGCACGAATGTCCTCGCGATGCACCATGGCGCGCGCGCGATAGCCGGCTTTCAATAATTGGGCAACCACCAGGCTGCCGACCTTTCCGGTCGCCCCGGTAACGAGAAATCTTGAATTTCGCATATGCATCTCCTGCGACTTGGTACCATCAAGTACCATGCGGGCAAGTGTGGTACTATTTGGTACCGCAAGTCAAGAGGAAGTGATCGTGAACAAAGCGCGCGGCGACGCACATAACGATGAAGCGGAGGTTCGCGAGCGAATCCTGGACGCCGCCTTCGCGGCGTTCATGAAAAACGGCTATGCCGCCAGCAGCACGCTGGAAATTGCCACTCGCGCACGGATATCGAAGCGCGACCTGTACGCCGTGGTGGGCAATAAGCAGTCCATGCTCGTTGCTTGCATCAGTGCACGCGCGAAACGTCTGCAAGTGCCGGCCGATATCCCGGTCGTGCGCGATCGCGAGACTCTGGAGCAAGTATTGAGCTCGTTCGGCGCGAAGCTCGTTCGAGAAATCACGGACCCGACGGTGGTCGCGGTGTTTAGGCTCGCGATCGCCGAGGCGGTGAATTCGCCCGAGGTGGCGCAGGCACTTGACTCGATCGGGCGCGAAGCGAGTCGGGCCGCCCTGCGCCAAATAATGGCCGGTGCCCAAACGTCGGGACTCATCGACGGCCGACCTGCCGAACTTGTTGAGCAGCTCGGTGGATTGCTGTGGGGTAATTTGATGATTAGTCTGCTGCTCGGGGTCGCCAGTCGACCCAGTGCACGAGAGGCTGCGGCACGGGCACGCGACGCTGCAGCAGCATTCTTGCGGCTCAATGCGAGCGTGGCATGATTTGCCGGCTGAGGGATGCGTCGTGGCGCGGCCGCGAGAATGTCAGCTAGGAGTCTTCGAATGGGCAAAAGCGTCGTCAATTTCGCACAAAAATTCGAGCTGTTCTCGGAACAGTGGCAACCCAAGGTCGTGGCGGAGATGAACGACTATCAATTCAAGGTGGTGAAGCTGGAAGGGGACTTCATCTGGCATCACCATGAGGAAACTGACGAGACCTTCATGGTCATCGAAGGCGAGCTGCGGATCGATTTTCGCGATGGACCGGTTTACCTCAAGAGCGGCGAGATGTTTGTGGTACCGAAAGGCGTCGAGCACAAGCCCTTCGCCGGCAGGGAGGTCAAGCTGTTGCTGATCGAACCGAAGGGAATCGCAAATACCGGCAATGAACAGGGTGAGCGCACGGCGCAAAACGACGTCTGGATTTGATGCTCATCAAGGCGGCCGCGCTGCAAGAACGCCGGCCTGCGCAACTGGGTGAAGATACAACGACAATCATGCCGCGTCTAAAATCATGGAGAATCGAGAACTTCGTCGTGGATTCAATGAAACTTGAAGGTCTTTACTCCGGCAAGTAATCGTTGGGTTCGATTAGTTTGAAGCCGGGGGTCTCGGTCACGCACTGGCGCAACAGGAAAGCATGGCCGGCGCCAAAGAATACTACGACCCGATCGCCGGGCTTGGCGAGTTGCAGCAGGTTGGCGCAGATCCGTAAGTTGCGCTGATACCAGGAGGACACGAGGTCCGCGCCGGGCTGGTCGGTACCCAGGCCGATGCGAAGCATGCTGCGGTAGAAGGCGTTATCGCTCTTGAGCCGAGCAGGATCGTTCAGGAAATGTAGATCGGCGGCAACGCCTTTTTGCGCCAGCAGGCGCGCTTGCTCATCTACCTGTCGCTGCATTGCCGCGTTCTGTTGGTCGAGCAGGCCAGCGAAACCGCGTGTCTCGGCGAAGTTTTTTAGCCGCTCATAAGGGAAGTCGCCATCGGCATCGAGACTGTAGACGTTCGCACCGGCTTGCTTGGCCAAGCGGAAGCCTAGTTGCACCACCTCATTGCGCGAGGGCGGGAGCGTACCTGCCAGGTATTGCTTGTACCGATCCGTCACGACGTCCGCAGGCCATTCCACTCCTATCTTGGTGGGCTTGAAGCGCGCCAGCGCGTCAGTCACCGCCGCGATCTCGCCTTGGCGTCTCGGCTCAAGGACGTCGTCCACCTTGACGTTGTGGATGTCGCGGCCGGGATTGGACATGTGGAATACGCCGACCACCATGACTTCGACCGGTTGTGCCGACGATTCTGCAGCCAGACCCGTCAGGGGCGGCAGGCAGAGAAGGATGGTTGCCAATTGAACGTGCAGCGCGATATTGGCTTTAAGCACTTTGTCTGGCAATACCTGGTTCATGTTCCCTCTGCATTTTCTTCAACCCCAATCAACTGTGTCAAGGATTGTATCGATTCAACCAGGAGCCGACCTCATCCAGCACGTCTCGGCGCTGCTCGGCGAGCTGCGGAAAGTGCGGTGAGCCAGGATAGGTCACCATGCGCACCGTCTTGCCGCGCTCCTTGAGCAGCGCATAGAACTCCGAGCCCTGGAAAGTCGGAACGCGCACATCGGCGCTGCCGTGCAGGATCAGAAGCGGTGTGGTGACTCTGTCGGCAAACATCACCGCCGAGAACCTCAGCATGGGGCTCGGGTCCTTCTCCTGCAACCGTGCATCGTAGTCGGTCTGCCAGGTGTCGCTGGCGGGAATGAAACTCAGCCAGTCCGTGATGCCTGCGCCTTCGATTGCCGCTTTGTAGCGGTGTGTCTGCGTGACGGTCCAGGAAGTCATGAACCCGCCGGCGCTCCACCCGAACATGGCCAGCCGCTTAGGATCCGCCCATCCCTGCGCAATGGCGAAGTCGGTGGCGCTGTCGACGTCGCGGTAGGCGCGGTCGCCAAAATGCTGGTAAATGGCGGCCATGTGCGCCGTGCCGTAGCCGGTGGAGCCGCGATACTCGGGCTGCAGAACCACATAGTTTTTGCCGGCGGCATATTTTGCCAGCGGGTCCAGCGCGAGTTCGTCGTTTGCTTCCGGTCCGCCGTGCGGCAACACCAAGTAGGGATAGCGTTTGCCGCTGGTGTAGCCGGGAGGGAAGGTGGCGATGCCCTCCAGCTTGATGCCTTCCTTCGAAGTCCAGTGCACGACTTTGGTCTCACCCAGATCGATATTGGCGAGCTGCGCATCGCCCTCGAAGGTGATCTTCTGCAGCTGCCCATCCTTCACAATGGCGACGTTGTTGGAGTGGTCAGGATCGCCGACGCCCACGGCGATCACGTCCGGAGTATCCGGGAAGGGATTCGCCGCCGGCATCCCAACGATGATGCCGTTCGCCCAGCGCAACTGCGGGGTGAGCTTGCCGCCTGAGAAGCTGTCGATCTCGGTGCGCACGCCGCGGTGCACTTCTACCAGGACGGCGCCGTGATGAAATTTCACGGTGGTGGCCGTGGCATCCAGATCCGGCGTTCGGTCCACCGGGGCTCCGCCGGACAGCGCCACCGTCCACACGTGTTCCGCAGTGAGGGTGGGCGCCGTGGTCGAGGCAAACACCAGTTCAGTTTCATCGGCGGACCAAGCCACTCCGGCCGTGACCGTAGGCACATCGGCGAGTTGACGCGACCCGTGCGCGCCGCAGACATGCAGCGTCGAGTGCGCATCGTGATTGCCGAGCTTGGGCAGCTGCGTCACCACCGCAATCCGGCTCGAGTCCTTCGACCAGGCAAAGTCGCTGACGGTGCGCAGTTCCTGACACCGCCACGCGCCATCGTGGGATTGAAGATCGAAGACATACAGGCTGGACTCGTCGTTCTCGACGACGTTGTGCTCATCGTGTTTGTCCTTTGCGCGAGAGTCAGACAGGACGGCGATCTTCGCGCCATCCGGTGAAATGGTGGCCGCGCGACTGCCGCGCGGCAGTGTGAAGATGACCGTCGGCTTGCCGCTGGCAAGCGGCACGACGGCGAGCTGAGCTTGATCGTCCAACCGGTATTCGCCGAACAGCGCGCCGTCCCGGGTGTAGCCGGAGGGCTTGAATTTTTCCGGTAGATCGAGCTTCAAAGCCGCGCCGCCCGCCGCGGCAACCGTGCGCCATTCGTGCTTGGCCGGCCCCTTTTCCTCGAACCAGTGAACGTCGAATAGAATGGCCGCGCCGTCGGGGGAGATCGCTATCGGCGTTGCCGAGCGCAACGAAGTGAAGTCGCCGCTGGCGAATGGCCGCTTGTCGGCCGCAAGAAGCGGTGCTGCCGAAAGGCACCAAAGAACGAGAGCGCCTACGGTCCGGTGCACCCAATGGCTATCATTCTGCATATCTCATCCCTCAAGTTCGGATTCGGGCGCGCAGCCGCCGCAGCATAACGCGCGCAGGATGGGTCGGCGACAACTCGCGATCGATGATCGGACCGGCCTCGTCAATGAGGGATTGAGCCTCCGCGGCTTGTCCCAATTCGAGCAGGTTCGCCGCGAGCTCCACTTTGGCCGCGGCAATCGTGGGACTGTCGGGCACATATTGGGTACTTTTGAAGCCGGCCATCGCGAGGCGCAGCAGCGCTACCGCCTCGGCAAATCGTTTCTGGCGATTGAGCAACAGCGCTTTGGCCTCGTATGCCATATTCATGGTCACGCTTTGTGGCTGCTTGAGGGATTGGTACAGCTCGATAGCCTGATCATAGGTCTTCACCGCCAGGCTCTCGGCCCCCATTTCGCGATAACAGTCGCCGAGCCAAAACAGTCTTAAGCCCTGGAAGCGCTTGATCTGGAGGACCTGCGGATCCCCAGGCATCTCGGACTTAAAGAGCTCGGTCGCGCGCCGCGCTTCACCCACGAAGGCCAACCGATGGCCCCACCGGAACGCGCTGACCGCCGCGTTTCCCGGTGTCGGACCATGCATGCGCTGCGAGACTTGATAAGCCTCATGCGCGGCGGCTTCGGCTGCGCGGTAATCGCCGTACTGCCATAACACCTGGCTGAGTCCGCCCAAAGCGCCTTGGTAACCGATTCGGTCCAGAGCCCCCGCGAGGCGGTTGTCGTCGACGGCGCGCCGAAACCACTCGATCGATTCTCGCAGCTTGTCGCGGCGAAACAACGCATCCGCAAGACTGAGCTCGGCGTCGATGGATTTTGCGCTGGTGCGCCCAAAGACGCGCACGTAGCCCTCGATGACCTGTCGCCAATCCTGTTCCGCCGTGTTGAATTGGCCTGCCTGCCAGGCCACTTCCGCATTGTCGTTGAGCGCATCGACGTAGCGCACATGAGCGAGGCCCAGGCTGCGTCCCACCAGTGTCACGCGTGAGGCAGCCAACGAGGTGGCATCATTCCAGCGTGAAATTTGACCATAAGCGATGGCCAGCGCGCCCAGGATGTCCGCCGAGTCGAGCGTGTCGTTGCCGCGCGCGTCGCGCAGCAACGCGCGCGCCCGCTCCAAGGCGGCGATTGCCTCGGTCGGCTGGTTCTTTGCGTTATAAGCGCGGCCGAGTTCATACAATGCCGCCGCCGTCTCGCGGTCGTCGCGCGGCCGTTGCGCCTGAAACACCGGCAAGGCACCATTGAGCAGGGCGATGGCCTCATCGGCGCGTCCCGCGCTTGCGTAGGCGCTGGCGAGCCGATACTGGAACTGCGCCAGCACCAATGGATCCGCGCCGGAATTGGAGCCTTGAATGGCCAGTGCCTGTTCGATATCGCGGCCGCATTGCTCGGTGATTCCGATCTTGCAATAAAGCGAACCCACAGCCGCGAGCATGCGCGCGCGCATCAGCGGCCGGTCCGCAAAGTGTGCATCGATTTGCCCCTGTCCCTGGTCGATGAGCGCGCGCGGCTCTATCGGCTTGCCTCCGGTCTTGTCGGGACTCGCAGCATCGAATAGCGACACCAGGTAATCCATCACTTGATTCGATGCCCTGGACTCATCCTGCGCGCGGCCGAGCGCCTTTTCAGCGATGCGGACCTGCCGCTCGGTCATGATGATGCCGCCGAGCAACGCCGCCGCGATCAACGCCGCCGCCGCGACGGCGACCCGGTAGCGCAGCAGGAACCGACGTGCCCGATAGCCCACCGTGGCCTTGCGGGCAATGACGGGCAGGTGCTCGAGATGGCGGCGGATGTCCTCGGCGAAGCGTTCCACCGAATCGTAGCGTCGCGAAGGATCCGAGCGAAGCGCCATGAGCACGATATTGTCCAGATCGCCGCGCAACCGCCGGCTCAGCTTCTGCGGTGATCCGTCGCGCACCGAGCTGAGAGTTTCGGGCGTGGACCGGGCAGCTGCAGGCGCTTTGGGCTGCGCTTGGGCTCGCCGCACCAGGCTGCTCGGCTTCGTAGGATCATCGCCGGGTGCAGGCGGCGAAACAGGCCATGGTCCGACCCGGGAAGTGCCGTCGGGCCGGTAACCGGTGAGCAGCTCATAGAGCACCACGCCGAGCGAATAGACATCGCACGCGGTCGTGATCGGTTCCCCCTTGATTTGCTCAGGGCTTGCGTAACTGGGTGTCAGCAACCGGAACATCGTGGTCGCACGTTGGGAAATTTCGGATATCTCGCCCGGCTCCAAAATTTTGGCGATGCCAAAATCGAGCAGCTTGGGGGCGCCGTCGGCGCCGACCAGAATATTGTTCGGCTTGAGATCGCGATGCACGATCAAGCGTTGGTGCGCGTACTGCACCGCTGCGCACACCTGCAGAAACAGACGCAGCCGTGCCGTGGTATCGAGTTTGTGCGTGTCGCAATATCGATCGATCGGCTCGCCCACCACGAGCTCCATCACGAAATACGGCATTCCATCGATGGTGGTACCGCCATCGAGCAGCCTGGCGATGTTCGGATGCTCGAAGCTCGCCATGATCTGGCGTTCGCTCTTGAAGCGGCGAACCACGAAGTCGGAATCCTGACCGATGCGGACCAGTTTGATAGCGACTTGTTTGCGGTACTCATCGTCGATGCGGACGGCGCGGTAGACCTCGCCCATCCCGCCGCAACCGATTTCTTCGGCAAGTTGATAAGGACCTACGAGCCTGCCAAGCCGCGTCTCGGCCGCCGCAGGGACCCTCATGAATGTATCGCCGGCACCTTCGTGGGCACTGATCAAGGATTCCACTTCGCGCTGCAAGTCGGCATCTTGCGCGCCGATCGCGTTGAGAAAGGCGCGACGCGCTTCCTGCTCGAGTTCCAGTGCCTCGTGCAGGAGCGTTTTTACCTGTTGCCAGCGTTCCGGGGTCACTGACCCTCCGCGAGCAGCAACTCGCGGCGCAACCAGGCGCGCGCCGTGGTCCAGTCACGCTTGACCGTGGCCGGGGAGATGTTCAGGGTTTCGGATGTCTCGACGATGGACAAACCGCCGAAGAAGCGCAGTTCGACCACCTGCGCCTGTTGCCGATCGAGTTGCGCCAGCCGCGTGAGCGCGTCGTCGATCGCCAGCAGATCGGTGTCCCCTTGATCGGAGATGACCAACGCCTCGCTGAGGGTCACCCGAATCCCGCCCTGCCTTTTGGCGGCCATCCGGGTGCGGGCATGATCCACCAGCACTTGACGCATCAGCCGTGAGGCGAGGGCGACGAAGTGCGCGTGGTTGTGAATTTCGCAGCGCTCTCCGCCGGCCAGGCGCAGGTATGCCTCGTGAATCAGAGCCGTGGTTTGCAAGGTGTGGTTGGTGCGCTCGGCTTGCAGATGCTTGCGCGCCACGCGGCGCAGCTCGTCGTAGGTCAGCGGCAATAATTCCTTCAGCGCCAAGGCATCGCCGCCACGCCACTTGACAATAAGCTCTTCAATCTCTCGATCGCGCAATCCGCACTTCCTGGGCGAGGTCATCCCAACTCTTTTGTTCCGGTTCGCCAGCCTCTGCCAGTGGGTGCAGGAATGGTGCGCGAAGCGGGAATTCTGGCCCCATTTTACCTGCGATTCGAGCCGGGTGAGCCTTTTGGCCGGCCTTTTACGCTTTCTCTCGATTGGATAATGAGAAATATTCTCACGCCCCACGTCTGAGCGAGGTCATCATGGCATTCAAGCAATTCATACGCAGCCGCTTCAGCCACAGCTCAGCCACGCCGCCCGCGTACTTGCTCGCCCAGATCCTGCTCGTGCTGGCAGGGGGGCTCGTTTTTTTTGGTTGCAACAACCAAGCGACCAGTGCCCTCAGCGTATCGGGGACCGTGAGCGGCTTGGCAACGGGCACTCACGTGACCTTGACCGATTCGGTGGCGAGCGATTCAATCACGACAGGCAATGGCCCATTCACCTTTCCGTACATCAATGATCACAGCAACTATGCGGTAACCGTCACCACGCAGCCCACCGGCGGCAATATTTGCACCGTGAGCAACGGCACGGGCACGGCGAAATCGGGCGTGGCGACCAACATCACCGTGACCTGCGGGCCGGGCAGCACCGTCGGTGGTACGCTGACGGGTCTCGCCGCCGGCGCCTCGCTCACGCTGTTGGATAACGGCGGCGATTCCTTGCCGCTCAACGCCAATGGCAACTTTGTATTTCCAACGGCGTTGGCGGCGGGCAATCCCTACGCAGTGACCGTCGGTCAGCAGCCCGCCAACCAGCACTGCGTTGTGACCAATGGCACCGGCACCGCCACCGCCACCAACACCACCAATGTGGCGGTGACCTGCGGCTCGGATACCTACAACATCACCGTCGCGGTGAGCAGCCCCGGCGGAGACGCAACCCTTATCGTTCTGTTGAACGGCACGGATCAAATTGGTCTGGCGGCCAACGGCACGGCAGATTTCAATACCGCGATCCCCGACGGCGCGCCTTACTCGGTGGTCATCGCGACGCAGCCCGCCGGTCTCGCCTGCAGCTTGAGTTCGAATGCGGTCGGCGTGATCAACGCCGCCGACGTAACCGTCAACGTCACCTGCGTGCCGGCGCCTTACACGATCGGCGGCACGCTCTCCGGATTGGCTGCCGGCGCCAGCGTCGTGTTGGAAAATGACGGCGGCGATGCACTGACTTTGTCCGCCAATGGCGCGTTCACTTTCTCCGGCACTTCCGCCGACAATGCGGCGTACGCAGTCACTGTGGGCACACAGCCGGCGGACCAAAACTGCGCGGTCGCGAATGGCGGCGGCACCGTGCAGGGCGCCTCGGTCTCGAACGTTTCCGTCGATTGCACATCGACGCTGTTCAATGTGGGAGTGACCGTGACGGGACTCACGTCAGGCAACAGCGGCTTGACCCTCGCGGACAACGGCACCGATATGCTGCCGGTGAGCGCGAACGGCAGTTTCAATTTCAATACGGCGATCGCGACCGGCGGCGCCTATGCCGTGACCATCACGACGCAACCCTCCGGAGCGACCTGCGCCCTCGGAAGCAATGCGAGCGGCACCATTGCCTCGGCCTCCGTGACCGTCGCGGTGACTTGCACGGTGAATGCACCGCCGGCGCTCACAGCGCTCGCCGTGACGCCCGCGAGCGCCTCGGTGGCGGTGGCCGCTTCGCAGCAGTTCGCGGCGGCCGCCACCTACTCCGATGCCTCGACGGCGATCGTCACCGGCCAGACGACCTGGAGCTCGGCAATGCCCGCGATCGCCGCCATCAGCAATCCCGGCGGCCTCGCGACCGGCGTCGCGGCCGGCGGTCCGATCACGATCACCGGCTCATTCACCCAAGGCGGCGTCACCGTCATGGCCACCGCGCAACTCACCGTGACGGCCGCCAACGGCGATTGCCCGGCGGCGCCCTACACGAATCCGACCTACTGCGGCACGATAACGGCGCAAACCGACACGGCGCAAAATTACACCGGTACCTTCGGCTTCGCCTTGGCGAGCGGCGGGCAGGTTACCAACTGCAATGCGACCTTCGTGCCGGTGGCCTCGGGGCAGACGGTCGCCACCGCTTGCACGGGAACCTGGTCGGGAAGCACCGTCACCATCACCACCAACTCCTCGCAGGTGACCTTCAATGGCACGCTCGGCACCACCGGCGTCAGCGGCACCCTGAACTCGGGCAACTTCGGTTCCGGCGGCGCCGTTTTGACCGGCACCTTCACGGGCACACAGCAGTGAGGCGCCCATGCTGCCCTTCGTTCATGTAGGCCCGATCATCTTCGCGCTCTACGGCCTGTGCGTGTCGCTCGGCTGTGTGGCCGCCTATCAAGTGTCGGTGGCCAATGCGCGCCGCCTGCATGCGCCGGCGTCGGCCGGCCGGATGCTCGCGAGCATGCTCATCATCGTGGTTTGGGGCGGTGTGTGCTCGAAGCTGTACATGGTGGTTTGTTATCCCGAGCAGTTCCTGCACCATCCGGCGGATTTCCTCAGTCAGAACGGCTTCGTGTTCTATGGCGCGGCCATCGGCGTGGCTGCCATTTTTCCGTTGCTCGCGCGCCTCAATCGCGTCTCGACGCTCTATCTTATGGATCTCGCGGCACCGGGCATCGCGCTCGGCTACGGCATCGGCCGATTGGGCTGCTTCTTCTCCGGCGACGGCGACTATGGGATCCCGACCGAGCTTCCGTGGGGTATGAGCTTTCCGCACGGCCTCGTGCCGACCACGGTGCCGGTGCATCCGACGCCCCTGTATGAGTTTGCGGGGGCTGCATTGATCAGCGCCTTTCTCTGGCGCCGCGGCGCGCGCGGCGGTCCGGCTGGTTTGGTGGCCGCTCGCTACTTCATCTGGACCGCGCTGGCTCGATTCAGCGTCGAATTCATCAAGCGTAATCCGGTGGTGGCTTTAGGTCTTTGCAACGCGCAATGGGTGGCGCTCATTTCCGCTGCCACGGGGATCGGCATGTGGTGGCTGCTTCGCACGAGAGAGCCGAGTGAGCCTTTTGGCCGGCCTTTTACGCTCTCTCTCGGTAGGAAGTGAGAAATTATTCTCAAGCTTCGGCATAAGAACCGACGAACCCGCCCAAATCGCCGTCCGCGATGCCGGGCGTCGAGGAACCGAGAAGGAGACCAGGCATGAAGACGAGTGAAGGACACACACCAGTTGCACGCATCACCCGGCAGGGCGTTGCGGTGGTTGCACTGCTCATGCTGGCCGGTAGCGGGATCGGCAACGTTCAAGCAGGTTCCGCGGCCGGTGCGGCCCCCGGTACCAAGGCCGCCGTTGCTGGCGACCATGTGCGCGGCAAGGGCGCATATGAAGGAATCGGAATTCATGGCCATTGGATTATCGATGTCAAGAACCCAGATGGAACGCTGGCCAGACACGCAGAATTCGAAAACGGACTGTGTATTGCCGGCGCTAGTCCGAACGCCGGCGACATCCTCCTGGCCAACTTACTGGTAGGAGCCGTCGGGACCGGTGGATGGGAAGTGCGCCTCATCAACCCCAGCATCCCCACAGGGGCCAACCCTGGCCCGGCATGCTTCAACGATATAGGCAGCGAAACCACATTTGTACTCGAGCAAAGCAATGACGCGTTCAGCACCAGCAATCAGTGTTCGCTGGCGACACCCGCTACGGCCGGCGCGAACCTGTATTGTTTCCCCACCCTGAATCCTCCGACGCGACTTATTGACCCAACGCACTTGACTCTATTGACTGTCCCGACAGTGTCGCTGGCAGGTCAGTTTGTGGTACCGAACGGAGTCGGCACCACGCAAATTACTGCGGTTCAGACCTTTGTAAATTCTTGTATCAATTCGACCGGCGCCGCCTGTCTGGCCGCCGCAAATGTCCTCGCAAATAACCAAGTCACCGGCGCCTACCTCACCGGCGTCGCCCCTATGCCCTCCGCGATTACCGTGGTGGCCGGTCAATCGGTTTCAGTCAACGTACAGCTGAGCTTCCACTAGTCCAATGATCGGGGGTGCGAAACACAACGTGACTTGAGAGCAAGGGGCGGCCTGTGAACAAGAAATACACCGCAGGATCTCGTCGCCGGTTCGGGCCGACGGGAGCGGCATCGGCCTGCGCGGCAGTGCATCGCCGCGGCATCGGGGCAGCGCTCGGCGTTCTGATGCTCTTCGCCGCTGCCGGGCTTGCGGTCGCGGCATCGCCCACGATCAGCACTTTTGCCAACAGCTTCATTCCGCTCGGGGCAGGCCAGGTCACGCTTTCTCAGCCCACCGGCGTCGCGGCCGATACCGCGGGTAATGTCTATGTCGCCGACACCGGCAATTGCGTGGTGTGGGAGTTTCCGAGCGGCACCCAAAAGCCTTTCGCATTGGCAGGACAGCCCGGCAATTGCGCCGGATCCTATTCGAGTGCCAATCCAACCCTCGACAGCCTGAATCATCCGGTCGATGTGGCGGCGTGCAATGGTACGGTCTACATCGTGGATACCGCCACGGCTGCGATCGCGGCGGGACCCGGCGTGGCGGCCGCGCCGGCGACCAGTGGACTGCATGCGGTCAGCGGCGGGGCCTTCCGCAACCTCGATCTGGGCATTTCGCGCCCCGGACTTGTCGGCGTCGTACAGCCGCAGGCAGTCGCCTGCGACACCTCCGGGGACCTCTACGTGCAGTCGGTGTACAACTCCACCGACCAAAATGGTCCCTCTTACACGCTCGACACGCTCACAGCCGGCGGAACCACTCTCAACGTCGGCCAAGAATTCAACTACATGTACCAGGGCGTCGCCGTCGATGCATTCGGCAATGTTTACACCACGCGCGGTGCCGTCGGCGGCCTGGCACCATTAACGACCATCGCCAAATTTACATTGGCATCGGTCGCGCCCAATTTCGTGTGGGACGAGACGGTGCTTACGCTGAGTCGATATTTGAACGGTCCGACGCGCATCGCGCTGGATCCCCAGGGCAATTTCTATGTCAATGAGGCCGCTCCCGTTGCCGCCGGTACGCCGTTGGGGCCGACGGTGTACGTCAGCGAGGTCTCCGCCGCCGGCACTGTTTTTTATCTTGCGGGTAACGGCTTGCCCGGATTCTCCGGAGACGGCGGAGCACCGCTGTCGGCGCAGTTGAACAATGTCAACGCCATCGCTCCGGGAGCGATAGCGTACGTCGCGGACACGGGCAACAACCGGGTGCGGCGGTTCTACTCCGCAACTTCCTCGCTGCTCGAGACCGACCCGATCCCCAATTTCAGTTTGAACACGGCCATCAACCCCGTGACGCAACAACTCTATGTCGCGACCAACCGGGGCAACGATATCGTGGTCTACAGCACGGTGAACGATACCGTGGCGGCCAATATCCTTTCCGCCGGCACCCCGACCGTCGTCTCCTATCTCGCCGTGGACCCGGTCAACAATGTGATTTATGCCTCCAATCAAAACGGCACGGTCACCGTAATCGACGGCGCCACCAACACCATCGACGCGATCCTCGCGGTGGGAAGCAGTCCGCTCGGCATCGCCGTCGATCCCGCGCTCAATCTCGCCTATGTGGCGAATTCCAGTGACACCCATATCAGCGTGATTCACGGGCCGGTCAGAACCTCCGGAGTCATCACCGCGTCCGCATACACGGTGTCCTCCGAGAACATCGGCGGCATCCTGCCATTGGGTGCCATCGGCGTGGATACGAACAGCCATACCGTCTACGCCATCGTGGCGGGCCCGGCGAACTTGGGTTCGATCAACTACACCCTGGCAATCATCAACGCCGGCGTGCTGACGAATACGGTTTCCTATTTGAACAACGCCGCCTCGTCGAATATCTCGGCGCGTGCGCTGGCGGTTGACCAGCGCAGCGGGCTGGTGGTGATCGCCGACACGGCGGATCAATCCGTGACGGTGTACGACCCGCAAACCGGACACTTGCAGGGCTTCGGCCAGAACTTTTTCCCCACCGCGATTGCTCTCGACTCCGCAAATGAGGTTGCCTACGCCAGCACCGGCTATGGCAACATCAGCGAGATCAATTTGCTGGGCGGGGGACAAAGCATCGTCAACGCGCCAAGCGCCGCCGCAGGCTCCGCCCAGAACTGCGGATTGCAAGGAACGGCCGTTGCCGTGGATCCCATCTTTGCGCAGGCCTATTTTACGACTTGCGATGCCACGCATGGCGCTGCCTTGACTCTGTGGGACGGGGCATCGAGTAGCGCGATCGCGACGTTTTCGCTGGGCAGCCCGACCGTAAATTTCGGCACTGTGAGCGGCGCTTTCTCGCTGGCTGTCAATACCGCGAGCCACTCCGTATATGTTTCCAATTCGCTGCCAGGCAAGGGAGAGATCGATGCAATCAACGGACCCTCGACGCCCGCCGTTCCGCAGCTCACGTTGTCCTTGAACGGCGGGGCCGCGCAGCCGTTGAACGCGGGTGCTTCTGTGGGGTTCGGCAGCATCGCGGTCGGTCAGAGCAGTACGCCGCAGACATTAATCGTAACCGACATCGGCGCGGCGGCCGCCGACGTACCCACGCCCGTGGTTGTTGGCGGGAGTTTCACCAACAGCGGCAGCACCTGCGCCCAAGGTATATTTCTCTCAGCCGGCGGCGGCTCTTGTACTACCACAATCGTGTTTACGCCGGCCTCGAATGTGTCCTTGAGCGCGTCGCTGGCCTTCGTCGACAACGAGCGCGACACGCCACAGCTGGTCGGACTGACGGGCACCGGAACCGGAACGCATTTCCTCACCGTCAGTCCCAGCTCCATTCCCGCGGCCTACGTGGGGCTGCCGTATGCACCGAGCGGCCTGCCGCTTCAATTCACTGCGCCCAACGCGTCGGGTGGCGCCTCCTTCAACATTTGCGCCGCGCAATCGGGGCCGCAGACCAGTCCGCCGGACACGTCCGTTTGTTGCCCAGCGAGTTCGTACAGCATTGGGCCGCAGATGTCCTGTCCGGCCGGTCTGCTGCCGCCGGGCATCAACTGGATCGCACCGGACCTCAGCGCTACGTCAGGAACTCTCACCGCGACCGGATCATATGCATTCTCGGTCGTGGCAACCGACTCGGGCGGGGACTACGGTTGGACCAATTACACGCTGGTCATCAATCCGATGTTCAACGTGTTGCTGGACTTCAGCGCAGCCTCGGTCACGGGAGGTTCGAGCGTCAGTGCGACCGTCACGTTGAGCGAACCCGCGCCGGTTGGCGGCGCCTTCGTATTCCTCAACAGCAGCAATACGGCGTTGGCGAATTCCACGGTCGTGACCGTGAACGCGGGTCTTACCACCGGGAGCGCCACGGTGACGACGCACCCAGTCACCGTTCCTGAACCGGTCAGCTTCACGGCCTCTTTCGACGGCAGCGGCGCGTCGGCAACCTTCTTGGTAACGCCGCCGGCCGGCCCGCCGCCGCCGGGATCGATTTCGCTGGTCGAGTCCATTGCGATCAGCGACAGCCCGACATTGCCCGACTTGGTGGATCCGGAAACTATCTCGTTGACGGATGGCGTCACCTTGAGCGCGACCGTTCCCAACGTGATCGGCGATTCGAACGGCGCTGCGGACTCTATTCTAGCCACTGTCGGTCTGACGGTCGGGACAGTGACATTCGTCACCAGCACCACCGTGCCGGCGGGCACCGTCATCAGCCAGTCGCCGGGGTCGAGTTCGACCGAAACGGCGGGGGAGGCCATTAATCTCGTCATCTCGAGCGGCCTGCCACAAGTGGTGGTGCCCAATGTGGTGGGCGATACCCTCGCTCAGGTTGCCGCCGCCTTCGGCCCCTTTGGTCTGAGCGAAACGACCACGCTGGCATTCAGCAATACAATTCCCATCGGCACTGTACTCAGTCAATCTCCCGTTGCCGGGTCGAGCGTGACCTACGGCACCAGCGTGGCGCTGGTTCTGTCGAACGGCCCGGCACCGGCATCCTTGATGGTGCCGGAAACCATCACTCTGACAGACGGCCTCGCGGGCTTCCCCGTGCCCGTGCCGAATGTCCTGAACGAGCTGCAAGCCACGGCGACAGCGAATTTGCAAAGCGCAGGCTTCAATGTGAGCGTCACGACGCAAGCGAGCAGCACGGTCGCTTCCGGTGTTGTGATCAGTCAGTCGCCGGCTGCGCCAAGTTCGGCGGTCCTGGGTTCGAGCGTCAATCTCGTGGTCTCGAGCGGACCGGCTCACGTGACCATCGCCCTGAATCGGCCCCCGCTGATCACGCGCACTGCCGGGGCACTGAGAGTTGCCGTCACTGTTCAGAATAACGGCAATGTGACGGCAACGACCGTGCCCGAGACGGCGGCCACTCTCAACAACATTCTTCAGACGGCGCCCGTAGGCCCATTGACCGCGCTCGCTCCGGGGGCTACCGGAAGTTTCGTGCTGGTTTTCCCGGCGGGTGCGGGGATCGCGGGCGCCGCGGTGCCGTTCAAAGTGAGCGGCACTTGCACTGCGCCGGCGCCGGCAACCTGCGGCATTTGGAGCGTGAGTCTCCGGTCGGTGACGTTGCCTTAAGGAACCCGGTGGGCCTGAATCAAGAACCTTCAACGGAGAAAACTCTCATGAACTTCAAACAGACAATATTTTCGGCGCTCGTGATGCTCGCGGCCGCATGCTTCGCCGTGCCGTCGCGAGCGCAGTCGCTGGATGTAACGCTGGTCAATTCCAATGTGAGCGTCACGCAGGGCGCCACCGAAGCGGATTTTTTCGCGAGTATTTCCAATTCGACGGCATCGACCATCTTTCTCAACGGCGACAGTTCCAACACCGGTTCGCCGTTCTTGAGCGTGAACGACGCGCCCTTCAACAGCAATGCGCCCCTGTTCTTGGGCGCGGGCCAAAGCACCGGGCCCTTTGAATTGTTTGCCGTCGATCTGGCTTGCCCCACGGTCGCCCCGGGCACCTATAGCGGGAATGTGTTTTCGATATTGGGCGGCTTCACCGGCTCGGATGCCGCGTATCTGGCGAATTCCGCATTTTCAGTGACCGTCACCGGTGCCAGCATCAGCGCACCCGAGATAGATCCCGCCTCCTCGATTGGCGCGCTGACACTGTTTCTCGGTTGCCTGGCGATTCTTCGCGGTCGTCGTGCGGTCAGGATCAGCCGCTGAGCTTCGCCAGCCGCGGAAGTCGGGGGGCATCCCCGTGGCCCTCGGCGTCCTGGCGACGCTCCTTCTGCACGTGGGTTTCGTGCACCTGATGATTTACGGCCTCGGTGCGCGCAGCGTTCCTGTTTCTCCTTTGGCGAATGCGGATTTAGGCCCCCTGCAGTTGCTCTTACTGACATACGCCGCGGATCCCCGCGGCGAGCGGCTGCGGGAGGTTCGTGCGCAAAGATTCTCGCCGCGTCCGCTGGCCGTTTCCGTGGATAGTCCGCGATTGGCGGGGCGGGAAATCGAGAAGGAGCAGGCCAAGGCCTCGCAGCTTTCCGCGGACTTTGTCGATGGGCCGTCCTTCGTCAAAATCTGCCGCGAAAATTATCCCGATGCGGCTCACTTCAATCGCGACCTGGCGACCCTCAGCCTGCAGGGTAACAAGATCGAAATCTCCGGCGGCGATCGGCAGCGCGCGCTCATGGCGCTACGTTGCCTGCAGGCCTTTGGAACCTTTGGGGCGGCGCTCCCCGGTCAATCCGCGATATCGCGGCAAATAAACCGACACGCTGGTGCCGACACCGACGGTGCTCGAAATGTGCAGGCCGCCTTTCAATTGGTGCGCAACGCCATGCACCATGCTCAATCCCAAGCCGGTGCCTTTGCCGGGAGGTTTGGTCGTGTAGAAGGGCTCGACGACGCGGCTGAGTGCCTCGGCCGCTATGCCGCAGCCGGTATCGGTGACCTTCAACACCACATAGTCGCCCGGGCCGATGCCGTCGAAGCCGTTCGCGACATATGTATTGCCGGTCTCCAGGGTGATGGTTCCGCCGCGCGGCATCGCGTCGCGGGCATTGAGTGCCAGATTTAAAATCGCGAGTTCTATTTGCTGGCGATCGACGTTGGTAAGCCACAGATCGGAACCGAGGTTCATGACGATGCGATTTACCTTGCCGAGCGTGCGGGTTAGGAGCACCAACATCTCTTCGATCGATCGATTGAGATCGACCGCTTGCGTCACCAGGGGCGCCTGACGCGAAAATGCCAGCAGGCGCGTCGTCAACGCGATGCCCCGATCCACCGTGCGGCGCGCTTGCGCGATCAGCCGCTTTCCCTGCGCGCCGGCCTGTTTCGAGCTCAAAAGTTCCAGACAGCCGAGCATGATGCTCAGCAAATTGTTGAAATCGTGTGCGACGCCGCCGGCAAGCTGGCCTAAGGATTCCATTTTTTGCGACTGCATCAGCGCCGCTTCCAGGCGGCGCCGCTCGGTGATCTCCACCATCACGCTCAATACAAAGGTGCCCTCCTCGGAGTCGAACACGTTGAGGCCTATTTCGACCGGGAACTCGCTGCCATCGCGGCGCTGGCCATACAGATCGCGGCCCACACCCATGGCGCGCGATACCGGATTGGCGAGATAGCTCTTGAACGAAAAGCGGTGCTGCTCCCGCACCCGCGTCGGTAGCAAGATGTCCATCGATTGACCCAACAACTCTTCGCGGGAATATCCGAACATTTTTTCGGTGCGGGCGTTCACGAGGGCGATGCGACCCTGCGGATCGACCAACAGCATGCCGCACGGCACCGACTCGATGGCAAGTCCCAGCAACCGCTCCGTTCGTGATTGGCCGCTCAGATCAATCATAGACACAACTCGACCGCCCGCACATCTTCGCCCCTCAAGTGTCTTAGCAGTGTTGGCCCGGAACAATAGGTAATTTCCGCTCTCGCGAGCGGGATTTACGCAGTCCGCGCACGTGAGCGCATCCCTCTACTGCGCGTGCGCGCGAGGCGTCAGCACTTTGACGCTGCTATCGACGGCGCTTCGCTCGATGTATCCGATGGCGCTCGGGTCCTTGAGCAGCAATTGTTTGACCTGGCCGCTGTTCGACACCGCCTTCGGCGGCTGACCGCGACCTGTAAAGATGATTTTCGACCAATACGCCTTGATTTGCGCGGCGGTCTTGCCGGTGAAGTCGGCATAGAATTCATCGCGCGCCGCGGTACCCTCGATCTGGTCGATGGGCAGCGCCGCGCCGCCGTCGGGAAAACGAACGCTCTTGCCGAGAAAAATGTCGGCGATCTGATTTCTGTTCAAGGTTGTGACCGCGCTTTTGGAGGAGACAACGACGACTACGTCTGCCAGCGACGGCGTCGCCGTAATGGCCAGCGCCAACAGAGCCAGTAATAAATCCTTCAGCGGGTGCATGGCGGAGGTCGTCAAAACACGAAATCGACCAGAAGGGTGAACAACTCAACCGTCCCGCTCTGTTGGAATCCCGGCTGCTGATTGACCCAGTATTGATTGAATCCTCCATGCCGCCGGGTGTGGTCCAGCTGCGCTTTGAAGTCGACATTCTTCATGAAGTCCCAGCGCACTCCGAGCGTTGCCGTGTCCTGATCGATGAAAGCGGGAAGTCCCAGCGAGCCGGAACGGCTCATGTTGGCTTTCGCGTAACCGAGATACGGAGTCACCTGGTCGAAGCGACGGCCCGCGTTGAAATAGCCGGCATAAAAAAGGCCGAACGCATCATCGGGCGCCCTGATCATCTCGCCAGAGACATACCAAACGCCGGGATCGTAACTGACGCCGATGGTAGCGATCTGCTGCGGATCCCTGGGCAGCAGCAGACCTGCGAAGTTCAGGTCATAGCGCAGCGTTTGATAGCTGAGGTGCAGCGTCGCGGCGCCGTATTCGATGGTGTCGACGATGCCGTAAAGGCCGTGCGTGTTATAGGTACCGTGCTCCGGCAGCTTCGATTTGAAGCCGCCAAGAAATACCTGGACGGTATTGATGGCGTCGCCGAAATGCATCCGGTAGGAGCCATCGATGCCGTCGCTGTGCGTTTGAGGAAGCTGGCCATAGACTTCCAAAGGAATCCGGGAAAAAGGCAGCGCATAGCCGATGTTCAGGGAGTCCGAGACCATGAAAGTCGGAAGCGCAATTCGCCCCGCGCGAACACTGAGATCGGGAGTGATTTGATATTTGAGGTTGCCCCACTCCAAATCGGGCCTGAAAGTGCCATCGTATTGGTATTGCGACATGATTTGCACGACCGCCGACAGTTGCTCGGTGGCTGAGACATTGAGCTGGACGCCCAGCTTCGTGTCCGGTGTCGCGCTCCAAGCATCCGTAAAACCTGCGCCCTTAGGCTGGGCGGGATTGCTCACAAAATCAGCCTGGTCGTCGCTGGAATGCACCACGCCCAAGGTGCCGAAGCCGTTGAAGGTGAACACCGGTTTGCCCGAATCGCCGCCGTTGTCTGGGGCGCCCGCGCAGGCGGCATTGGACGCTATCAGCAGCGCGATGAGAGCGAAGCTGCGGTGGCCGGCGAGAAAATCACCTGAATGGCCGTTCGTGGTCATTTTCACCCCTGCAGGGTGGGCGGATTAGGTCGGCGCATGGCGGATTCCTTGCTCAAAGAGCTTGCGTTGCAACATCCGCGCGCTACCACGGTCGATGCGTTAGCTATCGGCAAATACACGACCGGCTTAAAGGTTGATTGCGGGGGAACCGTCTCAGTCTGTGATGGAAGGCGGTGTCAGCGCATCAAGTCCTCGACGCGATCGCCGATAGCCACAGCACAGGTGGAAGGAGTCACATGCAAACGCGTCATATCCCTCAACTGAGGCCGCAGAGGTTCAGGGAATCCCGCCTGAATGCGACCGCTTTGCGCCCCTGTGGGGCCTTGAATGCTCGATATCCCAAAGATGAACGCGCACGACGCCCGACGATGCGCTCATGAGCGTCGTCGAAACCTTGCAGCGCGGATTGCGTCCCGTCGCCCGGCCGCAGGTTCTTTTCCCGCTCATCGCCGCGTTCACGCTCGCCCTGATCTGGACCACCACTTTCAATGTCATCCGAATCAAAGATAACGCCGATGCGCACGCCGCCGCGGCCTCGACCAGCGTGCTCTTGAGCGCCTACGAGGCTCAGGTGGTGCGCAGTTTGCGCGAGATCGATTTGACTTTGAATCTCGTGAGATTCTGGCCTGAGCGCGCAGCGGGGCGCACGCTCGCGGATCTGAAACAGAAAGGATTGCTGCCGCCCGATCTTCTCTTCGTCGTCAGCATTGCAGATGCCAGCGGCAAGATCGTGGACAGTACCCGCCCGTTCGGCACTGAAAATGCGGCCGACCAGGAGCTCTTTCGCAAACAGCGCGGCAGCGATGCGATGGTCATCGGACAGGTGCCGCCGGGACCGACCGGCGATGCGAAACTGGCGTTCAGCCGCCGGTTGAACACCACGAATGGCAGGTTTGACGGCGTCGTCATCGTCAGTGTCGATGCGGCATATTTCGTGAGCGGCTACGATGCCTCAAAGCTCGGTGAACAGGGAGTCCTGAGCCTGATCGGCACGGACGGCGTCTCTCAAGTCAGGCGCAGCGGAGAAACATTGTACTCGGGCGAGCGCATCGACTATGCCGGCGCAGTTCAGGATTCGGACGCCGCAGCCGCCGACGCTGCCGTCACCAAGAGTTCCTGGGACGGGACGCGGCGCTGGATGGTCGCACGAGAACTCTACGGCTTTCCGTTGGCGGTGCTGGTCGGCTTGTCGGTGGATGAGCAAATGGCGCCCGCGCACGCCCAATCGCGTACCTACCTGGGGTGGGCGGCCTTGGCAAGCATCTTAGCCTTGGCGGTCACGGCCTTGATGGGCCGGCTCAGCTGGCATCTTGAGCAGAGGCGAGAGATGTTCAAGCTCATGGCCGAAAGCACCCGCGCGATACCGTTCACATTGAATCTATCGCGCAGCTGCTTCACCTATATCGGTGCGCAGGGAACCGCTGAATTCGGCATTCCGGAATTCGAATGGAAGCAGCCGTTCGGATTGGACCGGGTACTGCCGCGCGAGGCGAATCCGGAAATTCGCCAGTGCTTCGATGAATGCCAGATTGGCCCGTTCGAATTTGC
This sequence comes from uncultured Gammaproteobacteria bacterium, assembly GCA_963812125.1. GTDB lineage: Bacteria > Pseudomonadota > Gammaproteobacteria > Steroidobacterales > Steroidobacteraceae > Bog-1198. Next base: position 67,772 of record CAWETY010000006.1, read on the forward strand.
GACGCCGCTGTGCCAGCGCGGCCAGCGCATCGAAGTACGTTGGACCGGTACCTGCGAGACGGTGAAGGGCGCAAAATATCTGCGCGGTCTCGTGCTCGACGTCACGGAGCTGCGCCGTCTGGGGCGTGAACTCGCCGCCGCGCAAAAGCTCGAGTCCGTGGGCCGTCTGGCGGCAGGCGTCGCTCACGAGATCAACACGCCGGTGCAGTTCGTTTCCGATAACGTGCATTTCTTGCGCACCTCGATGACCGACGTTGCTGCGGTCGTGCAAGCCTATCGGCTTCTGCAGCACGCGGTTGGCTCGTGCGGCGATGTTGCCGCAGCAGCGCGCGCCGCGTCGGAAGCCGAAAAAGCCGCCGACCTCGATTTCATTTTGGAGAACGCGCCGCCGGCGCTCGATAGCTCGCTGGAGGGCCTCGGACGCATCGCCACCATTGTGCGCTCGATGAAGGAATTCGCGCATCCTGACGATGCGGAGAAGGCCTCGGCCGATTTGAATCAGGCGATCAAAAGCACGCTCGTTATCGCGCGCAATGAGTACAAGTATCTCGCTGAGATCGAAACGCACTTCGGTGAACTCCCGCTCGTATCCTGCTATCTGGGAGAAATCAACCAAGTGATACTCAATCTGCTGGTCAATGCCGCCCATGCGATTTCGGACGTGGTCAAGGACAGCGGCACCATGGGCAAGATTACGGTGCGGACCCGGTTCGACGCGAATGAAGTCGAGATTGCCATTGGCGATTCCGGTACCGGCATTCCCGAAGCGGCGCGCGAGAAAGTCTTCGATCCATTCTTCACGACCAAGGAAGTCGGCAAAGGGACCGGGCAGGGCCTCGCCATCGCGCACAGCGTCATCGTCAAGAAACATGGCGGCACGCTGCGTTTCGAAACCGAACTCGGCAGGGGCACGACCTTCATCATTCGGCTGCCTGTCGGCGAGGCGCCCGCCCACCTCGGCGTCGAGCAGGTTGCAGCCTGATGTTGCGCATCCTGTTCGTGGATGACGAGGCGAATGTGCTGGAGGCCATGCGACGCACGATGCGCTCCATGCGAAACGAGTGGAGCATGGAGTTCGTGCAAAGCGGCGATGCCGCACTGGAGAGTCTCGCGAGAAGTCCGGCCGACGTCATCGTCAGTGACATGCGCATGCCCGGCATGGACGGCTGGCAGCTGCTTGCAGAAGCAAAATCGCTCTATCCGCAGACCGTGCGGCTGGTGTTGTCGGGCCATGCGGATCCAGGCGCGATCATGCGGTTGGTCGGTACTGCGCACCAGTACATCGCGAAACCCGGCGATACGGAAACATTGAAGGCGGCGATCGCGCAAACGCAACTCCTCAAGCAGTTGCTGAGCAGCGATCGGCTGGCGCTTTTGGTCGGCGAGGTGGGAACGCTGCCGAGCTGCCCGAAGGCGTTTCAAGATATTTCGAATTGCCTGCGAAAACCCAACGCATCGGTCGCCGAGGCCGCGCGCATCATCGGCAGCGACGCCGCCATGACGGCCAATATTTTGAAGCTGGTCAATTCGGCCTTCTTCGGCGCACGCCAATCATTCACCCGGGTCGACCGGGCGGTCGCCTACCTGGGACTGGATACCGTTGCGACTTTGGCGCTTGCACACAGTCTGTTTCAAAGCAGCGGCAGCAGCGCTTCCGGCGGCGTAGATTTGGAGGGATTGTGGCAGCACAGTCAGCGGACTGCGATTGCGGCGCGCTGCATCGCTTTGGCGGAAAAATTTCCGACGCCGCGGGTCGAGGAGGCCTTTCTCGCCGGCATGCTGCACGACGTGGGCCGGATCGTGTTCGCCACTCGACGGTCTCCCCAGACCGGCGAGTCGGCGGGTTCCAAGGAGCAAATCATGGACCAAGTGACGCGCCACCACGCGGAGGTCGGCGCCTATTTACTGGGGTTATGGGGATTTCCCAGCCACATAGTCGCGGCCGTGGCGCTGCATCATACGCCGAGCCTCAGGGCGGACACCGGCTTCGATCTGACGGCACTGGTGCACGTTGCCGATCGGTTGGCGCATGCGCAAGACAGCGCGAGTTCGGCGGCGGCCGCCGAACTCGGCGTGGAACCCGGGCTGCTTGAAGGTCTTGGGCTTCTGGATCGTTTGCCGGAATGGTCGGCGGCGCTCGCCGGGCTCGCGATGGGTGTGAGCCATGCCGAATAGCTTGGTGCGTGTTCTGTGTGTCGACGATGAGCCGAATGTGCTCGATGGCCTGCGGCGGACATTGCGCCGGACATACGACGTGACTGCCGCGCTCGGTGCTGCGGAGGCGATAGAGGAAATCAAGTCGCGGGGTCCGTTCGCGGTCGTCGTGTCGGATCTCAATATGCCGCACATGGACGGCATCGAGTTTTTGCGCTGGGTTTCCGAGCACGCGCCCGACAGCGCGGGCATCCTTCTGACCGGCAATGCGAATTTGCGCGCAGCGATCGCTGCCGTGAACGCGGGGTATATATTTCGATTTCTGACCAAGCCCTGCCCGCCGCCGGAATTGTTGGATGCGATTGCGGCAGCGAGCCTGCGCAGTGCGGCGAAGAGCGCGGAGCGCATCCTGTTGAGCCAAGCAGTCGACCATGATGCCCTTACCGGGTTGCCCGATCGCCGACGTTTTGCAGCGGACGTTGCGCGGCTCCGGGAGCGCGAGCCCGGCATTGCGCTGACTCTGATTGTGATCGCCGTCAATGACCTGGAGCTGATCAAAAGAACCCTGGGGCATGCGGCTGCCGAGAGCGCCATCGTCGCTTCGGCCCGGCGGCTGCAGGCCGCTCTTCGAGAACCGCGCCTGCAACTCACGCGCGCCGTGTTGTTTCGTATCGACGATCGGCTGGCGCTGTTGTGGTGCGAGCAGCCCACCTCGCCAGCCGATCTCGTCGCGGCGCATCTGTTGAAAGCTTTGCAGACCAACCTGGTACTTGCAGGACAGAGCGTCGGACTGTCCGGCCACGCCGGCATCGCCATGCTGGATGCGGAGCCGGCGGGCTCCAGCGCCGTAGGCGGCGCATTGCTGATGCTGCGAAACGCCGAGGCTGCCTGTCTGGAGGCGAACGCGGCGATTGGCGCGAGAATCGCCCATTTTTCCGCCTCCGCCGATGCGCGCGAGCAGCGTCGCTTGCGCCTGTTGCAGGGCTTGCGCAGCCCGCAATTCGAGGCCAATTTGAGCTGCGTCTTTCAGCCGCAATGGGCTTTGCAGCCGAACCGCCTGATCGGTCTCGAGGCTTTGGTTCGCTGGCAAGATCCGGAACTCGGTTCGGTCTCGCCGGCCGAGTTCGTTCCCCTCACCGAGGAGGACTCGGAGATCGCCGGCCGATTGCTCGACTGGATGCTCGTGTCAGCGTGCCGACAACGTTGTGCCTGGCGCACCTTGATCTCGGATGAGGTTCGTGTCGGAGTCAATATCTCCGCCACTCAGCTGCGCGCGGGCGACCTGCATGAGCGCATCCGCCATGTTCTGACGGAGACCGGTCTGCCCGCCGCTCTATTCGATGTGGAGATCACCGAGTCAGCCGCGATCGCTGACTTCCCCTCCGCCACGGCGCAGCTGCTCGAGCTTCGCGCGCAAGGAATCGGCGTTGCGATCGATGACTTCGGCGTGGGGTATTCCTCGCTCAGTTATCTGGCAGAGCTGCCGGCTGCGTGGCTGAAAATAGATCGAGCATTCGTCCACGGGATCGAGGAGCGCCCCCGCAGTCTTGATCTCCTGCGCGGAATCTGCGGCCTGGGTCATGCGATGCATATGAAGGTTATCGTGGAAGGCGTGGAATCGCTCGATGTCGCTGCGTGGCTGCAAACGATTGGGTGCGACGCGGTACAGGGGTATGCCATCTCGAAACCGCTTTCGGCAGTTGCATTTGCGAGGTGGTATGAACACGAAAGTCCGTCGATCGCCGCCGCGCTGGGCGACGCGAACGACGGCCTGAATGAGACGCGCGCTGGGCCCCGTGGCGCCTCCTCCTCCGCCAGCCCTTGAAGTCTTTACTCGCGCCGCAATCGAGGTCATTCTTAGGCAAATCGATTGGCGGCGCGCGGCTTAGGCGGGCGGCACGCGCCGAATTCAAGCCCGCGGCAACTGAAGGAGGTGATCCAAGTGGCACATACAAACGTTGGTTCGATCGCGTCTCTGGGCGCGCGGGTCGGTGGCGAGGTTCATTGTTAGTCGGCACCTCGTACCGTCTTGGGATGCCATGGAGGAATGCGCGCAGGCCTGCTGTCACGCGCGCGATCGAGTCCAACGGAAGGACGCTCCGATGCAGTTGCTGCGCGGACTGCCTTGGTCCGTAGGTAAACATGTTCGGGCAGGGAGTGGCGGAGTCCGCGCGGACTCCGCCATTTTCTTGGCCGCACCGGTGTTGCTGTAGCGGGAGTTTCACTTGCCGAAGGGAGCTGCAATGCGCAGGGAATTATGCAAAGCCGCGGCTGCCGCCGTGCTTCTCGGGTTCGCGCTTCCCGCCTGGACTGACTTGTACTCGGCCGGAGAGGCGTATGGCGCGCGCCAACCTTGGACCGGCGATCTTTTGGCCTTCTAATGAAACGATCCATCGAGGATCGCGAGCGCTCGCGGCTGGGTCTCGATGCGCCTATCAGCCGCCGCGACTTTTTGAATGGCAGCCTCGCGGCGGCGGGCGGGGTGCTCGCGCAAGCGGCGGCCTCGGCCACGGCCACGGCGGACACCTTCACCGGGTATGGCGGCGTTGGCGACTATGCTCGCGCCAACGGCAACACGTGGCCGGTCGTGCAGGCCGCGCATCGGCTGCGCGACGGCGCTTATAGCGAAGCGCTCATGACGGCGGCGCGCGCCGCCGGCGAGTTCGATTTGGTGGTGGTGGGCGGGGGCATTGCGGGCCTGTGCGCCGCGCACCGCTTCCTTCAATTGCGCGGCGCAACCGCGCGCATCCTGATTCTCGAGAATCATGCCGTGCCGGGCGGAGAGGCCAAGCAGAACGAATTCGACGTCGAGGGAATACGCCTGTTCGGACCGCAGGGCTCGAACGACTTCGGGCTGCCGGGAAGGCGCGGCGATTCGCTCACCGATTCATTCTTCGAGGAATTTGCCCTGCCGCGCGATTACCAGTGGCAGTCCTGGGACAGCGCTCTGAAGCCGCTGCGCTTTGCGCGCGACAATTATTCGAACATGGATGGCTTCCAGGAAACGCAAGTTGACGTCGGCTACTTCTTCGAGCGGACGTCGGGCGCCGACAAAGCGGGCTGGCGCAGGAACATTTGGTCGTCCTCGCTCAAAGACACACCCTATTCGGACACGGCACGCCGCGACCTGCTGCGCTGGCGCGCCGATCACGGCGCGCTGAGCGAGGCGCAGAATCGCCGCCTCGATACGCTCACCTACCGCGATTATCTCAAGCAATGCGGCTACGACTCAGCCGTGACCCGCATGGTCGAGCCGATCGTCGGACTTCTGGCGGGCGTGAGCACCGATGCGGCTTGCGCGCGGCTGGGGCGTCAACTGGTGCAAGATCCGTCCCGGCCCATGGCGCTGTCATATCCGGGCGGCAATTCTCCTTTTCCGCGCGCGCTGCTGCGAGCGCTGCTGCCCCGAGCGCTGCCCGGCCGGGATTTCGACAGTTTGCTGTACGGCAGGCTCAATTTTGCCGCTCTCGACGGCCCCAACCAAAATGTGCGCATGCGGCTCGAAGCCACCGTGCTGCGGGTGAATCATTCGGGCGGCAACGATGATGAGGTCGCGGTGATCTATGAGCGGGGCGGGCGGCTGTTCAAGGTCAACGCCCGCCAGGTCGTGATGGCAAGCGGCGGCTGGGTGAACAAACACCTGCTGGTGGACATGCCCGAGGACTTGAAGAGCGCCTACGGACAATTTTGTTACGCCCCGGCGCTGATCGTCAACGTGGCGCTGCGCCAATGGCGCTTTTTGTACGATCTGAATATCACCGCCTGCCGCTGGTTCGATGACACGGAGGGTTTCGGCTACTGCTGCAACCTGCGTCAGAACATGGTCACCGCCCAGTACGCGCCGGCGCTGCATCCGGACAAACCCGCGGTGTTGAGCTTTTACTTAGGTTTGCCGGTTCCCGGCTTGCCGGCGGCACAGCAAGGCATGGCGGCACGGGCGCGCCTCATGAACACCAGCTATGCGGATTTCGAGCTGCTGATTCGCCGGCAGATGCAGAAGTTGTTCGCCGCCTCGGGCTTCAATCCCAAGCGGGATATCGCCGCCATCGTGCTCAACCGCTGGGGCCATGCACGCCTGATAGAACCGCCGGGCTTTCATTACGGCGTCGGCGGCAAGCCGAGTCCTTTAGAGCGTGTGCGCCAGGGCTACGGACGCATCAGCATCGGCCACTCGGAATTGAACGGCGCACAGCACTGGGGCTCAGCGCTCGAATATGGTCGAAAAGCCGGCGAGCGGGCGGCGTCGGCGTGATCGGCGGATCGGAGCGCGAAAAATGGTGGTGAAGGAGGGAGTCGAACCCTCGACCCCGGCGTTATGAATGCCGTGCTCTAACCATCTGAGCTACTTCACCGAGGCGCGAATTCTTGGGGAGCGCGGCTCCGCTGTCAACCAATTCAGGCGCAAGAATACTATAAATCAACCACTTAGAAGCGAATTGGGCGCAGGCGGGAGGGTGCAGCCTGGGGCGGGTGGGCAAGGGACCCCTCCGGTGGCGGTGGGATCGATCTCAGACCAGTGCCTGTCCGCAGCGACCGAGCCCAACGCCGCAAGAACTTTGGCGATAATTCACCTGCCGCATTTCAAACAAAAGGGGTCCCGATCATGGTCCGGACGATTCTCGCCTCACTGCTGCTGAGCATTTCACTCATTGCCTCATCGGAAACGAGATTGCTCGAGCACATCCCGCTCGAATGGAGGCCGACATCCAAACTGCAGCTCGGTACCACTCCGATGATCGCCACCACGGTCACGCATTGCGAACTTCACCGACGGGCGCGATAACAAGGAAGCGATCGGCGAGAACCGCGAGAAAAAAGAGCCCAGGCCTGTCACCACCAGCGACGATGTCGGGGCCTTTGTGGGCGCTCATGTGAAGCAGTTGTTCGACGAGGCTGGCATCAAGACCGTCGACGGCACCGGCGCCGTGACCGTCAAGGGCGAGGTGAAGAAATTTTTCGTGCGCGAGGGAAACACTTACGAGTCCGAGGTCGTGCTGCAGATTACCGTGAGCGATGCGGGCGGCAAAACGCTGTGGAAGGGTCTCGCCTCCGGCGATGCCACCCGCTTTGGCCGCTCTTACAAGGCGGAGAACTACTACGAAGTGTTGTCGGACGCACTCGTCAACACCGTAAGTTCGATGCTTCAAGCCGCGCCATTTCAAACAGCCTTATCGGGGCAGCCATCGGCTTAATGGCTTAGGCAAACCATTGATGAGCCGCGACCTGCCGGACCAAAGCGGCTACGTGCGGGTGCGACTGAAGCTCGAATAGAAAGCCCACGGCGCCCATGATCAGCGCATTCGCAGCAAGGGCCATCGCCAGAGCGGTGAGTTTGGAAGTGAGGGTGGTCATGGCTGTCTCCTGGTATGTGGTTGTCATCGATCCTTAGTGCCATAACACAGCAAGGGACGCCTCGGTTGCAGGATCCGCAAAGAAAAGTCGCTAGCGCGGCCCCATCGCCCTGACTTCCATCACCTGGATGGATGAGCGCGGAATCGTGAGATGCGGATGGATAGCATCGCATGGAATGGTGACATAAGATGAAGCGGTGAGTAACGACGCGTTTGTCAGCTATGCGTCGCAAGATGCAGCGGTCGCCCAGGCCGTCGTCGAGAATCTCGAGCAGCACGGGATCCACTGCGGGATTGCGCCTCGGGACGCGGCACCTAGAACGCATTACGCGGATGGGATGTGCGCGATCAATGAGGCCAAAGTCCTGGTGCTGGTGCTGTCTGAGCACGCACTGACGTCGCCGCACGTGGGACGCGAGATCGAGCGCGCAGCATTGCAGCGGCGGCGCATTATCGGGCTGCGCACGGATGCGACGCCGCTCAGCCGCTCTTTCCAATATTTCCTCAGCGGCTCGCAGTGGATCGATGTCGCGGCTTTGGGCGTGCCGGCGGCATTGACGAAGCTCACGCAGGCCGTGGAGCAGCGCCTGGCGCCCGCGATGTGGGTCAGTCCGGGCTTGGGGACTGAAGTCAGGAATGCGGCGGATCGCAACCGCAAGCTCAGTTATCGAACCATTCACCGTTTGATCGGCGCTGCGATATTCCTCGCAGGCGCCGCCATCATCGTCGCCGTCATGCTGCGCTACTGGCCGTCGCAGTAGGGCTGCCGTATCGCGGCGCATTGGCGCCGGCCGGGTATCTTGCCGCTCGTCCGCGTCGCGGTCCCGCTTACCCCAGCGCCGTTGCGTCAGGGAGAAGTCGCTGCGATGCTGGCGCGCAATTCATTTTGCATTCATTGAGCCGATCATGGAGGTGCTGAGCGTGAATCGAAGAAATCTGCTTACAGGTGCGCTGAGCCTTCCGTTGCTCGCCGGCAATTGGTCGCGTGGGTTCGCCTTCGCCGGTTCAAAAGCCGGCGGCGCGCGCGCTCCGCGGACGCGCGTGCGGCCCAGCGATGCGGCATGGCCGTCGGCGGCGAGCTGGGCAAAACTGAATCAGGAGGTGGGAGGCAATCTGCTCGAAGTGCCTTCGCTCTTCGGAGCATGCGCGACCGGGGCGAACGGCACAGAGTGCCAGGACGCGCTCAAAAATGTCGGCAACCCTTTCTGGATCGGCGACCAGCCGGGCGGTACGCAGGTCTGCGGCTGGTATGACGCCTGGACCCCGGCGCCGAGCGCGTACGCCGTGAAAGCCCGGAATGCGGCCGACGTCGCAGCCGCGGTCAATTTCGCGCGCAGCAATAATCTGCGGCTGGTGGTCAAGGGGACAGGCCATTCCTATCTCGGCACATCCAACGCGCCCGATTCGCTGCTCGTCTGGACGCGCGGCATGAACGCAGTGAAGCTTCACGATTCCTTTGTGGCTCAAGACTGCGAGGGCAAGCTTGCACCGGTGCCGGCGGTGACGGCGGAAGCGGGCGCGGTGTGGATCGATCTCTACAATGCGGTGACGAGCCGTGCCGGCCGCTACGTGCAAGGCGGCGGCTGTACCGACGTGGGCGTTGCGGGCCTGGTACAAAGCGGCGGCTTCGGTAGTTTCTCGAAAGGTTTCGGTACGGCCGCTGCGGGCCTGCTGGAAGCGCAGATCGTCACGGCGGACGGGGTGACTCGCATCGCGAACCCCTGCACGAACGCCGATTTGTATTGGGCACTGAAGGGCGGAGGTGGCGGCAGCTGGGGCGTCGTCACCCGGCTTACCTTGCGCACCCATGATCTGCCCCAGTACATGGGCGGCGCCTGGGGCACGATCAAAGCCCGATCCGATGCCGCCTTCGGCAAATTGATCGCGCGTTTTGTCGGCTTCTATGCCGACAATCTTTCGAATCCTCACTGGGGTGAGCAGGTGCACTTCGCCCCTGACAATACATTCGAGATTTCCATGGCGAGCCAGGGGCTCGACCGGCAATCCGCGCAGGCGCTGTGGAAGCCTTTCTTCGATTGGATCAGGGCATCGCCCGACGACTATGCGGTCACCGATGAGCTCGGCGCGAGCGCGCACGAAGCGCGCCACTTCTGGGACACCGAAGGGAATCCGTCGATGATCCTGGACGCGCGCGCAGGAGCGCCCAAGTATCATGGCTGGTGGAAGGGCGACCAAGGACAGGTAGGCGCGTTTCTCAACGGTTACGACTCGCTTTGGCTGCCGACACGGCTTCTGCATGAAGATCAGGGCAAGCGTCTCTGCGATGCCTTGTTCGCCGCCAGCCGCTACAAGAGCATCGGCCTGCACATCAACAAGGGACTCGCCGGCGCCACGCCCGAGGCGATCGCAGCGACCTTGGATACGGCAACCAATCCGGCCGTGACCGAGGCCTTTGCGCTTGCCATTATCGCCGACGGACAAAAGAGCGCCTATCCGGGCGAGCCTGGCGGCGCCATCGATCTTGCAGCCGCTCGCAAAGATGCGCACGCCATCGAACTCGCGGCGGCGCAATTGCGCCGCGCCGCACCGAATGCCGGCTCCTATGTTTCAGAGAGCAATTTTTTCAACCGCAACTGGCAGCGCGATTATTGGGGAAAGAATTATCCGCGACTGCAGGCCATCAAAGCGAAATACGACCCTGACGGCCTTTTCTTCGTTCATCACGGCGTAGGCAGCGAAGAGTGGAGTGCCGACGGCTTTACGCGTCGCGCTTAGCGGGTCCGCTTTTCACCTGTGCTTCAGCCGCCGGCATGCGAGGCCGCCGCAGGCGCGCTCCTGCGCGGTGGCCGGCCGAAACGCGGCTTGGTATGCTGCAATCGGGCAGCAGCAGGGGTATCTATGAAAGGCGGCGGCAATCAACGTCTCTCGCGTCGCGACGCGCTCCTCCTGTGCGGCGGCGTAAGCGCGAGCCTTTTGCTGCCGGGATTGTCCGCGGCGGATGCGCAAAAGCCCATGCGGACTCGTCCCATTCCGCACGGCCATGGCGAAACTCTGCCGGTGATCGGCGTCGGCACGGCCGCCGTATTCAATGTGGGAGCGAGTCCGCAGGAGCGCGCCGCGCAGACCGAGGTCATCCGTGCCCTCGTGGCGGGCGGCGGCAGCATCGTCGACACCGCACCCTCCTACGGCAACGCCGAAAACGTGATCGGCGGCATCCTCGCCGACACCGGATTGCGTCCGCGCGTATTCATCGCCACCAAACTCGAGGAATATCGGACCGGCGGGGAAGCGGCGGAAGCGCGCGAATCGCTGCGGCGTTTGAAGACCGACAAAGTGGATGCGCTGCAGCTTCACAACGTGCGCGATCCGGGCCAGGACTTGGGCGGTCTGAACGCGCTCAAAACCCAAGGCCTGTGCCGCTTTACCGGCATCACGACCACGTATAAAGGCGACTACGCCGCCGCCGAAGCCATCCTCAAACGCGGCAGGCCCGATTTTCTGGAAATCGACTATGCGATCGACAACCGCGGCGCCGAGGAGCGTCTGCTGCCGGCAGCCGCGGACGTGGGCGCAGCGGTCCTCGTGGCGCTGCCCTTTGGCCGCGGCAAGCTATTTCGCAAGGCCCTGGGCAGCAAGCTGCCCGATTGGGCCGCCGATTTCGACTGTACCAGCTGGGGCCAGTTCTTTCTCAAGTTCATCCTCTCCCATCCGGCCGTGACGGCCGCCATACCGGGCACCGACAAGGCCGAGCACATGATCGACAATCTTGCCGCGGGACGCGGGCGTTTGCCGGATGCCAAAGAGCGCGCGCGCATGGCCGAGTATGTCGCGCAGATCGGCTGAGCAGCCGCGATTGCCATGGGGAGAGCTGCGATGACCGATCCGACTGGCGGCGCATTTTCGCGGATGCTGCGGCGAATCGCCGGTGTGGAGCATCACGAGATCAAGGTTGCGCTCACCGCGTTCATCTATTTCTTCCTTCTCATGACCAGCTATTTCATCCTGCGCCCCTTGCGCGACACGATGGGCACGATTTACGGCGTCGCGCATCTGCAGGAACTCTTCACCGGCACGTTCTTGTTGAGCCTCGCCGTTGCGCCGATATTCGCCGGCCTGGCCTCGCGCATCCGGCTCGCGAATTTCCTCCCCTGGGTGTACGGCTTTATCGCGATCACGCTGATCATCTTCTATTTGCTGTTCCGCGCCGCCGCCAACGATCGCTGGATCGCGGCCGCGTTCTATGTCTGGGTGTCGACCTTCAATCTGCTGACGATCTCGGTGTTCTGGAGCCTGATGGCCGACATTTTTTCCAGCGATCAGGCCAAGCGGCTGTTCGGATTTATCGCCGCCGGCGGCACCGTCGGCACCATCTGCGCCCCGGCGTTCACCGTCCTGTTCGTCCGCACCCTCGGTACCAACAATCTTCTGCTGATTTCGGCGGCGGGTTTCGCGGCCACGGCGTTTCTGGTGCGTCTGATGGAGAACGAGAAGCGCAGGCTCGCGGCGGTGGGCGAGGGCGCGCAGAAGACCTCGCTCGATCACCGGCTCGGCGGCAATCCGTTCGATGGATTCGCGCTGCTGTTCAAGTCGCGCTATCTCCTGATGATCGCGCTGTTCCTGTTGTTGATGACCTGGATCTCCACCGTGATCTACTTTCAGCTCGGCGATCTGATCAGCAAGAACTTCGTTTCGCGCGTAGCCCGCACCCAGGCTTACGCAAGCATCGACCTGGCGACCAATTCCATCGCGGTACTGATCCAACTGTTTGGGACCGGGCGCTTCATCCGGCGCTTCGGTGTGACGACGGGCTTGCTGCTCAATCCGCTCATCATGGTCGTGGCGTTCCTGGCCGTGATATTTTCGCCGGTGCTCATGGTGCTGGCTTCGGTCCAGGTGGTGCGCCGCTTTGCCGAATATGCCATCGCCAAGCCAAGCCGCGACATGCTATTCACCGCGGTGGACCAGCAGGCCAAGTACAAGGCCAAGAATGTCATCGATACCGTGGTCTACCGTTTCGGCGATCTCACCTCCTCCTGGCTGAGCGCGGCCGTGCTGCCCTTTGGAGTAGCGGGACTGGCGGTTTTCGGCGTCGCGATCTCGGCGGTGTGGTTTCCGATTGCCTATCTGCTCGGCCGGCGTTTTGAACGCGCGCAGGCGGACAACCTCGCGGCCGCGCGCACGGCGGCAAACGCGGGTACGCCGAGCTGAGGGCATACTACCTACGACGCATTACATCTCAACTACGCGCAAGAAGCCGAGCTTTCCGTACTGGATGATGTATTCATCGCGTGTCGCCAGTGCCACGCCCTTTGTGCGCGCGGTCGCGATCAGGAAGCGGTCCGCAGGATCGCCGTGAGGCTCGCCCGGCAGCAAGGTGCTTTCCGCCGCGGCAGCTGCATCAAGCGGGACAAAATGGATACCGGGAACGCCGAGTGCCCTCTCGGTCCAATCGCGCAGCGGAATAGATAGTTGAATTCTGCCCTTGGCGCTCTGCGCTCCGATCTCCCACACGGAGATTGCCGACACCAAAAGACCATCACCCGTGCGAGCCGCATCCAGTTTGCCGACGCTCGCCGGTCTCAGTCGATTTGTCATGCCTTCTGCGTACCAGAGCCAGATATGAGTATCGAGAAGCAAAGCACTCATTTCTTGCGGCTGCCACGGCGCGCTCGAGATTTCTTCGGTGCCACGGCAAATAAATGATTCTCATCGCCCGACAATGCGCTCCATTCTTCATCGATAGGGCCGACGACATCCCCCTTGATCCGTACCGTATTTTTCATATATCCGAATTCGGAGCGAGCCTGCGCCGGCATCGGCACCAACTGTGCCACGGGTTTGCCGTGTTTGGTGATCACCAGGGTTTGTCCGGTTCGCGCGACCTCATCCATCAATTTCAGGCACTCGGCCTTGAAAACCGCCGCCGGGATGACCATTGCTTTCTCACATGTGACCACAATTCATGGTCATTATATACCTGACAAGAAGCGCTGCAACCACCCTCGGACGACTCAAGCGCGGTCGATTTCTGCGATGGAGCTAAATCCAAGGAGCGCCACGCGGCAAGTTGTTGAATTCACTCAAGTCGACATTTGCCAGTGGATTTTTGCGATCGCTTTCTTCAGGCTTTGCGGTTGACAAATTCCCATACCTTGGAGATCACGACCGATCCTTCGCCGACCGAGGACGCCACACGCTTGACCGAGCCTGCGCGTACATCGCCCACCGCGAAGATACCCGGCAGAGAAGTGGCGAAGGGCGATGATGCCGGGCCATCGCTGGAACCGGTGAGCACGAAGCCTTTGTCGTCGAGCTTCACCAGGCCTGAGAGCCACCCGGTGTTCGGCGCGGCGCCCACCATGATGAACAGCGCGCGCGTGTCTACGCGGCGGGTCGCTCCAGTATTCACATCACGAATGGTCAGCGCTTCGAGATGCTCGGTACCGGACAACTCGCTCACCTCGGCGCCATACTCAATCGTAATTCTGGGGTCTGCGGCGAGCCGGCTGGAGAGATAGCTCGACATCGACGCTGCAAGCGACGTGCCGCGGACCAGCACGCGCACGCAACTTGCGGAGCGGCTGAGAAACATCGCTGCTTGGCCCGCCGAATTGCCGCCGCCAACGATAACCGCTTCGGTTCCTTTGCAATAGCGCGCCTCCATTTCGGTCGCGGCATAATAGATGCCGGCACCTTCAAATTCGGCGAGCCGCTCGAGTCGCGGCCGGCGATATTGAACGCCGGTGGCGACCACGACCGCCTTGGCACGAACTCGCTGACCGTTGTCGAAGGCGGCGCAGAAACTCTGATCCGAGAGCCTCTCGAGGGCGATTACCCGTCGTGGCATCGCGAAGCGCGTGCCGAATTTCATCGCCTGTACCTCGCCACGCCAGACCAGATCCGCGCCGGAGATTCCGGTGGGGAAGCCCATGTAGTTCTCGATGCGGCTGGAGGTGCCGGCCTGCCCGCCGATTGCTATGTCCTCCACGACCAGCGCACACAAACCTTCCGCACCGGCATAGACTCCTGCGGCGACCCCCGCGGGGCCGCCACCCACGATCAACACGTCAAAGGTTTCGTCGTCGCGGAACTCCAGATGCAGGCCGAGCAGCCGCGCCACCTTGTCCGGCGTGGGGTCGGTCACCACGACATTTCGTCCGAATATCACAGCGGGTTGCGCGGGAGCAATCCCGCAGTTGAGGGCGGTCGCCTCGGCTTCGGCACTTTCGAGCGGCAACGAACTGTAGGGAATGCGGTTGCGGCTGGCGAATTCCGCGATGAGCCGCACGTTGCGATCGCGCTCTTCGCCGATCAATCGTAGAACGCCGTCGCGGTCGTCGAGTTGGCGTCGCCGGCGCGCAGAAAACACCGTGATGATGATGTCTGACATTTCTGGGATTTCAGACATCAGCTTCAGCATTGCGTGGCGCGGCACCTCGATGACACGCGTTTCCCGCACTGCGCGCATCGGCAACGACCAGGCGCCGCCGTTCAAAAAGGCGATCTCGCCCATGAATTGGCTCGGACCCAAGGTAAAGGGCAAATGGCGTTTGTCGGTGTAGGGATTGACAACCTCTATCTCGCCGTCTTCGATGTAGACAAAGCGGTCCACCGGCTCGCCGGGCCTGGCGAGAAATGTCCCGGCGGAATAAGTGGCGATTTTGCCCGCTTCGCGCATCGCCCGCACGTGCGACTCCAACAGCGGAGTCCGCTGCATCTGGCGTAAGTCACCGCCGATCGATTCCATATTTCCGGACTTCCTGGTAAGGCTGGGCTTGGATGGCTACGCCCGACCGAGCATACAAAGTCTGAGTTTCCGGGACAACCCGTCGGCGCCCGCTGGTTTTGACGCGATTGAAACTGCTGCTGCAGCGCTGAATACCTTCCGCTGTATTTCATCTGAAACCGGCCAGTTGCCGGGCGCAATGCCCGGGAAACGATTTGTGCGCAAGCGGCGAAGCACAATGGCGCGCTGCGCCGGGCGCGCTTGCAACACAGCGCTCATGCCGCCATCGCCGCGATGTGCTCGCGCGCCTTGAGCATGGCGGCTTCCTTGGCTTCTGGGCCGAAGGCCAATCCCTCCGCGCGCACGACCGTGACATCGCTCAAGCCAATGAAGGAGAGCACGCCGATGAGATAGCTCTCATGATGCTCGAGGCCCGCAGCAGGAGAACCCGGCGTATAGACATTGCCGCGCGAGGACGCGATGAATACTTTCTTGTTCTTCAACAAGCCTTCGGCGCCATTCGCGCCATAGCGAAAGGTTTTGCCGGCAACGACCACGCGGTCGATCCAAGCTTTGAGCTGGCTTGGGATCGAGAAGTTGTACATCGGCGCGCCGATCACAATGATGTCGGCAGCGAAGAGTTCATCCAAGTAGGCGCCGCCCTTGGCCAAGTCGGCGCCCAGATTCGCGTCCTCCACTGCAGCACCTTGCCAGGCGGCCAAGTGGGCTGGCGAGAGGTGTAGCGCGGCGTCGGTCGCCAAATCCCGGTGCACCACGTGAATGCCGGGATGCAGCGCAACTTGTCTGGCGACGATTTCCGCCGACAGCGCACGGCTCGCCGAATTAGGTCCCAAAACACTGGAATCGATGTGAAGGAGTTGCATGAGGATCACCCGCTCGTTTGGCTAAAGGAGAAACTGAGGTGTATCCTGCGCCGGCGGCTATCCCCTGAATAGCCGTTATGTTGCGATGGTATCCATCTGAATACCGGATACATAGGATCAAAATCGTGCTGGACGGTGTCTCTTTGGATCAATTAAGGGCGTTCATAGCAGCCGTGGATGAAGGCAGCTTCTCGGCGGGCGCGCGCAAACTGCATCGGGCGCAATCCGCGGTGAGCGAGCTTGTCAGCAACCTCGAAGCCCAACTGGGCGTGGCGCTGTTCGATCGATCCGCGCGCTATCCGAAACTCACGCCCGCCGGCATCCAGCTGGTTGCCGATGCGCGCAGTGTCGTCGCCAATGTCGAATTGCTCAAGGCGCGCGCGAAAGGAATTTCCCACGGCCTCGAGTCGGAACTCTCGGCGGTGGTGGATGTGCTGTTTCCCATTGAAGCGATTGCCGAATCGGCCAAGGAATTCAGGGACCGATTTCCGCGCACGCCGTTGCGGCTGTATGTTGAAGCGCTGGGCGGCGCTTACCAACCCGTGCTCGACGGCCGCTGCAGTTTGGGCGTCGTGGGGTCCCTGCCGATTGCACCGGACTCGATGACGCTGGAGCGATTGCAAGGACTCGCCATGATCATGGTCGCGGCGCGCGAACATCCACTCGCCCTGTTCGATGGCGTGATTGCAAAATCCGAACTCGCCAAACACGTGCAACTCGTTTTGACCGACAGATCCGAGCTGACGCATGGCCGCGAATTCGGCGTCATGTCGCCGCTGACGTGGCGATTGGGCGATTTATTTGCGAAGCATGCGTTTCTTTTGAAAGGCTTGGGGTGGGGCGGCATGCCGTTGCATGCGGTGAAGCAGGATCTTGCGGAAGGCCGGCTGGTCAAGCTGTCGATCGAAGATTTGGCGGAGGAGAGTTTGATATTGCCGATGTCGGCGGTTTACATGACCAGCAAACCGCCCGGCCCCGCGGGCCGGTGGCTCATCGAGCGATTGAAGCGGTGTTGCGGTCAACAGGGGGCAGAGTCACAGGCGCCCTCAGTGGGGTTATGATCACCCTGCATATTGTACGAAGTACCGTTATGTTCAATCCGTTGACTTCGAATTCATGCGCGCGCCGGTTGCCGGGAAATAAGCTGTGCGCGCCGAGCCGGAGGGCTGGTTGTCGAAACTTCCGTCCAACACCCTGAGCGGGCTGCTGGCAAACTGGCAGGCCGGGGACAACGAGGCGCTGCGTGCCGTGTTTCCGCGCGTTTATGACGAGCTGCGGCGTCTCGCGCATCGATACCTGCGCAAGGAACGTCCCGATCACACGCTGCAAAGCGCCGCACTGGTGCACGAGGCCTATCTGCGCCTCGCGAAACAAGGCACCCATCAGTTCGAGAACCGCGAGCATTTCCTCGCCATCTGCGCGCAGTTGATGCGGCAGATTCTCATCGAGTCCGCCCGCGTCAAAAAGGCCGCAAAGCGCGATGGAGGCTATCGAATCACGTTCGATGAGGGCCTGGCGGGCAAGAGTCCCGAGCGTGGATCTGGTCGCCCTCGACGACGCCTTGAACAAACTGACCAAGCTCGATCGTCAACAGGGCCACATCGTGGAACTCAGATACTTCGGCGGTCTTTCCATCGAAGAAACATCGCGCGTGCTCGGACTCTCGCCGGCGACCGTAAAGCGGCATTGGGCTACCGCCCGGCTTTGGCTGCATCACCATATGAACACCGTCCCGGAACCATGACGCCCGAACGGTGGCAGCAGGTCCGGGACGTGCTCGAGCGCGCGCTGGAGCTCGCGTCAGCCGAACGCCCCGGCTTCCTCGATGCTGCCTGCCAGTCCGATCCATCCCTCAGGCAGGAAGTTGAAACCCTGCTCGCCTCCGATCCAGGTATCCCGGCGGATTTTTTGAAATCTTCCGCGCTCGCCGACGGACTGGCCGCGGGGACGGCGGGGCTGGATTCGATCTGCACATTGCAAGCCGGCCAGGTGTTTGCAGCAACGTTTTCAACTGATTCGCGAGCTTGGCGAAGGCGGCATGGGGCAGGTGTGGCTGGCGGAACAGACCCCACCGGTGCGCCGGCAGGTGGCGCTGAAATTGATCAGGGCCGGGATGTACGACGAAGCCGTCGGTGCAGCGCTTCCAGTCGGAGCGGCAATCGCTCGCGCTCATGGATCATCCGGCGATCGCGAAGGTATTTGAGGCGGGCACGACGGCGCAGGGCCAGCCGTACTTCGTGATGGAGTACGTGCCGGGACTGCCGATCACCGAGTATTGCGATCAAAAGAAACTCAACATCCGCGATCGGATCGAACTCTTCATCCAGGTCTGCGAAGGCGTGCAGCACGCGCACCAGAAGGCCATCATCCATCGCGACCTGAAGCCGGCGAACATTTTGATTGTCGAGGTGGATGGCAAGCCGGTGCCGCGCATCATCGACTTCGGCCTGGCAAAGAGCGGCTGTGCCTCGAGTGGCGGACGCGAGCTCAGTTCACGCAATTTGGGACAATTCATCGGCACGCCCGGGCTACATGAGCCCGGAGCAGGCCGATCCCAACAGTCCAGGACATCGACACGCGCACCGATGTGTACTCGCTGGGAGTGGTTCTCTATGTGCTGCTCGCCGGGATTCAGCCGTTCGAGACGAGCCGCCGGCAGCAGCAGCCGCTCGACGAACTGTTGCGCAAGCTGCGCGAGGAAGAGCCGCCCACGGCCGAGCACCAAGGTCAAAGCGGATCGGGATTCCATTGCCGCCGCCGCTGCAGGCGCGCGGCACCGAGCCGCGGCAACTGACGCAAACTGCTGCGCGGCGATCTCGACTGGATCGCGATGAAGGCGCTGGACAAGGATCGCAGCCGCCGCTACGGCGCGCCATCCGAGCTGGCTGCCGATCTTCGGCGCTACCTGAGCAACGAGCCGGTCGTGGCGCGTCCGCCAAGTCTGGCCTACCGGGCCGGCAAGTTCGTCAAGCGCCATAAGCTGGCGCTGGCGGTTGCCGCGGTCTTTGCCTGGTCGTCCTCGCCGGGGCGGTCGCCATCGTGCGCGAGGCGCGCATCGCCCGCGTCGAGCAAGCCCGCGCCGAGCAGCGTTTCCAGTCGCTGCGCAAGTTGACCGACTCGTTGCTGTTCGAGTTTCATGATTCCATCGAGAACCTGCCCGGCTCCACGGCTGCGCGCGAGCTGGTGGTGCGCCGCGCTCTCGAGTATCTCGAGCAAATCGAGTCCGAGGGGCACAACGATCCGCCACGCTGCGCGACCTGGCCGCCGGGCTACGAGCGGATCGGGCGAATCCGGGCCGAAGAGGGACATCCGCACCTGGGCGGGACCGGTTCGTTTCAGCGCGCGAATGAACTGTACGATGAAGGCGCTGGCAATCCGCCGCAAGTTGGCGGCCGCCGACCCGCACGATCCCAAGCTGCAAGTTGAACTGCTGGGGACGATGCTGAACCTCGCCAGGATCTCCGAGCAATTCGGCGACCTCGATGGTGCGCTGGCGCTGCAGCAGCAACGCCTCGAGATCGAACAGCGATTGACGGCAAGCCATGATTCGGAGGACCTGCGCTACAACATTGCCGCATCGCTGATCGGCATCGGAGAAGTGAACCTCTGGCTGGGCAACTACGAGACCGCTCTCGACTACGAACGCCGCTCGCTCGCGATGAATCAGGCTTTGCTCGACGCGAATCCAGCCAGCCTGAAGTTGCTGCGCGGCGTCTGGCGTTCGCGCGGCTGGACCGCCACAGTGCTTAGATTCGACAGGAAATTCGCGGAAGGGGCGGCCGAATCTCGCAAGGCGCTCGCGATATCCGAACAACTCGCGGCCCGCGATCCGAATAACTCGGAGTATCAACGGTTTCTCATCGTCGATGATCAGAACTTGTGTGAGTGCCTGGCTTATGCCGGCGCTGCTTCCGAAGTGCCGGGGCTGTGCCAAAAGGCCATCTCGATCAACGAGGCGATGGTGCGGTCCGACAAAAGCGACGTGCAGGCCAGTGCGGACCTGGCGAATTCGAACATGACGATGGGGTTGGCTCTCTATCTAATCCACTTGCCGCGCGAGGCTCTGGATTTCGAGCGGCGAGCCGACGCAATGTACCGGGAAGTTGCAGAGCACGACCCCGATTCCCAATCCAATGCCATCGACCACGCCGTCGCGCTCATCTACGCGGGAAGAATTGAAGCCGAGCTGCACCTGCCGGAACAGGCGCGCACACGACATCGAACAAGCAGAAGCGATCATGCAGAAATTGGTGGTGAGCAGTCCAAAGCACCGATATTTTCGCGATACCCTGGACGAAGCACGCGCGGCGCTCAATGCGCTCCCGGGCGACACAGCCCCTATCGCGGTCCACTAAATTGTTCTCGAGGTGACGCATGCTGCCGGAAACTGCGCGGGCTGATCCGCCACAGCGGCAACCAATCGGCGTCAAGCCCGCGGACCTCGAAACTGCCTCGAGCGCCGAGACGCTGGCAAGCTTGCGTGTAAGCGCGGAAGCAGGTCTGACGGACGCCGAGGTGGGAGAACGCCGCAAAGAGTACGGTTACAACGAAGTCGCTGAGCGCAAGCAACATCCCGTGCGCGGATTCCTGCGCAAGTTCTGGGGCATCTCCGCATGGATGCTCGAACTCATCATGCTGCTTTCGGTCGTGCTGCGCAGGTACTCCGATCTCATCGTGGTCGGCACACTTTTGATCGTCAATGCGGTGCTGGGATTTTTTCAGGAGCGCCGTGCCTCCGGGGTGGTCGAAGCGCTGCGGCGCGAGCTGCAGATCAACGCACGCGTGCTGCGGGAGTCCAAATGGCGCGTGACACCGGCCCGGGAGCTGGTCCCCGGCGACATCGTTCGCGTGCGCGCCGGCGACATCGTTCCGGCGGATCTTAAACTCCTCGCCGGTTCGCTGCGGGTGGATCAGTCGGCCCTTACCGGCGAATCGAGGGATGTGGACAAGAAGTCCGGCGAGGTGCTTTCGTCCGGGTCGATCCTGCGTCAGGGAGAAGGCACCGGGGTGGTGATGCTGACCGGGGCAAACACCTACTTTGGCCGTACCACTCAACTTGTGCAGGAGGCGCGCCCGAAACTTCACATCGAGACGGTGGTGGCGAAAGTGGTGCGCTGGTTGTTTGTCATCGTCGGCTCGCTGCTCGGCGTGGTCTTCGTGCTGTCGTTGATCCGCGGCGCATCGCTCATCGAGATGATTCCGCTCATGCTGGTTTTGTTGATGAGTGCGGTGCCGGTAGCGCTTCCGGTGATGTTCACGGTCAGCATGGCGGTCGGTTCGAGGGAACTGGCCAAGCGCGGCGTACTGGTGACCCGCCTGAGCGCGGCCGAGGATGCCGCGACAATGAACGTGCTCTGTGTCGACAAGACCGGCACCATTACGATGAATCAGCTCGCCGTGACCGAGGTGATTCCGTCGGCGCCCGCGACTGAGCCTGACGTGCTATTCGCCGGCGCGCTCGCATCGCGGGAGGCGAACCAGGACCCGATAGACCTCGCGTTCCTCCTGGCGGCGCGGGAAAGGAACATCTTCGACAAGTTTCCCAAAACGGTGCCAGTCTCGTTCACCCCGTTCGATGCCGCAAATCGGCGCACCGAAGCCGTGGTTGAAGAGAACGGAGTGCAGCTGCGGGTCATGAAAGGGGCGTTACGCACCATCGCGAAGACCTGCGGGCTCGGGCTCGCGGCCATCGAGGCGCTCGAGGCACGCGTGAGCGCGGCGGCCGCCAAGGGCTATCGGACCCTGGCTGTCGCACGCGGCCCGCGGCCGGCGTGCCGGCATTGATCGGCTTGGTATCGCTTTACGATCCGCCGCGGGCGGACGCCAAACAATTGATCACCGAACTGCGGGACTTGGGCGTTTCGGTAAAAATGCTCACGGGAGACGCGTTGGCGGTCGCTCGTGAGGTTGGCCAGAACGTCGGGTTACCCAACATCCGGCGCGTGGCGGACTTGAAGGCGGCCGGCGCCAATGCCGGCAAAGAAGCGGCGGCTCTGCTCGATGGAGCCGACGGGTTCGCCGAGGTTTATCCCGAAGACAAATACATCGTCGTGCAACGGCTGCAGGCCGCGGGTCATGTCACCGGCATGACTGGCGATGGAGTCAACGATGCGCCGGCGCTTCGGCAGGCCGAAGTGGGAATCGCAGTCAGCTCGGCGACCGATGTGGCCAAGGGAGCCGCAAGCGTGGTCCTGACCGAAGCGGGGCTCACGAATATTGTGGCGCTGGTGGAGCAGGGACGGACCATTTATCAGCGCATCCTGACCTGGATCATCAACAAGATCAGCCGCACCATACTCAAGTCCACTTTCGTCGCCATCGCGTTCGTGGTGACCGGCAAGTTTGTCGTCTCGGCATTTGCGATACTGCTGCTGACCTTCATGACAGATTTCGCGAAGGTATCACTGGCGACCGATCGCGTGCGCCCGTCGCAAGCGCCGGAAACCTGGAACATCGGAGGTCTGGTCGCGGTGTCCGCGGTGCTGGGCATCGTCATGGTCGCTGAGGCACTGGCGCTGCTGTGGTTCGGCTGGTCGCGATTCGGTTTGTCGGCCGACAACAATGCCCTTTACACCTTCAGCTTCCTGCTGCTGCTCTACTTCGCGGCGTTCTCGGTTCTGTCGGCCCGGGAACGCCGCGCGTTCTGGTCGACGATGCCCAGCAAAACGCTGGTTGTGGCCCTCATCGCCGATGTGCTCATCGGCACGCTCCTGACACGCGTGGGACTTCCGGGGCTCCTGCCGTTGCCGTGGTGGGAAACGTTCACGGTCTTCGGCTATGCGCTGATTTCGTGCCTGGTCTTAAACGACGCCTTGAAGGTCATGATGATCAAATGGAGCGAAACGACACGCGGACGCTAAGCGGCCGCGCTTCCGCGCCGCGCCGCTTCGATCGCAGCAATGTCGATCTTTTTCATTTTCATCATCGCCTCGAACGCGCGCTTGGCGGCCGTGCGGTCGGAATCGGTGGTTGCCTCGAGCAGCGCCCGCGGCGTGATCTGCCAGGATAAGCCCCATTTGTCCTTGCACCATCCGCACGCGCTCTCGGCGCCGCCGTTGTCGACGATCGCGTTCCAATAGCGATCGGTCTCGGCTTGGGTTTCGGTCACGATCTGAAATGAAAAGGCTTCAGAGTGCTTGAACGCAGGCCCGCCGTTGAGGCCGAGGCAGGGCAGCCCGAGCACTGTGAACTCGACGGTGAGCACCTGTCCCTGTTTGCCGGCCGGATAGTCGCCGGGCGCGCGGTGAACCGCCTTCACGGCGCTGTCCGGAAAGGTCTGAGCGTAGAACTTGGCCGCTTCTTCCGCCGTGCCGTCATACCAGAGGCAAATCACGTTTTTAGCCATGGTCGCATCTCCTGCTATCCGTTCAACTCGAGAGTTTAACTTACAACGAAGCAGCGACCTCGGATTCGACCGCCGCCACATTCCGTCAGAATTGCCCCACGGCGCTGCCCGATTGAAATCCCACACTCGGTGGGCACAATCAGGAGGGCGAGGGCATGGGCGCCGGAAATCTCGAAATCTGGTCGAATCACTTCGAACATCATGCCCGGCATCCGCGGCGCGCTGCGCGCGGCCTGCGCGATGTTCTCAGGCCCGAAGAGCGCGCGCTCATCGCGAGCTCCATCGCGACGTTTCAGCTCGGCGAACAATCCGGCGGCGGGACGCTCAAGCGTGCGGCGGAATGCTTCGCGCGCGAGCAGCAGATGCCTCAGCTGGTCAGGATCATCGAATTGCTGGTCCGCGAGGAGCAGCGCCATGCGTCGCAGTTGCGGGCCTTCATGCAGGATCATCGCATACCGCTGAAGCGGACCGATTGGACCGATCGGGCATTTCGCCGCGTGCGGCGGCTCGGCGGACTGCATCTCCACCTGGGCGTGCTGATCTGCGCTGAGCTGATCGGCAACGTCTACTATCGCGCGCTCGAATCGGCAACGGACTGCGCTCGCCTGCGGGTTCTTTGCCGCACCATTGTTTCCGACGAGCTCGCCCATGTCGGATTCGAGTCGCAGTTGCTGTTCGCGCTGTGGACGGCGCGCGGTTCCGGGTTGTGCTCCTTGACGCGCCTGGCGCATCGCGCCTTTTTCGCGAGTACGGCAGCGGTGGTGTGGCTGACGCACCGCTCGGTACTGCGCAAAGCCGGGCACAGCGGCGCCAGCTTTCTGCGCGCCTGCCGGGCGCAATACAAATTCTACCTGGAGCCCACCGCGGTACTCGCCGGCTCAGGCGAGTACGCGAGCAGAGTTTAGCCGCGCGGCGCGGCGCTCATTGCAGCGTGACCTTGAAGAAGGTGCCGTGGCCGCCGGCGCCGCCCGCACCAGTCGATCCGTAAAGATCGCCATCGCTGCCTTGGAGCAGATTTGCGGGAGGATTTGCGCCGTCGCTGCCGCCCGCAAAGGCGTGCAGAATCGTCTCGGTGCCGTTCGGCGTGAGCTCGAAGACGGTGCCCAAGCCGCCGGCGCCGCCTTGCAGCGTACATCCATAGAAATTGCCGTCGCTGCCTTGGATCACGCCGGCCTCGGGAGCCGCGCCATCGCCGCTGCCCCCGGCGAAGCTGTACAGAACGGTTTCCGTCCCGCTCGGCGTGAGCTTGAAAACGGTGCCGAAGCCGCCGGCGCCGCCTTGATAGGTTGTTCCATAGAAGTTGCCATCGCGGCCCTGAATCACGCCGGCATAGGGATGTTGGCCGTCGCCGCCTCCCGCGAAGGAGTACAGAACGGTTTCCGTCCCGCCAGGTGTAACCTTGAAAACCGTGCCGAACCCGTTGGCGCCGCCGAAATAAGTCGTTCCATAGAAGTTGCCGTCGCTGCCCTGGATCAAACCGGCATAAGGAGTTTGGCCGTCGCTGCCGCTCTTGGCAAAAGCGTGCAAGACGCTTTGCGTCCCGCTCGGCGTGATCTTGAAGACCGTGCCGTCGTCGCTGGCGCCGCCGGCCCCGGTCGTTCCGTAGAAGTTGCCGTCGCTGCCCTGGATCAAACCGGTATAAGGATCGCTGCTGCCCGCCGGGAAGGAATACAACACCGTCTCGATCCCGCTCGGCGTGATCTTGAACACGGTGCCGCGGCCGTTGGTGCCGCCGGTCGCGGTCGTGCCGTAGAGATTGCCGTCGGTGCTCTGCACCAGACCGGAATAGGGAACGGCGGCGAAGGAGTAAAAAAGCGACTCGGTCCCGCTCGGCGTGATCTTGAAAATCGTGCCGGAGTTGCTGGCGCCTCCGGCGAGTGTCGTTCCATAGAAATCGCCATCGCTGCCCAGGATCAAGGTATGGTAAGGGCCCGCGCCGTCGCTGCTGCCGCCGGCGAACGAATACAGAAGAGTGAAGTTCGATCCGCAGGCGATGCCGATGTTGGTGACATCGGCCGCGCCCATGGTGCTCGTGCCATTGCTCACCGAGCACACGAGACCCGTCGGCGCTGTCTGAACCGAGATGGCGTAGCCGCTTCCGTAGGCGACGCCGGTGTTCATGGTGAACTGCGTGGCGTTGGCGCTGATGGTGGTGGCATCGCCGCCGTTGTCCAGAAGCACCAGGCCGCTCGCGCCGAGCCCGCTGATTGTGCCGCCCACCGTATAAGTATTGGCTGAACAGGTGACCGCGACATTGGTGACCGCGGCGCTGCCCATCGTGCCGGTCCCGTTACCCACCGTACAGGTGAGCCCCGGCGGCTGGGTCTGCACCGTGACGGCATAAGCGCCGGTGTAGGCGACGGCAGTGGGCATCGTGAAGCTCGAGGCGCCCGGCTGCAAGCGCGAGCGTGTCGCTGCCGTTGATGAGCACCAAGCCGCTGCTGCTGAATCCGTTGATCGTGCCGCCCACGGAGTACGACTGATCCGAGCAGGCGATGACGACGCTGACGACGTTGCCGGCCGGCATAGTCGCGGCGGCGTTGCTCGCGGTGCAAGTGAGGCCCGGCGGCGCCGTCAGCACCGCAACGGAGTACGGGCTGGCGAAAGCAACCGGTGTGGGCATCGTAAAGCCGGTGCTGCCGGCGGCAATGCTGAGCGTATCGGCGCCGTTGCTAAGGGTCAGTCCCGCGTTGTTGCCGAGGCCGCTGATCGTGCCTCCAAGGCTGAAGGGTTGATCGGTGCAGGCGATGGCAACGTTGCTCACCGCAGCGGCGGGCATCGTGCCCGCGCCGTTGCCGACCGTGCAGGCCAAACCCGCCGGCTGCGTCTGGACGGTGAGCAGATAGCTGCTGGTGTAGGCGACCGGACTCGGCATCGTAAAACTCGAGGCTCCCGAATTCACGGCAAGCGAATCGCTGCCATTGGCCAGCACCAGTCCCGAGCCGTTCAAGCCGCTGAGCGAGCCCCCGAGCGAGTAGGCCTGATTCGAGCAAGTCACCACGACATTGGCTGCGTTCGCCGCTTGGATCGTGCCGCTGCCGCCCGCGACTGTGCAGGTCTCGCCCGTGGGCTGCGTCTGCACCGTCACAGAGTAGCTGGCGCCCGCGGGCAGCGATCGGGCAAGCCGCAACGAGGTGATCCCAGCCGCCACGCTCACCGCGGTGGCGTTGGAGATGAGCGCCTGCCCGGGGCTGTCGCGTTCGCCGGGCATGTGAAATAAATCGGCATCGCTACGCTGGCCTGCATTGACCATCAACACGAGTCCCGAGGTGTTGAGGCCGCTGATGGTGGAGGCCAGTGAATAGCTCCGTCCCGCGACGCTGCCGCTGTAACTGCCCTCGCTGCCGTAGCCGCTGCAAGCGCCGAGCGCCGCCAAGACGCAGAAGATGGCCGCGACCGTCAGGCGTTGTGTCCAAATATTCCGATGCACGGATTGCGGCATTGATGACCCTGTGTCGGCCCAGTGATGTCAGGGAACTGAGCACACCACTTGGACGACAATTTAGGGCAAAACCTTAACGCGCGACCGTGTGTACGATCCCAGTTATGCGTTGTCCTACGCGCACTGGCGAGAGCGTTGCTTCCGAGCGTGAAGCAGTGAACAGGGCCTGATTTCCGACTGTGATGCGCATCTCGCTCACCCGCCATTGCAAATTCAGGCTCAGCGAGTTGGGTTTTTCTCATCGCTTCGCGTATACCTAGGGCGTCGGATCGAATTTAGGCGTAAATCTCTGAAGATGGCACCACTTGGACTGCTGTTCATCGCGGCGCTGGGTCTCGGCAGCGGGGCCGAAGCGCAGGCCGTGGCGGTCGATGGCGGCGAGCTGCAGGGATTGGTAGCCGATGGTGTGCGGGTATTCAAAGGAATACCGTTCGCCGCGCCGCCGCTGGGAGCGTTGCGGTGGCGCGCGCCGCAGGCTACGCCGGGTTGGTCGGGGATTCGTTCAGCGGATAAATTCTCTGCGGTGTGTCCGCAGCTGGGGTCCTATCCGCCCGAGTCTGCGCCCGAGCCGACCAGCGAAGATTGCCTCTACCTCAATATTTGGACGCCGGCGCAAGCTTCGGAAAAGCCGCTCCCGGTGATGGTGTGGATCTACGGCGGCGCGTTGGAGAACGGTTCGGCCTCCACGCCCTTGTACGCCGGCGATGGCTTCGCCAGACGCGGCGTTATCTTGGTTACGGTCAACTATCGGCTCGGGGTGTTGGGATTTCTGGCGTTGAATTCGTTGAGCAAAGAATCCGCGCACGGCGTGTCGGGGAATTACGGATTGCTCGACCAAATCGCGGCACTGCAGTGGGTGCAGCGAAACATCGGCGCCTTCGGCGGCGATGCGCAACGAGTGACCATCTTCGGCCAATCCTCCGGCTCCATTTCCGTCAGCGCGCTCGTCGCCTCGCCGCTCGCCAAAGGTCTTTTCCAGCGTGCCATCGGCGAAAGCGGCGGCCTATTCGAGCCTTTGGAGCTGTCACCGGGCTTTTCGCTGGCGGGAGCCGAAAACGACGGCAAGAAATTCGCGCAGCGTCAGGGCGCATCGACGCTGGCGCAGCTGCGCGCTAAATCCGCGTCCGAGCTGCTCAGCACCCCCTTCGATGGCCATTTCGTCGTGGATGGCTACGTCTTGAAGCAAGCGCCGTTCGACGCCTATCGCAGTCATGCCCAAAATGATGTCGATGTGCTGGTGGGCTCGAACGCCGATGAAGGCCAATTGTTTTTGCAGAAAAAAAGCGTGACGGTGGCGAATTTCAAAGACATCCTCGATGCGGACTTTCCGGCGCCGCTGGTGTGGCTGCTGCATCCGAATCCGGGAACTACGGACTCGCAGGCGCGGACGCTCCGCGGCAGCCATCGAGGGGGACATGCGCTTTCGCTGGGACATGTGGCGATGGGCGCGGCTCGCCGCGCGCAACGGCAGTAAGCACGTCTTCTTCTACGAATTCGCGCGCGCGCCGCCATTCCCCAGCGGCAATCGATACTACGGCCTCGGTGCGACGCACGGCATGGAAATGCCGTTCGTGTTCGATCATCTCGACCAGCAGGAGGTGCCGTGGACTCAAAAAGATCGCGAGCTGGCGGCGGCCCTAGCCGGCTACTGGGCGAACTTCGCGAAAAATGGCGATCCCAACGGGCCTGGATTGCCGCTTTGGCCCGGCTTTAGGCAATCACCGGACGAGGTAATGATTCTTGGGGAGCCGTTGCGGGCGGAGGCGATCCCGAACGAGGGGAACCTGAAGACGATCGATCGTGTTTACGCGGCCGCCCGCTTTGCAAGCAGATACCTTTACTGGGTGCTGGCGCTGACCGTAGTTGGGGTCGGTGCGGTCCTCGCCGTGTTGGTCATGGGACTTCGGCGCTGGGCCAGAAGGCGCCGCATGGACTGATGGCGAATCCCGCAGGTCGTAGCGCCATTCTGCTTGCCGCAATCAGCGACGCGACGCCAAACCAATCGGGGATTGCGAGTGCTGCAGCTGCAGGCCGATCCAATCTCTGGGCAATTCAGCCGCTGCATCCGCGCTCGTCAAAAGAAGCGTATGGCGCGGGACTTCGCGAAAATGTTCCAGCACGGCAGCCGCACCGAGCTGATACGCGGCCTGCGGGGAATGGGCGCCGATTTCCAGCACCTGGCCAAACGCGCCGAGTGCATTGCGCGCCGCCTTGGCAGTTTCATCGCTGCACGAGTCGGCAACGACCACGATCCATAAGGAGTTGCGCCAGCCGCACTGGCTGTTGGCGGCGAATATGCTGGCAATGCATTTTGCAATGGTTTCGCCCTGGTTCCGCGCGAGGATGACGATCCCGAGCGCCTGGATCTTCGATGCAGAGCGGGCATGGGCGTAAGCGGGAGCGCTTGCTGGAGCTGAGTCTTGAGACACGCCGTTAGAATCGCAAATCCCGAGTAAAAATGTTGCAAACGATGCGCAGAGTGTGAGGCGTTTATCGCTTCGTATTTACACCATTTCTATGCGCCGCGGCGTTATGATGGCGGCCCATGGAACCGCGATGGAGGTTTTCATGGCAATTCAAGACTACGTGCGATCGATTGCGGCAACCGAGACCGTGTCCAAGGACCAGGTATTCCGATTCCTCGAAATGCAGTTCGCCCGCGCGGACAGGAATCATGACGGCGAACTGGATGCCGACGAACTGGCTGCCTTCGTCCACGCGGTAGCGAAACCGGAAGCGGATCAGCGCTAGTCGCCATTAACCGCGGCAAGTGAGCCGCGCCACTGGAAGCCGCGGCAACGCCGGCGACAGCGCTTCTTGCGCTCTTTGCCGCTCAAAAAAATGGGGCGGCTGATGCCGCCCCATTCAATGACCCAACGATCACACCATCGCGCTACGTAGCCTGAGTCTGTATATCCTTGGCGATGGGGTCGGCCACCATTTTGTCGAGCATCTTGCGGCGCATGGGCGACAGCACGAATATCGCCAGCACGGCCGCAGTAATCGGCAACGCGCCCGCGATCCACAGCACCGGCACCCAACTGCCGGCAGACGCCTTCAACGCGCTGGCCAGGGGAATCAGCAGCGATGAAGTTCCTTTCGCGGTGTAGAGGAAGCCGTTGTTGGTCGCAGCGAATTTCGGGCCGAAGGTATCGCCGCTCACCGCGGGGAAGAGCGAGAAGATTTCGCCGTAGCCGAGGAAGATCAGCGGCGCGAAGATCAAAAATCCCGCGGTGCTATGGCCGAATTGCATCAGTCCCCAGATGGCCACCCCTTCGACGATGAACACCAACACCATGGTGTTCTCGCGGCCGAGATGATCCGAGATCCAACCCGTGAGAGGGCGGGTCAAGCCGTTCACGAGCGAATCGATCGACAGTGCCATGGTGAGCAGCGGCAGGGTCGCCCAAAGAACGGTGACCGGGATCTTGTCGACGCCATAATCCTTGGCGATCGGAGCAATCTCGGCGGCCGCCATCAAACCGCCGGACGCGACCAGCACCATGCATATGTAGAGAACCCAGAACACCGGCGTTTTGAGCATTTCCGCCGGACCGATATTGCGCCGGGCCATCGGATTTACCGCGCCCTTGAGGGCGGCGACAATCCCGGTGAGGGGCGGTCGAATCAGGAACAACGACGCCACCACGACCACGATTCCCTGGATCATGCCGAAGGTGAAGAACGCCTTGTCATAGCCGCCGGCCTTCACCATGTTGGCGATTGGAATCACGGTCAGCGCGGCGCCCGCGCCGAAACCCGCAGCCGTCAGGCCGGCCGCAAGACCGCGTTTGTCCGGAAACCACTTAAGCGCGTTGCCCACGCAGGTGCCGTACACGCTGCCGGCGCCGATTCCGCCGACCACCGCGGAGAAATACAGCATTCCGAGAGAGGTCGCATACGAGTTCATGATCCATGAAAGTCCGGCCAAAATGCCGCCGACCAGGACCACGGGGCGAGGGCCGAACTTGTCCATCAAGTAGCCTTCCACCGGAACCAGCCATGTTTCGCAGAGCACGAAAATGGAGAATGCGACCTGAATGGCCGCCTTGGTCCATCCGAACTTATCGTGCATTGGATTCACGAATAGGGTCCAACCGTATTGCAGATTGGCCACCATCGCCATACAGATGATACCTAGGACCAACTGCACCCAACGGCTTTTTAAACCGGTATGTTGGATGGGTGCGTTTATTTGAGCCGCGTTCATATTGCTATTACCCCCGGATGCAATGACGCATATCCTGCGTCGTGACTATAAGATTTTTAATTGCGATCGCTAACCAACTCTTGTAAACCCCGCGCACCGCGTTCAACCCATCGGCCGATTAAGCCCCTCCACCGACGTCGTGCAGTGTAAGAAGGTGAAGCCCGGACACGCGATCATGACTTTGCAGCGTAAAGCATGACATATAAAGTATATCTCCGTTGTACGCCGTCAGCCATCAGAATGAAAAACGCGACCTAAATATCTGAAAATATTAAGTTTATAGACCGAATTCAGGAACTTTTTGTGTCTGAGGGAAGTCGAACGCCAGAGGTCCAGTGGTCTCGGATGCCGTCAAGTGCCGTTCTGCATCGCCCCCAGCAACTTCGCGCGCAGCGCAACCGCGGCATCGGCGCTTTCAACCACGCCGCAGCTGTAAAGGGCGCTGGGGTAGGAAATTCGACGTCGCGCGTACAGCTTGAGAAGCAGCGGATGCAGAGCCTCATCGGTGTGCAAGCTGGGCGCGGAATCCGTATCGCTGCCGTAAGCCAGCACATCAGGGCGAGCCTCGAGCAACTGCTCCAGGTCGAAGGAACCGTCGCTCTCTCCGTTGTTCGATGCGACGTTGATCCCGCCGGCAGCGGTTAAGATCGCATCGAACAACGTGCCGCGTCCTGGCACTCCGCCGCCGCCACTCCATCCGGCGACGCGGATCGTGCGCCGAGGCCTCGTGGCCGCCAACTCCCGCAGGGTTACATCCATTTTTTCGAGGAGTGCCTCCCCCAACACGTCCGCGCCGAGCGCATTCGCGACCTTGCGCGTGGTGGCGCGGATTGCGGCGAAATTGTTGGCGGCCGGGACCTCGAGCATCGGAATGCCGACCTGTTTGATCAGCATCCGCGCCGCCGGGGTCGTGTACGTGCCGGCAAGCACGAAGTCGGGCTTGGCGGCGAGCACTTCCTCGGCGCTGCCGTAATTGATGGGGACTTTGGCAGCCTGCGGCCAGAGAGTCGAATTGCTCGGATCTCTGGAAAGAAAGGTAATGGAGGCAATACGGCTTGGCGGAAGCAAATCGAGCAGCAGCGCATCGGTGCACACGCTCAACGACATCACCCGCTGCGGCGGTTGTGCCGAGGCATTCGCCGCGCACAGGACGGCCGCGCATAAAGCGGCCGTGCGCAAAACGGCGGGGAAGCGCGCGCACGGTGGCAAGCCAAGCTCTCATGCAAGCGAACCTCGCTGTCAGTATCCGGTGAGCGTCAGAACTTGGCTTTGACGCCCGCAAACGCTGCGAAAGTCGGCTGATCGAATCCATCGGGATTTTGGTAGTGGCGATTCAATAAATTGGTCATGCGCGCGGTCAGGCCCCAATTCTCGGTCAGGCTGTAATTGGCGGCCAGATCCACGGTCGTATAGGGGGACGCATTCAAACGGGGAATCGAGAAGTCCCGATTGCCGTCCACCCAGGAGCTGACCGACAGCAGCGTCGCGCTCACTTGCGCACGGTCCATCGCTTGCCATGAGGCCGCCAAACTCTCTTTGTTCTTCGGCCGGCGCAGCAGCGTCAAATGCGCAATTTCGTCCGTGGCCCGGGTGAAGGTGTAATCGACCCGCACAGTGAGGGATTTCACCGGCTGATACGCGACGAAACTTTCGACGCCATCGGTGACCGCTCGGCCGATATTCGCATCCGTGGTTCCATCCGCGCTGGTATCGATCAAATTCTTGATGTTGATATGAAAATAGGTAACGCCAAAGCGCAGGCTGTTCTCGAGAAACGCCTGTTCGAAACCCGCATCCCATCCTACATCGGTCTCGGGACGCAAATTCGGGTTTGCGAAGAAGTCAAACGACGGAAAGCTTTGGAACATCTCGGTCAGCGTCGGCGCTTTGAAGCCGGTGCCGAGGCTTGCCTTGAGCTTCGTGCCAAAGTCGCCGATAAGATATTCCGGCGCGATCCGGTAGGTGACTTTGCTGCCGAAGCGATCGTTGTCGTCATAGCGGACCGACACCGTGTCGTAGAGGCGGTCCTGGAAGCTCGATTGCAGTTCGGCATACCCGGAATTGGTGGCGGTGCTCGCTGAAATCGGCGTTGAAATCGAATCGAGTTGATGCTCGGCTCCCAGGACCAATTTTTGACTGGGGGCGAGCGTGACCACGCCTTGCCAGTCGAACTTGACCCGCGCGCCAAAATTGGCGGTCTCCGCAGGCCCGTCCGGGCTGAAATCGTACGACTTGATGTTGCTGTAGGCGGCGCCCAAAGTTTCATCGAACGCGCCGCCGAAGCTCAGCAGGTGCGCGGTCGCGCGCAAATAATATTGTTTCGTATTGAAATCGCTTTGCGCGGTATCCGGAATCGATGGGAAGAAAGCGAAATTATCCCCCGTGATTCGCAAGTGCGAGTCGGTGTAGCGGGCGACCAGTCCGAGATCGAACGTCTGGCTCACGGCGAACCCAAGTTTGGCGGAGCCGGTCAGGTTGTCGTCGTAATCATTGATCCGGGCCTGCCCCGGCTGCAAATAGGCCGAGGGGGTCACGGGGGTGGAACCGGCGTGGAAGTGCTGGAAATTCGCGGCGTAATGGAACTGATCAGCCGAACCGTTCAACCCGGCCGTCTGATTGAAAGTATCGAACGATCCACCCTCGATGCCGGCGTTGAACTGCGCAGGTCCCGAGCCGCTCTTGGTGATGACATTGATGACTCCGCCGACGGCATCCGATCCGTACAGTCCGCTCTGGGGGCCCCGCAGGATCTCCACGCGTTGGATATCTTGAGTCAACAGCTGACCGAAATCGAACGAGGAGGTCGAACTGCTGGGGTCGGCAACATCGATGCCATCGATGAACACCTTGGTGTGATTGGAATTGGTGCCGCGCATGAAGACCGATGTCTGGCCGCCCGGGCCGCCTTCTTGCACCACATTCAAACCGGGAACTTCCCTCAGCAAATCGGGCATGGTGCGAATTTGTCTGGCCGAGATATCTTCGTCGGTCACGATCGTGACGCTGCTCGCCACTTCGATTTGCGGCGTGGGAATTCGCGTGGCGCTCACGACGACCGCTTGCAACGTATCATCCCGGACCGCGTCGTCGGCCCATGCCGCCCTCAGCGGCATCAGCGCAAGGATCGCGAACCAGGGCAATGCATAGTGGGCGCAAAACAAGAATCCACAGCGGTTGGCGCGATGGGCCAGTGTGCGGTGCGAGAACGCTACATCCATGAACAACTCCCGATGACGACCTGCCATTGGCCGCATCGGACGAGGCGAGCGTCGCGTCGACCCCCATCGGTGGGCGAAGCGGCGCCGGCCTGCGCAAGCGCAGCCAACTCCGTCGCCACTAGGATTTTCCTCTCGTTCAGCACACCCCGGCTGTTCGATGGGCGACCACGGCAAGTAGGTTTCCTGGCTCGCGGCTTGGAGTCCCTGCATCACCTTCCCGGATTTTGCAAATCCAGTGGTCTTCGATGCAAGGCACACCGCTTACAGTTGCGGGGGCAGCCCGGGCTTGAACCCGAGTTCCCTTGAATCCCCATACAGGGGAACGAGTCGTGTCTCTTTAAGTTGCCGCAAAACGCGGCGCCGGTCAACAGCGGCTTGCGGCGCGGCACAGAGATATTTTTGCTGCCGTCCACGGCGCAGCGCCCGCGATATGGCACACTGTGATATTAATAAGCCGAAGGGTTGGAGCGTGAAGAATCGAGGCGAGGAGCGGACGCTGGAAAAATCCGACTTCGAGGGTCTTTCGGAATTTCGCTATCAAATGCGGAAATTCGAGCGATTTTCGGAGACCGCGTCGCGGGCCAAGGGTATAACGCCTCTGCAGTATCTGCTGCTGCTGCACATCAAGGGGTTTCCCGGACGCGAATTCGCCTATGTGGGAGAACTGGCGGAACGGCTGCAGGCGAAGCCGCACGGTGTCGCGGCGCTCGTTACCCGCTGCGAATTGCGCGGCCTGGTGCAGAGGCGGCCGAGCGCCCGCGACGGCCGCGAGGTCGAAGTGCATCTGTCAAAAAAAGGCGATGGACTCTTGACGAAACTGGCTGATTTGCACCGTGCCGAACTCAGATCCATTCGCGGCAGTTTTCCGGCGCTGATCCTGGGCCCCTCGACATGATCGACAACCGGCGCGATTTCACCGCCAATCGGCGTCTGCTCGGCATGGCTGCGATTGCTGCCCCAATCGGATTCGTGAGCACGGCGGCGGCATTCGGCCTGCTGGCATTGATCCGGCTCTTTACCAACCTGTTTTTCTTTCAAATATTCTCTTTCGCACCGCATTCGCCGGCGCTGAACCATCTCGGTCTCTGGGTGATCCCGATCCCCGTGGCCGGCGGACTGCATGATCGGCCTGATGGCGCGCTATGGTCGGAGAAGATTCGCGGTCATGGCATTCCCGAGGCGCATCGAAGCCATCCTGTTCGGCAAGAGCAAGATGTCGCCGAAGGTGGCGCTGCTGAAGCCGATGTCTTCGGGCATCGCCATCGGCAGCGGCGGCCCGTTCGGCGCCGAAGGTCCCATCATCATGACCGGCGGCGCCATCGGCTCGCTGATCGCGCAGCAGCTTCGACATCACCGGCGCGGAGCGCAAGACGCTGCTGGTCGCGGGCGCGGCGGCCGGCATGACCGGCGATCTTCGGCACGCCTGTGGCCGCCGTGCATGCTGGCGGTCGAACTGCTGCTGTTCGAATTGCGTCCGCGCAGCTTGCTGCCGGTGGCTGTCGCCTGCGCCGTGGCCGGATTCACGCGCGCCGCTATTTCTTTGCGGCGGGGCCGCTGTTCCCGCTGCAGACCTCGGCCGTGACGACGACTGGTTCTGTTGTCGTGCGTGCTTGCGGGGCTGGCGAGCGGCGCCCTGTCTTGGGTGCTCTCGACAGCGCTGTACAAGGTCGAAGATCCTGTTCGGCAAACTGCCGATCCACTGGATGTGGTGGCCGGCGCATCGGCGCGCATCGCGGTGGGCATCGGCGGCTACCTGCAGCCGCGCGCGCTCGGCGTGGGCTACGACGTCATCGGCGACCTGCTGCAGAATCGCCTGGTACTGAGCGTCGCGCTCGCGTCTGCTGCTGTGCAAGGCCGATGATGTGGGTGGTTGCGCTGGGTTCCGGCACCTCAGGGGGCGTTCTCGCGCCGTTGCTGATGTTGGGCGCCGGGCTTGGGCGTGGTGCTCGCTCCCGTTCATGCCCGGCGGGCGAGCCCGCCTTGTGGCCGCTGGTATTCATGGCCGCCACGCTCGGCGGGATGATGCGGGCGCCGCTGATGGCCGTCCTGTTCGCGTTCGAACTGACGCAAGATGTCAATGCGCTGCTGCCGCTCCTCACAGCATGCGTTTCCGCCTATGGGTTCACGGTGTTGACGATGCCGCGCTCGATTCTGACCGAAAAAATCGCGAGGCGCGGCTAGCACATTCTATCGCGAATACGGAATCGATCCGCTCGAACGCCACACCGTGGAGGAGGTGATGACCCGCGAAAGTGAAAACGATCGATGCGGGAATGAGCGTCGCCGATGCGCTGGACTCGCACTTCGGATCCGCACAGCTCCATCGTGCCTTTCCGGTGGTGCAAAACGGCCGCTACGTCGGCATGCTGGATCGCGCGCGCGCTGAAGCACGAGGGCGGCGAGCTCGACCAAGCGGTCGGTGATTTGTTCGGCGACAGCGCCCCGGTCGATGGCGCTCCCCGATGAAACTTGCAGAGCCATTGCGACGCGGCTCGCCGTGCATCATTTGGAGCGCATAGCAGTGGTGCAAAACGCCGAGTCGCGCGAACTCATCGGCCTGGTATCGCGCAGCGATCTGGTCAACCCGTCGCGCTTGCTGTTCGACGAGGAGCACAATTATCAGTCATCTGAAACGACCGCCGTCTCCGGGTTGATGGATGTGTTTCGGCGCCGCTGAGTTCAAGCCTCCAGGGTGGCGCCACCCGGTAAGCGTTTACGCCGCCGCCGCGAGCCGTGTCAACGCGGTGTTCACGCCGGCCGTCATCTCGTCGACGCATGCGCGCTCCAACCGCGCGCTCAAGCGGTCAAGATCGATCCCCACTGTCTCGAGATCTCCGAGCTGTGCGAGCACCTCGAGCAGATTGCGCTCGACCGTGGGCGCCGCGGTACCGTGATCGCGATACGCTTCCGCCGCGTTCAGCGACATCGAACTGATGGTGTCGCGGCCGATAAGCCGATTCACGTACTTGAGGTCGCTGTCGCAGGCTTCGGGGCTATATGCGCCGGTCCACAGCAGACGCTGTGGTTGTGCATGGCATGCTGCGAGAGGTCGCCAGCGCAGCGAGGCGATCATGCCCTTGTAATCTTGGTAGGCAAATTGCGCCACGGCAATCGCCGCGTGGCCGCGCAGGTGGCTTATGCGTGCGGCTTTCTCGGGCCGGCGAATGGCGTCGAGTTCGTGGTCGATCGCGGCGTCGATACGGCGCACCGAAATACTGGCTACGGAAACGATGCGCTCGAGCGGCAATCGCTCGGCGGCCCGATCCTCCAAGCCATGTATATACGCGTCCGCCACCTGCCGATGGCGGCGCGTGCCGAAAATCAAGGTCGCATTCACATTGATTCCGGCTGCCGTCAAGGTGCGAATTGCCAGCAAGCCGGCATCGGTTGCCGGCACCTTGATCATGGCGTTGGGACGGGCGATCAAGTTCCACAGCCGTTGCGCCTCGGAATGCGTGACCTCGGCATCGTCGGCGAGAGCGGGCGGCAGATCGATGCTGACGTAACCGTCGCGGTGACCGGAATCTCGATACGCAGGACGCAACAGATCCGCGGCGCGGCGCGCGTCCTCGATGCTGAGGTGCTCGTAAATCTGTTGCGGCTGCGCGCCGGCCGCGCGCAGCTTTGCGACGGTCTTGAGGTAGCTCACATCCTCGGCATAGGCTGCGGCAAATCTCGCGGTATTGACATCGATACCCGAGATGCCCTCTTTGATCAGGTGAATGAATTGAGACCCGGCGAGCACGCGCGGATGCATGCATTCCAGCCACGTGCTCTGTCCATACCTCTGCAAATCGTAGAGCCGGTTTCCGCCCAAGCTTCGGTTCATCGCTGCTGCCTCCGGGGCTACCGGCGCCAGGCAAGGACGCGAAGCGGCAGCGGCCATCCAATTAGACGGCGCAGTTGCCGGAAAATTCCCGACACAGGCGCAGCGCCGCTTTTTCCCGCGGCCTGCTGCATTGCACATGAAGCTCCCGGCTTGCGCCTGCTCGACGTTGCGCCGTTCGCCTATGGCGTTTGACGATGCACAGGTCCTAACGTAACGCCGACACGCAAAGCTGCGGGTCCCCGCGTTGCAGTCGATGAATCTCTAAGTGTATTGCTTAGAGTCGTCTGACCATGCAGCACCGGGCTTTTGGCTTAGTTTGCTTGGCGGTCGGGGCGGCGGCGCCGTTTTGATCTCCCTGGGAGATTTTCGCGTACCGGGTTTGAGTTTGAGAGTGGAGCGTGAAGAGGGGATGTTCGAAGGATTCGATTGATGCATAGAGGGTTTGATGGCTCCTTGGACTTGAGGGCGATTTGAGTTGGCAGTGTCGGCAGTAGGTCAGTTGACCTGGTTTGATGTTATTGAGCGATCGTGACGTTTATACGGCCACCGCTCCAATTTGTCGATGGCCGCCTGCCTTCCCGGATTTCGTGCGACCCAACGGAGCAAGAGAGAGTAAGGTCTATCTTCATAAAGCAAGACAATGAGGTGCCTCGTGGAGGAGAAGCAACATCGAGAGGAGTTCGATACGGGCCTTTCCCGAATCCGGCACGAAATCAAGGGCCGGCTCGTTCAGCATGGCTTTTTCGGCAGCGTTACGTACCGAGATATCGAGGCTGATCAAGTTCTCAGCGGTTCGACGGTCGAAATCGCGGTGAAGGGTAAGACCGCACAAAGGTCATTCAGCCGGCTGGAGATTGAAGGATGCCGTCTTAAAGTCAGCGGTGCCGTCTTGTCGGGCGTAATATCGATGGTTGAAGAATTATCGGCCTAGCGACATTGTTTGAATCGCATGCAGAGCGCTAGAGCGCTGCAAAGGCACAATTCTAGGAGCCAATCATGAAATTGATAATTACGGTTCTTGCTGCTGCTTGGTTGATGTCCGGCTGTTTCACCAACCCTCCGCAGGAAGACAGCACCGGCGCCGGACATCGGGATCCGCGCACCGGCCTGTGCAACGACGGCACGTCGCCGCCGTGCGCTCCGCCTCGAGACTAACCGCAGCGGACGGTCATTGGGCTTGCGGCAACATTCTGCCGTAGGCGCCGACGCCGCTGCGGACAAAATGCCGTCGATTAACGCTTTTCGCAGCCTCGTCATCGTGAATCCGGCGTCGGCAGCAGGCGCCACCGGCCGACGCTGGGATCGAATCGCCAAACTGCTGCGATCTTCACTGGGCGAATTTCGAGCACG
This sequence comes from uncultured Gammaproteobacteria bacterium, assembly GCA_963812125.1. GTDB lineage: Bacteria > Pseudomonadota > Gammaproteobacteria > Steroidobacterales > Steroidobacteraceae > Bog-1198. The sequence continues at coordinate 107,242 of CAWETY010000006.1, forward strand.
TGGCTACTCGGATGCCGGGCGAGGCCACCCGCTTGTCACGGACCGCCTTGCGCGAGGGCTACGAAATGGTCGTTGCCGTCGGCGGCGACGGCACGCTCAATGAGGTCGTCTGCGGCTTCTTCGACGGCGAGCAGAGAGTTGCGCCGCAGGCCGTGTTGGGTGTGATCGCGCTCGGCACGGGGTGCGATTTCGCGCGGGCGATCGCTCAAACGGACCTGGAGTCAGCCTGTGCGCGGCTTGCGGGGCGCGAGACACGCACGATTGATGTCGGTCTGGCCCGCTTTACCGGGCACGACGGCGCTCCGGCCGTGCGGATCTTCATCAACGTGGCCTCATTCGGCTGCGGCGGACTGGTCTCGCATCTCGTGAGTTCCCGCCTGAAGGCCGTGAGCGGCCAACTGGCGTTCACGCTTGCAACGCTGTGCGCTTTGGCGGTTTATCGCGACCAGCACGTCAGACTGGAGTTCGACGATATGCCGCCGCGCACCCTCGCGATTACCAATTGCGCCGTGGGCAACGGTCGGTACTTCGGTGCGGGAATGCAGGTGGCGCCTGCCGCGGAATTCGATGACGGCGAACTCGACGTGACGATCTGGTCGGGTTTCGGATGGTGGGATTTTATCCGCAAGCGGCACAGCCTTTACGACGGCAGTCACGTACGCGAGCCGGGCACGCAACAGCTGCGGACCCGGCGCGCGAGCGCGACCAGCGCAGCGACCGTGCTTCTGGAGCTGGACGGCGAAAGCGCGGGAAGGTTGCCGGCACAGCTAGAGGTGCTCGCCGGCGCGCTACGTTTGAAGGTGTAGCCTATTATCTATGGTGCGCGTCGTTCCATTTGTCGCCCTCGACCAACTCCTGCTGGGCATGCCGTAAGGCATCGATGGCCTTTTCCGCATGCCCGCCGAACTCGAGCCCCTTGTTGTTGGCCTGCGCCGCTTGAATGTGATGGATCGCATTTTCAGTCGCGCCAAAGGCATCCCGCAGATTGGGATGATGAATCTCGAAGCCGACGGCGATCGTGGTAACCAGAACGGCAGATAGTGACGCAATGACAATCTTATTCATGACTTTCCTTGGGTGGATTGACTTCTGTTGACGCCAGACATGCACGCGAGCGTTCACGTCCGCGTGAATATACCGAATTTACGCATCCAAGGCATCGACTAGGGGGAGCTGCGCACTGCCTTACGCAGCGCCGCGTCGGCAATGGGCCGCATGGCAGCGTAACCCGCCGAGTTCGGATGCACACCGTCGTTGCTGAGCTCAGGGCGGAATGCTCCGGAGGGCGTGCTCAACGCTGAATAATAGTCGGCGTATATCAGCCGATGTTCGCCGGCAAATTGCCTGAGCCACGCGTTCAGTTGCCGGATTTGCTGCGCCGGCTGAATTTCGGGCCGCCACGGAAAGCGTTCAGCCGGAAGGATGCTGGCCAGTACGACATGAATATGATGAACCGTTGCCAGGTCGACCATGGCGCGGATGTTGTTCTTGAAGTCGTCCGGACTGCTTGGGCCGGTATTTCCTGCGACATCATTGGTGCCCGCCATGATGTGGACGGCGCGCGGATGCAGCGCCACGACATCCTGGTAGAAACGCAGCAGCATCTGCGGACTGGTTTGTCCGCTGATGCCGCGATCGATGACGCCGCCGCTGAATAAGGAAGCATCGCCGACGCCCCATCCCTCAGTGATCGAATCACCCATGAACACCAGCGTTGGATGCGTGCCGCTCTTGAGGATCGCTTCGTTGTCGGATTTGTAATGGCACAGGTCGGCAAAGTCGCGCGCGAGATCATCTGCGTGCATTTTCAGGTACTCCCGCAGCTTCTCGTCTCCACCCGCGGGCATTGGCGGCGGCTTAGCGCCCGGCTTGAGCATGGCGTCGAGCATTTCCGGGGTGGTGGCGGCGGAGGCGACGGACACGGAGTATCGGTCATTCGCGAGGTGGGCATGGCCGTTTGCGCGTGGGCGGCAATCGGGCTTCCCGAGGCGACCGCAGCAGAAAATCGCGAACTTGCACAATCGAATGATCATGAGGAGACCGCGGCCACGCCGACAGGAGCATTGCGCTGGACCGAGAGCGCCGCCGCTTCCGCGAGGACAAGCGCGGCGATGCCGTCGCGGTAGCCGGCCATGGGCATGCGCGCATCGCGCAAAATATCCACAAAATGCCGCATTTCACGGCGATAGGCTTCCGCGTAGCGCTCGAGGAAGAAATTCTGCAGCGCATCGCTCGCCAATCCGCGTTCGGTTGCGGTCGACACCGTGCTCATCAGTACATTGTCGACGCGGGCGCTGCCGGCGGAACCGTACGCTTCGATGCGTTGGTCGTAGCCATATCCTGAACGGCGGGTGTTGCTGATGACGCACAGGCGGCCGCCCGCCGTGCGCAGCAAAATTCGCGCGGTGTCGACATCTCCGGCCGCGCCGATCGCCGGATCGACCAAGCAGCTGGCGCTCGCGAAAACCTCCGTGGGTTCCTCGCCCAGCAGCCAGCGCGCCATGTCGAGGTCATGAATGGCCATGTCCTTGAACAAGCCGCCGGAGGTGCGGATATAGGAAACCGGCGGCGGGGCAGGGTCGTGGCTCACGATATTCAGGCTCTCCAATCTGCCGATGGCGTGCGATTCGATCCGCGCCTTGAGCGCGGCGAAATGAGGATCGAAGCGCCGGTTGAATCCCATCAGCAGCCGTGCATCCGATAATTTCGGCGCGGCGCCGCGCGCCCGCGCCAGATCGAGGTCCAGCGGCTTCTCGCAAAAAATTGCCTTGCCGGCCGCCGCCGCCAAGAGCGCCTGGTCCAGGTGCGCATGGGTCGCGCTCGCGATGATCACGCCCGAGATGGAGCCATCGCCCAACACCGCATCCATGTCCACGACCTCGGCCGCGGTTTGCCGCGCGAGCGCATCGGCGGCCGGGCGGTTCGGATCGACGATGTACTTGAGCGTCAGCTCGGGCTGTGCCGCGGCGTTGCGCGCGTGGATTTGCCCGATCCGGCCGGCCCCAAAAATCGCAACATTGAACATTGCCGCTCCCGTACATTTGCATCGTTCGCGCCCGATCGAACGCTCGTTTTCAGCGCGAGTATAATCAAACGCTCATTTCTCGTTGCGTGAGTTCCTTGCATCTTACGGATAAATCCATCGACCTGATCGCCATCGGCCGCTCGAGCGTCGACTTGTATGGCGAGCAGATCGGCGGCCGTCTGGAAGATATGGGCTCATTCGCCAAGTACGTGGGCGGCAGTCCCACCAACACCGCCATCGCGGCGGCACGACTCGGCCTGAAAACCGGCCTGTTGACCCGAGTCGGCGCGGATCATATGGGGCGCTTCATTCGCGAAGAGCTGGTGCGCGAGGGCGTGGATGTGCGCGGCGTGCGCACCGACCCGGCACGCTTGACGGCTCTGGTCGTGCTCGGCATCCGTAACCGCGAGTCGTTTCCGCTGATTTTTTACCGCGAGAATTGCGCCGACATGGCGCTGTGCGAGCAGGATGTCGATCAGGCTTATCTGGGATCCGCGCGCGCGGTTTTGATCAACGGCACGCATCTCTCCGCCCCCGGCGTGTTCGCCGCGAGTTCGAGCGCCGCGCGGCGAGTCAAAGCGAATGGCGGCCGGGTGGTCTTCGACGTCGACTACCGGCCGGTCCTGTGGGGCTTGACCGCGAAGGATTTGGGCGAAAATCGCTTCGTTTTCAGCGCGGCGGTCAGCGAACGCCTGCAGGCGGCGCTGCCCTGGTGCGATTTGATCGTGGGCACGGAAGAGGAACTGTGCATATTGGGGGGCTCGGAACGGCTGCTCGCGGCCATCCAGAACATACGCGCCAAAACACCGGCAACCTTGGTTTGCAAACGCGGCGCGCGCGGCTGCGTCGCCTTCGCCGGCGATATCCCCGCTGATATCGAGGCGGGTCTCGTGGTCCCCGGGTTCAAGATGGAGGTGCTCAATGTGCTGGGCGCCGGAGATGCCTTCATGGGCGGTTTTCTACGCGGCTGGCTGCGCGAGGAAACTCTCGAGCAGAGCTGCCGCATGGGCAATGCCTGCGGCGCGATCGTGGTGTCGCGCCACGGCTGTGCGCCCGCGATGCCGACCTCGACCGAGCTGCAGTCGCTGCTGCGCATCGCAGGCGAGCGTCCCGCGGAATCGTTCATCCGCCAATTGGATCACCTCCACTGGGCCTCGACGCGAGCACGCGACTATCCTGAGTTGATGGTGCTGGCCATCGATCACCGCAGTCAGTTTGAAGATCCTGCGAATTTCGGCGCCGCCGATCATGAGCGGATTGCGGCATTCAAGCGTCTGGGCTTTCGGGCGCTGCACGCCGCCGCCCGGCACGACCGGCGTTTCGGCGTGTTGCTCGATGGACGCTATGGATTCGATGCCTTGAGCGAGGCGGCGGATTCGCCCTATTGGGTCGGCCGGCCCATCGAAGTTCCCGGCTCGCGTCCGCTCGAGTTCGAAGGCGCCGCCGATGTTGCCGTCGAGTTGTCGAGCTGGCCGCTCAATCAGGTGGTCAAATGTCTCGTGAACTACCATCCGGACGACCCGGCCGATCTCAAGGGACGGCAAAACCGCCAGCTGCAGCGCTTGTTCGCCGCATGCCGCAAGATGAGGCACGAACTGCTGCTGGAAGTCATTCTGCCGCGAGAGATGCCGGCCGATTGCCAAACGATGGCGCGCGCGCTGTCGGCCATCTACGCTCTCGAGGTGCGGCCCGACTGGTGGAAGCTGCCGCCGAGCGGCAGCGGCGCGCACTGGCAGGCGATTCAAGCTACGATTGAACGCGAGGATCCGCTGTGCCGAGGAGTGCTGCTGCTGGGAATGTCGCAGTCCGAGGCGGAACTCATCGCATGCTTTGGCGCCGCGGCACCCTTCGCAATCGTCAAAGGCTTCGCGATTGGTCGAACCATCTTCCAGGATGCGGCTCGTGCCTGGTTTTCCGGCGCGATGAACGATGCCGACGCTTGCCAGGCGATGGCCTCGAAATTCTCGAGGCTGGCGGACGCGTGGCAAAGTGCGCGCACGGCGGTTGCCATATGAAAACCATCCGATGCACAGCGGCGCAAGCGGCGATTCGATATCTGGCCAATCAGTACGTCGATGCCGCACCGCAAGAGGTGCGATATTTCGCGGGCGTCTGGGCCATATTCGGTCATGGCAATGTGGCCGGCCTCGGCGAAGCGCTGCACGCGGCGCACCAGCAGCTTCCCACCTATCGGGCGCACAACGAGCAGGCAATGGCGCACGCCGCCATCGCCTTTGCCAAGCAGTTGCGGCGGCGGCGCGCCATGATTTGCACCAGTTCAATTGGGCCGGGCGCGACCAATATGGTGACCGCGGCGGCCCTGGCGCATGCCAATCGATTGCCCGTGCTGTTTCTGCCGGGCGATGTCTTCGCCAGCCGCGGCCCCGATCCGGTGCTGCAGCAGATCGAAAACTTCGCCGACGGCACCGTCTCGGCCAACGATTGCTTCAGGCCGGTTTCCCGCTACTTCGACCGCATCGCGCGTCCTGAGCAATTGATCGACGCGCTGCCGCGCGCCATGAATACCCTGCTGGACCCGGCCGCTTGCGGTCCGGTGACATTGGCGTTTTGCCAGGATGTGCAGGCGGAAGCGTACGACTATCCGGAAGCGTTTTTTCGGCGCCGCGTGTGGAGCATTCGCCGCCAACCGGCGGATGGGCGCGAGATCGAGCAGCTCGCGGCCTGGCTGAAATCCGCGCGTGCGCCGCTGATCATCGCCGGCGGCGGAGTTCACTACGGCGGCGCCGAAGCGCCGCTCGCCGCTTTCGCGGCCCGCTTCGCAGTTCCCGTCACCGAAACGCAGGCGGGGAAGGGCGCATTGCCGTGGGATCATCCTTTGAATCTCGGCGCCATCGGCGTGACCGGCACCGCTTGCGCGAACGCGGCCGCGGCGCAGGCCGATTTGATCTTGGGTGTAGGCACGCGATTGCAAGACTTCACCACCGGCTCGCGCGCCCTGTTCACCGCACCGAACTGCCGCGTGGTGCAAGTCAACGTTGCCCCCTATGACGCCGGCAAGCACGAAGCCGCGGCGGTGGTGGGCGATGCACGCGAGGTGCTCGGCGCGCTCAGCGAACGTCTCGGTGCTTGGCGCCCCGATCGCAACATGGCGATGATCCAGGGGGAAATCGCTCGCTGGAATCTCGCCTGGGAGGCGGCAACGAACGCGCCGGGCTCCGGTTTGCCCTCCGATGCGCAAGTCATCGGCGCCTTGTGGCGCAGCTGTTCGGACAACGCGGTGGTCGTGTGCGCGGCCGGCGGATTGCCGGGAGAGCTTCACAAACTGTGGCGGGCGAGGACGCCCGACGACTATCACGTGGAGTATGGCTATTCCTGCATGGGCTATGAAATCGCCGGGGGGCCTGGGCGTCAAAATGGCGCAGCCGCTGCGCGACGTTTATGTTTTGGTCGGCGATGGCAGCTATCTCATGCTCAATTCCGAACTGGCCACCTCGGTGTCGTTGGGATTGCGTTTGATCGTCGTGGTGCTCAACAATCGGGGATTCGGCTGCATCAATCGGCTGCAAAGAGCGAGCGGCAGCGCGGCCTTCAATACCCTGTGGGAGGATTCGACTCACAGCACTCTTGCGGACATCGATTTCGTGGCGCATGCGGCGAGCTTGGGCGCCATCGCGGAAAAGGCCGCCTCGATCGAGGCGCTGGAACAGGCATTGCAGCGCGCCCGCCGCTCGGAGCGTACCCACGTGATCGTCATCGACACCGACCCCGCCGTCAGCACGGCGGCGGGCGGCGCGTGGTGGGATGTGGCCATTCCCGAAGTGTCGGCACGCGCCGAGGTCGATGCAGCTCGGGTGGCATCGTTGAACCAGCGCAAGAACCGCCGGCTCGGAGAATAAGGTCATGAGCATCCGCTTCGGCGTGAGTCCCATCGCCTGGATCAACGATGACCTACCGGCGCTTGGCGGCAATACGCCGTTGGAATCCGTTCTCGGCGACGCCCGCGATGTCGGGTTCGCGGGCATCGAGCTCGGCGGAAAGTTTCCTAGAGATGCAAAGGTGCTTCAGGCCCTGTTGAATCGCTATCGATTGGCGTTGGTCGGCGGCTGGTACAGCGCCAGCCTGCTGAGCCGTTCGGCTGCCGCCGAAATCCAGGCGTTGCAAACTCACTTGAGGTTGCTTAAGGCGTTGGGCTGCAGTGTGTTCATTCTTGCCGAGACCAGCAACGCGATTCACTGCGATCAAGGCATTGCGATGTCCGCCGCGCCCCGGCTCGCCGACTTAGGCTGGCCTGAGTTTGGCCGGAAATTGACCGAGGTTGCCGACTATCTTGGCCAAGCGGGGCTACAGATGGCCTATCACCACCACTTAGGCACCGTGGTGGAATCGCAGCACGATCTGGACCGGTTCCTCCACTTCACGGGCCCGTCGGTCGGTCTGACGGTGGATACCGGTCACGCGGCACTGGGCGGTATCGACCCCGTGGCGCTCATTCGCGGCCATCCGCACAGGGTCGCGCACGTGCACTGCAAGGACATCCGTTCGCGCGTTTTCAGCCAAGCCAAAGCCGAAGGCAAAAGCTTTTTGAGCGGCGTGATCAGCGGTATGTTTACCGTTCCCGGCGATGGCGATCTTGAATTCGCCGGCCTGATGCAAGCACTTGCAAAAATTGGCTATGCTGGCTGGATCATCGTCGAAGCGGAACAGGACCCGGCGGTCGCGGCACCCAAGACATACGCGGCCTTAGGGCTCGAAACGCTGCGCCGCGAAGCATCCGCAGCCAACTTGCACGAGATGGAGCCTTCATGAGCAAGCTTCTGATTCGGTCCGGCACCCCTGATGCCGCCGGTTGTGTGCTCAACATTACGCCGCAGAGCGCCGGCTGGCAGTCACATCGGATTTCAAGTGCACCGCCTGGAGAATGGCCAAACGGTCAGGGGTGGCACGGGACAGCGTGAGACCTGCCTGGTGGTGCTCGCGGGAACCGCCGATATCGCCGTCGATGGGCGGCATTTCGACGGGATCGGGCATCGCGGCTCGGTGTTCGACGATGCGGCGCCGGGCGCGGTGTACGCGCCGGCCGCCTGCAGCTATTCGGTGACTGCGACGGGCAGGGTTGAATTGGCGGTTTGCTCGGCGCCGGGAAAGCCGGGACGCTCACCGCGCGCCATCGACGCCGCCGACATGACCAAAGAGGTGCGCGGCAGCGGCACGAATACTCGCTACGTCAGGAATATTCTGCCCGCAAACCAAGGAAGCCGACAGCCTGCTGGTCGTGGAAGTGATCACCCCGGGAGGGCATTGGTCAAGCTATCCGCCGCACAAGCATGACACCGCGGCTTTGGGAAAGGAAACCGTGCTGGAGGAGACTTACTACCATCGACTGAAGCCGCCGCAAGGATTCGCCTTTCAGCGCGTCTATACCGATGAGCGCGATCTCGACGAAACGGTTTGCGTACATGACGGCGACCTGGTCCTCGTGCCTCGAGGCTACCATCCCGTTGGCGCAGCCCACGGCTATGATCTTTACTACCTGAATGTCATGGCGGGACCGGAGCGCAATTGGGTTTATCGCAACGATCCTGAGCACGCGTGGCTCGCCGCGCAGCCTAATTCAAAAGCACCGCACTGATGCGCGCGCGCCGCGGAGAACTCAATTACGCCGGACTCGCGGCATGCCTGCTCTTGGCCAGCTTGCTGCTCGGCGGCGCCGGATGCTCGGGTAAACCGGGCGGAAATTCAATTCAGATTGTCGCCAGTCTGCATGACATGACTGAACCGTTCTTCGTCGCGGTAAAGCGCGAATTGGACGCCGAGGCCGCGCGCCTCGGCGTCAGCGTTTCGGTGCAGGACGGGCAGTCGAATTCGGCCAAACAGACATCGGACATCGAGGCGGCCATCACGGGAGGGGCCCAGGGCATCATTCTCGCGCCGAACGATGTGAACGCGCTCACGCCGGCCGTGGAAGAGGTGATCAAAGCGGCAATTCCCATCGTGACCTTGGATCGCCGGGTCGACCATACCAGCGTCCCCGTCCCGCATGTCGGAGCGGACAATGTCGCCGGCGGGCGCATCATGGCGCAGTGGGCGATCGATTCGTTTCCAGGCGGCGCGCGAATTCTGCTGATCACCGGACAGTTGGGATCCAGCCCGTCCATCGACCGCACGCGCGGCATCAAAGAAACCTTGGCGGCTGCGGGCGCGAAATACCAAATCGTCGCGGAGCAATCCGGCGACTGGAAGCGGGAGCAGGGCCTGACCGTGACGCAGAACGTCTTGACCTCGCTCGGCGCGCAGTCACTGCAGGCCATCGTTGCGGAGAGCGACGAAATGGCCCTGGGGGCTCTGGAAGCCTTGCGCTCCAGCGGCGTTGCCGGCGTCAAGGTGATCGGCTTCGACGCCACGCCCGACGCGTTGAAGCTGGTGCGCAGCGGCGAGATGGCCGCCACGGTCGAGCAATCACCGCTCAATCAGGCTCGAACCGCACTTCGGCAGCTGGTGGCGCGGATCCGCCAACACACTGCCATGCCCGGCGCGAGCATCGCGCCGCTGCTCATCACGCAATCCAACGTCAATCAGGCCGAGCGCATCGGCGAAGTTCGCTAGCGGCGCCGCTCTCGTGCGGAATCTCCTGGAGGTGCGCGATGTTTGCCGGCAATTTCCCGGCGTCAAGGCATTGGACGGCGTCGACCTGCAGGTGCGCATGGGCGAGGTGCATGCGCTGCTGGGCGAAAACGGCGCCGGCAAGTCGACTCTCCTGAAGATCCTGTCGGGCGCGCTGCGCGCGGACCGCGGCGAAGCCACGCTGGACGGAGCGATGCTGCAGCCGGCGGACACGCCGCGCGAACGGCAACGCTTGGGCCTCGCGACCATTTATCAAGAATTCAATTTGCTGCCGTTCATGTCGATTGCCGAGAACCTTTACCTGGGCCGCGAACCCAGGCGCCGCGGGTTCATCGATTGGGGCAGGATGCGCGACGATGCGCGCGCGTTATTGGCGAGCTTGGGCTTGAGCGTCGATCCAAGGCGTGAGGTGCGCCATTTGAGCGTCGCGCATCAACAGATGATCGAAATCGGCCGTGCCGTCGCGCAACAAGCCAAACTCATCGTCATGGATGAGCCGACAGCCGCGTTGGGCAGCCGCGAAGTTGCGATCCTGCACGGCGTTATCGGAGGGCTCAAGGCACGAGGGGTGAGCTTTATCTACGTCACGCATCGGTTGGATGAGGTAAAGCAGGTTTGCGACAGATTCACGGTGTTGCGCGACGGCCGCCGCGTTGCCGGCGGCGAGGTGAAAAGCGTGCAGACCGTCGATTTGGTGCGGCACATGGTCGGTCGCGATGTGGAAGTTTCGAGGCGTGCGGCTACGGCGAGCTCGGGCGAAACCATGCTCGCCGTGACAGGCGTCTCGCGCGCGCGCGAATCGAGCGGCCGGCACGCCATTGCTCTGACAGATCTCTCGATCGAGGTGAAAGCAGGCGAGATTTTGGGATTTGCCGGACTGGTGGGAGCCGGCCGCACGGAACTGGCGCGGATCATTTTCGGCGCCGATCGCTGCGATCGGGGAGTGCTGTACCTCGATGGCGCCGAACTGCGTCCGTTGCGCTCTCCCAAAGAGGCGATCCGCGCCGGAATTGCGCTGGTGCCTGAGGATCGGAAGCAGCAGGGCTGCTTCTTGGAACAATCGATCAGTCAGAATCTGACGCTGCCGAGTTTGAAGCGCATCGCGCGCTGGGGCATTTTTGTCGACGCAACCCAGGAGCGCCAATTGGTGCAGAAATACCGCTCGGCTCTGCGCATCAAGATGCCGGGTCCGGGCGCTGCGGTCGGCACGCTGTCCGGCGGCAATCAACAGAAGGTCTTGCTGGCGCGCTGCATGGCACTGCAGCCCAAGGTCTTGATCGTCGATGAGCCGACCCGGGGAATCGACATCGGGGCGAAGGCCGAGGTTCACCAATTGCTATTCGACATGGCGCGAAGCGGCATGGCGCTGATCGTCATCTCCTCGGAAATGCCCGAGGTTCTTGCGCTCAGCGATCGTATCGCCGTGTTCCGCGAGGGCTGCATCAGCGGCATTCTCGACGGTCGGGACGCCACCGAAAACGAGCTGATGGAGCTGATGGCCATTTCAAGCGCGCCGGGTTTTCCGCGAAGCGCGGCGCGATGAGCGAAAACTCTGCAGCGGATCAGGACGGGACAGGCCGCCGGCTCGATGCGGTGGGATGGCTGCGCCGCTACGGCACCTCGCTGTTCCTGCTCGCGCTGATGGGGTTTTTCGCGCTTGAAAATTCGCGCTTTTTGTCGCTGCGCAACGTCACCAACATTCTGACCGAGGTTTCGATTTACGGCATCATCGCGGTCGGCATGACTTTCGTCATTTTGACGGCGGGCGTGGATCTTGCCGTCGGCTCGCTGCTGGCGTTTGCGGGCATGTCGGGGGCTTTGGCGATGCAGGCGTTGGGAGCGGGTTCTTGGGGCTGGCTCGTGGCGCTGGCGACCGCCATGGCGGTCGGAACGCTGGTGGGATATTTGCAGGGCAAGGCGGTGACCTTCTTGAGCGTGCCGCCATTCATCGTGACCTTGGGGGGCATGACCGTGTGGCGCGGCGCGACGCTCATTCTCAATGACGGCTCGCCCATCTCCGGCTTCGGTGCCGCCTACCGTTGGTGGGGCGACGGATCGATCGCCGGCATCCCGGTGCCCATCGTGCTGTTTGGATTGATCGCAGCGGCTGGCTGGGTCACTGAACGCTACACGCGCTACGGACGCTATATTTACGCGGTCGGCGGCAATCCGGAAGCGGCGCGCCTCAACGGTCTGGATGTCGCGGCGATCATCACCAGTGTGTATGTGGTCGTGGGAGCTCTCTCGGGACTGGCGGGGTTTTTGCTGTCCGCCAGGCTCGGCGCCGCCGAAGCGGTCGGCGGCATCGGCTATGAACTGCGCGTGATCGCCTCGGTGGTGATCGGCGGCACCAGCCTCGCCGGCGGCCGCGGCGGAGTTGGCGGCACCGTCATCGGAGCGCTCTTGATCGGCGTGCTCACCAACGGCTTGGTGATCATGCATGTGTCCTCGTACTGGCAGCAGGTGGTGATCGGCCTGATCATCGTCGCGGCCGTGGCATTCGACACCTACGCCAAGTCGCGCCGTTAAAACACCACCGTATCGCCAAGGTCCTGTACATCGAAGTCGACCGGCGTCGCGCTGACCTCCGCGCGCTTTTGACTCGAGAGCCAGCTCTCGAACGCCTCCAACGGCATGGGCTTCGCGTACAGATAGCCCTGCCCAATGTCGCAGTGAAACGAGCGCAAGCGGTCCGCCGCGGTCTTCGTTTCGATGCCTTCGGCGACCACCTTGAGCCCGAGGCGATGACCCATATCGATGGCGGAATGCACCACGGCGGCGAATTCCGGATGCGATTCGAAGCCGCGCACGAAACTTTGATCGATTTTCACCTCTTGTACCGGCATTCGCGCCAGCAGGCTGAGAGACGAGTAGCCGGTTCCAAAATCATCGATCGAAAGCTTCACGCCCAAGACCGAGAGCGCCTCCAGCAGGCGTAAAGCTTGATCGGGATTCTCAATGAATCCACTTTCCGTCAGTTCCAAAGTCAGCAGCGATGGCGGCAACTGATGACGGGACAGCAACGCCGCCACCCGGGAGTCGAGGCGTTGGTCGTTCAAATCGTCGGCGCTGATATTCACGGCCAGGGACAGCGGCACCCCCGCACGGTGCCATCGGCCGCCCTGCGCAATCGCACGATCCAGCGTCCATCGCGTCATACGGCGGATGAAGCCGGTCTGCTCCGCGAACGGGATGAACGCGGCCGGCGCCAGCAGGCCGCGACTCGGGTGCTGCCAGCGAAGCAGCACTTCCGCGCCCGAGACTTCTGCCGTGTCCAAATCCATCTTTGGCTGGAAAAACAGCCGAAGCTCATCATGTTGCAGCGCATGGCGCAGTTCGCCGAGCAAGGACAACTGATCGCGCGCCTCCGGTTGCAGCGTCTCTTCATAGACTGCGAGCGCGCGTTTCTCGCGCCGGGCGCGCTCCACGGCCAAATCGGCGCAACGCAACAACTCATCCGCCCCGAACGCAGTGCCGCGCAGCGTCGCCAGGCCCAGCGTCGCGCTGATATCGATCGGCTGTAATTCCACGAGAACCGGATCGGCGAGCTCCGTCAGCAACGATACTCCCCAATTATGCATGCTGGCCGTTGCCGGCAGCCGCGCGAATACGGCAAATTGGTCGGCGGCAAGGCGTGCAACGGCGCAGCGAATCGAGGGTATGGCGGCGAGGCGCGCGGCGATGGTACGCAGGACCTCGTCTCCCACCGAGTATCCGAGATGCTCATTGATGCGGCGGAAGCGGTGCAGATTCAAGACACCGACCGCGATCATACTGCCGTCGTCCTGCGCCAGCGCCGTATTGAGCGCGGCGCCGAACGCGGTCCGATTCATCAGCCCGGTCAGCGTATCTTCATACGCCAGCTGCCGGATGGACTGGTCGCGCGATTGCACGGCGCTCTGCATGAGCTGCAAGCATTCGGCCAGCTGGCCCAGTTCGTCGCGGCGCTCGACCGTCAGCGGCACGGCATAATCGCCCTTGCGTATTTGCTCGACCGATTTGGTCAGGTCGAACAGCGGCCGGGTAATGTTGCGCGCAATCCAGAACGTTGCCGCCGCGAACCCGAGCAGGCTGACGATGGCGATCATGAACAGCGTCTTGGTGAGCCGTTCGAATGGCGCGCGCGCCTCGCTCAAGGAGCGCGACAAAATGGCGACAATCTTGACGTTGCCGAAATTCGACATATCGATGCGGCGGGTCGCAACATCGTTCTGGCGCGTGTAGCCGTCGGGTACGGTGCTTACAACGTCCGTCCATCGATCTCCCGAATGCACTGCCAACGTGACGCCCAGCCCGCTGATGTCCGCGAATTCCCGCGCGGCCTGCCGGTTCAACTCGAAGCCCATGGTAATCCGGGCGACCGGCAGCGGACTGCGGACGGTGACGGTCACGAGCTGGTAGATGCGGCCGCCGTCCAAAATCAGCCGGGTGGCATGGTCCGCGGCCGTGCCGCTGCCCGGCTCAATGCTGGAAGGAAGCGGCGCGCCGGGCGCAATTGGGGATCCGACGGCGGCCAAGACGGTGCCGTTCAGCGATGTCAGGACGATGATCGAGGCGCCGATCCGCGCGCCGCCATTTTCCAACGCAGACTTCAGCGTATCCGTGTCGCGTTCGGCGACCGCTTCGCGAAATCCATAGTCATCGGCTACGGCCTGCGCGGCCTGCGCCAACAATCGGCGGTTGCTCTCCAGCAGCCGCGTAAAAACCGACTCTCCCATTTGCAGCTGGCGCTGCACGTCGCGTTCGGCATTCTGGCGATTGGCAGCGGAAACCGCATACAGCGCCGCCGCCATGACAGCGGTCAGCAGCAGTAAAAAGGTCAATGCGATGCGGGTGCGTAGGGCCATGGCGGGCCGTCATGGCCACGGCGCGACCGATTCGCGCTTCGCGTCGAGTTCAATCACGAGCGATATGGCCTGCGCCGCCGCGCCGACGGTAATTTCTTTCGGTGCCAGCGGCGCCGCCAGATTCGGATTCCAAACTCGAAGCGCGTAGTGTCCCGGCGGCAGATCGATTGCAAGCTCGCCGGAGCTCGGCACTTTACCGAAATAAGGGGAATCCACGACCGCGACAAAACCCACCATGCTGTCGTGAATATTGCAGCCAAGGATCACGAGACCGGGCTTGTCGAATACCACTTCCTCCTTGGGCGAGCCGGCGTACAACTTGAGGTCGAAGGTCTTGGCGGGCGAGAAGGAGTACACCTGATGCCGAATGTTGTCGCTGTTGGGAAAGGTGACCGCGGTGCCGGTCCGCAGGATCGTGACGCGCGGCACGAAGCGCTTATTGACCTGGTCGATGGATGCGGAGGCCTTGCCAAAAGGGGGAGTCGCGTCGCGAGGCTCGAATACGATCAAGGTATCTTGCGCGGATGCGCCCGAAACGGTGCGCACCGAAACGCTCACGCTGCTTGCAAGCGCAGGGGTTGCGCTCCAGACCGCGCCAAGGAGCAAAGCGCAGCGAAATTCAAGGGCGAGTTTCATCGTTGCGGCGCCGTTGCAGCGGCGGCTTCCACTACATCGCGCTTCATGGGAGCCAGCAAGCGCAGCAGAGCATTGGTCGCTGCGATGCTGACATGCCGCTCTTTCAAGATCGCCCGCAGCACATCGACCATGCGATAAAATTCCGCTTCGCTGATGTGGTGCCCGGCATGCACCTGCCGCATCGAATCGCCGGAATAGCGACAGGGTCCTCCGCTCAAATCGCAGATTTGCTCGGCAAGCAGTCTCTTGATGCGCGCCAAATTGGTATCGGCAAAACTTCTGCCAAGAACCGGGTCCGAGGCCACGCGATCGATGAGAGCATCGGAGATGGCCGATACGCCGGCTTTTTCCCCCAAGCGCTCATACAGCGTGCCGGAGGTGCCGGCAACGGCCATGCCGGCCAGCAGCGGCAGAACGAGCGCGAGACGAAACAACGCCGGGGCCATAGGAAAAGCCTAAAAAATCAAGGTTATATCGGTCCGAGGTGGCAGGGCTGTGCGCTTGGACACAATTTTTGGAGCCGAATCACCATAATCTGGCAATCGCTCCCGCCGTACGGCAAGCGCAGGGCGATACGCATCAAACACCCAATTTCATCAATGCGCATGGCAGTCGCCGCGCTGTCGTTTTGCTGCGTTATGGCTGCGCGAGTCGCCTGGGCGGGCGATCGATTGCAGTGGACAGGCGGTGTGACCGAAGTTGAAGGAAGCGCGGGCGGCGGGTTGGTCCCTTGGGCGCTGATCGGCGGCCTCGAGACCAATACGGAAATCGGCGCGACCGCGTTCGTGGACTACGCTTCGACTGCGGACTTCAGCTTGCGCAGCGGCGGCGCAAGCCTCGATCTGCAAGATCGGGTGGAATTCTCGATCGCACGCCAGCGCTTCGACGCAGGATCCGTGAGTCCTGGCTTGACCCTGGGCCAGGACATTCTCGGCGTCAAAGTGCGCCTCCTTGGCGATGCGGTTTTCGCTCCGGATCAATACCTGCCGCAAATCGCGATCGGCGCACAATGGAAGCACACCCTGGATTTCGATGCAGTGCCGCGCGCAGTCGGGGCCGCGAGGGGCGAGGACATCGAGTTCTACCTTGCCGCCACCAAGTTGTACTTCGATGCAATAGCCGGCCATAACGTCGTCCTCGATGCCACCTTGAGGCGTACTCGGGCGAACCAATTTGGATTGCTGGGATTTGGCGGGAATAGCAACGGCTATAGCTTCAGGCCTGAACTCTCGGCCGCGGTGTTTTTGAGCGATCAGATATTGCTTGGCGCCGAATATCGCTCCAAGCCCGACAACCTGAAGCCGTTGCGCGAAGATGGCGCGCGCGATGTTTTTGTGGCGTGGGGGTTCTCGAGAAACCTCACGCTCACCACAGCCTGGACCGACTTGGGAAGAATAGCGGGAAAGACCGCGCAGAGCGGCATCTATGCGTCTTTATGGGTGGGATTCTGACGGCTTGATTTGAACCGGGCCCCTACGTAGACTTGCTACCATGGGTAAAGAAGACCGCGAAGTCAGAATGTCGCTGCAGACGCTGCAGGTGCTGGAGGCTTTCCTCGAGAATCCCGGCGATCAACTTTCAGGCGCCGAGGTGCATCAGCGCTGCAAGCTCGCCTCCGGAACGCTGTATCCCATATTGCTGCGGCTCGAGGCGGCGGGTTGGTTCGTCAGTCGCTGGGAGTCCATCAACCCGTCGAGCGCCGGGCGCCCGCGGCGCCGTCTTTATCGGCTGACGCCCACGGGGCTGAAACGCGCCGGCGAGGTTTTCGCACGCTTCAACCGCGGAGTCCTTGCATGAAACTCTACTATTCCGCCACTTCTCCCTATGTGCGCAAATGCTTGGTGAGCGCACACGAGCTCGGATTGCGCGAGCGAATAGAGCTCATTGCCGCCGCGCCTCATCCGGTCAATCGCGATCGCGCGCTCGTGCTGCGCAACCCGCTCGGCAAGGTGCCCACGCTCATTACCGACGATGGCACGGTGCTCTACGACAGCCGCGTGATCTGCGCATATCTGAATGCTCTCGGCGATGGACATTTAGTGCCGCAGCCGCCGGCGGCATGGCTGATCCATCGGGACGAGGCTCTGGGCGATGGAATTTTGGATGCAGCCGTGCTGGTGCGCTACGAGACTTTCGCACGGCCGGAATCCTTGCGCTGGAAGGACTGGATCGACGGTCAGATGGACAAGGTGACCTGCAGTCTGGCCGAGATCGAAGCGCGCGCCGGCGGCCTCGATCAGCGTATCGATTTCGGGACGATCGCCATCGGCTGCGCGCTGGAATATCTCGATTTTCGATTCGCCGCGCTCGGCTGGAGAAAATCCCATCCGCGGACGGCGGCATGGTTCGAGCGCTTCGCCGCCCGCGAGTCGATGCTTACAACCCGCCCGCCGCCGGGTTAGGCGTAGGCCTCGGATTATCGCGACCCGCGGCTAATTGAGTTCGCGCACCCAGATATTGCGGAAACTGATCGGTGCGGACGGATCGCCGTGCGCCTGCAGCTTGATCGCCGCGCGCTCATACGGGCGATAGCTGGGCTGGCCGATGTAGCGGGTTTCGCCGGTCAACTGAAAGTGATTTTGCACCAACACGCCATTGTGAAATACCGTCACATAGGCCGGGGTCTTGAGCGTTCCGTCTGATGCGAAGAGCGGCGCGGTCCAAACCACATCGTAAGTCTGCCACTCACCCGGGGGCAGCATGGCGTTGACCAGCGGCGGCGACTGTTTGTAGATGCTCGCCGCTTGGCCATTGACGTAGGTTTTATTCTTCCAAGAATCCAGAATCTGTACTTCGTAGCCGCCGTCGCCGGGCGCGGTGGACGCCAGAAACACGCCGCTGTTGCCGCGCAATTGCCCCTCGCCGGTAATTCCCTTTGGAACCTGCCACTCCAGATGCAACTGATAATTCTTGAAGAGCCGCTTGGTCTCGATATTGCCCACCGACTTGACCACCGTCATGACACCGTGCGCAACCTTCCAGCCTGCCGGCGCATGGTCCTTGGTGTTCACCCACTGATCCAGGTTTCGGCCGTCGAACAATACGATGGCATCCGAGGGCGGCGCGCCGGGCCGCGCGCCGGGCGTGACGATGGGCGGCACCGGCTCCCATTGTTCGGTGGCTTTCGGGTCCCCTTGCGGGTCTTGCGCGGCGGCAGGCAAAAAACAAAAAGGCGCAAGAGCGAGGGCCGCCCACGCGCCGCAGCGCGCCAAGTCAACATGTCGAGGTTTCATAGCGGTTCTCTCATTTAAGCTTGAATAAGTGCATTGCCAGCCATTGCCGAGCACCGGCTCATACCGTACAAATCCGCAGCGCTTCAGCGAGCGATGAGAATGGATCGGCGCGGGTGGGCACGAACTCGTGCGCGACATAGCCCTTGAAATCAAGATCGGCGATAGCTGCGGCGATGGCGTGGTAATTCAGCTCCTGGCTGTCATCGATTTCATGCCGGCCCGGGACCCCGCCGGTGTGAAAATGCCCGATCCAGTCGATGTTGCCGCGGATGGTGCGGATGACATCGCCCTCCATGATTTGCATATGATAGATGTCGTACAGCAATTTCACGCGCGGCGAATTGACCGCGCGCATCACCGCCGCGCCGAAGGCGGTGTGATCGCCCTGATATCCGGGATGATCCACTTTGCTGTTGAGCAGTTCCACACACACCGTTACGCCGTGCTTTTCGGCAGCGGGCGCAATTTTGGCGAGGCCGGCGGCACAATTGGCAATGGCGGCGGTCTCGTCGATTCCGGAGACGCGATTGCCGAACATGGCGATGAGATTGGCGACGCGCGCCTCGGCGGCGCGCGGCAGCGCCGTTTCCAGTTCTCCGAGAAGCAGCGCATGATTGGCCGGATCGTTGAATCCTGTTTGGATGAACTTGTCGCGCCGGCCGGCGTATCCCATCGACACGACGAGGCCGGCGTCGGACGCGGCTGCCCACTCGTCGGGGTACAGCAAGTCGATCGCGGCAAATCCCAACTGCCGGCTGCGGCGGCAGAAATCCGCCAGCGAGAGCTTTGCGTAGGGCCAGCGGCACACCGATTGTTTCAGCCTTCCAACCACCGGTGAGGCTGCGCGTGATTTCGCGCAAGGCGCGCCGCTTGCACCCAGCGGGCAGGCGCCGACGGCCGCGAGCGCTCCGACGCCGCCCGTACGGGCGAGAAACTTTCTGCGCGAGATTAAATTCATGTATCGATATCACGCTGGCGGAATCGCGATAGAATAAGCCCAAAATTGGCGTAAGGTACATTCATGTCCGTGCATTACGACGCGATTGTCGTCGGCTCCGGCATTTCCGGGGGGTGGGCGGCAAAGGAACTCACCGAGAAGGGCCTGCGGGTGCTGCTCTTGGAGCGCGGCCGCAACGTCGAGCACGTCAAGGACTACGTCAACGCCACCAAGGGCCCTTGGGAATATTTACACCGCGGCGGCCGAACCTACGCCATGGAGCAGGCCTACCCCGTGCTCAAGCGGGATTATCCGCTCAATGAGAAAAACCTCGCCTTCTGGGTCAACGAAAAAGATTCCCCCTATACGGAAGTAAAACGATTCGACTGGTACCGGGGTTACCAAGTGGGCGGCCGCTCGCTGACTTGGGGTCGCCAGAGTTATCGCTGGAGCGATTACGACTTCGAAGCCAATGCGAAGGAGGGCATCGCGATCGACTGGCCCATTCGCTACAGCGAACTGGCGCCGTGGTACGACCATGTGGAGCGGCATGCGGGGATCTCCGGCTCGCGCGATGGGCTGGCGCAGCTTCCCGACGGCCAATTCCTGCCGCCCATGCCGCTCAACTGCGGCGAAGAGCTCGTGGCCGGGAAGCTGAAGAGCGCGTTCGGCGGCAAGCGCCGCATGATCATCGGACGCGTTGCGAATGCCACCAAGCCCTTGGAAGGGCGCGCACCGTGCCAATATCGCAACGCCTGCTGGCTCGGCTGCCCGTACGGCGCCTACTTCAGCACCCAGTCCTCGACGCTGCCGGCGGCGGTGAAGACCGGGAAGCTCACCTTGAAGCCCTGGTCGATTGTCACGGAGGTGTTGTACGACAAGGATCGCAAGCGCGCCACGGGCGTGCGCGTGCTCGACGCCGTCTCCGAGCACACGACCGACTATGCGGCGAAGCTGGTTTTCATCTGCGCTTCCACGCTGAATTCGACTTGGCTGCTGATGCGATCGGCGACCGATGTCTGGCCCGACGGGTTGGGCAGCAGCTCGGGCGAATTGGGTCACAACCTCATGGACCATCACTTTCGTTGCGGGGCGGAGGGAAACCTCAAGGGACTGGACGATAAGTATTACTACGGCCGGCGCCCCAATGGCATCTACATTCCCCGCTACCGCAATTTATTCGGCGACAAGCGCGAGTACTTGCGGGGTTTCGGCTACCAGGGCGCGGCCAGCCGCGAGGGATGGACCCGGGCGGTCAAGGAATTAGGGCTCGGCGCGGACTTCAAGGACGAAATGAGTTTGCCGGGCCCCTGGAAGTTTGGCGCCACGGGCTTCGGCGAGATGCTCCCGAATCACGCCAACCGTATCAGTATGGACGGCGTCAAGAAGGACAAGTGGGGACTGCCGGTTCTCAAAATCGATTGCGCCACGGGCGAGAACGAGCGCTTGATGCGCAAGGACATGATCGCCGACATGGCGGAGATGCTCGAACAAGCCGGCGCGAACAACGTCACGACATTCGACGCAGGCTCCTTTCCGGGAATGGCCATCCACGAGATGGGAACCGCGCGCATGGGACGCGATCCAAAGAGCTCGGTGCTCAATGCGCACAATCAGGTCTGGGATGCGCCCAATGTGTTCGTCACCGACGGCGCCTGCATGGTCTCCAGCGCATGTCAGAATCCCTCGCTCACCTACATGGCGCTCACCGCTCGCGCGGTGGACTTCGCGGTGGGCGAGCTCAATCGCCGCAACCTCTGAGCTGTATGAGCGAATCACCCGCAACCGATCAATTGCAGCTCATGAATCGGCGCGAGGCGATCCGCCGCGTCAGCGCCTTGCTGGGCGGCGCCGCATTCGTCGGCGGCGACCGTCTGCTGGCCGCAGTCGAGAAAGCGGGCTCCGCGGCCGACCGTGCACCGGGAAAATTCAGCGCGCAGGACATCGCCTACCTCGACGAGATCGCGGAAACCATTCTTCCCGCCACCAAGACACCCGGCGCCAAGGCGGCGAAGACCGGCGCGTTCATGGCGCTCATGGTCGCCGATTGCTACAGTCCCTCGCAGCAGCAGGTCTTTTTCGACGGCATGCGCAAAGTGGACGAGGCGGCAAGGAAAGCGCATCAAGTCTCGTTCATGGCCGCGACTGCGGCGCAACGGCTCGCGGTGCTCACCGCGCTCGATGGGGAACAGAAGCGCGTGATGGACGAGCGCGAAGCGGCGGATCGCAGGCGCAAGGGCCTATCGCCGGTGGTGCGTGGCGATGCGACCGAAGCCAAGGCGGAGAATGTACCCGGAGCGCCGGCATCCGCGGCGGTATCCGCAAACCCGCTACCCGCGCATTACTTTCGCATGATGAAAGAACTGGCTCTGCTCGGCTTTTTCACTTCGAAGATCGGCTGTACCCAGGTGTTGCGCTACGTCGAAGCACCGGGCCGCTTCGATCCCTGTCTTCCTTACACGCCGGGCGAGCCCGCATGGGCGTCGCATGCCTGATCAATTCCACAGGCAGGACAACTCAATGCCATTGCCGATCGGCAGCAGTACGCTTTGCAGATTTCCCTTGCCCTTGACGGCGGCTCGGTAGGCTTCGGCATCGGCGCGTACCCTCTCGGGAAACAGCATATTGTCCGCCACGATCAGCGCATTCTGCGCGAGCTTGGGATAAAACAACTCGAGGCAGGGCACATACAAGTCCTTCCATAGATCGACCAGCACCAAGTCGAACGGCCCCTCGAGCGCTCTCAGCATTTGGGTGGCATCGCCCAGCATCCATTCGACCTGCGGCAAAAGCCCGGCCTCCTCGAGCTGCGCGCGCGCATATTGCTGTTTGTTCGCGGCAAGGTCCATGGTGTAAACCCGGCCGCCGGTCTGGCGGGCCGCATCGGCGAGAAAAGCCGTGGAATATCCGTAGGAGGTTCCCAATTCCAGTATGCGTTTGGCGCCGCGGCCGATGATGAGCGCGTGCAGCAGCCGGCCCACCTCGGGGCCGACCGCAAGCAGAAATTCGTCGCGCCGCCGGTGAAAACCCTCCGGATCGCTTTTCATCACACGGTCTTCTTCCGCCATGCGCGCGTGGTAGCGGGAGAGCAATGCCTGAAATCGGGTATCCACAGCGATTTACCTTTCAATGACCGTTGAGATTCGATTTGAACACGCGCAGGAAGTTGCCGCCCATGATCTTCGCCACTTCCTCATCGTGCATGCCGCGCGCGAGCAGCGCCGCCGGTATCAGGCTCCAGTCACGGTAGCTGCGCAGCACGGGTTTGTAATTGGCGTCCATGTCGGTGCCGATCGCCGCGTGATCGACGCCCACGGTATCGACCAGACGATGAATGGAATCGATGTAATCCGAGAAGCTGCTCTGGCCGATACCCGATGGCCACGAGCCGATGATGCCGCCCGCGGAGGCGACCAGTTTGGCGTGCTCGATGCTGATCAGGCGCGGGTGCTTCACGCTCGCCGTTGCAATGTTGGTGTGCGAGATCATGACCGGTTTGCTCGAGACGCGCAGAACATCCTTGGTCACGGCAAAGGTCGCATGCGCGAGGTCGATGATGATCCCAGAGCGGTTCATTTCCCCGACAATGGCTTTGCCGAGGGCGCTCAAGCCGTTATGCACCGGCGCCTCGGTTTGAATGTCGCCAATCTGATTGATGTGGTAGTGCACCAAGGTGACAGCGCGCACCCCGTCGCGAAAGGCAGCATGCACCCGCTGAAGCTTATCTTCGATGAAATCTCCGCCTTCCACGGCGAAAACGGCGCCGGTCCGGTGGTCCCGGTGCGCGGCCTCGATATCGGCGGGAGTGAGCCCCGCAATGAGCGCGCGATTTGACAGCAGCGTCTTCAATTCCGCGAGCTGCCGGCGGTAGTCCGCGTACGCCTCTCCGGGTGCCCAGTTGCGGGCGGCGCGCAGCCCGCCGGCCGCCGTCGCTTCGATCAAGCGCATGTCGGCCACCGCGCAAAACAGGGCCGCGCTGACATTTCCGGCCGACAGATCCGCAATCGCCCGATCTTCGAAGGCTTCACCGAAGGCGCGCGTCGTCGGTGTTTGCTCGGCGAGGTGCTTGAGAAAGAAGCGGCCGGGATGACTGTGCGTGTCGACGCTGGCATGGCGTTTGAGAAACTCCGCACCGGCCGCGCGCTGCTCGGCGCTCAGCGGCATGCCAAGATCGCTGAGCGGCGCGGCATCTCCCAAGGGCGCCGTGGCTTCTTGCGCCCGGCTGGCGCGGAGCGATGCGGCCGCGACGGCACCGGCCAAAAGGCCGGCGAGGGTCTCGCGGCGCGAAACGGACTTCATCGGGAACGGCGCATTGCACCGCGGCGTTTGTTTCATGGAGCACTCATTTTTGCGGATGTTCTTCAGGCGGAGAACTGGGTTCGACCGCCGACCACCGTGCGTACGATTTTGATGTCTTTGATCTTGCCGGGATCGACCGTATGCGGATCCTCGGCCAGCATGACGAAATCGGCAAGCTTGCCGCGCGTGATCGATCCCTTGATCGATTCTTCGCGCGTCGCGTACGCGCCGTTCAGCGTGTTGACACGCAGCGCCTCATCGACCGTGATGCGTTGATTGGCGCCCCAGACCTCGCCGTTCCATCCCGTGCGCGTCACCATGCCCTGGATCCCCATCAACGGCGAGAACGGGCCGGGATCGAAATCCGAACCCGCCGCCGCCGGCACGCCCGCATCGAGCAGCGTGCGGTAGGCCATGCAGCGCTTCATCAGTTCTTCTCCATAGAAATGAAATTTATCCGGGTTGTAGTAGGCGTACGAGGTAAAGAGCGCCGGCACGGCGCCCATGGCCTTGATCCGCCGCACCAAATCCGCCGTGATCAGGGTGCAATGGGTAATCTTCGGGCGCGCATCGGCGGCCGGCTTCAGCCGCAGGGCGCGCTCGTAGGCGCTGAGCACATGATCGATGGCGACATCGCCATTGGCGTGGCAATTCATTTGAATTCCGGCACGGTGCACCCGCTCGCACCATGCGTTCAGAGCCTCTTGAGTTTCGGTGACATTGCCGCGGTAGCCGTTGCTGCCGGGATACGGAACGCTGATGGCCATGGTGCGTTCGGAAAACGACCCATCCGCCGTGTGCTCGCAGGTCGCGCCCAGCCGAATCCATTCATCGCCCAAGCCGGTCGACATGCCGCCGTTCAGCATGGCGTCGAGTTCCGGCCCCTCGGCTTCATAGCTGACCCGATGCAGCAGCGCGCCCTGGGCGCGCACCTGCTGCAACGCCCGCAAATTACCCGCCTCATGGCACACGCTCGTCAATCCATAGCGCACGAACTGCTTGGAAATGAAGGCAAGCCCATCCCGGTCGCGGCGCATCGCTTCCTCGCCGGTATAGCTCATGCGCTTGCCCACGGCGTCGAACACCTCCCGTGCCCGGTCGGTGACGCGGCCGGTGAGATCGCCGTTCGCGTCGCGGTCGAAAGTGCCGCCGGCGGGATTGGGCGTGTCCTTGTCGATGCCCGCCATCTGCAGCGCCTTGCTGTTGTAGAAGGCGGTGTGGCCGCCGCGATGCTGCACCATCACGGGCTGCTGCGTGGAGACAAGATCGAGGTCTTGCCGGGTCAGTGCGCGCTGGTCCTTGAGCTTGGTGTCATCGAAGAAATAACCCTCGACCCACGTGTCGGCGGGTGTCTTTTGCGCTTTGAGACGCAGCTTGTCGACGATGCTGGCGATGGTGACGAATTCGACCTCATAGGGATTTCCGACCAAAACCTCGTACAGCAATTCGTTGCCGGGCGCGTGATTGTGGCTGTCGATGAAGCCGGGAACGATGGTCATCTGCTGCGCATCGATCGATCGCGCTTGGCCTGCGATTGCCCGGATGGCGGCGGTTGTGCCGAGCGCCGCAAAGCGGCCGTCCTTGACGGCAAAGGCCTCGGCCCGCGGCAGCTTAGGGTCCATGGTATAGATCTTCGCATTCAGTACCACGAGATCCGGGGTTGCCCAATCCGCCAACGCACCCGCCGCGGCTCGCGTTGTACGAGACCCCAGCAAGGTCAGGCCGGCCCCCGCCATGCCCAAGATCTCCCGGCGCTTTAGAGTTCTGACGGTCATGAAGGCACCTCGTTGGGCATGGTGGCTTCGCATATTGCATTAGATTCGATTGACCGTCATTGTCATCCCCAATGAATTCACATCGCCGGCATTGGTTGGCAGGTGTAGCGCATCAATGTGAGAAAGCAATAGGATCAATCATGGGAATCTCAGAAACGCGCTCGGCGGTGGCGGTCACGGCCATGCTGCTGAGCGGCTTGCCGGCGCACGGCGCCGCAGCGAAACAGCGGAGCGATCCGTCCGGATACGCCGACTTGGTGCGGCTCTTCGAGCAATGGCGGGATTTCGAGCATCCGCTCATGCACGGCAACGTGCCGGATTACGGTGCCGGCGCCATGGCCGCCAAGGCAGCGGACCTGCCCGCGTGGCAGCAGAAGCTTTCGGCCATCGACACCCAAGGCTGGCCGGCCGCGCAACTCAACGACTACAAGCTCGTGCGGGCGGAAATGAACGGCTTGGACTTCAACTTGAGAGTCCTGAAACCCTGGGCGCGCGACCCCGCCTTTTATGTCAGCGTGTGGCCGGCGCGCACCGACGTTCCGCTGCGCGAGGCTCCGACGGTCTACCCGGAGATCGAACTCTACAACTACCGCTTCCCGCTTTCGGGCGCCGCTCAGCTGGAACTTGCGCAAAGAATCGAGGCCATCCCCGAGCTGCTCAACCAAGCGAAAAAGAATCTCAACGGGAGCAACGCCCGGGACTTGTGGGTGTACGGGGCACAGGAGCTGCGCGGTCAATCGCGCACGCTCGGCGCCTGGGCTGCGGGCACTTTGACGGTGAGCGCGCTGGAGGGCAGTCAGCATGCCGATATTGGCGCGGCCGCTCCGCAGCTCAAGGCGGCGATAACTCGCGCGCAGAAAGCCACCGACGATTTCGTTGCCTGGCTCGAACAAGAAGCGGCGCACAAGTCGGGGCCGTCCGGCATCGGCAAGGCCGATTACACTTGGTATCAACAAAATGTGCACTTCGTGCCGTTCACCTGGGATGAGGAAGTGGTGTTGCTGCGCCGCGAGCTGGAGCGCGCGCAAGCCGCACTGAAGCTCGAGGAGCACAACAATCGGGACCTGCCGCAGCTCGAGCCGGCGCGGGATGCTGCCGCCTTCGATCGACTGAAGGCGGCGCGCCTGGACAAGTTCGTAAAATTTCTGATCGCTCAGGACATCATCCCCGACAAGCCCTACCTCAAGGCGGCGCTGATTCCGCAGCTGGGACAGTTCGTGCCTGAAGAGCAGCGCGTTTTCTTCACGCGCGTGACGCACCGTGAGCCGATGCTGCTTTTCTCGCACGACTATCACTGGTTCGATCTGGCCCGGATGCGCGACGAGCCGCACCCCAGCCCGATTCGCCGCCACGCGTCGCTGTCGAACATTTGGGACAACCGCGCGGAAGGGTTTGCCACGGCGTTCGAGGAAATTCTGATGCACGCCGGGCTCTACGATGACAATCCGCGCGCCAAGGAACTGGTGTGGATCATGCTCGCCAACCGGGCGGCGCGCGGTTTGGCATCACTGTACGTTCAGGCCAACGAATTCGATCTGGCAAAAGCCGGCAAATTTCACGCCGAATGGACGCCGCGCGGCTGGGCCAACCCGAAGGACTCGCTCACCGGTTTCGAGCAGCTGCTGTATCTGCGGCAGCCGGGCTACGGCACGAGCTACATTACCGGCAAATTGTTGGTGGATCGCCTGATCGCCGAATACGCCCACCAGCAGGAATTGGCGGGCAAGGCCTTTCACCTGCGCGAATTCATGGATCGCTTCAACGGCGTGGGGATGATCCCGCCGCTGTTGATGGAAGATGAAATGATTTCCAGCGACGCCCGCCTGCCGCAGTGACCCGATGAGCCGCGTGTCGCCTACGAATTTCGAGCTGTCGATCGTGCTGCCGCTGGGCGTCGTGGCGAATCAACTGATGAAGGTCGAGGCGGACTTGCGGTTCCTCAATGTCAAGGCATCGGCCCATGCGGGCGAGCTTCGCGGCGCCATGGCCGCGCAAGTCGCCGCCCGGCTGGAAGAAATCAACGCGGCGCTGGAGGTCATCCGCGCTGTTGTCGAGGATATCGAGACGGAGTTTCAAGCGAGTTCTGCGAACACCCGGCCGCTCAAAACACGCACCGACCGCGAGGACTAAGGCGCCGCTTGCAGTGTGCGCAGCCGCCGCCCGCCATTCATGGCGTTTTATGTCCGGTACTGGTCCAATTATCGTATTTCTCAAAGGATTCGGAGGGGCGCAGAATGCCACGCCTGACACAAACTCAAGGGCCATTTATGTCCTACTCTCGAACCGCGCTGCTGGTGATCGATGCCCAACAATCGTTCGAACATCGCCCGTACTGGGATCCGGCGGATGCGCCGGCTTTCTTCGATCGTCTGCAGGCGCTGGTGGACGGCGCAAAGGCCCGACAAATCCCGATCGCGCGGATTTTTCATGTGGAGGAGTCGGGCGTATTTTCCTTGGGTTCGGGATTCGTCAAGACCATGGCCTCGTTGTCCATCGCGGCGGACGCCACGTTCTACAAGCATCGCCACAGTGCACTCGTCGGCAATGAATTGCCGGTGTGGCTGACGGAGCGGGGGATTCAACACTTGATCGTTTCCGGGATTCGCACCGAGCAATGCTGCGAGACCACGACCCGGCATGCATCGGACTGCGGATACGAGGTCGATTTTGTCAGCGAAGCCACGCTGACCTTTGCCATGACCGATGCGCACGGACGCCATTGGATGCCGGCCGACATCAAGGCGCGAACCGAGCTGGTTCTCGAGGGGCGTTTCGCCCGCGTGCTGACGGCAGCCGAAGCACTCGCCGCGTTCGACCGCAGATGCGGCGAAGCGGGGCGGCGGGTGGCGTGATCAAGGCTGAAACGCGCACGCTCGACGTGTGGGTGGTGGTGCCCGAGCGGGTGCTGCTGCTGGATCTCGCCGGCCCCATGGAAGTTCTGCGCCGCGCGAATATCGAACAGCGGGCGCTGCAGTTCAATGTTCATTACGTGGGGTCCGGCGCGCGCGCCCACTCCTCCGTCGGCCTGCCGCTTGCGGACATTGCGCCGCTGCCGCTTGCCTTGCCCGACGATGCGATGATCGTCGTTCCCGGATCGGCCGATAAAATTGCCTTTGCCGAGGAAGTGGCTGCGGCGGCGGTACGCGAGGATGAACGCGCCATTGTCGAGTGGCTGAAAGCCAGCGTTCGTCCGGGGCGCATTCTCATGACCATTTGTTCGGGCGCGTTGCTGGCCGCCCGCGCGGGACTCTTGGACGGCTACTCCTGTACGACGCATCACGCGGAATGCGGCGAGCTGGCCGCGCTTGCGCCGCGGGCCAAGGTTTTGGAAAACCGCCTGTTCGTGATCGATGGCGAACGCCATACCAGTGCCGGCGTGACCGCCGGGTTGGACCTGATGCTGCACGTCGTGGGTTCACTCGCCGGGCAGGCCTGCGCGCTCGCCATCGCACGGCATCTGGTGTTGTACCTGCGCCGGGAGGGCGCGGACCCGCAAATTTCGCCCTGGCTCGCCGGCCGCAATCACTTGCATCCGGCGGTGCACCGCGTCCAGGACGCGATCATCGCCGACCCCGCCGCAAATTGGACGCTGACGCGTCTCGCCAAGCTTGCCAATACCAGCTCGCGGCACTTATCGCGCCTATTCAATGAACACGCGGGCATGAATCTTGCCGCCTACATCAATAGCCTGCGGGTGGCGCTCGCCCACCGGCTGCTCATCAGCAGCCGTTTGGATATGGAGCGGGTCGCGGAACGCAGCGGCTTCGCCTCATCGCGCCAGCTGCGCCGCGCCTGGCGGCGCTCCTATGACACGCCGCCGGCTGCGTTGCGCGGCAACTAGCGCCGCGAGGCCATGGGGCTTTCGGCTAATGCGCCGCGGCGCGCAGCGCCGCCAGGTACTTCATGCGGACGGCGTTGATGTCATCAGACCAGGCAACCGGCCAGGCGGAATTGATGACCACCACCAAATGCTCTCGCGGAAACATGGACAAGGTTTGCCCGAAGATCCCCTCGGCCTCGTAGCCGCCGGGAATGATCCACCAGAAATAGCCGTAGGGTGGTTTCGCGACATGTTGCGATGTGGCGTCCTCGACCCAGCCGGCGGGGACCACCTCGTGTCCCGCCGCTTTGCCGCGATCCAGCATGAATTGTCCGACGCGGCCATAGTCTCGCAAGGTCATGCTCACGCAGCAGCCGCCGCGTTCGTGACCGGCAACATCTTCCACCCAGACTCCGTCCTGCTCCATGCCGTAGGGCGCCAGATCTTCTCCGATAGATAGTTGCGCCAGCGGCTTGCCGACGGCGTTGGAAAGCAGGATCCCGGCCAGATCGGTCTCGCCGGTCTTGTAAACGAATTCGGTGCCCGGGGCCGCCTCGCGCGGCAGCCGGCGCATGTAGCTGACGATCGGATTGACGCCCGGTTCCAGCATGCTCAAGCCCACCTTGGCGACGTCCGAATTGGGATCGGTGTAGTCTCTCGTTCCACTTCACGCCGGAGGTCATGGTGATCAGCTCGCGCACGGTGACCCCTTCGTAGGCGCTGCCCTTCAGTTCCGGAATGTAGAGAGTGACCGCCTCATCGAGACTTTTGATGTTGCCGTCTTGGAGCGCCGCGCCGATCAGCGTCGAGGTGAGCGATTTGGCGACCGAAAACGAGGTCCAGCGATCCGCGGCTGGCGGCCGAGGCCATAGCGCTCGAGCACAATCTTGCCATTCTTGATGACGAGTACTCCCGAGGCGCGAAACTCGCGCATGTAGCTGGCGGTGTCGTAAGTCTTGCCGCCGGCGTGGAAGCTCGGGTCGATTTGCACCCCGAGCGGCAGGGGGTGGACGGCTTTGCCGCGCTTGAAGACTCGGACGGGCGTCAGCTTCTCCATGTTCCGATAGCCCCAGGCCTGCTGCTCGGGTGACCAGGTGAGAATTGACCCACCGGCTGGGAAGGCCGGCGGCGCGGGCGGTGGATTCGGCGCCGCATCCAAGGCGCCGCCGATGAAAAGCCAGGCAACGCCAATTGCCGGAAGGACTCTTTTATTTTTCATTGCCTAGGCTCGCGAAGAAAGGTGGCTCGCACCACCTTAGCGCACCCGCCTTGCAATTAGTAAATCTGATGCGGCGGCGGCGAACCTTCCGGGCGCGGCTCGTCGTTGTTGCCGATATGCCCAAAGCCGCTCTTGTGTTTGTGCGCAGATTCCTCCGCGGGCTTGCGCGGCGGGGGTTTGGGCACATCGTTCGACGGCTGATCCGGGTCGCCGCCCGGCGTAGGCGGTTGGTCTGTCGCGGCTGCCTTCGGGTTTTCAGTTTGCATGCTTAGGACCCTATCCCGAACGCAAAGGCCTGTCTGTGAAGAGAATTACCCAGGTGGCGGCCAGCGCGCTCCTACGCCGCGGCGCGCAAGATTCCGTTGCTTTTTTGTATATGCGAAGGTTCCACAGGCGCGGCGACGCAACGGGTCTGTCAAGAAAGCTCATGTCCATCCGTGTGAGGGCGGCCGGCTTACTGATATACCAAATTGCTGCATGCGCGCTCACCGAAAAAACTCATTGCAGCGGCCGCAACCGCGCTGCGCGCTCGATCTTTGGTATCGTCCTGATATTTATTCTTATAAAACATATAGTTGTGCGGGATTTCTTGCGGCTTGGCGCGTGCGCGCTTCGCGGCGGGGCGTAAGGGTGAGGGCGATGACTCATCATGAGGCAAGCGAGTGCATTGACCGAAAGGGGGATCGGTGCGCGCCGAGCGTCAAGAAAATTAACTGTTCTAGTCTCCGCTAGATGGCTTCCCATCCACCAACTGGCGTGTTGTAATCAACGCACAAGTAGCTTCTGCCGCGTTGAACGAACGACGGGCACGAAGTTCGCAGGCATTGGGATCGTTTCTTTACCTAAGGGAGAGAAGAATGGGGAATACTAAACTGCAGTACGCGGTGCGTGCTGTATTGGCCGCCGCTGCCGCATCGGCGGCTGGCGCACCGGCCTATGCACAAACTGCTCCGGCCGCCGCCAATGACACCGCATTACAGGAAGTGGTCGTCACCGGATCGCGCCTCGCGATTTCACCGAACGATGTCTCGATCAGCCCGGTCACGAGCGTCACCTCGCTGGATATCCAGACAGACTGGTTTGGTGCGCGCGGAGGATATTCTCAACAATTTGCCGCAAGTCATCGCAGAACAGAGCTTCAGGTACTTCGATCAGTTCGAACGGCACCGCGACCGTGAGCTTGCGCGGCTTCGGCTCGCAGCGCACTTTGGTGCTGGTCAACGGCACTCGCTTGATGCCCGGGGCCGGCATTGGGCCCCGCGGTGTCGTCCAGCAGTGCGGACATCAACCAGATTCCTGCGGACTTGATCGAGCGCGTCGACGTGCTCACGGGCGGCGCATCGGCGGTATACGGCGCAGACGCGGTGGCCGGGGTCGTCAATTTCGTGCTGAACACCCATTTCGAAGGTGTGAGGGTGGATGCCAACTATGGCTTTGGCATGCACAGCAATAATAATCAGGACATTGCTGGGCGACTCACGGCTGCAGCACCAACCGCTGCCGGACAGCACGGTGGATGCCGGCTTCAACAAGGACGTGTCCTTCTTCGCGGGCTCAAACTTTGCCGACGGCAAGGGCAATGCCACCGTCTATGCCACATACCTGCGAAGTTCCCCGGCGGTCGGCTATCAGTACGACTTCGCCGGCTGCACGCTTGAATACACCTAGCTCGCTGCCCGGCCCCGGCGGACTGAAATGCGGCGGCTCCAGCTCCAGCGCCACCGGCCGATTCTTGCTTGTATGGGCAGGAACGGCCAACAGCAATTTCGCGACCCTCGCCGATCAAACGCGTCGACGCCGCCACCGGCGCCTTCCGCAACTACGTCAGCGCAGCCGACAGCTACAATTACGGCGCGCTTGAGCTACCTCCAGCGCGCCGCCGAACGATACACGGCCGGTTCGTTCATCAACTATGACATCAACGACAATGTCAACGTGTATTCGGAGTTCATGTATTGCGCGCAATACCTCGTCGGCCAATTACGGCCCGAGCGGCGAGTTCGCGTTTGGCATGCCGACCATTACTGCGACCGTCCGCTGCGCGGCAATCCGCTGCTGACGGCCGGGGAAGGCGCGATGCTGTGCTCACCGGGCAACATCGCGGCGAACCAGGCCACTTACGGCGGAACGCGGACGAACAATATCCACGTTGTATCTGGCGCGCCGCAGCGTGGAAAGCGGTCCGCGCGTGGACAATTACTCGTCGAATTCAATCCGCGAAGTATTGGGCGTCAAGGGCAAGATCAACGAGGCGCCTGTCCTACGATCGTGTACGGCCAGATCGGGATCACGCAGATGGAGGACTCAAGGCGACTTCTCGGCCAGCAGCAAATGCAATAACTCGCTCCAAGTGGTCGTCAATCCGGCCACCGGGCAACCCACGTGCGCGGCCGTGCTCACTGGCACTGCCCGAATTGCGTGCCCTGGAATATTTGGCGCCGGGCGGCGTGACGCCGGCGCAGATCAAGTATCTCGAAGTTCCTTCCTCGTATGGCATCACGGCCAAGGAATACATCGTCGATGCATCTGTCACGGCGGACCTGGGAAAGTATGGGCATGAAGCTGCCCGCCGCATCGATCGGGCCCGAGCGTCAACCTGGGTACCGAATATCGCTCGGAAAGCTATATATTTCAATCCCGATTACATTTTCCAGAACGGCTTCGCCTCGGGCGGCAACGGTGCGCAAAACGGCCGATCGACGGCGGATTCCACGTCGCGGAAGTCATTCACCGAGGCGCGCGTGCCCATCATGAGCGACAAGCCGGGCGCCTATGCACTGTCGCCGGATGCCGGCTATCGCTATTCCAGCTACACCTCCGGCTTCAGTACCAATACCTATAAATTGGCTTCGAATATGCGCCGATCAAGGAGTGCGCTGCGCGCCGGATACAACCGCGCGGTTCGCGCGCCCAGCGTCGGAGATCTGTTCTCTCCTGCGGTAATCGGTGCGGGCGGCACGGCGGATCCGTGCTGGGGAGCGGTGGCGGTGGCTCGGGCGGTCTACGGTACATCATGGCCACAACCTGGCATTCTGCGAAAACACCGGCGTGACGGCGGCAGAGTCGGGCACATCCCGCGAACCCCGCGGCGCAAATCAACACCTCGCTGGGCGGCAATCCGGACTTGAAGCCGGAAATCGCGGACACCTATCACGTACGGCGTGGTGTTCCAACCCACGTTTGTTCCCGGCTTGGTCACGTCGATGGACTACTACCGCATCCGTGATCTCGAACACGATTGAGTCCCTGACGTCCAATACCGTCGTCAACAATTGCGGCTGACGGGCAGCGCGGCTCTGCGGCCTCATCCATCGCGGCGCGGGCACCGGCTCGTTGTGGTTCAACAACACCGACTTCGTCAATACCAGGAGGTCAATATCGGGGTGGTGTCACACCAAGGGCCTGGACTTGGCAGTCCACTACTCCCTCGATATCGGCTCGCGGGCACGCTGGGATTCACGCTGTCCGGGAACCCGGGTGCTGAATTTCTAGACGCAGCCCCTGCCATCGGCGGGGCCTATGATTGCGTCGGGTTACTACGGCACCACCTGCGGTGCGCCGATCCCCAAGTGGCGGCATGTGTTTAACACCGACGTGGGGGGCGCCGTGGGCGGGCCTGGATGTGACCGCTCGGTGGCGTTACTTGGGACCGGTGTTGTCAGACCGCGTGAGCCAGGATCCGCAGCTGGCGCAGACCTACTTCATACCCAGTGCGCACATCGGCGGCTATTCGTACATCGATCTCTCGGCGTCGATCCCGATTCCCTCGACTGGAATCAGCTTCCGGCTCGGCGTCAATAATATTGCCGACAAGGCGCCGCCAATCGTCGCCAACGGCAACTATTCGGACTGCCCGAATACATCCTGCAACGACAACACCTGGGTGGGAACTTACGACACGCTTGGGCGCTACTTGTACGCGCAGTGAGTGCGAAGTTCTGATCGAAGGGAAGTAAAGTTCTGCAGATAAACTGCGGCGGGCCTAAAAACCCGCCGCTTTTTTTTCAAGCTCGACATCTAGTCGAAGCGCGGATAGCCGTCGACCAGCTCCCGGAGCGAGGCCCGCAGCGGTTCGAGCCAGGGCTCGAAATGGCGCCATTGGTCCAGCCCGGCGGTGTAGATCGGGCGGCGCACCTGCTCCGAGCTGATGGTCTGCGCGACGCGCCGATTTTCGTAGAATCGCAGGCAATTGGGCTCGAACGGCAAGCGGCAATATTCCAGCAGCCGTCGCACCTCGTTTTCGGTGTCGGTGACCAGCCGCTCATAATGCAGGCGATACACCCGGCCGGGCAGTTGGGCGTCGATGTACTCCATGAGTTCCACATAGTCCCGGTAATACTGGCCGAGCTCAGCGAGGTCGTAGGCGAAATTCATGCCGGGATTGAAAAGCTGCTTGTAGCAGGCAAAACCCGGATGCCATGGGATGACGCCTCGAATCGATGATGGCCGCCTGCGGAAACATCAGATGAATGAGGCCGAGGCTGGCAAAGTTGGCGTGGCATTTTGTCGACGAAACGCGGCCGGCCGAGCGGCCGGTGCTTTTGGGCGCTGGCAAGGTAGCGCGCCGCCAATGCCTCGAGTCTGCCCCGCGCCGAGCGCCGCCAAGTCTTCCGGATAACGCGCCGCCGTTTCCGGCGGCCCGGCCAACTCGCGCGCCATGGTCGGCAGGTAGGGGAGCTCGCGCGTGCCCTCGACAGCCGAGTGACTCGCCAAAATCTGCTCGAGCAGCGTGGAACCGGAGCGCGGCAGGCCCACGATGAATATCGGATCGGCCGCCGGCTGTCCCCAGTGGGCGCGGTCGGCAAAGAAGCGGCTGGTAAAAGTCGCCTTGAAGCGCTGCACGAATGCCGTCGTGGCTTTCGGGTCGTAGTCGAACGCGGCGCGGGCCAGGCGATTGCCGCGCTCATAACGGTCGAACGCCGCCGCAAATTCATCGCGGCCCTCGAGCGCCCGGCCGAGGCTGAACTCCAAGCCCGTGGCGTCGGGGCCCGCCGGCGGTATGAGCGCGAGCTGGCGCTGCATGGCTTCAATTTCGGCGGCGTAAAATGGAAGGTCTCGAAATTTGAGAGCGCCCAATACGCCATACCGTGCGCGGGACGAACCTCGATGGCGCGCCGGTAGGATTCGATGGCCTCGCGCGTGCGGCCCAGGTAGCGCTGCTGATTGCCGGCGAGCAACCACAGATCAGGATCGTCCGGATGGTCGGCAGTCAGCTGTGTGACCAGCGAGAGTCCTTCGGCGTGGCGCTCGGCCAATTGCAGCGCCAGGACTTTGAGGATTCCGTAGGCGTTGTTGCCGGGTTCGACCGCCAGCAGCCGCTCGATCAAGGGCAACGCTTCTTCGGTACGTCCCTGCCGGATCATACAGACACGAGCCAGCTGTTCGCGCGCCGCACCGTCGCAGTCCGCGCGCTGCAGCACCTCATTGAGCGCCGCAGCTTCTGCCAGATCGTCGCCGTGGCGCAGCGCAATCGCGGCCAGCAGGGTGAAAGCGGCCACGTCATTGGTCCCCTGGCGCAAGCGCTGCCGCACCAGAGCTTCCGCGGTGTCCAGGCGGCCTTGATCGAAGGCGGCATAGGCGTCGGCAAGATCCGGCGGATCGGTCGCGAGCCGTCGGTAGCGGATGTAGGCTGAATCGGCGGCGGCGATCTCGCCCGTCTGAAGCCGCAGTTCCGAGAGTTCGCGCCAAGCCTCGGCGAGACTGGAGTCAAGCCCCAGAGCGCGTTCCAGCGCTTCTTTCGCTTCGCTGGTGCGACCGGCCGCGGCATAAGTGCGGCCGAGCTCCAGCTGCACCAGCGCCGATGCGGGCTGGGCGTTGGCCAGCGCCTCGATCATGCCGAGCGCGCTGGATGAGTTGCCCAGCCGCCGGCATGCCGTGGTCAGCAGCAGGCTCGCGGCATCGTGCCCGGGATAATTCGCCAGCACGACACTGGCTTGCCGTGCCGCGGCAGCCGGATCGGTCTCGAGCAGCATGGATGCGCGCATGAGCTCGAGGTCAGCGGAGGCGCTCAATGTCAAATTCCCCTTAAATTAACCGCGCTTAGGAGGGTGTTATACAATGACGCGGTGAATTCTGCTGCTCCTGCGCCGCTCGATGAAGCGACCATCATTCGCGCATTGCAAGCTTCCAAAGCCGAAGAGGCTGCCGGCCGCATACCGGAATCGGACCGCTTGCTGGCCAATGTGGCGCAGCGCGCGCCGAACCACCCGGCCGTGCTCAACGAACTGGGGGTACGCATGCTGGCGCGCGGCGCCGCCGATCAGGCGCAGCTTCTGTTCAGCCGCGCGGCCATTGCAAATCCCAACCAACCTTCGATCTGGGCCAACCTCGCCAGCAGCCTGAAGGCGCTCGGCCGGCGTCTCGAGGAGTTCGACGCCATCGAAAAGGCCCTCGCTCTCGAGCCGCGGCATCTTTCCGCGCTCTTGCAGAAGGCCGATTATTTCGAGCAGACCGGCGATCCGCGCAATGCCGCGCAGGCCTACCAAGCCGCGCTCGATTCCCTGCCAGCGGGCGCGCCAGTTCCGCCGCACTTGAAGTCCGCCTTCGAAGTCGCAAGAACCAAGGTCGACGCCGACCGGGCGGCTTTGGCCGCGGCGCTGGAAAGGCCCTTGGCGGCGATTCGCGAGCGTCACGGCGGCCAGGCGCAGCGTCGCGTCGAGGCCTGTTTGGACACCTTGATGGGCAAGCGCCGGGTGTACCACGCGCAGCCGACGTGGATGTATTTCCCGGAACTGCCGGCGATCGATTTCTTCGACCGCTCCATGTTTCCCTGGCTCCCGGCGCTCGAAGCGGCAAGCCCGGAGATAAGATCCGAGCTTCTGCGGGTCCTGGTCGCGGATCGCGAAGGCCTGCAGCCCTACATCGATTTCCCCGACGGGCTGCCCATCGATCAATTCAAGGAATTGAACCGTTCGCGCAAGTGGAGCGCGTACTTTCTGTGGAACCAGAGCCAGCCGAACGCAGGCCACATCGCCCGCTGCCCGGTTACTGCGCGGACCCTGGAGGAGGTGGTGCCGCGCTGCCGCGTCGCTGGCCGGGCGCCCACCGCCTTCTTCTCGATTCTCGATCCCAATACCCGAATCCCCGCGCATACCGGCATCACCAATACCCGCTGTACGGTGCATCTGCCGCTGATCGTGCCGCCCAACTGCGGCTTTCGCGTCGGCGCGACTACGCGCGAATGGGTGCAGGACGAGGCCTGGGTGTTCGACGATACCATCGAGCACGAAGCCTGGAATCTGTCCGATACGCCGCGCGCCGTATTGATCTTCGACATCTGGAA
Source organism: uncultured Gammaproteobacteria bacterium (assembly GCA_963812125.1). GTDB lineage: Bacteria > Pseudomonadota > Gammaproteobacteria > Steroidobacterales > Steroidobacteraceae > Bog-1198. Next base: position 144,897 of record CAWETY010000006.1, read on the forward strand.
TCCGCTGCTGAGCGCGGCGGAACGCGACATGATTCAGACCGCCACGGAAGTTTACGGTCAATACTATTCGCAGCGCCCGGTCAACGGCACGTGAAGCGATTCAATTTGGGCATTGCACTGACAGTGATGGCCGCCGCCGCAGCGGCCGCACCCAGCAACAAGGAGATGGCGCGCTGCGCTGCCATCCCCGCGCCGGACTCGCGCCTCGCCTGCTACGACGCGCTGGCGCACCGGCCGGCAGATGTGTCGAGTGCCGCTGCAAGGAGCTCTGCCGTCCCCGCACCGCTGCCCGCAGCGGTTTCCGCGCCCGCGCCCGCGGCGCCCAGCGCGGCTGTCGTTGCGTCCGCACCCGCGGCGGCGGCGCCTCCAGCACCGGTCCCGGCGCAGGCAGCCGCAATTGCCGCCGATCCGAAAAATTTCGGCCTTACGCCGGCGCAACAGCACACCACCGATCTGGGACCTAAATCCATTGCGGCGACCATCTCCATCGTGAGCGCCGATCAGAACGGGCGTACGTTGGTGGTGCTCGACAACGGCGAAACCTGGACGGTGATGGACAATGATGGGCGCTTGAGTTCCGGCGATGCCGTCACGATCAAGCACGCCGCGCTCGGCTCCTTTCTCATGTTGACGCGCTCGAATCACTCCTACCGGGTACGCCGGATAAAATAGCGCTTCTTAGTACCCCAAACGCTCGATCCACGGTTCGATCGCCGCCAGTGCGGGCTTCAAGTGCGGTTCGTAGTGCTGCCACTGCGCCGTGGCGGAGGTCACGAGTCCTTGGGCACAGTTGCGCGGTGCTCGGAGTGGCATGCTCGCGGGCCTGAACGCGGTCGGCGAACTCGCCCATGCTGGCCAGCCAATCGAGCGACAAGTAGCCGCAAATGGCGCGCATCTCCTGCTCAAAGTTTTCGATCAGGCGCTCATAGCGCACCTCATGCCACTCCAGTCCGAGGCCGCGTTTGGCGGTGTACGCGAACTCCATGACGGCGTCGTAGAAGGCCGCGGCGCCGGGCACCGTCAGGAATTCATACATGGAGGGATTCATCTGAAAACGCCGTCTGAAGCAGCTCAAAATCACGTCGCGCGGGTCGCGGACGGCGAAGAGAATTTTCGCTTGCGGGAAAAGCTTCGCGATCAAGGGCAACTTCAGGCTGTTCAAGGGATGTTTGTCCAGGAAAATCTTGCCCGCGACATCGATGCCGGCGCCGCGCACGCCGCGCCAGTAGGCTTCGCGCAAGGCGTCCAGGGCGGCTGCATCCGCGCGCATCAACGCCTGAAAATTCACCGGCTCGCGCATGAAGGCAAGTACGCCGTCGGCGAGCAGCTCATGCTCTTCGAGGCTCACCACGCGCGGATTGCCGTCGAGCACAACCTCCACCAAGGTGGTGCCGGTGCGGGGAAAGCCGAGTGAGAAAGGCATGGCCGGCGGCCGCGGAGGACCGCGTTGCCGTGGAGGATGGCGGCGCTTGGGCAGACTCTGCTGCTTCGAGCATTTTCGCCGCGGGAGTCAGGGAGCGTGCATACCCCAAGAGGTTCGATGCGGCAAACCGATGATGAATTTGACGCAGCGATAGGTTGCAGGTGCCGTACGCCTCGAAGGCCTCATCGTAGCGGCCGGTCGCGTCGAACACATCGCCCAGCAACCCCGTGGCGCGCGCCCGATCGGCGGCTCCCGCGCGCGAATCATTGATCAACTGCCGCAGCCGCTTTTCGGCGGATGCCGGATCGCCCTCGGCCAAATCCGCCGCGGCCATGGACAGGACGGCGTCGGGAAATCCTGGCGCGGCCGCCAGCGTTCGCTCCGCCCAGCCGCGAGCTTCGGCGTGTTGCCCGCGATGCGTGGCGATCGAAGCAAGCGCCGCCGTCGCGGAAAAATTTTTCGGCTCCAGTTCGAAGGCACGCAAGTGGCTTTGCTTGGCGGCTCCCAAGGCGCCGAGCGCCATCAGCGCATTGCCGCGGTTGACGTGGGCGAAGGCCAGCTCGGAGTGCTGCTTCAGCAATTCATCGATATGGTAAAGAGCTTCGGCGGGCCGATCGAGGCGCTGCAGACACAGCGCCAGGGCATTGCGCGCGCCAACGTCGTTTGGCGCAATGCGCACGGCGCGTTCCAGCAACTCGAGCGCCTCGAGGTACTTGCCGTCTTGCTCGAGGCGCGTCGCCGCGATGTTCAACAGCATGGGATGCTCGAACCCCGACGCCAGAGTTACTTCGGCGAGGGCGGCCGCGGCCGCGAAATCGCGGTTTTGCGCCAGGCGCAGCACCGTGCGCAGGGTTTCTAAGTCAGATTCAAGATTTCGAGCCATGGTCGTGCCGGCATTAGTTTGCGCCCAAGGCTACCGGAATCGGCCGGATATGGGAAAATCGACAATTACTCGCGGCCGAGGTGATCTTGAGCGAAGTTTCCGAAGCGATGGGCAGGGCCGCGCAATTGCGCCGCCAGAACAAGATCGCCGAGGCGATGGCGGCGTACGGCGCGATTCTCAGCCGTTGGCCGAAATTCGCCGATGCTTGGTACAACCTCGCGATCCTGCAGCGCGAGACTTTCGATTCGAAGACGCGCTCGATTCCTACCAGCGGGCGCTGGCCTGCCGGCATCGCGCGTCCCGAAGAAGTGCATTTGAATCGCAGCGTCATCTACAGCGATTGCCTGCGCGATCACGCTGCGGCGGCTGCGGAACTGCAGCACGCCCTCACGCTCAATCCCGGGTATGCGCACGCACTGCTCAATCTCGCGATTCTATACGAAGACCTGGGCAAACGCGCCGAGGCCAGCTCTCTATACGCGCGAATTCTGGCCATCGAACCCGCAAGAGCTTCGAAGCGCTGGCGCGTTTCGCCAATCTACAACCCGCGGACAGCGTCGATGCGGGGCTCATCGAGCGTCTGCAAAGCGCACTGGGCGAGGCCCCGGCCTGGAGCGATCGCGCCAGCCTGGGGTTTGCGCTCGGCCGCCTGCTCGACGCCAGGGCGCGCTACCCTGAGGCATTCGCCGCTTATGACGGCGGCCAATGCGGCGAGCTTCGGCGAGCGCTCGGAGCGCGGCTCGCTCCCTATGATCGCGCGGAACTCGGCGGGTACGTCGATCGCTTGATCGCCGAGGGTACCCCGCGCGCCCGCGCGCATACTCTGGAGCTGGCGCCGCGGCCCATCTTCATCGTCGGGATGTTCCGCTCAGGATCCACGCTCGACCGAGCAACTGCTCGCCGCGGTTCCGGGGGTCGCAGCCGGAGCGGCGAGATCAATTTCCTGCCGCAGCTGATCAACACGGAGCTCATGCCATTTTTTGACTCCCTGGCCGCGATGAGCGTCGAACGGCTGGACGGCATCGCGGCGCGGTATCGCGCCGAGCTCCTGCGTGCCTCGGCTGGCGCATGCCTTCGTGACCGACAAGCGCCTCGATAATTTCCTGTTCCTCGGATTCATCAAGCGTCTGTTTCCGGACGCGAAGATCGTGCATACGACGCGCGATCCCTTGGACAATTGCCTATCCATTTTCTTTCTGCACCTCGAACAGCAGATGAGCTATGCCTTGAACATCCTGGATATCGGCCACTTCTACCGCGAGTATCGGCGTCTGATGGCGCATTGGAATGCTGAATTCGCCGGCGATATCTTCGAGTTCAACTACGATGCGCTGGTGAAGGATCCGGAGCCGCAGTTCAAAGCCTTGTGCGAGTTTCTGGGACTTGCGTGGCCCGGGCAGGTGCCGAAGGTCGCGGCGCGCAGTGCCGCCATCAGGACGGCGAGCGTTTGGCAGGTGCGCGAACCGCTCTACGGCACCTCATCGGGCCGCTCGCGCCACTACCTCGAGGAACTGCAAGGCGTTGCGCCGCGGAGCTTGCGGAGTTCTCATGAGCGCCGCGCTTACGAGCGTCGTGCCCATTCTCGCAACGCCGCTGGGCCATGGCGGCGATTCCGGATGCGCAGCGAGCTGAATCCCGCCTTGCGCGAGCTGTTCGCGCAGCGCGCCGCCGCCGATCGCCGGCCCGCGCGCAATCCGCTGCGCTTTTCCAGCGCCGATGACCTCATGGAATGGCCGGAACTGCCGGCGCGCCAGCTGGCGGAGGGAATCGCGCGCGCCGTTTACTCGCTGGTGAGCAGCGTGAGCGATTTGAACGAGGCGCAGCTGCGATCCTGTCAAATTGGAGATGCGCGCCTGGTTCACCATTGTGCGCACCAATGGCGCGGTGCCCGCGGCGAACTATCCCTTGAGCGCTTGGTGCGTCATTTATTGCGTGGCCGCGCCGCCGCCGGCCGAGGATCGGCCCGACAGCGGCGTTGTGCGCCTGTACGAATCGCGCTTGGGCTCGACCTTTCAAGACGCGACCAACGCGGCGCTGCGGATACCCTATTCGCCAGTCGCACTACTGCCTGGCGGCCGGTGGCGGGGAACCTGGTGATTTTCCCCGCATCGCTCACGCATGAGGTCGCCTTGCTGCGCGCCGCGGGCGAATTGGTGCTGGTCACCGCCCGCTGCCGCTTTGTCGCGCCCGGGCCAGCAAGGCTTTTCTCGATGGTAGCCGGCGCGCTCACGGTGCGGCCGCTGTTCGCCACGCCCTTCGGCGAGACGCGGCTGCGCGAATTGCGAACGCCTCAACCGCGAGCTGACCGCGCTGTTTCTGCAGCGCGAAACCGACGAGCATCGAAATCCCACGCCGAGCCATGTGCCGCAAGCAGAGACGTTCGAAAGCCGCTTCAATTTGTTCCGTTGGCCTGAAAGCTGCGTGCAGGAACTGCGCAGTTTCATGCTGAACGCGGTGGCGCAGATGGTGATCGAGACGACCTCGCTGAAGCCGCAGGATATCGCCAGGCTCAGCTTCCAAAATCACACCTGGTTTCATATCTCACGCTATGCCGGTTCTTTCGTTGCCCACAATCACCCGCTGGCGTCGTGGTCGGCGGTCTACTGCGTGCGCGCCGGCGAAAGCGTTGCGCAGCACCCGGATAGCGGCGTGCTGCGATTCCTCGATGTCAGGCAGGGCGCCAACGCGTATCTGGATCCTGCGAACGCAACCTTGCAGCGCGCCTATGCCCTGGCGCCGGTGGAATTGAAACTCGAAGCGGGACAGCTGGTGATTTTTCCCTCGTATGTATTCCACGAAGTCACGCCTTTTTACGGCAGCGACATCCGTATCACGGTCGCCACCAATTGCTGGTTCGCCTAGGCAGAATCCGATGGATATCCGAACGACAGCCGCGCCGGCTGCCTCCAGGCAGCCTCCTTTTGAGGGTTGCGCGCCAGGCCATGACAGACAATGGCCTGCTGCCGGATTTCGGCGCCGCGGCGTTGCAGCAGATGGCATCGATCAGCGAACCGGCGCGCGATGCCGCGCCCGATATTCGCGATATGCGTCATCTCTTGTGGGCGTCGATCGACAACGACAATTCGCGCGATCTCGATCAGCTCAGCGTCGCCGACTCTGCAGTTCGGGCGCGATCAGGATCTTGGTGGCGATCGCCGATGTCGATGCCGTGGTCAAGCCAGGCTCGCCCATCGACGATCATGCGCGCATCAATACGACCTCGGTCTACACGCCGGCGGCGATTTTCTCCATGTTGCCGGAGAGGCTCTCCACCGACCTGACCTCGCTGGGCGAAAGCCAGGAACGTCTGGCTCTGGTCTGCGACATGACGATCGATGCCGCGGGTGCCGTCGTGCAGTCGGATTTGTATCGCGCCTGGGTGGTCAATCGCGCCAAGCTGGCTTACAACGCGCGTCGGAGCGTGGCTTGCGGGCACCGGGCCGATGCCCCCGGGGGTCGCGGCGGTGGCCGGCATGGATCAGCAGCTTCGCACCCAGGACAAAGCGGCGCAATCGCTGCGCGCGGTGCGCCGCGCCCACGGCGCGCTCGACTTGGAAACCATTGAAACTCAGCCGGTGTTCAGCGCCGGCGTGTTGAGCGATCTGGCTCCCGGATGAGCCGAATCGCGCCAAGCAATTGATCGAAGAATTCATGGTGGCCGCCAATGGCGTGACCGCGCAATTTCTCGCAGCCCGCGGCTTCAGCGCGCTGCGCCGCGTGTTGCGCGAACCCAAGCGCTGGGACCGCATCGTCGCACTGGCGGCGGGCCTGGGAGAGAAATTGCCGGCGAGCCGAGCGCGCCGGCGCTGAATGCATTTCTCGCCAAGCGCCGCCAGGAGCGCTCCCGATCTCTACCCGGATTTGTCGCTGTCGGTCATCAAGCTCTTCGGGTCCGGCGAATACGTCCTGGACAAACCCGGGACAAGCCATTGCGGGCCATTTCGGCCTCGCCGTCGTCGATTACACCCATTCGACGGCGCCCAATCGGCGCTTTCCCGATCTCATCACGCAGCGCTTGCTCAAGGCGGCGCTGAGCGCCAAGCCGCTCGCCGTACAGCGACGCGGAACTTCAAGATCTGGCGGCGCATTGCACTCTGCAGGAACACAACGCAGCCAAGGTTGAACGTGCGGTGACTAAATCGGCCGCCGCCTCCTTGCTGGCGGCGCGCATCGGAGCGAAGTTCGATGCGCATGGTCACCGGCGCATCGCGAAAAGGGCACCTGGGTGCGCATTTCTTCGCCCACCACCGAAGGGAAAGTGGTCAAGGGATTCGAAGGGTTTGGACGTGGGAGATCGCGTGCGCGTGGTGCTGCTGCACACCGATGTCGAGCACGGCTTCATCGACTTTGCGAGAATTTGACCGAACATGAAAAACCACGATACGGAAGACTCGTCTGGCGTACCTCGATGCGGATTTTCTCGCCAGCGACGACGCGCGGCCGCTGCGCATCATCGCCGAATATTTGGATCCGCTGCGCCGCTTGCGGCTGCAGCGCGTGCACGACACCATCGTGTTCTTCGGTTCCGCGCGCTTGTCGCCGGAGGGGCCGCTCGGCCGCTATTACGCCGAGGCGCGTGAACTGGCGCGGCTGGTCACCTTGTGGTCGCAATCCTTGCCCTCGCATGTTCACCGCTTCGTCATCTGTTCCGGCGGCGGCGGCGGCATCATGGAAGCGGCCAACCGGGGAGCGCAGGATGCCGGCGGCCGCACCATCGGCCTCAACATCAGCCTGCCGCACGAACAGGAGCCCAATCCTTACGTGACCCGCGAGACTGTTGTTCAAGTTTCGCTATTTCTTCATGCGAAAACTGTGGTTTGCCCATCTGGCGCGTGCCATGGTCGTCTTCCCCGGCGGCTTCGGAACCCTGGACGAACTCATGGAGGTGCTGACGCTGGCGCAAACGCACAAGCTCGATCGCAAATTGCCGATCATCTTGTACGGCTCGAGCTATTGGAATGAGATCATCAACTTCGAAGCCTTGGTCCGCCACGGCGTGATCAGCCGCGAGGATCTGAGTTGTTCGCCTTTGCCGATGACCCCAGCAGCGCGCTCAAGCTGCTGCAGGATGCGATCGAGGTGGCGCGCCGACGCGAAAACACCCGGCGTTTGCGCCGTCCCGTTGCCGCGGGGCGCCCTAAGCGCCGCTGACCTGGCAATGCGCGACGAATTGGCGCAAGCGGTTCTGACAGCACCTTGCGCTCGTGACGAATCATCAGAGAAACTTCGCGTCAGGCGCGGCAGGGCGGTTGCGAGCACGCTCAAGCGCTTGGCGGCCAGGAGATTGCGCACCACCGAGCGCGACAGGCAGCTGATACCCAAGCCCTCGGCCACGGAGTTTTTGATCGCTTCGGAACTGCCAAGCGTCATCGAAGCGCGAAATATTGACAAGATGCGGCAGCAACGCTTGTTCGACCGTTTCGCGCGTGCCCGATCCCGCTTCGCGCAGCAGCCACTCTGCCTGCGCAAGTTCCTTGACCGGCAGCCTGCGCCGCCTTGCGGCCTTCGCCAGCGGATGAGCGGGTGAGGCGACAATGACCAGTTCGTCCTCCAGCCAGGGAACGACGATGATGTCCTTCGCGTGACAGGGCCCCTCGATGAATCCGATATCGGTTTCGAAATCGCGCACCGCAGTGACCACATCGAGCGTATTGCCGATCTGCAGCTCGAGGCGGGCGCGCGGCACCCGTTGCCTGAAGCGCGCCAGCAGCGACGGCAAAATGTAATTGCCAATCGTAGTGCTGGCAAAAATATGCAGCTCGACGGGCAGTACCTGGCTGTTTGCCAGGAAGGCGCTTTCCAGGCTGTGCGCGCCATCCAGGACGGCGAGAGCCATCGGCAGCAAGGCGCGGCCATTGTCGTTGAGCAGCAGCCGCTTGCCCACGCGGTCGAAGAAGCGCGCGCCCAGCGCGCTTTCCAACTCCTTGAGCGCGGCGCTCGCGGCGGATTGCGATAGCGGCACGGACAGCGCCGCGGCCGTGGTGCTGCCGCTCAGCGCGATGGCGCGAAATATCTGCAATTGACGCAGGCTCACTCGCATGGCGGCTTCTCGTTAACTCATTAAACCACTTGATTATAAACAAATAATCGATTTAACGAATATAAGAATTGCGCGCATAGTACTCCGGCGCGATGCAGCGCGGCGCGAGGTTCTTATGCAGGCAGCGGCGAATTCGCTGGCGCTGGCGGCAAAGCCGGGAAGTCCGCATGGCCGACGATTGATGAGTTTGCTGCCCGGCGTCCTGCTGACCGGCGCCATCGCCATTCTCGCCACCGAACTGGCGAAAAGCGCCTGGATGCAGGCTAACGGGATCAGCGCGCTGACCCTGGCCATCGTCGGCGGCATGATCGCCGGCAACACCATCTATCCGCGCATCTCGAGTCATAGTGCCCGCGGCGTGGCCTTCTCCAAGCAGATCCTCCTGCGCCTAGGGATCATCTTGTTCGGCTTGCGCTTGACCTTTCAGGACATTGGGCAGGTGGGCGTGACCGGCGTCATGATCGATGCCATCGTCTTGAGCAGCACCTTCTGCCTGGCGTGCTGGGCGGGCACGCGCTACTTCGGTTTGAATCGCCGCACGGCGATGCTGATTGGAGCCGGCAGTTCGATTTGCGGCGCGGCTGCGGTGATGGCGGCCGAGCCGGTGGTGCGCGGCCGGGCGGAGGAGGTCTGCGTCGCGGTCTCAACCGTGGTCGCCTTCGGCACGCTCGCGATCTTCATTTATCCGGCTCTATATCATTTGAACGAGCGCGCGCACTGGCTGTCGATCACGCCCTTTGCCTACGGCATTTTTACCGGTTCCACCGTGCATGAAGTCGCTCAGGTGGTCGCGGCAGGCAAGGCCGTCGCCGACGCCGCGGCGAACACGGCCGTGATCACCAAGCTGGTGCGCGTCATGATGCTGGCGCCCTTCCTGGTTGTGCTGTCGGGGTATTTGTCGCGTAACCCGGAGGCAGCCGCGGAACCGGCGGAAGATGTGCCGTCGATGCCCGCTCCGTCGTGGCGCGGCGTCATACCCTGGTTTGCCCTCGGATTCATCGCGGTGGCCGGATTCAATTCAATGGCCTTTTTGCCGCGTGCCTTCGTCAGCGCCGCCATCGATGTGGACACGCTGATCCTGGCAACGGCGATGGCTGCGCTCGGGGTCAGCACCCAGCTTTCCGCAATACGCGCGGCCGGCATCAAGCCGCTCGGGCTGGCGGCGCTGCTGTTTGGCTGGCTGATTTTCGGCGGGTTTGCGATCAATACCGGAGTGTCGGCCCTGTTCGCCAAGGTACTGGGCCATTAGGTCATGGACGCGCCACAGGCGCGTTTGAACCTGTGGCGCGTATCGACCATGGACTTGGGCCTAATGCTTCTGTTTATAAATGCGGCGGCTATTCTTGTTCTCGGATTTGTTCAGGCGGTTTTGCTCGCCCTTGGTCAGGTGCCCGTTGTGCTTGGCCTCGTCAACGCTTTCGCGCTTCGCGATATTGGCATCATGCGCTTCGTCGCGCGCGGCTTGCTTGCCCGTCATGGTGCCGTTGGCCAAGCCCTGATTGATCCGGGCCTGTTGATTATCGAGCCGTTGATTGACCTCGTTTACGCGAGGATGATCGGGAACGGTCTGCGCAACGCCTACGGAGCTGCCCAATGCGGTCAAGCACAGGCCCGCGAGAAGCGGCGCTTTGGATTTGCTTATCATGATATCTCCTTTGATTCGTCAGAAAATCGAGTTAACCAAATGCGCCAAGCCTTTTCGGTGCGCGGCAGCTCATTTGAGCTCCATATGCCTGTAAAAAACGCCGGCGAAGCCGATCGGTTGACAGGCGGGATCGCCTCCAAAACGCCGATTGCGTCACATAGGGCGGCCGGCCCAATCAGCGCGCCTGTTCCGCCGTGACGATCATCGAATTCCCTGAACACGATGTGCTCATCGTCGGGGCGGGCGTCGCGGGACTCCAAGCGGGATGTCTGCTGGCCGAGGCGGGGCGGCGCGTCGCCATCGTGGAAGCGCGCGGCCGGATCGGCGGCCGCATCTGGACCCGCTCTGTTTCGCTCGATCGATCGCAGCCGCCGGTGCCGGTTGAGTTGGGCGCTGAATTCGTGCACGGCTTGCCGCTCGAGACTTGGTCGCTCATCAAGCAGGCCGGTTTGGGCACCTTCGAGATCGACGGTTCATCGCGTCGGTTCGAAAACGGCCGCATGCTGGCGGCGGACGAAAACCGCGCAACCGGCGAACGCGTGCTGGAGGAAATGACCCAATGGGTGCAAGCGCACCCCCACGGCGGCGACCTTAGCTTTGGGGAGTACCTAAAGTCGCATGCGGTGGAAGCGCTTGCCGCCCGGGCCGCCGCCAACTATGTCGAGGGCTTCAACGCAGCCGATCGAAATCGCATCTCCGTCGCGGCGCTCGCGAAGCAGCAGGCTGCGGAGGATGCCATTGCCGCCGATCGCTTGTTCCGGCTCGAAGCGGGCTACGCGGCCATTCCGCATTTCCTGGCCGGGAAATTCATCGCCGCCGGCGGCCTGTTGATGCTTGAAGCGCCGGTGAAGAAGATTGTCTGGACGCGGGGCGCGGTGTCGGTCGAGACAACGCGCGCGGGCGGCGCCCATCTGTGCCGGTCGAAGCGGGCGCTCATCACGGTTCCCCTGGGAGTGCTGCAAGCACGAACGATTGAATTCGTTCCTCAACCCGGCGAAGTGCTGTTCAACGCCGATCGCCTCAAGATGGGCGCGGTCGTGCGCCTGACTTTGGCATTCAAGCAAAAATTTTGGGACCCGGGATTGAGTTTTCTCTTTGCGCCCGGCGAATCTCCGCCGACCTGGTGGACACCCGCGCCGCATGCAGCGCCCCTGCTCACCGCGTGGGCCGGCGGCCCCAAGGCCGAGCGGCTCCTCGAACTCGTCGCCGCGGACGGCGATGCCGGCGCGCTGCGCGATCTGAGTCTTGCGACGCTCGCGAAAATGTTCTCGCTGCCTGTTTCCGAACTGCGGACGATGCTGTCGAGCTGGCACCTGCACAACTGGCAGAGCGACGAATACTCCCGGGGTGCATACAGCTATGTGCAGGTCGGCGCCTTGGATGCCCCCGAAAAAATGCGCACGCCGGTCGAGGACACCTTGTACTTCGCGGGAGAGCATACGGATGTGGCCGGGCATTGGGGCACGGTGCATGCCGCGCTCGCGGCCGGCGCGGCCGCCGCGGCTCAGGTCCTGGCGGCGGGCACGGCGCGCGCATAGCCGACGCTTTCCGCCGCCGCTGGGAATGCGCCGGCATCGAACGTCGCTAGGTTTTTCCCTGTTCTGCATGCAGCAGCGCGAGATTGGCGTTGTGACCGGCGCGGCCGATTCGATAAAACCGGACGCAAAGGATGGAAATCGCCAGCAGCATCACGATCAGTGGCACGTAAGTCAGCGCCAGATTGCGCAACACCGCGGCCGGCACCAAACCCGGCCGCGCGCCCTCGGGAAATTTGACCCAGCCTAGAACCAATCCGCCCATGAAGATGCCGAGCCCCGAGACGCATTTCTGCACGAAGAACGCGGCGGCGAAGTACAGGCCCTCCGTGCGTTGCCTGGTCCGAATCTCGTTTTCTTCCACCGTATCGGCGAGCATCGACGTTACCAGCGCGCCCGACACCACGCTCATGGTGCCGAGCGCCAGGGTGAAACAGAGCAAAATGGGCAGCAACGCGGGCGACGAATTGTCCACGAACAAGCCGCATTCCCGGAGGATGATGGGGCAGGGCGCCAGCACCAGGCAAACGAGCGATGCCAGGATGGCGCCGCGTTTCTTATCCAGCCGTTTGACGATGAGCGGCGCCAGCGCCAAGGCGGCTGCGGCCGACAGCAAGGCCGAGAGCAGCAGTTGCGAAACCTGATCGGCCGAGAGTTGCCAGTAATAGGTGTAAAAATAAATGCTGAGCGTGGCGACCAGACCGAGCGCCATCGCTGAAAAGAAGCCGCAGGCGATCATCGACAAGAAAGGGCGGTTGGCGAGCGCAACGCGAATCTCGCGGGAATCGCGGCGTAGATTGAATTCGCGCCGCGGCGGGGGCGCGCGCAGATAAGGAATATAGTGATGCGTTCCGGCGGTCGAGATCAGGATGGAGACCAACATGAGGCCGGCGGCCGCGATGGAATAGCCGTGATAGCCGGACCGATTCAGCAGTCCCACGCTTTGCTGGGCGCTCGGCCGCAGAAATACCGACAGTGCGATCACGCCCATCGACACCGCGCCCAAGTAGCCGAAGAAAAATCGGTAGGCGACCAGCGAGGTGCGTAGGTCGTAATCCTCGGTCAGCTCTGCAAGCAGCGCCGCGCTCGGCACCTCATAGAGCGCAATGAGGATGCGCACGACGATGGCCGTGATCAGCAGGTACCAGAATAGCGCGGCGGTGCCCAGGGTCGCCGGGGGGTTCCACAGGAGGTAGTAAACCAGCGCGCACGGCAGCGCCGACAGATACATGAAGAAATGCCGGCGGCCGAGACGGGAGTGAAAGCGATCCGATATATGCCCGATCAAAGGGTCGGAAAAGCCGTCGACGATCAGCGCGATCATGATCGCGAGGCCCACCAGCCGCGCCGGCAGACCGAGCAGCTGATTGTAGAAAATCAGCAGAAAGAAATTGAAGCCGTTGTCCTTGATGCCGTAGGCCACGGTGCCAAAGCCGTACAGCAGTTTGGTTCCAAAGCCGATCGTGCCCAGCGCCATGAAGGATTCCGGTGAGGAGGGGCCGAAGGTTTCTACTATTTATCGTGCTATCGCCGTATTAGTATACAGGCCTGAAGTAGCCCTCCCGCGGGATTCATATGGCGCTCACAACATCGAAGTTTCGCGAGGATTTTGAGTCTGGCTGCCGCAGCGGCGTACCGCCGCTCGAGGCACCCCCGCCGCTTGCCGCCGCCGTGTTGATGGCCCATGCGGCTTTCGTTCAGCCGGAGCGCCAGATTGGCATTTTCGATGCCATCGCCCGCGCGTGGCTGGATCTGGAAAAGGCTTCCGATCGCATGGCGTCTTTGCGGCAGCAACTTGCGTGGCTGAACGCGCCTGCCGCCGTTGAAGAGTGGCAGACACCGCGGGCTGTCTGGGATGCATTTTGGAGCGTCGTCGACGCGGAGCCGGCCGCGCCGACAAACGCGCCAGCCAAGGACAATGCGCTCGATTTTACCGGCCGAGTGGTTCTCATCGGCGTGCATTACGATGCGGAATTATTGATGCGCTGTGAACGCGCGCATTATCTCCATGAAGACGTCAAAAAATTGCTTGCACAGCCCGAAGTGCGCATGACGACCGATGATTTGCGCCGTTGGCCCAAGGACAGCCTGGGAACCAATCTTCTCGACATGCTCACTTCCAAAGGATACGACCTGGAGGTGATCAATCCCGACGATGTGATGCTGCCGCCGGTCTTCGCCGCGCAAAACCGCACCAACCGCCGCATACTGCAGCTGCACGATGTGTGGCATTTGGTCGGCGGATTCGGCTTCACGGCTCAGGGCGAGGTCGCAATTTCCGGGTTTCAGCTGGCGCAATTCGGTCAAAATTATTCGACGCGCTTCCTCGCCGCCACCACCACCATGATGTGCCTGCGCCCCGTGGTCGACATCGATCAGTTCATCTCGCTCATCTCGGAGGGTTGGCGGCACGGCCGCCGCGCCCCGCCGCTGATGTCGGTGGAATGGCATAAGTTGCTGGGGCGCTCGATTGCCGATCTGCGCGCCGAGATGCACGTCGCGCCGTTCAAGAGCCGTACGCCCGAGCTCTTGAATTTTTAAGCGCGGCTCAGGGACACCCATGGGCGAAACGCCGGCGGATCAGCGGCCGCTACTCGTCTACGACGCGCGACTGCCGGTTTTGCGTCTATTGGGCGCGCTACTGGGAGAAATTGACGGGCGAGGCCGTCAGATACCAGCCATACCAAGACGCCGCGCCGCAATATCCGCAAATCGCGCTCGCCGATTTTCAACGCGGCGTGCAATACATCGAGCCCGACGGGCGTCATGCGAGCGCCGCAGAAGCCAGCTTTCTCACCTTGAGCCATGCGCCGCGGCAAGGGATTCTGGCTCGCACTGTATCGAAAACTGCCGGGTTTTGCCGCCATCGCGGAATGGATTTACGCCCTCATCGCGGCGCGCCGCTCGGCTGCCTACCGCGCGACCGTGGTTCTGTGGGGCAAAGACTTCGCGCCGCCGCGCTACGATCTGGTCTCCTTCGTATTCCTGCGCCTGCTCGGCCTGATCTATTTGTCCGCCTTCGTTTCCTTCGGCGTGCAGGCGTTGGGACTGATCGGCAGCCACGGCATCTTGCCCGTCGCAGAGCTGGTGAAGCTCATCGGCGGCAGCGGCGGCGCCAAGCGCTTTTTCGTGATGCCGATGCTGTTTTGGATCAATGACAGCGATCTTGCGATTCGCTTGGTGTGCTGGGCCGGCGCGGGCTTTCGCGGTGCTGCTGATCGTCAATGTGCTTCCGCGCCTCTGCCTGCTGGCGCTCTACGTGTTGTATCTCTCGCTGCTCTATGGCGGCCAGACTTTCATGTCTTTTCAGTGGGACACATTTCTGCTGGAGACGGGTTTTCTTGCCCTGCTGCTGAGTTTCGCGCAAACGCCGGGAATCTGGCTGCTGCGCTGGCTGTTGTTTCGATTCATGTTCATGTCGGGCGTGGTCAAGCTTCTGAGCGGCGATCCGAATTGGTGGAACCTGTCGGCGCTGTCGTATCATTTTTTCACCCAACCTCTGCCTACGCCGCTCGCCTGGTACGCCGCGCAATTGCCGCCGCCGCTGTTGCGAATCGCGACCGGCGGCGTGTTCCTCGTCGAGCTGATCCTGCCGTTTCTGATCTTCTGCCCGCGGCGGCCGCGTTTCCTGGCGGCGCTCGGCATCCTGCTGCTGCAAAGCTGCATTCTGCTCACCGGCAACTACAATTGGTTCAATCTGCAGGCGATGCTGCTGTGTCTGCTGCTATTCGACGATGCCGCTCTACAGAAGTGCCTACCGCAGCGCCTGGCACGGGCGCTGTCGCGGCGCATCCCGCGCCCCCCTCAAAGAGCGTCTCGATCGCGGTCGGCGCGGCCGGGCTGGTGCTGGTGTTCCTGAGTTTGGTGCAGATGGATGAGCGCTTCGGCGGCAGCCCGCCGGCCGCGTTTCGCGAAGTGGAGCAGTCGTTCGAGCCGCTGCGCATGGTCAGCAGTTATGGATTGTTCGCGGTCATGACGACGCAGCGCAACGAGATCATCATCGAAGGCTCGGATGATGGAGCTGATTGGCGCGAGTACGAGTTTCGCTACAAGCCGGGCGACGTGGCGCGCCGGCCGTCCTGGAACATCCCGCATCAGCCGAGACTGGACTGGCAGATGTGGTTCGCCGCTCTCGACGACCCGCGGCGCGTGAACTGGTTTGCGCACTTTCTGGAGCGGCTGCTGGAAAACGAACCCAGCGTCACGGGCTGCTGGCAAGGAACCCTTTCGCAGTCAAGCCGCCGCGCTACATCCGTGCTCAATTTTACAGCTATGCCTTCTCCACCAGCGCCGACAAGCGCAGGGGTTTGTGGTGGCAGCGTCGATCGGTGGGCTGGTACTTTCCCGCCGTGCGCCTCAAGCCGCATTAAAAGTGTCGGTGCTGCGGGTCGGGCGCCTTCGTCAGGCGGCATGGCCCGGCGCCGCACGATCGAGCCCCGCACGATCCCACCGGCCGAGATCGGCGGCTGCCGCATAGGTCGTCTGGAAGAAACGCAGCAACGCCTCGTCAGGATTTGGCGCCGCTCGCAATGACTCGTAGGGCAGCAGGAATTCGCGCGCCGTGGCGTCGTAGTGCGCGGCGGCCGGTTGCACGGCCTCCGCTGCGTATCCATGCGGCTCCGGATAAGCATAGGCATAGAAGGATGGCTCGGCGTTTTCGTCGCCGGGCCAGAAGCCGCAGCTGCTGCATTCATGCGAGTACGCTTCGACCATGACCCAGTCGGGACAATGAGGCGCGCCGCCGGGATGGCGCGGCGCGCGCCGTCCGGAGAAGCGGGTGCAGGCCAGATCGAAGCTGCCCCAAAAAAAATGCACCGGACTTTGCTTTCCGCTGAAATCGCCGCGGAAGATCTGCATCACCCGCTGGGTATTGAGGAAAATCAGCCAGCACTGATGCGCGGCGGGCGCATCGTAGAGCGCATGTTCGCGGTCTTGCGCGAACGGGATCGCCGTCAGCACCTCGACCGGCGCTGCATAGATCTTCGGATCAATCCCCAATTCATGCAGCGCGCCCATATAGCGCGCATAGAAATCGGCCACGGTCATTGAGGCAAGAGGAAAGGAACGCTGGGAACCGTCGCTCACCTGAACGCGGAGTTCATGGGAAATAAAGTCGAATTGCACCTCGACGCTATGGCTGCCATGCGGCATGGCAGAGGTCGTCAGTCCGCGGGCGGTGAGGTACAGCGCCACCTGCCACCAATGATTTTCCATGGGTGCGAGCGCAAGGCGCGTTTTGCCGACGATCTGCGACCACATGTGCAGCGTGGCGTAGGTCGCACGCCAATCGCGCAGCGGCAACTCAGGCCATACAGAGCGCGCTTCAGCAGCTTCTGGCATGCGAATCCTTCAGTACCGGGCACCGAGGTGGATGAGATGAAAGCTCAAAGTGACCCACAGAGTCAAAAGGGCGGCCAGCACCAACAGTGCGCTCCAGAGTCTCGCAAACCAGCCGCGCTTGCCGCGCCAGACTCGCTGCAGGTTCCAAAGCGCGGCGCCGCACAAACCCACGAAACCGACGCTCCCGGCAATTTCCAGCAGCCAGATTGCGGCGTCGAGATTCTTGTCCGAGTCCAGCGAGGCGAACAGCCATGCCCACCCGCCAAGTGCCGCCAGCACCAGCCACGACAAGGCGCGAGCCCAGCGGTAGGCGGCAAGATCCTCGCCGCGGAACGTGATTGCCGCGCCGAAGCGGCGCCGAGCGATGGCCCCCACCGGCCAGGACAAGGCCGTGAGCGCGACGATGACCAAGGCTGCCGCAAACAGCGGCATGAGCCACGCTGCGTCTCGATACCAGGGAGCCCGCTCCCAGACCATGAACGGCGACACCGGATTGATGCTCCAGCGCACCACTCGTCCGTCCTCGACCTTTGCGCCAAGACGGCCGTGACCATAGGCGTCCTGCCAAACGAAGGGGGCGATCTCGATCCACTTCTTGGGTGCGCCGCCCAATATGGCGGGAACCAGCGGCCGGCCATCCTTATCCAAGCCGATGTGAACTTGACCGATGAAGTTCAGCACATCGATGAAATTCGTGAAGAATCCGCGGCTGCTGATGTAGCTGCCCGCCAGCATGCGCGCATGCTCCTTGGCCGTCGGCAGTTCCACCGGTGCCGCATCCGCCGCCGGAAAATAGCGATCGCCGAATTGCTCGAACAGCGCGATGCGAATCGATTCGGTTGCGGCATGCTCGCCGGCACTGTTCATGGAAACGAACAGGCCGACGTTTTTGGTGGGGTAGATCCACAAGTCGCTGTGAAAGAAATTCAAATCGCCGCCGTGTCCGATCGCGCTCAAGCCATTGAGCTGCATCTCGTAGAAGCCGAGCGCCATGCGGTTGGTTCCCGGCAGCGTCACGTGCGAGGGATCGTGCATCAGCAGAGCGGTCTCCGGTTTCATCAACCCGGCGCCTTGATTCAAATGAGCGATCATGAACTTCGCCATGTCGGCTGCCCGATACGGCCACCGAACCCGCGCCGGGTATGGAAATCAGTTCGTAGGGTTTGGGTTCGACCGAGGCCTTCGGATAGCCCTGCGACATGAAAGGTGCGAGTTGCGCCGGCAGCGGCTGCCGGAACGACGAATGCGACATGTCCAGGGGGCGCGAATATATTGCGCTCGACGTAATCGGCAAACGGCATTCCGGAAACGCGCTCGACGATATAGCTGGCGACGCCCGCGCCATAGTTCGAGTAAGCCGGCGTCGTGCCAGGCGCATAGACCCGTGCGGGCAGCAGGCTTTTCAATACCTCGCTCAGCGGCGGCACTGCCCCGCTGAAGCGAATGCCGCCCTTGATCGCTTCTTCGAAGCCAGGCGTATGCGTCATGAGGTTGCGCATCGTGATCGGCTTTGCCTTGATACGGCGGGATCTTGAAGTCCAAATACCGGTTCACATCGGCATCCAGGTCGATCTTGCCCTGCTCCACCAGCTGCATCACCGCAGTCCAGGTGAATAGTTTCGAGATCGAACCCGCACGGAACATCGTCGTCGCCGGGTCCACGCGTTTGCGCGCGGCGATGTCCGCGTAGCCGAAGCCGCGCTGGGTCAGTACCTGCCCGTCCTTGACGATGACGACCACCGCGCCGGCGATGTCGTTCGATTCCAGGGTGAAGGGCATGAAGCCATCCAGCCAGGCATCGGCGTCCGCCTGCGTGAGTTCCGGCACCGCTGCCAGGGCCGCCGCTCCCATCGAGGCCGCGATGAGCAGAGTTGCCGCTGCTGCCGATCTGACAATGGACGTTCGCATGCCTAATATCCCTCCAAATGCTCTGATTAGGCTAGAATGATCCTATATAGAGCAATAGTAAACACCCCAACCCGCCGGAGCCGCGGAGAACCATGCTGCAACGCCTGCCGATACATCCTTGTTCTTTGCCGCAATGCCGGCGCTTGCAAGTTGGGCCCGCCCGCCATCGACGCTGCCGATTTCGCCGGCCGCCATCGATGCAACCGTGGCGCACGCCATGAAGGCCTTCCAAGTACCCGGCATGGCCGTGGGAATCGTCAAGGATGGCAAGCTGATCTATGCCAAAGGCTATGGGGTGCGCGAACTCGGAAAGCCGGGTCAAGTCGATGCCGACACGCTGTTTCAAATCGGCTCCAACACCAAGGCCTTTACCGCCGCCGCTCTCGCGATCCTGGTCGACGAAGGCAAGATTCAATGGGACGGCAAGGTGATCGATTATTTGCCGCAGTTTCGCATGTTCGATCCCTATGTGACGCGCGAATTTACCATCCGCGACCTGCTCACGCATCGCAGCGGTCTTGGCATGGGCGCCGGCGATTTGATGTTTTTCCCGGCTACCGACTTCAGCCGCGACGAAATCATGCACGGCCTGCGTTACCTCAAGCCGGTATCCGGATTTCGCAGCAAGTTCGACTACGACAATCTGCTCTACATGGTGGCGGGCCAGATCATCCCGGCGGTGACCGGAGAATCCTGGGAAGACTTCATCACGCAACGCATTCTCGATCCGTTGCAAATGCGGCCGTGTGCGGCGAACTATGATCGAATTGCGGACCGCAGCGACGTCGCGGCCCCGCATGTCGTGGTCAAGGGCGAACTCAGGGCCATTCCCGTCCTGCAAATGGATGCCGTTGGACCGGCAGGTACGATCAACTGCAGCATCAATGGCATGGCGAAGTGGCTCGAGACCCAGCTCGCGGCCGGCAAGACTCCGAGCGGCCTGCAGCTTTTCAGCGCCAAGCGCAGCGAAGAAATGTGGAGCATGAATACCATCCTTCCGCCCAATGCGTTGCTCGCTTCGATGTATCGCACGCATTTCAGCGGCTATGCCTTGGGCTGGGGCGTCCAGGACATTCTGGGATACAAGAAAGTTGCGCATACCGGCGGGGTGCTGGGCAGCGTCACCTGGGTGGCCATGATTCCCGAGCTCGATCTCGGAGTGCTGGTGTTCACGAATCAAGAATCGGGCATGGCCATGAACGCGGTGGGCAATCAAATCCTCGACGCCTACTTGAGCGCTCCGCGGCGCGACTGGGTCGAAATCGGCGTGTCGTACGCGGCCAAGGGCGACACTGCCGCCCAGGCGGTCGAAGAAGCGGCCGCCAAGACCGCCGCCGCGGCGGGACCGCCATCGCTTCCGCTCGATGCGTATGCGGGAGTTTACCGCGACCCGTGGCGCGGCGAGGCCACGGTGCGCCGCGAGAACGGCAAGCTGATCCTGAAGTTCAGCCGGACCCAATATCTCGAGGGGCCGCTGGTGCCGTACAACGGCAATATTTTCATCGTGCATTGGAACGATCGCACGCTGAACGCGGACGCCTTCGTGCGCTTCGAGCAGGGCTATGACACCAAAGTAACCGAAATGACCATGAAAGCCGTGTCTCCCGCCACCGACTTCAGCTTCGATTTCCAGGATCTGCATTTCAGCAAGAACACCGACTCGCATGACTGAGAATGCACCGACGCTGGGGAAGCTGATGCGTGCCCTGCGCGCTCGCAATGGTTGGACGCGCAAGCAGATGAGCGAAAGGACGGGCATTCCGCTTTCGACGCTCGCCAAAGTCGAGCACGATCAGCTCACATTGAGCTACGACAAGCTTCTGCAGGTCAGCCAGAGACTCAAGATGCGCATGTCCGAGCTGCTGGCGCATGGGGATGAGAGCGAGTCCCGAGTCATGACCAGGCGCAGCATCGGCACACTGGAGAGCGCCGTTCGTGTCGACTCGCGCAACTACGATTACTATTTTCTGTGCCCGGACCTGCGCAAGAAGCGGATGATTCCTATATTTGGCCGTCCGCACGCGAGGACCCTGGAAGAGTTCGGCGAGCTGGTGCGGCACGCGGGCGAGGAATTCATTTTCGTGCTGACCGGGCGCGTTGCCGTGCACACGGAGTTCTACGAGCCTGTGGTGCTGGAGGCGGGCCAGTGCATGTACATCGATTCGGGCATGGGACACGCGTACCTAATCGGGCCCGGCTGCGATGATGCCTCGGCGCTCTCCGGCTGCACCAGCGAGGATGGCGAGTTCGTCGACTCGGTGCTCAAGTCGGAAGCATCCGCGACAGGCGGGAAGGCGAAAGCGCGGCCTCGGTGACCCCGAAGGAGAGCAGCGAGTTCCCAAGGGATCGCCCCAGGACCAGCGCTGCCGCCGCTCGACTCAACGCGGGCGCGGTTTGAATACCGAAGCCACCGAGCGCGGCGTGCCAAAAAAACTTCGGTTGATGCGGATCGAACCCGACCAGCGGCGCGCGATCGCCGACGAATGAACGAATTCCGGCCCATTTGTGGGCGACTCGCGTCACGTTGAGCGTGGTGGCGCGTTCGATCCGATCCACCGCCACTGCGATGTCCATCTCGTCGGGCTGAACATCGCCGGGCTCGCATAGCGTCTCGTCCGCGGGCGACAGCAACAACATGCCGGCATCGGGCTTCAAATAAAATTGCTCTTGAACGTCGACCAACATGGGCCATTCCTGGACCCTGTGTTCCGGCGCTGGTTGGATCAGGCAAGCCGTGCGCTTGCGCGGCTGCAATCCCACATCGATCGCGCCGGCGAGTTCGCCGATCTCGCCGGCCCACGGGCCGGCGGCATTGACCACGATCTTGGCGCGGAAGGCATCGCTGGGCGTTCGCAGCGACCAAGAGCTGCCGTTCCATTCCAGATGCGTGACCTGCGCCCCGGTGGTCAGGGCTCCGCGCCTCGACCGAAAGAGCCGCAA
The DNA here is from genome assembly GCA_963812125.1 of uncultured Gammaproteobacteria bacterium. Lineage (GTDB taxonomy): Bacteria > Pseudomonadota > Gammaproteobacteria > Steroidobacterales > Steroidobacteraceae > Bog-1198. The sequence goes on from CAWETY010000006.1 coordinate 166,611, forward strand.
ATACCCCTGATGCAGCTCATGAACCTCGATATCCCCGGCGTTCTTGATATAGGCGCCTCCGCATAGATCATCCGCGCGAAGCACGGGATGGAGCGCGCGCGCTTGCTGGGCGGTTTTCAACTCGATGCCGTCGGCGGCAGCCGAGAATCTCGCAAACGCGTCGCCTTGATCGGCTCTGGCAATAACCAGAATTGCGCGAGGTTTGATCAGCGGACGCCGCGCTGAAACCAGGATCCGGGGAAAAGAAAAACTCGCGGCTCGCGCGGGTCAAGGCCCGCACGGTATCGTTCCCGTAGAACTCGGCAAAGACGGCGGCCGATCGGCCGGTGGAGTGATAACCGGGCTTGGGTTCCATTTCGAGCAGTCGAACCGAAACATGCTCCGCCAAATGCGCGGCGATCGAGGCGCCGGCCATGCCGGCGCCGATCACGACGATGTCATGTTCGAAGAGCATCGCTCAGGGAGCGGTTATTGAAGCGCAATGTCGCCGCTGAATTCCACTTTCAGGCTGAGTCCGGCGACTTCCAGGATCATTTTGGCGGGAAAGGATTCGGTGCCCGCAATGTCCGTTCGCCGCGATGGCTTTGGCCACCGCCTGCTCAATTTCCCGCTGGGAATTGATGCCGACCGCCTTGAGGAATTTGCGGATGCTCAAGTTGAGAGTTTCTTCGTCCATTCAAGATCTCCGATTTCTGCCCGCTGCGCACCGGCCCATCGTGGCACAGATGAGCAGGCATTTCACGCCCAGCAGTCCTCCCCTCAATCAAAACAGCAGCAGGCGAGTGCCGATGAGGAGCAGCATCACGATCAACAGCACACGCAAGATCCTCTCCGGTATGTGCCCCACCAGATGGCTGCCGATATAAATGCCGGGCAAAGAGCCGACCAGCAAGGAAGCCAACAAGCGCCAATCGACGCTGCCGAAAAGCCAATGCCCCAAACCTGCAATGAGCGTCAGTGGCACCGCGTGCGCCAAATCCGAGGCCACGATTCGCTGCGCCGCGAGCCTTGGGTAAAGGAAAATCAGCGCGGTGATGCCGAGGGCGCCCGCTCCCACCGAGGAGAGCGAAACGAGAATGCCGAGCGCCACTCCGGTCGCCACGGTAAACCCCGGATGGCGCGGGAGCTCGATGCGGCCATAAGCTTGCGACAGGCGCTTCATGCGTGCGCGCAGCGCCAGCGCCAAGCCGGTGAAGATCAGCGCGACGCCAAGCGTCGTGGTGATGATTTTGGAGCTGCCGAGTCCGCCGGTGAAGGCATGCAGGCTGAGGAGCGTGATGATGGCGGCAGGCAGGCTGCCGGCAGCCAACAAGGCGGTGATGCGCCAATCCACGCGATGTTTCTTGGCGTGTACATAAGTCCCGGCGGACTTGGTGACCGCTGCATGCAACAGATCCGTGCCCACCGCCGTCACGGGATGAATGCCGAAGAACAACACGAGCAGCGGCGTCATGAGCGAGCCGCCGCCAACCCCGGTGAGTCCGACGATGACTCCCACGAGGAATCCGGACAGCGTTTGGGCCAAATCGATCATTTGCTCACTATAGGGGCCCGGCGGGGTTAATTGTTGGCTTCCCTATAGGTCTGCCAGCACAAAACAGCATCAACTTATGATTTCACGGTCGTTTCCATGCGCTTCCGGCCGATCTACAGTTTCGCATGCGAAACCGGTCCAATGCCCCGTCCTCATCCGAGTTGCCCCCGGCTCTGCGCGAACGCGCCGCGGACAGTGTTTCACAGTTGCGCACAGCGGTTTCGGAATACGGAAACGTCTGTTATGCAAACAGCCTCGGGGCCGAGGCCATGGTCCTGACCGACTTGATCTGGGGGCAGGTACCGGAAATCGATATTTTCAGCATCGATACCGGACGCCTGTTCCCCGAAACTTTCGATCTGGTGCGGCGTCTGGAGCTGCATTTTGGGCGCCGACTGAGATTTTACTATCCACATGCGGATCGGTTGGAGAGTTGGGTTGGCGCGAATGGTGTCAATGGATTCCGCGAGGGGCCTGATAAGCGGCAGCAGTGCTGCAAGATACGCAAAGTCGAGCCATTTCGACGCGCGCTCTCGGGCAAGGGTGCTTGGGTTACTGGAATCAGGCGCAGTCAGTCGGCGAGCCGTGCCATGGCTGCACGCGTCGAGTGGGACGGAGAGTACGGTTTGCACAAGGTGAGCCCGTTGCTGGATTGGAGTGAAAAGGAGGTCTGGGAATATATCCGCAGGAGGGAGTTGCCTTACAATTCTTTGCACGATCGGGGTTTCCCCAGCATCGGCTGCGCGCCGTGCACGCGCGCCATAGAGCCGGGCGACGCCGAACGCGCCGGACGCTGGTGGTGGGAACGCGGCGAATCGCGCGAGTGCGGCTTGCATCCGAGCCGCAGGCTGGGCTGTTAGCAGAGTCGGTTGAGTCACACTTTGCCCAGGACCAGCGCGGTCAAGTCACATTTCCAGCACTTGGCCGCCCCAAAAGCGGCTGATCTGTGGCGCAATGTCCAAATAGCCTCGGAGGGTCAATCCGTGTTCGACAAGATCTCTCGCAGTTGGTCGCTGGCCGGGCAATGCTGGGACGTACTGAAGGAAGATCCGGCACTGCTGGTGTTCCCGCTGCTGTCCTCCGTCGTCCTGTTGATCCTGCTCGGATCCTTTGCACTGCCCATGTTCGCGTTTTATCACAGCCTGCAACCGGTTCTGGCGGACGGCAGCACGACCCACACCAGCCGGCTATTGTTCTACATCGCGATGTATGTTTTCTATTTCGTCAGCTACGCCGTGATGATGTTCTTCAATTCGGCGCTGATCAGCGTCGCCCTCAAGCGGCTCGACGGCGAATCCGCCAGCGTCGGCGAAGGTTTGCAGATGGCGCTCGCACACCTGCCGGCCATTTTGGGCTATGCCGTCATCGCCGCCACGGTGGGTACGATTCTGCGCTCAATCGAAGATCGGGTCGGGTTCATCGGCCGCATCGTCATCGCGCTGATCGGCGCGGGCTGGACTCTCGCGACGGCGATGACGCTGCCCGTATTGATCGAAGAGGGCGTCGGTCCGATCGAGGCGATCTCGCGCAGCCTCGCGCTTCTGCGGCGCAATTGGGGCGAGAACGTCATCGGCAACGGCGGCATCAGTCTCGGCGTGGCCGTGATCGCGATTCCCATCGGCGTTCTCGCCTGGTTGCTCGTGATGGCCGCAAGCTCGACGCGGGCGGCCGGATCGATCTTCATGGCAATGGCACTGTTTGTATTGACGATGATCGCGCTGGGACTGGTCAGCACGACCTTGCACGCCATCTACACTGCCGCGCTGTATCGATATGCGACCGGCAGCAAGCACAATGCCGGCATCGACGGCGACCTGTTGGCGGAAGCCTACCTACCGAAGTAAGTTCTCCGGCGCCGCGCTAGTCGGGCGTGACGTCGGTAAAGACGAACCCATCGCGTTCGACTGTCGGGCCGATCGAGACGGCGATGGGCGCGCTAAACATCGGGCCCCCGGTCACCACGGTATGAAATTCACCGTTCTCTCCGCACGGATCGACGTGCGGGGGGATCTCCGAGAGCAGCGCCGCATCGAAGCGGCGCCCCGCGAACTTCGCGCCGAGCAGCTTCGGATCCAGGCACACTAGATGGGCGACGATTCCGCTCTCGATCATTTCCGCCGCCAATTGCCGCGTGTTGCGCCCCCACAGAGGAAAGATCGGTGCCATGCCGAGATCTGCGAGGGTGCGCTCTCGATAGGTGCGAATGTCGGCGAGAAATAGATCGCCAAATATGATGTGCTGCACACCCGCCGCCTTGATCGCCGCGCAGGCGTCCGCCATGCGCTTCTCATAGACTTGATTCGTACAGGGGCTGGGTATCAGGACCTTGATCGCGCGCAGGTTCAAGGCTGCGATCTGGCGATCGAGCAGCTCGGAACGCACGCCGTGCATCGCGACGCGGTCATGAGCCTCGTTGACCGTGGTGACGATGCCGACGACCTCCGCGAGCCCCAACCGCCGCGCCTCGCACAGCGCGAATGCGCTGTCCTTGCCGGAGCTCCAGGATAAAAATGCTTTGGGCGGCATGCGGGTCCGGCGGGCAAGTCAGCGCGAGCTTCGTCTCATGGCGCATGCTAGCGTGCCCGCGGCTGCGACCACAACGTCGAACCGTAAAACCCGGCTCATCGTATAGTGCGCCGAATGGATCCGAAGATGAATCTCCAGTTCCGCGGCCGGCGGCTCTGGATGGGCCTGTTTCCGTCACCCCGCCCGCTCGCGGCCATCGGCCTATGCCTGGCGCTGTTCGCCGCACAGGCGGCCGGATCCGCTCCCTTCGACGTCAAACCCGAACAGCGGCTGCTGCATCGTCTGCTGGGTTCGAGAGCCACGCAGTTCGAATTGAGCGCGCTGCAGCCGGGCGGCGGACCTGAGCGGTTTCGAATTTCAAATGCAAGCGGGCGCATCAAGATCGAAGGTACCACGCCGAGTGCGCTGCTCTTCGGCGTGAATTGGTACCTGAAATACGTTGCGCAGGTCGCGATTTCATCCGACGGCACGCGGCTCGGCGCGGTGCGCGCGTGGCCTTTGCCAGCTGCGGCCATCGAAAAGCAAACTCCCTATGCCTACCGCTATGCGCTCAACCAGAACACGGACGGCTACACCGAGCCGTATTGGAGTTGGGAACGCTGGGAACATGAGATCGATATCCTGGCGCTCTCCGGAATCAACGCGATGATCGTCGAGCGCGGCATGGATACGGTGCTCTACGAAACGTTCCGCGATGCCGGTTATTCGGACGCCGAAATCCGCAGCTGGATCACGCAGCCGGCACACCAGAATTGGCAGTTGATGGGCAACTTGTGCTGCTTCGCCGGTCCGGTGAGCGCGAAATTGCTGCGCAAGCGTGCGGCCTCGGCGCAGCAGATTCTTGCGCGGCTGCGCGAACTCGGCATCACGCCGGTGCTGCCGGGCTTCTACGGCATCGTTCCCGCTGACTTTGCGCGGAAATTTCCGGACGCACATGTTATCGCGCAAGGCGAATGGGCCGGATTTACACGGCCCGGGTGGCTCGACCCGCGCGACCCGATGTTTGCAAAGCTGGCGGCCGCGTTTTACCGCCACCAGCGGGAGCTGTTCGGCGACAGCAGCATCTACGACATGGAGGTGTTCCAGGAGGGCGGCGAATCAGGCGATGTGCCGGTGGCAGAAGCTGCGCGCGAGGTGCAGAAGGCGCTCGCCGCCGCGCACCCCGCCGCCGCCTGGATGATGCTGGCCTGGCAGGGGAATCCGCGTCAGGAGCTGCTGAGCGGCGTCGATCGCCGCCGCCTGCTCATCATCGACATCGATCACGATCGAGTGCCGCGCGACGATCGCATGAAGGATTTTCGCGAGGCGCCCTTCCTGTTCGGCGGCATTTGGGAGTTCGGCGGCCGCACCACGCTGGGCGCGAACGTGCAAAACATCACCGGCCGCCTGCAGCGTCTGGGTAGAACCAACAGCAACATGGCCGGCACCGCGGTCTTTACCGAGGGCATGGATACCAACCCGTTTGCTTTCGACCTTTTCACCGAGATGGCCTGGCGCAAAGATCCGGTGGACACTGGCGCATGGACCGCGGACTATGTGCGCCGCCGCTATGGGGGCGCCGACCGGCACGCGCTGGCGGCTTGGAAGGTGCTGCTGAACACGGCCTATGACATTCGCATCGATGAGGTCGTGTTCAACAGCGAACGCGATGCGGCGCAGGAATCGCTGTTCAACGCGCAGCCGAGCCTCACGGCAAACCGCGCGTCCCACTGGTCGCCCGAGGCAATGCGCTACGATGCAGGTGCTTTCAAACAGGCGCTGTCCGAAATGCTGCGCGTGGCGCCGCGGCTGCGCGCGAGCGAAACCTATGCGTACGATCTCGTGGATATCGCGCGCCAGACATTGGCGAACGAGAGCCGGATGCTGTTGCCCAAAATAAAGGCGGCGGTGGACGCCAAGGAGCGCGCGCAATTCCACGCCTTGACGAAACGCTGGCTTGATCTGATGGATCTGCAGGATCGACTGCTCGCCTCCAGCCGTTTCTTTCTGGTCGGCACGTGGCTCGGTTTCGTGCCGGCCTGGGCGTCGACGCCGGAGGAGGGGGCCCGTCTCAGCTACGACGCGCGCTCCATCCTGACGACCTGGGGCGACCGAAGAGCCAGTGAAGGCGCCGACCTGCACGATTACGGCAACAAGGATTGGGCAGGGTTGACCCGCGATTACTACCGGGTTCGCTGGCAGACCTACTTCACGTCGCTCGATGCGGAATTGAGCAGCGGGGCTTCCGCCAGGCCGGTCGATTGGTTCCGCTTGGGCGATGCCTGGAATCGCGGTACTCAGGTGTATCCGCGCGCGCCGCGGGGCGATAGCTATGCCATCGCCGCACGGATCGCGCGAGCGCTGCAAATCAATTGAGAGATGATCAGGTGGCGCGCAGGGCCGTCGCGACCGGCAGCCGGCCCGCCCGCAGCGCCGGCAACACTCCGCCGATCAAGCCCATCGCCAGCGCCCAGGCGATGCCGATCAGTCCCAGAGGCGCCGTCACCGCCAAACGAAAATTGTAGCCGAACGGGCTCGCCGATAAGCCGTTGAAAAAAATCCACGCCAGCGCGGTTCCCAGCAGCGCTCCGGGGAGGGCAAACAACAGCGATTCGCAAACTATGGAGGCGACAACCGCGCCGGAACCAAACCCGATCGCGCGCAGAGTGCCCATCTCGCGGCGGCGAGAGTCAACGATCGCGTACAGCGAGTTCACTGCGCCCAATGTGGCGCCGATCGCCATGATGGTACCCACGAAGTAGCTGGCGAAATCCAGGATGCCTTTGAGCTGTATGAATTGATCGCGCACCGCTTCGCTTTCGCGCTGGGCCTCGAGGTGCAGCGTAGGATTGGCCTGCAATGCGCCGCGAAAGGCGTCGAATGCCGCGGGGGATTGCAGCATGACGGAAACCGCGTTGTAGGTATTGCGGTTGAAGGCCGACATGAGCGCGTCGACGTCCGCGTACAGGATGCACTGCTGCGAATGTCCCTGCTCGAAGCGGCCGACGATGGTCCAGTCCACGCCGCGTATCGAACGCCGATCGCCTATGTCGAACCCCGTGAATTGGCGCCCGCACGGGTTGGAAGCGATGAGTTCATGCAGTCCGGGATGAAACACGCGGCCGCCGACGAGGCGAATCTCCGGCCGGTACTCGCTGAAGTTGGCCGTGGTGCCCACGAGCGGAAAGAAGAGGCGCGCTCCCGTCACCCGCCGGCGCGCTTCAATGGGAATCGACGATTCGAACACTGCAATCGGAGCGCCGTCGGCTGCCCTTTTTATACCCGGCAGGTCGCGCGCGATCACCGCTTCATCTCTGGGGATGCTGCTCTGCATGCGCCGCGCGCCGGTGCTGCTGAGAATCACGCGGTCGGGGCGCACGTCGCCGGTCGCCTGGCGCTGCACGCCCACGCCCATTGCCAGCATGGAAATGAGCACGCCGACGGCGCAGGCCACGCCGATGACGATTGTCAAGATCGACCCCATTCGCTGCGTGGCTCCCGACAGATTGACGCGCAAGATGCCGATAAATTGCCGCAGTGTATTCATGTCTTCACCGCAGCCGCTAAGCGCCGGCCAGCGCAGCCGCGACTTTGAGGCGCGCGGCCAGCGCGGCCGGGACCGCGGCGCTGATCAGCGCCACCAGTACGGCAAGCGCCAGACCGGCCGCGATGACGATCTTCGGCATCGAAAGCCCAACCACAAAGATCCCGGCGATGGGCAGCAGCGCGGTTGCCAGGGCAAGTCCGAATGCCGCGGCGGCAATGCATACCAGCAAAGCTTCCGCCACCACGATCAGGAACACGGTGCGGTCGGTGAAGCCCACCGCTTTCAAGACCGCCAGTTCCAACCTGCGCTCGCGGATCGATTGCATCATCATGCTCGCTGTGGCGAAAAGCAGCGCCGCCAGAGCCGCGCCGACAACCGCCCGGATGAGGAAATTCATGTCGCCGATCGACTGCGCTTGCTGCTGCGCCAGTTCCAGCAAGGATTCGGTTTTGGTTTCTTGAGAGGAATTGGCGAAGCGCCGGTCGATTTCATCGGCGACCGCGACGGCTTGCTTCGGGTCCGCTATCGCGACGTTGAAGTGCTGAACAGTGCCCTTGCCGAGAAAGCGTGCCTCGTCGAGGTAGGCCAGATTGATCAGGATATTGTCTCGCCCCCCGCCGACGTCGCTGTCGCTGAAGGTTCCCACCACATCGAAAGCCCAGTCGGTTGATCCGTTCATTTGCGCAGTATTGGACATTAGCGGGATGCGATCGCCGATCTTCCAACCATATTTTTGCGCCAGTTCGTTCCTGACCAGGGCTGCGGTGCGCAGTTTATTGAAAGCCGCAAGATATTCGGGCGCGATCGTGAAGGTAAAAGCAGACGGCCAATCTTTGCCGATGCCGATGGCGACCACTGCCAGCCGCTGCGTGGGCTTTTGATATGTCGCCCCGAAAATATCGACGGGGACCACCAGCTGCACTCCCGGTATCGACTTGATCCGGTCGAGCGCGGCCGCGGGCAGCGGTTCCGCAAGAAAGCTCAAACGGCTATGCACGATCAGAAGATCGGCGCGCGCCGCGGCAGCGGCGTGGTCAACGCCCGTTTTCAGGCCCTGCAGCAGGCCGAAAAGCGCAAATGCGACACAGACCTGAAGGAAAATGAGGGCGGTTCGGCCGGGTTTTCGCCAGATTCCGGACCAGAATAACGGCAGAAATTTCATGGCGGCGCCGCGTAAGCCTTCGAATCGAGGACGCTGCGGAACATGCGCTGCCTCTATAGGTCCGGATCGAGCGCCAGGTGCACGGCGTTGGAAAAACTCTCAACGTTCCAATCATCCAACAGCTCGCATTGCGCGGCGATCATTTCGGCTTCATCGATTGTCACGGCTTCCACGGTATAGCAGGCGACCGTGGTACCGTCGCTGCGCACGAACCGCGCAGTCATCGCGTCGTCGTCGAAAGTGCGCGTAGAAACCATGCGGCGCTCCATCAAGAGCGCCGCGAGCCCATCGGCATCGGGAATGGCTCCGAAAAACACCGCCATTTGCGCCGCATCGGCGAATTTCGCGTGCGATTCCGTGATCTTGCGGCCTGAAAGCGGCTGCATCGGCGCGAATCCTCTTGCAGTTGAAGGACCGATGACGGGATCCTAGAGGATACCAATGCCCCGGAGATTTGCCAGCCGGTTTTCTCCTAGCGCCCATCGCCAGGTGCGGTGACGGCCGGTTTCCGGCAGATCGTTCTCGGCGACATGGCGTTCAAGTCCGGCGCGTCCGACTGCCAGCCGGCGATTTGATAACAGTTCGCATTGATCCATACGATCCAGTCGCCGCCGGCCGTCTTCATTTGGTCGCCCGCATGGTGTTCGCGCGACCCGGACACATCCAACGAGGATGATACCGACAGAGCCCTGTTCCCGGTCTGATGGGCGCGGATCTCGAATGCACGCACCGCGCGATGCGCTTCCGCCGCCCAATTCACTGCGGGTCCCTGGCCATCCGCGGCGGAGCCGGGTCCGGATTGAGAGGAAGAGGCGAGCAAACGCGGTTCGAGCGCTACGGCAATATTGGTGCGCCAATGTTGAGGCACGGCGCTCTTGATTCTCAATGGCGGGGGCTTCACGGGGGCTATCGCCAGCAATTGAATTGAACGTTCAGAAACACCCGCAATCATCAGGGTTCCGGTGCCGGCAAGCAGCAGTGCCAGCGCTGCGAGGTGCAGCGCCAACACGCTGAAAAGGACGATGGGTCGCTGTGATTTTGCCGGCATGCGCTCGAATATCCAGATTTTCGCTCAAGGTACCAGGGTGCGCTTGGCTATGGACTGCCAACACGGGGTCGGGTTCCTGCGCAGGGATGTTCCATTTTGGCGCACTTGATTGCCATGGCAAGCATCGCGCAGACTTCGTCGCCGTGAAGAAGCAGTTTACAAGCACGGGGCGGACGCCGCGAATTCGACGCGCGGCTTCCGACATGCGCGCCCAAGCGCTGGCAGCCGCGCGGCGGCTGATCGTTGAGGGCAGCGACGAAGTCCTGACGATGCGCGCGGTGGCGGACGCGGCGGGAGTCACCTATCCCAATTTGAGCCATCACTTCGGCTCGGCCGCGGGATTGCACGCCGCCATTGCGGAAGACCTGGTGCGCGAGCTGTTGGCGGGATTGCAGACCGTCGATGTGGAGATGGACAACCTCGAACACGATTACCGCGCGGTGGTCGTCCGGGTGTTCGATCTGTTCAGCCAGAACGGGCTTGGGCGCGTACTGGGCTGGCTGGTGCGCTCGGGGGAGACCTCGCGGCTGGAGCCGGTGAATCGCATGCTAGCGGAGTTCATTTCCAGCCGCGCGCGGCCGCGCTCCAAGACCGATGCCAAACGTATCGCGCGCGTCGCACTGATTGTCGCCTTCGCCGCCTACGCGGAATCCTCCGTGGGGCCTTTGCTCGGCGACATTTTGGGCGCAAATGCCTCCAAGCGGCGGGATTATTTTGCCCAGGCCCTTGCTGCATTGCGTTAAGTCATTGTTCGTCAAACATAATTTATGCATCCGTCAATAGTTATTGACGTATGCATAAATAGCAGCTAGAGTTAAGCTGGCCTGGTTTGCAGCGAGCGAGCGTCCCATGGATCATCCTTCCCCGACTCCCGCGGATTTGCGTATCCAACCGCGCAATGTGATGTTCGCGCGCGGCCGCGCCGCCGAGCGCTGGTGGAACGGCGGCGATCCGCTGGCCACCGCCTTTTACAACAGTCTCTCGCTGACCTTTCCAAAAGGCGAAGCGTTCTTCATCGACAGCGTGAGGAATTTTCGGAACTGCCTGCCGCCGGCGCAGCAGGCGCAAATCGATGCCTTCATCAAGCAAGAGGCTGCGCACAGCCGCGAGCACAACCATCTCAACAATCAAGTTGAGCAGGCGGGCTACGACGTCCGCCCCATGCACGCCGATCTGGATTCGCGCTTGGCGGAGTTGCAGGCCAAGCCGCCGATTTTCGGCCTGGTCGCCACGGTCGCATTGGAGCACTTCACCGCCATCATCGCGCACGCCTGCTTGCAGAGCGGGCGTCATTTCAAGAACGCATCGCCGGACGCCGTGCGACTGTGGAAATGGCATGCCATCGAGGAAATCGAGCACAAAGGCGTGGCGTTCGACACGTTCCTTGCCGCCACGCAGAAGCTCTCCGCCTATAAGCGCTGGAAATTCCGCTCGCTGGTGATGCTCAACTTGAGCTATACCTTTCTGCGGGGCCGGGTGCGCGCGATGCGGCAATTCCTCCGCCAGGACGGCATCGATGGACCAGGCGCGTGGCTGAGGGTGTTCTCGTATCTGTTGATTTACCCCGGGCTGCTGCGCCAAATATTTCCGGCGTGGCTGTCCTTCTTCCGGCCGGGGTTTCATCCCTGGCAGCATGACGACCGCGCGTTGGCGGCTGAGCACGAAGCGCAATTGGCGCTGCCGGTCTTGAGCAAGGAGGCCCTGGCGAGGCTGACCTGACAGTCGGTTAAACTACCGGCGGGCAACGCCGGTGGGATCGATGATCGATATCAACAAGGTAGATACGTTCACGCTGGGGAGTCGGCGCGTGAAGCGCATGGGATATGGCGCCATGCAGCTCGCGGGGCCGGGGGTGTTCGGGCCGCCGAAAGACCCGCAGCACGCGCTCAAGGTGCTGCGCGAGGCACTGGCGAGCGGGGTCGATCACATCGATACGAGCGACTATTACGGTCCGCACCTCACCAATCAACTTATCCGCGAAGCCCTTCACCCCTATCCCAACAACCTGGTGATCGTCAGCAAAATCGGCGCGCGCCGCGGAGCGGACGGCTCCTGGAATCCGGCTTTCTCCGCCGAGAGCCTGACGAGCGCCGTGCATGACAATCTTCGAAACTTGAACTTGGACACGCTCGACGTGGTCAATCTGCGTCTGATGTTCAGTGCCCACGGACCCGCTGAAGGTTCCATCGAGGCGCCGCTCGCGGTACTGGCGGACCTGCAGCGCCAAGGCTTGGTGCGCCATATTGGGCTGAGCAATGTGACGCGCAAGCAGGTCGAAGCGGGGCGCGCCATCGCGCAAATTGCATGCGTACAGAACCATTACAATCTTGCCCATCGCAAAGACGACGCGTTGATCGACGAGCTGGCCGATGCCGGCATTGCCTACGTGCCGTTCTTTCCGCTCGGCGGCTTCACCCCGTTGCAGTCGGCCGAGCTTTCGGAAGTTGCCAAGGCGCTGGCCGTGACGCCTATGCAGGTTGCACTCGCCTGGTTGCTGCGGCGCTCGCCCAACATCCTGCTGATTCCGGGTACTTCGTCGGTCGATCATCTACGCGAGAATCTCGCGGCGGCCCATCTCGAGCTGCCGGACACGGTACTCGCCACGCTGGACCGGATTGGGCGAGCTGCAGGAGACAAGTGAGGCCGGCGTTGCGCGCATTCATAAAATTCTAATGTGCTTACGGTAGCGTGGGCGCAAACGGCAGGTCGCTGCCGAAGGCGGAAGTCGCATGATCGATGAGCAGCCGAAACCAATCGCCCAGGCGGGCCCATCCGATCGCTTGGCGGCGAAGCTGGACCGCGACAGCGGCGCACCACACGCGGTGCGGCTCGACAAGGCGCTGTACGAGGAGCACTTGCTGCTCGATAAGATCGTGGGCTCGGCAAGCGCAACACCGCATGAGCGTTTCGAGGCCTTTGCGCTGTCGGTGCGCGAGTTTCTGGCCAAACGCTGGGTGGATACCGAGAGCGCGTATGCGCGCGAGAACCCCAAGCGGGTTTATTACCTCTCGATGGAGTTTCTCATCGGCCGATCGCTCGCCAACAATATCGTGAATCTCCTCCTGGATGCCGATGCCCGCCGCGCTGTCAAAGAGATCGATCTTGATTGGATCGCCACCCTGGAGCAGGAGGCGGACGCCGGGCTCGGCAGCGGCGGACTTGGGCGGCTGGCGGCCTGCTTTCTGGATTCCCTGGCCACCCTGCAGATTCCCGCCATGGGCTATGGGCTGAGGTACGAGTACGGGATGTTCAAGCAAGTGCTCCTTGACGGATGGCAAATCGAACGTCCGGACAACTGGCTGGCGCGCCACGATCCATGGGAAATACGCCGGGTGCGCGATCAAGTCGAGATTCACCTCGGCTGCTCATTCGAAGTCCGCGAAGGAACTTTGCAAGCCATTACCGGTAAACCATCGCGCCTGATCGGGGTGCCTTTCGATCGCCCGACCGTGGGATATGGCGGCAATACGATCACCACGCTGCGCCTGTGGGCGGCCAAGGCGCCGGACTATTTCGACTTCCAGGCCTTCAGTCATGGCGAGTTCGTGGATGCCGTGGCTGAGGCGCTCGAGGCGGAGTCCTTGACCCGCGTGCTGTATCCCGATGACTCGACCAGCCTGGGACAGGGACTTCGCTTCGTGCAGGAATATTTCCTGGTTGCCTGCTCTTTGGCGGATGTCATTCGCCGCTTTCGCCTGCACAACACGGACTGGAGTTTGCTGCCTGAAAAAGCGGCGCTGCAGCTCAACGACACCCATCCAAGCTTCGCGGTCCCGGAAATGATGCGGATCCTGCTGGATGAAGCCCACTTGGACTGGGACACGGCATGGAATCTGAGCTGCCGTAGCTTGGGCTACACCAACCACACCCTGCTGCCCGAAGCGCTCGAAAAATGGCCGCTGCCGTGGTTCCAACTGCTCGTGCCGCGTCAGCTTGAAATCATTCTCGAGATCAACCGGCGTCTGCTGGAGGCGGTGCGCAGCCGGTATCCGGGCGACGAAGGCCGCGTCCAGCGGATGAGCCTGATCGAGGAAGGCGCCATACAGCACGTGCGGATGGCGAATCTGGCCATCGTCGGCGCTCACAGCACCAATGGGGTCGCGAAGATTCACTCGGAGTTGTTGCGAACCACCACCGTCAAGGATCTCGCCGAGATGTTTCCCGAAAGATTCAGCAACAAGACGAACGGCGTGACTCCGCGCCGCTGGCTGCTGCTCTCCAATCCAGCGCTCGCCGATTTGATCACCGAAGCCATCGGCAGCGCGTGGGTTACCGATCTCGAGCAATTGACCCGGTTGAAGCCGCTCGCCAGCGATCCGGCTTTTCTCGACAAGTTCATGCAGGTGAAGCGCAACAACAAAGTACTCTGTGCGCAATGGATCGGCAAGAATTTCGGCTTCAGCGTCGATCCGGAAACGATCTTCGATTGTCACGTCAAGCGCATCCACGAGTATAAGCGGCAGCTTCTCAACGCGCTGCGCATCATCGTGCTCTACAATCGATTGCGGGCCGATCCCCAATCGGTGCGCGCGCCGCGGACCTTTATTTTCGCCGGCAAAGCAGCCGCCGCCTACTACATTGCAAAGCTCATCATCAAGTTCATCGAAAGCTTGGCTCGAACGATTGCGGCGGATCCGGCCGCGAACAGGCAGTTGCGCGTCATATTTTTGCCCGACTACGATGTTTCAATGGCGCAAAGGCTGATTCCCGCGAGCGACGTGTCGAATCAGATCTCCACCGCCGGCTATGAAGCCAGCGGCACCAGCAACATGAAGTTCATGATGAACGGCGCCTTGACGCTGGGAACCCGCGACGGCGCAACCATAGAAATGGCCGCTGCAGCCGGAGAGGAAAATTTCCTGCTGTTCGGCCTCAGCGCGCAGCAGGTCAGCGGCAGCCGCGGCTGGTACAACCCGCGTTGGCATTACGATCATGACCCGGAGACGCGCGCCGCGCTCGACCTGATCGCCTCCGGGCATTTCAGCGGGTCCGATCCGAATTTCTTCCAGCCGCTGTACGAGTTGCTGATGCATGAAGATCGATACATGAACCTGGCGGATTTGCGGTCGTATCTGCAGGCCGACCGGCAAATGCGCGACTGGTATGCGGAGCCGCGAAACTGGGCGCGCAAGGCCATCTTGAACGTTGCCTGCTCGGGACGCTTTTCGAGCGACCGTACGATCAACGAATACGCGCAGGATATTTGGGGCGTGAGGCCTTGTCCCGTGTCATCGACGCAGTTTGCGCATGAATGACGTACCGCCGCTGGATAATGCGGAACTTTGGCCGGCTGCCTTAGTCCATCCTGACAGTCGCGGATATAAGCTCACTCCCAGGGAGTAATCGAATGAAGACCCGGCTTGCGATCAAACTTGGCGCGGTCGCTCTCGCGCTGTTCGTGAACAGTCTGATTCTCGGCGGCGCGACCTTTGTAGTCGGCTCGCGCAGTCAAGGACAAGCCGAGGAACACTCCGTCGCCTGTGCCCGGGCGAAGGTCGTGCATCTGACGGTTTAGTTCCGGACCGTCGATTTGGGCGGCGCGCTACCGCGGTAGATTCAGGCTCTTCAGCAAATCCTGATAGCGTGCGTCGGTGCGCAGCGATGCCAGCAACGGGTCGGACTTCAGATTCGCCAGACCGCCGTCACGCTGCTGCTGCGCCCGCTCCAGCCATTGAAACGCGTGGTCCTTCTCCCCGCGCCATGCATAGATGTCCGCGATCTCATAAGGACCGTCCTTCGCATACTTGGCAATGAGATCATCCAGCGCTTGCTGCGACTCTTTGGCATTGCCCAGGGTGTGCTCCGCCATGGCGACTCCCTGCAAGCGAAAGCCCTCGAAGCCAACCTGGCGATAGGTGCGCAGCGCATCGGCCGGGCTGCCTTCGAGCAGCTGCAGGGTGCCCAGGTTGTTGAGTGCATACGTGCCCTCGGGACTGAACTCCAATGCATGAGCGTTTGCCGCACGCGCCGCGGCATAGTCGCGATTGTCGGTGAGAAATCGGGCGAGATTCTCCCACGCAGGACCCGACAGGGGGTCCAATTCGGTCGCCTTCCTTGCCGCCGCAATCGCCTCGGCCAGCTGCCCGAGACTCTGCAGGAGTTGACCGTAGTTGTCTTGAACCTCGGCGTCGCTCGGCTCCAGCTCGA
This sequence comes from uncultured Gammaproteobacteria bacterium, assembly GCA_963812125.1. GTDB lineage: Bacteria > Pseudomonadota > Gammaproteobacteria > Steroidobacterales > Steroidobacteraceae > Bog-1198. The sequence continues at coordinate 182,554 of CAWETY010000006.1, forward strand.
GCGCCTTGCGGAAATCAGCTTGTGCGCCAGCCCAGTCCCAAACGAAATTGGAGCGGATGAAACCGCGCGCCGAATACCCGGCGGCTGCTTCCGGCGCCAGCGATACGGCCTTGTCCGCGGCTTGCAACGCCCGCTGAGTACCCGGCGGATCGCCGATCCGGTCCGCCAAGGCGAATTCGGCGAGCGCCAGGTCTGCGTAGGCCGCGGCATAATTGGGATCCAGTGCGATCGCCTTGCGCAAGAACTGAACGGCGTGCAGGTAGTCATCGCCGGCGCCGCGCGCATAGAGCTGCCGCGCCAGAAGGTAATCGTTGTATGCCCCGGTATTGGAAGTATTTTGCGCTGCGGTGCGTTGCAGCGGTGCAAGCCGCAACTTCAGCGCGGTAACCACCGCGCTGGCGATTTCGTCCTGCATTTTGAATACATCCTTGAAATCCGTGTCGTAGGTCTCGGACCAAATGTGGTAGCCATTGTCGGCACGTATCAGTTCCGCGGTGACGCGCAGGCGCGCGCCGGTCTTGCGAACGCTGCCCTCGAGCACGTGCGCGACGCGCAAGCGCCGCGCGATGGTTGCGATATCATCGGACTTATCTTTGAAAAAAAACGATGACCTGCGTGCCGGCACCCGCAGAGTGGGAATGCGCGAGAGCTGATTGATGAGTTCCTCGGACAATCCGTCCGAAAAGTACGCTTGATCCTTTTGCGGGCTCACATCGGTGAACGGCAGCACCGCGATCGATTGCTCAGGGATGGTGTCCGGCGCCGTAGATTCCGCTTGCGAGACCGGCGTCGAAGACCTCCCTGCCCGTTGCGGCAGCAGCTGCTGGATCGCGGCATAGCCGAATCCAAGCAGCGCCAGTCCAATGAGCAAGGACCAGAGGCCTCGCGGCGGCGCGAAGGCCGGCGCCGGCTTCGGACCCGTTGCACTGCGGGCCGCCAGCGGCTTGCCGGAGGCGTCGGGCGGCGTGAGCAGTCCCTTGACGCGCTCGATGAAAGCGGCGGAAATCGCTCCGGCGGGCAGTCTGGTCCACTGCACTTCGCAAAAGCGCTCCGGCACGCGATCGTCGTTATTCGGAATGTCATCGATCGCGACCGGCAGCAAAAAAGGCAGATTGCCGGCGATCAAATGCGAGCGATCGATGGCCAGTTTCCACTCGAGGCGAAAGTAGCCCTCGCCGCGAGCATGGGTATTCTTCGAGATTATCGGGATGAAGAGTGCGCAGGTCCTGATTTGACGGCGGATCGAGGCATCCCAGGCATCCCCGCCGCGCAATTCGCTCTGATCGAACCAGACCTCGATTCCGGCCTGGCGCAATCCGCTGCAGATCCGCAGCGCAGCCTGCGCATCTTCCGAGGCATAGCTCAGGAAGGCAGCCTTGTTGGTCTCCATCTTGCCGGTCATCTCACGCAGGCAGCATCAACACGAAGCCGTCATTCTCATAGGCATACAAGCGCCAGTCGGCGGATTTTGGCGTGCCGAGGATCACCAGCTGTTGCCTCAAGGTCGCGACGTCCTTGAAGACATCCGATGCTCGGATGATGTTCTCGTACTTGCGCAGCAGCGACTCGGTCGCGCCGCCCGGCGGCGCGTAGCTGATCAGCACCTTGAGCGGTGCGTTGAACAGCTGCAGCTTGTTCATGGTTTCTTGGGCAAGTGAAGCATCGATTTCATGCTCTATGGCCACTGAAACCCAATTGGCATAGGAGGCGAACTTGCCGGTGGCGTCGACGCCGCGCTCCTCATAAAACATCCCATCCAGCGTGTAGTATTCCTTGTTCCAGGATGAGAGGCCGAGATGCCGGGCGATCTTGGGGTAAATCGTCGAGCGCATGAAGTACTTGTAAGACTTGGGCTCAAAGCCGAGGGCCGTGCGAAAGGCATCCTCCTCGGACTTCATGGCCGCGATGAAGGCGTTATGAAAATCTCTGGGGCTGATCTTGTTCATTCGCTCCAAGCCATCACCGTACTCATGGCTTCCGCAAAATCCTCCTTGAAATCCTGAACGACCCGGGCGGCCGATTTCACGCCGTCGATCAACCCGACGCCCTGGCCCACGAAGTATGTTACGAGTTCCCGAGCCTGCGGGTTGCCTCGGAGTGCCGCGCCGTTGATTTGTTGCAGCACCGGCTCGACCAGAACGCCCATGAGCGGCATGGGCAAAGCGGCGGGCGCGCCTTGCGCTTCCCACGCTTCGTGCCATGCCGACCGCAACTGCCGGCTGAATTTGCCGGTCCGGTATTTGGAGCGAACGGTGTCGCGGGAAGTCGCGGCTACCAGTTTGTCGCGCAATACCTCCGATGTTTCCGAATCGGTGGTGGCGAGCCAGACGGAACCTGTCCACGCGCCGGCGGCCCCCATGGCCATCATGCCGGCCATTTGCCTGCCGGTCATGATTCCTCCCGCCGCCAACACCGGAACTTTGCGGATTTTCGAGATTGCCGCGATCACTTCGGGGACGAGCACCAAGGTGGACACCTCGCCGCAGTGGCCGCCGGCCTCGCCGCCCTGCGCCACGATGACATCGACGCCGGCGTTTATTTGACGAATGGCATGTTCTTTCGCGCCGACCAAGGCTGCCACGGGGACGCCGTGACGGCGGGCGCGCTCGATCATCACGGGCGGGGCAACGCCGAGCGCGTTGGCTATGAGCCGAATCGGATGTTTGAAGGCGACGTCCAGCAACGGTTCGCCGTCGTAGGCCGTGGTTGCGCGGCCCTGCGGCGTCTCTGCTTTGGGCTCGACACCGATTTTGCGCAGCAGTTCTGCCACGAAGTCGCGATGTCCGCTGGGCACCATCGCGGCGATCTCCTCGGCGCTGGTCCCTGGTTTCACGGCCTGATGTTCCGGAATCAGAATGTCGATGCCGTAGGGTTTGCCGTCAACGTGGTCGTCGATCCACCGTAACTCTTGTTCCAAGGACTGAGCCGAGAAGCGCGCGCCCCCCAATACCCCAAAGCCGCCTGCTCGACTGACGGCTGCCACGACATCGCGGCAATGGCTGAAGGCGAAGAGCGGAAACTCGGCCCCCACCAGATTGGTCATTTCGAACGCCACAGCTTCACTCCTTAGCATCGAATTCGCATCATCGGCCCGCGGCCCCGGCGGCGCCGCAGAATAACAGCCCCGAGCGCTTCAATTTCTTGGAGTCAAAAAACATTGTTAATCAAGTGCATAGATGCCGGCACTCAGGGCGCGGTTGCAAATGCCACGATTTTATTGATATACGGTATACGGGGAAAAACCGACTCCCGTGTCCAACTCGCAGCGAGCATCGGTTCGATTGCGGTGAATGATCCATGCGGGCTTCGCGTCTCAAATCGCTTCTCTCGAACAGACCGGCCAAGATTCGGTCGGCTAACGTTACGGCAAAAAAACAGGGGAAACTACGATGAACCGAACTAAAGGCATTCACTCGGTGCCGGCGAGTTGGCGGCGCATCGCGCCACCGCTTGGACTGGGGTTGGTTTTTGGGCTGGCAGCGGGCGCAGCATGGTCCGCCAATGATCTTGACACGCCAATGGCGCGCGGCACCGTCCATCCAGACGGGTCCGACACCTATAACACGGTGTGGCTCGGCCACGACGATTTGCAAGGCCGGACTGTGTATCAAACGACCGTCCAAACCCAGGGACGCCGGGTGATCGCGTACGCCGGACATTTCAACGGACAAATGCTCAATCCGATGACCGGGGTGGTTGAAACGAATGGCACGTCCATCGTGGATGTAACCGACCCGCGTCACCCTGAATATCTCAAACATTTGATTGCCGACAAAGGCGGCGCGCGCATGGCGAAGCTATGCGACGGAAATGTTCTGCCGCATGGTCTGCGCGGCCATACCTACCTGTTGCGGGAGAATGGCGCCGTCTCCCACGAAGTGTGGGATATGACTGATCCGGCCGATCCCACTCTGGTCTCCACGCCGGTGACCGGCCAGGATGTAACGCACCGCAATTGGTGGGACTGCACCACCGGAATCGCCTACATAGTTGCGGGCGCCACGAAGCCGACCGATCCTGCGTACGATGGGTGGAATACCCATAGCAGTCCGAATCAGCATCTTAAGATCTACGATCTGAGCGATCCCGCGAATCCAAAATACATCATGGATTTCGGTTACCCGGGCCAGAATCCGGGATCGACCTTCATGATGCCGGGAACGGAAACGACCACCAAAGTCGTGCCGCCCGGGGTTCACGGACCGATCGTCGTCAGCACCTTGAGAGGCCAGGCCATCAATCGCTTGTACATGCCTTACGGCGTAGGCTCCGATGGCATCATTCAGATCAACGACCTGACCAAGGTATTGCCGCCGCCGTACGGAACCGGTGTTTACGCCAATGTGCGCAAACCCACCGATGCCGAACTACTGCAAGGGCAGATCGGGGTTGTCTATATGCCGGGCGCGGAGGGCGGCCACTCGGCCATGCCGCTCTACGGCATTCCATTGAAGCAGTACAAGAATTTCACCAATAATAACGTACGCGACATCTTGGCCGTGAGTTCAGAGGAAACCGACAACCGCTGCACCGGATCGCCGCACCTGATGTACCTGGTCGATATCACGAGCAAGATCGGTAAGGGCGGCAACACCAGCGCGGAACAGCACCCGTGGCCGATTTCCACGGTGACGGTCGACGATTTCTCCGCGCGCCCGAACTTCTGTTCGCGCGGCACACGCTTCGGCGTGCACTCGCCGGCCGAGAATTTCGATGACCCGACTTACGCGCGGCTGCTCACCAGTGCGTGGTTCGATGCGGGCATACGGGTAACCGACATCCGCGATCCCTACCATCCCGAGGGAAGTCGCGCACTTCATTGCGCCGATCAACAAGTTCACGCAGCCGAGCTCGGCGGTGATCAACGGCGTGACCTACACCGCGCTCGATGTATCCTGCGACAATACCGATGTCGATAACCGTGGATTGCGCTATTGCGGCGACCGGGTCGGCGGCGGCCTCGACATCGTGAGGCTGACCGGCGAAGCGGAAGAGATAGCCATGGATGATAGAGACGATTGAATTTGCGATTGACGTTGTGGAGCGAGAGCGGCGTCCGTTGGCTGGGCGCCGCTCTGATTCTTGCGGCGCAGCCTGCGCTAGGCGGCCGGCGATCTTACCGTGATTTCTTTTGGTCGGGCTGACCGCGCGGCGCTGCTGCAGGCGTACATCGAACCGTTTGCCAAGGCGACGGGAATCAATGTGCGTTCCTTGTCGTATGATGGGGAAGTCATCGAGCTCACGCACATGGTGCGCGGCGGGGCGCCGACGTGGGATGTCATGCAGGTCGAATCGCGGACGCTGGCACAAGGATGTCGACAGGGTCTGTTCGAGAAACTCGATCCGGCGCGACTGCCGCGCCGCGACGATCTGATCGCCGGAGCCATATCCGCGTGCGGAGTGGGGATTTTTACTTGGGCGCAGGCCTTGGTCTATTCCGATCAACTGCGAGATGGCCGCCGCGCTCGTGGGCGGATTTCTGGAACGTTCGCAAATTCCCCGGTAAGCGCGGGCTGCGGCGCAGCGCCAAATATACGCTGGAGATCGCGCTGCTCGCCGACGGCGTCGCGCCCAAGGATGTGTACCGAACTCTCGCGAGCGAAGCGGGCGTGCGGCGCGCTTTCCATAAGCTCGAGCAGATTCGCCAACGACACCATCTGGTGGGAGGCGGCTGCTGCAGCCCGCGGCGCTCCTGGCCGCCGGTTGGGTAAAAATGAGTTCCGCCTACAGCCTGTGGTTCGACCCCGAGCAGGAACGCAGCCGTCACGCGCACATTGTTTGGCACGAGAGTCTCTATGACATCGATAGCTGGGCAATTCCCAAAGGGTCGCCCAAGCGCGACGATGCCTATCGTTTCATCGCCTTCGCCAGCGCTCCCGGAGCGGCAGAAGGTATTGTCCGAGCACCTGACTTATGGACCCGTCAGCCGCGGCGCGTTCGATTTGTTGCCGTCCCGGCTCGCCGGCGCGCTGCCGTCCTCTCCGGCGAATCTGGCGGATGCGTTGCGCATCGATACCGTCTTTTGGATTGAGCACGGCGACGCGCTCGAACGGCGCTTCGATGCGTGGGCGCCTGCAATTTGCCGTCAGCAGATTGACGAAGATGACGACGATTACTTTTACCAACCGGTGTGTCAGGACGTGCAGGGAAACATGCGCGTCGATCAAGGTGCAACAAAGCGCCAGCGTCATTGGCCAACCGGGGCGGCGCGATCAGGTATCACGATCGATCGAGGTTACGATGAGCGACACCATGCGCTTCACGCCCGATCGAATCGAGGTGAAGGCCGGCGAGACGGTGCGCTTCATGCTGCAAAATCAAGGGTAAATTGCGCCATGAACTCGTATTGGGCGAGCCGGACGCGTTGCGCCGGCACGCCGCCATGATGCAGATGATGCCTGACATGCAGCATAGCGGGCCCAATATGGCGAGTCTCGCGCCCGGCGCGAGCGGCGAGTTGATATGGAAATTCACCCGCCCCGGATCGGTCGCGCTTTGCGTGCCTGCAGAGCGGGCATCTTGAAGCAGGCATGAAGGGCGCTGTCGCAGTGCGGTGACGTCGATGAAAACCAAGACATTCATGCCGCAAAGCAACTCAAAGGGCGTTCCGTTCGTGCAGCGCCGCGCGCTGCTGCAAGGAGCGGCGGCCTTCGCCTGCGGCGCCGCCGGCTCGGCTGCCGTCTCGAGCGCGCCGGCTGCCGCGACAGCCGTTCTGACGCCGCCAAGCGCCGCGCCGCTGATCGCGCTGGACGGCGTTGCGGTCGTCCCCACCCGCGCAGGGCGCGTCGCCGGCTACATACGTGGCGGAATATTTACCTTCAAAGGCATTCCCTACGCCGACAGCAGCGCCGGTGCGAACCGCTTCATGCCGCCCGCCAAACCGAAGCCCTGGCAAGGGGTGCGCAGCTCACGCCAATACGGCTATGTGGCGCCCCAAGGGCCGCGCGCCGGATGGGCGAACGACGAGGAGTCCTTCATGTTCGCCTGGGACGACGGCGTGCAGAGCGAGGATTGCCTGCGCGTCAACGTTTGGACGCCGGCCGTGGGCGACGCGAAGAATCGTCCCGTCATGGTCTGGCTGCATGGCGGCGGCTACACGGCGGGTTCGGCTCAAGAACTGCGCTCCTACGATGGCGAGAATCTGGCGCGCCGCGGCGATGTGGTGGTGGTGTCCTTGAATCACCGTTTGCATGCCCTGGGCTATTTGGATCTCTCGAAATTCGGCGAGCAGTACGCCGCGTCGGGCAACGCCGGCATGCTCGACATTGTGGCCGCGCTCGAGTGGGTGCGCGACAACATCGAAAACTTCGGCGGCAATCCGCACATGGTCACGATATTCGGCCAGTCCGGAGGCGGCGGCAAAGTGTCCACCCTCATGGCGATGCCCGCGGCCAAAGGCCTGTTTCACCGCGCCATTGTCGAGAGCGGTTCCATCTTGCAGGGTATTGCGCAGGAAAACGCCGCGCAGTTGGCCGATGCCATCGCCGGCGAATTGGGGCTTACCGCGGCGACGATCGGGCAAATCCAGATGCTGCCCTTTCAACAGATCATCACCGCTGCCGACAAGGTCCTGCGGGAACGGCGTCCCAAGCCGGCCGGCGGCATACCGGATTTTCGGCGCATCTCGGCATTGTTGGGATTTGGTCCGGTGGTCGACGGCAAGACTCTTCCCGCTCATCCGTTCGATCCCGTTGCCCCGGCTATCTCGGCCGATATCCCGATGATCATCGGTACCACCCTGAACGAATTCGTCACCGCGATCAATCATCCCGAATTTGAAGCGATGAGCGAGGCCGAGCTCGAGACGCATGTGCGCGCAATCCATGGCGAGAACGCCAAGAGCGTGATCGGCGCCTTTCGTCAGCGAACCCCGCGCGCAAAGCCGTTCGATCTCTGGTCCCATATCGCCGCTTCCGGCGTGCGCGGCAGCGCGATCGAACAGGCGAAATTGAAGGCGGCGCAGGGCAGGGCACCGGCCTACTTGTATTGGTTTACCTGGCAGACTCCCATCTTGAGCGGACGGCCGCGCGCGTTTCATTGCGCTGAGATCGCGTTCGTATTCGATAATGCCGATCGCTGCGATACGATGACAGGCGGCGGCGTTGAGGCGCGAGCGCTGGCGGGGAAGATGTGCGACGCCTGGATCCGGTTCGCGAGAACGGGAGATCCGAATCATCCGCAGCTGCCGCATTGGCCGGCATTTTCCGCGGAAACGGTGCCCACCATGATTTTCGACCACCCGCCCCGGGTCGAAATGAATCCGGACGGCGCCGAGCAAAGAAGCGTCGCCGAAACCGGCTGAGGCTTCTCCTCGACTCTGCGTGAACAAAGCCGCAGGCCAAACAATTTCCGTGGCCGAGTCCGGGCCGTGGCACGCGGCATCGCCGGCCGAGGGGGCTGTTTGGCTCGCTGCGCTTGCCGTGCCTTGGTGGATTGCGGGCGGCTGGGCGCTTGAACTATTTGCGGGAACAGCGAGCCGGCCGCATCAGGATCTCGATATCGGCATTTTTCGAAAGGATGCGATGCAGGTGCTCGACTTTCTGGCGGCATGGGAAGTGTTCGAAGCGAAAGACGGCGTGCTGACCCGGTTGCATGCCGGTGTACAACCACGCGCCGAGGTATTTTCGCTGTGGTGCCGCCCTGCGCACGCGCGCGACTGGAGTTTGGAGCTGATGCTCGATGAAGCGGCGAACGGAAATTGGATCTACCGTCGGCAACGGCAAATTCAACGTCCGATAGAAGTTGCGATTCGACGCACCTCGCAGGGCATGCCGTATCTTGCGCCTGAGATTCAACTGCTCTACAAATCGCACCGCACCCGCGAGCGGGACCAGGCGGATTTCGAGCTCACCGCGCCGCGGCTCGATCAGCGCAGCCGCTGGTGGCTGCGGGATGCTCTGCAGATGCTCGAACCCGCCCATCCGTGGCTGCCGCTGCTTCGCGTCCGCGCCTGAACTGTAGGATACGGCTTACAGCACAAACGTGCTGAAGCATGTATTGCTTTGCGCATCACCCTGCACCACAGTTCGGCGATGGCACAACTAAAAACACCGGTCACGGTGCGCCTGAATCCTGATCTGCTCGCCGAGGTTCGGCAATCCGCCGCCAGGGATAATCGGTCGCTCACCAATTTCATCGAAACGGCGCTGCGCGAGCGCGTCAACGGGGTCGCGCGCCACCAAAGCCCGTGGGGACAAGTACGGGTATTCAAGGACAAGAAGAAACCATGAGCAATACGGCATCGATACCCGCCGCATCGTCTGCGCGGCCGCTGGCGAAAGCCAGAACCGGAATCCAGGGCCTGGACGAGGTCACCTTGGGCGGATTGCCCGCCGGGCGTCCAACGCTCATTTGCGGCGGCCCCGGTTGCGGCAAAACTCTTCTGGCAACGAGTTTTCTGGTCAACGGCGCCGTGATGTTCGATGAGCCCGGTGTTTTCATGAGTTTCGAAGAGTCGAGCGACGATCTGATCAAAAATGTCCGCTCACTGGGTTACGACCTGGGTGCGCTGGTCGCGCGCAAGAAAATCGCCATCGACTTCGTGCGGGTGGAGCGCAGCGAAATCGAAGAATCCGGCGAATACGACCTCGAGGGTTTGTTCGTGCGTCTGGACTACGCCATCAAATCGGTGGGCGCCAAACGGGTGGTGCTGGACACGCTCGAAGTGCTGTTTGCGGGGTTGGGCGACACACAGATTTTGCGCGCCGAAATCCGCCGTCTTTTCGCCTGGCTGAAGGAGCGGGAAGTGACGGCAATCATCACGGCCGAGCAAGGCGGCGGCGCGCTCACCCGATATGGCATCGAGGAGTACGTCTCGGATTGCGTGATGCTGCTCGACAATCGGGTGAGAGAGCAAATCACGACGCGGCGGCTGCGCGTGGTGAAATATCGCGGCTCCGCGCATGGCACCAACGAGTATCCGTTCCTCATCGATGCGCAGGGGATATCCGTGCTGCCCGTGACCTCGGCGGGATTGGCGCACTCGGCTTCCAATGAGGTGATCTCGACCGGGATTTCGGGCTTGAACCAGATGCTTGGGGTCGGCGGGTTTTATGCCGGCACGAGCATTCTCGTGTCGGGAAGCGCCGGCACCGGAAAGACCAGCCTCGCGGCGCACTTTGTCGAGTCGGCTTGCGCGCGCGGCGAGCGCTGTCTGTATTTCGCGTTCGAGGAATCGCCGGCGCAGATTGTGCGCAACATGCGCTCCATCGGCCTCGATTTGCAGCCGCGCGTCGCTGCGGGCCTGCTGCGATTCGAGGCCGCGCGGCCGAGCCTGTTCGGCCTCGAGATGCACCTGGCGCGCATGTATCGGGAAATCGAGGAGTTCGCGCCCGCCGCGGTGGTGCTCGATCCGATCTCTGCGTTGCGGGGCGAATCCGGCGACGTGCATTCAATGCTGCTGCGGGTGATCGACCTGCTGAAGAGCCGCGGCATCACGGCATTTCTGACCGACCTGCTCTCCGTGGCGGGAATGGACAAGGCGGATGCCGGCATGTCATCGCTGATGGACACCTGGGTGTCGCTGGTGCAACTCGAAAGCAACGGCGAGCGCAATCGCGGGATCTATGTGCTCAAGTCGCGCGGCATGAACCATTCCAATCAGATCCGCGAGTATCAGTTGACGTCGCAGGGAGTCAAGCTCGTCGATGCCTACCTCGGCGGCGGCGGCGTGTTGACCGGGTCGGCGCGCATTGCGCAAGAAATGGTCGACGCCGCGGCGGCGGTTCGACGCGGCCAGGACAATGAGCTCAGACAGCGCGAGCTGCAACGCAAGCGTGCGGCGCTGGAGCGGCAAATCGCGGAGCTGCGCGCAGAGCTTGAATCCGAGGAAGAAGAAGCTCGCAAGCTGCTGCAACACGATGAGGAACTCGAGAAGCGCATGCAAGCTGAGAGACGCGCGATGGCCATTCAGCGTGGAGGGACTGCGTCATGAATCAAGCGATGAATACGGCGATGGGGGAAGCGGTGCTTCCAGGCGGTCTTTACAATTTGCGCCTGTATGTGGCGGGGCAGACGCCGAAATCGATCACGGCGCTCGCGAATTTGAAGAAGATTTGCGAGCAGCATCTGGTGGGTCGCTATCAAATCGAGGTAATCGATCTGCTCGAACATCCGCAGCTGGCGGCGGGCGACCAGATCCTGGCGGTGCCGACGCTGGTGCGCCGCCTGCCGGAGCCTCTGAAGCGAATCATCGGCAACTTGTCGAACATGGAGCGGGTTTTGGTGGGGTTGGATTTGCGCCAGGTTTCGGCGCCATGAGCGAGACGCCGAAGCCTGTGCTGCCGAAGGGTCCGCCTTATGTGCTGCGTCTGTTCATCACCGGTACGACCTCGCGCTCAGCGCGAGCGATCGCGAATCTGCGGCGGGTATGCGAGGAGCGGCTGCACGGCGAATACGACCTTGAGGTGGTCGATATTTACCAGCATCCCGCGGCAGCGCAAGAGCATCAGATATTGGCCGCGCCGACCTTGGTCAAGATGCTGCCATTGCCGCTGCGGCGAATCATCGGTGATCTTGCCGACGAAGAGCGGGTTCTGGTCGGTCTGGGCTTGAGTCACAAAGAAAGCGCCGCCGCCGTCAAATGAACCCGCCCGTTGGCCATGATTTTCCCGATGCCGCTGCGGACAAGACCGCGCAGCAGCTGCGCCTGGAAAATACCGCCCTGCGGGAGAAACTGCGCGAGGCCGAAGAAACCCTTGACGCCATCCGCGGTGGCGACGTGGACGCGGTCGTGGTCACGGGCGCCGACAGCGTACCCCGCGTCTACACCCTCGAGACGGCGGATCAGACCTATCGGCTGTTGGTGGAGGAAATGCAGGAAGGTGCATTGACCCTGACGCGCGGCGGCGACATTCTTTATTGCAACAGACGCCTCGCGGAGCTGGTGGAGACCGAACCCCAGCGGGTAATCGGCGGATCGCTGGCGCGTTTCATCGCCGCGGCCGATTGGCCCAATGCGCTCGAAATGATCGCTTCCGAATCCAAAGGCGAACTTGGCGTCAAGACCGAACGGGGAGGCGTCATGCCGGCTCACGTGTCCTTCAGCGCGCTGCGCAGCGAGGGCTTGCATGGCGAGGAGATCTTTTGCTGCATCATCACCGACCTGACCGAGCAACGGATCGCCGCCGATCAGCTGCGCGGCGCGCATGCCGCCCTGTTGGCTCAGGTCGAGGAGCGCGAGCGCACCGAGCGGTTGCTGCGCCAAAGCCAGAAGATGGAGGCGGTCGGCCAGCTGACCGGCGGTATCGCGCACGATTTCAATAATCTTTTGATGGTCATCAGCGGCGGTCTCTCGATCTTGGACCGCGAACCGGCGACCGAGCGACGGCAGAAGGTGCGGGAAGGGATGCGTCAAGCGGCGCAGCGCGGCGCGGCTCTGACTCGCCAGCTCCTCGCCTTCTCACGACAAAAGGAACTGTATGCGAAGCCGATCGCGATACCTCGGCATGTGGAGGGCATGAGAGAGCTGCTCGATGGTTCGCTGGGCGGATCGGTGACGGTAAGGACAGTTTTTGCTGCGGACGTGTGGCCGGTGCGCGTCGATGAGGGCGAGCTCGGCATCGCGCTGCTGAATCTCTGCGTGAATGCCCGCGATGCCATGCCCCAGGGCGGTACGATCACGATCGCCGCCGTGAACCGCGCCGACATCGGCGCATACGGGCTGACCGGCGATTTCGTGGAGCTGTCGGTGAGCGATACCGGCGTGGGGATGGATACTGCGACGGTGGCGCGATGCCTCGAGCCCTTTTACACCACCAAGGACATCGGCAAGGGCTCGGGGTTGGGGCTCGCGCAAGTGTATGGCTTCGCGCGTGGATCCGGCGGCTCGGTGGAAATTGAAAGCAGGGCCCGGGAAGGCACGAAGGTGCTGCTCCTGCTGCCGCGGTCGAATGAGTTGCCGAGCACCGCCGCACGGCGCTGGGAGCCCCCCCGCGCGCCATCGACATGCACTCCCGCGCCCTGCCGGGTGCTGCTGGTCGAAGACGATGTGCAGGTCGCATCGCTGACCAGCGCGATGTTGGACGAGCTGGGCTACGAGGTGATACCCGTGACGACCGGACAGGCCGCATTGAACGAACTTGCGGCGACGCCCGGCATCGGACTGGTGCTGTCGGATGTCATGATGCCCGGCGGCATGAATGGAATGGCATTGGTGCGAGAGATGCGTCAGCGCAAAATTTCATTGCCGGTACTTCTGGTCAGCGGCTTCTCTGCCGCCGCTCAACGCGATGCCGAGGATGAAGGGATTCCGTTGCTGCCGAAGCCCTACACCTTGAGCGATCTGGCGGCTCAACTGCATTCAGTTCTATCGAGGCCGGAGGCGCGCTGGCAGAACCCGCTCTCGTAGCGGCGGGTTCCCAGCATTCCCAGCGCGCGCGGGCTGCCGGATGCTCAAGTTGCGCGTTTGGCTTGATCCTTGATGGGCAAGCTGCGAATCCGCTTGCCGGTAGCCGCGAACACCGCGTTGCACAGGGCAGGCGCGATCGGCGGCACGCCGGGTTCACCCACGCCACCCAATGGCACGGTCCAATCCCGCGCCGGGATGAGGTGCACCCGGATCTCGGCGGGCGCCTCATTCATCCTGGTGACGCGATACTGGTGGAAGTTATTCTGCTGCGCCCGGCCCTTCTTGAAAGTGATCTCTCCGAACATCGCGAGGCTCAGCCCCATGATGACGGCGCCTTCGAGTTGCGAGCGAATGCGCTCGGGATTGACTTGCGGGCCGCAGTCGAATGCGACATCGACGCGCGGCACCACGATCCGCCCCTGTGCATCGATGTCCACTTCCACCACCGCCGCGGCGTAGCTCAAAAAGCTATAGTGCGCAGCCAGTCCCAGCCCGCGGCCGGGCGCGAATTTCCTGCCCCAGCCGGCTTCTTCGGTGACGGTTTCGACCACGCGGCGCAAGCGGCCGGTGTCCACCGGATAGCGCTGCGGCGATTCGCCGTGATTCCAGTGGTCTTGAAGGCTGTTGGGATCGATCTTGCGCGCCGGCCCGATGAGTTCGAGCAAGTAGTCGCGGTGATCCCTGTTGGCGCTCGCCGCCAGCTCCGACACGAACGACTGCACGGCAAATGCGTGGGGTATGTTGGACACCGAGCGAAACCAGCCAATGCGGCAATGCGCGCTCGCCTGCGGATTTTCGAGGCGCAGGTTGGGAATGTCGTAGGGCATGTTGATGAAGCCCATTCCAAGCTCGGCGTCCACTTCGTGATCGACGCCCGCCGCGAAGCTGGTGGCGAGCGAGGGCGCCACGCTTCGATGCAGCCACGCTGAAACCTTGCCGTCGGCCGCGACACCCGCCCGCATATATTCGACCGACACGGTGTGCAGGAAATCATGATGCAGGTCATCTTCGCGGGTCCAGGTCACTTTGACGGGGCGCCCTTCCATGGCCTGCGACAACAGCGCGGCCTCGATCGCGAAGTCCGGCATCGACTTGCGTCCGAATCCTCCGCCGAGCAGCGTCACATGCACGGTTACGTTTTCCCAGGGGACCCCGAGATGCTTCGCGACGTCCTCGCGGGTGACTTGCGGGGCTTGGGTGGGCGCCCATACTTCGACCTTGCCGGCTACGATGCGCGCGACGCCGCACGGCGGTTCCATCGTCGCATGGGCTATGTGCGGAACGTAGTACTGCGCCTCGATCGACTTGGCAGCGGATTTGAACGCTGCATCGACGTTGCCGGCCTCGCGCACCAGCTTGCCGGGCTTCTGGGCGGATTGCTGCATCGAGGCACGATAGTCATCGGAATCGTAGCTGCCGTTGGCGCCATCCTGCCATTCGATTTTCAGCAGCTTGCGGGCGGCGATCGCCGCACCCGTGGAATTGGCGATGACCGCAACGCCGGCGAGCGGATGAAACGTGGCCTTCGGCACCGGCGCAGGCATCTGCAGCACTTTCTGGACGCCTGGCGCCGCTGCCGCAGCGTTGACGTCGAATTGCTTGACGCTGCCGCCCAACACCGGTGAGCGTGCGATGACAGCGAAGCTCATATCCTTGAACCATGGGTCGATGCCGTACTGCGCCTGACCCGTGACGATGTCGTGTCCGTCGACGATCGGCACGCCGCCTTTGCCGACATAGCGAAACTCTTCGGGGGTTTTCAAGCGCAGGGCGCTTGCCGCCGGCACCGGCAGCTTCCTGGCGCGCGCGGCGAGGGTGCCGTAGGAGAGCTTGCGGCCGGTTTTCTGATGCTCCACTTCATGATTGACCGCGCGAACTTCGCTGACCGGCACGCTCCAGGACAATGCCGCGGCGTGTTCCAGCATCATTCGCGCCGCGGCTCCGCAGCGGCGCATCGGGTCGATGAAATGCCGCGTGCTGCGGGATCCGTCGGTGTCTTGGTTTCCGTATTTTTCCTCGTCGGCGGGCGCCTGCTGGACGCGGACCTTGCTCCAGTCGGCTTCCAGCTCATCCGCGACAATGAGAGGCATGCCTGTACGCACGCCCTGGCCCATTTCCGAGCGATGCACGACGATGGTGACCCAGCCGTCATCGCCGATGGCCAGGAACACCAGAGGATTGTCGACCGTGCCATGCTCCATGCCCTCGGCGCCGTACTTGGGCGCATCCGCGGCCTTTGCGATGTGCAGCCCATCGGCGACGAGCAAGAGGCCCCCCAGCGCTTGAAGTTGCCGCAGGAAATCCCGGCGGCTCAAGCCCGTCGACGCCGCGAAATCGACCGTTACCGCGCTCATTTGGCGTGCTCCGCATGCTTGGCAGCCTGCTTGATGGCCGCGCGTATGCGCGGGTAGGTGCCGCAACGGCAGATATTCCCGGACATGGCGGCATCGATGTCGGCGTCGGTCGGATCGGGCTTGACTTGAAGCAGTGCGGCGGCAGACATGATCTGTCCAGCCTGACAGTAGCCGCATTGCGGCACGTTGATCTCTTGCCACGCCCCTTGCAGCGCCACGCCCACGGCGGTCGCGCCGACGCCTTCAATGGTGGTGAGCTTTTTTCCTGCGGCTTGCGCGACCGGGAGCACGCATGAGCGCTGCGCCTGGCCGTCGACCAACACGGTGCATGCACCGCAGAGCGCCATGCCGCAACCGAATTTCGTGCCGGTCATCCCCAGCAAATCGCGCAATACCCACAGCAGCGGCAGATCCGGCTCGGCCTCGATCGTCACTGTCTTGTCGTTGATCTGCAGTTCCATCCCCATCTCCTGCATTATGCGAGTGTCACCCGCTCCGATTCTCGTCTTACAACAAGTTGTTCGGCCAAATCATCGTGCGCCACATATGCGCCACGGCGGAGCCATCGAATCCCAGTCCCTCTTTGGGCTGCTTGAAATGCCTGCCGATGATGTCGCCGAACTGCTCGGGCTCCACGGTCACGTTCGGGTCGAACGAGTACAGGTCGTTCAAGGTAATGAGGCGCGCGGTCATGTACCAACGATGCCCGCGGGCCTGCGCATAGGCCTGCTTGATGTACTCGGCAGGCTGGTAGTCGGGACCGAAGAATTTTATGTAAGCCTCCGGATACTGATACCCCACCGACTCATCGGCGAAAAACCGCAATGCCTGATGATTGCGGACCGCCCAAGCGATCTCTTCGGATACGTAAGGCTCGATGAGCTGGGCGCCCCAATATCCATGATCGACCCGAATCAGGGCGCCGTTGGCAATGTCATGCAGCAAACACGCCAGAACCACTTTTTCTTCCATGCCGCCTTTGAGCGCGACCAGGGCGCTTTGCAGCAGATGATTGCGGGTAAAGGGGGAAAACCGTTGGCGAAAAAAATCCAGCAGCCGCGGCCGCTCGGGCATTTTCGAGAGCGCCGGATTGTCGCCCATCATGAAAATGGCATCCGGCCCCAGCTGTCCCATCATCGCCGTCTCTACATCGGGCTGGCCGGTGCCAAGCAGCGACACCGGATGCGGCAGAATCATCCGCCGGTAACCGCCTGGCGAAGGTCGCGGAGTCTGGTTTTCAGGACGCAGTGCTTTGTCCATGGCGCGGCAACGCGGTGAATGATGCGCCATTGTATGCGAACCGCGCGCCGCCGCGCAGCGGTGCGGCCTTTTCTTCGCAGCGGGGGCGGGACTAGGCCGGCGTGCCGCTTCCCAGGGAGGAAGGACCGCGAAGCGCGGTCCAGGCCGCGGCGGCAAAAACCAGCAGGTTGGCGATAATGACCGGCAGCGCGCCGATCAGTACGCCGTAGATCATCCAAAGCACCGCGCCGGCCATCTGCAATCCTCGCAGCCGCGAAGGTTTGGCAAAAAAGTACGAGGCGACGAATACCGAGGTGGCGGTCCATCCCAGGCCTTCAATCCAGAAGTGATTCATGCCGCGCCGCTCTGCGCCACGGCACCGGGGGGCGGCGCGTTGCCGATCTTCAGCCGATCGGTTCGGTCCTTTTCCCATTCGTCCAGGGTGAGGCCGTAGGATTCGAACAGTCCGCGGATCTCGCCGGTTCGCCAATGCAGCAACTGGTCGAGTATCGGCACCATGATGCTGAAGGCGTTATCGCTCAACACCACGCGTTTTGCGATCCGCGCGAGCTGCTTGTTCTCGGACACCGCAATGGTGAAGCCATCGTGATTATTGACGTGCAGCATTACATGCACATCCGACCCACCATCGCCGACGTAAATCACGCGGTCGGCGGATATCCCCAGGCGCTGCTGCAGCTCTTCGATGACGGCGACCTTGCCGTAGCCGGCGGGAACCCGATCGATCGCCCGCACCTCGCGCGAATGGGCATCGAATGTCAGCTCGGTGCCGTAAATGTTCTCGGCCGGGATGATGCCTGCCAACGCCGAGGTGACGATTTCGCGCGGCGCGGCTGAAATGACAAAAAATGAAAATCGATAACCCGCGGCGCCGCGCTGCATGAAATCCACCAGCGCCGGAATGGCGCTCTTGAGCCGCACGCGCCGCCCCGCCTCGAGAAGATGCTCGCGGCGCACGCCGCGGAATTCCGGGTCGTGGCGGATCAGGTATGCCAACTCACCGCCCTGCTGTACCAGGTTGGTCCGGGCGAGCCCGGCAACGCGCTGCTCGAATCCGGATATGCCGAGCAGTTCGCTCAGCACCACGCCCGAATCCTTGAAGCTCAAGGTTTGATCAAAGTCCGAAGCCAGCAAGTAATGCTTGGCCGATGGTTCGCTCATGGTTCACTCTCGCAGGTATTTCCGCGGACAATTCTATAAGAGCGGCACTGAAGCCGGGTGATAAAGAATCGCTTGCCCGGCAATTCATTTCATCGGAGATGCGACGAAAGTGTGACCGCCTTCGAAGAGTTGCCGAGGTAAGCGGCGCTGCGCATGCAGCGCCGCGCGATTTGCGTGCGTTATGAGCGCGCGGCTGCACCGGCCGGGTGCGCGGCGCGGCGGCGCTCCAAAATGGTCATCATGCCGTTCTTCGGGCGCAGGGTGATGCGCGTTTGCAGTTTGATTTCCTGATGCTCCTTGAGGCGCAGCCGAAACCGCTGGGCGAGCACGGCAAGAATCAATGTCGCCTCGGTCATGGCGAGCGTCGCGCCGATGCAGACGCGAGGTCCGCCCCCGAAGGGCAGGTATGAAAAGCGCGGCCGCTTGTCGCTGGCCTCCGTGCTGAATCGCGTGGGATCAAACTGCTCGGGATTATTCCAAATGCTGCGGTGACGGTGCATCACCCATGGCGATATCAAAACCTGCAGTCCGGGCGTCACTTTGAAGCCGCATACTTCGTCGGCCTGCTGAGCCTCGCGAATCGATATCCCGGGCGCGGGCGGATACAGGCGCATCGCCTCCTCGATAACCATGCGCGTGTACGGCAGATTCGGCAGATCCTCGACGCGCGGCGGTCTGCCGGCGAGCACGGCGTCCAATTCTTCGTGCAGCTTCGATTCCTCGGCCGGATGCTGCGACAGCAAATACCACACCCAGGTCATGCTCACGGCGGTGGTCTCGTAGCCGGCGACGAAAATGGTGATGACCTCGTCGCGCACTTCGGCCGCATTCATTCCGACCCCGTCGTCCGGATCCTTCGCGGCGACCAGCCGCGTCAGGAAATCCCTGGGGGCCTCGTTGCGGATTTTTTCGCGCTCGCTGATCAGGCGATAAATCGCCGCATCCATGCCTTTGAAGTGGGCTCGTATGGCTTCCACCGTGCGCTTGATGCGCCGCGGCCCAATGATCGGCAGCACGTCCAGCAAGCCGAACTCCAGCGAGGACTGGACGAAGTTGAGAGCCTCGCGCGAATGGGTTGCGAGCTCATCCGCGTCGGCCGAGAACATGGTGCGGCAGATGATCTTGAGCGTCAGGGCCTTCATTTCCTCGGCGATGTCGATTTCCGCGTTTTCGGGCAGCGCGTCCCACTGCCCGGCAAATGCCACCGTGGTCTCCACCATCGCCGGCGCATACGATTCGACCGTGCGTGTGCCGAAGGAGGGCGCCATCACTTTTCGATGCGCGCGCCACTTGGCGTGAGGGGCGCTCAACAGGCCTTCGCCGAACATCGCCGAAAAGAAGGCGATTTCCAAGTCGTTTTTCGGATAGTTGGCCACGTTGTCCAACAGAACGCGGCGTATGCCCTCCGGGTCATTCACCATGAGCACCTTGCCGAGCATCGATTTCGCCAAGTAGACCGGCTTTTCGTAGGCTTCGAGGGGAATCACTTCAAAGGCGTTGCCCCGGGAGGCCCGCAGGGTCTTCAGGAACGATGCCGGCTTCAGCGGCGGCGGGGCGAGGCCGGCTAATGTATCGGCTGCGGCTGCGGTGCTAGTCAACGACGTTCCTCATCGCGCGAGTCTCAGGCAAAGTATAGGCGTTTAAACCTGAACGGCGGCTGCATTCATGCGGAAAATCCAGTGGGGCATCCTCAGCACGGCCAACATCGGCATCAAGCGCGTCATACCCGCCATCTTGAGCGGCGGACGGGGCACGATAGCCGCCATCGCATCGCGCGATGCGTCCCGGGCGGCCGGTGTGGCGGCGCGCTTTGCCATTGCGCGCAGCTATGGAAGCTACGAGGCGCTGCTCGACGATCCCAAGATCGATGCCGTTTACAATCCGTTGCCCAATCATCTTCATGTTGAATGGACAGTCAAGGCTCTGGATGCCGGCAAGCACGTGCTGTGCGAAAAGCCGCTCGGCGTCAACGCGCCCCAAACCCAGGCCATCGTCGCGGCGCGCGACCGCAGCGGCAAGCGGGTCATCGAGGCCTTCATGGTGCGCCATCATCCGCAATGGCATCGAGTCCGCGCGCTGGCGCGCACGGGCCGCATCGGCGCCGTGCGCAGCATCCAGTCGGCGTTTCTGTTCACCATGTTGGATCCGAACAATGTCCGCAATCAAGCGGCCTTGGGCGGCGGCGCGCTCTATGACGTGGGCTGCTATCCGCTGGTCGCCGCCCGCTACGTTTTTGGCGCCGAGCCCACGCGGGTGATCGCTCTGCTCCAGCGCGACGCGGAGCAAAGCGTCGACACCCTCAGCAGCGGGTTGCTCGAATTTCCCGGCGGGGGCCAACTGGTGTTCAGCAGCGCATTTCGAGCGGCCGCCTATCAACGCGTGACGATCTTGGGTACCGAGGGGCGCATCGACATGCCCGTGCCGTTCACCCCATCGAAGGATTTTGCCTGCAAAATCAGCATCGACAGCGGCAAGAGCCTGGACGGCACCACGGCGCAATTCGAGGAGTTCCCGGCGGTGGATCAATATGCGTTGCAATGCGACGCGGCGGCCGCCGTGTTTCTCGGCGAAGCCGAGCAGGAGTTCCCCATCGAAGACGGCATCGCGACCATGCGCTGCATCGACGCGCTGTACCGATCCGCCGCTTCCGGCCGGTGGGAGGCGCCGTGAGGCGCCCAAGGCGCCGCCCCCCGGTCTGGCTGCTCGGTCTCACCAACGCGCTGTTCGGGATGTATGGCGGCATTCTGGTGATCGCCGTGCCGCAACTCTTGAGCGCGCGCCACGTTGCAGAGGCGACGATCGCGGGGATGACCGCGGCGGCGATCTCGCCGGGCTTCTGGACCTTTTTGCTCAGTCCGGTCCTCGATGTTCGATTCAGCCGCCGCTGGTATTCCTTGCTGACGGCGCTGTTGTCCGCGCTGCTGCTGGCGCTGGCGCTGACCAATCTGGAACATCTGGTCTTGGTGGAAATCTGTCTGGTGAGCGGGTTCTTTTTCGCCAATCTGTATCAGAGCGCCTTGGGAGGCTGGCTCTCCAGCATCATCACCGCCGACGAAGAGCACGCCTTGAGCGTCTGGGTGACCATCGCCAACATCAGCGGCGGCGGCGCCATGGCCATGATGACCGGTGAAATCGTGCAGCGATTGTCCCCCACGGCCGCGGCAATCGTCTTGGCCGCGATCGTTCTGGTGCCAACCGTGATTTTCTGCTGGATGCCGGCCCCGGGACCGGATCGGCGCCTGGCGCGCGAGAGTTTTTCGCAATTCTTCGCCGATGTGATCGGCTTGCTCAGGCGGCGCGAAATTCTCATCGCCATGGTCTTGTTCATCGCGCCGGCGTCAACATTTTCCTTGGTCAACATCTTGGGCGGCCTGGGCGACGATTTTCACACCTCCAGCCGCTTCGTGGGACTCGTGGGAGGCGCCGGGGTGCTGATTGCCGGCATCGCCGGTTGCTTGATGTTTCCGCTGGTCGATCGATTGCTGCCCGTGCGTTATCTGTATCTCGCCGTCGGCGCGGTCGGATCGATTTTTACCCTGCTGCTGCTGCTTCTGCCGCGCACCCCCTGGGCATTTGCGGCCGCGCTGATAGGCGAAAACGTCTTTCAGTCCCTGTCCATCACCGCCTCGACCGCGATTACCTTTGCGACCATCGGACGCAGCAATCCATTTGCCGCGACGACCTATTGCCTGATGGTGTCGGCATTCAATGTCGCGAACACTTATATGCTGGTGGTCGATGGCTGGGGCTATGCGTGGCGTGGCGTCGGCGGCAGCTATGTCGTGGATGCCTGCGTCAGCCTGACGGCGTGCCTGCTGTTGAGCCTGCTGTTGCTGCGTATCCGGCCCCGGCCGCAGCCGGCGCTGGCGCATTGATTAATTTTGGCTATTGGGGATTCTGACGACGCTGCCCCTGGCTCGCGGATCATTCGGATCCTTGACAACCGTGACATACAAGTCCTTTTCTCCGGGACCGAATGCAACATTGGTCGTGCCGTCCCCTGCGGCTATGTCGAACTGCCGTAAAAGCTTCCCCGCGGGGGATATCTTCAGGATCTTTCCGCCGAACCACTGGGCGACATACATGTTCCCCTGGGCATCGATCTTCATGCTGTCGGGACCCAGCCACCAGGAAGTTGCCTTGTTCGGCGTCAGCAGATTCAGCAGGGCGAAATTCGAGCGATCCTTGAGCGTGCCGTCCCGATTGACCGCGAACTTCAAGATGCAATTGCCGACTGTTTCGCTGACATAAAGTGTTTTCTGATCCGGCGAGATCCCGATGCCGTTGGCATAGTTGAGATCCCTGGCCACCTCGAGCCACTGTCGCGCGCCCGGCGCGAGATACAGAATCTTTCCGGCGACCCGGGTCGGCAGCTCTTCGGGCGGCCCGAACACCGTTGCATACGCACCGCCATTGGCGGTTACCATGACATCGTTGATGCCGCCCTCGAATTTGTTTCCCTGCTGGTCCGCATCCCAGCGCCGCAACTGCTTGCCGCGCATGTCCAATTCGAGGATCGCACCGTGATTGTCGGTGCACGCGAGCAAGAATGTCCTGTGTTGAGTCAAGGCCAGCCCGTTGTGGCTGCAGCCCGCGAGATCATTCAAGACCGTGGTCGACTTGCCGTCCCATCTCGAGAGAGTGCTCGAGACCCAACTCACGAAGTAGAGGTTGCCGTCGACATACAGAGGCCCCTCGGGCCCCAACACGTTGCTGACAATCGTGACTTCGGCGCCGGGCGCCGCGGCGGCGGTCAAAACCAGCCACGCGGCAGCGCAGGCAAGCTGCATGAGCCTCACCGGTCGGCTGCCGTCAAGGTGCTTTTGCCGCGGGCGCACCCCCGGCGTCTGCCTCCGAGCGGACATCGTTGACCACCTCCTTCACTGCCGCGATGACGACATCGGGCCGGTCGAATTGGATGTAATGCGTGGCGTCCGGAACCAGTTGGTGCCGGCTATGATGCGACCACGACGCTTCATCGTCATGCAGCTCTTTCCACGCGGCCTGGACTCGCTGGCCTTGTTCCGGGGTCATCTGTATCTGCTTGAGCATGGCGGCCGGATAGGGCTTCGTGGCCGTCAGCACCACGACGGGCCGATCGTCCAGCTGCCGCAGCTGACCGGCCGCCGAGAATGTCGCGTTCAGCGCGTCCAATTCCAGAATTGCCGAGGACAGTGAGCGGCTGAAATAGGCATCCTCGGTGAGCTTTGCCTGCGCGGGGAAGGTGTGGTTGGCGGTGTGTATCTCGACCAGCCGCGGGATTCCCGTCCAGCTCAAGGCGCTCGCCGCCTTGAGCATTCCCTCTCCCGCTTCCATCTTCTTCCCGGCCGCTTTGGTCATGCGCTCGACCTGGTCCGGATGCGATGCATCGACGAACACCAGGCCGGCGACTTCCTGCGGATAGAGCCGAGTGAAGTTCATGATGTAGGGTCCGCCGAGGGAATGGCCGACCAGCACAAAGGGAGCATGCTCGCCGGCTGCGAGCAGCAGTGCATGCAGGTCGTGAGCCACGTTGTCGGGTTCGAATTTCCCGGCTCGCGGCTCGCTCCACATGATGCCGGCGCGGCTGTAGGCGCAGGCGCGAGTGGTGGACGCGACCGCGTCCTGTACGGCGCTCCAACTGAGCGAACCCATGGTATCGAGGCCGGCCTCGAAGACGACGATGGGCGCGCCGCTCCCGCGGCAGTCGATCTGCATGTGCCGGCCGCCGCCGACATCGAGCAGGCGCCCCTGCACGGGATAGTCGCGCGATGCCCGCCATCGCATGATTTGCTCGTACGCGGTGCCCACGAGGATGGCGGCGACGATGAGGCCGCCGATGACCAGCGCGATTCTTTTGATCCAGCGCAACATGCTCTTCACCCTGGCAGTCAGTCGGGAGCGACACGACACGCTAATGCATGGCGTTTCATTTCTCAACGGCCGCGGGTGAAATCGATGCCTGGGCCGCCGCTCGAGCGTGGTTTCGGGCAGCGCAGCCCATGCTATGCTTGGGGCCGAAAATTGGGCGATTTTCTAAAATCAGGAATAAAACATGGGTAAAGTCGCTATCGCCATTCTTTGTGCCCTGGCCGCCGGTTGCGGAGGCGGCGCAACCTCGCCGCAAGCATTGTCGGCCGACGATGCAGCCTATCAGCAGAAATTGCAGCAAGAGTTCCTCGATGCAAAACCGGGCTCGGTGATAGAAATTCCCGCCGGCCGGCACGCGCTCGACCGCGTGCTGACCCTGCGCGCCAATGGCGTCACCATCCGCGGCTCAGGCTCCGACAAGAGCATCCTGTCGTTCAAGAACGAGATCTCGGGTCCCGAGGGCATGCTGGTGTACGCGAGCGACTTCACCATCGAACACCTCGCCATCGAGGACAGCAAAGGCGACGGGCTCAAGGTCAATGACGGCGAGAATGTCACCATCCGCGATGTGCGCGTGGAATGGACCGGCGGTCCCAAGACCACCAACGGCGCGTACGGAATCTATCCGGTCAAGAGCAAGAACGTTCTGATCGAGGATTCCGCATCGATCGGCGCATCGGATGCGGGCATCTACGTGGGTCAGTCGCAAAATGTGATCGTGCGGCGCAATCGCGCGGAAAAGAACGTCGCGGGCATCGAAATCGAAAACTCCGTCAATGCCGATGTTTACGAAAACACGGCGACCGGCAACAGCGGCGGCATTTTGGTGTTCAACATGCCGAATCTTCCGCAGCCCGGACAAGCGACGCGGGTGTTCAACAACAAATCATTCGACAACAACCTGGCCAATTTTGCCGCCAAAGGCGCGGCGGTCGCCAGCGTGCCGGCGGGGTCGGGCGTCATTGTCAACTCCAATCCGAAAGTTGAAATTTTCGATAACGACATCGCCGGAAACCACACCGCGAACGTGATCATTGCGAGTTATTTCTCCACCAATTACTACAGCACACGCGGAGTGGATCCCCATTACGATCCGTACCCGCGGGCCATCTATGTTTACGGCAATCGATTCAAGGGCGGCGGCGATTCGCCCGACGGCCTGGAATTGAAGACCCTGAAGGTTGCCATGTTCGGCATCAACGGGCATTTCCCGGACGTGCTTTGGGATGGTTATGTGGACTCAAAGAGCCTGGTCAATGGCTTGCCGCCGGCGGCCGAGCGCATCTGCGTCCAGAACGGCGACGCGCAAGTCCTCGATGCCGATGGACCGAACAAATACAAAAATCCCAAAATCGACAAAACGTATTTCCAATGCGAGCTGCCGAAGCTCGCGGCCGTTGAGTTGCCGCACAGCTAAGCACCCAGCGATGCTCGACGCCGCGGTCCATGGCTAGCAAACAGGCTGCAAACGCCTGGGGCCTCATTGCTTGCGCCGGCGCATTGTGGCTGGCCGCCTGTTTTCGCACCGCACAGCCGGTGCATTTCTTTGCGTCAGGCCGGCCTGCCAAACTCAGCGATTGGCAGGTGATTTATAAGGACGGCGCCACCCTGGCGCTCAACGACGGTGTCGTTCCGTACGACCTGAACACGCCGCTGTTCAGCGATTATGCCCACAAATTGCGCACAATTTGGCTGCCGCGCGGTAGCAGCGCCAAGTACAGTGCGGATGGCAGCTTCGATTTCCCCGTCGGCACGATCATCAGCAAGACCTTTTACTACCCGTTGCCTGCGCGAGCGGCGCGCAATTCCAGGGCGGTCGCCCGCACTTACGACCAATCCCGCGACTTCGGCGACCCCGGCCGCGGCGAACGCGGCCTGAATCTTGCCAATGTGCATTTGATCGAGACGCGCATTCTGGTGCGCCGTGAAGCGGGCTGGGAGGCACTGCCATACGTTTGGAATTCGTCGCAGTCCGATGCGATGCTCTCGCGCACCGGCGATGCGAAACCGCTCGAACTCGTTTCCGATGATGGCAGCAAGGAGCCCTTTACCTATGTGGTGCCCAATGAAAACCAATGCGCCGGCTGCCATGTCGTGGATCTCAAGACCAAGCAAATCGCACCCATCGGGACCAAGGCGCGGCACCTGAACCGCGACTATGCCTACGCCGCGGTGCGCGAAAATCAACTGCTGCACTGGACCAAACTCGGCTACCTCGCCGGTGCGCCCGACCCGGCGTCCGCCCCGCGAAACGCCGACTGGCGCGATGCTGCGCAGCCGCTCGATGCCCGCGCCCGGGCCTATCTCGACATCAATTGCGGGCATTGCCACAACGCCAAGGGGCCGGCGAACACGACGGCGCTCGACCTGACGATCTTTGCGGCCGCTGATCGCTATCTCGGTGTTTGCAAGCCGCCCGTTGCCGCGGGCCGCGGTACCGGCGATCACTATTTTGACGTCGTGCCGGGCGATCCGCAGGACTCGATTCTGCCGTACCGGCTGCGATCCAATGAGCCCGGTGTGATGATGCCGGAGCAGGGCCGCACCACCACGCACACCGAGGGCGTAGCCCTGATCGAACAGTGGATCGCCGCGATGCGCGGAACCTGCAATAGCACCTAGTTGTCCGGCGATTCAACCCATGGCTCAATCATAAGGCAACGCTCATGACTCATCAGATCGACACCGGCACGCAAGACCTTCTCGCGGCGTTGAACGACGGGGTGCTGACTCTGACTCTCAATCGGCCAGAGGCGCGTAATGCGATGAGCGAGCCGATGAATCGCGCTTTGGCGGAGCAACTGGCCTGGGCGGAAGTCGCGCCGGCGGTGAAATGCGTGGTGCTGACGGGCGCAGGCAAGGGCTTTTGCGCCGGCGGAGACGTCAAAGGCATGGCGGAGCGCACCCACGAGTCGGCGCCGGCGACCCTCGATGAGGCGATTTATCGCCAACGGGTGAATCAGCGTGCGACGGCCGGACGCTTGTTCAAAATGCCGAAGCCCACGCTGGCGGCGCTGCCGGGTGCCGCTGCCGGCGCCGGGTTGGCATGGGCGCTTGCCTGCGACCTGAGAATCATGTCGCGCAGCGCCATCCTGACCACGGCGTTTGCCCGGGTGGGCTTCTCGGGCGACTACGGCGGTACCTACTTCCTCACGCAGCTCGTAGGATCCGCGAAGGCGCGCGAACTCTATTTTTTGTCGGAACGCGTGAACGCGGAGGAAGCGCTGCGGCTTGGGCTCACCAACTGGATCTGCGAGGCGGACGAACTCGCGGCACGCACTCAAGAAATATCCAGCCGATTGGCCCGGGGTCCGAGCATCGCGTATCGCTACATGAAGGAAAATCTCAACCGCGCCATGGGCGGAGATGTCGACGACTGTCTCGATCTGGAGGCAACGCACCATATCCACTGCGCCGCGACCGATGACTACCGAGACGCGGTGCGCGCCTTCGTCGAGAAGCGCGAGCCGGTGTTTCGCGGCCGCTGAAAATGCGCCTTCGGCAAATCGCGCTCGTTGCCAAGGACCTGGCAGCCGCTCGCGCCGACATTTCGGCGGTCTTGGGGATCGATTACGCCTTTGACGATCCCGGCGTCGGCAAGTACGGCTTGCGCAATGCGGTCTTCCCCATCGGCGACACCTTTCTCGAAGTTGTTTCACCGAAACAACCCGGCACAACGGCGGGCCGGCTGTTGGAGAAACGCGGCGGCGACGGCGGCTACATGGTCATTTTGCAGGTGGATGACCTCGCGCAAGCCCTCGCCAGAGTCCGAGAAGCCTCGGCGCGCATCGCCGATCAGATGGACCAGGGCGGCGCCGCCTTCACCCACATTCATCCCAAGGACATCGGCGGTGCAATCCTGTCCTTGGACCGGATGGTTCCCCAGGAGCGCTGGGAATGGGGCGGCCCCATCTGGCAGTCGCATGTTTGCACCGACACTTCGGTGAAAGTGGCAGGTGCCGAACTGCAGGCCAAAGATCCGGCGCGGATGGCGGCGCGCTGGGCGCAGGTTCTCGGCCGCGCGGCCCTCGAGGATGCGGGGACTTGGCGCATTCGCTTGGACGATGGGGAAATCCGCTTCAGCGCGGATCGCGATGGACGCGGCGAGGGTCTCGGCGCCTTCGATATCCTCGTGCGCGATGTCGCCGCGGTCCGTGCCAAGGCGGCAAAACGCGGATTGCTCGATCCAGACGGCGTTGTCGTGCTCGCGGGCACGCGCGTGCGATTGATTCAATAACGCAACCCGCCGCATTCCGCGTTATCCTGGAGATCTACCAACCAGGTGAATCCATGACCGAGAATTCTGCAACCGCCATGTCGCGGCGACGACTGTTGACGATGATCGGCTTGAGCGCGGGCGGTTCCCTGATGTACCAGGCCATGCACAGTCTCGGGCTGGCGGCCGAATCCAATTTCCAGGGACCGATCCGCCTGAGCGCCGCGCCGCGGGGCGCCTCGGTTCTGGTGTTGGGCGCCGGAATGGCCGGGCTGGTCGCGGCCTATGAATTGCGCAATGCCGGCTACCAGGTGCAGGTGCTGGAATACAACGCGCGCGCGGGCGGCCGCAACTGGTCGCTGCGCGGCGGCGATCGCTACACGGAATTGGGAGGCGAGACCCAGGAGTGCGGCTTCGATCCGGAGTTGTACATCAATCCGGGTCCCTGGCGACTGCCATATCACCACCGCGGCATGCTCAGCTACTGCAAGAAGCTGGGAGTCGCGCTGCAGCCGTTCGTGCAGGTGAATCACAACGCCTACTTGCATGGCCGCAAGGCGTTTGGCGGCAAGCCGCAGCGGCTGCGCACCGTCAAAGCCGACTACGATGGCCATATTGCGGAGCTCTTGGCCAAGGCCGCGCAAAGCCGCGCGCTCGATGCCGACGTGAGCGCCGAGGATCGGGCCATACTGCTCGAATCGTTGCGCTCGAGCGGCGCGCTCGACAAGAATTACCGGTTCGTCAAAGGCCCCGAGAGCAGCGACAAGCGCGGCTACCAACGCGATCCGGGCGGCGGCTTGAGCGCCAGGCCTCAGTATTCAGAACCGGTCGGCTTGAGCGACTTGTTGAGATCGCACCTGTGGGGCGCGCTCTCCATCGGCGAAATGTACGACATGCAAACGACGATGTTTCAGCCGGTCGGCGGCATGGGCCGGGTCGGTCAGGCGTTCGGACGCGAACTTGCGCCGCTGATCCGCTACAACGCCAAGGTCGTCGAGATTCGCCAGGACGACCGCGGTGTCAGCGCCACCTACGAAGATGTGCGCGCGGGATCCGGCCGGCATACGGCAAGGGCCGACTGGTGTGTCTGCACCATACCGCTGTCGATTCTCGGGCAGATTCCCATGAACGTCGGCGGACCGATGGCCCAGGCGATCGCTGCGGTTCCCTATTGTACGGGACTCAAGGTGGGCCTGCAGTTCAAACGCCGCTTCTGGGAGGAGGATGAGCAAATCTACGGCGGCATCACTTATACCGACCTGCCGATCGGCCAGATCAGCTATCCGAGCAGCGGATTTTTCGCCGACGGCAAAGGCGTGCTGCTCGGCGCGTACATCTGGAATATGCTCGACTCCATGGAATTCACTTCCATGACGCCGTCGCAGCGGGTGTCCAAGGCGGTGGAATACGGCAGCCAAATTCATCCGCAGTATGCCAAGGAATTCGACAACGGTATCGCGGTTGCGTGGCATCGCGTGCCTTCGGCGATGGGTTGCTTCGGCATCTGGACGGACGAGACGCGCGCCGCGCACTACGACAATTTGTGCGCGTTCGACGGCCGCATCGTGCTGGCCGGAGAGCACGCCTCCTATCTGCCTGCCTGGCAAGAAGGCGCCGTGACCTCGGCCCTGGATGCGATCGGTCGACTGCACCAGCGGGCGCGCGCCGGAGCGGCGGCATGAGCGGCGGACAGCGGTCGGGCGCCGCCGCGGCGGCGCTGTGCGCAGGAATTGCACTTGCCTGGATCGCGGCGGCCGCGCTGTTGCTCGAGGCGCCGGCCCGCGCGGATATCGCGGCTGCGCTGGATTCGGTGCCGCTTGCGGCGAAGGACGGCCGGCAGATCTACGAGCACATATGCCAGGGTTGTCATATGGCCGATGGCGGGGGCGCGGTGGGGGCGGGACGTTATCCGGCGCTCGCCAAGGATCCGACCTTGGCATCGCGCCAATTCATGGCGCTGACGCTATTGATGGGCAGGCGCAACATGCCGGCGTTCGGCGAAAAACACGCCATCGGCTTCGGCGGTCCGCCGGTCACGCTCAATGACGCACAGATCGCCGCCGTGACCAATTACGTGCGCACGAATTTCGGCAATCACTACGCCGACCCGATGACTGCCGCCGAGGTTGCCGCGCTCGATCAAAAGACCCGCTGATCTTCCAGGCCGGCATCGCGCGCCGCCAGTCGACCGATGGCGGACCAGTCGAGCGCCTCGCCGCCCTGAGCGAGGAGAGCCAGAAAACGATCGCGCAGCAGACTCGCCAGAGGCAGCGGGACTTGCAGCGTTTCTGCGGCCGCGAGCGTCAGGCGAATATCCTTCTGTCCCAAGGGAGCCGCGAAGCCGGCCGGTTCGAAGCGGCGCTCGACGATCAGGCGGCCGTAAGTCTTATAGACCGGCGCGTCGAACAACGTCGAGGTGAGCAGTTCAATATACTGCCGCTGATCGAGTCCGCCCTTGCCGATGAGCGCGAGCGCCTCCCCCAGCGATTCAATCACCGCGGCAATGAGAAAATTGCCGCTCAATTTCACCAGGTTGGCATCCTCGGGCTTGTCCGACATCACGAAGGTTTTCGGCCCCATGACGTTGAACAGCGGCCTATACCTCTCGATGAGCGCCGCGGGCCCGCCCACCACCACGACCAGCTTGCCGTTCGCCGCGGCATCCGGACGGCCGAATACGGGAGCGGCCAGATAATGCTGCCCGGCGGCCGCATGGGCGGCGGTGAGGCGCTTGGACAACGCCACACTGATGGTGCTCGATGAGATGTGCGCGGCGCCTTTCTCGAGGCTCGCCAGCATGCCCGCGTTGCCGAACACGATGTCCTCCAGCGCATGATCGTCGGAGAGCATGGTGATGACGGTGTCCGCCGCACAAACGTCGGCCACGCTGGGCTGCGCCTTCGCGCCGAGACGGACCAACGCTTCGGCCTTGCCGGCGGTTCGATTGTAAACGGCGACTTCGTGCCCCGCTTTGAGCAGGTTCGCCGCCATGCCGGCGCCCATTTGACCGAGGCCAATAAATCCGATCTTCATCGCGGCGCGCTCCTCAAGGTATAGTGTTCACGAAAATAAAATCGAGACCTCCATGAAGCTTAATTCAATCCTCGCGATGGCGCTGTGTCTGTCGGCCGCCGCCCGCTGCGTTGCGCAAGGAGTGCCCGCGCCCCAATATTCGATCGGCGTGACGCTCGACAGCGGCGGCCGGATTGCGGAAGTTTTGTGGGACAGCCCCGCCTTCAAGGCAGGACTTTCGCAAGGATTCACCGTGGTGGCGGTGAATGGTAAAGCGTATAAACCTGAATTGCTGAGAAGCGCGATCAGCGCGGCGAAAAGTGCTCAGCAACCGATCGAGCTGCTGCTGCGCCAGGCGGACCGCTATCAGACCACGCGCATCGACTACCGCGAGGGACTCAAGTACCCGCGGCTCGAGCGCATCGAGGGAACACCGGACCGACTTGAAGCGATCTTCCGGCCGCGGTCTTGAGATATCGGCGCCGAATCTCAGTCGCTCGGCACGAAGATGGCCAAAAGGATGTAAACCAACAGGCCCGTTCCTGCGCAGAGGAACAACACGGTAAAAAATAGCCGCCACACCCAGGACTCCATGCCGGTCAAGCGCCCCAGGCCGCCGCACACGCCCGCGATCCAGCGGTCGGTACGGCTGCGGCGGAAGGTATTGACCGCCGACACGAACGGCTGAGAAGGGTCGGCGCTTCCGGCATGCAGCAGCCGCTCCTTGGCACGCGCGAACTCCTCGTCGGTCAAAGCGCCGCGCGCGCGCAGCTCCTCTAATTTTTGAAGATCATCACTTAGGGTCATGGCGATCTCCATTTCGTGCGGCACCGTTGGCGGCGCCGCCATTTTGGGCTTGGGCGTTCTGACGCGCCGCCTTGTCCTTCACCTTTTCACGATGATGCTCGATCACGCAGCCCGCGGCGGCGCCCAGGACGGCATGATGTCCGGCAACATGACCGACGACGCCGCCGACGGCCGCGCCCTTCAGGCACCCTTTGGCGGAGCCCACAGCAGGCAGCAGCGCAAGACCGGCGCAAATGGCGAGACAGGCAATAATTTGGCGCATTTTCATTCCCCTGGCGAGAGATACCGATAGCCTAAATACACCCGACCTGCGCAAAATTGCACCTGAAAAACCGGTTTTTGCGGCGGCGGCGATCGAGCGTCGCCAACCGCACGGCTAAGCGTAGGGAAAACAGGGGGTTGGGATCGCGCTTGCCGCTTCCTAAGGCGCCGGGGGGTTGGCTCCCGCGAGCAATTACGCCGATACTTGCTCAATAACAACAGTCTCATGGTTCCCAAGGACATTTTCACAATGGCGAGCAAGAACAGCACGTTGGGCAGTCTGATCCGTTTGGTGCGAAAAAAGAACTCATGGACCTTGCGCCAATTGAGCGAGCGCGTCGGAATTCCGCTCTCCACGCTGGCCAAGGTGGAAACCGACAAGCTATCGCTGACGTACGACAAGCTGCAGCAGTTCACTGCACGGCTGGGGCTCAGCATGACGGAGTTTCTGGCGCAAGGAGAGCTGCCGCCCGCCAATGCGCTGCCGGTCTTTACGGCACGCCGCAGCCTCACCAGCAGCAGCAACTCGATCCAGATCTCCACCCCGAATTATGACTACGAATATCTGTGCGCCGATCTGCGCCAAAAACGCATGGTCCCCATCCTGACGCGCATCAGGTCAAAGGACATTGCCGAGTTCGGCGAACCTTTGAAGCACAAGGGCGAAGAGTTCATCTTTGTCATCGAAGGCACCATCGAGGTGCACTTGCAGTTCTACAATCCGGTGCGGCTCTCCGCGGGCCAGGGCATCTACATCGACAGCACCATGGGGCATGCCTATGTCGCGCGGGACTGCGAGAGCGCCCTGGTGCTCGGGATTTGTTCGAGCGAGGATCCGAACCTGGCGAGCGAGCTGATCAGTCTTGCGGCCAATGAGGCGCAATCAAACCCTTAGATGCGAAAACCATCGTCGAGTGCACGACCGCGATTCTGCTTGGATTGACAGTAATTCTCCCGTCAGGCTAACTATCGCGCAAGTTTCTCCAATTAGGCCAAATTTTCACGCGACGGGGCGAAAAAATGACCCGCATAAAAGAGCCGGTGATCGCGATGCTCATGGCGCTCACCATCGGCGCCCGCGCGGCCGCCGCTCCGCAGGAACGCTTGCCGCCGGATGCGCAGGCCGGCAACTACGTCGGCAGCGACGTCATGATTCCGATGCGAGACGGGGTCAAGCTGCACGCCGAAATCTGGCGGCCGCGCGGCGACACCTCCAAGCTGCCCATCTTGATGCAGCGATCTCCTTACGGCTTTGGCTTGAAGAAGTTCCAGCAGTCGATGGGCGCGGAATACAAGGAATTGGCGCGCGAGGGCTTTATTTTCGTGCTCGAAGACATCCGCGGCCGGTTTGGCTCGGAGGGCAAGTTCGTGATGTTGCGCCCTGAGACGATGGCGAAGGATGGTGTGGATGAATCCACGGATAGCTACGACAGCATCGACTGGCTGATCAAATCGCTGCCGGACAACAACGGCAAGGTGGGCGTCTTCGGCGTCTCCTATCTGGGCTGGACCACCGCGATGGCGACTGTGCATGCTCATCCCGCGCTGAAAGCGGTTTCCGTGCAAGCCTCGCCGGAAGACATGTTCGTGGGCGACGACTTCCATCACAACGGCGCTTTCCGCCTGCAGTACGCCTGGGAATACGCGGCGGCGCTCGAGACCGACGGGCGCACGCTCAATGCATTCGACTTCAAGAAGGAGGATCCTTACGCCTGGTATTTGAAACAAGATGATCTGGCGACGCTGGATCAGCGCGCGTTGGGAGAGCGTCTGCCTTCGTGGCAGAACTTCGTCGAGCATCCGAATTACGATGCATTCTGGCGCGGCGCCGTGACTTCCACGTTGATGCCCGCACCGGTGAAGACGCCGGATCTGATCGTCGCCGGTTGGTGGGATCAGGAGGATTTCTACGGGCCGGTCACGATTTATCAGCGCCAACGACACAGCGATCCCAAGCAGCGCAATTATCTGGTCATCGGCCCCTGGAACCACGGCGGCTGGGCGCATGATGCCGGCAATCAATACGGGCCGCTGGATTTTGGCTCCGACACCGCCAGCTACTTTCGGGCGAAGATGGAGACGCCGTGGTTCAAGTATTGGCTGAAAGGCGAGGGCAAGCTCGATGAACCCGGCGCCTTCATCTTTGAGACCGGCAGCAATGAGTGGCGGCGTTTCGATGCATGGCCGCCGCGCGCCGGCATATCCAAGAAGCGCCTCTACTTCCATCCCGGCGGCAAGCTGTCGTTTGCAGCGCCAACCCCGGCCGACGCGCCGGCCGATCGCTTCGTGTCGGATCCCGCGAACCCCGTCCCCTATCGCTCGAGGCCGATCGCCACGACCACGGATCGCGCCTGGACGGTATGGCTTGCCGATGACCAGGCGCCCTTTGCGAAACGCGCCGACGTGCTCTCCTGGCAAACCGACGTACTGCAGAAGGACGTGACCATCCGCGGCAACGTCGCCGCGCAGCTTTTCGCGAGCACCACCGGCACCGATGCGGATTGGGTGGTCAAACTCATCGACGTTTATCCCGCCGATGAGACAACCGCGCCGGCCATGCGCGGCCGGCAGCTGATGATCGCCAATGACGTATACCGCGGGCGTTTTCTGCGGGGCTTCGAACATCCCGCGCCGCTGGCTGCGAACGAAGTGCTCGCATATTCGATTGACCTGCACACCGCGTCGCATGTATTCAAGAAGGGCCATCGCATCGCCGTGCAGGTGCAGAGCACGTGGTTTCCGCTGATCGATCGCAACCCGCAGAATTTCGTGTCCAGCATTTTCGACGCTCATGCGGCCGACTTCAAAGCGCAGACGCACAGCGTGTATCACAGTGTTCAATATTCCTCGGCCATTCTGGTCGATGTCCCGGATGCCGGAAGGCACGCGAACTAACCAAGGACCTCGCCATGTACACTCTCCATACGTTTTCTATTGGGCAGCTTCTCGCTCGCGGCATTTTTGTCCCAGGCCGCTTCGGCTCTTGGGGCGCCGGTAAGCATCGAAGCGGTCATGGAGGCGCCTTATCCTTCGAGTCTGGTCGCGTCGGCAAAGGGGAATTCCGTCGCATGGGTGTTCGACGCCAAGGGCTGCCGCAATGTCTGGGTGGCGCAAGGCGCGCACGCGCGGCAGGTCACCCCATACACGCTCGACGATGGCTTCGATATCGGCGATTTGGCGTGGTCGGCGGACGAGAGCCAGCTCGCGTACATTCGCGGCGGATCGATCGAAGATGATCTACCCGCCAACGTCAACAATTCGCCGGAGGGAGCTGCGCCGCGGGAGGTGTGGACGATAGCCACCGCGGGCGGCGCGCCGCGCAAACTGGGCGCGGGGCACTCGCCAAGTTTTTCACCCGACGGCAGCCGCCTGGTGTTCGCGGACAAGAACAAGATCATGTCGGCGGCGCTTGGAAGCCGCCGACACCGGTGCCGCTCCCACGCCGTTGATCGTCGATCAGGGCCGCATCGCATCCATGACCTTCTCGCCCGACGGCAAGAAGCTGGCGTTCGTGAGCGCGCGCAAGGAGCATTCGCTGGTCGGCGTTTTCGATTTCGCCGCCAAAACCATCACTTGGTTGAATCCCAGCCTCGATCACGATACCTCGCCGGTGTTTTCGGCCGCCGGCACGGAAGTCGCATTCATTCGGATCCCGTCCGAGAAAAATGCCGGATTTGTCTCGCATCGCGCGGGCCAACCGTGGTCCATTTGGGTTGCCGATGCGGCGAGCGGCGCGGCACGGCGCGTGTGGGTTGCGGACAGCGGGATGGGCAGCGTCTTCGAGCCCACGCTGGCATCGAGGAATTTGCTCTGGAATTCAAGCGACGAGCTGGTGTTTCCGTGGGAGAAAACCGGCTGGCTGCAGCTCTACGGCGTCGCGGCCCGGGGCGGCGCGCCGCGGCCGATTACCCACGGCGAATTTGAAGTGGTGCACATGGTTCTAAGTCCCGACCGCCACCGGTTGGTGTATTCCTCGAATGAAGATATCGATCGCATGCATGTGTGGACGGTCGACTTCAAGGGCGGTGCGCCCACGCCGGCGAGCAAGGACCGCGCGATCGAGGACTATCCCGAGATCAGCGGCGACGGCACGATTTTCGCGCTGCAGAGCGATGCAACCAAACCGCTGCAGCCGGTCATGCTGGCGGGTGCCCGGTGGCAGCTGCTGGCGCCCGAAGCGACGGCAAGCTTCCCTTCCGCGAAACTGGTGACGCCCGAGGCGCTGACTTATCCGGCAAAAGACGGACAAACCGTGCACGCGCAGCTGTTCCTGCCGCGCGGCGCGGCATCCGCCAAGCACCCGGCGATCATGTTTTTCCATGGCGGCCCGCGGCGCCAGATGCTGCTGGGATTCAATCCCATGAGCGCCTATAGCTGGATGTACTCGCTCAATCAGCGCTTCGCCTCCGAAGGTTACATCGTCATCTCGGTCAACTACCGCGGCGGCATCGGTTATGGCCTCGATTACCGCGAGGCCAAGAACTTTGGTCCGGACGGCGGCAGCGAAGTGAACGATATCCTGGGTACCGTGAGCTACCTACAGGGCAGGAAGGATGTGGATGCGCGCAAGGTGGGTGTGTGGGGCGGAAGCTACGGGGGACTCATGACAGCCCTGGCGTTGGCACGCGCGTCCAAGGACATCGCGGCCGGCGTGGATTACGCCGGCGTCTACAACTGGGATTCCATGATGGCTTCGATCGGCGCGCCCGTGGAGCCGGGAGAGGCGACGCGGCGCGGATTCGATTCATCGCCCATCGCGACCATCGATCAATGGCATTCCCCGGTCCTGGTGGTGCAGGCGGACGACGATAGGAATGTACCGCTGCAGCAATCGCTGGAACTCATCGAGGACCTGCGCCTGCACCGCATCGAGCATGAGGTCATCATCATGCCCAATGAAATTCACGATCTCACGAAATACTCCTCCTGGATGGCGCTGTTCAAGGCAACCGATGCCTACTTGAACCGCTATCTGCTGCAGTAGGCGGGGCCGCCGGCGCCATCGTTGA
The DNA here is from genome assembly GCA_963812125.1 of uncultured Gammaproteobacteria bacterium. Taxonomy (GTDB): domain Bacteria; phylum Pseudomonadota; class Gammaproteobacteria; order Steroidobacterales; family Steroidobacteraceae; genus Bog-1198. The sequence continues at coordinate 219,832 of CAWETY010000006.1, forward strand.
GCCGCATGCGTTTCACCAAGGCAATCGTGCGTCTGCCGGGCGAGAATTTCTCGCGGGGCTTGACGATGTCGAGTTCGCCAACCGGCCCCGATTTTCGCAGGGCCCTCGAGCAGCATGCCGCGTACTGCCGCGCGCTCGAGGCGTGCGGCGTGGAAGTGAGCGTGATGAGCGCGGATGAGGACTACCCGGACGGCACCTTTGTCGAGGACACCTTCGTCATCGCGGAAAGAACTGCGATTGCCACGCGGCCCGGCGCAAAGACCCGCATGGGAGAGGTTGCATCCGTGGCAGACGCGGTGCAACGGTTCCGGCCCCGTGCGGAGCGGATCGAGGCGCCCGGCACGGTCGATGGCGGCGATATATGCCAGGTGGACGATCATTTCCTGATCGGGATATCCGCCCGCAGCAACGAGGCAGGCGCCGCGCAACTGGCCGCGATTCTCGCGCGCCATGGCTACACTTCATCGACGCTCGATATACGCCGCCACTGCTCGCTGCTGCATCTCAAATCGGGTATCGCCTATCTCGGCGAACGGCGTTTCTTGGTGGCCCCCGGGTTTCCGCCGATCCCTGGGTTGGCTCAGTGCGAAAGGATTGAGGTCGCGGCAGACGAAATTTATGCCGCCAACGCCGTGCGGGTGAACGATGAAATCCTGATTGCCTCGGGATTTCCTAAACTGGCCGGCACCCTTGCTAAACTGCGCTACCGTGTCCGCTCTCTCGATATGTCTGAATTCGCGAAAATGGACGGCGGTTTGAGCTGTCTGTCGCTGCGCTTTTAGGGAGAACCAATGATCAAAGCAAGGCATACCCGCGCGTCGCGCGCCTGGGTAATCCCATTCGCGGCCGCTTGGTTCATAGCGCCTGTTTCAAAGGCACATCACAGCTCGGCCATGTACGACGACAAGCAGACGCTAACCGTCGAGGGCGCGGTAACGAAATTCGAATGGTCGAATCCGCACGTGTACATCTACCTGAAACAGCTCACGGCGGCGGGCCAAACGGTCGAATGGGAAGTGGAGGCGAGCCCGCCTTCCATTTTGCGCCGCCTGGGGTGGTCTCAAGACATACTGCATCCCGGAGATGCAATCGCCGTCACCGGGCACCCGGCGCGGGATTCGGACCGAAAGAGCCTCCTGCCGACGCTCATCAAAAAGGGCGATGCCACGCTGTTCGATCGCAAAGGCGAATTGGCGCGCCTCGAGAGCGCCGGCGCCGCGCCCTCCGGCGCCGTGAGGAGTCTGGAACTCGATGGAGTCTGGGTGACGCTTCTGGCAATCAAACTCGAGGAACAACTGGATCCGGAGAAGCTCTCCCTGACGGCGAAGGGCAAGACGGCGTTCAAGCGCTTCGATGAAAAAAAGAACCATCCCGGCGCCAACTGCGTGCCCAATTCGGCGCCGGTTTTCATGATTACGCCCGATCTTAAGCGCATTACCAAAGGCGACGGCGTGATTCTGATCGACGGCGAATTCGATGGTGCGCAACGCATCGTTCACATGGATGTCGCCACTCACGACGGCGCGCCTGTCTCGGTTCAAGGCCATTCCGTGGGACGGTGGGAGGGCAAGAGCTTGGTCATCGACACGATGCATTTCGCCGACAGTGCAATGGGCAATGCGTACGGTCTGCCGTCCGGCGCCCGCAAGCACTTGGTCGAGCGGCTGACGCCGGATGGGAAAGGCGCGCTGACCTATCACTTCGAGTTGTCGGACCCCGAGTTTCTTGCGGCACCGGTCGCCGGCGATGTGCAATGGGTATACCGGCCGGACGCGATTTACGCGCCGCTCAAGTGCGACCTGGAAAATGCAAGACGATACACGACGCGCTAAGGCGCGCTTTCATCCACCGCAATGACGACCTTGCCCCGGGCGTGTCCTTTCTCGAGGTAGCTGATTGCCTGGGCCGCTTCGGCCAGCTTGAAGCGCCGGTCGATGACGGGGGTCAATTTCCCCGCCTCGATCAATTGGCGCAACACATTGAGGTCGTCCTGGTTGGCCTGCGCCAGCATGAACATCAATTTCTGACTGACGAAAGGTGCAACGACATAGGCGTCGACCGAGGTTGCTAAAGGCCCAAGCCACCGGTTGTCGCTCGGGCCGCCGACGCTCACCAAGGTGCCGTTCGGATTCAGTACGTGCCGCAGCTCCGACAGCGAGTGGTTGCCGACGTTGTCGATGATCAAATCATAACGCACCGAACCTTGGGTGAAATCCTCCTTGGTGTAATCGATGACGCGATCGGCACCGAGGGACTTGACCATCTCCACGTTGCGGGTGCTGCAAACTCCGGTAACCTCGGCGCCGTAGGTCTTGGCAATCTGCACCGCAAAGGTACCCACCCCACCGGATGCGCCATTGATCAACACCTTCTGTCCGGCTTGCACCTTCCCCTTGTCGCGCAGTGCCTGCAATGCCGTGATGCCGGCGACGGGCACCGCCGCCGCCTGCTCCATTGTGATGTTGTTCGGCTTCAAGGCCATCGCGCCATTTTCCCTGACGCTCACGTATTCTCCGAATGCGCCGTCGCGGTCGCCGAACACTTCGTCGCCGGGCTTGAAACGCGTGACGCCTTTCCCGACCGTCTCGACGGTGCCGGCAAAATCGGCGCCCATCGCGATGCTGTTGGGCTTGCCCACCCCGGCCATCGGGCGCATGACGTACGGCTTGCCTTGCATGTAGTGCCAGTCCAGCGGGTTGACGGACGCCGCGTGCACCTTGACCAGAACGCGGTCGTCCGCCGGAACGGGTTTCGCAACCTGTTCCAACTTCAGCACCTCGACGCCGCCGTAGCATCGATACACGATGGCCTTCATCGACGGCGTGTCCGCCGCCAACGGCGCCCCCGCCGTGCACGGCGAATCGTGGCTCAACACCACGCCGAGCGCGGCGATCGCGCCGAGCAGAGCGATCGCGACGCCGCCCAGCACCTTGTAGCGCAGCTTCACGCGGCGCTACTTTTCGCGCTCGTACTTGAAGGACACTTTGATTTTTGCGCGGTACGCTTCAACCTTGCCGTCCTTGAGCTGGAGATCCAACTCGACGACCTCGGCGACCCGCAGGTCGCGAAGCGTCTTCCCGGCGCGGGCAATCGCCGCCGCCGCCGCCTTCTCCCAAGATACTGTGCTGGTGCCGATCAGTTCGATCACCTTGTAGACGTTCTCAGCCATGTTCATCTCCGTCTGTTGTGGACGTTTTGGGGAGAGACCTGCGGCATTGTCGCGCACCCCCCGAGCCTTGGCAAAGGTGCCGGCCGCGGCCGATGTCGATAGGATGCGCGCATGGGGGAGTTGGCAAAGATTGCATTGGTGACGGGTGCGGGAAGCGGCATCGGCCAGGCGTGCGCGCTCGCACTGCTCAACGCCGGCTATGCGGTGGTGATCGCCGGCCGCCGCAGACAGGCGCTGGAGCATACGGTCTCGCTGGCGCCGAAGGATTCCGCCTGCCTTGCGATGCCGGCGGATGTGCGGGACGAGTCTTCGGTCGAGGCGTTGTTCGGCGCGGTAAGCGAGCGATTCGGACGCTTGGATCTGCTGTTCAACAATGCCGGTACGGGCGCGCCGCAGGTTCCGATCGAGGAGTTGAGCCGCGCTCAGTGGGACGATGTCGTCGCGGTGAATTTGACCGGCGCTTTCTTGTGCGCGCGCGCCGCATTCCGCCTGATGAAGGCGCAACGCCCCCGAGGCGGGCGGATAATCAATAACGGATCGATATCGGCGCACACGCCCCGGCCGATGTCCGCTCCCTACACCGCCTCCAAGCACGCCATCACCGGTCTCACCAAATCGCTGTCGCTCGACGGGCGCGCCTACGATATTGCCTGCGGACAAATCGACATCGGCAACGCCGCCAGCGCCATGACCGCGCACATGCGGCAAGGCGCGCTGCAGGCGGACGGCAGCTTGCGCGAAGAGCCGACCATGGACGCAAGGCACGTCGCCGACGCCGTGGTGCATATGGCGAGTCTTCCGCTGAGCTCAAATGTGCAGTTTCTGACCCTGATGGCGACGAAAATGCCCTACATCGGCCGCGGTTGATGCCGGCGATGGCGGTGCCGGGAGCCATATCAGCGGTTCGGCGGGGCGTGTTAAATTAGCGCATTGGTCGAAGGAGCAAAACCATGTCGGCTGACAAAATAGAGACGGCGCGCGCGGAGGCGATCACCACTTCCCTGCGCGCGCATTGGAAATTCTTTCTGATCGAAGGAATCGTTTTGATCATCCTGGGCCTGATCGCCGTCTGCATACCGCCGTTGGCGACCGTGACCGTCGAAATTCTCATCGGCTGGCTGATCTTACTCAGCGGTGTGCTCGGTTTGGCGATGACATTTCAAACGCGGGGCTCGCCGGGATTCGGCTGGTCATTGTTGTCGGCAATCGTGGGTATTCTGGTCGGGATCGTCCTGTTGATGTGGCCGCTCTCGGGCGTGTTCTCGCTGACGGTCATGCTGACAATTTTTCTTGCGCTCGAAGGGGTCGTTTCCATCATGTACGCGCTCGCGCACCGGCGCGAACAATCATCGCGCTGGGAAATGATGCTGATCAGCGGCGTCGTCGACTTGATCCTCGCCGGCCTGATCCTTGCCGGCCTTCCCGGCACCGCGGCCTGGGCGATCGGATTGATCGTGGGCATCAATCTTTTCTTCGGCGGGGTCGCGTTGGTGGCGATGGCGCTGCAAGCGCGAGGCGGCGGCGCGGCAACGTGAGCGGCGCTATTCAGCCGAGATTCGCAACGTCATGGCGGCGGCGGCCAAAAGGGGCACGGCGAAAGCCGCAAAGATTGCAGCGAGAGGCATATGTGCGCCCACCATGAATCCGCCTGCGATCGGTCCTAGAACCGCGCCGACGCGTCCGACGCCGAGCGCCCAACCCACGCCGGTGCTGCGCATTTCGGCCGGATACAGTTTCGCCGCCAGCGCCCAGAAACCATTGAATCCGCCTTGAACAGTAATCCCGATAATCAGCGCCATCATCAAGGTCAGGGCGACCGGCATGGCGAAGCCGCCGAATATCGCCATTGCCAGCGCCGCGAGAGCCAAGTAAACGGCGATTACCCGGTTGAGCGGATAGCGAATCGCGATCCAGCCGATGGCTGAGGTGCCGAGGAAGGCGCCGAGATTGTAAGTGGCGCCCGCGTAGATTGCCTGCGTCAGCGGCAGCCCGGCTTGCGCGACCAGCTTTGGGATCCACGATATGACGAAATACAGGTCGAAATAGCCGAGCGTGACGGACGACCACAGCAGTAGGCTGGAAATCATCCGGCCGCCGCCGAACAACACGCCGATTCGCATGCCGCGCGGGCGCGCTTCGACGGGCGGCAGGTCGCCAAGGGCATTCAAGCGCAGCCGGCTCCTGATGGCGTTGATTTTGTCGCGTGCCTGCGGCGGCCGGCGCAGCAGCAGGAAAGACACGGATTCGGGCAATAAAAAGAATACCAGTATGAGCAGCATGCAGCTGATCACGCCGATTCCCAGCAGCATCGATTGCCACCCATGCAGCGGAATGTTTTCGGCGGCGGCGAATGCGGTAATGATTGAGCCGAATGGCCATCCCGCTTGCACAAAACCGACCGCGAAACTGCCATGACGTCGCGGGGCATACTCGGCGGCCATGGTCGTCATCGTGACGCCAATGGTGCCGACTCCGATTCCCACAAAGAGCCGGGCCACCATGAGTTCAGCGACGCTGCGGCTGAACGCAGACAGCAGCATGGCGGCGGCCGTAACGGCAAGTGCCGCGAGGATCAGCTTTCGCCGTCCGTATTTGTCCGCGAACGGCGCAACGAACAAGCAGCCGATCGCCATACCGAGCAAACTCGCGCTGAACAGCACGCCGAGGCGCTCTGGACCGACTGACCAGGCGGCCGACAAGACCGGAGCAATGAAGGACATGATCAGCAAGTCCGCGCCATCGAGCATGCTCAGCAGAAAACAAAGCGCAACCACGAGCGCGCGGGTCGGCGTCCAAACAGAGGCTTCGTCCGTGCTCGAGTGAATGGCGATTTTCCCGTGATGCGGCGTCGGCCTAGCCTAGCGCGTATGGCGGCAGCCGGCGATCAATCCTTGGGGGGTCGTAATAACCTAGTGTTATGGATGTCTGCCGGAGAGCATTGATGCGCCGCGTTGCCGGCACAGTTTTTCGAAGGTGGCGCTGACTTTGGAGCGCGGCGCGCGGCGGTTGCGATGCAAGTATACCGGCATGAACGCGGCGTCTTTCAACGGCAGGCGCGTGACGCTCGGGAATCCCGAGTCGCGCGCCGTTTGCTCATCCACCACGGTGACGCCCAAGCCTCGCGCGACGAAGGCGCAGGCGGTCTCGGCGAAGCGCACGCGCGTCGAGATGCTGAGCTTGGCATCCGCGCGTTGACACATTTCGGCGATGGCGCGTCCGTGCGGCGTGTCGGCGGCGAAGGAAACGAGGCGCTCGCCCACCAAGTCGCGGATGGTGAGCGACTTCTTGGCCAGCAAAGGATGCGCGCTCGGCAGCACGGCGACCAACGGCGTCGCCCCGAGGTGCGTGCTGATGACGTTGGGATGATCGATGACGTATACCGACAGTGCGTATTCGCTGCGCCCAACCACGAGATAGTCGGTCATCTGTTCGACCGACAGGACGTCGAATTGGATCAGGAGCTGCGGATAAGCGTCCTGCAGACCGCGCAGCAGTTCCGGCGCAAATCCCCGGCCCAACGACGGCGAGGCTCCCAGACGAAACACCAGGTTCTCGCCGGCGCCGAGCCGCGCGACGACGCGATCGAGATTCTCGATGCTGTGATGGATGTGTTCGATCTCGAGGAAGAGGGCGTTTGCCTCGGCGGTCGGCACCAGCCGCCCGCGCACCCGGTCAAACAGCAGAAAACCCAGGCGCCCCTCGAGATGCTTGATCATGCGGCTGAGGCCGGGCTGCGAGGCACCGAGCATTTGCGCCGCCGCGCTCATGGTGCGGGTCAGCATGATCGCTCTGAACACCTCGATATGCCTGAAATTCAGCATCGCAACAATATAACACCGGGGTATAGATGGCCGCTGCAAATGTCTTGGATTTTGCCGTCGAAGTGAGCGACTTTTATGACGTGCTCACCTCCATCGCCACCGTCTCGATCAGCGGAACCCTGGATCGGAAGCTTGCGGCGATCGCCGCAGCAGGTTATGACGGCGTGGAGATATTCGAGAACGACCTGCTGGGATTCGACGGGACCGCTGCCGATGTCGGCCGCATGATCAAGGATTTCGGCCTCATCTGCACCTGTTACCAACCGTTCCGCGACTTCGAGGGACTCGCCGGCGAACTGCGCTCGCGCGCCTTTGACCGCGCGGAGGCCAAGTTCGATGTGATGCAGAGCGTCGGCGCCGAATTGATGTTGGTTTGCAGCAGCGTGCATCGGGAGGCGTCGGGCGACATCGACCGGCTGTCGGATGATTTCAGGCTGCTTGGCGCGCGCGCGGCCCGGCGCGGTCTGCGCATCGGCTACGAGGCCTTGGCCTGGGGAGCGCACATCAATGATCACCGCCAAGCCTGGGACATCGTGCGTCGAGTGGATCATCCGGCTGTCGGAATTGTTCTCGACAGTTTCCATTCGCTGGCGCGCAAGATCCCGATCGAGAGCATCGATGAGATCGCGCCGGAGAAAATATTTCTGATGCAGATTGCCGATGCGCCGGAAATGTCCATGGACTACCTTTATTGGAGCCGCCATTTCCGCTGCCTGCCCTATCAAGGCGATTTGCCGGTCGCCGCCTACGTGGCGGCGGCGGTACGCCGAGGCTACAAAGGGCCTCTGTCGCTCGAGATTTTCAATGATCGATTCAGGGAATGGTCGGCCTCGCAGGTCGCGGTCGACGGCCTGCGGTCCCTGACGATGCTGCAGGACCACGCCGGCGTCTCCCCGCCCCTGCCGAGAAGAGTGCAGATCTTGGGGATCGATTTCGTGGAATTCGCGGTGCACGCGAGCGAGGCGCCGAAACTGGCCAGTTTGCTCTCAGGTTTGGGATTTCAATGGGTGGGCGAACATCGATCAAAGGATGTGAGCTTGTGGCGGCAAGGCGGCGTTCATTTGGTGATGAACCGCGACGCGGTCGGATGGGCGCATGCCCATTGGCAGATTCATGGTCCCTCGGTGTGCGCCATCGCCTTGCGCGTCAACGATGCGCAAGGCGCATTGGCACGGGCGCAGGCGTTGAATATGGAGACCTTTCAGCAGAAGGTCGCCGAAGGCGAGCTGGCGATTCCCTGGATCCGCGGCGTCGGCGGCGCATTGACCTATTTCACCGAGCCGGACCGCGGCAGCGGCCATTGGACGCATGATTTTCTGCCGCTTCAAGCGGATTGCGCCGCCGCGCCGAATTCATTTCAACTGAAGCGCTTCGATCATTTCTCGCAGGCGATGCGCATCGAGGAATTTTTGTCGTGGCAACTGTATTACACCTCATTGTTCGACGTGATCAAGAAAGCTCCGATCGAATTGGCCGATACCTTGGGTTTGGTGCAGAGCCAGGCCATTGAGTCTCCCGACGGCGCCTTTCGTGTCACTCTGAATGGCTCCAGCGCAGCCCAGACTTTGGCCGCGCGGTTCGTGCAAGGCGTGATGGGCGCCGGCGTGCAGCACATTGCCTTGCAAACCGACGACATTTTCAAGGCCGTTTGCGCCGCTCAAGCGTCGGGATTGCCCATTCTGCCGGTACCGCCCAATTACTACGATGATTTGCGGGCGCGGTTCAGCCTGTCGGAGGGGGCGACCGCGGGGCTGCGCGAGGCGAACGTTTTTTATGACCGCGACAACAGCGGAGAATACTTTCACTTCTATTCGCGCGCCTTCGAAAAGCGGGTTTTTTTCGAAGTCGTCGAGCGGCGCGGATACGGCGGCTACGGGGCGGCCAATTCAAGCGTCCGCCTCGCCGCCCAGGCGCGCTACAAGGAACAGCGCTACGACTAGCGGTTCTGTACCATCCAGGGCAAGAAGCGGTGCGCGATGCGGTCAGCCTGGTAGGAACTCAGCCATAATTCGTTGCCGATGAGCACGGCTCCGGATACGCCGTTGAAAACCGGGTCGGGTTCTGCATAGGCGATGACTTGATACGCCATGGATTTTGGGTCGAGTTGTGCGACGACGTAGCCGCGATGGCAGCGCATGCCATCGGCAATGCCGTCGATGATCCTGCGCCGGCCGCCGCACGCGGGCTCATCGGCCTGCATGCCACCCGCGATCAATCGACCACTGTCCCAGTGAATATTGTCCGGCATGAATCCGGGCGCGGCCGCCATGCGCAAAGGCTTGGAGGGGTCAGCGCGGGAGAAAACCACCACGGAATGCCAGCCGAACGCCACGACGTAGAATTCGCTGTCGTCGGGCGCGGTTTCCAAGCCGTTGTTGCCCGGCAGTTCCGTACCCACGAGCCGCTTGAAGGAACCCGTGCCCGGGGACAAGGCATAAACCGCACCGGTCTTTTGACCATTTACAAAGTCCGCAATGGTGGTTCCTTGGCGCGTCAATTCCGTGATCAAAACAGTGCCGTCGCTGAAGCTCGCCACGGCGTTGGCCGCGACGTGCGCCGGCAGAACCGCGCAGCCATTCCAGGTGAGAACCGGCATGTCGGCCCGGGCGTCGACCGAGAATTTTTCCACGCTCTCGCGTCCCCCATGATTGGTCGCGTAGAGCGTGTGGATGCCGCTCTGCGAAATCCGCAAACTGATGCCCTGCACATTCAGAAGCTTGGGATCCGGCGGGGAAGGGCAGGCACCGAAGGGGCCGCTGCCCTTGCGGATCTGCGCCGCACTCCCCGTGAACCAGTTGCGCAGCGTCAGTGCCTTGGTGTCGATGAGTTTCAAGCCTGCCCCGTCACTGTATCCGCTGGCGATGAGCCAGCGCGTCTCTGGGATATGCGCAAGATCCTCCGGCTTCAGGGCGCCGCAGACAAAGTGCAGCCCCGGCGATGGGCCGCAAGCGGCCGCGTCCGGCGGCAGCGCCGCGGCGCGAAACGCGGCGCAGGATGCCAGCGCAATCCCTGAGAGATACAGCAGGCGCCGCCTGCCCCGTGCGCCGCCATCCCTAGTCACGAGTTGCGCGCGCCGGAAATACACGCTCGCCGAGCGCTACCGGGTGCGACTGCAGCCAATCCATTCGTCGCGGGTCAAGGGATTCGATCGCCGCTCCGTCTGCAAACAGGACAAATTTCTCGCGTTTGGGGGAATACTCCGGCCACGGCACCTCGGCGGTGGCGGGATTGCCGGTGTCGGCGAACGCAATGAGAGTGCGCAGCATCGAATCGGACAGAGCACGGTCGTGGACGGTCCATTGGCGCGTGATGCGCAGCCGATTGAATGAATCCAGGGTTCCAAACCAAAAGGGTACATCCGCGGTGTGATAAGCGCCGACAGTGGCGGGATCTTGATCCGCAATTTTGGCGTCTGGCGCATAGGAATGCTTGTGCGCGAACACCTCGATAAACGATGCCGAACGATTGAATTGCGCCTGCAAATCGCCGCAGGTGCGCGATTGGCCGAGAAACCCCGCTTCTCGGGCTGCAAGATGCGCGACTCGCGCCACCTCGGCGTCGCTTCGCACCGGATATAGCTTCAAGAATTCGCCCACTTTGGCGCCGTAGAGTTTGCCGGCCGCTTCTTGAAACTCCGCGACCGTGGTTGCTTTGGTCAACGGACTACGGTTCGAATCCAAATCATCGCTGTTGGATCCGGCCATGATGGGAACGTCGTTGAACCGGTGCGCTGCCAGCGTTTGAGCCTTGTCCTCGGTCCAGAAAAGACCGTCGAGGGTAGGGGGGAGGCGCACGCCCTGCACGTTGGCTCCGAGCTGATGCTCCTCCTGCAGCGCCAGGATCCTGTCGGCGGCGATGCTGCGAAGCTCGCCGAGCCCGGATGCATGCAGACGCCGCTGCACTTCCAAACCGGTCTTCTCCGCTTCGCTCAACGGGACCGCGGTAGCGGTAAAGTTGCAGGCACTCCACATTGCCGCGGCACGAAATAGACCTTTCGATAAAGGGCTGAACAATTGCGCGGCCACGGACCCCGCGCCGAATGATTGTCCGGTAATCAGCACCTTGGCGGGATCGCCGCCGAAAGCGGCAATGTTGTCGTGAATCCATTGCAGGGCGGCGTTCTGATCCAAATAGCCGTAATTCCCCGAATGGCCCCCCTGCTCACGGGTCAACTCAGGATGTGCGAGAAATCCCAAGATGCCGACCCGATAGTTGAAATTGACAAAGATGGCGCCGTGCATGGCGACGCTTTCTCCCGAGTAGACTGCCATGCCGGACGATCCGACCGTGCCGCCGCCGCCATAGATAAAGGCAACTACCGGCAGCTTGCCGGACGAGGAGGAGTTCGGTGGTACCCACAGGTTCAAGTAGAGGCAGTCTTCGCCACTTGGTTCCTCGCCAAAATAGTGATTGATATCGTGAGGCCGCAGCACTTGGATGCATTCCGGTCCGGTGCGATCCGCGTTCCAGACCCTTCCCACTGCTTGGGCTGCGGCGGCGCCCAACGCAGGTCTCCTACCGGTGCCCGCGCATAAGGAATGCCAAGATAGGCGCGCACGCCGGACGCAAGGCGCGTGCCCGATATCTTGCCGGAATGGGTGGCAATCGGGTCGCCGCTGATCGGCTGCATCGAGGCGGGGCAATTGGCCCCGTAAAGCAACAGCGCGGCGATTGCGAAAACGCGCAGTTTCAAGTTGCTCATGGGTCAGTCACCTACAATTTCATATGCACGCCCACGAAGAAGGAGCGGCCCACCACGTCGAATTCGCCCGGATCGGTGCTGGTCTGCGAGCTGGAAACGAATACCGGTCCGTGATTCATCAAGTTGGTGATGCCGGCGCGCACGCTCCAAGTCTTGTCGATCGCGTACGAGCCGAACAAGTCGAATAGATTGTACGCGCCCACGCCGATGCCGGGAGTCTTCGGCGTCGTCACGTAAGTGACGTCCTCCATGGCGGATTGCACGCGCCAACGCAGAGCGATATCCGCGCCGCCCACGTGGTAGCCAAAAGTCGTCAGAGCCTTCCAGCGCGGAAAACTGCCCGCCGTCGTCGAGCTCGGCGCAATGGTGTTGGTGCCCGCGAAATTGGCGAATGGCGTTCCCGGCAGAGTTTGCACGGCGTATTCCGGCGAGAAGCCAATGCCGGTATCGAGGGAAATCCGGCCGGGGATGAAGCCCAGGCCCAAATCCGACAGTGCCGCATTCCAGCCAAACTGCAGATCCACCCCATCCGTTTTGAGTCCGCCCAGGTTGAAGTAGGGGGTATTGACGATTTGCAGCAGACCGTTCGAGTCGCGCTCGAGCAGCCCGCAAAAGGGATTGGCCGGCGAGTAGGTCGGATTCGATCCGTCCAAGTTGTAGCACTTACTCAAAGCGGTCAAGCCCGGTACCACGGAGATCACGTTGGTGATCTTGATGTTGTAGTAGTCGATGGATGCCGTCATGCCGCTGAGCAGGGGTGAATCGGCACGCGAGGTCCATGAGAATCCAAAGTTGAAGGTATTGGCCGTTTCGGGTTTGAGGGCTGGATTGCCCTCGTGTCAGGCCTTCCGTTGCCGTGGTCGGAAATTCGTAGGTATCGATGACCGCCGCCGGCATGCCTTGCGCCAGGCAGAGCGAGCGAACGCTCGCGCCATTCGGGCCGGTGCGCGCGGGAGAGCGGATGTCGCAGGGATCGCCGATCGAGGCCGGAGGGGTGCCGAATGCGATCTGGGTGCCGCTGGCCGCCGCGAACAATTCGCCGATATTCGGCGCGCGCACCGCGCGCTGATAACCCCCGCGTACCAGGAAGCCATCCACCGGCGTCCATTTCAGGTCGCCTTCGTAGCTATTGACGCCGCCGGAAGTGGTGTAGTCCGAGTGACGAAACGCCGCATCGACATCGAGGCGCTTGGCGAACGGTGCGTCCGCGAGAATCGGAAAATCGAATTGCACGGCGGCCTCATTGACCCCGATGGCGCCATTGGCCGGCTCCGAGGCGACCACCGCCTCGATATTCTGGGCGGCAAGCTGCGAATCTGGGTCTGTAAACGTAGGTATTGCGGCGGTGGTCTCCCAACAACGCCATCTTCAATCGCCGGCGGGCAGCGGAAACAGAGAACCCTGGAGTACTCCCTGAATGTCCAGCTGGGTCAGAGCCTCGGTGCTGATAGCCGTCGTCGTCATGTAACCCTGGCAGGCTGGCGAAATATTCGTGCTATTGACGATTCCAAACGGATCGAATCCGCCGGCGCAAAGCGAATTCCCGCCGTCGGGCGCATTCAAGAGATTTTGCACCTGGCTCTTCAAGACGGCGTTGTAGTTGGATTGCAAATGGTCGGTGTTGTCGTACGAGGCATAGATGTCCCAGGTCCAGTCCTTGAGCGGAATGACTCCTTTCGCGCCCGCCAGGAACTGCGAAGTTTTATAGTCTTCGTCCCAGGCCTTGTTGGGGATACCCACGTAGCGGCCATTCCAAGTGAAGGGTGCGGCGGGATTGGGCCGCGACGCGAGCAGTGTCGCCAGATCCGCGGGAATAAATGGATTGGTGACGGGAATGGTGGTCAGGGTACCGAATTGGGTCAGGCTGTGGCCGCTGCTGGTAAAGACATCGGAGTCGACATACATGAACTGCCCGTACAGGGTGACCGACGGATTCAGGTCGTAGTCGACCTTGCTGAAGATCGATTTGCGGTCCAGCGGATTCTCGATGATTGTCTGCGGCCCGACCGGCATCCGCACGTTGCCGCCGAGGATGGCGTAATCGCCGGTCGTCGGTCCTTGATAATTTTTGGCACCGGTCTGCGTAAACAAGCTGCCGTTGTTATTGAAACCCAGATTCAAGGTATTGGAAACCGGCGTCGCGACGCCGTAGCCCGTGAACAGATTGTTTACCGCGGTCTGATTGGGCAGATTGGACGCGGAAGGAACGAAGGTTCCTTGCCCGATGTAGGAGGAGGGCGTTACAAAGTCGTAAAATCCCCGCTGATTTCCCAGCAGGGCTTCGCGGTGCGTGTCCGCGACCGACACTAAAATATGTCCCTTGTCGTCCGCGAATTTGCCGCCGAACGCCAGAGAAACCGCCGTCTGTCCCAGATCGCTGCGGAAGGAGTTGCCGTATTGCGCGTCGACTGCGACGCCTTCGAAGTCTTTGAGCGTAATAAAGTTTACGACGCCCGACATGGCGTCGGAACCATAGACGGCCGATGCGCCGCCGGTGATGGTTTGAACACCCGAGAGAATCGAATCGGGGATCAGGTTGATGTCGACGTCGCCGGTAATGTCGGCAGGAGGCAAACGCCGGCCATCGAGCAACACCAGATTGCGGTTCGAGCCCAGTCCGTGCAAATTCAGCGTGGCGTGGCCGCCTGTTCCCTGGCCGCCGTTTGCCGAAGTGCCGGTGGGCGAGAACATCGGCAGCTGATTGAGTGCGGATTCGACGGTCACGGCGCCGGTCTGCTGCAGATCCGTGGCCGTAGTGATGACGATTGGGCTGGCTGACTGATGATTGGGGTCGGCGATCAATGAGCCGGTCACGACGACTTCCGCAATATCGTCGGAGCCGCCCGGCGCTGCGGTTTTGTCCGCCGCCGCCGACACGGCCGCAAAGAACAGCGAGAAAGCCGCCAGCGCGACGCCGCAGCAAAATTGTTTATTCGCCGCGCTTCGCGCACGCAGCGTATTGTGTATGACTGTCACCATTGTTATTGCCCCCCAAAGTATTCACCGGCCATCGCTATGCGCTGCCTGCTGCCATCAGATCCCGCGGTCTCGAGCTTCGACGCCTGCGTCCGCCTCTTTACCTACCGGGATCGAGCGGTTAGGATAATTAACTATCTAGTTACTCCCTGTCAAGTGTGCGCGCAGCGGCGCGCGGAATTGAGCGAGCAGCATTGAACGACATGCATTCCACCGCCCGAAAACGCGCGCGCCGACCCGACCAGGCGGCGCCGCGCTCGTATCTGATCGGGTTGCTCGGCAAGGACATTCAGCGCTCCAAATCGCCGTTGATGCATGAGCGCGAAGCGCGCGAGCTGGGCCTGGTGTTGCTGTACCAGCTGTTGGATTTGAACGTTCTGGGCCGCGACGTCGACGCGCTGGCGGACCTGCTCTACAGCGCCGAGCTGATGGGATTCGCGGGGTTGAATATCACGCACCCCTGCAAGCAGGCGGTTATTCCGCTGCTGCATGAACTCAGCGAAGAAGCCCGAGCGATTGGCGCCGTCAACACGGTGCAATTCAGCGCGGGGCGCCGCAGGGGATTCAATACCGACGCGTCGGGTTTCGCCGATAGCTTCACGCGCGGTTTGCCCGGCGCAGGGCTCGATCGGGTCGTGCAGATCGGCGCGGGAGGCGCAGGTGCTGCCACGGCTTATGCGATGCTCAAGCTGGGCGCCGCCCATCTGGGCATAACGGATACGATTCCCGGACGCGCGGCGGCGTTGGTGAAGAATCTTTCGCAGTTCTTCGACGCCGCGCGGCTGAGCGTGGTCGAGAATGTCGCGGGCAGCTTGAAATCGGCGCAAGGCTTGGTGCATGCGACCCCGACGGGAATGCGCGAATATCCGGGCCTGCCGGTCCCCTGCGGCGCGTTGCATGGCGGCCTATGGGTCGCCGAAGTCGTCTATTTCCCGCTGGAGACGGAATTGTTGCGCCAGGCGCGCGCCTTGGGATGCCGAACGCTCGATGGGGGCGGCATGGCGGTGTTGCAGGCCGCGGCGGCGTTTGAAATTTTCACCGGAATGGAAGCCGACCGCGAGCGAATGCTGCGGCATTTTGCGGAGATCCCCGGGGATTAGAGCCCGGAGGCGCGCTGCGCTATCCTAGTATTCCAGGCTAGGGTGCGAGGCGGTTGCAATGGGGAAATCCAGGGCGGGTGCGAGGCGGAGCGGCCGTGAAAACAATACGCGGCGTGCCGCCGCCAAGCCGGCTGCCG
The DNA here is from genome assembly GCA_963812125.1 of uncultured Gammaproteobacteria bacterium. GTDB lineage: Bacteria > Pseudomonadota > Gammaproteobacteria > Steroidobacterales > Steroidobacteraceae > Bog-1198. The sequence continues at coordinate 235,737 of CAWETY010000006.1, forward strand.
AGAAGGCCAACGGCGGCCGCGATGCGGCGGCCGCACGCGCCAATATCCTGGCCATCGCCACCGAGGAGTTTTCCAAGAAAGGTTTGAGCGGCAGCCGCGTGGACGAGATTGCGGAACGGACGCATACCGTCAAGCGCATGATCTACTACTACTTCGGCAGCAAGGATGGACTGTATCGGGCCGTCCTCGAGCGCGCCTACGAGGACATCAGATCGCTCGAGGTATCCCTCGACCTGGACGCCATGGCGCCCGCTGACGCCCTGCGGGCGCTGGTGCGCGCAACCTTCGACTATCACACGAAGCATCCTGATTTTGTACGCCTGGTAATGAACGAGAATATTCATCATGGCGATCACATCGGACAGTTGGCGATCATCAAGGCGCGCAGGTCGACGGTGCTCGTCATGCTTCGAAAACTGATCGATCGCGGCGCCGCGGCCGGCCAGTTTCGCGACGACCTCGACCCCATCGAAGTCCATATGTCGATCAGCGCGCTGTGCTTTTACAATGTTTCCAACCGCTATACATTTTCCCGGATTTTCGATATCGACATGACCTCGCCGAAGGCGCTGGCCAGGCGTCGCGAAATGGTGGTCGATATGGTGGATCGCTGGTGCCGCGCTTGAATCGTTATTGACTAACTGGTCCGTACACACTACCCTCGCGCCTGGACGGTGAGGGGTTGCGCCATGACCATCGAGACCCGCAATGCATGGGCGAAGATCCTTGCGGCCGTTTTTGCCGCCCTCATGCTGCAATCGAACGCGCTCGCGCAACCGAACGCGCCCAAAATCGACGCGAGCCCTTTTCTCGGCGACCACTATCCGCCGCGACGCAGTGAATTTCCGGCGGGAGTCATCGGGTTCGCCGACGTGACTTACGCGATCATCCCAGGATTCCGGCCGCTGACCCTGGATGTCTACCTCGCGCCGCAAAGCCGAGCGGGACCGGGCGGCTCACCGTTGGTTCTCTACATCCATGGCGGCGGTTGGAGCAATGGTCACGCGCGCCAATCGGGCGCGTTCGATGACTGGCCGCGCGTGCTCGCCTCACTGGCGGCCCGAGGATATGTGGTCGCATCGCTGAACTACCGATTGAGCGGCGAAGCGCCGTTTCCCGCGGCGATCCAAGACGTCAAATCCGCCATTCGGTACTTGCGCGCGCATGCACGGCAGTACGGCATCGACCCCGCAAGGGCGCTGGTTTGGGGCGGCTCCGCCGGCGGTCATCTGGCGGCTCTCGCTGCCGCTACGTGCGGCGTGAAGGAGTTGGAGCCTGCTTCGCCGCCGCAGGCAACTCCGGAGTCGGCGGCTGTTGCGCGACAAAGCGATTGCGTGCAGGGTGCGGTGACCTGGTACGGCGTTTTCGATCTCGGAGCCATGGCCGGGCCTTCGCCTGGCGTCTCCCCTGCGCCTATCGCGAAGTTTCTCGGCTGCAACGGCGCTTGCCCGCCGGAAAAATTACAGAATGCGAGCCCCCAGCATTTCATCAAGGCAGGCATGCCGCCATTTCTGTTGATCCATGGCGCTGCCGACAAAACCGTCGACCCACAGCAATCCAAGCGATTTCGCGACGCGGTCGAAGCGGCGGGCGGCCGCATCTCTCTCATCATGATTCCCGACGTTGAGCACAGCTTCATTGGTCAAACGCCCGAGGCGACCCGTGCAGCCAGCCTGCTTGCCCTCAAGCGCAGCTTCGAATTCATCGACGCGACGTTCAAGCGGCCGTCCAAATAAATCCCGCAGGAGCTTGCCGTGGACACCAACCTTCTGACCCGGCGAGCATTGCTTGCCTGCACGGGAATTGCGGCGGGGGGAATCGGCGCAGCAAACGCCGACATCAACTCGAATCCGCCGCCTTCGGAATTCCCGCAGCTCGAGTTTGTCTACGAGGCGATCGTCGGAATCGCGCCGCTCGAGGAGGTTGGCGAGGTGAGTTCGGGCCGCCAGCGAATCATCCCCATCACAGGCGGTTCTTTCGAAGGACCAAAGCTTCGCGGAAAGGTGATGCCCGGAGCGGCAGACTGGAATCTTCTCCGCAATGACGGCGTCACGGTGGTCAGCGCGAGCTACTTTCTGCGCACCCATGACGGCGTATACATCAAAATCCTGAATCAGGGCGTCAATCCGACGCTCGCCCCGGGTGCTCCGCCGCCCTCCCGGCCGCGCTTCACGATTCCCAGCTTCGAGGCTCCGAAAGGCCGCTACGATTGGCTCAACAAGGCGGTTTTCGTCGGCACTCTCGCGCCCGGCGCGCCGCGCAGCGTACGCATCCGAGTCTTCAAGCTGATTTAGCAAAGCCGTCCGCCCGCCGCACCTCCCATGCCAGAAGCAGGGCACAAATACTTCCGGCAACGACGATCGGCAGCAAATCCATGAGCAATTGCGAGGGCGAGTGGCCCGCCGCCTTCAGCATGCCGCCCAACTTCGGTCCGGCAATCGATCCGATTCTTCCCATGGCAACCGCGGCGCCCACGCCCACGCCGCGGATGCTGGTGGGGTAAGCGGCCGGCGCCATGGCATACAAAAATGCCTGGGCGGCGATCACCGCACAGCCCAGCAGAAATACGGTCGTGCAAATGATCGTAAGCTGCGGGGGCGATTTCGCCAGGGTGGCGAGCAAAATCGGCAGCGACACGAAGGTGACGATCACGGCCCAATTCCTCATGCTGCCGTTGAGCAGATAGCCGATCAATATCGCGGCGAGCGCTCCACCGATGTTGAATCCTATCTGCGCACCCGCTGCCTCGGCTCGAGTCAGGCCGTCGCTGGTCAAGAGGGTCGGCAGCCAATTCAAGAGCAAGTAAAGCAGCAACAAGCCGAGGAAAAAACTGGTCCACAAAAATGCCGTCCGCAGCGCTCTGCCGCCGGAGAATATGGCCAGGAAGCTGCCCGATTTGGGCATGCCGGCCAAATCGGTGAGCGAGCCTCCTTCTGCAGTGCCGTGAATCTGCTGAAAAGCCCGCGACTCAGGCAGGCCGAACACCATGCCGATGGCGAGCATCAGAGGCGCGACGCCGCCAACCACGAACATCGTGCGCCACTGTGTTGCCGCCATGAGCATGCTGAGCAAGCTGATGACCGCGCCGCCGATGGGCGTCATGGCATAAACCATCGCGACCCGGCCGGCCTGTTGGCCCGCGTTGCCGGTCTCGGCCACCAGCGCCAGCATCATGGGCAGTGCACCGCCCAAGCCCAAGCCGGTCAGGACGCGGGTAATGACCAGTGAAGGGATGCTCCAGGCAAAGGAGGTGAGCAAGGAGAAAATTCCGAACGATGCCACCGATACCACCAGGACCTTTTTGCGTCCGATGCTATCGGCGAGACGGCCGCCGATCAGAGCGCCGAAAAACAATCCAAAGGTGCTGGCGCTGAAGAAGTTGCCGAATTGCCCGCTCGTCGGCTTGAATTCCGCTCCGATCCCAGCGGCCGCGACGCCCGCGACCTGCAGGTCGATCCCTTCGCAGAACGCGGTGAGCACGCAGAACGCAATCGTCGCGAACGCTGCAGATCGCATGGCCATTTTGTTCAATTGCCGCTCCCCGTTGTAGACTATAAAGCTATTCGTTATAGCATTTCGGTCGCTTATTCTAAGTGCAACGAGGGAATTTAGGGGCGCGAACTGTGCGGCAAATCATCCCAAGCTTTTCACTGTACGGCGAACAGGCGGCGGCATCCGGCGCGGCGGCGGTCCCGGTGCACGTCGAGGACATTCAATCCCGCAGCCGCAAGTACCTGTGGCAAATCGGCGCGCATCGGCACGCCGATTTGTGTCAGTGCATATTGATCACCGCCGGCCCCGCCACGGTGGTCATCGAAGAATTACGGACCAAGCTCGACGGACCGGCTCTCGTGGTCATCCCCGCTGGAGCGATTCACAGCTTTCGGTTTCGCGCGGAGACGCAAGGCTACGTGCTGACGATCGATTTCCAGCACTTGGCCGCACTGGCCTCGGCGGCTCATCAAGCGCCGATCGAAGAGTTGTTCTCGGTGCCGCGCGTGGTCGACTTGGGCTTCAATCCGGCGCTCGCGGACCGCGCCTCCCGCATGCTGGAGTGTTTGGGCACGGAACTGAGGGAACCTGATGCCGCTGCAAATCCGGTGGGCGGCTGGCTGGCGTGCGCTGTGCTGCATGCATTGGCAGCGGCAGTCACTCACTCGAGCCTGGCTCAATCCTACAGCGGTACCGATCTGGCGCGGCTGAGATGTTTTCGCCGGTTGATCGAGACCCGCTATGCGCAGCATTGGCCCGTGCAGCGCTTCGCCCGGGAACTCGGCCTTTCCGAAACCAGCCTCAATCGACTGTGCCGCCGCTTGACCGGAAGCACCGGTTTTGACCTGCTGCAGCAACGATTGGCCCTGGAGGCGAGACGGCGGCTCATCTATGCGGCGGACTCCGTCAGCGGCATTGCCAGCGCCTTGGGATTCAAGGACTCAGCCTATTTTTCGCGCTTTTTCCGGCGCCATAGCGGCATATCGCCGCATGAGTTTCGCCGCCAGCACCGTGGCGGATAAGTACCGGCGCGCAGCGGAATAGTACGTATCCCGGGAATTTGCCGCTGCTAGTCTTGCTGCCTCCTCGGTGAAAGCGCGCGCATGTCTCGAACTCAGGTGGCCATTATTGGTGCCGGTCCGTCCGGGTTGCTGCTGTCGCGGCTGTTGTCGCTCAACGGCATCGACAACGTCGTTCTGGAGCGCCAGAGTTGCGAGCACGTGGCCGGCCGCATCCGCGCCGGCGTACTGGAGCAGGGCACGGTTGATCTGCTGCTGCTGGCCAAAGTCGGCCAACGCATGCTCGACGATCGCCTGGTACACGATGGGGTCAATCTGGCTTTTGCGGACCGCAGCGTCCGGGTCGACCTCAAGGCGCTGACCGGCAGCAGCGTTTCGGTTTATGGGCAAACGGAAGTCACCAAGGATCTGATCGAGGCCCTCACCGCCGCGGGGGCGCAATTGGTCTACGAAGCGGCCGACGTGTCGATCGACGGCTTCGACCGCCGCAATCCCACGGTGCGCTATCGGCACGGCGGCAGGAGCCATGAGCTGACTTGCGATTTCATCGCCGGATGCGATGGATATCACGGTGTTTGCCGCCGCAGTATCCCCGCCGCCGCGATGCAGTCATTCGAAAGGATCTATCCTTTCGGTTGGTTGGGTATTTTGGCGGACGTGCCGCCGGTCGATCACGAATTGATCTACTCCAATCACGAACGCGGCTTCGCCCTGTGCAGCATGCGTTCGCCCACGCGCAGCCGCTACTATGTGCAATGCACGGTCGAGGATAAGCTCGAAGCTTGGCCCGATAGCCGCTTCTGGGACGAACTGCGCAGGCGTTTGCCTGAACGGGTCGCCGCGAGCCTGGTGACCGGCCCTTCGATCGAAAAGAGCATCGCGCCGCTGCGCAGCTTCGTGCTCGAGCCGATGCGCTTCGGGCAGCTTTTCCTGGCCGGCGATGCAGCGCACATCGTACCGCCGACCGGCGCCAAGGGACTGAACTTGGCGGCTGCCGATGTCCGGGTGCTGCATCAGGGCTTGGTGGAACACTACAGCGGGACCCGCTCCGGCACCCGGGCGCTGCTCGATCAATATTCTGAATTGTGCCTGCGCCGAGTTTGGAAAGCGGTGCGCTTCTCCTGGTGGTTCACTTCCATCATGCACAAATTCTCCGACGATCCCTTCAATCACCGGGTGCAATTGGCGGAACTGGACTATCTCAGCGGTTCGAGCGCGGCGCTCGCCAGTCTCGCGGAGAACTACGTCGGGCTGCCGTTCGAGAAGCCTTGCTGAGCGAAGGGCTGCCGTTGCGGTGGCGTCCTGATAAAGTATTTCGATGCGTCGAGGCAGCGATGGGTTTTTGCCGCAGGGGTTTTCCGCGTGAGCGGCCCCAAGAGCCTGCACTTTGCATCCGGCCAGTTTTACGGCGGCGCACGCCGTACCTATGCGAGCCACGGCATCAGCGTAACGCACCGAGTTGCCGACCGGGGACCGGATGAGGTTCTTATCCACACTCACGGCGACGCGCACTTCGTGCTCATTTCCGGCGGCGACTACGTTTCGACGGCCGAGGGTCGTCCGGCAGATAGGTTGCCGGTACTCGTCTACAACCCGCCCGGCACGACGCACCGGGATCACTTTGAGCATGGCCGCGGCAGTTACTTTGCCATTTCTCTGGAATGCGCACAGGCGGAAACCGCCGGTTGCGAAATCGCGTTGCCTGATGGCCCGATCTACTTGAGTGAAATTGCGCATTTTGCCAGCGCACTGCGGGTTGCCAGGTGTTGCGCGGTGCAGCCCGGCGGTTTGACCCTGGATTCCCTGTGTCACGAGTTGCTCGCCAGCATGGATCGGTTCGCCCGGCCCATGGACCAACGTCCGCCGAGCTGGTTGGCTCGAGTGCTGGAGGTACTTCACGACCGTCATTTGGAGAACCTCAGCATTGCCGAGGTTGCCAGGAACGTCGGCGTCCATCCGGTTCATTTGGCGCGCAGCTTTCGCCGGCACTTTCGCTGCACTCCAGGCGAATTCACGCGCTTCTGCCGATTGGAACGTGCCGCCCGCATGCTGACACGATCGAACCGTTCGCTGGCGGAAATTGCCTTGGATTGCGGATTCGCAGATCAAAGCCAGTTGAGCCGGACATTCACTCGAGATCTCGGCATTGCACCTGGAGAGTATCGGCGTGCCGCGGGAGTCCAAAACATTCGCGCGGGCATGTTTCAAAACGACAAGAGATGCACGCCGCGAGATGAGCAAACTTCGCGCCTGGGACACCGCCGCCCGGCTGTTTGCGAGGTCAAATCGATGACTAACCGAGGATTCACCCACCTCTTGTGGTGTATGCAGATTGGCTTGGGCTCGATCGCTTCCGCGGCAGCAGGTCCAGGCACCCCGGGTCCGGCCATGGCCGGACTATCCGCGCAACGCTTGATCCAGATGGAACAGTCGATCCGGGCCGGAGACTTCAAACAGGTGACGAGCGTGCTGATTGCTCGCGGCGGAAATTGGCCTTCGAACGCTATTTTGACGAAGCCGGCCAAGAGGAGCTCCGCAATACCCGCTCCGCGACCAAGAGCGTCACCGGCATGCTGGTCGGCATCGCCATTGATCGAGGATTGCTCGAGGGGGTTCAAGCCCCATCATGGATTTTTTTCCAGACAAGTTGCCACGTGCAGAATCCCGACCCCGCAAGGCCGAATTACGGTGGAAGACTTCCTGACGATGAGTTCGCTGCTGGAATGCGACGACGAGAATCAATTTTCGCGAGGCAACGAAGAGCGCATGTATCTGGTGGAGGATTGGGTCAAATTCACCCTGGATCTGCCGATTCGCGGCTTTCCGGACTGGATTCCCAAACCTGCCGATTCTCCCTATGGGCGGAGCTGGAGTTACTGCACCGCTGGAGCGGCGACGCTCGGCGCAGTTCTCGAACGGGCGACAAAGACGAGCGTCCAGGAGTTCGCGCGCAGCAATCTGTTTGCGCCGCTGGGCATTGATCATGTGAAGTGGCAATTCCAACCGCTGGGCACGGCCATGACCGGCGGAGGTCTGAATTTGCGGAGCCGCGACTTGGTCAAGCTGGGTCAACTGTACTTGAACGGAGGCACGTGGAACGGTAAGCGCATCATTTCGGCTGCATGGATCGCGCGCTCAATCAGTCCACACGCCAACGCGCGCGAGGATACGGACTACGGCTATTTATTCTGGTTGCAGACTTTTCATGCGGCGGCCGCGACTTCAAATGCTTCGCCATGTACGGTTCCGGCGGCAACAAAGTGTATGTATTTCCGAAGGAAGCATTGGTCGTCGCCGTTACCACCACGAACTTCAAGAGTGCCAGGCGCCGGCGCCCTCACCGATAAACTGCTGACGGAGCAAATTCTGCCGGCGCTGACCGGAGGATGAATCGCGAACCGGAGGATGAATCGCTAAGCGGCGGCCGTCAGCTGCTTTTCCAACCGATCCAAGGTCTGCATAGCCGGTAGGCATTGCGCCACGCTGGCATTGGGTTCGCGCTTTTCGCGGATTGCCGCGAAGAACTCGCGATCCTGGAGCTCGATGCCGTTCATCGAGACGTCCACCTTCGACACATCGATGGCTTCGTTCTTGCCGTTGAGCAGTTCGTCGTAGCGCGCGATATACGTGCCGTTGTCGCAGATATAGCGGAAAAATGTTCCGAGCGGCCCCTCATTGTTGAAAGACAGCGACAAGGTGCAGATCGCGCCGCTTGCAACCTTCAAGCCGATGCACATGTCCATTGCAATGCCGAGCGCCGGGTGCTTTGGCCCCTCCAGCGCGAATGCCTGGGCAGCCTGCTGTCCGGTTTGATACGCAAAAAGATCCACCGTGTGGCACGCGTGATGCCACAGCAAATGGTCGGTCCAGCTGCGCGGCTTGCCGAGCGCATTGGTATTGGTGCGCCGGAAGAAATACGTTTGCACATCCATTTGCAGGACTTTCAATTCTCCGGCCAGGATGCGCTTGTGAACCCATTGGTGGCTCGGATTGAAGCGGCGCGTGTGGCCCGCCATGGCGATGACGCCGGTTTCACGCTGCACGCGCACCAGACGCTCCGAGTCGGCGAGCGAGTCGGCCATGGGTATTTCGATCATCACGTGCTTGCCTGCACGCATGCATTGTTCGCCTTGGGCGGCGTGCATTTGCGTCGGCGTGCTCAAGATCACGGCATCGAGGCCGGGCAGCGCCAGGCTCTCCGCCAGGTTCCCGGTCCAGTGCGGAATATTCCACTGCTGCGCGACTTCGCGCGCCGACTCGGCGCTCGATCCCACCAGGGAAACGACTTCAACGCCCGCAATCTTGGCCATGGCCTCGAGATGCTTGACGCCGAAAGCTCCGGTACCCGCAAGACACACTTTCAAACGATTCTCCTGTTTTCCAAGATCATGAGCCCGGCGGCGGTGTTCGATGCCGGTACGTGATAATGCCTGTAAACCTCGATTGCATCGGCATCCAGCGCGCCGCGCATGACGTGCCACATCACCATCTCCACGCCTTCGGACCCGGCTTCGCGCATGTATTCCGTATGGGTGATGCGCGTCAAGGCGAGCGGATCCTTGGTCATGCCATCGAGAAATGCAGTGTCGAACTGCCGGTTGATCAGGCCGGCGCGCTCACCCTGCAGCTGATGCGACATGCCGCCGGTGCCATAAATGACGACGCGCAGGTCTTGTTCGAAACTGCCGACCGCGCGGCGCGAGGGCCTGGCCGAGCTTGAAGCAACGTGCGCCGGTGGGCGGCGGATACTGCACGACGTTGACGCACAACGGAATGACCGGGAAGGGCCATTGCGCCGGCTGACCGCAGGTAATGGACAGCGGTACGGTGAGGCCGTGGTCAACCGGCATTTCATTGGCTATGGTCATGTCGAACTCGTCCAAAATCAGCGACTCGGCCAGGTGCCAGGCGAGTGCCGGAGAGCCGAGCACCACTGGCACCGGGCGCGGACCGAAGCCTTCGTCCGCGATCGGGAAGCGATCGGCCACGCCGATCAAAAAAGTGGGGATGATTTGCAGCGAGAACGCGGATGCGTGGTCGTTGTAGACGATGATGGCAACATCGGGCTTGAGCTTCGCGAGCCATTCGCGCGCCGGCTCGTAGCCTTTGAAAAGACTCTCCCAGTAAGGCGTGGCGGTGATACCTCGATCCATGGCAACGCCGATGGCTGGCACGTGCGAGCAGGCGATGCCGGCGACTATCCTAGCCACGGGAGACGTCCGCTCCAGCGTCATCCTTGTAGCGGTTGCCCGCGGCGGAGCGGCCGCCGGCGAGCATCATCTGCGCATATTCTTCCTTGGATATGCCGGACATCATTGAAGCCACATCCTGGAATGTCAGGCCATCGCAAAAAGCGATCTTGATGGTGTAGTAGATGTTGCCGCCGACTCTGAGCATGCCGAGCCAGTCGCGCTTCAGAACTGTGCGCCTCTGCTCCTCGCTGAGCGCGAATCCATCCAGGTAAGCAGCCTCGTTTTCCTTGAACCTGCGGCGGTTGTCCGCAACGTTGAGCGACATGCAAAACATGTTCAAGGCATAGCCCTGGCGCCCGCGGCGCGCATCGTACACGTAGGTGCCGGGGATCGTTTCGTAGTCGCGGGGCGCCGTCATGCGCTCAGCTTCGCGGTGCCTGGGCGCGCCGCCGCTTGTTTCGAATGTATTTCCTTTCTGACCGTATCGCACACCAGATTCATGGCATTGCGCATGAATCGGCTCTTGGGCCGCAGCGCGGAGGTGACCATCGCCAGCGAAATCGTCAGGGTCGGCGCGAGAATGGGTTTGGCTAAAACCTCCTCGCTCCAGGGCGTCGATCTGACCGCGTTGATGGGCAGAACCGCAAACCCATGGCCTTGCCTGACCAAATCGATGATCGCGGGAATCGATTCGATTTCGTACGCCACTTGAATCTTGCGATCGACCTCGGCCAACGCATGTTCGACCGCCATCCGCATGGTATGCGGGCGGTTGGGGATCACCAGCGGATAGTCCGCAAGCTGCGCCAGGGTGATGGAGGCAAAATTCCTGCGGCGCGCCGCGCGCGGCGCAATCAGAAAAAGCTGCTCCGCGACGATCGGAACAGCCTCGAACGCCGCTTGGTTCGCCGCGTTGTACACCAGCGCGCAATCGACTCTGCCGCTGTTGAGCCACTCCAGAATATAGGCGGACAGGCCTTCCGCCGTCGCCAGGCGCGCATTCGGCAGATGTTTGCGGAAGGCCGTTACCAAGGGCACGGTCACGTTGCTGCCGAGGCTTGGCGGCAGGCCGAGCGTCAGATGTCCGGTGTCGCCGTTGCGCCGATCGTTCAGCTCCTGCTGAGCTCGCCCGAGCTGGGTCAAAATTCCGCGCGCGTGTTCGAGCAGCTGCGTGCCCGCCTCGGTCAAAGTGACGCCGCGGCCGTTGCGATCCAACAGGCTTTGGCCGCACTCAAGTTCCAGCTGGCGAACTTGCCGGCTCAACGCCGGCTGAACCACGGACAGAAAGGCCGCGGCACGGGTAAAACTGCCGAATTCCGCGACGTGCCGAAAGTACTCCAGTTGCTTGAGATCCATCGGGCTCTCTGCTGCTATTACAGTTTGCGATAACAGGTATATAACCTATTACGTTATAGTATACGCCATACTAGGGATCCCCAACACTGGGACCGACCGTTCAATGCAGCGCTCCATTCCCTGTCTATTCATGCGCGGCGGCACATCGCGCGGGCCGTTCTTCTTGGAGAGCGACCTTCCCGGCGAGGCAAGCGCGCGCGACGCGGCATTGCTCGCCATCATGGGCTCGCCGGATGCTCGTCAGATCGATGGTCTGGGCGGCGCCGACACCTTGACCAGCAAAGTGGGCATAGTGCGGCGCGGAACCTCGCCCGGCGTCGACCTCGAGTTTCTGTTCGCGCAAGTCTCCGTGAAAGAAGCGCGGGTCGACACCACACCCAATTGCGGCAACATGCTCGCCGCCGTGGTGCCATTTGCGCTGGAAACAGGCTTGGCGCAAGCCCATGGGGACACGACCACCTTGCGCGTCCTGACGCGCAACACCGGCACGTTGAGCGATATTGAAGTGCTCACGCCCGGCAGAGTGATCGAATACGCCGGCGATGCGCGCATCGACGGCGTGCCGGGTACGTCCGCGCCGATCAATATCAGCTTTCTCGATACCGCGGGCTCCGTGTGCGGTTCGCTCCTGCCGACCGGCCGCATCCTCGATCGCTTCGACGATGTGGAGGTCACTTGCATCGACAATGGCATGCCGGTGGTCATCATCGCGGCGGCCGATCTCGGCGCGACCGGGTACGAGAGCCGCGACGCCCTCAATGCCGATTCCGGGCTGAAAAGGCGCATCGAGTCGATTCGCTTGCAGGCGGGACCGAAGATGAACTTGGGCGATGTCGCCAAGCTGGTGGTTCCCAAGATGTGCCTGGTGGCCAAACCTCGCGCGGGCGGCAGCATCTGCACGCGAACCTTCATTCCTCACGATTGTCACGCGGCAGTCGGCGTGCTCGGCGCCGTGACCGTCGCTACCGCCGCCGTGCTTCCAGGGAGCGTTGCCCATCGCTGCGCCGTCGTGCCTCCCGGCCTCAACAAGAGCGTCTCCGTCGAGCACCCGAGCGGCGAGTTCACCGTCGTGCTCGGCATGAATCCTGACAATCCGTCGCAGGTGGTGCGCGCGGCGCTGCTGCGCACCGCGCGGCTCATCATGCGCGGCGAGGTATACATTCCCTAAATCCCCCAGCGGGCGAGGTATTCGATGATTGGACAATCAGGCATCGCGATCAAGCAGGTCAACCGCGCGGAACCGGGCAGCGTAGCGGCGCTCGCAAAATTCGGCGTCGCGACCGTCCACGAAGCCATGGGGCGGACGGGCTTGTTGGCTTCGCACATGCGGCCGATCTATCCGCGCGCCAAGGTGTGCGGCACCGCCATCACCGTATTTGCGCATCCCGGAGACAATTGGATGCTGCATGTGGCGGCCGAATTTCTGCAGCCCGGCGATGTCGTTGTGCTGGCGACCTCTTCCGTGAACGGCGACGGCATGTTTGGCGAACTGCTTGGAACCTCGTTTCGCGCCCGCGGCGCCCGCGGACTGGTCATCGATGCGGGCTGCCGGGATGTCGCGGAGCTCGAAGAAATGAATTTCCCGGTTTGGTCCCGCGCCATTCATGCCAAGGGCACGGTCAAGGCCACGGTAGGTTCCGTCAACATTCCCATCATTTGCGCCGGAGCGCTGGTTTGCCCGGGCGATGTGGTCATCGGCGATGCCGATGGCGTCGTCATCGTACCGCGCGCGAATGCCGCGGCGGTGGCGGCGGCCTCTGCCGCGCGCGAGCAGAAAGAAGCCGCCAACCGCAAGCGCTTGGCCGCGGGCGAATTGGGTTTGGACATTTACGCAATGCGCGAGCCGCTCGCCAAGGCCGGGCTGCGGTATTTCGCAGACGAGGGCGCCTTCACCACGGAAACCCATAAATGAATGCCATCGCAAAAAACCCGCTCAAAACCTGCCCGCCGCCCGATCCCGATCCGGTCGCGCCGGCCCTGATCCTGCCGCCCGGCGCGTGCGACGCGCATTGCCATGTCTTTGGACCTGCCGCCAAGTTTCCCTACGCGGCCGACCGCAGTTACACGCCGCCCGATGCGCCGGTCGAAAATTTGCGGCGCCTTCACGCGAAGCTGGGGATTTCGCGCGCGGTGATCGTTCATGCCAGCTGTCATGGCACGGACATGGCGGTCACGTTGGATGCGATCGCCTCGAGCCAGGGCCGCTATCGCGGCGTTGCCTGCGTCGAGGACCGGGTGACGGACGGGGAACTCGAGCGCTTGCACGCGGGCGGCATCCGCGGTATTCGCTTCAATTTCGTCAAGCATTTGGGCGGTGTTCCCGACCTGGGCGTGTTTTACCGGCTGCTGGCGCGCATCAAGCCTTTGGGATGGCATGTCGTGCTGCACTTCGACGCCGAGGACATCGTGAGCCAGCGCGAGCTGCTGGGCCGCATCGATGTGCCGTTCATCATCGATCACATGGGCCGCGTGAAAGCCGCCGACGGTTTGCAGCAGGCGCCTTTCCAATCGCTGCTCGCGCTGTACCGGGATAATCCTTCGGCGTGGATCAAGATATGCGGCGCCGAGCGGGTATCGAGCGGTAAACGGCCTTTTTTGGACGCCGTGCCCTTCGCGCAGATGCTGATCGAGCAGGATGCGAGCCGCATATTGTGGGGCACCGATTGGCCGCATCCGAATATCGCCAAGGACATGCCGAACGACGGCGAGCTGGTGAATCTGTTCGCCACAATCTGCCCGGAGCCTGCCGTTCAGCGGCGTATCCTCGTGGACAATCCCACACGGATGTACTGGTCATGATCATCGACTGCCACGGCCATTACACGACGGCTCCCGGCGAGCTGCAAAAATTTCGCGATGCACAGATCGCGGGCCTGCAGGCGGGTCTCGATGTACCGCTCAGCGCCCAGGAAAAAATCTCCGACGATCAGATTCGCGGCAGCCTGGAAAATGCGCAGCTGAAGCTGCAGCGCGCACGCGGTACGGATGTCACGATTTTCTCGCCGCGCGCCTCTGCCATGGCGCACCACATCGGCAACGAAATCACGAGTCAGCGCTGGACCCGGGCGTGCAATGACCTCATTCATCGCGTCTGCCTGCTCTATCCGGACAACTTCGTGGGCGTGTGCCAGCTGCCGCAATCGCCCGGCGTGCCGCCGCAGCACAGTGCCGCCGAACTGGAACGATGCGTATCCGAGCTCGGGTTCATCGGCTGCAACCTGAATCCCGACCCTTCCGGAGGCCATTGGAATTCGCCGCCGCTCACCGACCGGCATTGGTATCCCTTTTACGAAAAAATGGTGGAGCTCGATGTTCCAGCCATGGTGCATGTCAGTTCGTCCTGCAATCCCAACTTTCACGCGACCGGGGCGCACTACCTCAATGCCGACACCACGGCGTTCATGCAATTCTTGAGCGCCGATCTATTCAAGGATTTTCCAACCTTGCGCTTCATCATCCCGCATGGCGGCGGCGCGGTGCCGTATCACTGGGGCCGATATCGAGGGTTGGCCCAGGACATGAAGCGTCCTCTGCTGGGCGATCACTTGTTGAAAAACGTGTACTTCGACACCTGCGTGTATCACTTGCCCGGCATCGAATTGCTCCTCAAGGTCATTCCGGTGGACAACATTCTCTTCGGCTCGGAAATGGTGGGAGCGGTGCGCGGCATCGATCCGGAGACGGGCCGGTATTTCGACGACACCAAGCTCTATTTGGATGCGTTGGATTTGAGCGAATCGGATCGCCACAAGATCTTCGAGGGCAACGCGCGCAAGGTGTTCCCGCGGCTGAAGGTGCGTCGCGTTACGAGCCAGGTATCACCGGGAGCATGACCGTCGAGGGCGCCTCCTTGGAATTGTAAATGGTCAAGGTCGGCGCGGGAGACGCGGTCTCGCGGTCGCGCTCCCGATAATCCGCGCCGGCGACGCTCACCCGCATGCGATGCCCCGTCTTGAAGATGTAGGAGATCGGCAGCAGATCGAACCGCACGCGCACGGCAACTCCCGGCGTCAGCGGCTGTACGTCCTCGCGATCACTGCGGCGCCACGGCAGTCCAATGTTGTTCCAAGGCGCATCGACGACCTTGCGCAGCGAGGCCCGCTGCCGACCATCGGTAACCGACGTGACGCTGCCGTCGGGCGCAACATCTTCGAGGTACACGAACAGATTTGCGTCGGCGGCATTCACCGACACCGACAAGTCGGCGATCGGGTGTCCCGTGACCTGTGTGTCGTGCTTGAGCACCGACGAGACATAGTGCATCGCCGACTGCTCCACCGGGCATGGCTGCGCAAAGGGCCCGGATTGCAGCGCCGGGTCGAAAGCCGCGGCGCACTTCACGTCATAGCGGATCTGAAAGCGGGTTGCCGCGCCGGTCACCGAAGGGGCGAGTCGCGACCTGTCGGCCAGATGCAGCGACAGCGCCGTGGTGCCCGCGATCGGCCACGAGGAGGCGGTTTGCCACTCATGTCCCGCCGGCGCATTCACCGTGAAGTAGTGGATGGGCGGATCGCTCTCGAAGCCGTTCTGGGTTCCCTTCAAGTAGTAATCGAAGAATCGCTGCATTTCCGCGAACAGGTCGAAACCGTCGTTGCGGCAGTGTGTCCACGGACCGATGACGATGTGCCGTTTGCCGGGCGACCAGTTGTTGAACGTCACCCAACCGTCCTTGCGCAAGTCGTCGCGCCATCCGCCCGTGATATAAAGCACGACGCCGGATTGACGCATTTGGTCGGCATAAGCCGCGATGCTTCCTTCGCTCCAAAATCGGCTGACGGTCAACGGGCTGAAATCATCCCGATAAGGCATGCCGCGCCACATGGACGCAAGGTTGGTGCTTTTTTGATGCTCCTGCGCCGCTTGCAGCAAAAGCGATTTGGATTCGTCGCCATCGACCGGCTTGGATTTCATGTCCTCCTCGACGGTGCGCTGCACGCCCGTACCCCACTGCGCAAAAATTCCGCCGCGTAAAGTCCAATCATAGGTGTCCCATGCGAAGCACCCAACGAACGCGGCCAGTAAATGCGGGGGCCGCACTGTGATGGCATGCATGGCTGCCGCCCCGGTATTGGAGCAGCCCACGATTCCCACCTTGCCGTCCGACCAAGGCTGCCGCGCCAACCACTCGTTCACTTCATAAGCATCTTCCGCTTCGTTGCGATCGTTGTATCCGCGCCGGACGCCAAATGAGGCGCCCATGCCGCGGCGCTCCACGAACGCGACCACATAACCATATTTGGTGAGTTCGGGCACGGCGGAAGCGGCGCTGCCGCCGGGCACCGACACGAATCTGCGGTCGAAAGTATGATGCCAAATGACCGGGAATTTGCCCTCGGCCGGATGGCCGCCGACCCCAGGACGATAAAGATCCACGGCCAAGCGCACGCCGTCGCGCATCGGCAGATAAAACGAGGTCTTGATCTGCTCCGGATAAAGTGCCGGCGAATAGCCTCGATAAACGCCAAATGCGGATTCTTCGGCTGCCGCGCCGGCGGCAACGCTGAGCAGCGGGACGAAGCAGAGCAGGGCGGCCAACACCTTGCAAGCGGCGCGTATCTGCATGAGAACTCTCCTAAGGTCTTGAGCGGCGCAGTATCTCTTCGCGCTGCGGTTCATCGATCTCGAGCCAGCGCAAAAGCTCTTCGGTGTGCTGCCCGGCCGTCGGCGGCGGCGCATCGAGCGTCGGACCGTCATTCAGGAATTGAAAACCGGCATTGAGGATTTCAATGTTTTCATTGGCCGGCAGCCCCGCGACTTTGAGAGGGATTTTCAGGCCGCGTTGCTGAAGATGAGGCAGGGCGCAGGCTTGCGCGACATCGCGCACCATCCCGCAGGGGATGCCGGCGGCGCTCATGACTTGCTCCCATTCCGCGGCCGGACGCTCGCGAAAGGCGGCGGATAGGCAGCCCTGCATTGCCGGCGTGTTGGCGCGCCGCAGGTCGGGTGTGGCGAAGCGCGGATCGGCCAGCCACTCGTCGCGCCGCAGCAGCCGCGCCAACGATTCAAATTGCCCTTGCTGGACCACTCCCAACGAGATGAGTTTGCCGTCGCCGGCTTCGAACAACGCGGCCGTGGGCTGGCCGCTGTAGCCGGTATTGCCCGTGCGCTCCATCGCCTGGCCGGTAACCAGGAACGGCACCACCGCCGAGGTCATGAATGCGAGGCTCGCGTCCATCATTGCCACGTCGATGAACTCGCCCTGTCCATTGCGCTGTCGCTTGAGCAGCGCCGCCAAAATGGCGAATGCCGCGGTCTGGCCGGTCAAGGTATCCACCACGGGAAATCCGACGCGCATGGGCGGATCGCCGGGATCTCCGCCCAGCGACATCATGCCGCTGGTGGCCTGCACGATGTTGTCGATCGCCGGCCAGTCGCGCAGCGGTCCCGACTGTCCGTAGCCGGACACCGAGCAATAGACGATGTCGGCCTTGAGCGCGCGGGCCTCCGCATAGCCGAGGCCGAGCCGCGCCATGACGCCGGGGCGAAAGTTTTCCACGACCACATCGGAGCGCGCGATGAGTCTGCGAGCGGCCTCCAGCGAAGCGGTATTCTTCAGATCCAAGGACATGGACTTCTTGCCGGCATTCACGGCAATGAACGCCGGCGCCATGCCGTCGTAGGCGCGGTCGGCGCCGTAATTGCGCATCGCGTCGCCTCTGCCGGGCGCTTCGACTTTGATGACCTCCGCACCCAGCAGCCGCAATAGGTGCGTGGCATACGGGCCGGCCATGATGTGAGTGAAATCCGCGACGCGAATGCCCTCAAGTGGTTGCATCGGCTCTCCTTGCACAGGTCACGGTTCCGGTTTGCCGGATGCCCTGCGCGATTTGCCGTGCGTCCCGAAACACCGCCATGCCGTCGATACCGATGCGGTCGAGCCTCGCGGCGCTGCGCGCGGCATCCTTTTCATACAGTTCGTCAAAACGTATCTGGTCCTGCGCGCTCACCGGGATGAACTGGACGTGTTGTGCCCGTCCTTCAGCCTCTCCCGATTGAACCGCGGCGCGCGTCTCCCTCGCCATGGCCGCTTCCCAGATGGGAGTCGATGCCTCGAGCAGGCGCTGCTCCCGCGGGTCGAGCGCAAGCCAGCGGCGCTCGCCCATGGCGCGAGCGGGATAGGCGCCGCGCGGCACCTGAAGTTCTGTGTAGTATTTCGCGACCTCGCCAAAATGCAGCGACTTCAAGGTGTCGGCCGGCGCCACCACCGCATCGAGCACGCCTTTCGCCAGGCTCGAATACACTTCGCCCATGGGCATGGTCACGGGATCCGCGTCCAGATCGCGCATCACGTTGAGCAATTCGGTGGGTACCCTGATTCGCATGCCCTTCAGATCGCCCAAGGTATGAACCTCGCGGGTGCGGCTGAGTACACCCGGCAACGTGCCGCCCTGAACGGCCAATACCTTCAAACCTTGCAGCTCGCGCGCATATTCAGGCGAGTCCGCCGCCAAGCAACGGTACATCGCCACTTGTTGCTCGAAGGTTTTCGCGCCGGAATAAAAACCAGTCTGAACGCGCAATAGATGTGCCCCGCCATGGGCATAAATCGGTGTAATCAAGCCAATATCCGCGACACCGTGCCGCAGTTCGATCAACGATTGGTCGGAAGAGATCAAGCCGCCGGACCAGATGGGGCGAATGGTCAGGGAGCCGCCGGAATTCTGCGCAACCCACGCCATCCATGCCTTGTCGGCGCGGCTGAACGGATGGTTCGGTCCGTAAGGAGTCGCATAGGTCAACACCGTCGCTCCCGCGGCGTTCGCCCCGAGGGCCAAGAGGGCGCAGCCCAGCAGCAGCGTCAATCGAGTCATGCGAGCCCCGCCTTGCCGAGGAAATCGGACACATGACCCACCATTTCCGTGTGACTCCAACCCTTCGAGTCGACCATATCGGCATTCAAGGCCAAGGTTGGCACGCCCGCTTGCTCCAGCGATAAACGGGTGAGCAGCGTACCGCTTTGCGAGAGACGGCTATCCGGCGGCACTAGAATGAGGGCGGCGTCGATTCCGCAACGCTTGGCCTCGCTCACCATCCAGCCGTTCATCCACGGCGGCAGGTGCAGCACCTCGTTCATGGAACAAATGCGGCTTGCCAGTTCATGCAATGGCTTGCCGCGCAGCTTGCGGATGTACTGCGGCCCGGCAAATGGCATGTACATCGACCAGACGAAAACGGCGCCGCAGCCGCTCCTCCAGTGCTTGATAAAAACCGGGGTCGTGCCATAAGCCCGCGCCGATCCACATCAGACGGATGCGCTCGTTGCTGCTGACGGCAACACCCGCCCTGACGCGCTCCGCCACCTCATCGCGAAAACGCTCGGCATGCGCGACGGCCCAGTCGGATCCGCGATGCCACTGCGGAATCATGGTATTGGGCATTTGGTCGGCGATCGAAACCGGGCACGGCCGCGCCGCTCCGATCAAATCCGCGGCCTCGGCAATGTAACCCTCCTGCTCGTTGATCTTCTCCATCAGCGCCGTGAGTCTCGTTTCGCTGAAGCGCCGAGCCGGTTTTGCGCTCCAGAAGAGCGATCAGATCGCGCATTTCCTCGACCAGCAGCTCGATGCGATCGGCTTGAGACACCTCTTCCCATCGGTCATTGCGACTTCTCGAACCAGGCCGCGTCCTTGTGCGTGCCAGGCCGGCGCCTCGAGCGGGAAGAATTCGGTGCCGAGCGCGGCAGCCCATTGGCCGAAAACATGTTGAATGCAGTCGCAGGTCAGCCGCGCCACCATGGCGACGGGTTGGGCAGTCCTCCCCAGGGCGCGGTGCCGGCGTCGTTTGCGAGCGTGCACCCAGCCCAAGCGAACAATAGCGGCAGCCATTGCCGGCATAGCCGCGTTGCTCGAGCACCTCAGAAATACCGTGCCGACAGCTGCTTGGCGGAAATGTACGCCGACCACCATTGATTGGTGATCAAGGGAATATCCATGGCGTGAAACATCTCATGAGGAGTGTCGGCCTGCGCAAGCACGAACGGGTCGCCGTTTTCGACCACGCGACGCTTCAATTCGGCGGCAAAATGGCGCTGATGGGCGAGGGCGTCCGCGGTGCATTGCAGATCTTTGCGGCTGCGCGATGCCGGCGGCGGTCATTGAAACACTTCCTTCGATTCGAGTTCCGCGATGCGCGCGGGCGCCAAGCCGCATATTTCCCGGGCGATTGTCAGCGAATGCTCGCCGATGTTCGGCGCTCGATAGGGCCGCAAAACGCGCCCATGGAGCGTGATCGGCGTTCGCATGTGCCCGAACGAACCCAGCAGAGGATGCGGCAACATCATGAGGCTGCCTCGCGCCGCGAGCTGCGGGTCGAACTGCACCAGATCTTCGATGTCCTGAACGACGCCGGCGGCGATGCCGGCTCGCTGCAGTTCGTCCATCAAGATTTTGCCGTCGAGATTTCTGCTCCAGGCTTCAATCGCCGCATCCCGCGCCGGCGCATCGGCAACATCGGCGATGTTGGCGAAGCGTCTCAAGGTTTGCCAGTCCGCGGCGCCGGGCAGCACGATGGCGATCCAGCGATCCTCGCCCTGCACGGCGTAAACGCCTTGGTGAAACAAGCGCGGATCGCGCGTTTCCGTTGCGCGCCGCGCGAATTCCGGCCTGGGTCTCCAGGAGTGCGCCACGCATTTGCTGCACGCAGATTTCATACATCGATGCGTCGATGTGCGAACCGCGCCCTGCTCTCGCGGCGATGCTGAAGCGCGGCTGCGGCTGTGGCCGCCATGACGTAAGGAACGATCACATCCCCATAGGGAACCGCGCCGGGAATGACCGGATCTCGGTCCGGCCAGCCGGTCAGATAGGTTCGGCCGGATAACGCGGCGCCCGTGCCGTCGACGCCCCACTTCTGCGCGAGCGGGCCGGTCTGCCCGTAAACGCTGCCGGAAACCATGATCAGCCCGGGATTGGTCTTGCGAGCGCTGCGTAGTCGAGGCCGAGCTTCTGCCATCGTGCCCGGGGAGAAGTTCTCCACGATCACGTCCGCCCAGCGGATCAGAGGATCGAGGACCTCGCGGCTCTCGCGGCGCTTCATGTCCAGCGCCATGCTGCGTTTGAGGTGTTGAGATGCGCGAACCACGGCTTGTCGTCCAAATTTCCGGGCTTCGATGCGCTGACTTGCACGTCCAGCCGCGACAGGCAAGGGCGCGTGCGGCTCTCGACCTTGATGACGTCGGCGCCCAAGTCGCCGAGGGTCTTGGTGGTGATCGATCCGACCAACGCCCATGAGAAATCCAGCACGCGCACGCCGGCCAGAGGACCTGCGCCGGTATGCCGGGAATCGGTTGCAGCGAGGCGATCGGCATCAGCCAGGTCGCGCGCCGCTTGCACCGAGACAAACCGCCCAGGCAGCCGCGTTCGATCGGGCAGCACGCTCCAGAAGTCGCGGGCCGCCAGGTGCGCGTCGCCCAGCACGTCCGAGGGTTCCGCCACAACGGTGGCATTGATTCCGCGGCGCAGGCCCTCTTGCGCAATGTCATGCTTGGTTTTCGTACGGAAAAACGCCTCGATCGCGTGCTCCCAGGAGTGCCGGGTCGCCGAATCCAGGGTGGACCGGTTGTAGCTCATCCAATCAACGCCGTGCAAGGGATTCGGCATGCCTTGCTCATTCATCCAATCGCTGAGCGCGCGATTTGCCGGGGCACCGAAGCGCCCCGTCATCAACGTATGGAAGCACCAACCATCCGCGAGCGGCCAGATGCAGCGAACGGTCGCCAATCCATAATTGAGAGCGCCGCCAACTCTTGACAATTTGCGGCGATCGAATTGCCACGCCAGCACGCTGTTGACCTGCCGCGAGAAAGCCACCTCTTGCGCGGAGACATCGACCGATTGCCCGCGT
This sequence comes from uncultured Gammaproteobacteria bacterium, assembly GCA_963812125.1. Classification (GTDB taxonomy): domain Bacteria; phylum Pseudomonadota; class Gammaproteobacteria; order Steroidobacterales; family Steroidobacteraceae; genus Bog-1198. The sequence goes on from CAWETY010000006.1 coordinate 257,638, forward strand.
CCGGTGAGGCCGCGTTCATAGTGAGCTGCCAATGCGCCCGCGGCCGCCACCATGTCCGCGTGGAACTGGCAAGCATCCAGGGCTTCCTTGACAGGCGCCCGGTCCGGCGTCCCGGTGAGCCGCAATACGCCGCCCATGGCGGAGGCGATCAATTCGCCGCCCCGCCAGCGCGCGCGCGGGGCGTCGCAACCAAAGGTGGTTACCGAGACGTGAATCAGGCGCGGAGCTGCCCGCTGCAGCCGCTCCGGCGTCCAACCGTGCTGCCCAAGCTTTGCCGGGCCCAAGTCCTCGACGAGAAACGACGCATCGGCAATTTGGCGCTCCATTTCACCGGCGGATACGGGAAGTACCGTCGCACCAAGCGACGCAAAAAACCGCGCCAGTGCGCCGTCGGCGGCCGATGTCAGTGCAAGCACCCGATGGCCCTCGAGGAAGTTCATGCTGTTGCCTCGAGTGCACGTGTGAACGAGCTGACTTCTTCGAGTGCGCCGTCGCGCATGTCCCAGCGGCGTCGAACCAGCCGCAGCGTGGCGATGCCGCTCGACCGCAAGGCGGAGATCTGCGCCGGCAAATCCCAGATCAGCGCATCTTCCTCTTCGATCAACCATATGATGACGCCGCTCGCGGCCACGCTTTCGGCCAGATTTTTGAGCGCGGCGGCGCGGTCGACAAAGGCGCGGGTGCTCGCCTGCAGAGCGTAATAGTGGTCGGCGATGGCATCCAGGGAACCGTCGGCGGCGATCAACGGCGAACTTACCGATCGGGAGGCATGGGCATCGGCTTCACTCACGACATTGCCGCCGCCTGCCTCGACCGCCTGATGCAAGCGCTCATCGGGCGGAGAACTGCCGGCGAGCAATAGGCGGCGACCGACCGGCGCCGAGTCCAAGTTCGACAGCCACTCGCCGAAAGCGCCGTCGAACTCGTCGGCGTCGCAAAGATCCGCGCTGCGAAATATTCGATCCATGACGCTGCCGCGAATGCCGCCGCCGCCGCGCAGCCGCATCGCGCGCAAGAACAGCTCCCGCCGCCGGTTGCGTTGGCGAACGGCGCCGGGCACGGCGCCCGGCGGCACGCCGATTGCGCGGCGAGGCGCTGTGTGGCGGCCCTGCTGTGCAGCTTGCTCGATTCCCGCGGGATCTTTGCCAGATCAAATATGAGAGGGACGGGAGCATTTGCAAGTTGCCGAACGCGCAGTTCGCTCAGGTAATAGTAAAGGCGCTGTGCGCTGTCGTTGCTGCGCGGCAGGATGATCGAGTGCATGAAATTAAGCGCGCCCTCGAGGTACTGCTGTGCAATCGAGCGCACCTCCGGAGTGAAAGTGGATTCCAGATACCGGTCCGCGAGGTCGGTTTTGGCCTCGGGCGCGGCCGCCAAACGCACCGGATACGCGCCGTTTGCGATGATGAGTTCCACCGGTATTTCCGCGCCCAAAAAACCAATCACTTTCCGTCCTTGCCGCGCATGCACGCGGGCGCGCGCGAGCGGATCACGCAGCGCATTCGCCGCCTGAATTTCCAAAGCGCTCATTGTCCCAGCGCCTTGGGCAGCGCCAGCACCAGGGCAGGCACGAATATCAGCAGCAGCAGGTGTACGAAATCGGCCGCCAGAAACGGTATTACGCCGCGAAAAATGCGCCCAATCGACACGTCTTTCGCAATTCCGTGAATCACGAATAGATTCATGCCGATCGGCGGATGCACAAAACCAATTTCCATCGCGCGCACCAAAAAGATGCCGAACCAAACGGGCGATAATCCCATCTGCTGAATGATCGGCAGCAGGATCGGGGTGGTGAGCAGCATCAACGCCAGTCCGTCCAATACGGATCCAAGCAGCAGCAGCAATGCAGCCATCACCAGCAACGAAACGATGCGATTGCCGCCGACCGAGGCGAGCAGAACCGCGACCTGGCCGGCGATGCCGGTCAGGCTGATGAAGACCGAAAAAATGAGCGCGCCGATGATGACGACGTAGATCATCCCGCTGGTGCGCAGTGTTTGCCTGATCGCATGACCGAGACTGTTCAAGGTCAGGCGCTTTCGCCAAGCGCACAGCAGCAGCGCACCCACGGCGCCTACGGAACCCGCCTCCGGCGGGGTGAACCACCCCAGCGCAATGCCGCCGATCACCACCAGGATCAGCAACCCAATGTCCACGATTCGCAGCAACGCCAGACGGCGCTCCGCCCAGGTGGCGCGCTCGGTGGCCGGAGCGATGCCGGGTTTGAAATGGCACAAAATGACGATCACCAGACAGTACAGCAGAACCTGGGTGATCGCGGGCACGATGGCGGCCGTGAACAATCGGCCGATGGACTGCTCCGCGATGATGCCGAACACGATGAGCGCCGCGGATGGAGGCACCATTTGGCCAAGCGTGCCTCCGGCGGCCACCGCGCCGGTGGCCAGTTCATCCGAGTAGCCGCGCTTGCGCATTTCCGGAAGCGCCACCAGGCCGATCGTTGCCGCTGTCGCCAAACTCGAACCGCTGATCGTTCCGAAGCCGGCGCAACCGCCAATCGAGGCCAGCGCCAAGCCGCCGCGGCGGTGCCCGATCATGCGGGCCGCGGCGTCGAAAAAATCGCGGCTTGCATTGGCGGCGAAACAGACATGCGCCATGAAGAGAAACAGCGGCAGAACCCCGAGTTCATAGCGCGACAGCGTGTCGAACAGGATTACGCTCGATTTGATGAGCGCCGGTTCCAGGCCGAGCAAGAACCACATGCCGCCCATGCCGACGAGCCCCAGTGCAACGCCAATGGGGATGCCTGCGGTCAGCACGATCAGCAGCACGAGCACGCCGAGAAATCCAATCAACGGCGAACCGATCATCCGCGCCCCCGCTTGTGGAACGCGCGGAACAGATAAATCGCGGCCACCGCCAGCACGGCCACGATGCTCACGAATCGCAACGGCGCGTAGGGAATTCGCAGCAGTTCGCTTTGTTCGTGGCCGTTGCGCATATCGTATGCAATCCACAGGCTGCCGGCGCCGAGAGCGGCAAAAAAAGCCGCGCTGAGCAACGTTTGTACCCGCTGCATCACGGCTCGCCATCGCGGCGAGAGGCGGTCGATGAGCAAGTGCACCACCGCATGCTTGTTCGCGGCCGTCGCCGCGACGATCGCGGCGGAGGAGGTAAGCAGGATCGACGCCTGCATCAATTCAATCGAACCGAGCAGTGGAATTCCGAGATGCCGCCCCAGCACCGCCAGCGCATCCGCGCCGATGGCGAACAGAAGACCGGCAGCACCTGCATAGAAGAGCCAGCGCTGCGCGCCATGGACGGGCTCGATGTCAATGCCTGCGGGCGGCTGCGTCATGCGGCTACGACCATATCATCGCGCTGCGAGTAGGACAGGAGCGGCAGGCCGGCCGCGCGCGTGATTTCCGCCATGTACGCGATCGTTGCCGCGGCATGCGAGGCGTCGGCAATCACCGGCCGGCCCGGCGCCTCAACATGCACCGGCACGAAGCCGGCCTCGATCCGTCCGTCGTCATGCCATTTCAAACGCCCCAACATGGCGTTGACCGCGTCCGGGTGAAACGGTGCCAGCCAATAGCCCGGATCCGGTTCGAAACCGAACAGCTTTTTGCGCCGTTCTACCCAGAGGGCGCGCGCGGGATTGTCTTGACCCGGACTGAGCGCGCGCGTTACCACGCAGCCATTGCCAAGACCGTGGAAAATCGGCTTGCCGCGGTAATATTCCATGCCGCGAATCAGGTGGGCGTGATGGCTGACGACCACTTGCGCTCCCGCATCGATCGCGGCCCACGCCACGGGTCGTTCATAAGGCGCCAGCCGTGCCGGCGTGTGCACCAAACCCTTATGCAGGGCAACCACCACAAAACTTCCATCGCCGCAAGCCGCGGCAATGTCGGCCTGCATCTGAGACAGCGACTCAGGATCCGGCGACTGCAATGATGCCGTCGGAGAAATCTCGCCGCCGTCCGCGGCGGCGATGCGCACATAAGCGCAGCCGGCGCTCGTCGCGCTCGCCCAGCCGGCTTGCGGACCCACGCAGTTGTAGCTGAGCAGCGCAATGCGGCGTGGGGGCCGCCCCAAAAACGCCGGCCGGCGCGCCGCATCCAGGTTCGCCCCGGCGCCCGCGTGCGCTATCCCCAACCGCGTCAGCTCGGCAGCGGTATCGGCGATGCCGGGGGCTCCGCAGTCCGCCATATGATTGCCCGCGAGCGTCACTGCATCGAATCCAGCGCGCTGAAGCGCCGCCAAATTCGCCGGGTCCGCGCCCGGCGCCGGCACGTCCGCGCGCGATTCGACGCAGCGGCGGGTGTGCGGAACTTCCAGATGGCCGATGGCGATATCCGCAGCAACGGTGAGCGGCGCAATGCCGCCCAGCCAATAGTCCGGACGCGGTTCGTCCAGAACCAAATCGCCGGCGAAAATGAAATCGAGCGCTGCCATTATCCAAGCGCGGCCGCATGCATGTGAGAAACGCCCCCGCTGCCAGAATTCGGAACGGACCCGTGGATTTTTCTTCCTTGAAGCATAGCGGATCTTGCCTCAGGCATAATTAGTTTGCAATGCAAACTAATTTATGAAATGTAATGAAGTTACGTCCAGCGATCCTTGCCGGCAATGCGACAAAATAGTTAGTGTTATAAACGATTATGCCTTAGACTCGGAGCGACTGAGGGGGTTACCAAGTGATCAACAGAAGGCACGCAACCTTGGGCATCGCGAGCGCGGGAATCCTCGCCGCAGTCTCGCGCATCGGCAACGTCCGCGCCAGTTCGGCGGCGCCGGCAGCGGTGGTCAAAACCAGTCTCGGAGCGGTGCGCGGGCTGCAGCAAAACGGCGCTCTCAGCTTCCTCGGCGTGCCTTACGGTGCGCCCACCGGGGGCGCATCCCGGTTTCTGCCGCCGCGGCCGGCGCTTCCCTGGAATGGGATACGCGACGCGATACGGCATGGCGACAGCTGTCCCCAAGTCCCGTTGGGGGCTTCGCCGTTCGTACGCCGGACGGGCGCGGCCGCGCCGGCCGCGCCCACCTCGATGCAAAAAGAACTGGGCGCTCTGTTCGTACGCCCAAAGCCCGAGCCGGACCTGTCGGAAAACTGTCTGGTCCTCAACATATGGACGGCCGCGGCTGACTCGGCCAAACGCCCGGTCATGGTCTGGTTGCATGGCGGCGGCTTCGCCGTCGGCTCAGGTTCGGCACCGGCCTATGACGGCACGCGGTTGGCGTGCGCGCGGCGATGTCGTGGTGGTGACAATCAACCACCGGCTCAATGTTTTTGGCTACCTTTACCTGGGCGAACTCGGAGGCGAGGCGTTCAGTGAGTCCGGCAACGCCGGGATGCTCGACATCGTCGAGGCGCTGCGCTGGGTTCGCGACAACATCGCTGCCTTCGGCGGAGATCCCGGCAACGTCACCATTTTTGGCGAATCCGGCGGAGCGGGCAAGGTGAGCGTCGTTTGCGCGATGCCGGCCGCGAAAGGGCTGTTTCACAAGGCAATCATGCAAAGCGGCCCATGCCTGCAGATTGCCGACAAGGCGCGCGGCACCGCAATCGCCCGGCAACTGCTCGGCGATCTTGGTCTCTCCCCCAGCCGGATTGGCGAGTTGCAATCGATGGACGCGATGAAGCTCGCGAAAGCCGCCGATGCGGCGGAAGTGAAAGTGGTGCCGCGGGTGCTGGGGTTCGGTCCGATGGGTTTGATTCCCTTGGTGGACGGCCTGTCGATTCATCATCACCCATTCGATGCAGTGGCGGCGCCGGAGTCGGCGGAGGTGCCCTTTTTGGTGGGGTCGACCAAGGATGAGGCGGTGCTGTTCGTGGGGCCGTTCCCGCAATGGGGTCATTTCACCGAGGCGGAGGTCATTGATCGGCTGCGGCCCATGGCCGGCCAGCGCGCCGAGGATGCCTTGCGTCTCTACAAGAAGCTTCACCCGGCCGATTCGCCGTCGTATTTGTTGGCCGATGCGGTGACAGACTTTTGGATGCGCCAGGCAGCGAACAGGGTGGCCGAGCTCAAGGTGAAGCAGAAGCGCGCTGCGGCGTATGTCTATGTCCTCGAATGGGAGATCAACCGCGATTTGCGCTCGCCGCATGGAACCGATGTATCTCTGGTGTTCGACAACGCAAGCTCGTCCCCGGAAATCGGCGCCGCCCGGGATGCACAACAGGTCGCGGATCAAATGAGCGCGGCGTGGGTCGCATTTGCGCGCGGCGGAAATCCGAACATCGGCAAATTGCCGCATTGGCCGGCCTACTCATTGCAATCACGCGCGAATATGGCATTCGACGCCAACAGCCGAGTCATCGATGACTATGGCCGCGAAGCCCGAGAGTTCTGGGAGAAGGGCTAGCGGCCGTTTCCGGCTAGGGATGGATGCGCCGCAGCAGTGTGAATAACTGCGCGAGTTCCTGAGCGTCGAAAAGCCTGGTAAAGCGCGTCTCGTGCTCCAGCATTTCCTGACGGAGTTTATTGAGTTCGGCCTGTCCTTTGGGCGTGAGATAAATTCCCTGGCGGCGCCGATCGATCGACGACTGCCGGCATACGACGCATTGGCGCCGCTGCAATCCCTGGACCAGACCGACGACCGTTGCCTTGTCGATGTCCAACTGATTCGCGATGTCGATCTGCGCAACGCCAGGATTGGCTTCGACCAGAATCAACAGACTGAACAGTGCAGGCCTCACTTCGCCTTCGCCCACTGTCCGGCTGAAATCCCGCCACAAGGCGATTTCCGCGCGGCGAACGTTGTAGCCCAACAGGTTGGGCAGCAATCCGACGCTCAAGGGCTGCGATGGCGCCTTGAGCATTTTGGCGCGGGTTTTAGCGCGCCCGCCTCCTGCACGACGACTCTTAGCGCGCTTCATGAATTCCTTGGACTTCCGTAACAATGGCCTTGAACCGACATAGATTGCCACGAACCGGCCGCGCTCAACAAATTGCGCGCGCTGCGCGGTTCATCGGCTGCCTCGAGGCGCGCAGCCGATGCCGCGCTCGAGCGCAGGGCCTAAAATTTCTTGGCGATTTGCAGGGACACCAGGCGGCCGATCGCGCTCGCCACATTGGGGTCGAATCCACCGCCGCCATTCGGGCTGATTGGAATATTGACGTAAGGAGGATTTCTGTCGAACAGATTATCCACGTGCGCCGTGATGCTTAGATCCTTGCTCCAAGCCGCCGCAAAGGTCTTGCCCAAATCGTAAATCACGTTCAGATCGACCGTCGTGTAGCTGCCGACCGATTGGATCGGCGTGGTTTCATTGTTGGTGTAGCCGTTCTCATAGTTGAGGAACGCCAGTGCCGAAACCGGACCCAGGCTCCAGCCGACGTTGCCGCGCATGCGCAGGCGCAGCGGAAAGCCGATTTTGTTGAGCTCGTCGAAACTGGTACCGCCGGGGGTGAAGGCGACGTCGTACTTGAAGGTGTAGGTCCCTGTGAGCCCGACCGACCAGGTTCCGGAGTGATCGGTGGGGATCGAATAGCTGCCGAGGAAGTCGACGCCCTGCGTGTCCGTGGTGCCGAGATTCAATTCGAGGCCATTCACGAACACGCTGGGGTTGGCGAGGATCGGGCCGAATACCGGGCCCGGTACCACGTATTGATTGATCAGCGAAGTGCAGGCGGCGGAGGGGCAGCGGTTGATCAACGAACCGAGCTGCGCACTCTGCTGCAATATGGTCAGGTCGCTCAAGTAGCTTGAAATCTGATTTTTATAGTTGATGTTGAAGTAATTCAAGCTGAAGTGCGCTTCTTTGACGGGCTGATAATCCACTCCGAACGAGTAAGTCTTCGCCGTTTCTGGCTGCAGCTTCAGATTGCCGCCGCCGAGGGTGTATCCGACGGAGGTGCCGGTCGGCGACAGAGGGTCGGAATAGGTCTGCACGAAGACGCCTCTCAGAGGCCCGACCAATTCTGACAGGAGCGGCGCGCGGAACGATGTGCCGTAGCTGGCATGCACCATCACGCCGTCCACCGGCGACCAGTTCAAGCCGATTTTTGGATGCGAGGTGCTGCCAAAGTCGCTGTAATTTTCGTAGCGCCCCGCCAAATCGAGTTCGAGGCGCTGCAGTCCCGGCATGGCATTGTCCGCGCCGAAGAAAGGCAGCAAGACCTCCGCGTATCCAGAGACCGAATGCCGATCCAACTGTTGGCGGATCACCAAATCGGCGCCGCCGGGCACGCCGGAATTGATGCCGTAGAGCAATTCGTCGTGGCGCCATTGTCCGCCAACCGCCGCGCGCGCATCGCCGCCGGGCATGTGAAATAGCGAGCCGTCCAGTTTGCCCTCGACCACCTGTTCACCCGTGTCGCCGGGAGCATAGAAACGGTTGGCGAAGACGCTGTTGAGCACCGCTTGGGAATTGGCGCCGCCAAAAACGTTGAGCGCCGTCGTCGGATTGCCGCTCGCGAGCGCCGCGGCCAAATTGCCGTTGTTCAGTTCCTGGTTTTGCTGATCGCGGTCGTGATCCTTTCCGGCGGTGCCGTCGAATCCGAGGTGCCAGTCGTGCGCCAGTTTGAAATCGATGCCGAGAGTGCCCTGGTAGTTCTCGGAATGGCCGATGCTGTAGGCATTGTTGCCGAGGTCGTTGCCGAAGAAGTAATTCACCTGTTCGCAATTCGGCGCGCCCGGCGCGGGCGAGCACGGCGACAGCACCGCGCCCGGAGGGGAAACGAAGAAGGCGTTGGTGGTGGGCACTTCAACGGGCCCGGTCACCTGCTGCACGGCCGAGGTAAAGGTGCGGCGCGCGTAGGTCGCATCGCCGTAAATGCTGACCGAGTCGCCGAATTTTTGATCGAAGTCCAACGCCACGTTGTTGTGCTCGACCTGCGGCAGAATGTCTTGATATTTGGCGACGTCGCAGCGATTGGCAGTGTTCGGCAGCAGCGCGCCCGCGTTCGCCGGGGTGACTCCGCCTGCCGGAATGGCATAACTCGTGCCGCCCGCCACGATGTTGCCGGGATTGCACTGGGTGCTGCTGTAGTCGGTGCCGCCGCGGCCGGTCTGGTTCGACTCGAAGAAACTTCGATTCTGACCGTTGAGGTCGGAGTGATAGGAGTTTTCATAGCCGAGACTGAACTGGCCGCTTCCCCAGTTGTGTCCGACGAGCACGCCGAGACGGCGCTCTTTATAGCTGTCGGCCCAGCCTTCGCGTGCGCTCATTTCCACGCCCTCGACGTCGCGCCGCAAGATCAAATTCGCAACGCCGGCGATCGCGTCGGAACCGTAGGTCGCCGACGCGCCATCGGCGACGATGTCCACGCGTTGCAGCATGATCGAGGGAAAGGAATCCGGGTCGACCGTGCTGCCGCTGGTGCCGGCAGGGGGCACGCGGTGACCGTTGAGCAAGGTAAGCGTCGCATAGGGACTCAAGCCGCGCAGATCAATGGAATTGCCCAAGGTGATATTGGTGGCGCCGCCGGTGCCGCTGCGCTGACCTTCGGAGACGCCAAGATTCGTGACCTGAGGCACATCGCGCAGCATGTCGATGACAGTGTTGCCGCCCGTGGCCTGCAGTTGCGATTGGTCGACCGCGATCAGATTGGAGCCGACCGGAGCGGTGCCGCGAATCAACGTGCCGGTCACCACGATCTCCTGCAGCGTATCAGCGCTGGCCGCCGCTGCCTGTGCCGCCGTCTGCGCGAGCGCCGCACCCGACATCATTGAAGCGGCCGCCGCCGAAAATATTGCGCTTCTCGATGCGCCTAAGAGCCAGCCAACAGATTTAGTGACCACTGCAACCCCCCGGAATCATTTGTTGTACGCGCTTACATCGAGAGCCGGCAGGATATCCAAAGGAATGCTCGATGTAAACATTAGTTTGTAGTATCAACTAATATTCGGCGCCGAATAACCGGCGTTTGGTTGACCGGCTCTGCTAACTGGGCGGCAATCTTACGGGCGGCATCGCGAAACACGGCATGATATATGTGGCAGCAGGCGCAGCGTCGCACGAATTTCGTTTAATTCGTAAACTAAATAACCGCGGCCGCGCCAGGCTAAGAATCAGCGCCGGAGCTTTGTGGATGGTATTGTCAACGAATCTCTGGCAATCGCGGCGCCGCGCCCGCATCGCAACATCGGAATGCACGGCGAGGAGAGTTGCATGACATCGTCATCCGGAATCCATCCGCAACCGCGCGCAGCCGCATGCTCGCGCCGCGAGATTTTAGCGGCGGCGTTATTGGGGGGGGCGGCTCTGCACTTGCCGGCTTTGCCCGCCGCCGCCAAGGCGCGCGATGCCGGTCTCGACGGCCCGTTGCCCGATACGCTCGGACGTGGACTCATGGTCTGGGATGTCGGCGGCATCGGCTATGTCGCCGAGGAATATTTTCTCTCGGGCCGCGCCAACGTGTATCGACCGGTTTCGATGGCGGATGCCGCGGACGTGGCAGCGCGCGACAATTCCAAGGATCTGGGCGCCCGGGACTTTACCCGCGAGGTAGTGCATGCGAACCGGCCCTTCACCACGCGGCTGATCGTTTATCGGCCCCGCGACAGGCAGCGGTTCAGCGGCAACGTGATAGCCGAATGTTTGCATCCCAGCGGCGGCGGCAGCAGCCTGGCGTGGAACTCGTTGCATGGCTTTTTCAGCGCTCACGGGGACATTTACGTCGGAGTTCAGCATCCGTTGACGATTGCGGGTCTGAAGGCCGCAGATCCGGCGCGCTACGCAAGGCTGCGCTTCGAGGACCCGACGCAGCTCTGGGGCATGATCGCGCAGACCGGCGCCGCGATCAAAGGCCGGGAAGCCGGCAGTCTGTTGCCGGGCGACCGTGTACGGCATCTGCTGTTGACGGGCTACTCATATACCGGCGTGGCAACCGCCACCTTCGCGAACTACCATCACCAGGAAGCGCGGCTTGGAAACGGGAACAATATTTTCGACGCCTACCTGCCCATGGCAGACGCGCAGTATGTGCGGCCGCTCGACGTGCCGGTGATGCGGCTCAATACACAGAGCGATTACAACGGTTTCGGGGGTTTGAAGAATCGCCGGCCGGACGATGCTCGCTACCGGCACTATGAAATCGCGGGCGCCTCTCACGTTGCGGTGCCGCCCCCGGCGGATGCAGCCAAGCCGCCGAAGGCGATAAAACTGGCCGCCGCGCCCGGGCAACCGCACTTCTCCGCGGCCGATTGCCGGGCAAGCTTTCCCGCAGGATCCCTGCCCAACGACTATCCGCTGTACCTGGTGCAGGCCGCGATGTTCTCAAACATGTATCAATGGCTTGATCGTGGGCGCGCGCCGCCGCCCTCGGCTTTCATTGAAACCAACGCCGATGGCTCTACGCTTCTCGACGAATGGGGCAATGCCAAAGGCGGCGTACGTCTGCCGCAAGTTTCGCTGCCGGTCGCGAAATATGGCGTCGGATCGACCGCTGAGTGCCTTTTGTTTGGATACATGGAGCCATTCCCGGCGGCTGTTGCGCGCGGGCTGTACGGCAACAAGACAGCCTATGTAGATCGGCTGCGGGCGGACGTCGAGCGCGTGACGGCGGAGCGCTGGATACTGGCGGATGCCCGCGAGCAATTGCTGAGTCTTACGCAAGCGCACGCGAATTTCGAGGACCCAACATGAGCCGCGCGGCATTGATCGCCGGGTGGCTGATGATGTTGCTGCCGCAGGTGAGCTCGCCCGCTCAGGCGGCCCGCGAAGCCGCCGCTGCGGGAGCCGCGGTGCAAATGCTGCCGCTCCCGGACCGGGCTGCGATCCCGCCGGTGATCGATTGCGCGCAGCTCGTGCAGCGCGACTTCTCGAGTGTGGCCGAGGCGCCGGCTCGGGTGCAATCGGCTGGCATCGAAGCGGCCGCCGCGGGGCGGGCGGAGTTTTGTGTGGTGAAAGGCTACGTCGCGCCGACGATTCAGTTCGAACTGCGTCTGCCCACGGCACGATGGACCGGACGGTATCTGCAAGGCGGCTGCGGAGGCAATTGCGGTGTGATCATGAGCGGCCTGGCTCCGCGCTGCGACGTTCAAGTCGCCTACGCGGGCGGCTTCGCGGTGGGCTTCGAGAACTCAGGGCACACGGGCGGAGATGGGGTGTGGGCGCTCGGCGGCCGTACGGTTCGAGAGGACTTCGCATTTCGAGCCGCACATGCGTTTGCGGTCGCCGCGAAGGCGATCATATCCGTGTACTACGGCCGTACGCCGGAGTTCTCGTATTTTCAGGGATGCTCCGACGGCGGGCGCGAGGCGATGATGGAAACGCAGCGCTATCCCGAGGATTTCAACGGCGTCATCGCCGGCTCGCCCGCGTTTGCGATCGCGGAAGCCATGGAAAGATTTATTTGGGAAGCTCGCTGGGGACGCGACGCGCATGGCTCGCTGGTACTGGACGAAGCGGCGGTGACGCTGCTGCATGCGGCGGTGATGAGCGCCTGCGACGCGCTCGACGGCGTGAAGGACGGTCAAATCGACGATCCGCGCCTATGCCACTTCGACCCCGCCACTTTGGCGTGCCGTGCCGGGCGGTCCGCGCCGCAATGCCTGACGGCCGCCCAGGCCGAGGTGGCGAAGAAGCTCTACCTGGGGCCGGTCGATGCCAGCGGCCGGCACCTGTTCTACGGCGGCGAGCCTTATGGCTCCGAATTGAGCTGGGTGGAGCGATACGCCTTGCCCATGATGGGCGGCGCCATGTTCGAGGACGCGGTGCAGAACATGATCTTCCAGCGCGCGCCGGGCGCTGCCGCATCGCTGCAGGCGTGGCAATTCGATGCCGCGAGCTTCGCCGAGCTCAGCCGCCGCGGCGCAATTTACGATGCCCGCGGCACGGATCTTCGCGGCTTCCGCGAGAGGGGCGGAAAACTCATTCTCTGGCAGGGATTTGCGGATCCCGCGGCCGGCGCTTACGGGCTGCCCGACTACTACTCTCGTCTGAGCAGTGAAGCGGGCGGTCTGCAGGCGGCGCGCAGTTTTGCGCGGATGTTCCTCATACCGGGCGTCTATCATTGCGCCGGCGGATATGTGCCCTACGAGGAGGATTTGTTGGGGGCCCTCGTCGACTGGGTGGAGCTTGGGCAGGCGCCTGACTTCGTGATGGCGACGGCGTTGCTCAAAGACGGAATCTCGCGCAGCCGCCCGGTGTTCGCCTATCCCGGTGCAAGCCCGCTACCGCGGACGCGGCGACGTCAATGACCCGCGAAATTTTGCGCCCAGAGCGCCGCCGAGCGCGCCGATGGATCTATACGACTGGGCTGGGGCAGCGGGCGGTCGATGACGATCTAGCGCAACAAAGCCCCCACATCCGCTTCGAGCTCCAAATTCATGAATCGGTCCGCCAGCGCTTCGGCCTGCCGCCGCGAGAGCGGACGCGCCGCGTTCATGGTGCAGTTGACGAATTTCGCGCGCAGCGCCGCGTCGCTCAGCGGCCGGCTGGGATCGCCGAGCGCTTGGGGAACGCGGTGACGCAGCACTCTGCCGTCCTTCAGGGTAAGCTGGATTTCCCCTGCTGCCGGCAGCGAAATCGCTGCGCCGAATTCGAAGCGGGCGCGGGCGGCGAGCGACAACAACAGCGGGTCGCTCAACGCCGCCGGCGTAAAGCTGTTGAGCGTCACCTCTTGGTCGCGCAGGGCCACGGCAAGGGTAAAGGGCAGGCTGAACTTGGCATCGATCAGGGTCTGCGGCTGTTGCTTCTGCGCCCGCGGTTCGCACAACATGCGCTGCAGTTCGCCGCCGAAAATTCTCAAGTCGGCGATGTCGCCGGTACTGAATCCGTATTCCTGCCGTAGTGTTTGCGCCGCTTCGATATAGGCGTGCGTGCCGCGGCAACAGGGCCATTTTTTGAAGCTCAGGGCCTCGATCCAAAATCGCTGGCCCAATCCATCGGTAATGTCGCAAGGCTCGTAACGGCCGGATGCGAACAGGGCGAAAAAGCCGTTTCGGCCCTCGAGAGGATGCGCAAAGCCTCGCACCCCACGCTCGGCCAGCAGCGCCGACGACAGCGCCGCTTGTGCCGGAAAGGCTTCGCGAATCGCCCGGATTACCGTTTCTGGACTGTGCTTGATTTCGCCGGGGCAGGTGTTCTGGCACAGCAGCAGCGAGAACGCGTCGATGATTTGCGCAGGACTCAAGCGCAGCGCTCGCGCTACCGCCGCGCAGGCGCCATGCGCACCCAATATCGGCGGCGGGTACCAACCGGCCGACTCCAAAGACTGGCGCAAGGACAATGCCAGCCGGCAAACCAGGTCGCAGCCGACGGCGACTGCGGCGATGAAGTCGCGGCCGCTGATGGGTGGGCGAAATTGCGCCGCGCTCAGCAGCGCCGGCAGAAGCGACGCATTGGGATGGCAGGGCGCCGGATCGAAGGCGTCCTCGAAGTCCAGCGCATGCGCCATAGCGCCATTGGCGAGCGCGGCCATCGTCACGCCGACCCGTTCATCGAAGCCAATGAGCGTCGCCTGCGGCGATGCACTCTGGGTTCGCGCCAGTGCCACGAAAGGCACGACGTCGTCGCTCAGGCCGCTCGCGGCAAACATGACGCCGGTGCCATCCAAGATCGCGCGCTTGGCGGCGGCGACGCTGGCGTACGGCAGCGCCTCGAAGCGGCATTGCGCCACGTGAGCCGCCACGCGCGCACTGAGAGAGGGCTCATTTTCACCGTTCATCGCGTACGTCCCCGGCAATCGCCGCGGCTGGGCTTGAAATGCAATCGCTTACATGTTGAGCTTATACGCGACCACCCGAGGGCTCAACATGCCGGAAGCCGAACAAGTGCAGCGCGCAATCGGAACCAAGGTGTTGGCGCGCCTGGCGTTGCCCACCATTCTGTTCATGCTGCTGAGTTCGCTCGATCGGGTGAACATCAGTTTCGCGGCGCTGCAAATGAACCGGGAGCTGGGCTTCACGCCGACGCAGTATGGTTTCGGCGCCGGCATCCTATTCCTCGGATTTCTTGCCGGCCAGTTCCCGAGCGTGCTGCTGTTGCAGCGTATCGGCATGCGCCGATGGGTGGCGCTGTGCGCGGTCGCTTGGGCTTGCTGTGCGGCGGGCGTGGCGTTCGTCCGTTCACCGGCCGAATTTTATGTCTTGCGTGTGTTGCTGGGATTCGCGGAAGGCGGACTGGCTCCCGGCATCGTTCTTTATCTGAGCCAATTCGCCACCGAACGCGAGCGCGCGACCACTTTCGCGCTGCCGATGCTTGCCATCCCGTTCTCGTTGGTCATCGGCAGTCCGCTGTCGGGCTGGCTCATGAGCATGCCGGCTCCGCTGGGATTGCCGAGCTGGCGCTGGATGCTGATCGCGGAGGCGCTGCCGTCCCTGGGCTTCGGCATCGCGGCGCTGTTTTACTTTCCCGACAAACCCGGGGAGGTCCGTTGGCTCAGCGAGGAAGAGAAAAGCTGGCTGCAGCGCAACGCCGCCAACCGGGAACGCCCGGGACAGCGCAACGATTGGCGCATCCTGCGCGAACCCATGATTTGGGCCTCGGCGTTGTTGTGGTTTTGCCTGCTGTCCGGCGCTTACGGAATCATGTTTTGGCTGCCGCAGATGATCCGGCAGATGTCGGGCCTCACGCCCTTGCAAATAGGTTTCGTGAATGCGCTGCCTTGGTTGGGCGCGATGCTCGGCACTTATTTCAACTCGAAACACTCCGACAAGACCGCCGAGCGTTACTTGCACATCAGCGTGCCGGCGGTGCTCGCCGCGCTCGCAATTCTGTCCGCCTTGTTATTGGGCGCCGGCATTCCGGGCTTGATCATGCTGTTTCTCGCCGGTTTAGGCCTGGGTGCGGCGCAGGGCGCATTTTGGGCGCTGCCGACTTCCGCTCTCGAGCCCGCCACGTTCGCGGTCGCTGCAGTTGCCATCAACATGGCGCGGAAGTTCCGGCGGTCTCATCATCCCTCACTTGGTCGGATACGTCCGCGAACGAACCGGAGCTTCGCCGCCCCCACGCTGTTGATCGCCGGCATTTTGTTGATTGCCGCCGTGCTGGTGAGTTTCATCCGCCGGCTCTTGATGGGCCGCCGCCTGCCGCACGCCGCGACGCCATGACGACTCTCATGGCCTGCGGCGATGTTGGCGTGAAAAGATCAGACTGTCTGTCCATGTTTGCAGGTTGTGCCGCCACATTGCAGCAGGCCGATCTATGTTTCGCACAGCTCGAGACGACGATTTCCGAGCGCGGCGCGGCGGTGCCCAGCGCCAAACTGGCGATGCGGGCTCCGCCGGCCATGGCGCCGGCGGCGAAAGCGGCGGGCATCGATGTGGTTTCGTTCGCCGGGAACCACTGTCTCGACTACGGATATGACGCCTTTGCAGATACGTTGCGGCACGCAGCCGATGCCGGGTTGACGGTCTGCGGCGCCGGCGAGGATCTTACGGCCGCGCGCCGGCCGGCACTGATGGACGCCGCCGGATCGCAGGTGGCGGTGCTTGCCGCGAGTTCGATTTTGCCCGATGGTTACGCGGCGGATGTCGACAAGGCGGGCTGCGCACCGCTGCGCGCGTACACCGTTTATGAGCAAATCGAATCCGATCAGCCGGGCACCGCCGCGAGGATTCGCACTTTCGCGGATCGACAGGATCTCGAGGCGCTTCTCGAGGGCATCCGCAGCGTCCGCAAACACGCGCATGTCGTTCTGGTGTCGGTGCACTGGGGCATCCATATGGTGCCGGCGAGCATCGCGGACTACCAGATCGAAATCGCGCATCGCGCAATCGATGCCGGCGCGGACGCGATTCTCGGGCATCATCCGCACCTGCTGAAGGGCGTCGAGTTCTACCGCGGCCGTCCAATTTTTTACAGCCTCGGCAACTTCGCGATCGAACAACCGCATATATGGAATCCCGCGATCGTGCGCAGCGCCTCGTTCCGGCATCTGGTCAGCCTCAATCCGCAGTGGAACCTGGAAAACGCCTACACGCTTCCGCCCGTCACGCGCATGACAGGAATCGCGAAGCTCATCGGCAGCGGCGCGGATGAATGGCAAGTGCGCTTCATGCCGGCGTGGATTGGCGATGACAGCGTGCCGGCCGTATTGCAGGCGAGCGATTCGCGATTTGCCGAAGTGGCCGCATTCATCTCATCGAGCACCGAACAGGCCGGATTTTCCACCCGGTTCTCCATCCAAGGCGACGAATTGTTGCTGCGGCCCGGCCTCCAAGCCTGAGGAACACTGACTCATGAACGCCGAAGATTTCAATCCGCTGGCCCCCGAGACCTTCGACAGCCCCTATGAGGTCTACAGTGATTTGCGGGCGCGCTGCCCGGTGGCGCATTCGAATGCCTGGGGCGGCTTTTGGGCGCTCACGCGTTTTGACGATGTCCGAAACGCGCTGCTGGCACCGGACGTGTTCATTACGTCCCTGCAGAACGTGGTGCCGAAGCTCGCGTTCACCGGCCGGCGGCCGCCGCTTCACCTGGATCCTCCGGAACACACGCCGTATCGCCGCGCGCTGAATCCTCTGCTCAAGCCGGAACGCATCGCAATTCTTGAACCGACCATCCGAAGAACCGCATCGGACTTGCTGAAACCGTTGGTCGCCGCCGGGCGCTGCGATGTGTGCGCCGATTACTCCAGCCACCTCACCATCCGCGTATTCGCAGAGTGGATGAACGTGCCGGAGGAGATGGTGGTGGATCTACAGCATATGGGCCGCGCCTACAACATCGCGGTGCAGTCGGCGGACGGTCAAATGGTGCGCGAGACCAGCCTCAAGCTCTACGACATCGCTCGGGCGATGATCGACCGGCGCCGGCGCCATCCGTTGGATCCGGCGACCGATCCCACCACGGCGCTCTTGGCGGCGCGGGTGGACGGCGAGCCGTTCCCCGACGAGATGATTCTCGGCACCATCCGCCAGGTCCTGGTGGTCGGCATCATTGCGCCCACGATCGTCGTGGGCAGCATCGCCGTGCATCTCGCGCGCAACCCGCAACTGCAGCGAACGCTGCGCGCGGATTTCAGCTTGATGCCGAAAGCCATCGAGGAGTTCTTGCGCTTGTATACCCCTTACCGCGGCTTTGCGCGCACCGCGAACCGCGATGTGCTCATCAATGGGCGCGCGATTGCGCAAGGCGAGCCGATCGCCCTGCTGTATGCCTCGGCAAACCGCGACGAAAGCGTATTCAAAGATGCCGATCGATTTGATCTGGAGCGCCCGAATATCTCCGAGCATCTCGCGTTCGGCATGGGGCCGCACGTGTGCGCCGGGGTGCCGCTGGCGCGCCTGCAACTGCGCGTGGCCATCGAAGAACTTCTCGCCTGCGCCCCGCATTTCCAGCTTGCAGGAGAGCCTGTGCAGACGCGCTTTCCAGAAATCGGCGCTCTGTCGGTGCCTCTCGAATTCGCGCGTTGAGCGGCCGCTCGCAGGGCGGCCGGCCCTTCACAACAGCGCTTGAATGGTGACCCGCCGCTTGGACGGCTCGTCGAGGCCGTCGCCGGATGCGATAGGCTTTGGATCCCCACGCCAAGAAATGTGGATCCGCCGCGGATCCACGCCCAAGCGCCGCAAGGCTTCCGCGACGCTCTCGGCGCGCGCTTTGGCCAGCGTGCTCGGTTCCGCGAGGATGCGGCCGGATACTTGCAAAGGCTTGGTCGCGGCGAATCCCGTGATCTCGACGCGTCTCGCGCCGCTGGCATTGATGTAACGCGCAGCCGTATCCAATATCACTTCGCTGTACTGATACAGGAGGAAATCCGATTGGAAGTTGAATTCGATCACCCATTTTTGCGGCCCATAGGGTGGCGCCGGCGCGGGCCGTACGACATCCATCGGCGGCAGCACCGACTTCGGCGAGACTTTGAACGCACGCCCAGGGTACTTCTCGGGCGGCAGCATCACGTCGGGACAACGAGTTTCGAGCACCGCCGTATGCACCGGCGATAGAACGGCGCCGCCGCAGACATCGGGCGCGTTCGCGGCAATGCCTTCGACCAAGACCTCGTGCCCAATCTGCGGTTTGGCACGGCCCCCGCCAATGTCGTAGCGCAACCCGCTTTCATGATCATCGGCGAGCCAACAACCGGATTTGCGGCCCTGATTCGTGTCTCTATAGATGGGACACGCAATGAACGCAACCGGCTTGGCTGGCTCCGCCCCGTAGCAGAGCGCCGCGGCCAGCAGCGCGAGAATCGCGCTTTTGACGCTCACCGCGCCGGCGGCAGCACTTTTGATCACAGGACGCTCATCAAATTGGCGAGATCTTGCTTCTCCTGCTCCGTATACCCAATGTTGTAGCGTCTGTCGTAGAACTCCACCACGTCGCGCAGCGTGCGCGCCGAGCCGTTTGAAAAGTAGGGCGCCCGGGCGGCAAGGCCGCGCATCGATTGCATGGTGATCTTGCCGATATCGACGCACCGTCCGGTCGTGAGCGCGAACCCCGGATCATGGGTATAGACCACGGCACCGAGAAACGGGTGCGGCGCCGCGCCCGCATGACAGGTCAATTTGAAGAGCGGCAGATCCGGTGCCGGATCCGCGAATGGCTCATTGGTGGTGCCGAGATCGACCTGCCCGGGCGCAACGTCCATGCCCGTCCGCGTCATGTTGTGGCAGAAGTTACAGCTGTCGCGGGTCGGGTTGCCGAAATTCATGGAGTTGAGGCCGGAGGAATCGCTGATCAGGAACGTGCGCTCGCGAAAAATCGCGGCGCCCCGGGCGACGGATTCGCGAAACAGCCGTTGCGCGTCGTTCTTTTCCGGGATGTTGGCCGATGCGGCCGGGGCCGGAGCCGGGGGCGGAACGGGGGCCGCGGTTGCAGTTGCAGTTGCGGCTGTGGTGATGGCTGCAGTGGTTGGCGCCGCGCCGGCGGCCCAGGGCGCATATTCCACCCACTGGATATCCTTGGAGCTTTTCAGTACGCCGGGCTTCGAAAGTGCGAGCGTCTCAGGTCCGCCATGCGCGCCGCCGGCGTCGAGCTTTCCACCCACGTAGTCGAAGCTCTGCGCCGTATAGAGTTGCCGCTCAAAGTCCAGAATCCCTTGGATTTGCACTTGCTCCGCAGCTTCCGTTTGCAGATGCGTGCGCATGGCGTCGAGCAGCTGCAGTTTCAGCGTTCCCGCGCGAGCGTCGGCCAATAGATTACCGCTCATGCGCTGTCCGGTTTCCGGGTCGATCGGCAGAGGAAAGCCGTTCTTGGGTTCGAACACGAAGCCGACAGCGGTCAAGTATTTGACGTTGGTCGCGGGACGCGGACGGCGGAACACCGAGACGGCCGGATGCCTGCCGTGCAGGCCATAGACGCTGCTGGTATTGCAGCCGGTCGGATCTCGCACCACCTCGATGTCGAATTGCGGCGCGATCTTCTTGCCGTCGGCGTCCACCGGCGGCCACGGGCGCGCGACGCGAAACGTGCCGCGTTCGAGCAGCAGCGAATGCGAACTCCTCTCCTCCTGGGGCAGCGAAGGGCAATTCGAACCGTCAATCGCCGCGAATACGGGATCCTTGCCGCCGGTTGCCTGCCATCGAGCCGCGATGTCGCGCGCCGAGAGGCTCATTCCATCCGCCGGTTGATGACAGGTGACGCAGGCCCGGCCGTTCGTTCCCAGGGCCGTGAAAAATGGATGATTGTGCGTGTCGGTCGGCCCTTTCAGGTTCAGGGTCGTGATGATTCCGCTTTCATCCGCGTAGCTCAAACTCGCGGGGAACTCGCGCCCGCTGTTCGCCGACCACCAGGTCTCGCTGTCCGGCGGCGTTTGAGTCCCGGCGCCGGCCCCAGCGAGGCAAGACGCCGCGGCCAGAGTCAGAGCGGCGCAGCCGGCCGAAACAGTCGTGCCGAGGGCGCGCTTAGTAGACAGCATGGGCATTTTGTAAACGCTTGCATTTAGCTTGTCAAGGCAAGAAACTTTGCAAAATTGGCGCCGTAGAGCATGCCGCGGCCGATCGTCTTACACTGTCCGCGATATGGCGGCATCCAAACGCTCCAAAAGCGGACCTCCACGCCCGCGACGCTCGCAGCGAGCGCGCCCCAGCGCAAGCAGTGCGACGATCAGCGAAGTCGCCGCGGCGGCCGGAGTTTCGACGGCCACGGTATCGCGTTTCTTCAACTCCCCGGCGAAACTCAAGGAGCGCACGGCAACCAAGGTGCGCAAGGCTGTCGACGCCATAGGCTACGTGCCCAACTTGATGGCCGGCGGCCTGGCCTCGAGCCGATCGCGCCTGGTTGCGGCGGTGATCCCGACGATTTCACAATCCATTTTTTCCAGCACCATTCAGTCGCTGACCGATGCGCTGGCGAACGCCGGTTACAGCGTCATCCTGGGTTTGACCGGCGCGGGGGATGAGCGCGTGCAGCGCGAGCTTCTATCGATCATTGGCCGTCGACCGGACGGCATCATACTGACCGGTTCGTTGCTGGACGGCGCGGCGCGCAAGCAGCTCAAGGCCACGGGAATCACCATCATCGAAACCTGGGACCTGCCTTCGAGCCCGATCGACCTCGTGGTTGGCGTATCGCATGAGGCAATCGGCACCGCGCTCGCACAGCACGCCTTCGCGCAAGGGCGCCGTCATGCGTTCGTCATTTCCGCCAACGGCGTGCGCGCGCTGGCGCGCACCCGCAGTTTCTCGCGCACCATGCTCGCAAGCGGCGCTCCCGAGCCGGCGCTCTCCATGTTCAGCGGGACCACCACGTACGGTCAGGGACGCCGCGCCATGGCTGCGCATCTCGACGGCGGCCGCCGCTGCGATGTGGTGGTGTGTTCGTCCGATTGGAGCGCACATGGTGCGCTGGATGAGCTTCGCGAGCGAAGAATCGAGGTTCCCCGGGAGATCGCCGTCATCGGCTTCGGCGATTTGGACTTTGCCGCCGAGCTGAGTCCCGCCCTGACCACCGTGAAAATCGACGGCGGCATGATCGGGCGTCAGGCGGCCGCCTTTCTCATGGCGCGCGCGCGCGCTGAGAAAATCGAGCGGCGCGTGGTCGATATCGGATTCTCATTGATCGCGCGCGGCAGCGCCTGAGCGCAGACGCGGGCCGACTGCGAGCACCGCGATCGCCGCCGTCAACAAGACTGCGCCGGCGAGTTCCGCGGTGCTCGGTGCCGCACCGAGCGACATCGCCGCCAGGACGTAGGCCGCCGCGGTTCCGGCCAGCACGCTGGCGGAGCGCTCGATGGGCACGCAGAAGGTGTTCTCGCGCGGATTCAGCAAAATCAGCAGCGAAAAAATTGAAATCACAACCAGCAATGCCGACACCAGCAGGATGACTCCGATTTGATTGCTGCTCCACACTCGAACGAAGCCAAAGGCCAGTTCGCCGCCTTGCGGGCCCAGGCCTAAAACAGAAATCGCCGCCAGGGCCGCAATCGCCAGCGGGATGGCCACCAATTTTTCTTCGACGAAGTATCCTCGCGCGGATTTCGGGTCGTCGCTCTTGCCGATCTTGGTCATCACGCACAGGCGCACGAAATAACCCAGCACGTACAAGACAACGGTGAGAATTGCGAGCGGCGGCAGCCGCAGGCCGCCGCGGTGGCTGATGGTCAAAGTCAAGCCGATGGCGACCAGCAGCAGCGCCACCCAGGAATACCATGCCACTCTGCGGCCGGACAACAAGTCGACCAGGGGCGCGATCACCAATACATCCCCGCGCATCAGCAGCTGCATGAACGGGATGCTGACCCCCGCGAATGTGAACGACAATGGCACGGTGAACAGCAGCATCGAGGTGCCTATGCCCGACAGCACCGTCCATCGGGTGGGAAAGGGCAGCGATAGACCGAATATCTTGCGATGATGCGCTTGCTTGGACCACCCGCTCACCAAGACGTACAGCAAGGTGAGCGCTCCGCTCATGACCATGGTTGCAGGAAGTATCTCCAAGCCGCTCAACGGCCGGCCGAGAGGCGGGTAGACCACGCTCGCCAGCCCGCGCACCACGATTACGTACGGAAGGTATGCCAGGAAGTACAGCAGCGCGAATAATTCGATCGGTAGGCGCTTACGCATGGGCAGCTGATTGCAACCCTTACACTCTTGTGCCGCGTGTGCTAGGCGAGGACGAGCAGGGCATCCAATGCGATCGCCCCGTTGCCATTCGCATAGACCACGACGGGATTCAGGTCGATCTCTCGAATGCGATGCTCTCCTCGAAGCAAGGCGCCAATGCGCGAAATCATGTCCGCAATAGCGGCGACATCGAGCGGCGCTGAACCGCGGAATCCGCGCAGCAACGCGGCACTCTTGAGCAATTGAAGTTCGCGCGCAATGCCGCTGGGCGTCAGATCGGCCGGCATCAAGCGGATGTCTTGCAAAATCTCTGCTTGCACGCCGCCGAATCCGGCCAGCACGATCGGGCCCCACTCCGGGTCGTTGCGGCCCCCCACGATCAACTCCGTTCCGCGCGGACTCATGGCCTCGACCAGGACGCCATCCAATACAAGACCGGGGCGCTTGCGCGCGATATTGGAATGCAGGCGCTCCCAGGCAGCCGCGATCGAGATGGCGTCCTTCAGATCCAATTCCACGCCGCCGGCATCGCTCTTGTGCGGCAGCTCGCTCGACTGGGCCTTGAGAGCCACCGGCAGGCCGATATGCGCCGCTGCGGCTTGCGCTTCCGCCAAGGTCTTGGCAAGAGTTCCTTTGGGAAAGCGAATCCCCAGGGGCGCGAGCAATTCCTTGGCCCGGTATTCGGCCAGGATGCCGCGCGGCGGCAGCGATGCCAGCCGGCACGGCGGTATATCGCTCACCGCAGTATCGCGATGAGCCGCTTTGCACCAGCGCGCCATCGCGCGGTAAGCGCGATCAGCCGAGGGAAAGTACGGCACGTTGAGCGCGCGCAACTGTGCGATGAATGGCGCCGGAACCTCCGCGCCATCATCCAGGCCGGCGAAGAGGACCGGTTTTTTCGGCTGCAGCTGCGACACCGCCGCAAGGATGGCGGGGAATTTCAGCTGACAGGTTTTCGGGTCGGTCTGGATGATGCCGAAAATGACGCTGCCGAGCCGATCATCCTGCAGCAGCGCCGACAGCGCGCGCCGGTAGAGGTCCGGATCGACCAGCGCTTGCGCGGTCAGATCAACCGGATTGCTGGCCGGTACGAAGCTCGGAAGTGCCGCGCGCAGCAGCGGAGCGCTTGCATCGTCGATCTGCGGCAGCTCGAGCCCCACTTGTTCGCACAAATCCAAGGTCAGTGCTTTGAAGGCTCCGGATTCCGTGAGCACCGCAGGTCCGCGTGCGGGCAAGCCGGGAAAGCGCAGCGTGAGCTCGAGCAGATCGGAGAATTCTTCCAAGGTCTCGGTGAGCATTACGCCCTGCCGCTCGACCAGGGTTCGCATGACCTGGTAATCGCCGGCCAGCGCACCGGTGTGGGTGGCCGCCGAATCGCGCGCAGCGGCGCTGCGCCCTGGATGCAGCAACACAACGGTTTTGCCGGCGCGCTGGGCGCGCCGGGCGAGCGCAACAAAGCGGCCGGGTTGACGGAACTGTTCGACGATGAGACCGAGGACGCGCGTCCTGGCGTCCCCGAGCAGGTGCTCGACATAGTCCTCGACGCCGCTTGCCGCTTCGTTGCCGGTGGAAATGGAATAGGAAATGCCGACCGCTTTGGCCGTCAGCGTGACGCCTACCACCGCCGCCATCGCGCCGCTCTGCGAGACGATGCCGATGCCCGGCCGGTCGCCGAGCGCGATGGCCGGGGTCTCGACAAACGTCAGTGCGATGCCATCCACATAGTTGACCAATCCCAGGCAATTGGGTCCCTCGATGACCATGCCGCTGTTGCTCGCGATCTGCGCGAGTTCGCGTTGATCGGCGCGGCCGGCTTCGCCGCCCTCGGCGAAGCCGGCCGAAAAAATGATGGCGGCGCCAACTTGACGTTCAGCCAATTCCCGCACCGTCTCGATGACCGCCGAGCGCGGGATCGCCAATACGGCGGCATCGACGCCGAGCGGCAGGTCGGCCACCGAGGGCAGGCAGCGGCGCCCGCCGATGGATTCACGCTTCGGGTTGATCAGATGTATCTCGCCGGCGAAACCCATTCGTTCCAGATTGGCGATGACGGAAGCTCCCAAGGCGCCGGGCGTGGGGGACGCCCCGACCACCGCGACCGATCTTGGCTTCAGCAATCGTTCGATGTTACGAGCGCTCGAAGTGGCCGGCGCCGCTTCGATCATGGCCTGTTGCCGCCCTGTTTGGAGCGGTCGTAGGCGGCGAGACCGGGCTTGAAGCTCTTGTCATCGATGAATTGTTTGATGCCTTCCTTGCGCCCTTCGTTGTCGTAGGAGTTGGCCGCCTCCTGGGCGCGAACCAGGAAGTCCTCGGCATTGTCGTAAGTCATTTCGCCGACGCGCCGTATGGCGTCTTTCGTGGCCTTGAGCGCGACCGGATTTTTTTTCAGGAGGGTGCGGGCCACCTCTTCGACGCGAGCCTGCAGCTTCTCGAGCGGCAGCGCCTCGTTGACCAATCCCCATTCGGCGGCGGTTTTGCCGTCGATGTTCTCGCCCATGAGCGAGTGATACATGGCGCGGCGAAACGACAGCAGTTCACGGGCAATCTTGGTCGCGCCGCCGCCGGGCAAGATTCCCCAATTGATTTCGGACAAGCCGAACTGCGCCTCCTCGGCTGCAAACGCCAGATCGCAGGCGAATAGCGGACCGTATCCGCCGCCGAAGCACCAACCGTTGACCATCGCGATGGTCGGTTTCTGATACCAGCGCAAGCGGCGCCACCAGCCGTAGGATTCGCGCTGCGCGCCGCGGACCGCTCCGAGTCCCTGTTTCTCGATTTCGCGGAAATACTCCTTCAAATCCATCCCGGCCGACCAAGCTTCTCCCTCTCCGCTCAAGACCAGCACGCCGACATCGGCGCGAAACTCCAGTTCATCGAGCACGCGCATCATCTGCCGATTCAGTTTCGGACTCATGCAGTTGCGCTTCTCGGGCCTGTTGAATTTCACCCAGGCGATTTGCTCCGCGACGCTGAAGGAGACCGTGTCGGCTTCGGCGCGCGAGGACGGGGGGGCAGGTGTGTCGGCGTTCATGGTGTTTCCCTTGAGACTCGTTAAATGGGGAAGTGGCCGCTTTGCGTTTCGATCGTGATCCAGCGCAGTTCGGTGAATTGTTCGATGCCCGCTTTGCCGCCAAAGCGGCCGTAGCCGGACGCGCCCACGCCGCCGAACGGCATTTGCGCCTCGTCGTGCACGGTCGGTCCGTTGATGTGGCAGATCCCGGAGCGAATTTGACGGGCAACACGCAGGCCGCGCGCCGTGTCGCGCGTGAAGACCGCGGCCGCCAGGCCGTACTCGCTGTCGTTGGCGATGCGGATGGCGTCGGCTTCGTCCTTGGCGCGGATGATGCCGACCACGGGGCCAAAGCTTTCGTCGCGGTAGATGTTCATGGACTGGGTGACGCCATCGACGACGGTCGCGGGCATGAGCACGCTGTCCGCTTTGCTTCCCGCGATGATCGTGGCGCCTTTTGCCGTGGCATCGTCAATCAGACTGTTGACGTGTTTCACGGTCTTTTGATCGACCACGGCACCCAGCGGCGTCTTGCCTTCGCGGGGATCTCCGCTCGCCATCGACTTGGCCTTCACCGCGAAGCGCCTGGCGAACTCCGCCGCCACCGGTTCGACCACGATGATGCGCTCGGTGGACATGCAGATCTGCCCCTGGTTCATGAAGGCGCCGAAGGCGGCAGCCTTTACCGCCTCATCCAGGTCGGCATCCTCCAGGACGATCAACGGCGCCTTGCCGCCGAGCTCGAGCAGGCACGGCTTCAGATGTTCCGCGGCCCGTTTCGCGACGATGCGCCCGACGGCCGTCGAGCCGGTAAAGTTGATGCGCCGGACGGCCGGATGGTCGATCAAGGCGCCAACCACGTCTGCCGCGTCTTTCGGCGCGTTGGTGACTATGTTGACCACGCCGGCCGGAAATCCCGCGCCTGCGAAGGCCTCTATGATGAGCGAATGCGTGCGAGGACAAAGCTCCGATGCTTTCAGGATGACGGCGTTGCCGCACGCAAGCGGAACGGCGATGGCGCGGACGCCGAGAATAATGGGTGCATTCCACGGCGCAATCCCCAGAATCACGCCGACCGGTTCGCGCAGCGTCAATGCCAGGCATCCGGGCTTGTCCGACGGGATGACTTCGCCGCCGATTTGCGTCGTCAATGCCGCCGCTTCGCGGATCATGCCGGCCGCCAGCATCAAATTGAACATGGCCCAGCCGGCGGTTGCGCCGACTTCGGTCATCATGGCGCGCACGAAGTCGTCCTTGCGCGCCTCGAGAGCCGCGGCTGCGTTCATGAGCAGGGCGCGCCGCGCATTCGGACCGAGCGACGACCAGCCTGGAAATGCGCCCGCTGCGCGCTCTGCCACGGCGCCTGCTTCGCGTGCAGTCATTGCGGCGGCCTTGCTGGCCGGTTCATGGGTCAGTGGATTGATGCGTTCAAATTCCATTGCGGTGTCCCCCCGTCTATGTTGTGCTAACTGCCGGCCTCCGATAGCTATATAGTATAGCAATTCGAATAAATCAAGCGTTGCAGCGAAAAGGGCGAATTTTCATGATCGATCCAATGAGCGACTACCCGGGATATTTGCTGCGCCGCGCATCGGCCATTGCCATGGCGCGGCTCGCCAAGCACTTGAAGACGCTGCATTTGACTCCGACCGATGCCACGGTTCTCAACGTGATCGACGCAAACCCCAACTCAAAGCAAAGCGAGATTGGACGCATGCTGGATATCGCGCGCGCCAACATGGCTCCGTTGATTTCGAGATTGGCGCAGCGCGGCTTGATCGAGCGGCAACCCGTGGACGGGCGCTCCCATGGGCTCGTTCTCAGCCGTTCAGGCCGGGCGCTGATCCCGCGCATCAAGAGCGCATTCGCCGAACACGAGGAAGCGCTGGTGAAAGGCGTGCCGGCGTCGCAGCGGCGCGCCTTCGTCGCCGCGCTGCGCGCCATGCTGAAGGAGGCGGTTACCTGAGCATTGCCCGGCGCGAACAACTAGAATAGCCGGCATCGACCCGGGAGTAACTGATGGAAATTAATTTGCCGGCCGTTTGGCCGCGTGTGCGCGCGAATTCGATCCTTGCGGCCTTGACGGCGATAGCCCTCGCGTTACCCGCGCTGGCTGCGCCCGCGAAGCAGCAGCACGATACCGTCATTCGACATGGCCTCATCTATGACGGTTCGGGCAAGCCGCCCTATGTCGGGGATGTCGCGATCGACAAGGATCGGATCAGCTATGTCGGCCCGCATGCGCCGGGCATGGGGCGCACGGAAATCGATGCGCACGGCAAGGCGGTCTCGCCCGGGTTCATCAATATGCTCGCTCATCCGGAGGAATCCTTGCTCGTGGACAAGCGAGCGCTGAGCGACATCACGCAGGGCGTGACGCTCGAGGTCATGGGCGAGGATTCGATGGGGCCGCTTGACGCCGGCCATGAAAGCGGACATGAAGAGTCACCAGGGCGACCTGCACTACGATATCGACTGGACCACGCTCGGCGAGTATCTCGAGAAGCTGCAGAGCAAGGGCATTGCGCCCAATGTCGCCGCCTTCGTGGGGGCGGGCACGGTGCGCATCAATGTGCTGGGCGAGAACGATGTGCAGCCGACCCCCGCGCAGCTTGCGCAAATGCGCGCATTGGTGCGCCAGGCGATGCAAGAGGGCGCGCTGGGCGTAACCACCGCGCTGATTTACAACCCCAACACCTATGCTAAAACGCCGGAGCTCATCGCGCTCGCGAGCGAATCGGCGCTCTGCGGCGGAATGTATATCGCGCATATGCGCAGCGAGGGCGACCGCATCGTCGAGGCGGTGCAGGAAACCATCGATATCGCGAAAGGGTCGGGCGCGCCCGCCGAGATCTATCACTTGAAGGTCGGGGGCCAAGTCAATTGGCCCAAGCTGGACCGCGTCATCGAGCAGGTGCAGGCAGCGCGCGCCGCGGGTACCCGGATCACGGCGGATATGTATGTGTACACGGCCGGCGCCACCGGGCTCGATGTGACGATGCCGCCCTGGGTTCAGGAAGGCGGCCTCGACAAATGGATCGCGCGGCTCAAAGGATCCGGCGATTCGCGCGCGAGTCCTTGCGGACATGCGCGATCCTCATCCCACCTGGGAAAACCTGCTGCAGCGCGCGGGGCCGAAGGGCGCGTTGCTGCTTGAATTCAAGAATCCGGCGCTCAAGCCGCTCACCGGCAAAACGCTCGATGAAGTGGCCAAGATGCGCGGCGTCAGCCCGGAAGAGGCCGCGATGCAGCTGGTGATGGAAGACGGCTCGCGCGTCGGCACCGCCTACTTCCTGATGTCCGAGGACAACATTCGCCGCGAAGTGGCGCTGCCCTGGGTGAGCTTCGGATCCGACGCGGCGGCGCCGGCCCCGGAGGGCGTGTTCCTGCAGTCGGCGGAGCATCCGCGCGCCTATGGGAATTTTGTGCGAGTACTCGCCAAATACGTGCGCGACGAGAAGGTCATCACCCTGCAGGAAGCCATTCGCAAGCTGAGCGCGCTGCCGGCGCAAAATTTGTCGCTGAAGGACCGCGGCATGCTGCGCAAGGGATATTTCGCCGACGTGGTCATCTTCGATCCGCGCACCGTGCAAGATCACGCGACTTATGAACGTCCGCACCAGCTCTCGACGGGCGTGGAGGAAGTTTGGATCAACGGCATGGAAGCGCTGCATGACGGCAAGGCCACCGGGAATCCGAGCGGCCGCTTCGTCCGTGGCCGCGCCTGGACCGGCTACCCCGACGGCGGCTGCCGTGCCAGCAGCCATGCATGGACCTGGAGCAAGTAGCGTTTCAGGTCTCGGCGTTAAGATCCAATCCTGCGTGCGCGGAGAAGTTCATTGAAACCGTTCCGATCCTTGAGCGGACTTTTGGCCGTATTTTTTGTGTTTTCAACGCCATCGATCGCAGAACCGCTCGACGTGGTGGTCGTCACCGCGACCCGTATTCCGGAACCGGCGGACCAGATACCTGCCGACATTTCGGTGGTTTCGGGCAAGGAGATCGCTGCACGCGGCGCCACCGATATGGCGGCCGTTTTAGGCTTGGTGCCGGGGGTTGAAGCGCCCCCGGGCGGCGATGCGGGCCCCTCGAGCGCCGTGCCCTCCCTCTGGGGTCTGCACGAGTTCGACGCCTTTTTGCTGGTGGTGGATCAGGTGCCGTGGGGCGGTGCTTTCAACCCGGGAATCACGACCTTGGATTTTACCGACACGCAGCGCGTCGAGGTGTTGAAGGGCGCGGCGCCGGTGATGTACGGCGCGACCTCGTTCGTCGGGGTCGTGCACGTCATTCACTATCCGGCCGGAGAGGCGGCAAACGAAGCAGATCTGGCGTACGGCACTTATGGTTCCATGCGCGGCTCGGCTTCAGGCGTGTTGCCGGAAATTGGCGACTATCGGCAATCGATCGCGATCGACGGTCAGCATCTGGGCTTCGCGGATCCTCGCGAGGAGGTGACCGATGAGCATGCGCTGTACCGCGGCGCGCTGCAGCTGGGCGCCGGCACATTGACGGTCGATGCGAACCTTTCATTTGTGCGCGACACCCCGCCGAGCCCGGTGCTGCGCGCCGGCGCCGGGCTCACCGCATTGACCCCGATCAATGCCAACTTCAATCCGGCCGATGCGGCGATCAACGAGAACAAATCCCAGCTCGCGGTGGGATATTCCCTGCCCATGGGGTGGGGCACCTGGGATACGCTCGCCTCTTTCGCCTATTCGGACGTCACCGACCGGCGCGCGTTTCTGCATCCCGATTTGAGCGGCACCGCCGATACGCAGAACCAGCGCCGCTACATCGACGATGGGTATCTGGACAGCCACCTGACCGTGCCGTTGCTCAGCCGACACGAAATTCATCGCAGGCGCCGACATGCTGTACGGCTTGGGGCGCCAGACGACTCTGAATGGGAATGGCGCTTACACGGTGCCGCTGGACGGGTCCGTACTGCCGCCGCCGGCATCATCCGTGCCCGTCAATGAAATCGGCACCCTCGATGACAAGCGGCTGTTCACCGGTCAATACGCACAGGTCGATTGGAAGCCTGACGAAAAGTGGGACCTGACGGCCGGCTTGCGGCTCAACGAAGCGTACGAGCACAAAGATTCGAGCGACCTGGATCTGACGGCGCCGCCGATCGTGGCGCAGACCGTGAGCAAGACCATCATCCGGCCGACCGAGACGATTGGCGCCAGCTATCGATTCTGGGCGGACGGCAAGGACGAACTCATCGCCTATGCCGATTACCGTAATGCGTTCAAACCCGCGGCGATCGATTTTGGTCCCGACTACACGCCCGATCTTTTGAGTCCCGAGACCGCGAAGAGCTACGAAGCCGGTTTGAAGGGTTCAGCCGCCGCCGGGCGATTCACTTATCAAGCGGAACTCTTCTGGCTGGACTTCAATAATCTGGTCGTCGCCACCAGTTCAGGCGCGCTCGCCAACGCCGCCGGGGAGCGCCTCAAAGGCGTCGAAGCGGAAACGCGATTTCAGTTCACGCCGGAGCTCGCGCTCGCCGCGAACGCGTCGTATCACGATGCGCGCTTTACACAGTATCTTTTCTTCGACGGCACCGATAACGTCGATGTTGCGGGCCGCCAGTTGACGTTATCGCCGCATGTGCTGGCCTCGATGGGGCTCCTGTACACGCCAGATCGCGGCCTATCGGCAAGCGCCGTCGCGCGCTATGTGGGCAGGCGATTTTTGGACGAGGAAAATACGGCGCCGGTGGGCGGATACACCACCTTGGACGCCAATGTGGGCTACCGGCTCGGCCGCTACCAGTTTACGCTCGAGGGATCGAATCTGACCAATCAGAGGCCGCCGGTGACTTCAAGCGAATTCGGCAGTCAGTCGTTCTACCTGTTGCCGGCACGGATGATCTGGATTCGCTTGGGCTATCGCTGGAGTTGAGCGTACTCACGAAATCCCGCCATCGCCGATGCACTATCATTCAGCTACGCAACTTCTTTACTCCTAGGAATAAGCCATGCAGCCGATTCGTTTCCATCGATACCTGGCCGCCGCCATCGTGGCGCTCGTTCTGCCCAAGCTGACCTGGGCGGAAGTTGGTGCGGCGGCGGTCGTGCAAGATATGCAGTGGCGCTTGGTGGGTCCGTTCCGCGGGGGCCGTACGCGTGCGGTCACCGGCGTGCCGGGCCAACCGCACACATTCCTGACCGGCGCGGTCGATGGAGGCGTTTGGAAAACCGATGACGACGGACGCACTTGGGTGCCTATCTTCGATGCGCAACCCACCCAGTCGATCGGCGCCATCGCGGTGGCGCCTTCCGATCCGAAGGTCATTTATGTCGCGTCGGGCGAAGGGCTGCATCGACCGGATTTGTCGGTGGGCAATGGCATCTACCGCTCGAACGACGGCGGCGAGTCCTGGACTCATCTGGCGCTCGACGATTCGCAGCAGATCCCAAGCATCGCAGTCGATCCGCACGATGCCAACCGCGTCTACGCGGCGGTGTTGGGTCACCCTTACGGCCCGAGCGCGCAGCGCGGCTTGTATCGATCGCTCGATGGCGGCGCCACCTGGTCCAAAGTGCTGGATCAGGGCCAGAATACCGGCGCTTCCTTCATCAGGATCGATCCTTTCGATGCGCAAACTTTGTACGCGGGATTTTGGAATGCTCGTTCGGGTCCGTGGGAAGACAAGAACATGTTCAACGGGCCGCATGGCGGCCTGTTCAAATCGACTGACGGCGGCGATCATTGGCGGCCCCTGACCGACGGGTTGCCGCAAGGACTGTCGCAGATCGATGTCGCGGTCGCGCCGAGCGCACGCGGCCGATTGTACGCAACGATCGCGACCAGCTCGAATCCGGCGGCGCAAGGCGGCGCGGCTCCAGGCACCGGCGTTTACCGTTCCGATGATGGCGGCGAACACTGGCATGTGGCCACCACCGATCCGCGGCCGGGGCTGCGCATCGGCGGCGGCGATCTGTCCGTTCTCGCGGTCGATCCCAAGAATGCGGACGTGGTGTACAGCGCGTCGATCGTGACGATGAAGTCGACCGACGGCGGTTCGCATTGGATTTCCTTAAAGGGCGCTCCGGGCGGCGATGACTACCAGGGGATCTGGATCAGTCCGGACGATTCGCAGCACATCGCTTTGGTCGGTGATCAGGGCAGCCTGATCACGGTCAATGGCGGCAGGACATGGAGCACCTGGTACAACCAGCCGACCGCGCAGCTGTATCACGTCAGTGTCACGCCCACGTATCCGTATCGGCTCTGCTCCGGGCAGCAGGAAAGCGGTTCGGTGTGCATCTCGAATCGCGGCAACGACGGCATCGTCACTAATCGCGAATGGCATCCGGTGGGCGTGATCGAGTACGGCTATGTGGCGCCGGATCCGCTCGATCCCGACGTGATTTTTGGTGCCGGCCGCAACGTGGTGACCAAAACGCATTTGTCGACCGGCCAGGTGCAAGACATCTCGCCGATTCCGGTGCCGTCGCCCGACGTGACGCACCGATCGCACCGAGCCGATTCTGTTCTCGCCGCAGGATCCGCACCGAATGTACTACGCGGCCAACCGGCTTTATGCGACCAGCGATGGCGGCACGTCCTGGCAGACGATCAGCGATGACCTGACGCGGCCGGCTTCCGGGTCCCCGCCATCGGTCGGGGATATGCATGCGGACAAGGCTGAGTTACAGCGCGGCGTGATTTATGCGGTCGCCGCATCGCCGTGGCGCAGGGACTGCTGTGGGCGGGAACGGATGACGGTTTGATTTGGGTGACCCACAACGAAGGCGGTGCGTGGAGCAACGTGACGCCGCCGGAACTTGGGCGCCTGGAGCAAGGTGACGCAGATCGAGGCGTCGCACTTCGATGCCAACGCCGCCTATGCGTCGCGTCAGCCGGTTTCGTCTGGATGATCTGAAGCCCTATATTTACCGCACGCGCGACGGCGGCAAGAGCTGGCAATCGATCGCCGCCGGACTGCCGCAGGATGCGCCCGTCAATGCCGTGCGCGAGGATCCCGAGCGCCGCGGACTGCTGTTTGCCGCGACCGAAACGGGCGGTATGGATGTCCTTCGACGACGGCGAGCACTGGCAGTCGCTGCAGCTCAATTTGCCGCACACCTCGATGCGCGACCTGGTGGTTCACGATCAGGACTTGATAGTGGCCACGCACGGCCGCTCGTTCTGGGTGCTCGATGATATCGGCCCGCTGCGCGCGGCTTGGGCGCCGCGAGCCGCCGTGACGTTGCTTAAGCCCTCGCCGGCGATACGAGCGCGGCGCAGTACCGGCACCGACACGCCGATTCCTCCGGACGAGCCGTCCGGGCGCAACCCGCCGAACGGCGCCATCATCGACTACTACCTGCCGCAGGCCGCCAAGGGCACGGTCGCCATCGAAGTGCTGGATTCCAACGGCGCGGTTTTAAGGCGCGTGTCGAGCACGGACTCCCGTCGGCTTCAGCGCGGAGGAGCGCGAAAAGGAATTGATCCCCCAGTATTGGATGCGCCAGCCAAAGGCGCTGGCCACGACGGCCGGAATGCATCGCTTCGTCTGGGATCTGCATTGCACGGCGCCGCGCGCGTGCGGCGCGGCTTTCCGATTTCCGCGGTCCCCAATGACACGCCGCAGGAGCCCTTGGGCCCGCGGGTGGTTCCGGGGGTTTACCGCGTGAGGCTCGAGATCGGCGGCCACAAATGGGAGCAGCCGCTCACCGTGATGCCGGATCCACGCGTCAACATCGGTCAGCAGGATTACGCTGCTCAGTTTGCGCTGGCGCAAGCGATTGGCCGAGGCGCTGGATGCGAGCAGCGGCAAAGCTCAGGAAATAAAGGCTCTGCGCGCGCAGATTAAAGCCCTGCATGCCCCGCAAGCAGCGGCGTCGCAGCGCAGGCGAAAGAGCTGGATGGGCACTTCGATTCGCTCATGGAGCAAGGTGCCAATGCGCAGCCGGCCGGCGCGCATCGTGGTCTCGAGCGCGTCAACGGCGAGCATCTCGAGTTTATATACTCAGGTGCTCGAGGCGGATGCTGCGCCGACCCGCCCGCAGCAGTCGGCGGCCGACTCCTTGATTCAAGGAATGGCAGTCGCTCGCCGCGGCGTCGGCGAAAATTTGGGCAGGACGAACTTGCGCCTCTCAATCAGGCACTGAAGCGCGCAAAATTGCCGGCGCTGCGCAGCGATGCGGCAGCGCCGGAAGAGGGCGAGTCAACCGATGAGGAGTAGGTTTGGCTGGACAGGCTCCTAGTGCCGATTTAGGCCTCTCCACAGCGCCAGTTGCGCCTGCAGCTTTTCGTGCAGCGAGGAGTACAGCGTCTGCTGTTGTGTCGTGGGCGGCGTGTCGGCGTCCTCCAGCGTGCCGGCGAATGCCGCGAGCTGCTCATTGAGCATGCCGGGAAAGGCGAGGTTGGCTTCCGAGCCGTTCATGTTCACCTGCATGAGCGCTTCCTCGATGCGCGCGAGTTTGGCGTCGAGCGCGGAGGAGGCGCGGGCGCTCTTCAGCGCTTTGCGGCGGGCGCGGATGTCATTGACGGCGCGGTGCAGGGCGTCGATGTCATGGTATGTAGCCAGCGCCAGCGCGGTCTTTTGCCGCGATGGCCGCGTCGCTATTGGCGACCCGCGGATCGGCGATGACGGTGAGCGGCGCCGTGCGGGTTTGGTCGCCCAATTTGAGACGCAATTGATACTGGCCGGGCGGCACAATGGGTCCGCGCGGCGCTTCACCCTCGTAAAACGCGCCGGGAATTTGCACCGGATCGTCGTAGCGCAGGTCCCAGACCAGGCGATTCATGCCGGCCTTCGCGGGGATCAGATCGCTGGCCACGATTTGATCCGGCCACTCGGGCGGCTGCACTTCCTTGTTGGTTTTCGTGCTGGAGAGATGCCGGATCAGATCGCCCTTGGCATTGACGATATCCATGGTGAGCTCGGTCGCGGCATCGGCCGGCAGCACGTAGTCGATGATGGCGCCGGCCGGCGGATTCGTGCCCACGGGGCGGCGAGAATTCACCTGATCCGGGTAGTAGAGGCGCAGCGCAGTCTCCGGCGAATACAGTACGAGATCATCGGACGATCGCCTTTGCTTGGCGCAGCGGCGTGAGGTCGTCCAAGATCCAAAATCCGCGTCCATGCGTGGCGGCAACCAGGTCGTCGCCGTGCACGGTCAGGTCGTGGATCGGCGTCACCGGCAGGCCGTGTTGCAGCGGCGACCAATGATCGCCGTCATCGAAGGAAGCGAACACGCCGATCTCGGTGCCGGCGTACAGCAGGCCGCGGCGCACCGGGTCCTCGCGCACCACGTGCACGACGGCGCCTGCGGGCAGGCCGGCGGCAATCGAGACCCAGATTTGCCGCCGTCGGTGGTCTTCCAGGCGTATGGCGCGATGTCGTCGAGCCGGTGGCGGTCAACGGCGATATAGGCGACCGCCGGGTCGAAATGCGACGGCTCGGTCATGCTGACGGTGCTCCACGCCGGCATGGCCGCCGGCGTCACGTTGCGCCAATGCGCGCCGTCATCCTCGGTTAGTTGCACCAGGCCGTCATCGGTTCCGATCCACAGGTCGCCCTTGCGCAGCGGCGATTCGGCCAGCGCAAAGATCGTGTCGTAGTACTCGACGCTGGTGATGTCCTTGGTCAGCGGTCCGCCCGAGGCGGTTTGTTTGGTCTTGTCGTTGCGGGTGAGATCCGGGCTGATGATTTTCCAGCTCATGCCGTGATCGGTGGATTTCCACAGCACTTCGGAGGCCGCGTAGATCGCGTCGGGATCGTGCGGCGAGAGCATCAGCGGCGCGGTCCAATTGAAGCGATGTGCAAGCTCGCTCGCGGGATGGCCCGAATTGTCGATCGGGTCCGGGCTGATGTTCTGCGATTGCTGCGAACGATGGTCGAAGCGCGCGTACTGATTCTCGGCGTCGCTGTAGATGATGTCCGGATTGCGCGGGTCCGGGACCACGAAGCCGGACTCGCCGCCGCCCGCCGGGTACCAATCGCGCGGTCCAATCACGCCCTTCATCATCGAAACTGGCGATCGCGAGATTGGAATTGTCCTGCTGTGCGCCATAGACGTAGTACGGAAATCGGTTGTCAGTCGCGACGTGGTAGAACTGCCCGGTGGGTTGATTGTCCTGGGTCGACCAGGTGTTGCCGCCGTCCAGGGAAATGCTCGCGCCGCCATCGTTGGCGTTGATCAAGCTCTTGGAATTGCTGGGATCGATCCAAAGTGCATGATGATCGCCGTGCGTCGCCGAAACCAGACTGAAGGTCTTGCCGCCATCGACGGAGCGCAACATGCCGGTATTGAGCGCATACACCGTATCGATGGCGTTGGGATCGGCATAGATCTTCGAGAAGTACCAGGCGCGCTGGCGTATGCGGCCGTCATCGCTGACCCGGCGCCATTG
The DNA here is from genome assembly GCA_963812125.1 of uncultured Gammaproteobacteria bacterium. GTDB lineage: Bacteria > Pseudomonadota > Gammaproteobacteria > Steroidobacterales > Steroidobacteraceae > Bog-1198. The sequence goes on from CAWETY010000006.1 coordinate 294,893, forward strand.
CGTCCCGCCATCGTCCGAGCGATACAAGCCGCCTTCCTTCGCTTCGATCATGGCGAATATGCGCCGCGAATCGACCGCGGAAATCGAGACGTCGATGCGGCCCAGGATTCCTTCGGGCAGCCCATGGCCGTTGAGCTGCGACCAAGTCAAACCGCCATCCATCGAGCGGTAAAGGCCGCTGCCGGACCCGCCGCTGGAGAAATTCCACGGCTGACGGCGCACTTGCCAGAGCGCGGCATAAACGATCTTGGAATTGTGCGGGTCGGCGGCCAGGTCGATGGCGCCGGTCAGCTCATTCTTGTACAGGACTCGATTCCAGGTCTTGCCGCCGTCGCTGCTGCGGAAAACTCCGCGCTGGGTATTGGGGCCGAAGGCATGTCCAACGGCGGCAACCAAAACGATATTGGGATCGGTCGGATCGACGATGATCGCGCCGATTTGCCGGGTATCGGTCAACCCTAGATCGGTCCAGGTCTTGCCGGCATCCGTCGACTTGAACACGCCGCCGCCCCAGGTCACGTTACCGCGCAGGTTGGCCTCTCCCGTGCCGACATAGATGATGTCGGGATTGCTGCGAGCCACCGCGATGGCGCCGATGGAGGAGACCTTCTCCGCATCGAAGATAGGTTTCCAACTGGCGCCGGCGTCGATGGTCTTCCAAACTCCGCCCGCGGCCGCGCCGAAATAAAACACATTCGGGGAACCCGGCACGCCGGCCACGGCGACCGCTCTGCCGCCGCGGAATGGGCCGATTTGCCTCCATTGCCCGCCATCATAGGTACTTTCAGGCGGCGCGGCGCTCCAGCCGGCCGAGGACACCAGCAACAGTACGCTGGGCAGCAGAAATTTGGTCACGGTAGAGATCACGCGGAAAACTCCTCAAAAGACGATGCGCAATCTTACCTGCTGAAGCGCCCGTGCGCGTAAGTTACGTGCGAGCAGGGTTTTCCCGACATGCATCCGGCGCCGGCCGGCTATCCGTGGCCGGCGAAGAAGGAGCGGGTCGCCGCAAAGCAAATGGGAGCCACCAACATCGCATGGTAGGCCTCGGCAACGGCCAGAGCGCCGCCATCGGTTGCGCCTTGCGACAACGCGGTCGCGGCCACGAGCGCTTTGGCGACGGCGAAATCCTGCTTTAAATTGGCATACGGATCGTTCGGGACTGCGGCGGCCTCCAGATCGAGCACGCTGACCGGCGCCGAGGGCGCTTGAGAAATCCAATAGCCTTGCATCAGCTGAGTGTTGAAAAAGAAAACCAGCGGATCGACATCGCCGCCGCAGAGAAGCACCGGTACTGCGGGAACCCAGTTGCGCAAGTCGTTTTCCTTGAGCGCCCGCCGCCAGGGAAGAGCGGGCGCCGCTGCTGCGAGACCGGTCGTGACCGTGGGGAAGCCGCCATCGGGATTCGTCTGCGCGTCTTCGAGGTAGGCAAGCCGGTAAGAATTTTGCAGCAGGTTGCCCGCGCCGAATCCAAGCGCGAACACCTCGGCCAGGTCCGCAGGCGTTGCCGGCGGGGTGATGGATGCGAACTGCGGCGCAGGGGGCGTAGCGCCGAACAAGGCAAATTCGGGAAGCTTGCCCTGGGCATACAATTGGCTGCGCGGCGTCGTGCTCGGCAGCAGCGTTTGAATGCCGTTCGCATACTGCGGCTCGAATACGTCGGTGGCGTTCGCATAGATGTTGCCGTACACGCGTCTGATAAGCGCCGAGCAGCAACGCGGAAGAAACGGTGGCACCGCCATTGACCTCGCCATAAAACACTGCGTCGACGAAGGCGGCCAGAGCATACGGACCCGACATCGGCGCCGCAGCGCTCACTTTCATGCCGGCCGCCTGCATGGCGCGGTGCGTCGCCATGGCCACATAGCCTCCCTGCGAGTAGCCGGTGATGAACAGCTGCCCGTTATCCTGGACCGTGGTGAGGGAGGCCAGCGGCAGCGCGGTGCGCGCCGCCGTCAGCGCGTCGATCATGTCCTTCGATTGTTGATCGGCGATCAGGTAAGGATGATACGGCAGCGTGGAAGTGTCATAACCCGCATAGTTCGGCGCCACCACGACGTAGCCCTGGGACGCGAACAACGCCGCCAATGAGATCGTCTCGGCATTTTGCAAATTGGCCATGTTGTAGGCGCGATCGGTGGTCGTGCCGTGAGCGTATAAAACGATGGGACGTGCGCCGCTGCAGTTCGCTCCGAACCCGGCGGGGATCATGAGCACCGCGGATGCGGTCGTGGCTTCGTTGGTGCCGCCGACGGTGGCGTACTGAATGTGATAGAAAGCGATGTCGCAGAGAGGCGCGCTGCTCACCGACAGCAGCAGCTGATTGACGGGCAGTTCAAGCTCGGTCACCAGGCCGGAGATGGTCAAGGTCGACAGAAGCTCGGGCGCAGTTTGCAGCAGCGTACCGCGCGCAGGGGGCGCTCCCGGACTCATGCCGGAGGAACCGCCGCCGCCGCACGCGGCAAGCGCGAGGGCGGTGGATAATGCTAGATAATGCGCTTTCATGAGCCTCATCGAATTGGGCCCGAAACGGTGAGCGAAGTTCAAATTAGCCGCCATTTCACCGATCGAGCCCATTGACTTGAGCATGCGCCGTCCCCATAGGGTGCAACAACATGGATCCGGCCCCCGATTCCGCCGTGGTTTTTCGCGGCTCCCAATTTCTTTGCCGTGAATACAGTCTGGTGCTCGAGGCACGGGGCATCGAACATGAGACAACGGAGGACGAAACTTCCTGGTTGCTGCGCGTGCCGGTTGGGATGAGCAACCGCGCCTATGAGGAATTGAGCCGCTACTCGGTGGAGCGGGGCATCAAGCGCAGCGTTCCAGAGCCGATGCAGCCGCACCCGGGCGCCGCTTTCGGCGTGATCGGCTACCTCGCGATTCTTCTGCTGACCGCCTATTGTGCCGGTAATGCAACCTTCGGCGCGGACTGGCTGTCCTTAGGATCGCTCGACGCCGGGGCGCGCGGGGAATGGTGGCGCGCCGTGACGGCGTTGACTTTGCATCTGGACCAAGAACACTTGCTCGGCAATGCGCTCTTTGGAGCCGTTGCCGGTATCGCTGTCAGCCGCTTGCTCGGGCCCGGCGTCGCGTGGGCGAGCATCCTGGGCGCCGCGGTGCTGGCAAACTACGCCGAAGTTCTCATTTCGCCCATCGCGCATCGTGCGGTGGGGGCCTCGACGGCCGTGTTTGCCGCGCTGGGTATGCTGTCGGGGATGGCGTGGCGGCAACGCCTGACGCTGCGCGAGCGCCTCTGGTATCGCTGGGCACCGCTCATTGCGGGAATTTGCCTCTTGACGCTGCTCGGCGCGGGCAGCACGCACGTGGATGTGCTGGGGCATGCGCTGGGATTCCTTTTCGGGCTGGCCGTTGGCTGGGTCTATGCCCGCAGCACCGTGCCCAACAACCGGGACCGACGCGTGCAGATCATAGCGGGTCTCGGCGCTGTGCTGGCGGTATGTGCCGCCTGGGTTTTTGCGCTATGGCATGGCTGATGCTTCAAGGCGGATTCTCGTCCAATGCATGAATTTCGTCCAATGCATGAATTTTGATTGTGGGTCGAAATCGCGGTCGCTGGATCGTCGTCAGGTAGGACGGTGAACAGGAGGATGCGATGAAAGTCATGGTACTGGTCAAGGCGACCCGAGAGAGCGAGGCGGGGGTCATGCCCACCCAGACTCTGCTGGCGGAGATGGGCAAATTCAACGAAGAACTCGTCAAGGCCGGGGTCATGCTGGCCGGCGAGGGACTGCGCCCCAGCGCCCAGGGAAAGCGCGTGCAATTTTCGGGACGCAACCGCACCGTGATGGACGGGCCGTTTGCCGAAACCAAGGAACTCGTGGCCGGTTTCTGGCTCTGGCAAGTGCGTTCGATCGAGGAGGCGGTGGAATGGGTCAAGCGCTGCCCCAACCCCATGCCCGGGGACTCGGAAATCGAGATTCGCCCGCTGTACGCAATGGAAGATTTCACATGAGCGGACTCAATCCTCGGGCCGGCTTGGGTCATACTTTGTCCAGGGCGGATATTCAACGAGGCTGTGCGATGAGTTACATGTTGTTGATCGTCGAACCCAAGGGTCAGCGCCGCACGCGCACCGAGGAGCAGGGCCGCGCAAGCTATCAGAAGATGGTCGACTTCAGCGAGTCGCTGAAGTCTCGGGGTCTGCTTAGCTTGAGCCAATCGCTGAAGGAAGACACGCGCGGCGCACGCGTGCAGGTGCGCGGCGGCACGACCAGCGTGGTCGATGGTCCCTTCGCCGAAGCCAAGGAAATGATCGGCGGCATTTTTATATTGACCTGCGAGACGCGCGAGCAGGCGATCGCGATCGCCGCGGAATGCCCGGTGGCCGGCTCCGCGACCATAGAAGTCCGCGAACTCGGGCCCTGTTTCGAATAGGGCCGGGGAAACCGCCTCCGTCATGCCGACATCCCACATCCGGAACACTGTCGAGGCCGTGTGGCGCATGGAATCGGCCAAGATCATCGCCAAGCTCGCGCGCATGTTGCGCGACGTCGGCCTCGCCGAAGAGCTGGCGCAGGATGCCTTGGTGACTGCGCTCGAACAATGGCCTGTGTCCGGCGTTCCGAACAACCCAGGAGCCTGGCTGATGGTAACCGCCAAGAACCGCGCCCTCGATCGGTTGCGGCGCTTCAAGCTCGTGCAGCGCAAGCACGAAAGCATCGCGAATGACGCGGAATTGCTGCTGCCGGCGACGCCCGCGCCGGAGGAGGAATCCGACCAGGAGGTCGGCGATGACCTGCTGCGGCTGATGTTCATCGCGTGCCATCCGGTGCTCTCGACCGAAGCCCGGGTCGCGCTCACCTTGCGTCTGCTGGGCGGACTCAACACCGCGGAAATCGCCCGCGCGTTTCTGGTGCCCGAACCGACCATCGGGCAGCGGATCGTGCGAGCCAAGCGCGCGCTGGCGGAGGCTCATGTTCCGTTCGAAATGCCGCGCAGCGAAGAGCTCGCAACTCGGCTCGCGTCCGTGCTGGAAGCGATTTATTTGATTTTCAACGAGGGCTATGCCGCGACCGCGGGCGATGAATGGATGCGCCCGGCGCTGTGCGAGGAGGCACTGCGCCTGGGCCGCATTCTTGCCGAACTTGCGCCGCGTGAAGCGGAGGTACACGGCCTGATCGCACTGATGGAAATCCAAGCATCGCGGGCGGCTGCGCGAGTCGGTCCCGCGGGGCAGCCCATCCTGTTGCTGGAGCAGGACCGCGGGCGTTGGGATCAATTATTGATCCGCCGCGGACTCGCGGCTCTCGAGCGCGCGGAAGGCTTGGGTGGGGCGTTGGGACCTTACGCACTGCAAGCCGCGATCGCGGCATGCCACGCACGGGCGCGCAGCGCCGCGGAAACCGAGTGGGTGCGAATCGTTGCGCTTTACGATGCATTGGCGCAGCTTGCGGCCTCCCCCGTCGTCGAACTGAATCGTGCCGTGGCGATATCGATGGCCTTCGGTGCCGGCGCGGGACTTCAGATCGTGGATGACTTGCAGGCGGATTCCCGGCTCAAGTCCTATCATCTGCTGCCGAGCGTGCGCGGCGATCTTCTGGAAAAGCTCGGACGTTTCGCAGAGGCCCGCAGCGAGTTCACGCGCGCGGCGGCGCTGGCACAAAATGCGCGCGAGAGGGCGCTGCTGCTCGGACGCGCCGCTTCATGCGGGGCCGCCGCTCACTAGCGTGACGATAAAGCAGCTGCGGCCGTCATCCATGGATGCGCAGCGGGCATCGCCGCCGTGACGGCGCGCGATTTGCCGTACCAAGGATAAACCCAGGCCATTGCCGGTGCTGTTGTGGCTGCCGCGGCGGCGATAGAAGGGCGTGAACACCTGCTCGAACTCCGCCGGCGCCGGGCCCGGGCCATTGTCCCAAACCTTCAACAGCGCGAATCCGCCTTCCCGCTGCAGCCTCACCTGCGTGGGGGGCAGGCCATGGCGCCTGGCATTCTCCAAAAGATTGCGCAGCAAGCGGCGCAATAATCGCGGATCGCCTTGAACCTTGAGGTGTTCACCATCGAGCTGAACCTCGTCGTAGCGCGCCGACTCTTCCGCGGCCAGGGCCAGCAGGTCGATTTCCTCCCGAACCTCGTTCTGCGCCACCGTGTCCAAGCGGCTCGCGAGCAGAATCTCGTCGACCAAGCCGTCCAATTCAGCGATGTCCTGCTCCAGGCCGGCCTTGGTCTTCGGATCGGCGGATTGCTTCAGCATTTCCACCGCCAGCCGGATGCGCGCCAGCGGCGTCCGCAATTCGTGCGAAGCATTGGCCAGCAGGGATCGATTCGCGTGGATGAGCAGTTCGATCTGGGTTGCCGCCCGGTTGAAGCTCTCCGCCAAACCGGCGATTTCATCGCGGCCTTCGACCGCGACGCGCGCGCCGAGATCGCCGGCGCCGAGCGAGTCGACGCCGCGCTGCAGGCGTTCGAGGCGTCCGCTGATTTGCCGGACGATGGGAAAAGCCGCGAGGCCGATCGACAAAACCGCGAAAAGCACCAGCAAATGAAAATTCGCGTGCGTCATGCCGGAGCCCATGGGCACGCTCGCGACCAGCAGCCGGCCGTCGGCCAAGCGCACGCTGGAAAGCGCCCCGCCGCCCGGCGCATGCGCAAAACTCAGCAGCTGGGAGTGCCGCGCGCTGGGCAAAGGCAGCGGATGCCCGATCGCCGCTATGACCGTGCCGTCCGCGGCAAACAGCGTGACATCGGCCTTGAAGCCTGCCGCCACTCGCTGCAGCGCCTGTTGCTGTTCGGATGCCGGCGCCTGCGCGGATGGCAGGATGTTTTGCGCCAGCCGTCCGGCCGTGACTCCAATTTGCTCCATCGGGCCGCCGGCGAAACGCATCAAGACCGAGGCCGCCAGACCCATGAGGGCGAGGCTGACCAACAATGCAATGTAGAAACGCAGGTAGAGGCGCAGCATCAGTCCTGCGCCTTGGCAAATACGTAGCCCGCGGCACGCACCGTGATGATGCGCCGCGGCTTCTTCGGGTTGTCTTCGATGACGGCCCGGATGCGCGAAATGTGCACATCGATGGAGCGGTCGAAGGATTCGAATTCCTCGCCCTTGACCAGGTCCATCAGGACCTCGCGGGACAAGACGCGGCCCGCATTCTTCGCCAAGGCCAGCAGCAGGTCGAACTGATAGCCGGTCAGTTCGCAGGGCTTCGCACCCAGGCGAACGGCTCTCGCGGCGGCATCGATTTCCAGGCGGCCGAAGCGCAGGGACTTCTCGTCCGCGCTTCCGCGCACGCGGCGCCGCATGATGGCGCGCAGCCGCGCCACCAATTCGCGCGGCTCAAAGGGTTTCGGCAGATAATCATCGGCGCCCAGCTCCAATCCGACGATTCGATCGACCGCGTCGCCCCTCGCGGTCAGCATCAGCACCGGCGTGTCGTATTTTGCGCGCAACTCGCGGCACACGTTCAGACCATCCATGTCGGGCAGCATCAGATCGAGCACCACCGCGTCGTAGTCCGCCTCAGACAGCTTCTCGAGCGCAGCGGCCCCCAAGGGTGCCACCGTGACGCCGAAACCCGCTTGACCGAGATACTCGAGGAGCATGTCGGCCAAGCGGGCGTCGTCTTCTACGATGAGAATTCGCTCGACCATTGACCGGCGACTCTAAAGAGAGCGGCCCGTCAATGCCAGCGCATCATGACTTGCCGTGCATTTGCTTCAGATGCGCGGCCAGGGCGGTGCGCTGCGCCGGCGTCAGCACCTCATCGACATCCGCGAGGAGCTGCGTCAGCCGCTTGGAGGCCTGGTCGGCCAGCTGCAAATGCGCAACGCGCGCAGCCTCCAATGCAGTGCGATCGACGGTGTTTCCCGTGAGCGCTTGAACGGCTTGCGTGTGAGCGGCTTGCAGTTGCGCATGCATCGGCAGCAGGTCATTCACGGCTTGTTGCACCAGCGGTGTAATTTGCGCCTTCTGCGCATCCGTGGCGTCGATCTCCACATACAAGTGCTTGAGCACATGGTCGACATGCGCGGATACGTCGGCGGCGCTGTGCGGGCCGCTCATCATGCCGTGATGGAAGCCGCAAACACCGCCCATTCCGCCCGCGGCCACCGCGGCGATGCTGCCGCCGGCCAGCGCCGCCCCGGCGACGAAGGCGATCAAGGTCATGCGGCTGAAGATGGATCGGCGCGGCGCCGCGGCTTTTTCAGGTTCGGAGGAAGTAGTCATCGTGGGCCCCTTATGAAGTGGAGAATACGATGCCAGTGTGCGCGCGCACTGTTAGCCGCGTTTGCAGGGCAGGTAAAGTTTTGTAAAGCGCCAGGCGGGCGGCGCCAACCGCGCGATCAGGCGCGGCCGAGCAGCGGCGGCAGGCGCTTGGTCAAGGTGCTTTCATAAGCGTACGCCAGCTGCAGGCAACTGAACTCCTGCCGATTGCGGGCGATGAGTTGGATGCCGATCGGCAGGCCGGCCGCGCCGAAGCCTGCGGGCGCGGCCAGCGCCGGGCAGCCTGACATGGTGACGAGCAATGTTGCTTTCATCCACTCATGATAGGTCTGCATTTTCCGCCCCGAAATCTGCTGCGGCCAATGCTGCTCGATGGCGAACGGGAAAACTTGTGCGGTGGGCAGCACCAAGAAATCGTAGCGCTCTAAAAACCTGTGCACGGTTTGCGACCATTGGGTGCGCATGACCGACGCCGCCGTGATGTCGTGGGCGGATTGCCGCATCCCGGTTTCCACTTCGTACACCGCCTCGGGCTTGAGCAAGGCGCGCTTGGCCGGATCGTCGTAATACGCCTGGATCGAAGCGCCTTGCTGCCATCCGCGAAGTTTGATGGTCGCCTGCCACAACGCTTCGAAATCGAAATCCGGCGCGGCCTCTTCGACGCGGCAACCCAGCGACTCGAGGCTCTGTGCCGCCTTGCGGCAGACCTCGAGCACACCCGCTTCGCAGGGGGTGTGTCCCTTGAAATCGGCGCCCCAGGCGATGCGTTTGCCCTTGAATGAGCATTCAAGATTCCGTCGATACGCGCTGCCGTCACCTTCCAGCGACAGCGGCGCGCGCGCATCGAAGCCCGCCTGCACCGAGAGCAGCAGGGCCAGATCCGCGGCATTCCTTGCCATGGGACCGGTGACGCCCATGGACGGCAGCCAGCCATCGGCCGCGTCGGTGGGAACGCGGCCGATGCTGGGGCGAAATCCAAACACACCGTTCCATCCTGCCGGGTTGCGCAGGCTCCCGCCATAGTCGGATCCGTCCGCCAGCGGCAGCATGCGCAGTGCCAGAGACACCGCCGCGCCGCCGCTGCTGCCTCCCGCCGAGCGGGTCGGGTCGTATGCGTTGCGGGTGGCACCGTAGACCTCATTGTAGGTGTGCGAGCCGAGTCCGAACTCCGGCGTGTTGGTCTTGCCGATGAATATTGCGCCCGCGGCGCGCAGCCGCTCGACCATCAGTCCGTCGGCCGCAGGAACATAGTCCCGCAAGATCGGCGATCCGAGGGTCGTGCGCATGCCCTTGACCGCTTGCAGATCCTTGACCGCGTGCGGGAACCCGTGCAAGGCTCCCAGGGAATTTCCGCCGGCAAGCTGTGCATCGCGCTCGCGCGCCTGCACCAACAGATCGGCGCGCTCGCGCAGCGCAACGATGGCGTTCACCTGCGGATTTATCCGCTCGATATGATTCAGGTACGCGCTCATCACTTCGACGCAGGAGATCTGGCGCGAATGTATCGCCTTGCTCAGGAACGTTGCGTCCATGTGGACGATGTCGTCGCTCAAGCGCCGCTGCCCCCGCCGCCGCGTGAGTAACCGACGTGCCGCAATTCCTGCGGCAGCTGTTGGTAGGCCGCTGCCACCGCCGGAATCACCTTATAGCTGTCGATGAATTCGCGCGGGAATCGGCAGGGTCTGCCGGTATCGAGATTGAGACAAAAATACTCGATTTCTGCGTCCGCAACCCGTTTGCCGTCGCCCAACCGCATGATCTCGAATCGACGCGTGCAGCGCAGCCGCCCGTCGCAGGCGATGAGCCAGGTGGCGAGCAGCAACGCGTCGCCGAGCAATGCCGCTTCCAGGTAGTCGATGCGGGTGTGCCGCACCGCCATGCCGCGGCGCATTGCCAGGCAGTGCGCGAGCGGCGTGCCGAGCTCCGCGGCGTGCGTCCAGGCGATGCGGTCCAGCCACTGCAGATAGACCGCATTGTTGACGTGCGCGTATTCGTCGATTTCCTCGGGCACGACCTCATGAGTGGTGGTGAATGCCAGGGGCAGGCGCAGCGGCGGATGAATCAATATCTGACTCCGTGATTGCTCTGCGGTACGCGTGCCGGCGAGCAAAATACCTTGCAGTATTCTCGGGCCTGTTCGGCGCTACAGCAAACGCTGTGCGGTCGCGGCGACAAATCAAATGGTCTGACCCTGCTTACCGAGTTTGTCTGACGGATTTCTATCCCGGACTTGATGATGATTTCCTACCTGGCGCGTGGCCGATCCATCTTCCCTGGGGCAATTTATGGAGAAACTGTATTTTGGTTTGGGTATCGCTTTGTATTTAGTGTTCGTCGTTTGGTGCATCGGCACGCCGCAGAAGTAGCGCCGCCGCAGCGGCGCAAGTTGTGGAGACAGCGCCGGGTCATTTTCGATCAGCTGGCATTGCGATCGGCGCGCCGCATATCGCCGCCGAACGCGCGGCCGGCCGTCAAATTCTGAAATCGTTGCTGCCACTCGCGCAAGTCGATGTTGCGCGCGGCAACCCAAGAATCATCATAGATCGTATCCGCGTAAAGGTCTCCGGCGTCGCATGCCAAGGTGGCGATGCTGCCGGTTTCGCCCTGCGCTTGCATTTCCGCCGCAAGCGCGAGTGCGCCGGCGATATTGGTGCCGGTCGAGGGCCCAAAGCGGCGTTGTAAGCGGCCCTCGAGCCAACGAGCGCCGGCTATCGAGGCCGCATCCGGCACCGCCATCATCCGGTCGACGACATTTCGCATGAACGAGGGCTCTACCCGAGCTCGGCCGATACCCTCGACGATCCCGCCGCAACCGCCGCAAACCTTGGGATCGCCGGCCGCAAAGTAGGCAAAGAACGCGGAGCCCTCCGGATCCACAACGCAGAGGCGGGCCGCGTTGAGTTTGGGTTGATAACGGATGTAGCGGCCAATCGTCGCGCTGGTGCCGCCCGTGCCGGCTCCAACCACGATCCACGCGGGGATCGGATGGGGCAGCTGTGCCAGCTGCGCAAACAAGCTTTCCGCAATATTGTTGTTGCCGCGCCAATCCGTGGCCCGTTCGGCAAAGGTAAATTGATCCATGAAGTGGCCATTCATCTCCCGGGCGACGCGGGCCGCCACCGCCGAGATCTCCTCGTGAGGATCGACCAAATGAATCCGCGCTCCGGCGCGCGCGATGGCCTCGCGCTTCGCGGGGGCGGTTCCGCGCGGAACGACCGCAATGAACGGCAGTCCGAGCAAGTTGGCAAAATAGGCTTCCGAGATGGCCGTTGAACCCGAAGAGGCCTCCACCACCGTTGTTTGCTCGCGGATGTCGCCGTTGCAAATGGCGTGCAGGAACAATGACCGCGCAAGACGATGCTTCAAACTTCCGGTCGGGTGCGCCGTTTCGTCTTTTATGTAGATCCGGCAATTGGGCAGCTCCGGCAAGTTCAGAGCCAGCAACGGCGTGTCGACTTCCCGGCGCCGATCCTCATCGAGCTTGGCAATTGCCGCCGCTATCCAGCAACGATTGGCATCGACCGCGCTAGGCATTCGCGATGATACCGCGAGCCAGCCTCCTAGAGGCGATGCCAGTAGGCATTGACGATGCTCGGCGATTGGCGAATCTTTGCGGCGACGATGCGCAGCTGCTCCTCGGGAAGCCCGCAGACATCGACTTGAATATGGAAAGTATCGTTGGATGCGCACTCGGCGACGATGCGCCGGGGCAGGACATTGAGATTTTGAAAACGCTCCAGGACGCGGGCAACGGCCGAGGGATCGCTATCCGCGACGATGCGCAAACGCCACAGGGACAACTCTTCGAGATACATGGACATCAATCCTCATACGGTTTGAGTACGGAGCAGCCACCATCGACACCCGGTCTTCGGCGAAGACCGGGCCGGTAATGCTCTTGCTGCGGCGTATGAGAATATGCATGGGCTTCGCGGAGTATGCTCTCATCGCCTGAAAAGGGGGAGGTGTTGAACAGTTTGCGCGAAGCTCCGGGAGTCAAGACATGTCCTCATCGGCCGCCGTGCCCCGGCTGCCCGAGGTTCGGCGAGCCGGGCATCGCGCCTGGCCCGCGCGGCGCGCTCGATGAGCTGGCACGCTCGCATGGATTGCCGACGGTGCCGATCGTCTCGGGCCAAACCGCCGGATTTCGCCACCGCGCCCGGCTTGCGATTCGCGGCCGCGTGGGCACGCCGAAGCTGGGTCTGTTTGAACTGGGCACCCACCGGGTGGTGCACATTCCGAACTGCAGCGTTCACCACCCGCTCATAAACCATGTGGCGACCGTGGTACGGCGCGCGCTGGTGGATGCGAAAGTACCTGCGTTTTCGGACGGCGCCCATCTGGGCCTTGCGCGTTATCTGCAAGTGGTCGTGGAACGCAGCTCGCAAACCGCGCAGGTCGTCATCGTCGCCAACAGCGCGACGCCGGAGCCGCTGGCCGAATGCGCTGCTCTGATTCGCGAACGCCTCGGGAAGGACCTGCACAGCCTTTGGTTCAACGCGAATCTCGAGCGAGCCAACAGCATTCTCGGCCCGCACTTCCATCGCTGGTGCGGGCCGCAAAGCGTGGTCGAACGATTTGGCGGAGCGGCGGTGCACTATCCGCCGGGGGCATTTGGGCAAAGCAATCTGGACATCGCGCAGCTCATCGTCGAGCATGTGCGCGAGCAGATTCCGGCCGGTTCGCGGGTCGCTGAGTTTTACGCTGGCGTCGGCGCCATCGGGTTGTCGGTACTCCGGCAAGTCGGGCAAATCAGCGTGAATGAACTGAGTCCGAGTTCATTGCATGGTCTCGAGCTTGGAATCGCACAGCTGAATGCGGCGCAGCGGGGCAAAATCCGCGTCATGCCGGGTGAGGCGGCGGCCAACCGGCAGGCCGCGTCCGAGGCCCAAATTGTGATTGCCGACCCCCCCCGCAAAGGCTTGGATCCGGCGCTCACGGAGTACTTCGGCAATCAGCCCCCCGAAGTGCTTGTTTATGTCAGTTGCGGGGTCGAATCGCTGCTTCGTGATGCGGCGCAGCTAACCTCGCGCGGCCGGCTGAGCCTGGTTTCCTTGAGGGCATTCAATCTCATGCCTTTCACCGAGCACGTAGAGAGCGTGGCTTGCTTCCGGCGCGCTGGCTGCAATGCGTCTTGATTTACGGTCATTCGACCACTAGACAACTGTCACGGCTAGGGTTATAGCTAGCCTTGAGCAAGGCCTTGAATCAGGAGAGCCTTATGATCGCTTACATGCGAATTGCAGCCGTTGTCCTCGCCGGAGCGGCCCTGTTCGGCTGCGCGACCACAGCCGAGAATGCGAAGTCAAAACCGCCTGTCGCTGCGGCGCAGGATCCAACCTGCCTGACCGATACCGGCAGCCGCGTGCCCGGAATCAAGTGTCGGGGATACGGACGTGCTTATTCAGGCAGCGACATCGACAAGACCGGCCAGACCGATGCCGGAAGTGCGCTGGCGCTTCTGGACCCGTCGATCACGGTGCACCATTGAGCTTGCGCGGCGTGACGGGCGTCGACTAACCGCGAAGGTCCTCGAGCAACATTTGCGCGCCTTTCTCGGCGATCATCGCCGTCGGCGTGTTGGTATTTCCGGACGTGATCGTCGGCATGATTGAGGCATCGATCACCCGCAGGTGCTGCATGCCGTGAACGCGCAGGCGCGCATCCACAACCGCGTCGGGATCGTCCGACGGCCCCATTTTCGCGGTGCCGACCGGATGGAAAATCGTGGTGCCGATATTTCCCGCGGCCACGCTCAGGGAAGGCGTGTCGTCGCCGACAGCGGCGCCGGGCAGCAATTCCACCGGTGAAAAAACCTGCACCGCGGCTTGCGCCATGAGGCGCCGGGTCGCGCGAATGGCGTCCGCGGCGACCGCGCGATCAGCGGGCGTCGCCAGGTAATTCGGCGCGATCATCGGCGGCTCCGACGGATCGGCGGACCTGAGTCTCACGCTGCCGCGCGAAGTCGGGCGCAAATTGCAAGCGCTCAGGGTGATCGCCGGAAATCGGTGCAACGGTTCGCCAAAACTGTCGAGCGACAGCGGCTGCACGTGGAACTCGATGTTGGCCCGCGGTTGCTGCGGATCCGAGCGCATGAAAATACCGAGTTGCGATGGCGCCATGGTCAAGGGGCCGCGCCGTCTTACGGCATAATCCAGACCCATCCAGGCGCGCCGCCACATCGAGTGATAGGCCTCGTTGAGCGTCTTCACATTGCTGACCTTGTAGATCGCGCGCTGCTGCAAATGGTCCTGCAAATTCGCACCCACGCCGCGCCGCTCCAGAATGGTCTCAATGCCGAGAGGGGCGAGCCATTCGGGCCGGCCGATCCCCGACAAACTCAAGAGTTGCGGCGATCCGATCGCGCCCGCCGCGAGAATGAGTTCTCCCTGGGTGCGCACTTCGAGCTTCTGACCGCCGCGCCGCAGCTGCACGCCGCAGGCGCGTCCCTTTTCGATGATCAAGCGCTCTGCAACTACGTTGAGCTCGAGCCGCAAATTGCGCCGCGCCAACGCGGGCTTGAGGAAACCGCGCGCGGCCGACCAGCGCCGCCCACGCTTCTGGTTGACGTGAAAGTAGGAAACCCCTTCGTTGTCGCCGCAATTGAAGTCTTCGAGCGGCGGCAGGCCAAGCTGAACCGCTGCCTCGCGCACCGCGTCGAGTACACGCCAGCGCACCCGCGGCGCCTCAACGCGATATTCGCCGCCCGATCCATGGTGTTCGCCTTCGCCCAGGAAATGATCTTCGAGGCGTTTGAACAACGGCAACACGTCGCGCCATGCCCAGCCGGTGAGCCCGAGGGAGCGCCAGCCGTCGTAGTCCGCTGCCTGGCCGCGCATGCTGATCATGGCGTTGATTGCCGAGGAACCGCCGACGACCTTGCCGCGCGGGAAAGCGAGCGAGCGCCCGTTGAGACCCGCTTCGCTCTCGGTCCGGAACATCCAATCCGAGCGCGGATTGCCGATCGCGAACAAGTAACCCACGGGGATGTGATACCAAATCCAATTGTCCGTCCCGCCGGCCTCGAGCAACAGAACTCGACGATCGGGGTCCGCGGACAGTCGGTTGGCCAGAATGCATCCGGCCGTGCCGGCGCCGACGATGATGCAGTCGTAGTCCCCCGCCAAGCGCATCATGGCGCTGCTAGCCATGGGCGGGATAGGTGATATAGCCCTCGGGTCCCTGGGAGTACCAGGTCTTCTGATCATCCGCATTCAGCGGCAGACCGTTGGCGAAACGATAGGGTAGATCGAGGATTCGCCAGGAACTTTCTGCCGAAGGTAATGGCATCGGCGGCGCCGCTGTTCAGGGCCGCCTGCCCGCGAGCCAGGTCATAATCGGAGTTGAGCACCAGGATTCCCTTGTATGCCTTTCGGATCAGCGGCGCCACCGCCGGCCGGTCTGAGCGGCCAAAGGTGCCTTCGGGTCCGGGTTCGCGCAGTTCCAGGAACACGATGCCGAGCCGATCCAATGCGGCGGCCGCTGCCGGAAACAACTCCGACTGATTGCTATCGTCCACTCCCTGCGAATCGCCATTGGGCGATAGGCGTACGGCCGTGCGGTCCTTGCCGACGGTGTCGATCAGGGCTTGCACGACTTCGCGCAACAAGCGCACGCGATTCTCGATCGAGCCGCCGTAGCGGTCGGTGCGATGGTTGCTGCCGTCGCGCAAAAATTGATCGATCAGGTAGCCGTTGGCCGCATGCAGCTGCACTCCATCGAATCCTGCGGCAAGCGAATTTTTCGCGGCGATCACGTAGTCGCCGATCAGGCGTGGAATTTCCTCGATCATCAAGGGCCGCGCCTCGACATACGGCTGCCGGCCATCATAGGTGTGCGCTTTACCCGGCGCGGTGGTGGCACTTGCCGACACCGGCTGCACTCCGTGCAGAGACGGGTGTACGAGCCGCCCCATGTGCCAGAGCTGGGCGAAGATTCGGCCGCCCGCCGCATGCACCGCATCGGTCACTTTTTTCCAGCCGGCTGCCTGTTCTTGACTGAACAAGCCGCCGGCGTACGGCCAACCGCTGCCCTCCAGGCTGATGTGAGTCGCTTCCGTAATGATCAGCCCCGCCGAGGCACGCTGAGAATAATAGGTCGCCATCAAGCCGGTCGGAACATGCTCGCGGCTGGCGCGCCCGCGCGTCAGGGGCGCCATCCAGATCCGATTGGGGCAGGTAAGGCGGCCAACTATTATCGGGTCAAACAACGTCGTCATGAATTCCCTTATGTGCAATTGAGGGGGCGGCCGGCATGCTAACAGCTCGACGTGCGGCCGGATGCGTTGATCGCGTACAATGCCGCCCGCCAGCCGATATCACAAAATTAAAACTTAGGACTGATACACATGAGTCGCATCATTGTTCTGATCGCCTTCTTGAGCGTTGCGCTGCATGTTGGAGCGGCGGATTCGAACGCCAACGCCACCGGCAAATTCACCGTGGGCCGCTATCTTGATCTGCAGTCGGCGAGTGCGCCGCAAATTTCGCCGGACGGCTCGCAGATTGTTTATACCAGGACCATGATCGACAAGGAGGCGGACAAGTACCAGAGCGCGATTTGGATCGTGAATGCCGACGGTTCGCATCACCGCTTCCTGGCCAAGGGCGGCGGCGCGGTCTGGTCCGCGGACGGTAAAAGCATTGCGTTCCTCGCCCAAGGCGAGCCGAAAGGCGCGCAAGTCTTCGTGCTGCAACTCGGAGTTCAAGGACCGCCGACCCAGCTCACCTGGCTGACCGAGGAGCCGGGCAATTTGCACTGGTCGCCCGACGGGAAATGGATTGGCTACACCGCGAGAGTGCCGGATCCCGAGAAGTGGAACATCGACCTACCGGCGGCGCCGGAAGGCGCGAAGTGGGCGAAGACGCCGCACTACACCGAACGGCTGCACACCTTTCGGGACCGAGCGGGCTTCACCGAACGCGGCTGGCAACATCTTTTCATGGTGGCGAGCGACGGCGGTGCGCCGCGCCAGGTCACGAGCGGCAATTGGAATGTCGGGGCGGCCGCATTCGAAGTGGCGACGAGCGTCGACTGGGAATTCATGCCCGACGGCCGTTCCGTCGTCATCGAAGGCTATAAAGAAGGCGATCCGGACCGCAACGATCGCGAGGGCTACATCTACTCGGTCGATCTCAAGAGCGGCGCCGTCACCCGGCTCACCACAACGAAAGGAAGTTGGGGGCAGCCCGCCGTGTCTCCGGACGGCAAGACCATCGCCTACGCGGGATACACCAAGACCGATACCAATCACGTCATGGAGCTGTGGACCATGTCCGCAGACGGCAGCAATGCAACGCTGCAGTCGCAGGGGTTCGATCGAGATCCGAGAGGCATCAAGTGGGCGCCGGACGGCGGCGCGCTGTATTTCACGGCGGAGGATCGCGGCAGCATTCATCTCTACAGTTGGTCGCGGGGCAAAGGCATTCGCCAGCTTACCAACGGTGCCGAAGTGTTGCTGAGCCCGACGGTCGGCAAGGGCGCCATCGCCGCCGTTCGCTCGTCTTTTCGCGAACCCGGCAATGTGGTGCTGTTGAATGAACGGCGTCCGGAGAGCGTGCAGCAGCTCACCCATCTGAACGATGAGCTGCTGCGCGAGGTTCCCCTCGCCAATGCCGAGGAGATTTGGTATGACTCCAGCGGCGGCGCGAAAATTCAGGGCTGGATCGTCAAGCCGCCGGATTTCGATCCTGCGCGCCACTATCCGTTGCTGCTCGAAATCCATGGCGGCCCGCAAGGCATGTACAACGTCGGGTTCAGTCCGCAATTCCAGAATTTCGCCGCGAACGGTTATGTAGTGCTGTTCACCAATCCGCGCGGTTCGACCGGCTATGGAACGGCGTTCGGCGATGCCATTTTGAAGCACTACCCGGGTCCTGACTACGATGACCTGATGGCCGGGGTCGATGCCGTGCTCAAGAAGGGCATGGTGGATGAGTCGCGCTTGTACGTCTCGGGTTGCAGCGGCGGCGGCGTTTTATCGAGCTGGATGATCACCCACACGAATCGTTTCGCGGCGGCCGCGGTTCGCTGTCCGGTGATCGACTGGATCAGCATGGCGGGAGAAACCGACGTACCCTTCTTCACCTATCGATTCTTCAAGAAGCCGTTCTGGGAGGACCCGACCGACTGGCTCGAGGAATCTTCCTTGATGCATGTCGGCAATGTGAAGACCCCGACGCTGCTGATGACGGGGGAGCTCGACCGGCGCACGCCGATTCCGCAAAGCGAGGAGTTTTACCAGGCGCTCAAATATCGCGGCGTTCCTGCGGCGATGCTGCGTTTCGATCAGGAATTCCACGGCACCGGCTCCAAGCCCTCGAATTGGATGCGCACGCAGCTTTATATGATGAGCTGGTTCGCGCGTTACAGCGGCAATCCGCCGCTGCCGGCGCCGCATTAGGCCTCCGCGATTTTGATCGCTGGGTGTAGCGCTCGCCAGCGAGGGTGAGAAGACTCAAGGCACGAAAGCCATGCCTTGAGTCTTCGCTACGCCCCGAGCGGTAAGTCACCCTGCGCGGAGATGCGGCGTAGTACCGGAGTCTGACCCGGCTTCCAAACCGGAGAGCGGTAGCTGACGCGGTAACGCAAGGCTCCGCCGTCGGCCGTCAATGCCCGCTCGAGGGGCCGCGGTATGCAAACCAATTCGGCGTCGAGAAAGGACTCGTGCGCCGCTATCAGCACATAGCCATGACCGCCGCAATCCATCAAATCGAGATTGGGTGCGACTTCGGGGTTGGCTGCCGCCGCGATTGCGGCAGGATCTGCGCCGCGCTGCATCGCCAGGCTGGCTTTCACACCGCGGCGCGCGCTGAGATTGATGGTCGCGAGGCCGGGTTGGCCGGGCGTCGAGGGCTGTCGATAGATGGCCGCCCAGGGTTTGTCGGGCGTCATGGAGTGATCGAAAGCCTCGGCGGCCGTGGGTGCGGAAATCGACCCGGTGACGAATTCCAGAGCGACCGGCGCGAACGGTTTGGGCGGCAAAGACGCCGCGAGCCAGCCGGCATAGAAAGCGTGGCGATCGCCCGCGAGGCTCACCAAGCCGGTTATGCGGTTGTCGCGAACATGATCCAAGATCTGCGCGCGTTCGAAGCGGTAGCCGCCCCAATCGTCGTGGGCAAAGACCCCGTAACCCGCGCCCGGCCACTTCGGTCCGCCGCCTTCCGGCAGATTGTGCAGATCGGCGCGTACATCGGTCGCGCCCACCGAGTTGCCCCAAAGTTTCCAAGTCGCGCTCGAACCGCTGAGCTGCTCGAGGAACCAGGCCTTTTGAGTTTTGCCGAGCATGGACTGCGGCGCTTCCTCGCTGCGGAAATTTCGTAGTTGCCGACCGCCCAATTCAATGTGCGGCGGCGGCCGCCCGTGATCATAGGCCGACCCCGCATCGAGGATATCGAGGGCTTCCTCCGCCAACATCCGCGGAAAATCTTTGGAAAAAAAAGCCGCCATCTCAGGCCGGTTGGCGAGGTCGCGCGACCGATAGGTGCGGTTGTCCGTCAAGATCAATTCGACATTACGGCCGAAACGCAGAGCGCGGTAGGTCGTCAGGCTGCCGATCGCCGCCAGATTGTCGGCCTGCAATCCCAAGCCGTGATCATCGAACTTCTCGATGGGCGCATCTTTCACGATCGGCGCGACGAATTGATCCAACCGGCCCGATGGTTGCTTCACGCGGCCCGGCTGGTACTCGAACCATGCTCGATTGGCGGCGACTTTGCGCGTTTGCGCCGGACGCAGGCCGCCGAAGTCCTCCTGGCTCTGCCATCCTTTCCACGAGAATTCGTGATTGTCGGCCATGCAGACGAACGGCCAGCGGGCGCGCGCATCCTGGATATCGACATCGTGCAAATAGGCGCGGTAGATGGTTCTATAGTCTTCCACGGTGCTGGGCACGTGAAAATCCTCGATCTTCTCGCCGCTGGGATAGCGCAGAATGTCCCTGATTCGCCGATCGTACATTCCTTGCGGACGGTCTTCCGGGTACCAGACGATTTCGTAAAAGAAATCGCCCAGGTGCATGACGAAGTCGAGACGTTGATCGGGCGGCGCCTTCGCGTCCTCAAAAATCATGCGGCGATACGCGTTTTGCGCACCGTCATTGCAGTTCTGGCAGCTGACGAATGCGAAGCGTACCGTCCGCGCATCGTCCGGCGCCGGGGCGGTCACGGTGCGGCCGAGACGGCTGCCTTCGCCGTTGGCGTCAATAAAGCGGTACCAGTATTCGCGCGCGGGTTTCAGGCCGCCCACCAGCACCCGGCAGGTCCAATCGGACTGCGCGGACATCTGTGTTTTTGCGCGCGTCACGAGATGTTCGAACGCGGGATCCTCCGCGACCTCGACCGTGACCTCGGGTACCGGCCGAGCCGCTGTGGCCGGGCAGCGCGTCCAGAGAATCACGCTGTCCGCGTGCGGGTCGCCGGACGCAACGCCTTCCGGGAAGCGCGTGCGCACCTCGGTCCACGCGCGCGACCGCAGCGAGCGCGAACCGCCCCACGCGTAGCTCGCGCCGATCGCGGCTGCAGAGGCGATGATTTGGCGTCGAGTGAGCGGCAACGGCGTCCTAGAAGGGATCACGTCCCGTGAGGCGTTGGCGTAGCATATCCGCCAAGGCGGGTTTTTTGAAATTAATTTCGACGGGTGGTGAAGCGATGAACATGAATTCCTTGAGCCGGCGCGACCTGCTTGCGCTGGGATTTGCCGCTGCGGCGCCGTTGGAACTGCTCGCGGAATTTGCAAGGGCGGCGCCTGCGCCCTCGAATGCGATGCGCGCATTGGACCGCTTCATCGCGGGCTATTGTGCGGCCATGAATGCGCCGGGGTTGACGCTCGGACTTGCAAACGGGGCGGGCACCGTCCGCACCGCGGCCTACGGCTATGTCGACCTGGCCGCCAAGCTGCCGGTTACCACGTCGCATCTTTTTGAAATAGGTTCGATTTCCAAGTCGTTCGTCGGCTTGACCATTCTGCAGCTGCACGATGAGCAGAAAATCGATTTGCAGGCGCCCATCCACGATTATCTTCCCTGGCTGTCCATGGAAACCCCCTATGGGGAGATCCTCGTGCATCATTTATTGACGCATTCGAGCGGCATGCCCGATGACGCACCGCTGATTCCCAGCTCGCCGGAGCGGCGCCCGCGCCAGGCGCTCAAACCCGGTTCCGAGTTCCATTACAGTAATTGGGGTTACGATGCTTTGGGGCGCTTGATCGAAGCGGTCGACGGCCGTTCCTGGCCGGCGGCCGTCACAGCCCGTATCTTGAAGCCGGTCGGCATGAACGACACTGCGCCGACCATCACCAGCGCGTCGCGCGCACGCATTGCGCAGAGCTACGTACCCTTGCACGACGATCGGCCTTACCCGCGCCATGGCGCGTTGGTGCCCGCCGGCAATCTCGCGGTGGAATTCGCCGCCGGCTCGATCGCATCGACGCCCAAGGACATGTCGCTGTACATGCAAATGATTTTGAATCGCGGCGAGATACGCGGCGGCCGCATCGTTTCGGAGGACAGTTTCAAGCTGTTTTCTACCCCGCACATCGCGGCTCCGGCGTTTGGTCCGACCGCCGGTTACGGCTACGGAATCGCGGTCGACAAACTCGACGGACATGTGCGCCTCAGGCATACCGGCGGCATGGTTTCGTTCATGTCAGCCATTCACATGGACCTGGATGCGAAATTCGGTGCGTTCGCATCCATCAATGCACAGTTAGGCTACCGGCCCAATCCGGTCGCGCAGCTGGCCCTGCAGCTGTTGCGTGCCGAGAAGGAGGGCGGTAAGCCGCCGGCCGAGCCGCCGTTCGATGCCGCGGCAAAGGTCGAGTCCGCCGGCAGCTATAGCGCGATCTATACCTCCGGATCCGGCCGCCGCATCGAGATCAGAAACGCGGCCGACCGGCTCACTCTGCTGACGGAAGGGCGCACCATTCCATTGCAGCAATCCGAAGACGGAACCTTCATTGCCGATCAGCCCGGGTTCGATCTGTTCCCGATCGTCTTCGAGCGCGCGTCGAATTCGTCAGCCGGCGACAAACCGAACGCCCCGGTCACTGCGCTCGCCTGTGGGGCGGATTGGTATGCCCGTGCCGGATACCAAGGCGAGAAAATGCTCGAGCCATCCGTCGTCCTGGACAAATATGTGGGCGAGTACTATTCAGAGAATCCGTGGCTCGGCACGGTTCGGGTGGTGCAGCGGCAGCGCCGGCTGTGGATGGGCGGCACGGATCTTTTGGTGCCCATCGGCAATCATCTGTTCAGGATAGGCGCGGAAGCAACCAATCCGGGCGTCGCAGAATTCTCGCAATGGGTTGCAGGCAAGCCGAATTTGCTTTGGATCGAAGGTAATCAATTCTTGAGAGTTACGGGAGCGCCTGCTTGAAACTGCTGCGTTATGGTCCGCCCAAACACGAAAGGCCCGGTCTTTTGGACCGCGATGGCGCAATCCGCGATCTGTCGGCGCACATCGACGACATTTCTCCTTTGACCGTGACGCCGCAAAGCCTGGCGCGCCTCGCGGCGTTGAACAGCAATGAACTGCCTCTGGTCGGCGCCTCGCCCCGGCTGGGGGTGCCGGTCAAAGGCATCGGAAAGTTCATCGCCATCGGTTTGAACTATGCGGATCACGCCAAGGAGGGCAATTTTCCCATTCCCGATGAACCGCCGATGTTCACCAAGGCGATCAGTTGTTTAAACGGCCCCTATGACGATGTCATGCTGCCCAAGGATTCGCTGAAAGGCGATTGGGAAGTCGAATTGGGGGTCATTCTCGGCCGCACGGCGCGCTATGTCAGCGAGGAGCGGGCGCTCGATACCGTGGCCGGCTACGTGATCGCCAATGACGTGTCGGAACGCGCTTTTCAGTTGGAGCACGGCAATCAATGGGACAAAGGCAAGGGCTGCGATACCTTTGGACCGGTCGGCCCCTGGCTCGTAACCGCCGATGAAGTCGGCGATCCGCAAAATCTGCAGATGTTCTTGAACGTCAACGGTCAACGCAGGCAAACCGGCAATACGCAGCGGATGATTTTCACGGTGCGGCAATTGATAGCTTATGTCAGTCGATTCACGACGCTGTATCCCGGCGACCTGTTGATCACCGGCACGCCGCCGGGCGTCGGCATGGGTCACAAGCCGAATCCCATTTTTCTCAAGGCCGGCGACGAAATGCACCTCGGCATCGACAAGCTCGGCGAGCAGCGACAGAAAGTGGTCGCGTGGCGCCACTTGGGCGATGAGGCCCCATGAGCCGGGTGCCGCGCAAAGCGACACTGTGCCGGCGCCATGGGGACGCGGGCACAGTGCGTAGGCCAATACTACTAATCTAGCCCAAAGTATTATCGGTTCTGCGCCACCAGCTTCGATACCTGCGACCACTGCTCAGAGGCGCGAGCGATGTTGCCGGCAATGTCCTTCTTCCAGTTCTTGCGGGATTCGAGGTCGCTGAACATGTAGAGCTTGCCGTCGACGAGCGCGAATACACGCGGGTGCGCGCCGATTTTGCGGCCCTGCGAGACGCCGTAGGCGTCGAAGCCGTCGAACTGCGGCGCGTATTTCGCCGGGTCGCTCGCGAACGCGCGTAAGTGCGCGGGTGTGATGAAGTAGAACTTCGAACCCTTGTAGTCGAAGCTGAGCTCCTTGTTTCCCTGGATCGGATCCGGCGCAGGCGTAAAGTAGGACAGTGCGTCGTAGCTGTTGAGCGCGACGCCCTTCTCCTCGAAGAAATCGCCGGCAAAAACCTGAGCGGCAGAGAGCGTCAAGAGCGCGGCGGAAGTAAAACGAACGATTGATCGGTAGTTCACGGTAATCTCCAAAATGTTCAACAAAACATCACGATTTTCGGCGGCTCGCGTCGCCGGCGCGCAACGCGCGCAGTCAGCCCTCAGCTCGCTTGAACGAGCTCCGCCTTGGCCGCTACCGAGTCATTGACCGCAATGACGGCAAAGGGAACCAGAGCAAGAACCATTGAAAGGATCAGGGCACTGGCGTTGGCGATTATTTTCATGGGCGTCTCCCGGCGTTGGACCATGGGCGGCACTGTAAGGCGCATCTGATCTCCTTGTTTGGCTGTGCGCCGAACCGCGTGATCCACGGCGCGAGCGGCAGGGGTGGGTCGCGAACGGTAGGGGCGCCGGGCCGCCGGGCGCCGCATGCTAGAATTCGGCCGCCGGATCGACGCCAAGGCATGCAAAACCGGGGCAAAAGGGCCTCCCGGTCGGGACGATACCGAAGGAGTGCGCATGATTTTCGAGTCCGTTTCCAGCGGAGGTTGCCGCTCCTACCTCGTGGGCTGCGAGGAAACCTGCGCGGCGGCGCTGATCGATCCCGAACTCAGCCAAATCGACCGCTACAATGCCCTGGCGGCCCGGCACGGACTGCGCTTCCGCTATCTCATCGACACGCACACCCACGCCGATCATTTCTCGGCGACGCGGCAGCTCGCGAATCAGCTCGACGCGCCCGTCGTCATGCACCGTGCGAGCCCCGCACCCTTCGTCGATCTGCGGCTCGAAGGCGGTGATTTATTGGTGGTGGGGCGACTGCGTCTGCAGTCCTTGCATACCCCGGGACATACGGGGGACTCGATGTGCCTGTGCGTCGAAGATCGCATCTTCACCGGAGATACCTTGCTGATCGGGGCGACCGGCCGCACCGACTTGCCCAGCGGAGACGCCGGCGCATTATACGAGAGCCTGTTCCACGGCGTGCTCACGCTCGACCCGGCGTTGAAGGTATTTCCCGCGCACGAGTACCAGGGCCGCACGCATTCCACCATCGCGCTAGAACTCGCCGACAATCCGCGCCTGCAAAAGCGGGAGCGCGGCGCTTTCGTGGACATGATGCACGGTCTGAATCTCACCATGCCGACGCATGTCACCGAAGCGCTGCGCACCAACATGAGCGGCGGCAAAACGGTTGCCGAGATGCTGTCCGACGCGGCCGCTTCGGTGCCGTTCATGTCGATGGCGCAGCTGAAGGCGAACATCGAAAGCCGGCGTGAAGACATGATCGTTCTCGATGTGCGCGAACGCGATGCCTACGAAGACGGCCATATCCCGGGAGCGTTTCACCTGCCGCGCGGTCAACTGGAGCTTCGCGTGAACGAGGAGCTCAAGGATCCGACGCGGCGGATTCTGGTTTGCTGCGAATTTGGACGCATTTCCACGTT
This sequence comes from uncultured Gammaproteobacteria bacterium, assembly GCA_963812125.1. Lineage (GTDB taxonomy): Bacteria > Pseudomonadota > Gammaproteobacteria > Steroidobacterales > Steroidobacteraceae > Bog-1198. The sequence continues at coordinate 320,243 of CAWETY010000006.1, forward strand.
GGCCACCGCGACGCTGCGCACGATGGGATTTTCAGGCGCGGTCGCGCTGGACGGCGGCGTTAAAGCGTGGCGGGAAGCCGGGTACCCCATTCAAGCCGGAACGGAGCCGCAGATTCAGCTCTGCCAACCGCCGCCCAACGCCTTGTAAAGTTTTATAAGGTCGGTGATTTGGGTCAGTGCGGCTTGCGCCAGCTGCTGCCGGGCCTGAACGGTTTGCAGCTGCAAGGTCAGCACGGTGATGTAGGTCGCGAGGCCGTGCCGAAACGCATCGCGATTGATGTCCAAGGCGCGCTGATCGGCGGCGACCGTGGTGCCGAGTGAGGCGCAGCGCTGCGCATCCTCGCGCAATCCGCTCAATCCGTCTTCGATTTCCTGCAGCGCATTGAGGACGGTGCTGCGATAGTTCAGTGCCGCGGCGGCCGCTTCGGCGCGCGACAGCCGCACGCTCGCAATCAACGCACCGCCGTTGAAAATGGGGATGGAAACGCTCGGTCCGGCGGAATAGAACTTGCTCGCCCAATCGAACAGATACCGCGTATCGGTATTGCGCAAACCCAAACTGCCGGTGAGCGACAACTGCGGGAAAAACGATGCAACCGATACCCCCACCTGCGCGGTGGCGGCATGCAGAGCCTCTTCCGAGCCGCGGATGTCCGGGCGCCGACGCGCCAGGGTCGAGGGAATGCCGACCGGCACCATCTGCGGCACAGCGGGCAAGTCGGCCGTGGTTCCCAACTCGGCGGCGAACTCCTCGGGTGTCTCGCCGCGCAAGACCGCCAAGGCATGACGCGAACTTGCGATGGTCTGCTCATACTGAGGTAGCTGCGCCTCCAGGCTGGCGAGCTGGGCGCGGGCACTCTGAACGTCGGCCTCGCTGCCGAGACCGTGCAGTTGCCGGCTGCGGGTGAGCTCCAGCACCTCACGCTGATCGGCGATCAGGGTGGCCGTCATTTGCCGCAGGACCTGGCCGGCGCGCAGCTGAAAGTAGGTCTGCGCGATTTCGGCCTCGAGCGACACCAAAAGATCGTTTTTCGATTCAACCGCCTGTCTGCTTTGCGCGTCCGCGGCCTCGACCGAGCGGCGCACCTTGCCGAACAGATCCAATTCCCAGGAGGCATCGAATCCCAACTGATACAGATTGACCGGCTTTTCAAGCGATGCAACCAGAGCTTGAATCTCGGGAGGCGTTGAGCCGGAGTCCAGGCCTTTGGATTTCGCAATTCCCGCCAGGCCCAGTTGCTCGCGCGAGTAGCTCGCGTTCGCGTTTAAACTCGGCAGGCCCTGGGCGCGGGTCGCTTGTACCTGGATACGCGCCTCGAGAATGCGCAGGTACGCAACTTTGAGTCCCAAATTGCCGGCGGCGGCTTGATCTTCGAGCCGGTCCAGCTGCGCGTCGTGGAATCGATGCCACCAGGCCGCGTCCGGCGGCTCATTGGCGTTTGCGGTCGGCGCGGACTCGGCGTATTGCTGCGGCATGGTCTCAGCGGGCCGGACAAAATTGGGACCGAGCTTGCAGGCGCTCAGGCACGCCGACAGCAATGCGGCGGACAACAGAGGGCGCGCGCGCACCATCACTCCGCCCCAACCTTGCGCGTCGCCTTTACCGGCGAGAACAAGAAAGTGAGCGGCACGAATAGAAATGCGAGGATCGCGCAGTAGAGAAACACATCCATGTAGGCCAGCAATCCCGCCTGGGCGATCAGCGTCCGTTCAATCTGGCCCATGGCCGCTTGCGTGCCGGCGCCGGCGGCCGTGCCGAGATTTTTGATCGCCGCGGAAACACGCGCCAATGTCTCGCGGAATATCGGGTCGGCCTGGCTCAGGTTCGCCGCCAAATAGGCGGTATGCACCTGGGTTCGCGCGGTGATGGCGGCCGTCGACACCGATATGCCGATCGAACCTGAAACATTGCGGAACATCGTGAACAGCGCGGTGGCATCGCCCTGCAAACGCGCCGGAATGGTGTAGTAAGCGAGCACGCTGGTGGGCACGAACAGAAATCCAATGCCCGCCGCCTGCGCAATGCGCAACAGCATCAAGTGCGGAAAATCGATATCCGGCGCAATGTTGCGCGAATACAGCAGCGCGCTTCCGAGCACCAGAAAGCCGGCCGTGATCAGATAACGTGTTTGAACACGCGACATCATGAGGCCGACCAAGGGAATCAGCAGGATGACCGCCAGCGGCGCCGGGGCTCAGTACCAAGCCCGCGAGCAGCGCGGTATAACCCAGATGCTGCTGCGCGAGCTGCGGAATGAGCACCGCGCTGCCGTACAGGACCACCGCGAAGAATGAGATGGCAATGCAGCCCAGGAGAAAATTCCGATCCTTCAATACGCGCAGGTTGACCACGGGGTTGCGGGTGTAAAGCAACCAGCCGCAAGCGGCCGCGGCGCCGACCGCGGCGAGCGCGGCGAATGTGCGTATGAGAGCGGATCCGAACCAGTCCGCGTCCTCGCCGCGATCCAGCATGATTTGGAATGCCGCGAAGGTGAGCGCGATCAGTCCGATGCCGATGTAGTCGATCGAAACCTTGCGGCCTTTTTTTGCCCACGGTGGGTCCTCGACCAGGCTCATGACCGCAAAGGTCGCCAGGATGCCGATCGGCACATTGATGAAGAACACCCAGCGCCAGCTGTAGCTGTCGGTGATCCAGCCGCCGACCGTGGGTCCGAGCACCGGAGCGACCACGGTGGCGATTGCCGTCAGTGAGAATGCGCGGCCGCGCTGCGAGGGCGGAAAGGTATCGAGAACGATCGATTGCTGATTCGGCTGCAGGCCGCCGCCAAAAAAGCCCTGCAAGACCCGAAAGATGATCAGCGCGGCCATGTTCGTGGCGATACCGCAGAGAAACGAGCAGACAGTGAAAGCGAAAATACAAATCACGAAATAGCGCTTGCGGCCCAGCAGCCGGCCAAAAAACGCCGAGATCGGAAGCACGATGCTGTTGGACACGAGATATGAGGTCAGCGCCCAGGTCGCCTGGTCGTAGCTCACCGATAAGCTTCCGGCGATGTGCGGCAGGGCAACGTTGACAATGGTGGTGTCGAGGATTTCCATGAACGCCGCGGAGGTGACCACCACCGCGATCAGCCAAGGGTTGTGGGCCGGACGCCAGCCGTTCGCACCGCGGCCCTGCGCGGTATCCGTCATGGGAAGTGCACCACCGGAGACACCGATAGCCCGAGCGGCAACGGCCGATCGGGATCGAGACCGCGGTCGATCACGATTTTCACGGGCACCCGCTGCACGATCTTGACGAAGTTGCCCGTGGCGTTCTCCGCGGGAAATGCCGAGAAGCGGGAACCGCTGCCGTATTGAATGCTCTGCACGTGGCCTTGCAGCCTGAAGCCCGAGTAGGCGTCCACCTCGAGGTCGACGGCATCTCCCGGCCGCATGCGTCCAATCTGCGATTCTTTGAAGTTCGCGGTGACCCAAACATCGGGAGTCACGATCAAGAACATCGTTTGACCCGCCGTCAAATAGGTGCCGCGCTGGACGCTGCGCATGGTGATGAAGCCGTCCGACGGAGAGCGGATTTCGGTGTAGCCGAGGTTGAGGTCGGCCTGCTCCAATTGACTCTCGGCTTGCCGGAGCTGCGCCGCCTTTTCCGTCACCGCATTCATCGCCTGCTGAATCTGCTCGGGAACCAGTCCGGCGATGGCAACTTGAGCCTGCGCGCTTTTCAGATTGGCGCTGCCGCTGAGCTGTTGGCTCGTGGAAGTATCGATGTTTTCCTGGGTGGTGGCACGCCGGTCAACCTCATGCTGGCGCGCGTAGAAGCCTGCGCCTGCGCGAGGATCGCAGCCGCGGACTGCCGTTGCGCTTCGGCGGAAATCAATTGCGCCGGGTATTGCACGCGCGCAATGCGCAGGGCGGTTTGCGCGGATTGGAGCTGCGCCTGCACCAGCGCGAGCTGGCTGAGAGCGGCGGCGCGGGCGGTGCGAAAATCCCGCGGATCGATCCGCAGCAGCAACTCGCCCTTGCGTACCCGGCTGTTGTCGTCGATCAACAGCTCGACCACGTAGCCGGATACCTTTGGCGCCATCGTGATCACGTTGCCATCCGTATAGGCATCGTCGGTGGAAACCTCATTGCGGTGCGCGAACCAGATGAAAAACGCAAGGATGGCCGCGACCACGGCGACGGCGGCGAGAATGATCAGCGGCTTTTTGCTGCGTGGCTTAGCCGGGGCTGCGTGTGGCGCGTCCTTGCCATCCTCCTGCTCATCGCTCGGATTATCGGTTTTGGCATTCCCTGCTTCGGCTGCGGTAGCGGGCGGCATTGCGACCTCTATGGCAATCTCGGTGGCGCAGTGCGCACGCGAAGGCGAAGAATAAACCATCCGCGCTTCGGCATCGGTAGGCCGAGTCCTACATGGGGTGGCGGTGTTGGCCGTCATGCGGCCAGGGCGCTGCGCTTGCGCCGCGCACGGGTAGTCCGCAGACTTCGCGGTGCAGCCGATAAGAACATATAGCGAGGGATGCCGAACCACGTGCCCAGCGTTTCTTGGAGCCAGCACCTGACCGTGTTTGCCGCCGCGGTCGTCTGCGCCGGCGCAGCATCGCTGTCCGCCGCTGCGCCCCTCGAGTCCGCTGCGGCCGATGACTTGACGCGATTATCGTTGGCGGAATTGGCAAATGTCGAAGTGACGTCCGTGTCCAAATCCAGTCAACCGCTGCAGCGAGCCGCAGCCTCGATTTTCGTCATAACTCACGACGACATCCAGCGCTCCAGCGCCACCAACGTATTCGAGGCGCTGCGGTTGGCGCCCAATCTCTTGGTCACGCAAGTCTCGGCGACGAGTTATACCGTCGCCTCGCGCGGCTTCGGCGGCAACCCGACGTCGCAGAATTTCGCCAACAAGCTGCTGATTCTGGTCGACGGCCGCAGCGTCTACACGCCCTTGTACTCGGGTATCTACTCATTCGCGCTGGACCTCGTGCTCGAAGATGTCGATCGGATCGAGGTGATCAGCGGTCCTGGCGCAACTCTGTGGGGCGCGAACGCCATGAATGGCGTCATCAACATCATCACGCGCTCGGCAAACGCGACGGCCGGCGCCTTTGTCGATGCGGCGGCGGGAAACAACGAGCAGGCTGTGGCGGCGCGATACGGCGGCAATGCGGGGGACGGTGCGGCGTTTCGGGTCTACGCAGACGGATTTCAGCGCGCCGCCATGGAAATTGCGCCGGGGGAAAGCGCGGGCGATCGTTGGACGAAGGGACAGGTTGGATTTCGCTACGACTGGGCCAGCGTCGCAAACAGCTTCACGGTGCAGGGAGATGCCTACCGCGCCACCGAGCACCAGTTGGCGGCTCAGGATGGCTTGGCGCTCGGCGGGAATGTCGTGGCGCGTTTCGAGCACAATGGAGATCGATCGAATCTCAAGGTGCAGGCCTATTACGATCAGTCCGAGCAGCAGGCGCCGGGCAGCGGCGGCGGGTTCGTGCTCAATACCTATGACTTCGAGGTGCAGCAGAGCATCGCACTGGGAAGCCGTAATTTGCTGATCGTGGGGGGCGGGGAGCGGCTCAACGACTACTCGATCACCAATGCCGTCTCGCTGTTGTTCGAACCTTCGAGCCGCGATTTGACACTGGGCAATGTGTTTGCCCAGGACACTCTGCAGTTGGCGCCCACACTGGATTTGGTTCTGGGCTTCAAGATGGAAGATGATCCCTATTCGGGTTGGTCGCCGCTGCCCGATGTGCGCGCCTCGTGGCAGGTCAACGACAAGGCGACGTTATGGGCCGCCGCATCGCGTGCAATCCGCTCGCCCACGCCTTTCGATGTGGACGTGGTCGAAAAAATAGGCCCCACGGTTTTTCTCGCCGGCAACCCGCAGTTCCGTCCCGAAAGCCTCTGGGCGTATGAAGCCGGCAGCCGCCTGCAGGCAGCATCGAATCTGCTCGTGACAATGGCCGCGTTCTACAACGACTACAACGATTTGAAGACGGTGGAGCCGGCATCCGCGACGGTGTTTTTGCCGCTGCAGTGGGGCAACATGATGCGGGGCCATACCTTCGGAATCGAGGCCTGGGCGAGTTGGCAGGTCAATGAATGGTGGCGCCTATCGCCAAGCTTTACCTGGCTGGGCGAACACCTGGCTTTCAAGTCCGGGGCAAGCGGTCTGCTCGGAGTCGCGCAGGCGGCGGATGATCCGAGTTCCCATGCCGCGTTGACGTCGTCGATGGATTTGTCTCGGCGACTGAGCATCGATGCCACGGCGCGGTATGTCGGTGCGCTGCCGAGTCCCGCGCTGCGCAGCTACTACGAGGCGGATCTGCGCTGCGGCTGGCACGTCAGCCAGGCATGGGATGTGTCCATCAGCGGCCAGAACCTGCTGCACAAGGAGCATTTGGAATTTGCCGCCCCCACTGGCGAATACATTACCCGCAGCGTGCTGGTCGAAAGCCGATGGCGGTTCTAATCGAACCCGCGTTGCGGGTCAGGCGCTGCTTGATATCGCTGTTGCGGCTGGCGCCGGGCGCGACCCTCATGCTGCTTGCGGCGCCGGCTCTGAGCGCGCCCGCGTATTCCGAGGACGCGGTCAAAGCCGCATACCTATATCGCTTCACGCAATACGTAGAATGGCCGCAAGCGCCGCCCCCGGATGTTCCCTTCACCATCGCGGTTCTGGATGCGCCGGGAGTTGCCGCGGAGCTGCGCCGGATTTTGCCGAATCACCGCATCAAGAATTCAGCGGCGCAGGTGCGGGAAATTGCCCGTGTGCAAGATCTCGGCGCAGCGCAGATGCTCTATATCGGCGCGACTCGAGCCGATCGGCTGCGCGACGTCATTGCGGCGCTCGGGGCGCGGCCGGTATTGGTGGTCACCGACGCGGAGCGAGGCCTCGCCGCAGGCAGCGTATTGAATTTCGTGCTGCTCGAACATCGCGTCCGGTTCGAAGTTTCGCTGGCCGCCGCCGATCGTTCGCACCTGCGGATCAGCTCGGAATTGCTCGGTGTCGCCACGCGTGTCGAGACGCCGGGCCATCAATCCGGGATCGCAAAGTCGCTGCACGACGCGGTGGGGAACGAATGATTTCCGGCCAGCCGTCCGGTCACGAATCGATCCGCGGCAAACTCATGCGCGTCGTCTTGGTTACGACCGCGGCGGCCGTACTGGTTGCAGGCATCGCCATGCTGACACGCGACCTGACGGTGAATCGGCTTTCGTGGGGCCAGGACCTTGCCAATCAGGCCACCATCATCGGATTGGCGACCACCCCGGCGCTGGCCTTCGATGATCACGCGGCGGCAGAGCATTTTTTGACGGCGTTGCGCGCGCGTCCGCCCATCCTCATGGCCGCGCTGTACGATTCGAACGGCCGTCTGTACGCGTCCTACTCGAAGGAGCCGCAATTCGTCCCCAGTCCCCAGGTTCCCGTCATCGATGGCAGCCGCATAACCGGTCAACAAGTCGAGATCGTGCAGCCCATCGTGAGCGGCGCGGAGACGCTGGGATCGCTCTACATCAAAGGACGCTACGATCTGATGGGCCGGGCGACCGCCTATGTCGGCATCTTTGGACTGGTCATGGCATTGAGTCTATGGGTGGCGTACGTTTTGTCGCGGCGCCTGCAGCGGGTGATAACTGAGCCGCTCGAGGCGATGACCCGTGCGGCCCGCGAGATCGTCGAGCGCCGCGACTATTCGATGCGCGCCAGGAAATTCACCAATGATGAGTTCGGCCTGGTCGCCGACGCATTCAACAACATGCTCGATGAAGTGCAGCGGCGCGCGCTGGCGCGCGAACAGGCAAACATCGAATTACAGAAGCAGATCGAAGTGAGGGAGGCGGCCGAAGCAGCCTTGAAAATCGCCACCGCGCGGCTCGAAAGCACCATGGCTGCCGCGGAGATAGGCACCTGGAGTTGGGATGTGCTCACCAATCACTTTACAGCGGACCGCAATCTCGCGGCGCTCTTCGGCCTCAATGATGAGGGCGAACTGCAGGGGGATCCGCAGGTACACCGGCGTCAGATTCACGTCGAAGATTTGCCCGGGGTCGTGGCCGCCGAGCGTGCGGCGATGGCCACCGGGGTGCTCGCCTCCACGGAATTTCGCGTGATTTGGGCCGACGGTTCCGAACACTGGATGGCGCGCCGCGGCAAGGTCCAGGTGGATGCGGATGGGCGGGCGGTTTTTCTCTCCGGCCTGCTCATCGACATCACCGCGCAAAAAATCGCGGAGCAAGCTTTGCGGGCCAGCGAAAAGCTCTACCGGGCCATCGGCGAGTCCATCGATTTCGGCGTGTGGGTGGTCGACCGCAGCGGCCGCAGCGTTTACACCAGCGAATCATTTCTCAAGTTGATCGGCAAGACCCAGGCGCAGCTGGCGGCGTCGAACTGGATCGAGTTCCTGCATCCCGCGGAGCGGGAGGCGACCGTCGCGGCCTGGCGGGAATACCTGCGCTCCGACGGCGCGTGGTATCACGAAGTTCAGGTGTTGGGAGCGGACGGCCGCTATCACCCCGTGCTCTCGCAAGGAGTGGCGATCCGCGGCGAGCATGGAGAAGTCACCGGCTGGGCGGGAATAAATCTCGACATCAGCAGACTGAAGGCCACCGAAGAGGCGCTGCGCGACGCCGATCGCCGCAAGGATGAATTTCTCGCAACCCTTGCTCACGAGCTGCGCAATCCCCTGACGCCGATTCGGCACGCCGTGAAGCTGTTGGGTGGCGATGCCGCGAATGAGAGTCAGCAACGCTGGGCTCGGGAGGTGATCGCGCGTCAATTGCAACGCATGGCATTGATGCTCGATGACTTGCTCGAGATTTCGCGCATTACGCAGGGCCGTCTCGAATTGAAGACCGAGGTGGTGGAGCTTGCCTCCATCATCAATACAGCCGTTGAAACCGCGCGCCCCCTCATCGAGGCGAAGCGGCAAAATCTGAATGTCACATTGCCGGCGCGGCCCTTGAGCGTGGCGGTGGATCCTTTGCGCATTTCCCAATCGATTTCGAACCTGCTCACCAACGCGGCGAAGTATACCGATGCGAACGGCAACATTTCGCTCGCGGTCGAGCTGCGGCCGGAGGAAATTGCGATCAGCGTCAAAGACGACGGCATCGGTCTGGAGCCGCAGGCGCTGCCACGCGTATTCGACATGTTCTCGCAGGTCAAATCGGCCATCGATAGATCGGAGGGCGGCTTGGGGATTGGTCTTGCACTGGTGAAGGGAATGGTCCAACTGCACGGAGGGCGGGTCGAGGCGGCGAGTTTCGGCGCCGGACGCGGCAGTCAATTCACGATCCGGCTGCCGTGCGCCGGCCTATTGGCGCTGCCGCCCGAGCGGAGCGAAGCGCAGTTGTCCGAGACTAGCCTGCGGCCCGGGGCGCGGCGCACTGTATTGGTGGCTGACGACAATCGCGACGCCGCCGACTCGCTGGCGCTGTTGTTGGATATGGACGGATATGAGACCGCGGTGGCGCATGGTGGATTGAAGGCGCTGGATGATATTCGCCGCTTCCGGCCGGCGGCGGCGATTCTCGACATCGGCATGCCCGATCTCAACGGCTACGAGGTGGCGCGCCGCGTCCGCGAAGAGGAGTGGGGGCGCAACATATTCCTGCTCGCGATCACCGGATGGGGCCATCCGGACGATGTTGCCCGCGCCAAGGCCGCCGGGTTCAATGAACACCTCACCAAACCGGTGGATGCCGAAAACGTGGTGCGCTTGCTGGCCAAATACCTGGCGGATTGAAGGCTCGGCGATACTTCAGTCCCTGATCTGCACCCAGGTCGGTGCGTGATCGCTGGCTTTCTCCCAGCCGCGCACCTCTCGATACACCCCGGCGTCGACCAGGCGATCCGCGATCGAGGGGCTCAAAAGCAAATGATCGATACGCAGTCCCGCGTCGCGTCCATAGGCATTGCGGAAATAGTCCCAGAAAGTATAAATCTGTTCGCCCGGATGGAGCGTTCGCACCGCATCCACCCAGCCGTGCTTGAGCAAATGGGCGAATGCCTCGCGAACCTCGACTCTGAACAAGGCATCGTCCAACCAACGTTCCGGTTTATAAACGTCGGCTTCGGTCGGTATTACATTGTAGTCGCCCGCCAGGACGACCGGCGCTCCGGAGAGCAGCAACTCGGCGGCATGGGCCAGGAGTCGATTGAGCCAGCGCAGCTTGTATTCGAATTTAGGGCCGGGCGCCGGATTGCCGTTCGGCAAGTACAGGCAGCCGATCACGAGGCCGGCCACGTTTGCCTCGATGTAGCGGCTGTGCGCATCCTCAGGATCCCCGGGAAGCACTCGTCTTATCTCCTCGGGCTCAGCATTCTTGGCGAGGATGGCAACGCCATTCCAGCTTTTCTGGCCATGCCAAATGACGCCGTAGCCGGCGGCGCGGATGGCGTCCGCGGGGAATTTATCCTGCGGCGCCTTCAATTCCTGCAGACAAACCACATCGGGCGAAGACTCCTTCAGCCAGCGCAACAGGTTGGGAAGGCGCGCGTTGATGCTGTTGACATTGTAGGTGACGATTCGCATGCGACATTATCCGGGTTTCCCCGGACGCTTTGCAAAAGCGCACTGCGAAAGCACAGGGCAGTGCGCGCACAGCGGTTTGGAGCGTTTACAGAGCGCGTGACCGTGATGAGCGATCAGCAGATAAGCTCTTATTCTCGCGTCGAATGCGACGGGCAGCGCCGCGAGTATACGCTGCGCGGCCGCGTATACAGCGGCGTACTTGTCGCTCTCCGGACCTTGCGACACGCGAACCAAGACATGCGGACAGGAGGAAGGCACGGCCGCTGCCGGCGAGAGGCGGGAAAACAGAGATATCCGATCGGCACCGGGGTTGCCGATGCCGGGGAAGGTTTTCAAGGTTTTGCGGGCCTGCTCGGGGGACAACCGCGAGAGAGCGGACCGAAGATCGCCGCCAAACTCGTCCTGCACGCGGCCCGCAATTTCTTTTAGCCGCGCGGCGCGCAGTTCCGGCACCATGCCGCCGGCCTTGAGCGCCCGGGCGAGGTCAGCGCTCGATGCCCGCAAGAGTTGCAGCGGAGCTGTGCCGATTTCGTGCGTCAATGATCTCCAGCCTTTGGCGCAGCGCTCATCGCTCGCGGGGTAACCGCAGTGCCACCAAACGAGAAATTCATACGGGTCGGCCGGCGCATGGGGAGCGATGGCGCCGTAAAAGGACTGCAACGTGTCCAGGAGATCCGCGACTGCCAGGAAAGAGTTTTTGCATGTGGTATCTCGTCCAAGAACGTTGCCGTCAGCGTGGCCTTGATTGGCGCGCGGCTCAATTCCCGGCGCGAAGCTCCGCCTGTAAGGAGTTTCCTACGTATGTTGGCCGGGCGAATGGCAGCCATGCGGCGAAGATGGGTGTAGATTGCAGCTATCCAGGCAGGAGTTACGCAGGATAACGGCGATGCTCGGCAGCAAAACGCGCTCCAAAAGTTCGCCGTCAAGCCGGGACCTGCCGGCGGGCCGGCGACCTGTCGAGAGCGATCACGGAGACCAGTCCGGAGTGCATCAAGGTGGTGGCGGCGGACGGACGGCTCTTGCAGATGAATCCCGCCGGCCTCGCCATGATACAGGCCGTCACGTGGGAGAACATCGCGCAATTCCTCCGTGCTTCGATCTAATCGCCCCGGAACATCGGAACCTGTGGCTCGCCAATCATCAGCGTGTCTGTGCCGGAGAGACCCTGGTTTGGGAATTCGACATGGTCGACCTCAGCGGCATCCGCCGCAACATGGAAACGCATGCCTCGCCGATCGCTCTGAGCGACGGCAGCACCGGGCAACTTGCCATTACCCGGGACGTGACGGGGCGAAAGGCAGTCGCGGGAGGCACAGCGGCAGCTCAACTCCGAATTGGAAGAGAAAGTAAGGCAGCGTACCAGCGAGCTCGAGACGGCGCTTTCCCGCTTGCAGGAAAGCGAGCGCAGCTTTGAATTGCTGGTCGATAGCGTCACTGACTACGCGCTGTTCATGCTGGATCCGACCGGGCGCATCGTCAGCTGGAATTCGGGCGCGCGGCGCATCAAAGGTTACGAAGCGGCGGAGATTATCGGCAAGAATTTCGAGTGCTTTTATTCGGAACAGGACCGGGCGGCGGGATTGCCGGCGGCTGGGCTGCGCACCGCGGCGCTCGAAGGGCGACTGGAGACCGAGGGGTGGCGTGTGCGCAAGGATGGCACCCGTTTCTGGGCCAATGTCATCATCGACGCCATCCGTACCGAGGGGCACCTGGTGGGCTACGCCAAGATCACCCGGGACATCACCGAGCGTCGAGCCGCCGAGGCCAGACTGCGTCAGGCGCAAAAAATGGAAGCGGTCGGCCAATTTACCGGCGGCGCCGCGCATGATTTCAACAACCTGCTCATGGCGATTCTGGGCAGCCTGGAGATTCTGCGCAAACGGTTGCCCAACGATCCGCGGCTTCTCGCCCTTTTGGACAATGCCGTGCAAGGCGGCCAAGCGCGGTTCTTCGCTGACGCAGCGCATGTTGGCGTTCGCCCGCCGCCAGGAATTGAAGCACGAGGCGGTGGATCTTGCCCATTTGGTCAATAGCATGTTGGAGCTCTTGGAGCGCACCCTCGGGCCCACAATCAATATCGAGACTCGATTCCCGCCTGAGGTCGTGCGAGTGCGCACCGACGCCAATCAACTGGAAACCGCGCTGCTCAACCTCGCGATCAACGGGCGTGACGCCATGCCGGATGGCGGCAAGATCACCATCTCGGTGTCCGAGCATTCCATTTCCGCAGCGCATCCGAGCGGGCTTGTCGCCCGGCCTGTATGCCTGTCTGGCCGTTTCGGACACGGGTCACGGAATGGATGAGGCAACGCTGGCGCGAGCGACGGAGCCCTTCTTTACCACCAAGGGAATCGGCAAGGGTACCGGCCTCGGTCTCTCGATGGTCGATGGTCTTACCGGGCAGTCTGGCGGCAAACTCATCGTGCAGAGCGTCACCGGGGCGCGGCACCACGATCGAACTTTGGTTTCCCGTCGACGACGGCAGGCGAGGCGGCCGGTGAAGACAATCTCGGCGAAGCCGATGACGCGGTGTACAACGCGACGGCGACTATGCATCCTCGCCGTGGACGATGATAGCCTGGTGTTGGGCAATATCGCCGCGATGCTCGAGGATCTGGGCCATAAAGTCATCGCGGTGGGTTCTGGCGCGAGGGCCATCGAAGAAATCGAATCGCTACCCGCCATCGACGTGGTCATCACCGATCAAGCGATGCCCGTCATGACGGGCACTCAGCTGATCGAGCAATTGAGAGCGCGCCGGCCGCAGTTGCCGGTCATCCTTGCCACCGGATATGCGGAATTGCCTCAGGGCGTCGATGCTTCGATCGGCAGGCTGTCCAAACCCTTCACGCAACGTGCGCTTGCCGAGGCGCTCGCGGCAACCGCCATCAGCTGATTTGTCTTAGCTCATCGATGTCGACCAATCCATCCTGGCAGTAAAACGTCAAGGACATCGCCCGGCTGCTATTGGGGCAGATTCCGCTGATTTGCAGATCACCGGTGTGATAGACCGCGAGTTTGCCGTAAGACTCCACAATGAGCCTGCGCAATTCGCGAAAAAAAGCATAGCGCCTCCCGTATTGCGAGCCGCTGGTGGCAGGTTGCCCAAGTTTCTCCGGCCACCACCGATCCGATCCGCGTGCCGCAGTGACAAGCTGTTCCATATTCGGAATCCTTTTGGCGAGGAGTGAAGCGAACGCGAATGCTCGGCCACATCGAGCATCGCCGTCTGTAGGTAAAAATCTCTAAATTTGTAAGACTGGATTTTGCGCGCCGCAGAAAATCTAATTCGGCCGCTTCCATCTCTCGCGGTCGAGAAGCGCGAAGGCGCTGAGCGAAGCGGCTGCGCATATAAGCGCGCCGAGGCCCATGGCAACGCGATAGGCGGGCAAGAGCGGATCGCCTTCGGCCGCCAGAACCGACCCGAGCAACGCGGTTGCAACCAAGCCGCCGGATCGCGCCACGGCACTGTTGATGCCGGACGCGGACCGATATGCGCTTGGTCCACCGAGGTCAGCACCGCCGTCGTCAGCGGCGCAACCGCCGCGCTCATGCCGAGCGCAATGACGACCATCATCGGCAGCACCTGGGTCCAATAGCTCGAGTTCGAATCCATCCACAGCGCGATCAGGAATCCGGCGGCGACGACGAGCGGGCCGATCGTGAGCGGCAGCCGCGTCCCGATCCGACTGGAGAGTGCTCCGGCCATGGGGGAGCTCACCGTGAGTATGAGCGGCAACGGCAGCAGAGCGGCGCCCGCGGCTGTTGCCGAATAGCCCGCCGCTTTGATCAATACGTAGGGAAGAAGTACGAACAACCCTCCCATTGCTGCGTAGAGGAGAAACGTGAACAGCGTCAGACCCACGAAGCTCTTCGAGGCAAATAGGGCCATCGGCATCATGGCCCGGCCACCGCGCGCCGACTCAAACCGCCAGAAAATGAACAGCAAAGCGACCGCAATCGCGCCGGCGGTCAGCGCGCCAGGCGTGAAACCTCCGCCGTTGGAGCCCTCGGTGAGGGCCCAGGTCAGGGCCGCCAGACCGACCGTGGCGAGCAATCCGCCGATCGTGTCGAGCGGATAGGCGTTCGCTGTGCCGGTCGTGCGGGACGAACCTCCACGCCAGGATGATCGCGCCGCATGCCAGCGGCAGATTCAACAGAAAAATCGCCCGCCAGCTGCCCAAATCAATGAGCCAGCCGCCGAGCACCGGGCCGACCGCGCCCAGCGCTGCGCCGGTCGCCGCCCAAATTCCGATGGCGCGCCCTTTGGATTCGCCGGAGAACGTTTGTCCCAGAATGGCCAGACTGTTTGGCATCAGCATCGCGGCGCCGACGCCTTGAAGCAGCCGGCTCGCGAATAGTGCCGGGAGTCCGGGAGCTAAGGCGCAGCCCAGCGATGCCAAGGCGAACACTGAAGTGCCGAAAATGAGCAAACGTCGACGGCCGAAGTGATCCCCGGCTGCGCCGCCCAGCAACAGCAGTGCGCTTAATGGCAGCAAATAGGAATTTATGACCCATTGCAGCGCGCGGGCGCCGGCGTTGAAGTCGTGCGCGAGCGTCGGTAGCGCAACGTTTATGACCGACCCGTCGACGAACGCCAAGGCCGGATGCCAGGATCGTGGTCGCCAGCACGAGATTCGGATGCGGACGGGCGGCCGGCGCCTTGGTGCATTGCGCAACCGCGGAATCGCATCCGGGATGCAGGGAACTCATGCCGGCTCAACGGCCGGCAAATTTTGCGTAGAGGCGCTCTCTCGCATCGGGATCGACATTGAGTTTGGAGATATCGCCTCCGGCCCAATGCATGAGCTTCGGATCCATGACCTTGAACCAATGCGAGGGAAACGCCGCGAGACCAAATGAGCCTGGATAGCCGCTCGGTAGGCGCGGCAATTCTTCAAAATCGCGCAAGGTCTGGTACGGACGCAGTGCATTGGCATGGTGATCCGAGTGACGCTGCAAATGGAAGGTCAGCAAGTTGGAAAAAATGTGATTGGTGTTCCAGGAATGACGCGGCTTGCAGGCTTCGTAGCGCCCGTTCGGCATTTTCTGGCGCAGCAGACCGTAATGCTCGACGTAATTTGCCTGGGTCAAACCATACCAGGCGTACACATGGTGAATGATCAAAAACGGCAATAGGACCCAACCGAACTTCGCGATCAATGCGGCGCCAACTGCGAGCGTGAGCGACCAGGACAGCAAAATCGGATTGTGCCAGGTGAACGGGCCGATCGGCCCTGTTTGGCCAATCGTTCTCGTTCATGGTGCCAGCCGCGCCTAAATGCTCCGGGAATTTCACGGCGAACGAACTTATAGATGCTTTCGCCCATCCGCGCGCTGGCGCAGTCTTCGGGCGTCGCCACGTGTACGTGGTGACCCACGTTGTGTTCGATGCAAAAATGTCCGTAGCCGACCAGTCCGTTGGCAACTTGCGCCGCGATGCGATCGGCGCGATTATTTTTGTGCCCCAATTCATGACCCAATAAAATCGCCCCGCTGCTTTGAAAGCCGGTGCCAAGCGCCAAGGCCGTATACGCCCACCATGGCACCCAGTAGGTGCCGAGAAACCATGCGGCCACCAAGAAAGCTTGCGAACAACAGCACGATGCCGACATACAAAAGTATGCGGTAGTAATTGTCCTGCGCCATTTGCCGCACCACCTCTTCGGGTGGATTGTGGGGGTCCTCGCCCATGAGAGCATCGACCAGAGGAATGACGCCGAAGTTGTAAAGCAGCGGGAATAGCATCGTGACAGGGTTATGGCCGGTCGCGAAATAAAGCCCGATCGCGATGGGCGGGTTAAATCCGCCGGTCAGCGACAACAGCCAGAGGTAGCGCTTCCTGTCAGCGTAGTGAATCGACCGGCCGTCCGCCGTCTGCCCCACAAATTCCATCGCGGCAGCCTCGCTCCCCGGTCAGCCTGCGGTTCTTTGTGCGGGACCGATTATACATCAGAGCGCGGCAAGGGAAGGGCGGCAGCGGTACGCCACCGGTTCCCTTACCGCGTGGGTCGGACTTGCGGCGGGCTCTAGCTGAACGACGAAGGGACGCCGTAAAAGGTATGCACATCCGTAGCCCAGGTCCGGTCGGCCATGCTCGGCCAGTGGTCCTTGTCGAATCCCGGCGCGTTCTTCAATTTTTCCTTGCTGACATCGAGGGTGAAGCGGTGGTTGACGGTGTCCAGTTTCAATGCGCGCCATGGCACCGCAAAGAGCCGATCTCCCATGCCGAGAAAGCCGCCGAACGACAACACGGCATAGCTGATCCTGCCGCTCGCCATGTCGATCATGAATTCCTTGATGGAACCTAGCTTTTCGTTCGCGGCGTTGTAGACATCGTTGCCCAACAACGTGTCCGCGCCCATCAGCGCCGGCCCAGGGCCCTGCCCCGTGCCGCCCTTGTACATTCCATACGTGTCGCGCGAGACGTAATCGGTTTGGTTGCTTTCCATCATGATTTGGCTCCTGGTTGTGGTAGGTGATATTCAAGAAGCATTGCTCCAGCGAGCATGTCGTCGCAACATCATGGCGGGAGAGGGCAACACAGCCGCATCAGCGGGCGTGCATTATTTTGTACGCCTCCGTAGCCGAATGCGGTAGGCGGCATCCGACCGCCCGCGCGGCGATTTAACTTGTGTTAGCGGCCGGTAACTTGGGGATGCAGCGTGAATTTGCGGTCCGCATCGCACCGATGGCCGCGAGTCCGGTGTTGCGATTCAGTGATCGCCGGAATTATCCGTCAGGTGAATGGTTTGCAGGTTTAATTTCTTGCGCAGCGCGCCCACGTCCGACGCCGCCACCGCTGCGGCCTGATTGCCCCAACTATTGCGGATAAAGGTCGAGACGTCCGCGATCTCTTGGTCGGTGAGCTTCCAGGCGAAGCTCGGCATGCCCAAAGGCGAGGGACGCGCTGCGCTGACGCCGACCCGCGTGCCGCCTAGAATCAGGTGTTCGAGGCCGGTTGCGTCGGGTTGCTGCAGCATGGCGTCCTTGCCCAGCGGCGGAAACAGCCGTGATTGGCCGACGCCGTCGTCCAGATGACAGGATGCGCAGGCATCGGAGTAAATTTGCGCGCCGCGGCGCATCGCCCCGGAGTCGGGCGCGCTCGAGGCGACGCTGGGACTCGCCGGCTGGCTCTTCAGATACACGGCGATCGCGCGTCGATCCGCATCGCTCATGTGAGACGTCGAATGCGTGATGACATCGGCCATGTCGCCGCCCGCCGCGGCGTGGGCGTTGCGGCCCGATGCCAGGAATTCAGCGATGTCATCGACGCTCCAGCCTCCCAAGCCGGTGCGCGGATTGCTGGTCAGGTCGGGCGCAACCCAGTTATCGAGGTTTCCCCCCTGGAGTTCCTGTTTGGATTTGTCGGCGCCGAGAAAGTTCTTCGGCGTGTGACAGCCGCCGCAATGGCCGAGGCCAGTGACGAGATAGGCGCCGCGATTCCACTCCGCCGACTGCCCGGGATCGGGTTGGAAATCGCCGCTGTCGAGGTACAGCATATTCCACGCGCCCACCAGGGAGCGGAAATTGAGCGGGAAAGACAGGTCGTTTTTCGGCGGGGTGTAACTCACCGCGGGCACCGTCGTGAGATAGGCAAAGATCGCATCATCGTCCTCGCGGCTCACCCGTCTGAACCAAGGATAGGGAAAGGCGGGATAGAGGTCCTCTCCCTGGGCGTCTTTGCCGTCATGCATCGCGCGGTAGAATTGATCGCTGGTCCAGGCGCCGATGCCGGTGTTGCGGTCGGGGGTGATATTGGGCGTGTAGATGACGCCGAACGGCGTGTTCAGTCCCAAGTCCGCCGGCGAATGGCTCGCCGCCCTCGCGCTGATGGCAGGAGATGCAGTCGCCCGCAGCCACCAGATACTGGCCGCGGCGAAGCTGCGCCGCGTTCGGCAGAGAATCGTCGAAGTGCTGGGTGAGCAGACCCCGCGCGGTGACCGCGGAACTCGGATGGGCCGGCAACGGCAGCATTTCGCTCACGGCAAGGCCGCCGATGCCCAAAGCCGCGGCAGTGAAGCCGGCCGAGTAAGCGTGATTCGCAGCGTGACTCGAACGGCGCATGGCTACCCCCTCACCAACGGGCCCGGGGCCTTCAGGTACTGCGACTTGATTGCGTCCGCCGACATGTAGGCGAGCGCCGCCACGGTGCCCGTCGGGTTGTAGCCGGCGTTCTGCGGGAACGCCCCGGCACCCATGGAGAAAACGTTCGGCACGTCCCAGCTCTGCAGATATTTGTTGACCACGCTGTTTTTGGGGTTATCCCCCATGATTGCGCCGCCGGTGTTGTGCGTGGTCTGGTAGGGCACGACGCTCCAAGAACCGATGCGCCGATTGAGCTTGATTTCGCGCGGGTTCATGGCCTTGGCCACCTCGGCCGCCCGGTCGGTGAGGTAATCCGACATCTTGTGGTCATTCTCGGTGAAATCGAATGTCATTCGCAGCATGGGCCTGCCATGAGATGTCGCGGTACGTCGGGTCCAGGTCCAGGTAGTTGCCGCGCGCGCTCATGCATGAGCCGTGGACGCTCAGCGAGAAAGAACGCAGGTAATTTTTCGCCGCCGCGTGCTTCCACTCGAGTCCCCAGGCGGGCGTGTTCTGCGGCGTGTAGATCATTTCGATGGGACGCCCGCCGGTGATCATGCCCGCAATGTAGGCGCCGCCGATAAAGCCCAGGCCGCCATGGTCGAAGTTGTCGCCGTTGAAGTCGTCGATGACCGTGGCCAGCGCGCCGGCGCCGATGAACGGGTTCATCAGCTTGTCGTCGAAGAAGACATTCACCGATGACATGGTCTGGTAGGCGTAGTTCTTGCCGACGACGCCTTCGCCGGTTTTCGGATCGTAGGGCTTGCCGATGCCGGAGAGCAGCAGCAAGCGGACGTTTTGCAGCACGTACGCCGAGAGGATCACCATCTCGGCCGGCTGAAAGAATTCCTCGCCCGCGCTGTTTACGTAGGTCACGCCGGTGGCGCGCTTTTTATCGGCCGTGAGTTCGACCCGCAGCACCTCGCATTCGGTCTTCGAGCGTGAAGTTCGGCTTCTGCAGGAGATACGGCAGCACCGTGGTCTGCGGGCTGGCCTTCGAATAGTTGCCGCAGCCGAATTTCTCGCAGAAGCCGCAATAGGTGCACGCTCCCATCTGCGCGCCCAGCGGATTGGTGTAAGCCTGCGACATGTTGCCGGTCGGGTGCGGGAAGGGATGGCGCCCAAGCTCCGCCGCCGCTTTGCCGAACAGGGTGGGTCCGTAGGTCTGCAGCATCGGCGGGTTGGGGTATTCGTTCGCTCGTGGCCCCTCGAAGGGATTGCCGCCGGGCTGGATCTTGCCCTGGAGATTGCCGGCCTTGCCGCTCGTGCCGCACAGCTTGTCGAATTGATCGTAGTGCGGCTCGAGCTCATCGTACGTGACTCCCCAGTCCTGGACGGTCATGTCGTAGGCGGAGACGGCCTTCTTGCCGTAGCGCTTCTCGTTGTGGCTCTTGGTCAGGAAGTCCGTGGGCAAGAAACGCCAGATCTGGCCGTTCCAATGGACGCCGCCGCTGCCCACGCCGGTGCCGAGCAGGAACGAACCCAAGTGGCGCATGGGCAACGCCTCTTGATCGACATTGTTGCGGACGGTGAGGGTGTCGTCCGTGACATTTTGAAACAGATGATGGCGCCACATGTAGCGCAATTCGTCCTGCGCAAAATGTGGTGGCAAAATCGGTGGGCGTGTCGCGCCACGGGCCGCGCTCCAGCGCGACTACATTCAGGCCCGCGTCGCAAAGCTGTTGTCCCATGATGGCGCCGGTCCAGCCGAAGCCCACCAGTACTGCATCGACAGGTTTGAGCGTGGTGGTCATTTCAGGCCTCCGTCCAACCGGGACGGCCTTTGAAGCCGACCGTCGGGAAGGGCACCGGCTCGCCGTGGCGAGTTACCCATTCCTTGTAGTTGTAATGCGCGCCCGGAAAACCAATCATTTTCCACGCGCCCATGTCTTTGTTGCCGCCGTAGATCGGATCCGAAAAATAGCCCTCCTTGGTATTTTGCAGAAACATGGTGAAGAACGCTTTGGCGTCGACTCCGCCTTGGAGCTTGACGGCGCCGCTTTCCATTTCCTTCAACAATTTGTCCTGATCGGCGGCGGCGAGCTTGGCAAAGGCGGGCGCGCCCAGATTGGCGCCGACGTATTGGTCGATAGCAGAAATGGCGGCGCGATAGAGCTGCGCGGGAGTGAAGCGGCTTTGATAACCTTGTTCCGGCGTGCCTTTTGGCCAAGGTCCGCCGAGATAATAATGATCGCCTCTGCCGAAAGGCCCCGCGAGCTGGCGATCGAGAAAAAACGGCACGTTCGCTTCCACGGCGCCGGGTCCGACCGGATCGTTGGGGATCAGGCGTGCAACCGCCGCTTCGATGAATGCCGCTTCGACCGGCGTGAAGTACACGTATCCGGTGCCGCTTGCGCCGGGCGGCGCATCGGCGGTTCCTTCCTTCCACGGCACGGAGCCGCGAAGCGTTTGCGGCGGTGCTCCGAGTTCTCCGTCATGCACGCTCGCTGCCGATGCGCCTGCGATTCCCGCCGCGACGCTGCCGATGAGAAGTTGCCGGCGGCGGAGATTTATCTTGTTAGCCATGGGAGATCCTTCGCTAAGCGGATGCGGACGTGTGCGGAAAGTTGGTGTTCCTGTCGCCGGTCGACGACAAACGCTGAACTTTCTTTGCAATCTCGTCAATAGGACAATTACTCAAGAATCAGCTGCGCCGCGGCCGGGATGCGAACCCGATACTTTTTGTAAAACTTTCACGCGGCCGCCGCCAGTGTCCCAAAGTATTATTGACTCAGGTGACGCTCGATTTGCCGACTCCACTCCGTGCCGGCGGCGCGGTCGCCCGCGGCCAGGTCTCGCACGGCGTCATTGGCCGCGTCGGTAAGCGCCGTGCGTTCGTAAATCACGTCGATGACCGTAGCGTGACCCTCGGCGGTGAACTTGAGTGTGATTACGGTGACGACGACATCCGGAATCACATACACGTATTGAATCCGTTTCGCCGCGCGATCGAATGCGGTGTTCACCCACACGGCGTTTCCCGCGCCGCCAGCGACCTTGAAGACCATGCCTTCGCGATCGAACGGCATCTGCGGCGGCCACAAGAAGACCGGTTCCCAGCCGGGGGCCCACGCCCGTTCCCCGTCCGCGCCGAACAGCGGCCACGCCGCATCGAAAGGCGCGGGCGCGAGCAGCGAGAATTGCTCGCGGGTGTGCAAGAGCCGCGGGTTGCTCAAGGTTTTTCCCTGAATTGGTGGCTGTCGCCGGCGCGCAGCGTCAGCCGATAGATTTTTTTCAGCTCGACGATCTGCGCCAGGGTTTCCTTGGAAAATGCCGTCTTGCCCTCGAAGGCGTGCAGCACGATGCCTTCGAGCAGATCGCCGACGGACATGTCTTTGAGTTCCGCCAGTGCTTTCAGCACTTTCAGCAGCCGCTTTTCGATTCTGACGCCTGTTTGTACGCGCTCGACCCGGATCATGGCGGCTCCTGCAAATGCTGCCATGATACCAAGGTACATAGGTATAACCCAAGCGGCGCGCATGCGCCTGGGTCAGACTGCGCCTACGGCCGGCAGGGCCGGTGGGGATGGTGGCGCAGCGCAATTCAGGACGATAATGCCCGCAACCAAGAGGAGAACAACGAATGGCCATGGGACGACGGGAAAAGGACATGCAACTGCTGGTCGCGAAATTCGTCAGGCTGGTTGAATCGCTCAATCCGGGTGAACGTCTGTCGATCAGGAAAGTCGCGGCGCAGCGGCGCCCGGCCCCAAAAAAACGACCTCGAAAAGCCGGCGGCAAAGCGGCGGCCAAAGCGCCCAGGACGAAAGCTTCACGCTAGACCCCGCGAGACCCCGCGCGATCGACGTCGTCTGCTGTCAACGGCGGCCGCCGGCGTCCGTTGATATGGAGTGATGCGCTCCAGTATTACCTGCGCCTGCATCGCCGGCGGATTATTGCTGGCCGGGTGCGCCACGCGCCCCGCTGTGCCGCGCGACTCCCCGGCGCCCCTGACGCAGATGCGCCGCGAGGACTCGCTGTGGCTCGAGCGCGTTTCCTTCGGCCTTAATTCGGCCAGTGTCGCGAGCTATCGACAATTGGGCCGCGAGCGTTTCCTCGAACGGCAATTGCGCCCCGCCGAGGCCGGGTTGCCCGCACCCATAGCCGCCGAAATTGCGGCGCTCGAAATTTCGCGTGCCGATCCCGCCAAATTGCTGGCCGATGTCAACGCCCAATACAAGAGCATCAACGCCATGCCCGACGCGGCGGAGAAGGAGATGGCGCGCAAGGCGCTCAATGACCGCGGCAACAAGCTCGCCTACCAAGCGATTCGCCGCGACCTGCTGCGCGCGGTCTATTCACCCGCTCAGCTCCAAGAACAGATGGTCTGGTTCTGGCTGAATCATTTCAGCGTGTTTCAGTACAAGGCCAATCTACGCTGGCTGGTGGGAGATTACGAAGAGCGCGCCATTCGGCCGCATGTCTTTGGGCATTTCAAAGACCTGGTGATGGCGACTCTGAAGCATCCGGCCATGCTGCAGTACCTGGACAACAACCAAAACGCCGCGGGGCATATCAACGAAAACTATGCGCGCGAATTGCTCGAACTGCATACGCTCGGCGTCGGCAGCGGCTATTCGCAGCAGGATGTGCAGGAACTGGCTCGAGTGCTCACGGGGGTCGGCATCAACGCCGGCGCCGCGCCCAAGCTCAATCCGCAGCTGCAGCGGCTGTATGTTCGCAGCGGTGCCTTCGAATTCAATCCGGCGCGGCATGATTTCGGCGCGAAGACTCTGCTCGGACGGCCGATAACGGGGAGGGGATTCGGCGAGGTCGAGGATGCGGTCGGCTTGATCGTCGCGCAACCGGCTTGCGCGCGCTTCATCTCGCGGGAATTGGCGACTTACTTCGTCGCGGACAATCCGCCCGCGGCGCTGGTCGGGCGGATGGCGCAAACCTTCATGCGCACCGACGGCGACATCGGTGCGGTACTGCGCTCATTGTTTCTGTCGCGCGAATTCGACGCGGCGCTGGGGGGCAAATTCAAGGACCCCGCGCGCTACGTGTTATCGGCAGTACGGTTTGCCTATGATGACCGACCGATCAGCAATACCCGGCCGCTGCTCAACTGGCTCAATGGTCTCGGCGAGGCGCCCTATGGCCGCCAAACTCCCGACGGCTATCCTTTGACGGAACTCGGCTGGGCGAGTTCCGGCCAAATGAGCCGGCGGTTCGAGATCGCGCGCGCCATCGGCGGTGGCAATGCCGGGCTGTTCAATCCCGAGGATGGCACGGCCGCCGGCGCCGCCGGATTTCCGCAGCTCTCGAACCGCTTGTATTTCGAAGCGCTCGAACCGTTTCTTGCCGCCCGCACCAAGGATGCGCTCAATCGAGCGAATTCGCAGCAGGAATGGAATACATTTCTACTCTCGTCGCCGGAATTCACTTATGAATGAGCCCCGCATGAATCGCCGCCGCGCACTCGAGTTGGGCGGCGCTGCGCTGCTCTGCGGGAATATCCGGCCGCTTGTTTGCCGCGCCAGCCGGCGGGGCGCGGTTTCTGCTGGTGTTTTTGCGCGGCGGCTACGATTCGAGCAATTTTCTCATCCCTTATTCGAGCAGCTTTTATTATGAGGCGCGTCCGTATATTGCCATCGGCAAACCGGATCCGGCATCCAACACCAGCGCGTTGGCGCTTGACGGCGATTGGGCGCTCGCGCCGGCGGTGCGCGAGTCGATCGGCGCGATGTATCTGCAGCGTCAGGTTGCCTTCATCCCATTTGCGGGAACCGAAGACCTGTCGCGCAGTCACTTCGAGACGCAAGACAGCATCGAACTGGGTCAACCACTAAGCGGGCCGCGCGACTACCGATCCGGATTCCTCGGGCGACTTTCGCAAGAATTGACCGGTCCCGCACGACTCAATTCGTCGATCGCCTTTACCGACGCTTTACCGCTGACCTTCGAAGGTGCCGCGACCGTACCCAATCTTTCCCTCAAGAGTGTGGGTAAGCCGCCGTTCGATGAGCGGCAGGCGCGCATCTTGAGCGACATGTATGCCGGCCACCACCTCGAGGCTGCGGTGAGCAATGGCCTGGAGCTGCGCCAGGAGGTCGCCCAGGAGATGGCGGAAGAAATGAGCGCGGCCAACCGCAATGCGATCAACACCAAGGGATTCGAACTCGAAGCCGAACGCATGGGCCGATTGATGCGCGACAAATATCGGATCGGTTTCATCGATATCGGCGGCTGGGACACGCATGTCGGCGAGGGCGCGGCGGCCGGCCCGCTGGCTTCCAATCTGGCAAGCTTGGGTCGCGGCTTGCAGGTGTTTGCCGCATCGCTGGGGTCCGAGTGGAACAACACGGTGGTCGTGGTGCTTTCTGAATTCGGCCGAACCTTCCGCGAGAATGGCAACCGCGGCACCGATCATGGACATGGAACCGTGTATTGGATTCTCGGAGGGTCGCTCAGAGGCGGCACCATCGTGGGCGAGCAGCAGCGGCTGGCGCAGCACACTTTGTTTCAAAACCGCGACTATCCGGTGCTCAACGATTATCGCGCCGTGCTGGGCGGGTTGTTTCGAACGCTGTGGGATCTCTCGCCCGGGCAAAGCGCGCGGGTGTTTGCGCAAGCATCATTGCTGGACCTGAAGCTTGTTTGAGGATCCCAACAATCAGCGTAGCTGGCTGTCCTTGCTGCCGCGGCGGTTGTAGCCGGCGGCGCTTCGCACTGCTTCCCGGTCGCGAAGATCCTGACAGGGCAGGCACAGCCGCACGCCGGGAACCGCATCGCGGCGCGGCTGGGGAATTTCCGTACCGCACTCCGCGCAATGCGTCAGGCTCGGGCCTTGCGGGAGGCGGCTTTTGGCCAAGTTGATGGCATCCTTGACGGTCGCGTCAATCTGCTCTTGCACCGCGCCTTCTTTTGCCCATCCTGTCGCCATGGTCCTATCAATAGAGCCGCTGGCGGCGAAATGCAAGACGCGGCGGAACGCATATTCGCCGGTACGCTTAGAATAGCGTACCGGCGAGCGCCTTGTTTTTCTTAGCCCAACGTTACCGGAAAGAACAGCCGCGAGTCGCCCCGCTGGATGAGCAGCGCGATCTGCTTGTCGTGTTCCTTGACCAGCTTGCGCAGCTGCGCCACGGTTTGCACCGGAGTGCCGTCGACCGACAGCACCACATCGCCCGGCTGGATGCCCGCATCGGCTGCGCGGCCCTGCGCATCTTCGACCAGCAGCCCGCCGGGCACGCCGGCCTGTTGCCGCTCCTCAGGGCTCAATGGACGCAACGCCAAACCCAGCTTCGCCTGGGACGAGCTGCCGGTCACGTCGTTGTCCGCGGTCATGGCCGCCGCGTTGCCGAGGGTTGCGGTCAGATCGAGGGTTTTGCCGTTGCGCCAGATTTCGATCGACGCCTTTTCGCCCGGTGTTGCCATGCCGACCTTCTGGGACAACGAGCCCGCATCAATGATCGGGGCACCGTTGAATTTCAGGATGACATCGCCCACTTTGATGCCGGCCGCCGCCGCCGCGCTGTCGGGAACGACTTTGGCCACCAGCGCACCGTTCGGAGAGGTCAATTTGAAGGAGTCAGCCAACGATTGATTCATGGCCTGCACTTCGACACCCAAGCGCGAATGCTCGACTTTGCCGGTCTTCACGATTTGGTCTTTGATCTGCACAGCTACATTGATCGGGATGGCGAACGAGACGCCCTGAAAGCCGCCGGAATTGCTGTAGATCTGCGAATTGATGCCGACGACGGAACCGCCGGCGTCAAACAGCGGGCCGCCGGAATTGCCGGGATTGACCGCCGCATCCGTTTGGATGAAGGGCACGTAGCCGTCGCCCGGCAACGATCGCCCCTTGGCGCTGACGATGCCGGCCGTGGCGGTTTCTTCCAGACCGAACGGTTCGCCGATGGCGAGCACATAGTCGCCGACGCCCAGCTTGTCCGAATTGCCGAGAGTCACGGTCGGAAGATTGTGCGCGTCGATCTTGAGAACGGCGATGTCGCTGGTCTTGTCGGAGCCCAGCACTTTCGCCTTGTATTCGCGGTGATCCGACAGTTTCACCGTAACTTCCTTGGCGCCGTCGACGACGTGCGCGTTGGTGAGCACGAGTCCGTCCGAGGAAATCAGAAACCCAGAGCCTTGGGCACGCTGGATGCCGTGCGGACGCGGCATCTGGAATCCGCGAAAGAATTGTGAAAAAGGATTGTCATCGCCGTTCGGACCGCCGAAGGAAAATTCCTGCGGGCCGCCGGTGGGGATCGGACCTTCGGTGGTGATGCCGACGACGGCAGCCTCATTGCGCGCGACGATCGCCCGATAGTTCGGCGCGGTCATCAGAGGAATGGGTTGCGATGCCGTGGACAGATTCGAATCGCCGGTTGCCGCGGTTGCGACCGGAGCGGCGGGCTGTAGCACGCTATGGGCGGATATCCCGGTTGCGGTGCCGACAGCGAGCAGGCCGATTGCAGACCACACCAGCGTGGAATTGCGAAGTTGCATGTGAGTTCCTCCAGGTAAACTGTTGAGCGACTCTTCGCTCGATGGGTAGGATCACATGCCTTCCTTAAGGCAGTCTTAAGAGGCGAGAGGGAAGCTTACGGCCACCTGCAGGCCGCCCCCGGGTGCAGCTTCGAGGTTTATCCGCGCCCCGTGACGCTCGGCAATGGCTTTGACGATGGCCAGACCCAAGCCCGTGCCGTCTTCCGGTGCTGCAGCGCGCCGATAGAATCGGTCGAAAATTCGCTCGCGATCCTGCGCCGCAATGCCGGGACCCGAGTCGCTGACCTCCAGGATCGCCTCCTGCGCCGCCGACCGGCAGCGCACCTGCACGGTGCCTCCGCGGGGCGTGTAGCGCACGGCATTGTCGACGAGATTGCGGGCCAGCGTTCGCAGCGCTTCGCGATTGCCGTGGATATAGAGACCCGGCGCCGCGTCGAGACCCAAATCGATGTTGCGGGCTAGCGCCAAATCATGAGTGTCCTTGATTCCCTCGGCCGCCGCGGCTGAAAGGTCCGTCTTTTCGAAGTCCATGACCGCGTCCTGCGGCTCGTTGCGCGCCAACGCCAGCAGCTGCTCGACCAGATGGATGGCGCGTTCCACGGCCGAACCCAGGCGCACACGGGCTTGCACGCGCTCGGTCTCGTCCGGCGCGCGATCGAGCAATTGCAGCTGCAGTCGCAGCGCCGTCAGCGGCGAGCGCAATTCATGCGCCGCGTCCGAAATGAAGGCACGCTGCGCCGAAAAACTCCCCTGCAGCCGCTCCAAGAGGCGATTGAGTTCACCGACGAGCGGTGCGATTTCCCGCGGCAGATTAGCGGTGCCGAGCGGCGTCAGCGAGCGTGCGTCGCGGCGCTGCACTTCGGCCGCGACGAAGCGCAACGGCGAAAGTCCGCGGCGCACAATCCACGCCACCGCACCGATCATGATGGGCAGCAGCAGAATGAGCGGAATGACCACCCGTTCCGCGGCGGCGCGCGCCAAGGCTTCGCGGACCTGCACCGGCTGCGCGATTTGAATCACCCCATCCGCCGTTTGCAGCCCGTAGGTCCGCCACGGCCGGCCGCGCAGGTCAAGATCGGCATAGCCTAATACCGTTTGATTGATCATCGGCAGGCCGGGCCGTGAAACGTAGGTGCGCGCGCCGAATACATCCCAAATTTGCACCACGAAATCGCTGTCGCCTTGATCCGGGGGTACTTCGATTCGCGGCGCCAAAGAGATCTGACCGCGCAACGACAGCGCCATTTGCCGCAGCTGATAATCGAACAGGGCCGATGTCTCGGTCAGCACGCGCCGATACGTCACGCCCGCCGCGAGCAGCGATATCAGGGCCACCAGAATGATCAAAGCCACCAACAGGCGTGCGCGGATCGAACTCATGCTTTGGGCACGAAGTAACCCACGCCGCGCAGCGTGCGGATGGCGTCGCTTCCCAGCTTGCGCCGCAGTCCGTGAATGTAAACCTCGACCGCGTTGCTGCCGATTTGTTCGTCCCAACCATACAACCGATCTTCCAATTGGGCGCGCGACAGCACGGCTCCGGGCCGCTGCAGCAGCGCCTCCAGCACTGCAAATTCATGGGCCGAAACATTCACCGCAACGCCGCCGCGCTCGAGGGTGCGCGCCACCGGATCGAGGCGCAGGTCGCCGTGCTGGATGCTGGGATCGCCGCGCCCCGCGGCGCGCCGCAGTACCGAGCGCATCCGGGCGGTGACTTCGTCGAGGTCGAACGGCTTGACGATGTAATCGTCGGCGCCCGCGTCCAGTCCGGCGATTCGATGCTGGATCTCGTCGCGGGCGGTGAGAATGATGACCGGCGTGGCGTCGCCGCGCTTGCGCAGTTCGCGCAGCACCTCGATGCCGTCGCGGTGCGGCAGACCGAGATCGAGCAGCACCACATCGAAGACCGGCTCCTGCAACGCGGCGGCGGCGCTCTTGCCGTCGCGCATCCAATCAACGGCGAAGCCGCTTTGGCGAAGCGCCGTTTGCAGACCTTGTGCGATCATCGCGTCATCCTCAACGATCAGCACACGCATGCGGCTGCGGCGCGGCCGCCTATTTTGGAATCGTCAACGTGTGGAAGAAGCGCGGCGCCGTCCTCAGGGTGACGCTCGCCGGGCGCGGGCAGGGCATGCCGGCCAAACTGAAGCGCATGGTCTTGCTGAAGTTCTGTCGTTCTGCGTCATCGAACTGATCGTCCAGGACTTCCGCGGTGGCGCCCGGAAGACCGCCCGCCTGATTTGCCAGGCACGGTCCCCATTTGAGCGAGAAGTTGTGGTTGGGATTGCTGCCGCGATAGAGCATCGTGACGACCAGCCGATCCGTTCGCTTGCTATAGTGAATGTCGGCGAAATTATCCGCGCCCGCGGCGAGCGGTAGCAGCACGGCGCCGGCCGCGAAGCTCAACCAGTAGGGCGAATGCCATGGTTCGTTCATGGGTCCTCTCGCAAGTAAGGCGAGAATAGCGCATTTGCGCGCGGTTAGGCGCGGCTCGCCGTGCGGACGCCGCTGCGCCCGGAGGCGCTCACTTGCCCGAAGCGCCGCTCGCGCTTGCCGTACTCCTCGAGAGCCTGCGCAAAAGCAGCGGCATCGAAGTCCGGCCAAAAACAGTCGACGAAGTGCAGCTCGGCGTAGGCGCATTCCCACAATAAAAAGTCGCTCAGGCGCTTCTCTCCGCCGGTACGGATGAGCAGATCGACGTCGGGCGCTTCGATGCTGTGATCGACGTCCGCAAGGTGCTTGAGGAAGCGCGCCCGATCCGTCCCGAGCTCGGCCGACATGCGCCGGCAGCTCTCCAGCAGCGAATGCTGCGAGGAATAATCGACCGCGATGCGCAAGCGCATTCCGCCGCAATGCGCAGTCGCCCGCTCGCTGTGTTCGATGGTGCGCAGCACCTCCCGTCCCAGCCGGTCGCGGCGTCCGATCACGTTGATCCGGATCGACTGCTCCAGGCAGCGGGGCGTCTGCGTCAGCAGGTAGCGGCGCAGCAGCGCGAACAAGGCGCCGACCTCGGTCTGCGGCCGGCGCCAATTGTCGGCGGAAAACGCATATAGGCTGAGAGTGCCGATGCCGTGCCTGGCGGCCGCTTCGACCACGGTATCCACGGTTTTGGCGCCGGCGCGGTGCCCGGCGGTACGCGGCAATCCGCGCTGCGAGGCCCAGCGTCCGTTGCCGTCCATGATGATTGCTACGTGCATGATCGGCTTTGTATCACAAAGTAGGCGGGCGAAAAAAATTCATGTGCGGCGGGTGGCCTTGATCACCGCTTCGACATGATCGAGGTAGCGATTCAAGGCGCTCTTGCCGAGAGCGGTCAGCCGATAGACGGTCCGCGGCCGGCGTTTTTCGAAAGATTTGGTGCAGCTCAGGTACTTGGCCTCCTCCAGCTTGCGCGCATGGGCGCTTAGATTGCCGTCGCTGACATCGAACAGGGACTTGAGTTCGTTGAAAGTCAGCTCTTCGCGCACCGCCAGCGCGCTCATGATTCCGAGGCGAACACGTTCGTACACCAGCCGGTCGAAAGTAGCGTCGTGATCGGCCGAGGGCGCGGGAACGGCCGCGAGCTTGAGGCGCTTGTGCGCCGGTTGCGGCCCAGGGCGGGCACTAGGCCTTGCCGGCATGTCCGCTCCGTCCAATCAGCAGGCCGAAAAGGATATGCAGTCCACCAAAGCCTGCGCCCAGCATCAACAGCTGCAGAGCGTCGGGCAGCAGCAGCGCCGCGAGGCCGAACAGCACGAAAAGCATGCCGAGCACCGCGATGATCCTCGTCGTTGCGGCGCTCGCTGTCAGCAGCGCGCATCCATACAGAAGCAGCCAGGTGCCCGGAATTGCATGCTGATTGCCGCCAAACCAGTGCACCGCAGTCATGACGAGCCCGGCGCCGAGCGACGGCGTCAGGCAAAGTGCGAATTTGAGCAGCGGCGTACCGTGCAGTCGCAGGTCGCGCAGCGAGGATTCACGCACGATCAGCGTGCTGCCCAGCAGCGCACCCGCCAGCGCGGCGCTCAACCAAATGGCCACCCAGTATTTGTGCAAGTCGGGAGCCAGACAGAGCGCCGCGGCGAGCAGCGCGATCGCCCCCAGCACCAGGCCGGCGGAGCCGGGAACCGCCAACAACACGGCGCCCTCCATCGAGGATCGAATGTAGCGCAGCGTTGCCGCGGCGTGCGAATCGAGACGAACGGTGTTGCCCACCGCGCGACACTAACGGCGTAGCCGTGCAGCGTCAAGTACTTTGCTATGTAGAGTTAACAGAATGCGCCGGCCGTTTCAGCGTATGTCCACATCGTTGCGGCGATTACGATTTAGCTGGCAACGACGCCGTTTGGCGCAGGGAGCATGCATGAAGATTCTTCACTGGGGATACAGCGCAGCGCTGCTGTTCACGGCTTGCGCGGCAAGCGCCGCCGGCGGCCTGGCGGCGCCCGACAGCTCGGCGATCTACGCCAATCCGGCCGGGGCGCTGCAAATAATCAATGCCAACGGCCCCACCAAGAATGGGGCGTTTTTCCAAAGTCTCGGCAGCAACGGCCGTTCCTGTTCCACCTGTCACGTCGCCGATCAGGCGATGAGCATATCGCCGCCGCAAATTCAGGCGCGCTTTGCGCAAACGCATGGACGAGATCCGTTGTTCGCCGCTTTTGACGGGGCAAATTGTCCCAATGGCAACGCCTCGGGCGCCGCGGCGCACAGTTTGTTGCTATCGCACGGGCTGATCCGCATCCCGTTGACGGTCCCGGCCAATGCTCAGTTCACGGTGACCGTGGTGCACGATCCGTACGGTTGCGCGCTGGTGGCCAACTCGGACGGGACGCTGACGCTCTCGACGTATCGCCGGCCGTTGCCGACCGCCAACCTCGGATTCTTGAGCGCTGTGATGTTCGACGGCCGCGAATCGCCGGCAGGGCCGGCCACCGCGCTCGGCACTCTCAGCTCCTTCCCGGCCAATCTCAACAGAGATCTCACGCAGCAGGCGCTCGATGCGACTTTGGGCCACGCCCAGGCGGCGGCCCCGCCGACGAGCCAGCAACTCATGGACATCGTGAGCTTCGAAATGGGATTGTTCGCGGCCCAGGTTTACGACCGCGCCGCCGGCGACCTGCACGCCCAGGGTGCGCTCGGCGGCGCCCGATTTCTGCTCGGGGAGCAGCCGGCCTATTACCCGGGGATCAACGACGTGCTGGGGGCTGATCCCTTTGGCATCGCGTTCGACAACACCGGCATGACGCTGTTCGCCGCGTGGGAAAATGGCGGCAATCCCCAGAACTATGCGGACGGAGCCTATGAGCGCCGCGAGGCACGCAGCGACATCGCCGCGGGAGAAGTGCTTTTCAATAGCGCGCCGCTGACGATCAGCGCGGTGCGCGGCCTCAATGACAACGCGGCGTTGGGGAATCCGGTTTCATTCCAGGGCAACTGTACCAGCTGCCACGACACGCCCAACGTCGGCGATCATTCGTTGCCGCTGCCGCTGGACATCGGCACCGGGCACGCCCCGCGCGCGGGGTTCGAGACCGATCCGAACATCCAACGCGCGATCACGCAGCTGGATGAGCCCGATCTACCCATATTCTTGGTCAGCGGCTGCAAGACGCCTTTCAGCGCCGGACAACCCGTTTCGTTCTACACCACCGACCTGGGCAAGGGCATGCTCACCGGGCTATGCAGCGATCTGAATCGCATCAAGGGTCCGATCTTGCGCGGCTTGGCGGGAAGGGCGCCTTATTTTCACAATGGCGCGGCCGCGACGCTGCTGCAGGCCGTGAATTTCTACAATCAACGCTTCTCGATGAATTTGACCGAGAGGCAAAAGCACCAGCTCGCCGCGTTCCTGAATTCTCTGTAGAAGCTGCATGAGCTCACGTATCATGACGGCGCTCGAGACACGCGAGCGCGGGATACGTGAGCTCATTACAGGGGAATGCCATGACGACAATAAAAAAGGGTTTGGTGGCGTTGTTGGCGATCGCCGCATTCACGGTGGCGCAGGCCGCCGCTGCCGCGGATGTGACGGGTACGTGGATCATGAACGTCGAGACGAGCGCGGGCAGCGGTTCGCCGACTTTTGTTCTGGTGCAAAAGGGCGACGCACTGTCCGGCACCTACAAAGGGCAGCTGGGCCAGGCGCAAGTGAGCGGTTCTGTGAAGGGCGATGAGGTGACCATCGAATACCAGGTCGATGGCCCGGCCGGCAGCCTGGCAGTGAAGTATTGGGGCAAGACCAACGGTAAAACCATGACCGGGAAAGTGTCGCTCGGGCAGTTGGGCGACGGTACTTTCACCGGTACCAAGCAGTAATTTTTTCGCTCCATAGATAGGTTCGATCAAGGGGGAGCCGGCTCTCCCCTTAAGTTCAATTCGAGGACGCTGCGGCGCCTGCAATTGGCGACACTCCCGCGCGCTCGTGCGCCCTGGACGCGAATTCGCGCCTTTCTCGCGGCTTTGCTGTGCGAAGCAGTTCTCATCTTCAATGTTTGCCCCAATCCCGATGGCCACTCCGAGGATGTGCCTACATCCAAATGTGACCCAGGGCATGTCGGAAACCCCTGATTTGCCGGAACCTTATTGTGTTAAGCAAAACACAAGACATTCGTGGTGCACGAATGTGATCGCAGCGCAGCATGGTTGGTCATTTGGCGATCGCGATATGGGACTATAACGATGCCGAAAAGTCTGAGAATACAGGAGGTTGCTACGCCAGAAACGGCGCAGCGCCCCGTGCTTCCACCGCCCAAGAAGTCGAAACTCTCGGTACTCTTGGTTACCGAGGACGATGCCTTATGGCCGCAGGTGGGCGCCGATCTTGGCGGCAGTTTGATCCTCAAGCAACTCGATTCCATCGATGAGCTGATCAAATCCACGCCCTCGGCACAAGCCGCGATCGTGCTATGGGATGCGCGCAATCATCCAGAGCCTGCGGCAGTGCTGTCGCGCCTGAGTTTGCACTCCTCGCGCTTCGCGGTCGTCGCGCTCGATGACGCGCATAGCGCCGACGCCTGGACGCTTCCCATTCAACACCGCCAGGTCGTTGCGCACGTCGGCTTGCCGATCGTCGCCAGCGAGCTTTCCAACGCGCTCGACGCCGCACGCGAAGAAGTGAATTCGCGTGTGGCTCTGCTTGGCGACGGCTCCGCGCCGCCCGCGCTCGACCTGCGCCGAAAAAACCCTGGCTCGTTCCGGTGGTGATCGGCGGCGTGCTGGTCGCCGCCGTGGGCGCTTATCTCTTGTCCCGCGGCGGGTCGACGCAAGTCAAGCCCGCCGCCACCGCCACCGCCGCCACCGCCGGTGCGCCGGCCCAAGGCTCCGCGGCTCCTGCCGCAGCCGCGCCCGCCGCCGCGGTGAAATCGCCGGCCGATGCCGATGAGAAGGTGGATGCGCTGATGGAGAAGGCCGAGCAAGCCATGCAGGACCGGCACTTCATCGATCCCGCGGCCGGCAGCGCGCTCTCCCTGTATCGCGAAGTGCTGGTGCTCAAGCCCGACAGCGGCGAAGCTCGCCAAGGGCTGCAACGCTTGTCGGAGATATTGATTGCGCGCGTGCAGGCGGCGCTCGACGACCGCAAATTCGACGTCGCATTGCAGTTTTTGGAGACGGCGCGAAGCATCGACGCAAATGACAAGCGTCTCCTCGCGCTCGACGCGAAGATGGCGAGCCTGCGCGCCGAGCTCGGACCAGCCCAGATTCTCGCGGCGCTCAATGCGCAGAATTTCGACCGCGCTGCGCAGCTCATCGATGAAGCGGCGCGCACCAAGGCATTGCCGGCCGCGAAACTCGCGCAATTGCGCGACGAGGTGCATCGGCGGCGCGACGAGTTCGAGGTGGCCCGTCTGCTCAAGCTGGCGGACACGCGGCTGCAGCAGGATCACGTGCTCGAACCGCGCAACGATAGCGCCGTGTACTACCTGGATCAGGCCAAGCAAGCGGGAGCCGCCGGTGCGGCGCTGCAGGGAGCGACTCAGGAAGTGCTGAAGCGGCTGCTGCAGATGGGACATGCCGCCATACAGCAGCGCAATTTCAACGATGCCGATCGAATCGTAGCCGAGCTGCACGGCGCCGGCGCCACGCAGGCCGCCATCAATGGTCTGCAGCGCGATCTCAATTCGGCGCGCACTCAGCAAGTTCCGCAAAAGCCGGAGCAGCCGCAGTATCTGGAGCTGGCGCAATCGCGCCTGGCGCAAGGGAAATTGACCGATCCCGACAACGACAGTGCGCTGTTCTACGTGGCTCAGCTGCGCGCTGCCGATCCGAAGAACAGCGGACTGGCGCCGATCAGCGCGGCCCTGCAGTCGCAAATCCTGGATCGCGCCCGCGCCTCGCTCGATGCCGGCGACGTCGACAAGGCCGAAGCCTTGCTGCAAAAGGCCGCCGGTCTCGGCGCCGCGTCCGATCTTGACGCGATGAGCGACAAAATCCGCCAGCGGCGGGCGGGCGCAGAGATGCTGCAAATGCCGGAACAATCTTTGACCCGCGCCAATAAGCTCGAAGTCCAGTATCCGGCCCGGGCGTTGCAGAGCAACACCGAGGGGTGGGTGGAGCTTTCGTACACCGTCGGCCCGGACGGCAAGGTCTCCAACATCAAAGTGCTGAATGCGGCGCCGCCGCGTACCTTCGAGTCCTCGGCGACGAGCGCAGTCAGCCACTTGCGCTACCGGCCGCTGATCAAGGGCGGCAAGGCCATAGCCGTCGGCACGCAGGTGCGCATTGTCTATCGCGTTCCCAAATAGGCGCTGCGATGAATAGCCAAACCGCCGTCACCACGTCCACCACCATTACAACCACAACGCTGGCGCCGCCGGCGCCAGGTGAACGCGTTCGCGGCACCGTTCTTTGCTTGATCGTGCACGATGAACTGGAATTGCGTTTACGGCTCGCGGGGCTGGTGCGCCGCGCCATGCCGAAAATCGATGCGGACACGGTGACGCGCGCGGGCTTCGATGCGATTTCGATCGAACGCCTGCGGGCCTATGTGGCGGTAATGTTCATCATCGAATTCAGCCCGCCCGAGGCGGCCGCGGCCTCCCTGGCCTCGCTCAAGCGTTTGCACGAGCAGGCGCCGCATCTGCCGATATTCGTGTTCGCCCGCGGCGGCAACGAGCGCAGTGCAGCGCGCACGATGAAGCTGGGCGCGAGCGACTATTGGCCCATCCATTCCGTGATCGTGGGCGAGTTGTGCAGCGCCTTGCAGCCGCTGATCGATCCCCCGGGCGCCGCGGCCGGCGCGACCGGCGCCGCGGCCGACCGGTGGCGGCAACCGGAGGTGGCCGGCTACACCATGATGAAGAAAATCGCGCAGTCGAGCGCGGCCAGCGTCTATCTGGCGCGCAACGACGAATTTCCGCAGCCGGTCGCCTTGAAGATCGAGGCGATCAAGGGACAGCATGTGGTTTCCGAGGCGGATCGGGAGCGCTTCAGCAAGGAGTGCGAAATACTGTCCAAGCTGAATCACCGCGCCATCGCGAACGTGCTCGATTTCGGCACCACGGACGACTATCTTTACCTCGCGCTGGAATATTTTCCCTGCGGCAGCCTGCGCGAACGCCTGAAGCACCCCGTGAGCGAAGCGGACGCGGTCAACTATGCGCATCAGATCGGCGAAGCGCTGCAAATCGTGCATGCCGCGCGGGTCGTGCACCGGGACTTGAAGCCTTCGAATTTGATGCTCACCAACGAGAATCGACTGGTACTCATCGATTTCGGCTCGGCCCGCACGCAGTTCGCGCCAAGCGACTTGAGCAAGGCAGGCGACTGCACCGGAACTCCCTACTACGTGTGTCCCGAGCAGATCGAGAACCGCGATCCGGATGCGCGCGGCGATCTGTACAGCCTCGGAGTCGTCTTCTTCGAGATGCTTACCGGTGCGCTGCCCTTCACGGGCAAGACGCTCTCGGACATCCTGGCCGCGCACCGTTCAGCGCCGCCGCCGCGGCTGCCGGAACAGCTGTCGGCTTATCAGCCGACCATCGACCGCTTATTGGCCAAGGACCCGAAGGATCGCTTCGCATCGGCGGCGGAATTTCTCGATGCCCTCGATGCGTTGCGCGCGGAAATTATGGCCCGAAAACCCAGCAAACCACAGCGGAGCGCTTGATCCATGAATCCTCGTATCGCCAAAGCCTTATTGCCGCGCCTGTCACCCGGCGGCCTTATGGTGTTGGTCATCGTTCTCGCCTTCAGCTTCGTGGCAATCGTGCTGATACCGGGTTTGGAGCTCGCGAGCGAATTGGCCGATACCAGCGTGGCGCTGAAATTCGCCGGGCAGCAACAACGAAATCCCGCGCTCATCCGGGCTTCGCTCGAGACCATGCACGACCGCCTCACCACCCGCGGCTACATTCAAGAATCGCTGGACCAGCTGCGCGACGCCAGCGCGAAGCTCGATGCGGGCCTCAAGGAAATGAACGCGCCGCGCCCGGCGAGCTGGTTCGCGCTTTCGGGCGACACCACCGCCAAGGGCGAACCGATTTCCGGCAAGCATGCCGCGCCGCTTCGCGAGCAGTGGGGCGCGCTGCAGGAAACGCTGCAGCCGCTGCTCAAGTTCAGCGGCGTTCCTTATCAGGATAACGAGGCCACCGGCACGGCGCTCAACGAAGGCGGCAGGCAATTGGAACGGGATGTCAGCACCGCGCTGCGCGTGGGCAGACGCGCGATTCCGCTGCTCGACGCGGAGTTGGCGGCGATCGTCACGGATCTTCAGACCCGCAACGCGCGCTCCGCCACCGAGCTGCGGCTCGTCATGTTGACAGGCTTGCTCATCGCCATTGTGCTCGGTGTGCTGGTCGCAACGCTGTTGGTCGCTCGCCAGCGCCAGGAGGCTTCGCTGCGCGAGGCACGCCAACAGACCGCGGACATATTGCGCACGGTCAAGGACGGTCTGTTCCTGCTGGACGAGCATCTGGTGATCGGCGCGTCCTACTCCAGCGCGCTTGAATCGCTTTTCCAGCGCAAGGATTTCGCGGGCCTGCCGTTCGAGAGTCTGCTGAAGGATATCGTCTCTGAAAAGACCCTGGCGACCGCGCTGAAGTTCGTGGCGGTGCTCTGGTCGGAACGCACCAAGGAAAATCTGGTCAAGACCATCAACCCGCTCGGCGAGGTTGAGGTCAACTTCGACGGCGGTCCCGGCAAGACCTCCACGCGCTACCTGCAGTTCGAATTCCATCGCGTACGCGTGGACGGGAAAATCCGCAACGTGCTGGTGGCGGTGTCGGACGTCAGCGCGCGCGTCGATCTGGCCCGGGAGTTGCAGTCCTCGCAAAATCAGGCGCAGGCCCAGGTGGACACCTTGTTGGGGATATTGCACGTCGACCCTGCGCAGCTCGCGGCGTTCTTGAGCGATTCCAATGCGGCGATGAAAATGATCAATGCGGTGCTGCGCGAACCGGCCCGCGAAGAAAGCGCTTTCCGCAAGAAGCTCGACACTCTTTTCCGCCAGGTGCACTCGGTCAAGGGCGAGGCCGCGGCCCTGGGCCTTTCCTCCATCGAGAGCCGCGCGCATTCCTTCGAGGATGACCTGAAGGGTCTGCGGGAGAAATCGGATCTGTCAGGGAATGATTTTCTGCCATTGGTGATCAAATTGGACGATTTGCTGACTCATCTGCAGTCGGTCGGGGACCTGGTGTCGCGGCTGGCGCGTCTGCACGTCGCCGCAACCGGCAGCAACGAGCCGGCTTCCCACACGGCCACCGCGGTCATCGAGAACGCGGGCCATGAACCGGCCGCCAAAGCCGACGGCAGCGTAACGGGCATGCTGCAGCAGCTCACGCAGCGGGTGGCGGGCGAAAACCACAAGGGCGCTGCATTGCAATGCATGGGATTCGACACGGTGCCGGATGAGTACCGGCGCATCGTCAAGGATATCGCGGTGCAGGCGGTGCGAAACTCCATCGTGCACGGCATCGAACCCACCGCGGACCGCTTGAATACCGGCAAGCCGGAGCAGGGCCAGCTGAAGCTCATCTTCCAGGAACTGGGCGACGCGGGCTACAAGCTCATCGCCGAGGACGATGGCCAGGGCCTGTCGACCGAAAGAATCAAGCAGGCCGCGCTCAAGAAGGGCTTTATCACGGCGGAAAAGGCCGCGACCCTGGATGCCAAACAGATATTCTCCCTGCTGTTTCAACCGGGATTCTCCACGGTCGAGACCGCCACCAAGGATGCGGGCCGCGGCGTCGGCATGAATTTGATGGCCGGCCTCATGCAGCAGATCGGCGGCAAAGTCTCCGTGGCCACGGTACCCGGCAAGTTTACGCGTCTTACGCTGAGCCTGCCCCCGGTCAAACGCGCGGGGAATACGGAAGCGGCGTGATGGACAGTGCGCTTGTTCCCAAAGCTACGCTGAAGCTGATGATCGTCGATGATTCCAATATCATCCGGCGGCGCATCGAGCGTTCGCAGCAAATCGCGCGCCTCGAGGTGGTCGGCGCCGCGAGCAACGGCCGCGCCGCCGTGGAAATGTTCCGGCGCACGCAGCCCGATGTGGTGACCATGGATCTGACCATGCCGGAAATGGACGGAATCGAGTGCGTGGAGGAATTGGTCGCGATCAATTCCAACGTGCTCATCCTGGTGGTGTCCGCGCTTGCCGATAAGGCGACCGCGGTCGAAGCGATTGAAAAAGGCGCGAACGGATTTCTGTGCAAGCCATTCACCGATCGGCAGCTCAACGATGCGTTGGAAGAGCTGCTGTCGGAGGCTTGAGATGTTCAAGGAAGCAGAAATCCGCACATTCATCGAGGGAACGACCAACTATTTCGAAACCTCGGCGCAGCAGTCGGCAACCGTCGGCTCGCCCTACCTCGTGACCGACGGCAAACCGGGGGCGTATGAGTACACCGGCGTCATCGGCATCTCCGGCGCCCGCAAGGGAATCGTGTATTTCACGGCGCCCCGCGGCATGCTCACGGTGTTGCTGATGCGCATGCAGGAAACCGATACCAGCGACGAGA
Source organism: uncultured Gammaproteobacteria bacterium (assembly GCA_963812125.1). Lineage (GTDB taxonomy): Bacteria > Pseudomonadota > Gammaproteobacteria > Steroidobacterales > Steroidobacteraceae > Bog-1198. The sequence goes on from CAWETY010000006.1 coordinate 360,227, forward strand.
ACATCAAGGATCTGGTGGGCGAAGTCGCGAATACGATTTCCGGAAATGCGCGGCGCGACTTCGGCAAGAACTTCAACATCTCCGTGCCCGTCATCATCGCGCACGATTTGGAAAAGGTGAAGACGCCCTTCGCGCGATCTTTCGTGATTCCCATAAACTGGCGCACGCATTCCGCCAAGCTCGTAGTCTGCCTGGAATAGCTCGCGCCGCGGCGGCCTTATTTGCCGTCGACCGAAAACGCCAACAGAACGTTGACCCCGTTGCTGCCGGTTCGCGCCGCGCCGTTGAATCCGGACATGGTGTACACCATGCCCCCCGCGATGGTGGGTCCCATGCCGTCGATTCCGCCGCCGGGCTGCGCCGCGTTGCCGTTGACGGTGCGGTAGGTTTGCGCGGTGGTGCTGAATTCCCACACGATCTTGCCGGTCGCGGCGTCATAGCCGCGAAACCACCCATCCAAGGTTCCCGAAAAGACGATGCCCGGCATGACCGCGGGCGCCGCGGACTGCGCGCGCACGCAGGCGCCTTTGGTGTAGTCCTTCGAACGGTCTCCCGCGTAGTGGCAGGGTGCTTTCGGGGCCGGCGTGTCCCAGGCAATTTTTCCGGTGAACGGCTCGAGCGCGAACAATCCGGGCTTGCCCGCAACGGCGTTTTCCGGTGCCGGCGGCGGTGCGCCGGCCGCCGCGGCGATTTCATTGAAGATCTCGCCGATGTCCGAATTCGGAACGAACACGTACTTGGCGTCCGCGGCTATTCCCCATTCGATGCCGCCCAAGGGCGAACCGGCGCCGACCGCGGTTTTCCACAGTGTTCGCCCGGTGTCCGGATCGACGCCATATACGATGCCCGACTTTTGCCCCGCGACCAGGATTTGCTTGTTGCCGTGCTTGAACAAAATCGGCGTCGCGCCGAAGTCGAAGTCCGGTCCGGTCGGCGCCGGGCAATTGGCCACCTTGATCGGGCCGCTGCAACCCACGATGAAATTGTCGTTGGTGGTGACTTGATTTCTCCAGCGCACTTTGCCGGTCTTCATTTCCAGCGCGACGATGGCATCGTCGCCATCGGTGGCCGCGTCGGTGTAGCTGTCGCCCGTCACGACATAGACCAGGCCGCGCTTCGCATCGACCGTCGGCGAAGCCCAGACCGGCGCGCCTGCGGGACCCTGCATTTGGATGCCGTTGGCATTTTTGCGCGTCGGCCGCAGCGGCTCGGTGATCATGTAAGTCTGCCACTGCTTTTGGCCCGTCTTGAGATCGAGGGCCACGAGGCTGCCGCGGAAAGTGCAGCAGGAGTAGTTCGGCTGCATGGCCACCACCTCTTCGCCCGAGGAAAGCGGCACGAAGATTTGATCGCCCGAGACCACCGGCGTACCGGTGATGCTCGAGGCCATGTGGTTTTCGAGCGATTCGCTGTGCCAGATTTCCCTGCCGCTTTGCGCATCGAACGCCCGTACCACGCGCTTGCCGGCGCCGATGAAGGTAGCCCAGCCGCTGGGCGAGATCGAGGAGCGGACCACCATCGGCGTGGTGCGCGACGAGGCATCCTCGATCGCCCAGTGCACGCATCCGCTCTTCGCGTCCAATGCGTAGAATTTGCCGCCGCGGTTGGTGATGAAGAGCCAATCGCCGACGACCACGGGCTGACCGCCGCCCGGCATGGAGAAAGCCCATTTCAATTTCAGCTTCGGCACGTCGGCCGCGCGCAACCCGGGATTCGGCTGAAAACGGCTGGAATTTTCATCCGGTCCGAGCGCCGGCCAGTCGGAGGCGCTCGCCTTGATCGGGCCGTTGGCGGTACACATCCGGTCGCTGCCTGCGGATCCCAACTGCTGCCCGGGCGCGAGGAACAGCGCAACCGCCTCGATTTCGGGCCGCGACAATCCCTTGGCCATGGGGGCCATCACGCCGGTCGTGAGCGCTGTGACGATGTCCGCGGGGGCGCGAAACGCCAACTCACCCCGGGTGGGCGCGCGTTCCACCGCCGGTTCATGACAGCTTTTGCAGTGCTCGTTGAACACCGCCTCGCCGCTCGGACGTTGCGCCGATTCTTGAGCGAGCGCAAATGCGTGGAAGCCCAAGGCGGCCATCGAGACGCCCGCGCAGATCCAGATCCGCTTGTTGTTCATGAACCAAAACTCCCTAGACCTGAATCCCATCATGAAAATCCGATCCAGCGTCCCGCCATGGCGACCATCAGCCACGCCGCGATGGTCAGCACGCTCACGCTCCGCAATCGCAGGCCGGTCGCGCCGCGCTGGACGAGCGGATTGAATGCGAAATATGTGACCAGCAGCGCCAAGCTCAGCGAAATCATTTTCACCCAGAAAGCCTCGCGTCCGTAGAGCTTCACCGGCTCGGAAATTCCCAACAGCACGCCGCTGACCAGCAGTGCGATTACCGCGCCGTTCAAGTAGCGATGCGCGCTCTTGTAAATCTCCGCCACCGGGGTTTGCAACCCCCAGCCCAATACCGACAGCGACATGACCAGGATGGCGCCCCCGAGCAACGCCAACGCCAGCAAGTGAGCCGACTCGATCGCCGGGAACAGCCAGGTGGATTCGCGAATGGCCTGGCCGAGCGCGGAGGCTTCGATATTTTGCGCGGTCTGGTACAGGCTCACGGCTTAACCCGGGTCCAGCGGGCAGCCGGTGAGCTCGGCCATGGTGGGCGAGGTGATGCTGTCGCAGTCGAACCAGTTGTAGGCGATCAAGCGGCCAAAGACGATGACCGATGCCCATGCGCTCAAGGAAATGAGCGCGCAAATCTTGGATTTTCGGGGCACAGGACCCAAATCCCAGGCCGCCTTGTCGCGCTCCACTTTAAAGGTGAAAACGGCGATATTGATGGCGGCGATCAGAATCATCAGACATTTCAGCCTGAACCAGATGCTGTGATAGGTACGAATCGGAATGGCGAGAAACAGCATCGCGCCGGTGATCGCCAACAACGCAAAGCCTGCGATCGTCCAGGGCAGAATTCTCGAGAGCATCTGCGAGACGGGCACCTTAGTATAGGAAATGCCTAACAGCCGAAAGTCCACCATCGCGATGGTGCCGACGAATAACATTATGGACATTACGTGCGTGGACTCGGTAATCGCGTACATATACAGCGATTCGTGCAGTGCGATGCTCCAAGGCGTGTCGGCCAGTTTGGTGACGAGTCCTTCGAGCATCGATTCCCCGCTTGTTATATATCAGCCACGCCTCGGCTTTGTTGAAGCCGGACCGTTCAAGAGCGCAGCGGAAATTGTATTGCAATAGCAGCTATGTAAAGCGATTATGAGCAGTGATTATACGGGCCCGTTTGCGCGCCGTCCAGCAAAGCTCGGCGTCGAAAGCATGATTAGACCTAAGGAGATCTCGAATGAAAGTACGCACCGGTAAGGCTGCGCAAATTGCCGTCGCCTTGATCGCCGCAGCCGCCAGCGTGCGCCGGCGTTGGCGCATCATGCATTTCAGGCCGAGTTCGACGGCAATCAGCCCATCATGCTTCACGGCAAGGTCACCAAGGTCGAATGGATCAATCCGCACACCTGGGTGCACATGATCGTGGTGACCGACGGCGTGCCGCAAGAATGGATGGTCGAGGCGGGCACGCCCAATACGCTGCTGCGCGAAGGCCTGACGCGCGATTCGCTGAAACCGGGCGAGGAAATCATCGTGCGCGGTTACCGGGCCAAGGACGCGCGCTGCCGTCCGGCCTGCAAAGCCAATGGGCGCGACGTCACGTTCAACGATGGGCGCAAGGTATTCATGGGTTCGAGCGGGACGGGCGCGCCCAAAGACGGCGCGGACCCGAACGAAAAATAACAAACGAGGGGGAGTTCTGAACAAGAAGACAACAGCATGGGCTCTGGCGGCCTTGGCCGGCTCGGTGGCGGCACTGACTCAGAGCTACGCGGCGCCGACGGCGGCCGCGCACAAAACACCCGCCGGCGGCGCGATCGAGCGCGTCGGCGGGCACCCGAATTTCAGCGGCGTCTGGTCGGTCATGAACACGGCCAACTGGAACATCGAGCCGCACCTTGCGAGCGCCGCGCTGGAGCTGCGCCCGGGACCTGTGGTTCCCGTGCCTGCCAAAGCCGTGGTGGCGTTGGGCGCGGTGGGTTCCGTACCCGCCGGCATGGGGGTGGTCGTGGGGGGGGCAATTCCGTACACGCCGCAGGCGCTGGCCCAAAGGCAGGAGAATCAAAAGCACTATCTGGAGCGCGATCCCGAGGTGAAGTGCGACCTGCCCGGCGTGCCGCGCGCCAACTACATGCCCTTTCCCTTCCAGATCGTGCAGTCCGCGAAGACTTTGCTGATTTCGTACGAGTACGACGGCGCGGTGCGCGACGTTCTCTTCAATGACCCGGGTCCGCCGCCGATCGACAGTTGGATGGGCCAGTCGGTCGGGAGATGGGACGGCGATACTTTGGTGGTCACCGTTACGGGACAAAACGACAGCACCTGGTTCGACCGCGCGGGAAACTTTCATTCCGGCGATATGAAGGTGGTCGAGCGCTGGAGCCTGATGAATGAGAACACCATTCGCTATGAGGCCGAGATCACCGATCCGGCCACTTTCACCAGGCCCTGGAAAATGAGCATGCTCATTTATCGGCGTCTCGGCGAGGATGCGCGGCTGCAGCAGTTCAAATGCGTCGAGTTCGTGGAAGAACTAATGTACGGCGAGTTGCGTAAGGAGCCCTTGAAATGAGCGCGGGAAAGCTGACTGCTTTGCTTCTGGGCGCGGCGATTGCGGCATTGCCGGCGGCGGGGAGCGCCGCGGCGGCGGATGGCGCGTATAAGGCCCCGCTCAATGCGTATGGCCAACCGGATCTGGAGGGAACCTGGACCAATGCGACCCTCACCGTGCTCGAACGGCCGAAAGAATACGGCACCCGCAAGGTGATGACCGCGGAGGAGGTCAAAAAGATCGAGGGCGACGATGCGAAAATGTACGCGGCCGATGCCGCGCCGCGCGATCCCAGCGTAAAGACCACGGATCTGCCGCACGAATGCGGCAAGGGCTTCAGCGGCGCGGGCTGCGGCTACAACGCAGCGTGGATCGATCCGGGCAACAGCATCATGCGGGTCAACGGCGAGCCGCGGACCTCGTTCATCACCGACCCCGCGGACGGGCGCCTGCCGCCCTACAAGCCGGGTGTCACGGTTCCAAACATGTATATGCGTCCGCATTATGGCGAGAACCCCGAAAATCAAACGCTCGCGGAACGTTGTCTGACCTCGTTTGGCTACAGCGCGGGTCCGGTGATGTTGCCGCTGCTCTACAACAACAACTATGAAATCGCGCAGAGCAAGGACAGCGTCGCGATTGTGGTTGAAATGGTGCATGACGTGCGCATGATTCGCATCGGCGGCAAGCACCGCACCGATGGCGAGCGGCCGTGGATGGGCGATTCCATCGGTTGGTACGAGGGCCCGGCTCTGGTGGTGGAAACCACCAACTTCCCCGAGGCGACGGCGCTGCGCGGCGCATGGAAGGAATTGAAGGTCACCGAGCGCTTCACGCGCGTCTCTCCGACCCGCATTCTCTATCAATTCAAAGTCGAGGATCCCTCCGTGTGGGACCGGCCGTGGAGCGGCGAATACGAATTTACCCCCTCGAAGGGGCGCATTTTCGAATATGCCTGCCACGAAGGGAACTATGCGCTGGAGGGGATTCTTTCCGGGGCCCGCGCGGACGAAGCGGCCGCCGCGGAAAAAGCCAAAGCGGCGGCGGCCAATAAAACCGCCGCGGCCACGCCGGCGCCGAGCGGCACGAAAAAGCAGTAGGCTTCGTTGCTCGGCGATTTTTTCAAGACTGATGGCGCGTGCTGACGATGGGGTGCGAGCTGGACAAGCCGCCATCGACCGCAATGGCTTGCCCGTTGACATACGAGGACGCATCGGAGGCAAGAAACAAGGCGGTCTGCGCAATTTCTTGCGGCAGGCCGTAGCGCTGCAGCGGATTGAGCTGGCCGATCTTGCGTTCGGTGCCGCGTTCGCGTGCGCGTTCGAACATCGGCCGTGTCATGCCGGTTTCGATCAGGCCCGGACAAATGGCGTTGATGCGTACGCCCGTTCCCGTCAACTGATAGGCAACCGTCTGCACCAGACTCACAACACCGGCTTTGCTCGCGCTGTAGGGCACGCCGCCCGCGCCGGAGCGCAATCCGGCGACCGAGGCGGTGCAAATGATCGAGCCGCGTTTTTGCCTGACCATCGCCTGCGCAGCGTGTTTGGCCAGCAAAAACGTGCCGATCAGATTGATCCTGAGGACTTCGACCCAGTGATCCACGGTCTCTTCGAAAAAAGGCACCAGTCCGCCGCTGATTCCCGCATTGGCATAGCAGACGTCGAGACCGCCGAATTCGTTCAGCGCCGTGGCCACTGCGCCGGCCACATCGGCCTCGGCGGAGGAGTCCTTGACCAGGGCGATGGCCCGGCCGCCCGCGGCGCGAATCGCCGCGGCCGTCGCTTCAACTTCCGCGGCGCGGTCCAGCGCCACGACCGCCGCGCCTTCGGCCGCGAACAACATGGCGCTCGCGCGGCCAATGCCGCTTGCCGCGCCGGTGACGATGGCCGTTTTGCCTTTGAGTATGTCCATGGATGCCAGTATCGCCGGATGCTCCAGCGCCGGCAACCAAGGAGATAAGCGTGCTTTCGCCTCACGTTTCACGCCGATTGGGATCGGCCTATACTTCAGCGCCCATTCACAACAATCTTTCGCTCTCGAGGGTATTCATATGACCGACGATGCAATCAAGATTTCGCGCCGAGATTTCACGGCGCTGTCGCTGGCGGCGGGCGCCGTTGCCGCGGCCGGCTCCGCCGCCGCCGCCGACATGGTGGACACCGACGTCGAAGTGAAAACCGCCGATGGCACGTGCGATGCCGCGCTGATCCATCCGCGGGGCAAGGGGCAGTGGCCGGGGGTCATATTGTTCGTCGACATATTTGGCTTGCGGCCGACCATGCGCGACATGGCAAAGCGCTTGGCGGCGCATGGCTATACCGTGCTCGTGCCGAATCCTTACTATCGCACCACCAAGGCGCCGGGCCTGCCGATGGCGCTCGATTTCACCAGCGCGGATGATCGCGCAAAGATCGCCAAGGTGCGCGAGCCCATGACCGACTCCGCCGTCATGTCCGACTCCACCGCTTATGTGAAATTTTTGGACGCGCAGGCGATGGTCAAGAAAAAAGCAAAAATGGGGGTGTTCGGCTACTGCATGGGCGGTCCCATGACGATGCAAGCGGCCGCCGCGAATCCGACGCGCGTGGGAGCCGGGGCTTCATTTCATGGCGGCGGTTTGGTGACCGACAAGCCCGACAGCCCGCATCTGAAAGTACCGCAGATGAAGGCGCAATTCTATATAGCGATCGCGGCGAATGATGATCGACGGCAGCCTGACGCGAAAATCAAGTTGGCTGAAGCATTCAAGGCCGCCCACCTTTCCGAGAAACAAGAGGTTTACGCGGGTTGCAACCACGGCTGGTGCGTCAAGGACATGCCGAACGGCGAGGACGGCAAACCGCTTTACAACGAAGCCGGTGCCGAAAAAGCCTGGGGAGAATTGATCGCGCTATACCAACACGCGATCGTCTGATGCGTGACTGAAACGGCCTGCGCCTTGGGGCGCGGGCCACCTCTTTTAATCTTCTCAAACAGGACTCTGCGCTGTTACATTAGTCGGCCAAAACCACGGAACCGGGTTCCGCAGAGTGGAATAACGATGAGCACGAATAAGGCTGGCTTTGAGATCAAGGACGGCATCGCGGTCCTGAAGTTCGATAATCCGCCGGTCAATAGCCTGGGGTTGGAGCTGCGTCAGGCGATCGTCGAGGGAATCGAGCGGGCGAACGCCGATCCTCAGGTCGCAGCCATCGTTTTGATCGGCTCCGGCGCCGGATTTTCCGGCGGCGCGGACATCCGCGAATTCGGTACGCCGCGGGCAGCCACGCAACCGCATCTCATGACGGTCATCGGCACGGTCGAGGGCAGTGCCAAGCCGGTCATCGCCGCCATCGGCGGTGTTTGCATGGGGGGTGGGCTCGAGCTGGCGCTCGGTTGTCACTATCGCGTGGCGGCTGCCGGGGCAAAAATTGCATTGCCCGAAGTGAAATTGGGGTTGCTGCCCGGCGCGGGCGGGACTCAACGCCTGCCCAGAGTCATCGGCGCCGAAGCGGCGCTCAACATGATCGTTTCGGGCGCAACCGTTGCTGCCGAAAAGCTGCGCGGCTCACCGCTGTTCGACGCATTCGCGGAGGGTGATTTGCTGGATGCGGCGCTTCGCTTGGCGCGCAAAGTCGTGGCCGAAAAATTGGGCGTGAGACGCGTGCGTGATTTGAAAGCCGACATGCCGAATCACGAAGCCTTTTTCCAATTCGCGCGCAATACCGCCAAGGCGGTGGCAGGCCGCTATCCGGCGCCGCTCGCCTGTGTGGAGGCCGTCGCCGCGGCTTTCGACCGCCCCTTCGATGCGGGCATCAAGCGCGAACGCGAGCTGTTCACCGCCCTCATGTTGTCGCCGGAATCCGCGGCGCTGCGGCATGTGTTCCAAGCGGAGCGGGCGGCGTCGCACATTCTCGACATACCGAACGACACGCCGACCCGTCCGATCCGCAAGGTCGGCATCATCGGCGCGGGCACGATGGGCGGCGGAATCAGCATGAGCCTCATCAACGCGGGAATTCCGGTGGTGCTTCTGGAAATGAAGCAAGAGGCGCTCGACAAGGGGCTTGCCACCATGCGGCGCAACTACGGCGGCGCGTTGAAGAAGGGCACCTTGACGGAAGCCGCGCTCGATCAGCGCATGGCGCTGGTCACACCGACCCTCGATTATGAACAGCTGAAGGATGTGGATCTGGTCATCGAAGCGGTGTTCGAATCCATGGAGGTCAAGAAGGCGGTATTCGAGAAGCTCGATCAGGTCGTGCGGCAGGGCGCGATTCTTGCCTCGAACACCTCCGCTTTGAACCTGGATGAGATCGCGGTGTTCACCAAGCGCCCGCAGGATGTCATCGGTTTGCATTTTTTCAGTCCCGCCAACGTCATGCGCTTGCTGGAAATCGTACGCGGCGCGCGGACGGCGAAAGACGTGCTGGCGACGGCAATGCAATTGGCCAAGAAAATCGGCAAGGTCGCGGTGGTCTCCCAGGTCTGCGATGGATTCATCGGCAATCGCATGGTGGCCCGCTACGGCGCCGCCGCGCACGATCTCATCATGGCGGGCGCCCTGCCGAACCAGGTCGACAAAGCGCTGGAAGAATTCGGCATGGCGATGGGGCCGTTTCGCATGAGCGATCTGGCCGGCCTCGATATCGGCTGGGCCGCGCGCAAGCGCCGCCGCGCCGAGAATCCGGACCGCGACCTGTCGAATGTCGCCGACGAGCTGTGCGAGGCCGGCAGATTCGGGCAAAAAACCGCGGCGGGTTTCTACCGCTACGAAGCCGGTTCGCGCAACGCCATCCCCGATCCCACCGTGACCGCCATCATCGAGAAGTACCGGCAACAAAAGGGCATTACGCCGCGCAAAATATCGAATGAGGAAATCGTCGAGCGCTGCATCTATGCTCTGATCAACGAAGGCGCGCGCATCGTCGAGGAGGGGATCGCGCAGCGCAGTTCGGACATCGATATCGTCTACCTCAATGGCTATGGCTTTCCTCCCTGGCGCGGCGGCCCGATGTTCTATGCCGATCAAGTGGGATTGAGCGAGGTGGCGCGCGCGCTCAGGGGGATCGCCGCGCAGCCGCACGCCGACCAGGCTTTTTGGACGCCGGCCCCGTTGCTCGCGCGCCTGGCTCAGGACGGCAAGACATTCAGCGCCTACAAAGGATCAGACACGTGACAGAAGCAGCCATCATATCCACCGCGCGCACCGGGCTCGGCAAGAGCTGGAAGGGCGCATTCAACATGACTTACGGCGCCACGCTCGGCGCGCATTCGGTGCAGCATGCAGTGGCGCGCGCCGGCATCGACCCGGCGGAGGTCGAGGACGTGATCATGGGATCGACCTTCGGCGAGGGTACGACCGGCGGCAACATCGCGCGCCAGATCGCGCTGCGCGCCGGACTGCCGATCACCACCGCGGGTTTGAGCATCAATCGGTTCTGCAGTTCCGGATTGCAGTCCATCGCCCTGGCGGCGCAACGCGTCATGACGGAGGGCGCCGAGGTCATCGTCGCCGGCGGTCTGGAAAGCATTTCCTGCGTGCAGAATGAGACGAACACGCATATGCGCCGGGATCCCTGGATCGACGCGCACAAGCCGACCTTGTTCTGGAGCATGCTGCAGACGGCGGAAACGGTGGCCAAGCGCTACAACATTTCCAAGGAGGCCCAGGACGAGTACGGCGTGCGCAGTCAATTGCGCGCCGCCGCCGGCCAGGCTGCGGGCAGGTTCAAAGACGAGATCGTACCCATGACCACCACCATGGGCGTGGTCGACAAGAACACCGGCGCCGTCGGCACGCGCGAGGTCACGATTTCGAGCGACGAAGGCATCCGCCCGGATACGACGCTGGAGGCGGTTTCGAAAATTCGCTCGGCGCTGCCGGGCGGAGTGATCACCGCGGGCAATGCCAGCCAGTTCTCCGACGGCAGCAGCGCCTGCGTCGTCATGGACGCCAAACTCGCGGAAAAGCGCGGTCTCGAGCCCTTGGGGTTGTTTCGCGGCTTCGCCGTGGCCGGATGCGAGCCGGATGAAATGGGCATCGGACCGGTGTTTGCCGTGCCGCGCCTGCTGAAGCGCGCCGGACTGACAGTCGGCGACATCGATCTGTGGGAGCTGAACGAAGCCTTCGCCTGCCAGGTGATTTATTGCCGCGACAAGCTCGGGATTCCCGACGAGCGCTTGAACGTCAATGGCGGCGCGATCGCGGTGGGCCATCCTTACGGCGTCAGCGGGGCGCGCCTTACCGGCCATGCGCTGATCGAAGGCAAGCGCCGGGGCGCCAAGTTGGTGGTCGTCACCATGTGCATCGGCGGCGGCCAGGGAGCTGCGGGCCTGTTCGAGGTGGTCTAGTGGGGTTACGGGATCTATTCGAGCTCGGGGGCAGAGTGGCGCTGATCACCGGGGGCTCGCGCGGACTCGGCTTGCAGATCGCCAAAGGCCTCGGCGAAATGGGCGCCAAGATCGCCGTCAGTGCGCGCAAGAGCGGCGAGCTCGAGGACGCCAAAGCCGACCTGAAGCGACACGGCATCGACGCGCTCACCGTGACCAATGATCTCTCCAAGCCGGATCAAATACCGGCGCTGGTGGATGCGGTGGTCAAGCATTACGGCGGCATCCACATTTTGGTCAATAACGCCGGCGCCAGCTGGGGTGCGAAAGCCGAGGAGTATCCGCTCGAAGCGTGGAACAAGGTCATGACGCTGAATGCCGCGAGCGTGTTCGCGCTGAGCCAGGCGGTCGCCAATCGCTGCTTCATTCCGCAGCGCTCCGGAAACATCATCGTGATTGCCTCGACGGCGGCCTTGCGCGCGGGCATGCAAATGAAGGCGGTGGCGTACTATTCCTCGAAAGCGGCGGCGCTGCATCTGACGCGCGCGCTCGCCGGCGAATGGGGCCAGTACAACATCCGCGTCAATGCGATTTGTCCGGGATTCTTCCCCTCGAAGATGGCGAGCGGCCTGCTCGATACGATGATGGCTGATGTGATCGCGCGCACCCCATTGGGACGGATCGGCGGCGACACCGACTTGCAAGGCGCGGCGGTGTATCTGGCGTCGGACGCATCGCGGCACGTCACGGGGCAATACATCGCCGTGGACGGCGGCGCCTCGAGCACATGACGATGAACCTCCCCGCGGCGGGACTGCGCCAGGTCCCGGCGCAGCACAGCTTCGATACGCAGCGGCTCACTGCATGGATGCAGACGCATATCGCCGGATTCTGCGGCCCGATCGAGGTGCGGCAGTTTGCGGGAGGCCAGTCCAATCCGACTTTCCTGGTGCAGTCGCCGGCGCACCGCTATGTGCTGCGGCGCAAGCCGCCGGGCAAGCTCTTGCCCTCGGCCCATGCGGTCGATCGCGAGTTTCGCGTGCTGGCGGCGCTCCGAGACAGCCCCGTGCCGGTGGCGCAGGTACATGCGCTTTGCGAAGACCCCGACGTGATCGGCAGCGCGTTTTACGTGATGGATTATGTCGACGGCCGCATCTTTTGGGACGCGTTGCTGCCGGAAGTGGCGGCGCCCCAGCGCCGCGCCGTTTACAGCGAGATGGTGCGGGTGCTCGCCGCATTGCATTCCGTGGACTATGCCGCGGTGGGGCTTGGCGACTACGGCAAGGCCGGCCGCTACGTCGAGCGCCAGGTGACGCGCTGGACGCAGCAGTATCGGGCTTCGGAAACCGAGAAGCTCGAGTCGATGGAGCGTCTGATCGAGTGGCTGCCCAAGCACATTCCCGCAGATGAGCAGACGGCCATCGTGCATGGCGACTTTCGTCTGGACAACACCATTTTTCATCCCACTGAGCCGCGCATCCTGGCGGTGCTGGATTGGGAATTGTCAACGCTCGGCCATCCGCTGGTGGATTTCGCCTATTACTGCCTGCGCTTTCAGCTGCCTGTGACGGAGTTTCGCGGGCTCGGCGGGGTGGATCCGGCGAGCCACTCGCTGCCGACCGAGGCTGAATCCGTGGCGCAGTACTGCCGCCTGCGCGGCATTGCGCCGGTGCCGCCGCAGGACTGGGCCTACTACCAGGCATTCTGCATGTTCCGCTTGGCCGGGATTCTGCAAGGCGTGCTGGCGCGCGCGCTGCAAGGAAACGCCTCGAGCGCTACGGCGCTGCAGGCGGGGCGCCGAGCCCGCCCGTTGGCCGAGCTGGGCTGGAAGCTGGTGCAACAATCGTTCGACGTATGAACTAAATCAAAGGACTCCCATGGATTTTTCGCACACCGAGAAAGTTCGCGATCTGCAAGAGCGGGTCACCCAGTTCATGGAAAAGCACGTCTACCCGGCGGAAGCCTTGTATCACAGGGAGTTGGAGGAAAATCGGCGCGCGGGCAATCCCTGGCAGGTGACCCGGGTCATCGAGGATCTCAAGAAGAAGGCCAGGTCCGCCGATCTTTGGAATTTGTTCCTGCCGCATTCCGAGCACGGCGCGGGTCTCACCAATCTTGAATACGCGCCGCTGTGCGAAATCATGGGCCGCTCGCATATCGCCCCCGAGGCATTCAATTGTTCCGCGCCGGACACGGGCAACATGGAAGTGCTGGCGCGTTATGCCACGAAAGAGCAGCAGCAGCGCTGGCTCGCGCCCTTGCTCGACGGCAAGATCCGCTCGGCCTTCGCCATGACCGAGCCCGCCGTTGCCTCGAGCGATGCGACCAATATCCAGTCCGCGATCGTCCGCGACGGCGACAGCTATGTGATCAACGGCCGCAAATGGTGGACCTCCGGCGCCGGCGATCCGCGCTGCGAGATTTTGATTTTCATGGGCAAGACCAATCCGGAGGCCGGACGGCACAGTCAACAGTCCATGATCCTGGTGCCGCTGAAGACGCCCGGCGTCAAGGTGCTGCGCACCTTGCCGGTGTTCGGCTACGATCATGCGCCGCACGGGCACGCTGAGGTCGATTTCGTGAACGTGCGCGTGCCGGCGGAGAATCTGTTGCTCGGCGAGGGGCGCGGCTTCGAAATCGCGCAAGGGCGCTTGGGGCCGGGCCGCATCCACCATTGCATGCGCACCATCGGCGTCGCCGAGCGCGCGCTGGAATTCATGTGCAAGCGCGCGCAATCGCGCGTCGCGTTCGGCAAGAAGTTGTCGGAGCAGGGCGTGACGCTGGAGCGCATTGCCGAGGCGCGCATCATGATCGACCAGGCCCGCTGGCTGGTGCTGAATGCGGCCTACATGATGGACACGGTCGGCAACCGCGCGGCGAAGGCGGAGATCGCCATGATCAAGGTCGCGGCGCCGGCGATGACCCTGAAAGTGCTCGACTGGGCCATACAGATGCATGGCGGCGGCGGCGTCAGCGATGATTTTCCGCTGGCGGCGATGTGGGCCGGCGCCCGCACTCTGCGTCTCGCGGACGGTCCGGATGAAGTGCATCGCGAGCAGATCGGCAAGCTGGAGCTGTCGCGTTATCGGCCCAAGGGCGCCGCAGCCGCGTGAAATCCTCAGACAGGCGCCTAGTTCATGCCCGCGCATTTCAAATTTTGGCCGAAGCCAGTCGATGCACAATCTGATCGCGCCGGCCACCAATATGTTCTACAACGCCGAAGTATCGGCGCGGCGCTTTCCCAACAAACCGTTTCTGATCTATTACGACAGCAAGGTGAGCTTCGCGGAATTTCACGACGAAGCGCAGCGCATCGCGGGATACCTGGAGCAGCGCTGCGGGGTTCGCAAGGGCGATCGGGTGCTGCTGCTCATGCAGAACAGCCCGCAGTTCATGATCGGCTACTACGGTATTTTGCGCGCCAACGCCGTGGTGGTGCCCTTGAATCCGATGAATCTGACCCAGGAAATTCTGCGCTATGCGCAGGATGCCGGCGCGGACACGCTGCTCGTCTCGCAAGAGCTGTACCCGCGCGTCGCAGCGCTGCTGGAGAACGGCGATCTCAAACATGTGATCGTCGCGGCGTATTCGGACTACTTGAAAGAGGCGACGACGCTGGCGGTGCCGGATTTCATCGCCGCTCCGCGCATCGACCATCACGCGCGCGGCTTGTCGCTGTGGAAGGATGTGCTCGCCGCGGACTTGAAGGCCGGCCCGCTGAGCGCCGGACCTGAGGATCTGTGCGTGATGCCCTATACCTCCGGTACGACGGGAAAACCCAAGGGCTGCATGCATACGCACCGCTCCGTGATGCATACCACGGTGGGCGGCATGCAATGGTTTGCGCTCCAGCCGGAACTGACGCTGCTGGCGGTTGCGCCGATGTTCCATGTGACCGGCATGCAAGGCGGCTTGAACGGTCCGCTGTTCACCGGCAATACCATGGTGCTGCTGCCGCGGTGGGACCGCGAGGTGGCGGCGCAGTGCGTGGAGCGCTACAAGGTCGCGAGCTGGACCGCCATTCCGACCATGATTCAGGACTTTTTCTTGAATCCCAACGTCGACAAGTATGATTTGTCCTCGATCCGGCGCTTGAGCGGCGGCGGCGCCGCCATGCCGGCGGCGGTGGCGCAGCGCCTCGCCAATGTCGGCATCACCTATGTCGAAGGATATGGTCTGACCGAGACCATCGGCGCCACGCACATCAATCCTCCGGATCACGCGAAGCAGCAGTGCCTGGGGATCCCGATCTTCGATACGGATTCGCGCGTCATAGACCCGGCGACTTTGCGTGAATTGCCGCCGGGAGAGGTCGGCGAAATCATCATGCACGGCCCGCAGGTTTTTCTGGGCTACTGGAACAAGCCCGAGGATACCGCGCAGGTCTTCATCGAACTCGACGGCAAGCGATTTTTTCGCAGCGGCGATCTCGGCCGCATGGATGAGGAGGGCTATTTCTTCATCGTCGACCGTTTGAAGCGCATGATCAACGCGTCGGGCTACAAGGTTTGGCCGACCGAGGTGGAGTCGCTCATGTACCAGCATCCGGCCGTTCAGGAGGCGTGCATGATCGGCGCCAAGGACGCGCACCGCGGCGAGACGGTCAAGGCGGTGATCGTGCCGCGCGCCGAGTGGCGCGGCCGCATCGAGGCGCAGGCCATCATCGACTGGTGCCGTGAGAACATGGCGGCCTACAAGGTGCCGCGAGTGATCGAGTTCGTCGATGCGCTGCCGAAATCCGGTTCCGGCAAGATCATGTGGCGCGAGCTGCAAGAACGCGAACAGGCGAAGTCGAACTCCAACTCCACCATGGCCACATCCTCATGAAAGCATTGCTCAGCCGCCTACCCGGTGGTCCTGACACCCTCACTTTGGAAGAGGTTCCCGACCCTACGCCCGGCCGCGGCGAAGTGCGCATCCGAGTTCGCGCCGTGGGCGTCAATTTTCCGGATCTATTGATCATCCAAGATCTCTATCAAATCAAGCCGCCGCGGCCCTTTTCACCGGGCGGGGAGCTCGCCGGCGTGGTTGAAGCCTTGGGCGAGGGCGTGACGAATCTGCAGCCCGGCGATCGGGTTCTGGTCAGCCCGGTGCGCAGCGCCATGGCGGAGATGGCCATCGCGCAAGCCGGCAACTGCTGGAAGATCCCCGACGCCATGCCTTTCGACCAGGCCGCCGCGCTGCTCATGACGTACGGCACCTCGCAGCACGCGTTGCAGGACCGCGCCCGTTTGAAAGCCGGCGAGACGCTGCTGGTGCTCGGTGCCGGCGGCGGCGTGGGACTCGCGGCAGTCGAACTCGCCAAGGCGACGGGCGCCCGGGTGATCGCGGCCGCCTCGAGCCCGGAGAAATTGGCGCTGGCGCGCGAGCACGGCGCCGACGGCGGCGTGCAGTACCCGCAAGGCGCGTTGGACAAGAATGCCGCGCGCGCCTTGACCGACAGCTTCAAGGCGGTATGCGGCGCGCAGGGTGCGCACGTCATATACGATGCGGTCGGCGGCGATTACAGCGAGGCCGCGCTGCGCGCCATCGCGTGGGCCGGGCGGCATCTGGTGGTGGGATTTACCGCAGGCATCCCCAAGTTGCCGCTGAATCTGCCCTTGCTCAAGGGTTGCGAGATCGTCGGCGTGTTCTGGGGCGAGTTCACCCACCGCAATCCCGCGCAGCATGCGGCCAACGTGGCCGCGCTCATGGCGCTGTATCTGGATGGTAAAATCAAGCCGGCCGTTACCGAACGATTTCCGCTGGCGCGCGGCGGCGATGCGATCGCCCGCCTAGGTTCGCGCTCGGCGCGCGGCAAAATTGTCGTCATGGTTGATGCGCCCGCATAAGGAAGCGACATGGATCTGAAATACAATCCCGAAGAACAGAAATTTCGCGCCGAAGTGCGCGCCTTTTTCGATGCCGAGCTGCCCACCGACATTCGCACCAAGCTGCAGCTCGGCAGGCGCATTTCCAAGGACGACATGGTGCGCTGGCAGAAGATCCTGTTCCGCAAGGGCTGGGGCGCTCCGAACTGGCCCAAGTCCTTCGGCGGCACGGGTTGGGATATCGTGCAGCAGCATATATTCGAGGAGGAGCGCGCCGACGCTTGCGCGCCGGGGCAAAACCCCTTCTCGCTGAAAATGCTCGCGCCCGTGATGCAGACTTTCGGCAACGCCGCGCAGCAGGAATATTTTCTGCCGCGGATTCTTTCCGGCGAGGATTGGTGGTGCCAGGGATATTCCGAGCCGGGCTCGGGTTCCGATCTGGCCTCGCTGCGCACCAGCGCCGTGCGCCAGGGCGATCACTACATCGTCAATGGCCAGAAAACCTGGAACACCCTGGGCCAGTACGCGGACTGGATCTTTTGCCTGGTGCGCACCAGCAGCGAAGGCCGCCAACAACAGGGCATTTCGTTTTTGCTGATCGACATGAAGTCGCCGGGCATCACGGTCCGGCCGATCATCATGCTGGACGGCGAGCATGAGATCAACGACATCTTCTTCGACAACGTGAAAGTGCCGGTGCAGAACCTGATCGGCGAGGAGAACAAGGGCTGGACGTACGCGAAATTCCTGCTCACCCACGAGCGCAGCGGCAATGCCGGGATCGGCATTTGCAAGCGGGCGCTGAAGAAGCTCAAGGAGATCGCCGCGGAGCAAATGTCGAACGGCCGCCCGCTCATCGAGGACTCGCGCTTCCGCGATCGCATCGCGCAGGTCGAGATGGAGCTGATGGCGCTCGAGATCACCAATTTGCGGGTGCTATCGGCCACGGCGAAGGAGCAGCGCGCGCTCGGCCCGGAGGTCTCCGTGCTCAAGATCAAGGGATCGGAGATCATCCAGCAGCTCGCCGAACTCAAGATGCATGCGCTGGGACATGATGCGCTGCCCTACGTGCGCGAGGCGCTGGATATGGACTGGGTGGGCAATCCGTTGCTCGGCGCGCATTACCGCTCCTATGCGCCGCCCATCTCCGGGCAATACTTCAATCAGCGAAAGACCACGATTTACGCCGGATCCACCGAGATACAGAAGAACATCATCTCGCAGATGATTCTCGGATTGTAAAGAGCATCATGGAATTCAATTACAGCGAAGAGCAACTGGCGCTACAGGACACGCTGCAGCGCTTCATTTCACGCGACTATGATTTCGACAAGCGGCGCGCCATTCTCCGCCGCGCCTTGGGCTATTCCGCCGAGGCCTGGAAGCAGTATGCGGAACTCGGTCTGCTGGCGTTGCCGTTTCCCGAAGAGTTCGGCGGCTTGAGCGGCACCGGCGTCGATATCATGGTGGTGATGGAACAATTCGGCCAAGGATTGCTGCTGGAGCCCTTCTTGAGCACTGTCGTGACCTGCGGGGGACTGTTGCGCGATGCCGCCTCCGAAGCGCTCAAGCAAAAACTCGTGCCGCAGATCGCGGCGGGGGAATTGAAACTCTCGCTCGCGGCCTACGAGGCCGCCGGGCGCTATGATTTGTCTTATGTCGCCTGCACGGCGCGGCAGAGCGGCGGCGGCTGGCGCCTCTCGGGCCGCAAGACCGTGGTGCTCGACGGCGCGTCCGCCGACTATTTTCTGGTGTCGGCGCGCAGCAGCGGCAAGACCGGCGAGCGCGATGGCGTGTCGCTGTTTCTCGTGCCGCGCGATGCGAAGGGTCTGACCATCGCCGCCTATCCGACCCAATCCGGCGCCCGCGCGGCAGACTTGATATTGGAGAATGTTGCCGTCGGCGCAGACGCGCTGATCGGCGCTGCGGATGCGCGCTTTGGGTTCGATCGAGCGCGCCGTAGATCGCGCGAATCGCCGCGCTGTGCGCCGAGGCCGTCGGCATCATCAATGCCTGAATCAAGCGACCCTGAATTATCTCAAGACGCGCAAGCAATTCGGCGTCGCGATCGGAACGTTTCAGGCGCTGAAGCACAAGATGGCGGACATGCTGATCGCTGCGGAGCAATCGCGCTCCATGGCCATCATCGCCGCGGTACACGCGGACTTGGAAGATGCCGCCGAGCGGCAGCGCGCGATATCCGCAGCCAAAGCCTATATCGGGCAGGCGGGGCGGTTGGTCGGTCAGCAATGCCGTGCAGATGCACGGCGGCATGGGCGTCGTGGACGAACACATCGTGAGCCACTATTTCAAGCGGCTGACCATGATCGATCTGACCTTCGGCGATGCCGATTATCATCTTGGCGCGCTTCAGCGAGACCTTGCGGCCTACCGCTGCAGCGGTGTGAGTTTGACGGTTCGCATGGCCGCCAGACCGTGACGACTACGGGTACCGTCGGCGTGTGATATCGAATGGCCCTCATTCGCCCTGACGAGCGCTAGACCAATCTATCGAATTCACAACGCCCACTGTCCGTGTGCGACATCTCCTGCTTGCGCACATCCTTGTCCATGGTTCGCGATGCAGCGAACAACACAGCCGCCGCCGCCAACGCCAGAATTGGAATGATATACATGGCGTTGTGCAGGCCGGTGGCTCTTGAACGCCTCGGTCATGACGCTGCGCGCCCGCGTCCATCATCGCCTTGAATGCAAAATGATCGCTCAGGCGGCCGGTTCCCACGGCCCCATGCTCGCGCCGAGGATGTACATGAAGCAAAAATACATCGCCACCGCAATGCCCCGCAGACGCGGTTCGATCACATCCTGAATGGCTGCGTACACGGTGGCGTAGTACACATACATGGTGATGGTGCCGAGCGCCATCAAAATGAGGTAAGCCGCGATGGCGCCGCTTCGGCTGATTGATGGCGAAGAAAATACAGGGCGCGGCGATTGCCATGGCGGAGGCCGACAAGACCAGGCGGCCGTTGCGGCGCTTGACGCTCATCTTGTCGGCGAGCCATCCGCCCACCAACAGGCCTATGGCGCCCACCGCGCCCACCGCAATGGAAGACACATAGCTGGCGTTGAGCAGGCTCATGTCGATGAAAGCGCTGCAGGAATGCGGTGTTGAACGTGTTGATTGCATACATGTTGAAGTTGTGAAAAATGCCCGACATGATGATCCACCACATCGTCGGCAACCCCAGCACGGCGGCAAACGCGTTTTTGGTTGCCGTGGCGGGGGTCGTCACCACTCTGCCGGCATCGAGCGCGCCGCGCACCGGTTCGCGCATCCACAGCGCCATGATTGCGAGAATCACTCCGGGAACGCAGGCAAACAAGAACGCCGCGCGCCAGCCGAATTTCGTGGCGATGGCGCCGGCGCTGATGTAAGCCAGAAAAATGCCCGCCGGCAGCCCCAGCATAAAGACGCCCATGGCCTTTGCGCGCTGGGTTGGCGGGAAACAAATCGCCGATCAGGGATTGTCCTGCAGGGGCGCAAGTGGCCTCGCCGACCCCGACCCCGAGGCGTGCAATGAATATCTGGGCGTAGTTCTGCGCAAAGCCGGTCGCCGCGGTCAACAGGCTCCAAAACAGGGTGCCCAAAGCGATGAGCCGGTTGCGATACCACTTGTCGCTGAGCGTGCCCAATGGCAGCCCCACCAGGGCGTAAATCACCGTGAAAATCGAGCCGAGCAGTCCCAGCGCGGCGTCGTTCAAGTGAAATTCCATGCGGATCGGCTCGGCCAATGAACCGAGCAATTGGCGATCGAAAAAATTCAGCAGGTTGATGGCGAACAGCAGGAATAGGGCGTATTTCGCGCCTGTGGCGGCCCTGGCGATGACGCCGTCGGCCGGCGCCCCGCCTTCGATGGATTGCGGACTGACGGACATCTGTTCATTCCCCCTGAAAAGCGCGGTCGTCCGCTAGTTTGCCGTACCTCGCGGCCGAACGCTTAGGTTTCAGTCCGGCGGGCCGCCACGCGCGCCGCATCGTTGCCGTCGCGCGCTTCGCGAGGCATCCCCTCATTTTTGGAAGCTAAAAAAACGGCGGGGTGCTCAAGCCCGCCGTCGCATCCGTCTCGCCCGATCTCGAAGCGGGACCTACTTGAACTTGACCCGCAGCGTGAGACCGAAGGTGCGCGGAGCGCCGAGATAAGAAGTAATGGTGTTGAATTGGAACGGCGAGTCGAACGCCACGGCGTAGTAGTACTTGTCGGCCAGATTCGCGCCCCACGCTTCAATTACCCAGGACTCGTCCAAGGCCCCAAATCCGATGCGTCCGTTGAGCAAGCCAAATCCTTCCTGGATCTTGCGCGGATCGAGATCGGATCCGGTGTTGTAGGAGGAGTTGTACTTTTCTTCCACGCTGGTGCGAATTCCCAGGGTGCCCGACACCGGCAGCAGGTACGACGCCGACAGCGCGCCCGACCACAGCGGCGCGAACGACAGACGGTTGTTGTTGCGCATCGTGCAACCGTTTCCCGGGCCGCCGCAGAAATCCGGCAGCGCGTTGCCGAAATTATCGATGTTGGTCAGATCCTGCGTCACGCCGCCGGCGATGGTCAGTCCCGAAATCGGCGTCGCCCAGGCGAAATCGACATCGACGCCTTTCGAGACGACGCGATCCAGCGAGGTGACGACGAACTGAATTCCGGTAAAGGTGTTCAACTGGAAGTCGGTGTATCTCTGATAGAACGCCGCCGCATTCAACCGCAGTGTGTTGTTGAACAGCGTGGTCTTGATGCCCACCTCGCCCGAATCCACCGTCTCGCGCGGGAAGTGCGTGTCATAGTTGGGCGTCAGACCGATAGGATCGGTCGCAGAAGGCGCGGCCGTGACGCGCGACAGATTGAAGCCGCCCGCCTTGTAGCCATTGGCTGCCGAGGCATACACCATCGCTTCTTCGTTGAAGCGATAGGACAGCTTGAGCGTGCCCGACAGGTTGTTCTCGGTATTCGACTGGTCGAATCCGGTGCCCGTGAACTCAGGATCCAGCCCTGAGAAGCATCCATAGCCGATCAAGAATGCCTGCGCGTTGGTCCCGTTGATGGGCGGGGCGAAAAGTCCCGGGGAATTGAGCAGTGCTCCGCAGCCCGGGCCGCCCCCCGTGTCATTGAAGCTCGCGGTCGCGGTTTTCTTCTCTTCCGTACCCCTGCAGACCGAATGTCAAATCCAGCCCCTGTGTGATGTTCCAGGTCTCGTTGGTGAACAAGGCAAAGCTTCTGGCCGTCTGTTGATAGCCATCGTTGTAGCCGGTGCCGAAGAAGGTGGCACCCGGGGCATCGCCGGTGAGTTGCGATACCAGCAGCGGATTCACAGGTCCGCCCACCGACGCCGAGGCGACCGCGCTGATATAGGTTTCAAACTGACTGCCAATGGCGCCGAGCGTTCGCGTCGTCAGAATTTCGTTGTTGAAGAATCCGCCCACCAACCAGTCCAAGGGTCCCGCCTTGCCGGCGAGGCGCACCTCTTCGCTGAATTGCTTGAAATCCGTTGAATTGGCATTGCCATTGTTCGGGAACGAGAGCAGGTCAATGCCGGTGTAATCGACATCGTTGCCGCCGGTGACGGTGTTGTCGCGCCAGGCGGTGATCGAGGTCAATTTTCCGAATCCGAGATTCCAGTTGAGTTCTCCCGACAGGCCCATGTCTCGGACGTACTGCTTGATGAGCTGGTTGTCATAGGCCACGTAGCTGTTGGGCAGGCGAACCACGCCCGGTTGGCCGATCAGCGGAGAATCGCCGAGCGCGCCGGTTTTGCCGCCCAGCAGCGGCGTCGATGCGAACACGTTGACCAGTCCCTGGAAGGGGCCGGGATATTCGACGACAGCGCTGCAGCAAGACTCGTTGCGCCTGGCGTAATCGGCGATGATCAAGAAATCCACATTGTCGCTCGGCGTGATCAGCAACTGACCGCGGGCGTTGTAGGCGTGGCGATCGTTGGTGTTGTCTTGCGTGCTCGGTCCGACGCCGTTGACGACCTGAAGGAAGCCGTCGTTCTGTTGGAAGCCCATGTACAGGCGGCCCGCCATGATGTCGCTCAGCGGTCCGGTCACCGAGGCGCGGACTTCCCGATCGTTGAAGTTGCCGCCGGTCACTTCGGCCATCGCGCCGAATGTGTTCGACGGCCGCTTGGTGGTGACGTTGATCACGCCGGCGTCATTGTTCTTGCCGAACAATTCGCCCTGCGGTCCGTAGAGAACTTCGATCTTGTCGATTTCACCCAGATCGCCAAAGGCGACACCGTTGCGCGGCCGGTAGACGCCGTCGATGTTCACGCCCACCGAGGATTCCAAACCGGGGTTGTCGCCGACCGTGCCGATGCCGCGAATACGCGCGGTGGTGATCGCTTCATTGCCTTCCGAGGTAACCGTAAGACCCGGCGTCAAGATCGCGAGATTTCTGATATTGGTGACGCCGGCGTCCTGCGCTTGCTGCGCGTTGATCGCGACCACGGAAATCGGCACGTCTTGCAGATTCTCCGAGCGCTTCTCGGCGGTCACGATGATCTCTTCCAACGCCGGCGCGGCCGCGGCGTCCGCCGCCATCGCGTGCGCACCGCCCAAGGCTCCGGACATGGCGAGGACGAGACAGAAGGCTCGTGAGGTCACGGTCTGATTTGTCATGGGGTCTTGCACCTGATTTTGTCGATGGTATTTGCGCAATGCTGCGGCCCGCCACGTCTCGCCTAGAGATCGACTAGACGCACTCCCGCCGATTGCGTATGTTGAGCCTACGGAAAGCGTGGCGCAAGCACCACGCTTTCCGCGACATTTGGTTGACAAACGGCGCCACGTGCTTGATTTGACCGCTAGGAAGATTGAAATCCGTTAGTGGTGTAAAAGACACACAATGAGAAACCCGGACCCTTGGCGACCTTCGGAACCGGAGCCGGATCGGTCTCCGCCCACTCGCCGTGCGGCGCTGATTGGATTGGCTCTGATCGTGTTCTTGGTGATCGCCGGTTTCTTTTTGACCCACACGCTCGGCGGCGCTGCGCGTTTGCAGGACTGCGCCTTGTCGGGCCGCTCGAACTGCTCCGAGAACTCCGCTCGCTAGGAACCCGGCAGGCGCCTCAAGGTCCTTAGGCTTTCAGAACGCCCTTGGCTTTCGCGGTGTGCGTTGCAATGAGATCCATCAGTGCAGGCGACAGGCAATCGTAGGGTTCGAGTTTCAGTTCCCGTAACCGCGCGCGAACCGCGCCCATCTGCTCCGGCTTGGTACCCGACTCGATCACCGAAGAGACGAAGGCGGCAAATTCCGGTGCGGCCCACCCATTGGCGTCCAAAAGCTCGGGATGAATGAAATCGAAACCGTAGATCGGATGACCCTTGTTCTCGATGCGGCCATACATGTGCACGCCGCAACCGCTGCAGGCGTGCCGTTGAATCGGCGCCGCCGCATCGACCACCTTCAACTTCTGTGCGTTTGCGCCGACGGTAAGCTTGTCGCGAGGAACCACCGCGACCAATGAAAACGTCGCGCCTTTGGGCTTCCAGCATTTGGTGCAGCCGCAAACGTGATTGAAGGCCACGTTGCCCTTGATGGAGATCGTCACCGGCGCATCGGCGCACTTGCATTTGAGCGTTCCGCCGCCGAAGGACGGATTGCCCGGCTTGACGCCGTTGTCCACCGCAGGATGAATGGCTACGCTCATAGGTGCTCCTTCGCCAAGGTGTTGATGGTTTTGTGCGCCCCGGCCAGGGGTCCATTATACCTGCCAAGCCTGCTAGACTGACGGCGTCCCCCTCGAGAAAGATCATGAGCGTACTGAACTCATTTCATCCCGCCGTTGCCGCATGGTTTTCGCGGAACTTTGATGCGCCCACGGAGGCGCAAGAGCGCGCATGGCCCGCCCTGGCGGCGGGTGAGCATGTGTTGGTGGCCGCGCCCACGGGATCCGGCAAGACCTTTGCGGCGTTTCTGTCGGCCATCGACCAGCTCGTCAAGGAGGGACTCGAAGGGCCGTTGCCGGACGAGACGCGCGTGGTCTATGTCTCGCCTCTGAAAGCGCTGTCGAACGACATCCAGCGCAATCTCGAGGCGCCGCTGGAGGGCATTCGCGAAGAGTTGACGGCGCTTGGAGCTGCCGGACGTCGAGATACGCGCGGTGGTGCGCACCGGCGACACCACGCAGTCGCAACGCGCCGGCATGCGGCGCAGGGCGCCGCATATCGTGGTGACCACGCCGGAGTCGCTGTACATCCTGCTGGGCTCGCAGTCCGGCCGCGATATGCTCGCAACCTGCCGCACCGTCATCGTCGATGAAATTCACGCCGTCGCGGGCAATAAGCGCGGCGCGCATTTGGCGCTGTCGCTCGAACGCCTGCAGGCTCTGACCGGCCGCCCGCTTACGCGCGTCGGACTGTCGGCAACGCAAAAGCCGATCGAAGTAGTCGCAAGGTTTCTGACCGGCGCACATGCTGTGCGCTGCACCATCGTCGATTCCGGTCACATCCGGCGGCGCGACCTGGCACTGGAGGTTCCGCCGGCGCCGCTCGAGGCGGTCATGTCCGGCGAGGTTTGGACGCAAGTCTATGATCGACTGGCGCAGCTGGTAGCGGAGCATCGCACCACGCTGGTTTTCGTCAATACGCGCCGGATGGTCGAGCGCGTGGCGCGGCAGCTGTCCGAGCGCATCGGCGAGGAGCATGTCGCCGCGCATCACGGCAGCTTGTCGAAGGAGCGCCGTTTGGACGCCGAGCAGCGCTTGAAGCGCGGCGAACTGAAGGTGTTGGTCGCCACGGCTTCGCTGGAGCTGGGAATCGACATCGGCGATGTGGACCTGGTATGCCAGGTCGGTTCGACCCGATCGATCAATGCGTTCCTGCAACGGGTCGGGCCGCGCCGGGCATTCGGTGGGCGGCATCTCCAAAGGGCGGCTGTTCCCGCTGTCGCGGGATGAACTGGTGGAATGCGCCGCGTTGCTCGACGCGGTGCGGCGCGGCGAGCTCGACCGGCTCAAGATTCCGGAGAACTCGCTCGACGTGCTGGCGCAGCAGATCACGGCCGAAGTGTCGGCGCGCGAGTGGTCCGAGGACGGCCTGTTCGACCTTGATGCGCGGCGCGTATCCCTATCGCAACCTCAGCGCGAGGAATTCGACGAGTGCGTGCGCATGCTGGCGGAAGGATTCAGCACGCGGCGCGGCCGCCGCGGTGCGCTGCTGCATCACGATGCCGTCAATAAAATGCTGCGGCCGCGCAAGGGTGCGCGCCTGACGGCGATCACCTCCGGCGGCGCCATTCCGGACAACGCCGACTATCGCGTCATGCTCGAGCCCGAATCCCTCTTGGTCGGCACGGTTAACGAAGACTTCGCGGTCGAAAGCCTGCAGGGCGATATCTTTCAGCTCGGCAACACTTCATATCGTATTTTGCGCGTCGAACGCGGCACGGTGCGCGTCGAGGATGCGCACGGTCAGCCGCCCTCGATACCGTTCTGGCTGGGCGAGGCGCCGGGCCGCAGCATGGAGCTGTCGGCGGCGGTCTCGGAGCTGCGCAGCGAGATCGAGGAACGGCTGGGGAGCGAGCCGCCCGCGGCGCTTCGCTGGCTTCAGGAAACGGTGGGTCTCGATGAGGCCGCCGCGGCGCAGATCGTGCAGTACTTGAGCGCCGGCACATGCCGCGCTCGGCTGCCTGCCGACACTCGACACCGTAGTGTTCGAGCGCTTCTTCGATGAGTCCGGCGGCATGCAGCTCATCATCCATTCGCCGTTCGGCAGCCGCGTCAACCGCGCATGGGGATTGTCGCTGCGCAAGCGCTTTTGCCGCACCTTCAATTTCGAATTGCAGGCGGCCGCGACCGAAGATCACATCGTGCTGTCGCTGACGCATGCGCATAGTTTCGAGCTGGCGGAGGCGGCGCGCTATTTGAATTCCAATACCGCGCGGCAGGTGCTGATCCAGGCGCTGTGTGCGGCGCCGATGTTCGAAGTTCGCTGGCGCTGGGACGCCGGGGATCGCGCTGGCGCTGCCGCGCTTTCGCGGCGGCAAGAAAATCCCGCCGCAGATCGCGCGCATGAACGCCGAGGATCTGCTGGCCTCGGTCTTTCCGGATCAGGTTGCCTGCGCCGAAAACCTGCCCGGCGAGATCGAGATGCCGGATCACCCTTTGGTGCGGCAAACCATTCGCGATTGCCTGCGAAGACGCGATGGACATCGACGAGTTCGAAGCGCTGCTGCGCCGCTTGAGAGCGGCGCGATCCGCGTGGTCGCCAAGGACCTCACCGAACCTTCGCCGCTCGCGCTCGAGGCGCTGAGCGCGCGGCCTTATGCGTATCTGGATGACGCGCCGCTCGAGGAGCGGCGCACGCAAGCCGTCATGAGCCGCCGCTGGCTGGATCCCGCCGAAGCGGCCGACATCGGCAAGCTGGATCCGGAGGCCATCGCGCGCGTTCGGGCCGAAGCGTGGCCGGATGCCGCCACGCCGGATGAATTGCACGATGCGCTGCTGTGGCTGACCTTCATGACGGAAAAGGAGAGCGGCGCCAATCCGGCATGGCCCGCAGCTGATGCAAGATCTGCGGCAACAGAGCAGGGTTGCTGCGCCTCGCGTTCAAGGATCGCCACCTATGGGTGGCGGCCGAACGGTGCGCGCTGTTCGAAGCGGCTCGACGATTTTCTGGTCGACATCGTGCGCGGCCGCCTCGAGGGTTCGGGTCCGGTGACGGCGGCGCAAATGGCCGCGCCGCTGGGCTGACGGCGGCGCAGATCAACGCCGCGCTGGCCGCGCTGGAGTCCGAAGGGTTCGTCATGCGCGGCCGTTTCAGCGGCGAGTCCGCGGCGGAAGAGTGGTGCGAGCGGCGATTGCTGGCGCGAATTCATCGTTACACGGTGAAACGGCTGCGGGCGGAAATCGAGCCGGTCAGCCGCCCGGGATTTTCTGCGCTTCTTGAGCGAATGGCAGCGCGTTTTGCCGGGCGCGCGGATGCAGGGCCCGGATGCGCTGGCGGCGATTCTCGCGCAGCTCGAGGGGTTCGAATCGCCGGCGGGCGCCTGGGAAACCGAAGTGATCCCGGCGCGGATCACCGAGTACGAGCCGCAGTGGCTGGATGAACATTGCCGCGCCGGGCCGGTTCATCTGGACGCGCCTGGCGGCGCGCGGCAGCGCGCGCGGCGAGGATGCCGGCGCCGCGGCATTTCGCCGGTTCGTTCCACGCCGATTGTGTTGCTTGCGCGGCGCAATGTAGCGCTCTGGTCGTTGTTTGCCGATCAGTCCGATCCGGCGCTGTTGACCTCGAAAGCGCAAGCCGTGGCCGACTTCATCGCGCGAGCGCGGCGCTTCGTTCTTCGACGAGATTTCTGAGAATGTCGGCATGCTGCCCGCGGAGGTCGAGGAGGCGCTGGCTGAATTGGTGGCGGCGGGGCTGGTGAATTCCGACAGCTTCGCCGGCTTGCGGGTTCTGCTGATGCCGAGCGGCCGGCGCGGCGGCCGGGCGAACTCGTACTCGGGCCGGCACAAACGCCGCTTGGCGCTGTTCGGCATGGCGGACGCGGGGCGCTGGGCGCTGGTGCGCCGCCCCGGCGCGCCTTCCGCCGAGCGCAAGGATGAGGCGGTCGAACATATCGTGCGCACGCTGCTGCGCCGCTGGGGCGTGATTTTTTGGAAACTGCTGGTGCGCGAAGCGCAATGGCTGCCGCCGTGGCGCAAAATTTTGAGCTGCTGCCGCCGGTTGGAGGCGCGCGGAGAAATTCGCGGCGGGCGTTTCGTCGCGGGATTTTCCGGCGAGCAATTCGCGACGCCCGAAGCCATCGGCTTGCTGCGCGATGTGCGGCGCAAGCCGCCGAGCGAAGCGTATGTATCGCTCTCGGCCGCCGATCCGCTCAATTTGATCGGAATTTTGACGCCCGGGCCGAGACTGGCTTCGCTGGCCGGCAATCGCTTGCTGTACAAGGACGGACTGCCGCGTGGCCACACTCGCCGCGGGCGAGATGCGCTACCACGAAGAATTGCCTCCGAAAGAACAATGGGAGGCGCAAGTGGCGCTGCTGCGCCGTCATGTCCCGGCGCTGCTCGACGAGTTGGAGCTGCCGCCGGCTCAGTAGCCACGCTTCCGGGCCTGCTATTTCGCGGTGGCTTGCGAGGCGTCCCAGCCGCCGCCGAGGGCTTCGATCAATGCCACGCTGGCCTGCAGCCTTGAAGAAAGCACTTGCAAGGCTGTTTCCTCGGCGCTCAAGCGGGTGGTCTGGGCGGTAATGACGCTGCTGTAGGGAACGGTGCCGGCCTTGTATTGGTTGAGCGTCAGCGCTTCGGCTTCCCGCGCCTTCTTGACGGTCTCATCCTCGATCACCCCTTCCTGCTCCAGCACGCGCAGGGTGACGATTTCATCCTCCACCTGCTGGAAGCTGCTCAAGCACAGTCTGTCGATACGCATCCACTGTTCCTTCGTAGGCGGCGCGGGCGCCGCGCACCTGCGCGCGCACCAGCCCGCCGTCGAACAAGGTCTGTGCGAGCGCCGGTCCGACCGCCCAGATGCGATTGGAGTTTCGCACCAGCCGGCTGAAGGACGTGCTCGAATATTGATCCTGCCCGGTCAAGGTCAGGTCCGGGAAATATCCGGCCTTGGCGACGCCGATCTGCGCATTCGCGGCCGCCATCTTGCGTTCCGCTTCCGCGACATCGGGCCGGCGTTCCAGCAGGGTGGAGGGCACGCCGGCGGGCACCGTGGGCACGTCTGAACGCATGGCCGAGCCGGACAGCGAGAACTCGGCCGGCTGCTTGCCGATCAGCACGGCCACGGCATGTTCGAGGATGGCGCGCTGAATCTTGGCGTTGACCTGCTGCGCCTGGCTCGAGAGCAGTTGCGTCTGCGCCGTGACCACATCGGCCCGCGCCGCAACGCCAAATTTGTAGCGGCTCTCGGTGATCTTCAGCGACTGGGTCTCGGCGACGACGGTGTCGTCGAGCAACTTTTCCAATTGATCCTGGGCGCGCAGCGCAAAATAATCGGTCGCAAGTTCGGCCTGCGCGGACAGCCGCGCCGCCGCCAGCGCGGCGGAATTAGCCTGGGCGGAGGCGACATTGCTCTCGGTGCTGCGCCGGATCCGGCCCCAGATGTCGAGGTCCCAATTGGCCGAGAAGCCCGGCCGTGTAGGTATTTTGGGTGCGCGTCTCGGTGCCGGTGCCGCCGGTGGGTACCCGGCGAGCGCCGGCACTGGTCGTGACCACGGGCTGGCCCTGGCGTTGCATCCCGAGACTTGCCGCGATGGTGGGCCAGAAACCAGCGCGCGCCTGCGCGACCAGCGCCCGCGACTGCTCGAAGGCGGCCTCGGCCGCCTTGACGTTTTGATTCGAAATGTCGATTTGCGCTTCGAGCCCATCGAGCACTTCGTCATTGAAAATCTTCCACCAAGGTCCGCGCGACAGCACATCGTTGGGTTCGCTCGGCTTCCAGTCGCCGGCTTCCTTGAAATTCGCGCGCGGCCTCGACCGGCGGCCGATGATAGTCGGGTCCGACCGCGCAGGCGGCGGCGAGACAGGCGCCGCAAAACCGCGGCGAAGCTGCGCGCGAACGGCCTGATCATGTCCGGGACTCCCGACGGGACCGAGGTCCCGATCGCGCGGATCGGCGCCGCCCTTGAGATTCTGCGGCGGCGAGTACGGCCATCCTTCAGATATTTCCAGTAGCGGCGAATGTACAGATAGATGACCGGCGTGGTGTATACCGTGAGCAGCTGACTGACCAGCAGGCCGCCGACGATGGCTATCCCCAACGGCCGCCGCATTTCCGTACCGTCGCCGGTGGCAACGGCCAGCGGCAGCGCGCCGGCGATGGCGGCACAGGTGGTCATCATGATGGGCCTGAAGCGCAGCCGGCAGGCGTGCTCGATCGCCTTGCAGCGGATCCATTCCCAGCGTGCGTTCGGCATCGAGCGCGAAGTCCACCATCATGATGGCGTTCTTTTTGACGATGCCGATCAACAAAAGAATCCCCAGAAATGCGATCAGGCTGAATTCGGTGCCGGTCGCGAGCAGCGCCAGCAATGCCCCCAATCCGGCGGAGGGCAGCGTCGAGAGTATGGTCAGCGGCTGACCGTAATTTTCATAAAGCATCCCCAATACCACATAGATTGCGAGCGATCGCCGCCAGCACCAGCAGGGGTAGATTGCTGATACCTTGGCGAAACAGCCGCGCCGTTCCGTAGTCGCCGCCCCGAATGCTCACGGGCACGTGGATGTCCGCCATTTTCTTGGCGATGGCGTTGGTCGCGGCGCCGAGCGAAACACCCTCGGGCAGATTGTAGGCAATCGATGTGGAAACGGAGGTGCCGGTGTGATTGACCGACACCTGCGTGGTGCCGGTGACGAAATGACTGAAGGCGGAAAACGGCACCATGGTTTCCTGCGAGAGGCTGACCGCCGAACCGGTGGAGGTGTTGCCGCGTCCGGCGTTTGCCAGCGAATTGGCGGCGAGATTCCGCGCCACGTCTTGCGCCACGGCAGTGCTGGATGCCGCGCTCGACT
The DNA here is from genome assembly GCA_963812125.1 of uncultured Gammaproteobacteria bacterium. Taxonomy (GTDB): domain Bacteria; phylum Pseudomonadota; class Gammaproteobacteria; order Steroidobacterales; family Steroidobacteraceae; genus Bog-1198. Next base: position 391,503 of record CAWETY010000006.1, read on the forward strand.
TCTGCAGCACCGTCGTGCCGGCCACCGCCTGCGTCAACTGCGTGCCGGACGGCGCGCCGCCGGCGGTGCTGACGTACAGGCTCTTGAGAATCTCCGGGTCCTGCCAGTACTGCGGGCGCCACTTCCATGACCACATGATATTGCTGCGGGCTGAAAGGATTGTAGATGGTGGAGACCTGCGCTTGGGCAAAGGCATCTCCCAGCGCATTATCGATTTGTATCTCGGACAGCCCCAGGCGCGATGCACTGTCGCGATCCACGATCACGTCGGTCTCCAGGCCGCCCGGCTGCAGATCGGTATCCACATCGGTGAGCTGCGGCACGTCCTGCAGCGCGACCCGCAGCTTTTGCGACCAGGTGCGAAGTTCAGCCAAATTATCGCCCAACAATGTGAACTGGTATTGCGAGTTGGCGCTGCGGCCGCCGCCGCCGCCGAAGTCCTGCACGGCCTGCAGGAAGGAATTCACGCCGGCCACGCGCGCGAGCTGCGGGCGCAACCTCGCGATCACGTGATCGGCCGAAATGCGCCGCACCTTGAGCGGTTTGAGCGCAACGGTGACGTTGGCGCTCGCGCCGCCGCCGCCGAAGGGGCCGAAGCCTCCGGAGCCTACCGAACCCGTGACAGTGTCGACCGCGGGGTCGGCCTGGATGATGGCGGCGACTTCTTGCAGTTTGCCCTTCATCATCTGAAAGGAGCTCGCGGCATCGCCGCGGATGCCGCCGCGCAATTGACCGGTATCCTGCTGCGGAAAAAATCCCTTGGGAATCACGATATACAGAAAAACATTCAGGACAATGGTCGCCACCAGGATGGATACCATGACGCGCCGGTGGCGCAGCGCCCAGTCCAGAGTGCGTGCGTAATTGTCGCGCGTGTGTTCGAAGCCGCGTTCGAAAGCGCGCGCGAATCGCGATGGCACGCGCTTGTTTTCGGAGCGCAACAGCAGCGAACACATCATCGGCGTGGTGGTGAGCGAAATCACCAGCGAGATCAGGATCGCCACCGAAAGGGTCATGGCGAATTCGGTGAGTAGGCGCCCGAGAATACCGCCAAGCAGGATGAACGGCGTGAATACCGCCACCAGCGACAGGCTCATCGAGAGCACGGTGAAGCCCACCTCTTTGGCGCCCAGCAGCGCCGCGCGCATGCGCGTCATGCCCGCCTCGATGTGCCGCGTGGTGTTCTCCATCACCACGATCGCATCGTCCACCACGAAACCGGTCGCGATGGTGAGGGCCATCAGCGAGAAATTATCCAGCGTATAGTTCAGCAGATACATGGCGCCAAACGTGCCGATCAGCGATACCGGCACCACGGTCGCGGGAATCAGCGCGGCGCGGTAGCTGTTCAAGAAAATGTAGACCACCAAAATCACGAAGGCCACGGACAGCAGCAGCGTTTGTTCGACCTGGCGCAGCGAGGCGCGAATGGTGACCGAGCGGTCGAAGTTCACCACCAGGTTGATCTTCGAGTCGATGGAATTCTTCAGGACCGGCAGCTCGGCCTTTACCGCGTCGACTGTTTGCACGATGTTGGCGCCGGGCTGCAGATACACCGTGACGAACACCGCCGGACTGCCGTTGTAGAGTCCATAGGTACGCACATTTTCGGTGGCGCCATCCTGCATGTCCAAAACCGTTGCCACATCGCGCAGGCGCACCGGCGCGCCGTTGCGGTTGGCGATGATCAGGTCGCGATAGGGCCCCGCGTCGCGGGCATTGTCGTTGGTGTAGATCTGATAGTGCAGCTCATCGGATTCAATCGCGCCCTTCGGCGCGTTGGCGTTCGAGTTGGAAATCGCCGCGCGCACGTCCTGCAGGCCGATGCCGTACTTGGCAAGCGCCAGCGGATTGATCTCCACGCGCACGGCGGGCAGTGCACTGCCGTTGACGTTGACGCCGCCGACGCCGGGAAGCTGCGAGAGACGCTGCGATATCACGGCGTCGGCCGCATCGTAGATCTGGCCCTGGGTGAGCACGCGGGACGTCATGGCGATGGACATGACCGGAAACGCGGAGGTGTTGAGCTTGAAATACGAGGGATTGCGCGTGAGCGATGTCGGCAGATCGGCGTGGGCTGCGGAAATGGCCGCCTGCACGTCGCGCGCTGCGCCGTCGACATCCCGGTCGATGCCGAAGGTGAGTTGAATGCTGGTGGTGCCGACGCCGCTGGTGGAGGTCATGTCATCCACGTCGGCAATGGCGCCCAGGTGCCGCTCCAAGGGAGTGGCAACCGTGGCCGCCATGACTTCCGGGCTGGCGCCGGGCAGGCTCGCGGATACGAATATGGCGGGTACATCGATGCGCGGCAGCGGAGCGACGGGCAAGAGCGTGAAGGCGGCCGCGCCGCACAACGCCACCCCCAGCGTCAATAATGTGGTCGCCACCGGCCGTTTGATGAAGGGCGCGGAAATATTCAAACGGGACCCTCGGCCAGCGGTGCATCGGGCTCGGGCGCCGGCATGCGGCCGCGCCAGCGCGCGGCAATGCGGTCGAATGCCAGATAGATCACCGGCGTGGTGAACAGCGTGAGCACTTGACTGACCAGCAAACCGCCCACGATGCTGACGCCCAGCGGATGACGCAGTTCGGATCCTGTTCCGGTGCCGAACATCAAGGGCAGCGCCCCAAAGATGGCCGCCACGGTCGTCATCAGAATCGGACGAAAGCGCAGCAGGCACGCTTTGAAAATCGCATCGCGCGGCGCCAATCCCTCCGCATGCTGCGCAACGATGGCGAAGTCGATCATCAATATGGCGTTCTTCTTCACGATGCCGATGAGCAGGATGATGCCGATCAAGGCAATGATGGTCAGATCGTCGCCGAACAGCATGAGGGCGAGCAGTGCACCGATGCCCGCCGACGGCAGGGTCGATAGGATCGTGATCGGATGGACGAAACTCTCGTACAAAACGCCGAGCACGATGTACATGACGATGACGGCCGCAATCAGCAGCAACAACTCGTTGGTTAAATTGCTGCGAAACGCCAGCGCCGCGCCCTGAAACGTGGTGCGGATGCTGACCGGCAGGCCGAGGGTGCTCTCGGTGTCCTCGATGGCGGAGACGGCCGCACCGAGCGATGTGCTCGGGGCAAGATTGAAGGAAACCGTCGTCGCAGGGAACTGCGCGATATGGCTGATGAGTATCGGGCGGGTCTGCACCTCGACCTTGGCGATTGCCGACAACGGCACCTGGCCGCCGGCCGCAGTCGGCAGGTAGATGGACTGCAGCGAGTCGATCGAACGGTAGAACTTCGGATCCGCTTCCATGATGACGCGGTACTGATTCGACTGCGTGAAGATCGTCGAAACGATGCGCTGGCCAAAGGCATCGTAGAGCGCGTTGTCGACCGTGCCCACGCTGATCCCCAAACGCGCGGCGCTGTCGCGGTCGATGGTCACGTAGGCCGCGAGGCCATTGTCCTCTTGATTGCTGACGACATCGGCGAGCTGCGGCAGCTGGCGCAATGCCGTGACGAGTTTTGCAGTCCAGGCCGACAGCGCCGCCGCGTCCGCGCTCTCCAGCGTGAATTGATACTGCGTGCGGCTGACCGTGTTATCGAGAGTCAGATCCTGCACCGGCTGCATGTACAGCGTGATGCCGCTGACTGCCGCCGTCTCGCTCTTCAAGCGCCGGATCACGTCGGCCACGGTCGTGGATCGGTCCGCGCGCGCTTTCAAGTTGATCAGGAACCGGCCGCTGTTCAAGGTCACGTTGTTGCCATCGACGCCGATGAACGAGGAAAGACTGACGACGTCCGGGTCTTGCAGGATGGCGGCGGCCAGCGCTTGCTGGCGCTTCGCCATGCCGCCATAGGAAATCGACTCCGTCGCCTCGGAAACGCCCTGGATCAGGCCCGTATCCTGTTCCGGGAAGAATCCCTTGGGGATGAGCACATAGAGGAGGCACGTCAAGATCAAAGTGCCGAGCGCGACCCACAGCGTCAGTCTTTGGTGGTCGAGCACCCAGGTAAGGCGCTTGCCGTACCAATCGACCACCGCGGTGAACCACTTGCCGGATTCGGTTTGCGCGTGCGCGTGCGCGTTCGGCGGACGGTGCTTCAGCAGCTTGGCGCACAACATCGGCACCAAGGTCAGGGAAACCACGGCTGAAATCAGGATGGTGACGGCGAGAGTGACGGCAAACTCGCGGAACAAGCGGCCCACCACGTCCTGCATGAATAGCAGCGGAATGAGCACGGCGATCAGCGACACCGTCAGCGAAATGATGGTGAAACCGATTTGGCCGGCTCCCTTGAGCGCGGCTTGCAGCGGCGCATCGCCCGCCTCGATATAGCGGGAGATGTTTTCGATCATGACGATGGCATCGTCGACCACGAAGCCGGTCGCGATGGTCAATGCCATGAGCGACAAATTGTTGAGGCTGAAGCCCGCGAGATACATCACCGCAAAAGTGCCGATGAGCGACAGCGGCACGGACAGGCTCGGAATGATGGTCGCCGGAATATTGCGCAGAAACAGCCAGATCACCAGCACGACCAGTGCCACCGCCAGCACCAGCTCGAATTCGACGTCCTTCACCGAGGCGCGAATCGTGGTGGTGCGGTCGGTGAGCGCCACCACATCCACGCCCGCGGGCATATCCGCCTGCAGCGAGGGCAACAAGGCCTGGATGCGGTCGACCACATCGACGACATTGGCGCCGGGCTGGCGCTGCACATTGAGTATCAGCGCCGGTTCCTTGTTCATCCAGCCGCCGAGCTTGGAATTTTCCGCCCCGGATACCAGGGTCGTCACGTCCTTGAGGCGCACCGGCGCGCCATTCTTATATGCCGCGATAACCTCCCCGTAGTCGTCGGCGTTGCGGATTTGATCGTTGGTGTTGATGGTGTAGGCGTTGCTGGGGCCGTCGAGCGTACCCTTCGGGCCGTTCTGGTTGGCATTGCTGATCGTCGTGCGCAAATCATCGAGATTCAGTCCGTAGGCAGCCATGGCGCGCGGATTGGCCACGACCCTGACCGCCGGCCGTTGGCCGCCGCTGATGCTGACCACGCCGACGCCCTTGATTTGTGAAATCTTCTGCGCGACGCGGATGTCGACCAGATCCTCGACGTCGGTGAGGGGCATCGTTTTGGAAGAGATGCCGAGAATCAGCACCGGCGCGTCGGCGGGATTGACCTTCGCGTAGATTGGCGGCGCCGGCAGATCCTGCGGCAGCAGGTTTTGTCCGGCGCTGATCGCCGCTTGCACTTCCTGTTCCGCGACGTCGATGGCAATCGATAAATTGAAGGTCAATGTGATGACCGATGCGCCGGCTGAACTGGTCGAGGACATCTCGGCCAGGCCGGGCATCTGGCCGAATTGCTTTTCGAGCGGAGCGGTGATGGCCGAGGTGATCACCTCGGGACTCGCGCCGGGGTAGAAGGTCTGCACCTGGATGGTCGGATACGCGACCTCGGGCAATGCCGAGAGCGGCAGCTGCAAATAGGCCATCGCGCCGACGATCAGAATCGCCACCATCAACAGCGTGGTGGCGACGGGACGCAGTATGAATAGGCGCGAGGGATTCATGCGCTAGGCGCCCGTTCCGACAATCGAGCGACCGGCCGCCGCCTTCATTGCGGCTGCGGCGGCTTGCCGCGCGTCCGTCCGCGCTTTGCGCCCGGAGTTGCGGGCGTTCCAGGCTTGCCCGGCGGCGCCGCTGCTTGGGCGGGAGCGGCCATCGGAGCGGCATTCGGCAGGCTTACTTGCGAGCCTTCGCGCAGGCGGTCGCCGCCTTCCGTGACGACGGTTTCGCCCGGCTTGAGGCCGGTTGTAACCGCGACTTTTTCGCCGTCGACCACCCCCAGCGTAACCGGCCGAACCGACACGGTTCGATCCGCATTCACCAGGTAGACGAAGGTCGAGGTGATTCCGTTTGGCGCGCCCCGGCGTACCGCGGCGTTCGGCATGACGACTTGATCGTGCAAAGTGTCCACCAACAGCTCGATGTTGACGAACTGATTGGGAAACAGAGCGCCATCGGCATTCTCGAACTGCGCCCGCAGTTTGATCGTGCCGGTCGTCACATCGATCGAGTTGTCGACGGTGAGCAGTTTGCCGTCGGCGATCTTTGCGGCGTTGGTCCGGTCGAATGCGGCGACGGAAAGAGTGGCGCCCGCATGCAGCCGCTTCATGACGGCGGGGACATTGTCTTCGGGAATGGTGAAAATCACCGTAATGGGCTGGACCTGGTTGAGCAGTACGATGCCGTTGGTGTCGCCGGGCGTGACGTAGTTGCCCTCATCGACCTGGCGCAATCCCACCCGTCCGGTAACCGGCGCGGTGATGTGCGTGTACACCAGATTCACCTGAGCCGTTTTTACCTGCCCTTCATCGGCCTGTAGCGTGCCCACATACTGGTCGGCCAGCGCGCGTTGCGTGTCGAGCTGCTGCTGGGCGATGGAATCCTCCTTGACCAGGCCCTCGTAGCGCTTCAAATCCAAGAGCGCATTGGCCAGCAACGCCTGGTCGCGCTTCAAGTTGCCTTCCATTTGCTGCAGGGCGGCTTCATAGGGACGAGGGTCGATCTGCGCCAGGGCGTCGCCTTTATGAACGAATTGCCCTTCCGTGAAATAAATCTTTTGCAGCGGTCCGGTAATCTGGGTTCTAACGGTGATGGTGGCCAACGGTACCACGGTCCCAAGCGCCGGAATCTTGACGGCCATGTCGCTCAAGACCGCGGTGGCTACCGATACCGCGACCGGTCCGTTCTGGCCATTGCGGCCGCGGGGCGGGGCGGCCACCGGCTGCTTGGTTCGAAGGTAGAGCACGAATCCGACCAGCAGCGTCACGATGATGAGCGCGACGATCAGTGCCCGCCAATGCCTGGCAATGAATGGTCTTGAATCTCCCCGCGGCGCTAGATATGGATCTTCTTGTTCAATGGTCACTAATTCACCGCTACGCGAGCCCATGCCGTGGCACGCACTGCCAAACGATCACCCGGGCGAGCCGGAGACTATAACCAGATTCGATCCTGAACTACACACAGATCATGCCGGCGTGCGTGTAGAGCCGCGGAAATCTCGAAAGTTCATAAGCCAATGTAAAGTATTGTGAACTTCACCGCCGGCAGAGGCTGCCGAAGCGGCGCCTCGCAGGCCGGATTCGGTCGGAATCCCCTACACGGGGTGCTAGAATTCGCGCCGCAACGGACATAAGGAGCTTCGATGAAATTGATCCTTTCCATGGCAGCCGCGTGGATGCTGGCGTCTGCCGTTCCGATGCCCGCTCAGGGGGCCCAGGCGTGGACCGAAGGCGTGAATTACTTTCTGATTCAGCCGGCGCGGATACCGTCGGTGCCCGCGGGCAAAGTCGAAGTGACCGAGGTCTTTTCCTACGCCTGTCCCGCATGCAATGTCTTCCAGCCCACCATGCACAAACTCAAGCAGGCCATGCCCGCGAACGTCGTGGTGGATTACCTCCCCGCGGCATTCAATACCGCCGAGGATTGGCCGATGTTTCAACTTGCCTACGTCACCGCGCAAATACTCGGCGTGGCGCAGCAGACGCACGATGCCATGTTCGATGCCGTGTGGAAGGGCGGCGACTTGAGCATCACCGACTCGGCGACTCGCGGCCTCAAGAGCCGCATGCCCACCATCGAGGACGCCGCCAAATTCTACAGTCAGCATGCCGCGGTGCCGGTCGAGAAATTCGTCGCCACATCGAAATCGTTCTCGGCGGATCTGAAAGTGCGCACGGATGACGATTTGATCGCGGCCTACAGGGTCGACCGCACGCCGACCATCATCGTCAATGGCAAGTACCGGATGCACGTGGAGTCGGCGGGCGGCCCGGAGCAACTGATCGAGCTGGTCAAATACTTGGTCGCCAAGGAAAGCAAGTAGCGCGCGGGACCGCGCCGGCATGAAGAATCTTTTCCTCGGGCATCCCGCGGCTGTGGATTTCATTCATCGCCGGTACGGCGCTGTTCTTTTTCTTCCGCGGGACTGGTCTGCGTTGAGCCGCGTGCTGGTGTGCTGGAATGCCGGAGTTGCCTTGTTCCTGGCATTGATTGTCGTTTGGATGACGCGTCTTTCTGCGGCGCAGATTTGCACCAAGTACATCGAAGAGGACGAGACCGCGCCGTTCATTCTTCTGGTGGTGATCATTGCCGCCGTTGCCAGCCTGTTTGCCATCGTCGAGCCGCTTGCCACCATCAAGCAGGTGAGCGGGTCGGTGCGCGCGGCGCATTTCGCGTTGGCGGCGCTCACTTTGATCGATTCGTGGCTGCTCGTACCGCTCATGTTCACCACGCATTATGCGGACATGTTCTACAGCGCGGCCGCCGCGGATCGGCCGCTGCATTTCCCCGATACACCCGAGCCGGTGTTCTGGGATTTCGCCTATTTCTCCTTCACCATCGCCGCGGCGTGTCAGACCGCCGACGTGTCGACGCGGCATGCAGGGATCCGCAGGGTCGTGATTGCGCACACGCTGATATCGTTCTTGTTCAATGCCTCGATTTTGGGATTTGCGATCAACGTCACCGCCGGCCTGATCGGCGGCAGCTGAAACGCGCGCGAATCCAGCTCGCCGCGGCGTCAGTCGGCCGGCGGCTTTGACGACTTCGCCGCCCTTCATGACAAACGCCACCGACTGCAGCCGCGCGACGTCGGCGAGCGGATCGCCCGCGACGGCGATCAGGTCGCCATAGCGCCCGACCGCGATGGCGCCGACATCGGCCTGGCGGCCCAAGGCCTCGGCGGCGTTGGACGGTTGCGGCCTGAATCGCCTGCATGGGCGTCATTCCCCACTTGACCATGGTGACGAACTGGCGCGCGTTGTAGCCGTTCGGATAGACGCCCGCGTCGGTTCCGAAAATCATTTTGACGCCGGCCTTCACGGCCGCTTGAAAGGTCTGCCGCTGCTTCAAGCCGATCATGCGTTCCTTCTCCAGCGATTCCTTGTAGAGACCGTTCTTCTCGCCCTCGGCCAGATGTAATCGTCATTGTAGATGTCCATCGAAAACCAGGTGCCGTGCTGCTTGGCCAGCGCGAAGGCCTCTTCATCGGCGAGACTGGCATGCTCGATGGTGTCCACGCCGGCGCGGATGGCATCCTTGATTCCCGCGGTTCCGTGCGCGTGCACCGCGACTCTCAATCCCAGCATGTGCGCCTCGTCCACCAGCGCTTTCATCTCGGCGAGGTCGTATTGCTGCGCGCCCACCGTATCGGTCTTGGAGAGCACGCCGCCGGTGCCGCAAAACTTGATGACCTCCGCGCCGTACTTGCGCAGTTTGCGCACGGTCGCGCGGATTTCCTCGGGACCGTTCGCGACATGGGCCTTTGCGCCGAGATCGAGGGCGGCAACTCCGTGGCATCGCAGTGGCCGCCGGTGGCGCCGATGGCGTAGGTCGCGGGAACGATGCGCGGACCCGTCACGATGCCCTGCTCGATGGCTTGCTTGATGGCGACATCGTCGTAATTGGCCGAACCCACGTTGCGCACCGTGGTGAAGCCGGCCTCGAGCGTCTTCTTGGCGTTGGCGACGCCCACCACCGTCCAGAAATTATCGGTGAATTGCAGCCGCCGATAGCCGCTGTAGTGCGGATCGGCGGTCAGATGCGTGTGCATGTCGATCAAGCCGGGCAGCAGCGTCATGCCCTTTGAGGTCGACGCGGCGCGCGCCGGGCGGAATGGCGGAGCCCTGAGCGATCGCAGCTGATGCGCCCATCGGTGATGGTGATGTGCGGATGATCCACGACCCGACCGGTCAGCACATCGACCATGCGGTCGGCGCTGACCACGACGGTATCCGCGAGCGCCGCGGACGGCGCGGCATTGGCAAGCACCGCGCCGGCCATGATGGCGGCGCTTAAAAAAACTCTCGATCGCATGCTCATCCCCCTGTCGGTTTGACGCAAAACTATCACAACAACGGCGCCGCCGGTTCGACGTCGGATAACAAGATCTGCAGCCGCGGCACTGGCGCGCCGCGCACCGACGCATACGCCACGATGTGCTCCACGATGTGCTCCACATAGCCCCGCGTTTCGTTGTACGGAATATTTTCGATCCAGACGTCGGCGTCCATGGGCTTGGGCGGCAGCCAGCGCGCGACCGCCGCCGGACCGGCATCATAGGCGGCAAGGCTCAAGGTCAGTTGCTCGCCATAGCGGTCAAGAAGCTCACGCAGGTGCAGCGGCGCCCAGCGGCACTGCAATCGCTGGGTCGAACAAATCGTCGCGCCCGGGCGAGGCAAGTGCCAGCGGCGCGCGACCGCCGCGGCGGTGGACGGGACCATTTGCATCAGGCCGCGCGCATCCGCGCGGGACACGGCGTCCTTGCGAAACAGGCTTTCCTGGCGCATGACCGCCAGTATCCAATCCTGCGGCAATTGGGCGATTTTCGCGGCGCGGCTCACCACATCCGCAAAGGGCCGCGGATATCGCAGCGTCACGTCGTCGAATTCTCCGGTTTGCGCCAGGGTGGCGATGGACTGGGCGAACCAGCCCCAGCGCGAGGCGAGCAGGGCGGCCTGCACCTTCGAGGCGTTGTCGGCGCCTTCCAATGCCGTGTTCCATTCCAATGCCGCCTCATCGCTCATGTCGCAGTCGAACAATTCGTGCGCGCGAATCAGCCCCGCCGATTTCGCGAGCCGCGTCTGTGCGGCGGGGTCGAGCGGCGAAGGGCGCACATTGAGGTTGTAGGGCTGCGCGACGCGGTCCGCCGCGAGATAGCCGTAATAGTCGCGCAGTCCGGCGATTTCTCCGAACGGCGCAGCGGCCGCGGCATCGCCCGAGATGGCGGCGATGGCGCGCGCGCGCCAGTAGCGCCAGCGCGGCTGCGTCGCCAGGGCGGGCGGCATCTGCTCGATCCAGGCGAGCGCGCGGCTGAAATCTCCGTTCCACAGCGCGGCACGGACACGCCATTCCTGTACCTGCGCATCCGCCGCGCTGGGCGGAAGCTCGTCGAATGCCGCAATCGCCCGCGGATCGCGGTCGTAGGCGGCGCCCAGCGCCGCAGCACGCCTGAGCCGATCTTGAGTTCCGGCGTCAGTCCCTCTCGCGCCGTAGCAGTTTTGGCAGTAAATCGAGCGCAGTACCCGGCTCGGCGCGCGCAAGCTTCTCGAATCCCGCCGCCAGCGCCTCCGGCTCGACCGTCAATGAAGGATGCGTCGCCAGAACATTCAGCGCCGAGGCGGGCGAATCCAAGAGGTCGGACCACTGCAGCAGGGCCGCGCGGCGCTCCACCGGCACATCGGCGGCGAATTCTCGCGCCAGCCGCGGCGCGTCCGCGGACAATGCGGCCCGCGTGCGATTCTCGGCGAGTGCCGCTGTCAGCATGCCCTGCTGGCGCAACCAGGCGAAGACACCGGCGCATTCCGCCGGGGGCTTTTGCGGAATCAGCCAGCGCAGCAGTGCGGCCGCCGCCAGACCCTGCGTATCGTTCGTCGACAAGCGCCCTTCGAGCCGATCGCAGATCAAGGAGGGATCCGCGACATCGACAGAGCGGGGCAAAAACCAGTCCCAGCGACGGCGCTGCGCCAGGCTTGCGAGCCAGTCTCGGTGCAGGCCGTGCGTAACGGGCGCCCCGGCATGCGCTTGCAAGAATGCATCGATCGCCGTGTCGAGATGGTCGTCCGCTCCGGCGCTCAAGTCGCGCCGCAACCTCGCTGCAACCAGATAGTCATGAATGGCGTACCTTTCGAGCGCCGGCGAATCCGCAATATCCGGTTGATGCAGACGGATGCGCTGCATCGCCGCCACGAATTCGTCGCGGGCCGCGTTAATCTCGGCCGCAGGCTGCCTGGCCGGCGGCGGCGCGTTCAAGAGCGGCGCCGACAGAAGCGCTGCAGGGGCCAATGCGATTGCGGCGCCCAACAGCGCCTTAAGCTTGGTCGACATGGCCGTATTATGGTGCTTAAGATGCAAACCGCATGAAATCTAAAGTCGTTGCAATACTGGAAACGCGCGCCGGCGCCCATTTGGCGGAATTGGTCGTCAGGCGCGGCGGTACGCCGCTGCTCGCACCGGCTTTGGAAGAAGTGCCCGACATCGATCCTCAGGCGCTGCAATCGCTGCTCGCGCAATGGCGAGTCCAGCCTTTCAAGATTTGCATCTTTCAAACCGGCGTGGGAACTCGGGCGTTGTTTGCCGCATCCGACGCGGCCCACTTGACTGCGGAATTGCAGGAACGTCTGGCTGCAGCCACGGTGGTCGTGCGGGGCCCGAAACCGGTTGGCGAGCTCAGCGCGCGCGGGATACGCATCGATATCAGGGCGGCTTCCCCTTTCACCACCGAGAGGGTTCTCGACGCGCTGGCGCCGCTTCCCGTGATGGGCGCGGCGGTCCTGGTACAGCGCTATGGCGAAACCAACCAAGCACTCGCGGCCGGGCTGCGTTCGCGGGGTGCGACGGTGCAGGAGATCGCCACCTACCGCTGGGCGCTGCCGGCAGACACGCAGCCGCTGTTGAAGCTCCTCGAGGAGCTTGCGGGCGGCGGGGTCGATGCCGTGATCTTTACCAGCGCGGTCCAAATCCATAACCTTTATTCAATGGCTGAAAGGACCGGGAGTGCCGCGGATCTGGCCAAGAATCTCAATCGCTCGATCATTGCTTCGATCGGTCCGGTATGCTCGCGCGCCCTGCGTCACTATGGAGTCGCGCCTTCGTTGGAGGCCAGTCCGCCGAAGCTGGGGGCGCTGATGACGGCGCTCGACGCCGCTTTGGCCGGCTGACGGCCGCGGGGATTGCGTGTCGGCGCATCACCGACACTTGCATGGCACCCTGTCTGACGAAGCTGAACCCGGATGTTCTCGAAAAAAACCTGCGTGGCGGTGTATAAATACGGGCGCGCTATCGCGAGCCTTCAGGAGTGACGACAATGGCCAAGAAGAAAGCAAAATCAAAACCGTTTTTGACGGACGTTAAAACCCTGCGCGATCGGGCGCGAAAACACATCGCGGGCGGCGGCGTAACTTTTACCTACAAGGGCGACGTCAAAAAGGCGATCGACATTCTGCAGGCCGTTCTGGCCACGGAAATCGTCTGCGTATTGCGCTACACCATGCATGCGATCGCGGCCCAGGGCATTTCCAGCGAAGGCGTCAAGGACGAGTTCGCTCAGCATGCCAAGGAAGAGCAGGAGCACATGAGCGAAGTCGCCGAGCGCATCAATCAACTGGGCGGCGTGCCTGATTTCAATCCCGAGGGCTTGAGCTCGCGCGCGGCATCCGAATACGGCAGCGCCGGCAATTTGGTGGACATGATCAAGGAAAATCTAATCGCGGAGCGGATCGCGGTGGATCATTACCGTGAACTGATCCGGTATTTCGGCGACAAGGATCCGGGCACGCGCACCATGCTCGAGAGGATCCTGGTGGTGGAAGAAGAGCATGCCAACGACATGCATGATCTGCTCGTGGCCCACGAAGGCCATCCCATGCTTCCGGCTAGTTAGCGCCCCCGACTGCGGGCGAGTCGCTGGCGGGGAAAGACTCCTCCAGAGCCTCATCGAGAAGTTCATCCAAATGGACCTTGTCGGGCGACTGCGCATGCTTGCGCATGTAAGCCGCCGCATACGAGCAGGCGGGATTGATCGACAAGCCGCGCTGCGCGGCGACTTGCAATGCCGCGCGCATCAATTCGGCAGCAATGCCTCGGCCGCCAATCTCCCTCGGAACACGGGTATGCGTGATGGTCATCACGCTGCCGGCGACCGTGTAATCTAACTCTGCGCGCTGAGCATCGACCTCGGTCGTAAAACGCTGGGCGCTCGGATCATGGTTAATGGTGCTCACGGTCGTCTGGGTGCTCCGCTGGATGCTCCGCGGGTTTCGGAGCTGGGCGGGCCTGCGGTTTCGGCGCAGCCCTAGGCATCTGAGTGTGCTCCGGTTGGGCGCGGGGCTCAACTGGCGCTGCCGGCCGCGGCGCGGCTTCTCGGGGCGGCGCTGCCGGCCGCGGCGCGGTTTCTCGGGGCGGCGCTGCCGGCCGGGGCGCGGTTTCTCGGGGTGGCGCTGCTGGCGCGGGGCGCGGCTGCACGGGGCGGCGCGGCTTCACGCGCCGGCGCCTCCCGCTTAGGAGCCACCTCGCGGGTTGCCGATTCGCGGCTCGGTGGGGTGGGCCGTGTCTCCCGCCCGGGGCACCAGCGTTTTCGGGCGCGGGACGAGGCGTACTCAATCGTGGCCGCGGCGCGGCGCGCTCCGTGCCGGAGGCATTGCGGGCCGGAGCCGGAGCATTGCGAGCAGGAACGGCGTGCGAGAAATTCCCCGCGCGCTCAGTCGCGGCGACCGGCGGATGGCCGTGATTGCTCGCGGCGCGTAGATCGGGACGGCCGCGCGCGGTCTGCACTTGTTCGCGCTGAGCCGTCGTCGCTTCTATATGCCTATTGCGCGCGGCTGCCGCTTCCGCCGCGGTTGGTTCAGCGCGCACCCCGCCGTTGCCGCCGTTGAAGCTGACGCGCCTCACGTTGACGTTGTTGACGACCGTCCTGTTATAGACGTTGGTGATGTGCGTCGAACCGATGTTGACGACCGCACGGTTATAAAAGAGATGACCGCCCCGCCAATAGCCGCCCGCGTAACCTCGGCCTGGATAGCCGTATCCGTAGTCGACGCCGCCATAGAATCCGACTTGCGGGCCCCAGTATCCCGCGTGCCAGATGAACAATGCGCCCTGCGCGCCCCAGTATCCGGGCGTCCATAAATAATCGGGCTGCGGCGCTTCGACCCAGGTCCCCGGCACCCAATAATAATCCTGGACTTCATCGTCCCAAGCCCAGTAGCCGGGCGTCCAGATATACCCGTCCGCGGGGAGCGGCGGCTGATCGTAGACCGGCAGTTCCGGCGGAGCGATGCTCACCGACACGTCGATTTGCGCCCAACTCAAGGCCGGCGACAACATGAGCAGGAGCGCGGTTACGATAGACAAACGCCAGGGCTTCGAGATCATGATTCTCTCCGATCGATTGAGCAGCGCGTTGTCGCGGAAATTCTTGTAGGAGCAGTGTATCGGGAATGCTGCGTGGTCTTAATCAGCAAGCTGCGGCCGCGCCTGTAGGATATGGCTTATAGCTCCCCACAGCATAGCCCGCCTTTACTATCATGGTTCTCCCGATGAGCTCTGCCCCGGTAATTGCCCAAAACGCGGACGTCCGTTTCCTCGGGAAGCTGCTCGGCGACGTCATTCGCACCTACGGGGGTGCTGCACTGCTCGACCGGATCGAAGCGATCCGCGCCGCTTCGGTCGATCGATTCCGCGGCATCGCCAACCCGCGTGGATTGGCCGCCGGCTGGGAAAGCCTGACCCTGGATGAAACGGTGGCCTTTGTGCGCAGCTTCATGCTGTTTTCCATGCTGGCGAATCTAGCCGAGGACCGCCAGGGCACGGCGGCCGAAAAGGACAGCACCTTAGGGTCCGCCCTGGCTTTCCTGGAAGCCCAAGGGGTAACCCGGGAGCAGGCAGCAGCGCTGCTCGATCACTCGCTGATTACCCCGGTGCTGACGGCGCATCCGACCGAGGTGATGCGCAAAAGCATGTTGGATCATCGCAATCGCATCGCGGCGCTGATGGCGCAACGCGATGCCGGCCTGCGCGAGACCGCGGCGGGGGAACTCATCGAGGAGGCCATCGCAGCGCAAATCGCCTTCTTGTGGCAGACCCGAGCGCTGCGGCGCGAAAGATTGTATGTCGCCGACGAGGTCGATACGGCGCTCACCTATTTGCGAGACATTTTCTTGCCCGTCATGCCTGCGCTGTACGCCCGTTGGGAGCGACTGTTGGGCGAGCGTCCGCCGAGTTTTCTGCGGCTCGGGTCTTGGATCGGCGGCGATCGCGACGGTAATCCGCACGTGACCGCGGATTCTCTGCGGCTGGCGTTGGGCCGCGCCAGCCAGGCGCTGCTCAGCGAGTATCTGGAACAGCTCAACGCGATCGGCGCGGAGCTGTCGCTCTCCAGCGAACTCGCGGCGGTTTCCGAACCTCTTGCGGCCCTGGCCGCAGGGGGCGGAGACCTCAACCCCGCGCGCGCGGACGAGCCCTACCGGCGCGCCATTACCGGAATGTATGCCCGCCTCGCCGCGACCTATCACAACCTGACGGGGCGCACGCCGCAGCGGCCGGCAACCGTCGAGGCGCCAGCCTACGAAAACGCATCGAGTCTGCGCGCGGATCTGCAAATCCTCGAGGACTCCTTGAGGTCCGAGAGCCGGGTGCGCTTGAATGGCGGCGGCGCGCTGGCGCGGCTCAATCGGGCGGTCGAAACCTTCGGTTTCCATCTCGCGGCGCTGGATCTTCGGCAAAATGCCGATGTTCACGCCCGCGTGGTCGCTGAGTTGCTGAAAGTGGCGGGTGTTTCGCCGGACTATCAGGCCCTGTCGGAATCGCAACGCGTCGCGCTGCTGCGGCGGGAGCTGACGAGCGAGCGCCTGCTGGCAAGCCCGTATGCAGGCTATTCGCCGGAAACTTTGTCGGAGCTTGCCATCGTGCGCGCGGCGGCGGAGGCGCATCAGCGCTACGGCGCCGAATGCATCCGCTTCTACATCATTTCCAAGTGCGCGAGCGTCTCGGACCTGTTGGAGGTCAACGTGCTTCTCAAGGAGGCGGGTCTCTATCGCGCGCAACCCAGCATCTCGGCCGCCATCATGGCCGTGCCGCTGTTCGAGACGATCGCCGATTTGGAAGGCTCCGCCAAGGTCATGCAGGCGTGGCTCGAATTGCCGGAAGCCGCGGCGGTCACCCGAGCCTTCGGCTTTCAAGAAGTCATGGTCGGTTATTCGGACTCGAACAAGGACGGAGGCTACCTAACGTCGGTGTGGAGCCTGCATCAGGCCACCCGCACGCTGGCGTCCGTGTTCGCGAATCATGCGACCCCCATGCAGGTGTTCCACGGCCGCGGCGGCGCCGTCGGCCGCGGCGGCGGCTCATCGTTCGCCGCGATCCGTGCCCAGCCCCATGGCACCGTGCGCGGACGCATTCGAATCACCGAGCAAGGGGAAATCATCGCCGCCAAGTACGGAACGCGCGAAAGCGCGGCCACCAACCTTGACTCCATCGCGGCGGCGACGCTGCTCGCCTCGCTGGAAAATGCTTCATTGTCCCCAGGCAGCGCGCGCCGCTTCGCCGCCGCCATGGATGATTTATCCAAAGAGGCTTTTCGCGCCTACCGCGCCCTGGTGTACGAGACCGAAGGGTTTGCGGCTTTTTTCAGGCAATTGACACCGCTGCTCGAGATCTCTGAACTCAAGATAGGTTCCCGGCCGGCTTCGCGCACCAACTCGCAGCGCATCGAGGACCTACGCGCCATTCCGTGGGTGTTCAGCTGGGCGCAGGCCCGCGTGATGCTGCCGGGGTGGTATGGCGTGGGTCAGGCGATGCGCTCGGCCGATGCAGGATTGCTGCGGGAAATGCTGCATGCGTGGCCGTTCTTTCGCGCCACCGTCGATAACCTGGAGATGGTGCTGTCCAAATCGGATATGGGAATCGCCGTCCGCTATCTCACGCTGGTCAAGGATCAAGCCATGGGCGAAGTATTGTTCGCGCGCATACGCGATATGTGGCTGGCAACCCAGGAAAGCCTGCTGCTGGTGACCGGGCAAACGCGGCTGCTGGAAAAGCACCCGGTGCTCGAAGCGTCGATCCGGCTGCGGCTGCCGTATATCGAGCCGCTGAACCTGCTGCAGGTCGAACTGCTAAAACGCCATCGCGCCGGCGAGAAAGATCCGCGGGTACGCGAGGGCATCCAGCTGTCCATCAACGCCATCGCCACGGCTCTGCGCAACAGCGGTTGAGCATGCTCGCACATCCGCAAGTTTCGGCGCTGCAAGAGGCGTATTCCCGCGTAGGATCGGCGAGTGACGACGTCGCACGCGTCGCGGCGACGGCAGCGCTGATCTTGGCGATCTTCGACGAGTTCTACGCCAGGTTTTGCCTTTATTCCCAACAGGCCAAGCGAGCATTCGAATGCAACGATCCGCATGCCGCGGTCAATGTGAGCAAGGAACGCCTGGGATTGTGGAGCCGCTACATCGCCGAACACGGACCTCGCATCCGCGCGGCGTTCCCGGCGCTATCGGTCGAATCGGCGCTGTGGAACTCCCTGGACCAATTGTTCGTCGCCATGATCGTCGACTGCTACGAGGCTGATATCGCCTTTAGTTTCGCCCATTCCGTGCGGCGCAATATCAATCACGCACTGTGGAAACCCGTGGCCTATTCGTTCCCTCCGCCGAGCAAGCTGCGCGCGCGCTCCACGGCTGCAGTGCACCGGCGCCTGGCGGTGGGACAGCGCATCGACGATGAGCTGCTATGCGCAGCGCTGCAAATCCCGAACTTTTCCGTGCCGTTCAGAAATCTCAAAGGCGATGCACAAAGGATTCGCCGGCGGGTCGAGCAAGTGCTGCGGGACAAAGGGGAGGCTGGCTGTCCCGTCGCGCTCGAGATCGTCGAGGCAGGATTCTTTCGCGACCGAAGCGCCTTCATTGTGGGTCGATGGGTGTTCGCAGACCATCATGTACTGCCCCTGGTGGTCGCATTGCTGAATGGCGCGGAGGGAATTTATGCCGATGCGGTGGTGCATCGAAGCGCAGATATTCACGACTTATTCAGCTCCACGTTGGCCAATCTGCACGTTACCACGGCGCTTTATTATCAGACCTGCGTCTTCTTGTTCAGTTTGATGCCGCGCCGTCCGTTGGGAGAGCACTACTCGACCATTGGCTATAACCATGTCGGCAAGGTCGCGATGTTGAACGAAATCACCGCGCAAATGCGCGCCGCGAACAAGTTTCGGCGCTCGCCCGGGATGCCGGGTACCGTCGCGATCGGCTTCAGCTTCGAGACCTGCTCTTATCATTTGAAGCTCATTCGCAACCGACCGACGCAAGCCTACAAATGGGGGGCTTTCCCCGGCGTGGCGGCGGTGACGGAGAAGTATCGGCTGGTGCACGAAATAGATCGGGGCGGCAGCATGCTGGACAATGCCATGTACTTCAACCTGCGCCTGGATCGAGATATGTTCGATGCAGCGCTTCTGGATGAGATCAGCCGCGAAGCGTCCGACAGTGTGCAGGTCATCGAAGATGGCGTGTATCTGCGTTCATTGATCGTGCAGCTGAAAATCATCCCGCTGCCGGTTTATCTGCAGAGCGCCGGCGAAAGCGAGACGCGAACGGTGATCGCCCGGCTCGGCCGTTGCATCCGCAACAACGCTGCAACGAATATCTTCAACAAAGATCTGGACTCGCGCAACTACGGGGTCGGGCGCTACGGGCGAGTGTATCTATTCGACTACGATGCCGTGGAGAAGCTTACCGACGTGAAAATTCGGACCAATTCGGACCTCGAACCTGGCGAGGAGGGCCTGCCGAGCTGGTTTTTCGAGGATGGCACCATCTTTCTTCCGGAAGAGTTCGAGCACGGCATGCAATTCACAAGCGATTTCGCCCGCCGTTGTTTTCGCCAAGAGAACGCCGATCTGCTCACCGTCCGCTTTTGGCTGGACATGCAGCAGAAGCTGCAACGCGGCGAGGTGCCGCCGCTGCGCATGTATCCCGACAGCGTCAAGCTCGAAGATGATGCCGCCGGATAATAAATTTGGGCCCTGGAATCCGGGAATCGAGTCGGAGGTGCCCAAGGATTTGCGCCACCTGTCCACGATTTTTCGGGCTGAGAACGTCTTTACCAGCCTGGCCGCGGCCGGCGAATTGCGCGGCCTGACCGGATTCAACTTGAGCGAATTGGTGGTATTCCGTCCGCAGCGGCTGGCGTTGCACGAACTGCTGGTGCGGATCACGGCGGATTTCGCGGTCCCGGACGGCACGCGGATCGCAGATCTCGGTTTGAATTTTCGCGAGATCGCGCGGCTCTTGCTGTCGCGCTACCTCGACCCGGCGATGGATGAGATCACGGCCGCCTACCTGCGCGCGTCGCGGGATCTGAATGCCGTCATCGAGCCCGCGCTGGCCAATTTGAGCCGCAATTGGGGTCCGCAGCAGATCGCGGAACTGGAAAAATCCGCCGCCGCCGCCGCACGTCGCGCCGATGCGGCGGCGCTGGCCGCATACAAGAGCCTGGCGCGGGTCCTCGCGGCGCTTTTCACGACGCAGGGTGCGGCATGGGGCACCAAGGATCTCATCGCTGCGATGGCCGCGGGAATGGCCGGCAACGATCTCGCCGGCGAGCGCATTGGCCGGGCGATTGCGCCGCTGCTGCTCATCGCCGCGCACGAGCAAGGCTACAAACTTCTGCCGCGACAGGAACATCCGGTGGTGATCAACACCAAGGGTCCTTCGGCTTCGGGCAAGAGCACACTGCGGCCGCTGCAAAAGAAGCTGGCCGGCGACATCGGCGTGCAATGGAGCGATTTCGCGCTGATCAGTCCCGACATCTGGCGCAAGCAGCTGCTCGACTATGCCTCGCTCGGGGCCGCCTACAAATATGCGGGCGCATTCACCTCGGACGAGGTGCAAATCATCGATCAGAAGCTGGATCGCTACATGGCGGCCAAGAATCGGCGCGGCGACATGTCGCACTTGCTGATCGATCGATTTCGTTTTGACAGTTTCGCGCCCGATTCGGACGAAGCGGGCAGCAATCTGCTGACTCGCTTCGGCCAGACGGTCTATTTGTTCTTTGTCGTTACCCCGCCGGAAATGCTGGTGGAGCGTGCGTGGATGCGCGGCCTCGAGTTTGGCCGGTATAAGGCGGTCGACGACACTTTGGCGCATTCAGTGGAGGCATATTCAGGTATTCCGGACGTCTTCTTTACGTGGGTGCGCCGCAGCGACAAGCGCATCAAGTTCGAATTCCTGGACAATACGGTGCGTTTGGGCGATCGGCCGAGAACCGCGGCTTTCGGCGACAACGAAACCTTCAACGTGCTGGATGTCAAGGTGACTCTGGACATTGACCGCTATGCACGCATCGACGTGGATGCCGCCGATCCGCAGCATCTCTATCCGGAACCGGCGCTGCTGGCGGCCGAGAAAAATTTGGACTTCCTGAAGCGCTGCGTGAAGAGCTTTCATCGGGTGAATTTCGCCGAACAGGCGAGCGGCCGGATTTATCTGCGCATGGTGCGGGGACAGCCGGTGGAGAAGGAGCCCGCGGCGTTCGCCAGGGCGATGCAGTCACCCGACGTGCTGGCGGCGATTTCTGCCGTCGCGCCCGATGCGTTGCACGGCAAGGTGCCGGATGCGCCGGCGGCGGCATACCTGAGCGCCAAGAACGGCGCGGCGCTGCCGTCTACGCTCGGGCAGTGGGGTTCTTCAACCTAGAAAGTCGCAGTGCCGATCCACATGCGCCGCCAGATCGAGGGTGTGCTGGCGCGTGAGCCGTTCCGCCTCTTCCGTGTCCCGCTTCTCCAGGGCTTCGATGATCTTCAAGTGATCGATGATGGATCGCGCTGCGCGGTCGCTCTGCGTGATCGTCGCCCGCCGGATCGCGCGCACATGCAGAAGAAGGTTTTTGGTGGCATCGATGATCATCTGCGAACCGCCCAGGGCGATCACCGCGGTATGGAAGGCGATGTTCGCATCCGAGTACTCGCACAGATGTTCCGAGGGGGGTGAATTCTGAAACTCATCGAACAAATGCCGCAGCTTTTCGATCTCAGCGTCGCTCGCGTTCAGTGTTGCGAGCCGCGCCGCCATGGACTCGAGCGCCGCCCACATTTGAATCATTTCAATCATTTCGCGCTTCGATTTGCGGATGATGTAAATGCCGCGCCGCGGCACGGTGCGGATGAACCCTTCCTGCTCCAAAAGCGAGAGGGCCTCACGAATCGGCGTGCGGCTGACGCCGAGAGCGGTGGTCAACTGGCGCTCGTCGAGCCGCAATTCCTGCTGCGGGTCATAGATATCCGTGTCGGCGATGGCGTTCTTCAGCAGCGCGTACGCCTGATCGCGCAGGCTGGTGGCGTTGAGCGGGGCGAGTGCCAGCGGCGTTGCCGAAGTGGTTCTTTGAACCAGCGTCACTATGGAATTCATTAGGCCTCTTTCTTAAGGACTTTCGCCGATCGATCGATGCGATTTTGGGCGTCAGAGCAATGACCGCAGATATATTACATTGCGGTCGAGATTTTCTCTGACAATAAATGCAAAACAGAATATCCGCTGGCGCCGACCGCTGCTGCATAGCGGAATCCGCGCGCCCGAGCATCTTGGCGCGTGCCGCCCGCGACAAGGTCGGTACCCCGCTGTCAGGGGGCTTTGCGTCGTAAAGTCCGGTAGATCGGTTGCTTGACACCTCGAAACTCGTTCATATATGGTATACCACGATAACGGCGGGTGGCTGGTCTGTTATCGAATTTAATGATTCGAGCCGCCGCTATTGGAATATGCAAAGTGGATTTACTCCCGGCGCAGCGCATTTTCACCATGGACAGCGCGAATGCGCGTTTCTTTGCGCCAAGACGGAAAAATACAACATGAATGACAATGTGACGGCTAAATCACCTTTCGCGACTACTTCTTTGTATGCCAGCCCCCTGCTTGCGAGGGGCCATGCCAACAGTCCGAGCGCGCGCCCCAGATCGGTTGCCGCGGGCCCCACGCCTGTCCGAGCTGGTTGACGCTCTGCCTCGATTCACGCATTTGGAGATCATATGGCCACTGTAAATCCCGTCTCGAATCCGCCCAAGGCCACGACGGCCGAAGATACCCTGCAAAGGAAGAGCCGCGATGCGAACGTCGTTTCCGGCGGCCACCTGGTCGCAAAGGCACTGAAGAACGAAGGTGTGGACACGATCTTCACTCTGTGCGGCGGTCACATCATCGACATCTACGACGGTTGCGTCGATGAAGGAATTCGCATCATCGATGTGCGGCACGAGCAGGTGGCTGCGCACGCGGCCGACGGCTACGCGCGCCAGACCGGCAAGCTCGGGTGCGTGGTCACCACCGCCGGACCCGGCTGCACCAATGCGGTCACCGGAATCGCGACGGCATTCCGCTCCGAGAGTCCGATACTTCATATCGGCGGCCAGGGCGCCCTGACCCAGCACAAGATGGGATCGCTGCAGGATCTGCCGCACGTCGAGCTGATGACGCCGATCACCAAATTCGCGGCGTCGGTCTCGAGCACCGAGCGCGTGGCGGACATGATTTCCATGGCGGCGCGCGAGGCGTTCAACGGCGCGACCGGTCCTGTGTACCTGGAAATTCCGCGCGACGTGCTGGATCGCGAGGTCGACATCGCCAAGGCGGTGATACCGCAGCCCGGCAAATATCGCGCCTCCACCAAATCCATCGGCGACCCGCGCGACATCGAGAAGCTGGCGGACTTGCTGGTCAATGCCGAACGGCCCGCCATTCTCTATGGCCAGCAAGTGTGGACCGCTCGGGGCCACAAAGAGGCGATAGCGCTGCTGCGCGGACTGGACATTCCGGGCTATTTCAACGGCGCCAGCCGCGGCCTGCTGCCGCCCGGCGATCCGCACCATTTCGACCGCACGCGCAGCCAGGCCTTTGCGAGCGCCGACGTGCTGGTCATCGTCGGAACACCATTCGACTTCCGCATGGGCTACGGCAAACGCATCAGCAAGGAGTTGAAGCTGGTGCAAATCGACATGGACTACCGCACGGTCGGCAAGAATCGCGACATCGATCTTGGCTTGGTCGGCGATCCGGGCGCGATTTTGGGGGCGGTGCTTGCGGCCGCGGGCGGGCGCATCAAGGGCGACAAGCGCCAGGCGCGGCAACAGTGGCTCAAGCAGCTGAGCGATGCGGAAGTGGTGGCGGGCGACAAGCTCATGCCCTTGTTCAAATCGAACAGCGTGCCGATTCATCCTTATCGCGTCGCCTTCGAGTTGAACGAATTTCTCGCCGACAACACGATTTACATCGGCGATGGCGGCGATGTGGTCACCATCTCGGCGCAGGCGGTACGGCCGCGCAACCCCGGGCAATGGATGGATCCGGGCGCGCTGGGCTCGCTCGGCGTTGGCACGGGTTTCGCTATCGCCGCGGGCCTCGCGAATCCGCAAAAGGAAGTCCTGTGCTACTACGGCGACGGATCCTTCGGCATGACGGCTTTCGACATGGAGACCGCGAACCGCTTCGGCGTGCCCTATATCGCGGTGATCGGCAACAATTCCGCCATGAATCAAATTCGTTATGGCCAACTGGCCAAGTACGGCGAAAAGCGCGGCAATGTCGGCAATCTGCTGGGCGACGTTCCGTTCGGCAAGTTTGCCGAAATGCTGGGCGGCTACGGCGAGGAAGTTCGGGATCCGGCAGCAAATCGCGCCGGCTTTGCAGCGCGCGCGCGAATCGGTGCACAAGCTGCGCAAGTCCGCGGTGATCAACATCTGGGTCGATCCGCGCGAATATGCGCCGGGCACCAAAAATCAAACCATGTACAAGTGATGAGTTTCGGGAGTCTCCATGGCTAAGGCGTTAGACGGCGTCCGCATTCTCGATTTCACGCACGTGCAGTCGGGGCCGACGTGTACACAATTACTGGCTTGGTTCGGGGCCGACGTGATCAAGGTCGAGAAGGCCGGCGCGGGGGATGTGACCCGCGAGCAGCTGCGCGATGTGCCGGATGCGGACAGCCTATATTTCACGATGCTCAATCACAACAAGCGCTCCGTAACGCTCGACACCAAGAGCGAGCAGGGCAAGCAGGTGCTGGAACGATTGGTGAAGCACTGCGATGTCCTGGTGGAGAATTTCGCGCCCGGGGCGCTGGATCGCATGGGGTTCACCTGGGAGCGCATCCAGCAACTGAATCCCCGCATGATCGTCGCTTCGATCAAGGGTTTTGGTCCCGGCCCATATGAAGAGTGCAAGGTATACGAGAATGTCGCGCAATGCGCCGGCGGATCGGCTTCGACCACCGGATTCGACGACGGCCCGCCTTTGGTGACCGGCGCGCAAATTGGCGACAGCGGCACCGGGCTGCATCTGGCCCTGGGGATTGTCACGGCGCTGTATCAGCGCAATTCCTCGGGACGCGGCCAGAAGGTGATGGCCGCGATGCAGGACGGCGTATTGAACCTGTGCCGCGTGAAGTTGCGCGATCAGCAGCGCCTCGAGCGCACGCACGTCATGAAGGAATATCCGCAATACCCGAACGGCAAGTTCGGCAGCGCCGTGCCGCGCGCCGCCAATGCGTCGGGCGGCGGACAGCCGGGAACCATCGTGAAGTGCAAGGGCTGGGAAACCGATCCCAACGCCTATCTGTATTTCATCGCTCAAGCGCCCGTGTGGAAACCCATCTGCCAGGTCATCGGCAAGGAATCATGGATCACCGATCCGGATTTCGCCACGCCCAACGCGCGCCTGCCGAGATTGAAGGAAGTATTCGCCGCCGTCGAAGAGTGGACCTCGACCAAGACCAAATTCGAAGCGATGGCATTGCTCAATGAACATGACATTCCCTGCGGTCCGATCTTGTCGATGGAAGAATTGGCGCACGAGCCTTCGCTGCGCAAGACCGGCACCATCGTCGAAATCGACCATCCCAAGCGCGGCAAGTACTTGAGCGTCGGCAATCCCATCAAGCTGAGCGACAGCCCCACTGAGGTCAAGCGCTCGCCGCTGCTCGGTGAACATACCGACGAAGTGCTGGCGGAATTGGGCTATGGGCCCGCGGATGTCTCCGCGCTGCGATCGAAAAAGGTGATTTGATTCGCGCGACGTCGATGACTGAATGCTGCGAACGTCCGCGCGCCAGCATCCAAGGAAAAAATGCAACATGTCATACGATAAAAATGCCGTTCGAAAAATTCTCGATCAGGCCAAGGCGGCGCGCCGCGAAGCCTTGACGGCGCCCGAGGCGCGCGGCGTTTGCGAGGCGTACGGCATCACGATACCGAAGGAGGGAGTGGCCACCTCCGCGGACGAAGCGGCGAAACTGGCGGCCGGGATAGGCTTTCCGGTGGTGATGAAGATCGTGTCGCCGCAAATTCTGCACAAGACCGAAGCCGGCGGCGTCATCGTCGGCGTGAAGTCCGCCGAGCACGCCAAGGAGGCCTATTCGACCATCGTCGGCAACGCCAAAAAGTACGACGCCAAAGCGGAAATCCTCGGTGTGCAAGTGCAGCAGATGCTTGCGGGCGGCCAGGAAGTGATCATCGGCGCCGTAACCGATCCGGCATTCGGCAAGCTCGTGGCATTCGGCCTCGGCGGCATTCTCGTTGAAGTCCTTAAGGACATCACATTCCGCCTCGCTCCGGCTTCGAAGGAAGATGCCTTGTCGATGCTGGACGGCATCCAGGCGGCGGAGATCCTGCGCGGGGTGCGCGGCGCCAAGCCCGTGGATCGCGCCGCGTTGTCGGGGATGATCGAACGGGTATCCGCGCTGGTCGCGGATTTTCCTGAAATTTCCGAGATGGACCTCAATCCGGTGTTCGCGACCGAGCACGGCGCGACCGCGGCGGACGTGCGCATCGTCCTCAATTTCAACGCCGGCGCCGCCGCGCTACCGGCCGAACCAGGCGGAAATCGTCGAGAAGATGAACCGCATCATGAAGCCGAAGGCGCGTGGCGGTCATCGGCGCATCCGCCGAGAACGGCAAGATCGGCAATTCGGTGATGAAGAATCTGATCAACGGCGGCTACAAGGGGGACGATCTACCCGATCCATCCCAGCGCCGAGAGCATCATGGGCAAGAAGGCCTACAAGAGCGTCAAGGATGTGCCCGGGCGACATCGATGTGGCCGTGTTCGCCATTCCCGCGAAATTCGTGGCCCAGGCGTTGACCGAAGTCGGCGAGAAAAAGATCGCCGGCGCGATACTGATTCCGTCCGGGTTTCGCCGAGACCGGCAATGTCGCGGGGCAGAATGAATTGGTGGAGATCGGCCGCAAGTACGGCGTGCGCCTCATGGGGCCCAATATTTACGGGTTCTACTACACGCCCAGCAATCTGTGCGCGACCTTCTGCACCGCCTACGATGTCAAGGGCCACGCGGCGCTTTCGTCGCAGTCGGGCGGCATCGGCATGGCGATCATCGGCTTCTCGCGCTCCGCCAAGATGGGCGTATCCGCCATCGTCGGCCTCGGCAACAAATCCGACATCGACGAGGACGATTTGCTCGACGTTCTTCGAGCAGGATGACAACACCACCATCATTGCGCAGCACTGCGAGGACCTGAAGGACGGGCGCGCCTTTGCCGAAGTCGCGAAGCGCGTGTCGAAGAAGAAGCCCATCGTGGTGCTGAAGGCCGGACGCACCAGCATGGGCGCGCGCGCCGCGAGTTCGCACACCGGCGCGCTCGCCGGCAACGACAAGATCTATGAGGACGTGTTCAAGCAATCCGGCGTCATTCGCGCGCGCTCGCTGCGCGATCTGCTGGATTTCGCGCGCGGCATTCCGGTACTGCCGACTCCCAAGGGCAACAACGTGGTCATCATCACCGGCGCCGGCGGATCCGGCGTGCTGCTGTCGGATGCCTGCGTGGACAACGGCCTATCGCTGATGGCGATGCCGGCCGATCTCGATGCGGCATTCCGCAAATTCATTCCGCCGTTCGGCGCGGCCGGGAACCCGGTCGACATCACCGGCGGCGAGCCGCCGACCACCTATCAGAACACCGTGCGCCTGGGACTGCAGGACCCGCGCATTCACGCGCTGATCCTTGGCTATTGGCACACCATCATCACGCCGCCGATGGTGTTTGCGAAGCTGATGGTGGAGGTGGTGGCCGAGATGCGCGCCAAGGGAATCGAGAAGCCGGTGGTGGCCTCGCTCGCCGGCGACATTGAAGTCGAGGAGGCGGCGGAGTATTTGTATCAGCACGGCATCCCGGCATACGCGTATTCGACGGAGATTCCGGTGGCGGTTCTCGGCGCGAAGTACAAATGGGCGCGCGGCGCAGGGCTGATTCCGAGCCGTTTAAGCCCGCCGGCTGGGTAGCCGTGCAGGACGCGAGCCCGCTTCGAGAGTCGGCGATCCTGGCAGGCTCGACAGCGGTCGCTGCGGTGCAGTCCGCTCTAATTTGTTCTAGCGAAGCGGCGGTCCATGAAAATAGCGATCATGGGAGTCGGCGCAATCGGCGGTTATGTGGGAACCGGCTCGCGCTGGCCGGCGAGGACGTCACATTCATCGCGCGCGGAGCAAATCTCGAGGCGCTGCGCACCCGGGGCATCCGTCTTGATCAATGCGGACGGCACCGAGGAGTCGGTGCCGCGAGTCAAGGCCACCGACGACTATGCGGCCGCCGGGCCTCAAGACGTCGTCATCCTGGCGATGAAGGCGCACCAGGTCGAAGCGGTGGCGGCGAAGTGCCGAAGCTGTTCGGCCCGACACCGTCGTCGTTCCGATGCAAAACGGCATTCCCTACTGGTACTTTCACGGTCACGGCGGCGCACTGGACGGAATGCGCGTCGCACAGCGTCGACCCGCACGGGCGGATCTACGACGAAGATCCCCTGCGAGCGGGTCATCGGCTGCGTGGTATATCCGGCCGCCGAACTGGTGTCGCCCGGCGTCATCAGGCATGTCGAGGGCAACCGATTTCCGGTCGGCGAGCCCGATGGCACCGACGAGCGAGCGCGTCACGCGAGCTGGCCGCAGTGCTTAGTCAATGCGGAATGCAGGCGCCCGTGCTCGAGCGACATCCGCTCGGAGATTTGGCTGAAGCTCTGGGGCAACTATGACCTTCAACCCGATCAGCGCGCTGTCGCGCGCGACATTGGCCGGAAATCTGCCAGTATCCGCCGAGCCGGGCCATTGCGGCCGCGATGATGAGCGAGGCGCAGAGCTGTTGCCCATCAAGCTCGGCATCAACTTCCGCGTTCCTCTTGAGAAGCGGATTGCCGGCGCCGAAAAAGTCGGTCACCACAAGACCTCCATGCTGCAGGATGTTGAGGCCGCCGCGCACTTTGGAGATCGATGCGTTGCTCGGTTCTGTCGTGGAACTCGCGCGGCTGACCAACACGCCGACGCCGCACATCGACACCGTGTACGCGTTGACCAAGCTGCTGGCCAACACGTTGGAAGAGAGGAAATCGTAGTGCGGAGTTCAACCAAGATATGAATGTTCACGAATATCAGGGCAAGGAGATTTTGCGAAGATTCGGCGTGGCGACGCCGCGCGGCGTGCCTTGCTTCTCGGTCGCCGAGGCCGATTCGGCGGCGCGGCAAGCTGGGCGGCAAGGTGTGGGTCGTCAAGGCGCAGATTCACGCCGGCGGCCGCGGCAAAGGCGGCGGCGTCAAAGTCGCCAAGTCCCTGCAGGAAGTCCACGACTTCGCATCCAAGATTTTGGGCATGACGTTGGTCACCCATCAGACCGGGCCCGAGGGCCGAGTCGTCCGGCGCTTGCTGGTGGAAGAGGGCGCCGACATCCGCAAAGAACTGTATGTCGGCATGGTGGTCGACCGCTCCACACAACGCGTGACTTTGATGGCGAGTTCCGAGGGCGGAATGGAGATCGAGGAGGTCGCGGCGCACCATCCGGAAAAAATCCACAAGGTCGCGATCGATCCCGATGCCGGTCTGACGGATGCACAGGCCGACGAAGTCGCCAGAAAGATCGGCGTTCCGGACGCGTCGCTGGCGCAGGCGCGGAATTTCATGCAGGGGTTGTACCGCGCATTCGTCGAATGCGACGCGTCGCTGGCGGAAATCAATCCGCTGATCATCACCGGAAAAGGCGACGTGCTGGCGCTCGACGCCAAATTGAATTTCGACTCGAATGCGCTGTTCCGCCATCCGGACATCGTGGCCATGCGCGACCTTGACGAAGAAGATCCCGCGGAGGTCGAGGCTTCCAAGTACGATCTCTCGTACATCTCGCTGGGCGGCAACATCGGCTGCCTGGTCAATGGCGCAGGGCTTGCGATGGCGACCATGGACACGATCAAATTGTTCGGCGCGGAGCCCGCGAATTTTCTGGACGTGGGCGGAGGCGCTACCGCGCAGAAGGTGACCGAAGCCTTCAAGCTGATGCTCAAGAATCCGGCGGTCAAGGGAATATTGGTCAACATCTTCGGCGGGATCATGCGCTGCGATACCATCGCCGAAGGCGTGATCGCGGCGGCCAGGGAAGTGAAGCTCAATGTGCCGTTGGTGGTGCGCATGCGAGGCACCAACGAGGAGCTGGGCAGGAAGGCGCTGCGGGATTCAGGGCTGCCCATCATTTCCGCGGACAACATGGCGGATGCGGCCAAGAAGATCGTCGCCGCGGTCAATGGCAAGCAGGGGCAGCCGGCATGAGCATCCTGATCGACAAAAACACCCGCGTGATGACTCAGGGCATCACCGGAAAAACAGGCGCTTTCCACACGCGGCTGTGCCGCGATTACGCCAACGGCAAAGCTTGCTTCGTCGCCGGAGTGAACCCCAATAAAGCGGGAGAAAATTTCGAGGGCATTCCGATCTACGGCAGCGTGCGCGACGCGAAGCAGCAGACCGGCGCGACGGTTTCGGTGATTTACGTGCCGCCCCCTTTCGCGGCCAGCGCCATAGATGAGGCCGTCGATGCGGATCTCGATTTGGTCATTTGCATCACCGAAGGCGTGCCGGTGCGCGACATGATTGCGACGCGCAACCGGATGCGGGGCAGAAAGACCCTTCTCGTGGGCCCGAATTGTCCCGGGGTGATCACCCCGGATGAAATAAAAATCGGCATCATGCCGGGGCACATTCACAAGAAGGGGCGCATCGGAGTGGTGTCGCGTTCGGGCACTCTCACCTATGAGGCGGTGGGACAGCTGATGGATCTGGGCCTGGGACAGTCGACCTGCGTCGGTATCGGCGGCGATCCGGTGAACGGTTTGAAACATGTCGATGTCATGCGCATGTTCAACGATGACCCGGAAACCGATGCGGTCATCATGGTTGGCGAAATCGGCGGCGACGATGAGGAGACCTGCGCCCGATGGGTCAAGGCATACATGCAGAAGCCGGTGGTGGGTTTCATTGCGGGCGTCACGGCGCCGCCGGGCAAGCGCATGGGGCACGCGGGCGCCATCATTTCCGGGGGCAAGGGTACGGCGACCGAGAAGCTCGCCGTCATGGAAGAGTGCGGCATCAAGGTCACGCGCAACCCCGCGGAAATGGCCACTTTGCTCAAGTCGGTCTTGTAGCGTAAATCGCCCGGTAAGATCGCTTGCGCCAGGCATCCCCTAAGGCGTTGTTGCGGCGGATGTTCGATGCGGCCATCGCATCCGCGCAGCCGGCGCTGTGTATTCCGCACCACCTGCCGCCGGCGCCGCGCGGCAGATTGATCGTCATCGGCGCGGGCAAGGCCTCCGCGGCAATGGCTCAGGCGGTTGAGCAGAACTGGCCCGGCACCTTGTCCGGGCTGGTAGTCACGCGCCACGGCTACGCGGTGCCTTGCGCGCAGATTGAAATCGCCGAGGCGGCGCACCCCGTTCCCGATGCCGCCGGCATGCAGGCGGCGCGGCGCATGCTCGGCCTGGTCGGCGGTCTCTCTGCGGATGACCTCGTGCTTTGTTTGATCTCCGGCGGCGGTTCAGCGCTGCTGCCGTTACCGGCAGAAAGGTTTGACGCTGGATCTGAAGCAGGATGTCAGCCGCGCGCTGCTGGCATCCGGCGCCAGCATCAGCGAGATGAACTGCGTGCGGCGCCATTTGTCCGCCATCAAGGGCGGACGGTTGGCTGCGGCCTGCCACCCGGCGCAAGTGCTGACGCTGCTGATCTCCGATGTGCCGGGAGATCGCCCGCTCGACATCGCTTCGGGCCCGACGGTGGCAGACCCGACCACTTCCGCGGACGCATTCGAGTATCGTACGCCGCTATGCCATCGAACTTCCCCGGGCGGCGCTCGAGCTGCTCGAGAGCGGCCGCGGCGAATCCGTGAAGCCCGGCGATCCGCGGCTCGCGCGCGCCCGCTCGCTCACCATCGCCACGCCGCAAATGGCGCTGGAGGCCGCCGCGGGCGTGGCTCGCGATGCCGGAATCGAGGCGCATATCTTGGGCGATGCCATCGAGGGAGAAGCCAAGGACGTGGGCAAGGTTTGCGCAGGCATCGCGCACCAGGTGGCCGAGCGCAACCAGCCATTCCACGCCCCCTGCATCCTGCTATCGGGCGGTGAAACCACGGTGACCGTGCGCGGCAACGGCCGGGGCGGCCGCAATGTGGAATATCTGCTCTCCCTGGCGATCGCGCTCGAGGGACATGGGCGCATCCATGCCCTGGCCGGCGATACCGACGGCGTCGACGGGCAAGAAGAAATCGCCGGCGCCTACTTGAGTCCCGATTCGCTCGAGCGCGCCCGAGCCTTGGGGCTGAAGCCCAACGACATGCTCGCGCAACAACGACGCGCACAGTTTTTTCAGCGCGCTCGGCGACTCGGTCATTACCGGTCCCACATTGACGAACGTCAACGATTTTCGCGCCATCTTGATCGAATAGCATCGCCTCAGCCCCACACCTCGCGTGCCGTCTCGACGACCAGCCGCAGTTTCGCCGTCTGTTCCTCGAGCGTCAGCGAATTACCTTCCACCGTGGAGGAAAAGCCGCACTGCGGACTCAGGCACAGCTGCTCGATGGGCACGAACTTCGACGCCTCATCGATGCGGCGCTTCAGCGCGTCCTTGCTCTCGAGCGCGCCGCGCTTGGTGGTGATGAGGCCGAGGACCACCATTTTGTTCTTTGGGACGAAGCGCAGTGGTTCGAAGCCGCCGGATCGCGCGTCGTCGTACTCCAGGAAAAAGCCGTCCACGTCGAGCTGAGTGAACAAGGCCTCAGCCACATGATCATAGCCGCCGCTTGCGACCCAGGAAGACCTGAAATTCCCCCGGCACATGTGCGTGCAGACCGTCATTTCCGCCGGCCGGCCGGCAAGCGCGGCATTGATGAGCTTTATGTAGGTCAAATGCTGCAGTTCGGCGTCCCCGCCGATACTCGCCACGTGCGCGCGCTGCGCCGGGTCGTTCAAATAGGCCAGGCTGGTGTCGTCGAGCTGCAGATAGCCGCATCCGAGCTTGCCGAGCGCGGCGATTTCCGCGGCGTACACTGCGGCCAGATCGCGCCAAAACTCCTGCAACTCCGCATACACGGCCGCATCGATGGCGGGCCGGCCGCCGCGGTAATGCATCATGCTGGGACTGGGAATGGTCAGCTTGGGCGTGCCCCGGGCGACCGATTTCAAGTAGGCGAAATCCTCTGCGAATATGCATTTCTTCAGATGCAGCTTGGCGGCGACCCGCAACGCGGCCGGCGTGAATTCGATATCGCCGGCTTCGTTGTGAAACTTCACGTTGAGATTGCCGGGGACCTTGGCCACGCCGCCCACTTGATAGAGGAAATCCATGTGCCACGAGCCGCGCCGGAATTCGCCGTCCGTGACTCCCTGCAGCCCCGCATCTTCCTGCATGCGCACCGCCTCGAGAATCGCTTCGTTCTCGATCTCACGCAGCTGCGGCGCAGTTATCTCATTGCGATTTGCACGTTCGCGCGCCTGCAGCAGCCGCGGCGGTCGCAGCAGGCTGCCGACATGGTCGCCCCGGAAGGGCGGTCGAAGGCGTTTCATCAATGAAGCGTACACGAATGGACGGCATGCGCCCACCGAGGCTTGAACCGCCGCTGAGGCGGCCCGAATCATCGCCTCGATGCAAGGGCTCGATCGTGGCTCCCAATCTGGTACGCTTTCGCGCATATGGAAACGCCGCTGACACCCCTCGAGTTCGCGCGCCGCGCACGCAAGCTCCATGGCCGGCGCGAAGCGGTGGTCGACGGCGAACTTCGGTTGACCTACGATCAATTCGGCAAGCGCTGCGACCAATGGAGCGCAGCGCTCGCAAAATTGGGCGTGGGCAAGGGCGATCGGGTCGCGACGATTGCGCCAAACACGCATCAGCACCTGGAGCAATTCTACGCGATACCGCAGCTCGGTGCGGTCATCGTGCCCATCAACTACCGTCTCTCGGCCGAAGATTTCATTTACGTGACCGGACACAGCGGCGCCACGGTGCTGTGCGTTCATGCCGACTATCTGGACGCCGTCGATGGAGTGCGTTCGCGCATGCCGGGAGTGCGGCATTTCGTCGCCCTGGAGGGCGCGAAGAGCGGTTGGCTGCCGTACGAATCGTTGCTTGAGGGCAGCGGCGAAGCGCGCGAATTTCCAGGGATAGCGGAAACGGACCTGCTCGCCATCAACTACACCAGCGGCACCACGTCGCGTCCGAAAGGGGTGATGATCACCCATCGCAATGCCTGGATAAATTCGGTCGGCGCGCTGGTGCACTGGCCCATGACCCCCGCCGACCGGTATTTGTGGACTCTGCCGATGTTTCATGCCAACGGCTGGACCTTCGTATGGACCGTGACGGCCGCGGGAGCGGCGCATATCTGCCTGCGTGCAGTCGACGCCGCGGCCGTTTATGAGCACGTGCGGCGCGAACGCGTGACCCATCTTTGCGCCGCACCCACGGTGCTCATCGGCATCGCGAACGGTCCGGCGCCGCTGCGCGAGCAGCTTCCCCGCTGCGTTCGGGTGATCACCGCAGGCGCGCCGCCGGCCGCAGCGACCATCGAACGAATGGAGTCCGAGCTTGGCTGGGATGTGCTGCAGGTCTACGGTCTGACCGAAACGGCGCCGTTCATCAGCATCTGCGAGCCCTTGCCCGAGCACGCGGCGCTCTCGAGCGCCGAGCGCGCGATCATGAAAGCCCGCCAGGGAGTGGAATTGATGACCTCGGGCGAACTGCGCGTGGTCGATCGCGATATGCGCGATGTCCCGCGCGACGGTGCGACCATGGGCGAAATCGTCGCCAAGGGCAATGTCGTCATGCACGGCTACTACAACGATCCGCGTGCGACCGCCGAGGCATTTGCCGGCGGCTGGTTCCATTCCGGCGACGGTGCCGTGGTGCATCCGGACGGCTATATCGAGATCCGCGACCGCTTCAAGGACGTCATCATCAGCGGCGGTGAAAACATTTCTTCGATCGAAGTCGAGGGCGCGCTGCTGCGGCATCCGGCAGTGCTCGAGGTTGCGGTGGTCGGCATGCCGCATGAGAAATGGGGCGAGTCGCCGCAGGCATTCGTCGTTCTGCGCGACGGAGCGTCCGCGACCCAGGAAGAGCTGCGCGAATTTGCCCGCTCAGCGCTGGCGCATTTCAAAGTGCCGAGCGCATTTCATTTCGTGAGCGAACTGCCGAAAACCGCCACCGGCAAGATCCAGAAATTCGTGCTGCGCGGAAGGCGCCCTGCGATAATGCAGCAATGACTCGCGCGGAGCCTTGAGTTTTGAGCACGGCGCATTTCACCGATGCCGAACGCAAGATCACGATCATCGGAGTGCTGATCGTCTTCTTGTTGTCCGCCTTGGACCAGACCATCGTGTCCACGGCCATGCCGGTCATCATCAGTCAACTGCACGGTCTGGAGCTGTACGCGTGGGTGACCACGGCATATCTCCTGTCGTCGACCGTGATGGTGCCGGTATGGGGAAAGCTGGGCGATCTCTACGGACGCAAGCCCGTGCTGCTCGCCGGCATCGGCTTGTTTCTTTTGGGATCCTGGCTGTCGGGGCTTGCGGGGGAGTTCGGCACATTGCCGCTTTTGGGCGGGGGCATGGTGCAACTCATCGTGTTCCGCGCCATTCAGGGGTTGGGCGGCGGCGCCTTGTTCACCACTGCCTTCGCCATCATTGCGGATCTGTTCCCGCCGCGCGAGCGCGGCAAATTCGCGGGATTGTTCGGCGGGGTGTTCGGCCTTGCGAGCGCGGTCGGGCCGCTGCTGGGGGGCTATTTCACCGATCACGGAACGGTCTCCATCGCCGGCCACACCATCGAGGGTTGGCGCTGGGTGTTTTATCTCAACCTGCCGGTCGGCTTGATAGCACTGTTCATGGTCATCGCCAAGATGCCGAAGCTGTCGCACGCCGCGAAGGGGGGCATCGATTATCTGGGCGCGGCGCTGATCGTCGCAGCCTGCGTGCCGCTGCTCCTGGCGCTGACGTTCGGCGGCCAAAAATATGCTTGGAGCTCGCCGATCGTGACCGGTTTGTTCGCGATGTTCCTGATCTGCACGGTGCTGTTCGTGATCGTGGAAAAGAGGGTAGACGATCCGATCATCCACATGGAGCTGTTCGGCAACAAGGTGTTCACCTGGGCCAACACCGCGGGCTTCTTCTCGTCGATGTCGTTTCTCAGCGTCGTGGCGTTTCTGCCCTTGTTCATGCAGCTCGGGCAGGGTGTGCAAGCCACCACCAGCGGCCTCTCGACCTTGCCGTTGATGATAGGCCTGATAGTGGCGGCGACGGTGAGCGGCCGGCTGGTGACGCGCACCGGGCGCTACAAACCATTCATGCTGGCCGGCATGATCGTGTTGCTGATTGCAACCATCTTGATGAGTCAAATGACCTACAACACGAGCCGGTTCGATCTCGGCTGGCGAATGGCGTTGCTCGGCATGGGCCTGGGTCCTTTGCAGAGCCTTTACAGCGTCGCCATTCAGAATGCCGTGCCGGTGAACCGGATCGGCGTGGTGACCAGCGCCAATCAGTTCTTCCGCCAGATTGGTTCCACCGTCGGCGTTGCCGTGTTCGGCACGCTACTCACCAACGATCTCAATTCCAAGCTGGCGGCTTGGGCTGCGTCGAGCGGGTTGCCGTCGATGAACCTGTCAAAATTGCGCGGCCTGTCGGTGGATGCGCAAGTCCACTCCGGCGTGATGCACCTCCCGGTTGCGATCCGCGTGCTGATCGCCGATTCGGTGACGCACGTGATCTTGTTGAGCATCGTCGTGGTTGTCATCGCGCTCAGTGCGACCCTGATGATTCCGGAGCTGCCGATGCGCGAGCGCCCGAAGGTGCCGGCGAAGGATGCCGTGCCCGCCGATGCTCATTTGTGATTTTTGACGGACCCGGTCTAGGGCGCCGCGGCCATCAGGGCTAAAAAATTCTCGCTGTAAAACCTGGCCTTGGCTTCCTCGGATATGCCATTGAAGGTGCGCTCGAAGCGGCCGATCGGGTCGTCGGTTCCCTCCGGATGAGGGTAATCGCTCGAAAACATGAATAGCTCCGCCCCGGCATCCTTGATCAGGCGGCCGGCATCTTCTCCCGGAAACGGCGTGAACTTCACCGCGCGGCGAATGTATTCCGAAGCCCGTAGCGTCAGCGCTTCCACGGCCGGGTCGGTTTTCCTGAAGATTTTCTGGCTGAGGTCGAGAGTACGCAGGAATTCGGGCACCCAACCGGCTCCGAGTTCGATCACGCCGCCGCGCAGACGGGGAAAGCGCGAAAATACTCCGTCGAAAACCAGCGCCGTCAGAAACTGCTGTGGTCCGACCGACAGCAGCATGAAATCGCGTACGCGCAGATTCTCGCCTCCTTCGGCGCCGGTAATGTCCTTGGGCCGCGCTTGGCCATTGTTCTCGTAGGCGGCGATCTTGGTCGGGCTGTTGGGCCCGACGTGCAGAATGAAGGGCACGTTCAAGTCGCAAAACGCCTGCCACACGGCATCGAAATCCGGGTGGCCCGGAGATTTGTCGCCCACCGGCATGCCCGGGATCCAGAACGCGCCGCAGCCGAGAGCAACGCCTTCCGTCATTTCCGCAACACAGCGCTTTGGGTCGGCCAAAGACACTTGGCCGACGGCGATGAGCCGTGGGTCCGGCTTGCAAAACGCCGCCATCGCGCGATTGTGCGCGCGGATGCCGCCGTAGCGCACATCCGGATCCTCGTGATGCAGATATTGCGAGGCGGAAAAAGTCGAAAACACCAGTTGTCGATCGAAGCCCAGATCATCCAGCGCCGCCTTTCTTTCCGCCGCGTCAAATGCGCCGGGCGCATTCCAGCCCTTCTGGCCTTTCACCACATCGATCGCCGCCACGCCGTTCGCGGCGCGCTGCCTTTGCCTTGCCACCGCTTCGTTGATGACCTCGAAGCTTTTGGTGCCCGACTTGAGCAAACTCATTTCGGGAAGCTTCGCAAGGAGCTCCGCATCGGCGAATTTGGCGATCCAGTCCCTGGTTTCCATGATGTGACTGTCGGCATCGCAGTAACGGCGATTGGTCGCATATGTCATGGCCGCAGCTCCTGGAGCGGAAATATAGTAGAATCAAATTATAATTAAGGGGCCCGCAAGTCAAGACCGGCCGCGTGCTTCAGGAATTCGGCTTTTTTCTGCGCGCTTTGCGCCGGCCGTATTTGAGCTGCAAAGCATTGTTGCCGCCGATGATGAAATCGCTCCAAATCTCGGCCGCGCGGTGCGCGGCGATGCCGCTGCGGCGCAGCGCACGGGCCGACAGGATCGGAGCGTTCACCGTCATGGCCGAGCACACGCGCGCCACATCGCGCGGGAAGCCGTAGACCTCGACGCAGCGCTTGGTGAAGTAGTCGATCATGACGCCGCGCTCGTCGCGGTCCTGGCGTTTCGCCAGACTCGCAATCGATCGATCGCTGGCAAGCAGACGCATGATCGGTCCGCGTTCGTACAGGTATTCCAGGGATCGAAGATTGGAGCGATGAATTACTTCCTCATAGGGCACTTTCTTCGGCAGAACGCCGAGACCACGGCCGCGCAGGAAGCGGTATTCCCGCTCCACCAGCGCCTTGAACAGGTCTGCGAGGCGCGGAAAATACTTATAAATGAGGGGTTTGCTGATGCGCGCTTCCACGGCGACCGCCTCGAGCGTGCAGCTGGAAAGCCCGCGGCTGACGATGAGCGCAACCGCGCTGTCCATGATTTGCTCGCGCCGCCTCTCTGGCGACATGCGCTGCGCGCGCTTTTTGACCGGCATGGACGGCGTCTCCCGCTCGACTCTGAACCAAAAAACGCCATTCTACGCCACTCTCACGGCGTATTCATGAGCTGCGCCGGCAACGCGCCAGGCGCCCTGCGGCAGCGTTCCGCGCCGCCCGCGCGTCCTCATCGCGCTGACGTATAATCGGCTCATGCCAATTGACCCGGATGAGAAAATTGAAATACAACCTAGGATCGTTGGGAGTCTTCAGTCTGTTGGCGAGCGTAACCTGCGGTAGCGCCGCTTCGGGCGGCTTCGGACCCTCCAATCCGTTTTACGCGGCGAGCACGCTGCCCTTCGGCGCGCCGCCCTTCGACAAAATCCGGGATGGCGACTATCAGCCGGCCATCGAAGCGGGGATGGCGCAACAACTCGCGGAAATCGATAAAATCGCGAACAATCCCGCCGCCCCGACCTTCGAAAACACGCTGGTTGCGATGGAGCGCAGCGGCCGTCTGCTGCAGCGGGCTTCGGCGGCGTTCAATGGCGTGAGCCAAGCCAACACCAATCCCGTGCTGCAGAAGGCCAAGACGGCTTTGGCGCCGCAAATCGCCGCGCATCACGATGCGATCCGTCTGAACAAGAAGCTGTTCGCGCGCATCGCCGCCATCCATGCCAAGCGCGCCGCGCTGAAACTCGATGCGGAGTCGCTGCGGCTGCTCGAAAGAGAATATGACGAGTTCGTCCACTCGGGCGCCAAGCTGCCGGACAAAGACAAGGAGCAGCTCAAGGCATTCAACAAGGAGCTGTCGTCGCTCTCGGATGCGTTCTCCAAGAAATTGCTGGAGGCGACCAAGGCGGGCGCCTATGCGACCGAGGACAAATCCGCCCTTGCGGGACTCGGCGATGCGCAACTGGCGGCGGCGGCGCAAGCCGCCAAGGCCCGCGGTGCGCGTGGCTACTTGCTTCCCCTGCAGAACACCACGCAGCAGCCCGCATTCGCCTCATTGAGCGTGCGCGCGACGCGGGCGGCGATTTTCAACGATTCCTGGAACCGTGCGGAGCGCGGCGATGCAAACGATACGCGCGATATCCTCGCGCGCATCGCGCAACTGCGCGCGCAACGCGCGCGGCTGCTGGGATTTGCCAGCCACGCCGCGTGGAAGCTCGAGGACCAGATGGCCAAAACCCCGGAGGCTGCCCTGCAATTCATGAACGCGCTCGTGCCGGTCGCGACTGCCAAGGCGGCGAGCGAGGCGCAAGGACATCCAGGCTGTGATCGACGCGCAGCCGGCGCCATTCGCGTTGCAGGCGTGGGACTGGGACTACTACGGAGAGGAAGTACGCAAGGCCAAATACGATCTGAATGACGCCGAGATCAAGCCGTACTTCGAGATCGATAGCGTGCTGCAGAACGGGGTCTTTTTTGCGGCAAATCAGCTGTACGGCATAACATTCAGGGAACGCAAGGACATTCCGGTCTATGAACCGGATGTGCGCGTTTTTGAAGTCAGCGATGTCGACGGCAGGCCCCTGGCGCTGTTCTATTGCGACTATTTCAAGAGGGACAACAAGAACGGCGGCGCCTGGATGTCGGAATTCGTCGGTCAGTCGACGGCTGCTCGGCACCTTGCCGGTCATCTACAACGTCGCCAATCTGCCCAAGCCCGCGCCCGGCGAAGCGGCGCTGATCAGTTTCGACGACGTGATCACCATGTTCCATGAATTCGGTCATGCGCTTCACGGCATGTTTTCCGACACTCGCTATCCGACGCTTTCCGGGACTTCGACCGCGCGCGATTTTGTGGAATTTCCGTCGCAGTTCAACGAATACTGGGCGACGTATCCCAGCCGTGTTCAAGCATTATCGCCAAGCATTATCAAACAGGCGCGCCGATGCCGGATGCCCTGGTCGCGAAGATCGAGAAAGCAAGGAATTTCGCCGAAGGCTACGCGCTCACCGAATTGCTGGCGGCTGCCGAACTCGACATGCAATGGCATGTACTCACCGCGGATGCGCCTTTGCAAGATCCCGATGCATTCGAAAAGCAGGCGCTGCGCAAAGACGCATTTGGATCTGCCGGCGGTGCCGCCGCGCTATCGATCCAGCTACTTCAGCCACATCTGGGCCAGCGGTTACTCAGCCGGCTACTACGCCTATCTCTGGACACAGATGCTGGCCGCCGACGGCTATCAATGGTTCGACGATCACGGCGGCTTGAGCCGCGCCAATGGCGATCGATTCAGGCGCATGGTGCTTTCGCGCGGAAACACCGAGGATCTTTCAGCCCTGTATCTTGCCTGGCGCGGCAAGGCTCCCAGCATCGATGCCATGATGAAATATCGGGATCTCGTCCCGCTGCGCTAGCGCCCGTAAACTCCGGCGTCGGAGGCCTTCATTGGCCGACGCTCGCGAAGCCTTTGCCTTCGGCCACCAGCTTCTCGAGCAGCGGCGATACCGTGAGCCATTTGCCGCCGGTGGCGGCGCTGTATTTCCGCAGTTTCTCCAGCGCCGTTTTCAAGCCGACTTCGTGTTCAGCCCAGAACATCGGGCCGCCCCGATAGGCGGGGAAGCCGTAGCCGTACAGGTAAACGATGTCGATGTCGCTGGCGCGGTACGCCACGCCTTCGCGCAGGACTTCGCAGCCCACATTCATCAGCGC
The DNA here is from genome assembly GCA_963812125.1 of uncultured Gammaproteobacteria bacterium. Classification (GTDB taxonomy): domain Bacteria; phylum Pseudomonadota; class Gammaproteobacteria; order Steroidobacterales; family Steroidobacteraceae; genus Bog-1198. The sequence continues at coordinate 432,720 of CAWETY010000006.1, forward strand.
CAGAAAGCAGCGTTCGACGATTTCCTCGTCCGTGAATTTTCGCCGCGCAATGCCGTATTCCTTCGAAACCGCTTCGATGATTTCCGCCACCACGGGCGATGGCCGCGGCGTGCGATCGCCGGGCGCGTAGTCATAGTATCCGGCCTGGGTCTTCTGCCCCATGCGTCCCATTTCCACCAGCAGGTCCGCTGAGCGCGATACGCGTCCGTCGAATGACGCCGGATCGCGATCCTTGCGCGACTTGTATCCGACATCGAGGCCGGCGAGATCGCTCATCTGCAGCACGCCCATGGGCATGCCGAAATTGCGCAGCGCCGCATCCACCTGTTCCGGCATTGCGCCTTCCAGCACCATCAGCGATGCTTGATAGGCGTATCCGCCCAGCATGCGATTGCCGATGAAGCCGTCCCGATTGCCGCAGACCACGCCAATCTTGTTGATTCGTTTGGCGATATCGATGACGGTAACCAGCACGTCCTGCGCGGTCTTCGCGCCGCGGACGATTTCCAGCAACCGCATTACGTTGGCCGGCGAGAAAAAATGCATCCCGACCACGTCGCTGGGCCTTGATGTCGAGTCGGCGATTTCGTCGATGGACAGATAGGAGGTATTCGAGGCGAGAATCGCGCCCTTCTTGGCCGCCTTGTCGAGCTTCGCGAATACGTCTTTCTTGATGGCCATGGTTTCGAATACGGCTTCGATGACCAGGTCGGCGTCGCGCAAATCGGCGTACGGAAAGCGTGGGCTTCAGCAATCCCATGCGTTGCTGAACCTGCTCCAGCGTCAGCCTGCCCTTGGACGCGGTGTTGTCGTAGTTCTTGCGGATCACCCCCACGCCCCGGTCGAGCGCATCCTGCTGCATTTCCAGCACCGTGACCGGAATGCCGACGTTCAAGAAGTTCATGGCGATGCCGCCGCCCATGGTGCCGGCACCGATGATCGCCACCGATCTTGATGTCGCGCTTGGCGACGTTCTTGTCGAGGTTCGGCACATTGGCGGCCTTGCGCTCGGCGAAAAACACGTGCTGCAGCGCCTTCGACTGGCTGTTCTGCGCACACTGCATGAACAATTCGCGCTCCCGCGCCATGCCCTTTTCAAAGGGAAGGGTGGCGGCGGCTTCCACAGCGTCGACGATGCGTTGCGGCGCGAACAGATTTTTCTTCTCCTTCGCGACGCGTTTGCGGGCTGCGTCGAAGAATCCGGCAGGCAGCTCGCCCGTGTCGACCTTGAGGTCGCGAACCTTGCGCAGCGGCGCATTCTGCGCGGCGAGTGCGCGTGCATAGTCGAGGGCACCGTCGAGCAGGTCGCCCTCGATGATCTGATCGATGACGCCGGCTTTGGCCGCCTGCGCGGCGGGCACCGGATCGCCCGAGACGATGATGCCGAGCGCGGCTTCGATGCCGATCAGGCGCGGCAACCGCTGGGTTCCGCCGGCACCCGGGAGCAGGCCCAGTTTGACCTCAGGCAATCCGACTTTGGCGGCGGCGATCGCGACCCGATAGTGGCAGCCGAGCGCGACTTCCAAGCCGCCGCCGAATGCGGTGCCATGAATGGCCGCGACGATGGGCTTCGGCGAACTTTCCACGGCGCTGATGGCCTCGTGCAGACCGGGCGACAGCGGCGGCTTGCCAAATTCGGTGATGTCGGCGCCCGCCATGAAGGTGCGGCCCTCGCACGCAATGACGCCGATTTTTATTTCTGGATCCAGCGCGAGCTTTGCGACGCCGTCGATGAGGGCGGCGCGCACGCCGACACTGATGGCATTGACGGGCGGATTGTCGATCCAAATGATTCCAACGTCGCCGCGCTTTTCGAATCTGCCTTGCATGTTTTTCTCCAATGGGTGGCGCGCAGCTTATCAAGCCTCCGCTTGTAGTGCCGCACCGATCCTAGCTGCCGGCCCGCCGGCCGCCATCGACCAAATGAACCTCGCCGGTGGTCTTCGACGCCACGGCGCCCAGGTAATACACTGTCTCGGCCACCTCTTCGGGCAACACCAGGCTATTGAGCGCCGAGGCCGCTTGGTAGTTGCGCAGCATCGCTGCGAAGCGTTCCGGTCCCAGGCCATTGCGCAGCCAGGGAGAGTCGACCATGCCGGGAGCAACCACATTTACCCTGATCTTGGGACCCAGCGCCCTCGCCAATACCAGGCTCAACGCATTCAAGGCGCCCTTGGAAGCAACGTACGCGACGCTCGAGCCGCCGCCGATCAAGGGTGCGATCGATGATACATTGACAACCGCGGCATTCGCGCTGCTTCGAAGCAGCGGCGCGAACGCGCGGATCATCTGAAACGGGCCGATGACGTTGACCGCGTAAATGTTTTGAAAGTCGGCTGCGCCGAGACCATCGAGATCCTTGAGGTCGACGAATTTGGTCGTTCCCGCGTTGTTCACCAGCGCGTCGCAACGCCCGAAATGCGCCCCGACGCGCCTCGCCAACTCCGTGCATTGCTCATCGCGGGAAACGTCCGCGCGTTCGACCAGTACATCCGCGCCGTGTTGCCGGCAAATGGCGGCGATTTTCTCGGCCGGCTGCGCATCCTTCGAGTAGTTCACGCACACATCCCAGCCGCGCCGCGAAAATAGAATCGCGCTGGCGGCTCCGATGCCTGAGGATGATCCGGTAATGACGCAGACATTCTTGTTCATCGAGATTCCTTGCGCGCACGGTCAGGACCCGGGTCTTGAAGGCGGCAATATTGACATGCTCGACGGCGCGGGTACACGGAAGAGGTTTGACGGGATCACGCCGGCAGCCCCACACTCGGGGTGCGCGAATCGCCGCGCAAGGCCGCGCTCGAGGGATAAAACATGAAATCGTCGTTCCGTTGGTTGCTCATCGCCGCGGCGGCCTGCGTGACGCTTGCCGGATCCGGTTCGGCGCAAGCCCCCGCGCCCGCCGCTCAACCTAAGCCGGCTCAGGCCCGGCCGCGCTTCCTGCCGCAGCTCACGCCCGAGCAGATCGCAGCGCTGCCGAAGTGGACCGAAATGACCATGACCACCCGGGACGGGGTCAAGCTCGCGGCGAATGTTTTCCTGCCGGCTGGCGCGGGTCCATTCCCCGTGGTGCTGTCGCGAACTCCCTACCTCAAGGATGCGTTGGGCGATCTGGCCGGATACTCGGCCAAGAAATACACCGATGCCGGTTACGCCTTCGTGATGCAGGATGTGCGCGGCAAGGGTCATTCCGAGGGCTTCTACGAGGCGTTCATTCCCGACATGGAAGACGGCTACGACACGGTCGAATGGGTCGCCAAGCAGTCCTGGTGCAACGGCAAAGTCGGCATGGTCGGCGCATCCGCCTTGGGCATTACCACCAACATGGCCGCCATGGCGGCGCCCCCGCACCTGGTGGCAGCCTTCGTGATGGTCGCGCCGTACGATCAGCTGCTCAACACCTTTCCCGGCGGGGTTTTGAAGGACGAGGACACTCTCGGCTGGCTGAAAGGACAGGGAGAATCGCAGGCGCAGCTCGATGTGGTCCGGGGCAGCGCCACGAATTCCGCATTCTGGAACGAGCATGCGATGAGCACGCAACGCAAGTTCATTCGCATCCCGATGTACAACCACGGAGCGTGGTATGACATTTTCAATGACGGCAACGTCGAAAATTTCCGCTGGCTGCAAAATTACGGCTCGAAAGGTGCGCGCGGCAATCAGAAGCTCTACATGGTGCCGGCGGGACATGGTGGGTTGGGCGGCGAGAAGAGCGACATCGAATACAATCAGCCCGGCGCGGTGGTCCCGCCCACCGAGGAGATGCGATGGTGGGAATATTGGCTGAAGGGCGTCGACAACGGCATCATGAAGGAACCTCCGGTCACTCTTTTCATGATGGCCTCGGGCCGCAAGGGTCACCCTTCCGCAGCGAGCCATGTGTTCAGTTCTCCGAACTGGCCTCCTGCCAATCATCCGACCGCCTATTATCTGACCGGCGACATGCATCTATCCACCAAGGCGCCGACCGCGCCGGACGCCAAGCTCAGCTACAAGTTTGATCCGGCCAATCCGGTCAAGACGTACGGCGGCTCGAACCTGCTGCAAACCGCGGGTCCGCTCGATCAACGTCCCATCGGACAGCGCCAAGATTACTTGCGATTCGAGACGCCGGTGCTTAGGGTTAATGTCGCCATCGCCGGCCATGTGGACATGACGTTGTGGGCGGCGACCGACGGCCTCGACACCGATTTCATGGTGAAGCTCGTGGATGTCTATCCCGACGGCTACGAGCAGATCGTTCTTGATAACCCCATTCGGACGCGTTATCGGCACGGCCGGGATCCCGACGATGTAATGCCCATGACTCCGGGAAAGCCCGAAGAGCTGCACATCGACCTCTGGAACACGGCGTTCACCTTCGAGAAGGGCCACAAGATCCAGGTGACCGTGACCTCCTCGAATTCCACCAAGTTCGAAATCAATCCGAACACCGGAGAACCGTTCGGCGTGCCGGCGGAGAGCGCGCCCCGCGTCGCGACGAACACCGTCTACTTCGATCGGCGTCACCCGTCGGCGATGATTTTGCCGGTGCTTGCCGCGGTGCCCTAGGAGGCTGCCGACAGAGGCCTGCTGTGGGGCTCGATGGCAGCCGGCTCGACGATGCGAGGCTCATTCGAATCTGCGTAAAGGAGCGCGACATCGCTCGCGCGGCGTTCCATGACGAGTCGCTGGTTGATGGAACGCTTGTCGGTGATTTCGCCTGCTTCCGCCGACGGGGGGTCTTTCAAGATCAGAAGTCTCGCCACGGTATCGGCGCTGCCTTGCCGCGCCTGATTGAAGGCGGCGAGCTTTTGCGCGAGACCCGATCGCAGCCGGGCATCGTCGGGCAACGCAAGCCACACCATGGCACCCAGCCAAGCATGATCGGGCGCACAAATCACGGCGTCGCTCACCAAGGGCTGCAGTGCTTCGACCAAGTCCCGGCGCACGATGCTGGCTTGAACCCAGGTTCCGGACAGCAGCTTGAAATCTTCTGCGAGGCGGCCGGCGAACTCCAGACCTTCGAGCGGACGTGCCGGGTCGACCCAGCGAACGGCATCGCCGGTTTTAAAATAGCCTTCATCATCGAAAGCCGCGGCATTCAGATCATCGGCGCGGTAATAGCCGCTCATGATGTGCGGTCCCTTGATTCTAAGTTCCATGCGGTCGCCGCTGGGCACCAATTTCAGCGCCGCGCCCGGTTGCGGCAGCCCGAGCAAGCCGGTGCGCGCGGTCGTCCAGTACACCGCGACGCCGGTGGCGGTCGTTTCCGTCATTCCCCAACCGGTGCCGAAAGGCAGCTGCTCGCCGATTTCCTGGACCGCCACTCTTTGCATGCGCTCCCAGATCGGCTGCGGCAACAATGCGCCGCCATACCCCAGGGCGCGCATGTTCTTGAAAAATTTTTGACGCAGATCCGCATCCTTCTCGAGCGCCGCGGCAAGCATGCCGAAGGCCGCCGGCACGCAGCCGAAGCTCGTCGGGGAAACTTCCCGCAGGTTTTCAATGGTGGCGTCGAACAGCCCCGGCACGGGGCGCCCGCTGTCGATATACAAAGTGCCCGCCAGCGATAAAACACCGTTGAATTGCGCGTTGCCGCCGAAGGCGTGATGCCAGGGCAGCCAATCGACGATGGTGTTCACGCGCTGCGGATCGAAGGGTTCACTGACCAATCGCACCATTTGAATGGCGGCGGCTATGTTGCCGTGCGTGTTGATGACGCCTTTGGGACGGCCGGTGGAGCCGGAGGTCAGCAAAATCTTGGCGATTGTGCCGTCGTGGATCAGCGCGCGGCGCGCGGCCACCGCGGCCTCGTCGACCGATTGCAACAGTTCGGCGAATTCATCGCCGGCAATTGTCGGCGCGCCCTCCGCCTTGGCTTTTACATATTCGAGCGCCGGCGCGTATCTTGCGGCATCGCCGGCGTACACCAGCGATGGCCGCGTCAGTTCCAAGGCGTAACCCAAGCGGCCAAGATCATGTCCGAAGGAGTAGGTCGGCGACACCGGAACCACCGCAACGCCCGCGCGCATCGCACCGAGCATGAGCAGAGCATGTTCGATGCTGTTCTCCGACAAGATCATCAGGGGCGCACTTTCCGGCCCTAAGCCTTGGCGAATCAGCCAGGTCGCGACCGCGGCGGTGTCGCGCGCGGCCGCCGCATAGGTCAAGCGGCGCCAGCGTTTGACAGCGTCGCGTTCGGCCAAGAAAGTCGTGCCCGGACGGATCTCGGCGGCCCGCGCCAAATAATCGATCAGAGAAGGCAGTCCCCGCTCGTAAGGCAGTCCGCAGGTCAGATACACCACGCCGTTCGCGGCGCGCCGCGCGTCGACGCAAGGCGCGGGCCGATTCAACGTGCGCATCGGATAGTCATGCAAAGGTCTGGTCAGCATCGTTCGCCCCCAATCGTTGGCATGCGATTCTTCCAAGAGTTCAGCCAGGCGAAGTTTCGGCCGAACCGCTGCAGAATGGAAGCGGCGCGGACGATGTCGACATTTCCGGCATGCGCCGCTAGGATCGACTGAAGGCGAGGGCATGACGATGCAGTGGACCCGGGGTCAAAAGAATGTTGCTGCGGCCGCTTACCTCGGCTGGACCCTGGATGCCTTCGATTTCTTTCTCATGGTGTTCATGTTCAAGGACATCGCGGCCACCTTTCATGTCGACGTCAAAAGCGTATCCCTGGCGGTGCTATTGACGCTCGCGGCACGGCCGATCGGGGCCTTCGTTTTCGGGCGGCTCGCCGATCGCTTCGGACGCAAGCCCACGCTGATGTGGAATATTTTGGCCTTCTCGGTCCTCGAAGCAGCTTCCGGGTTTGCGCCCTCGCTGCCGATCTTTTTGGCGCTCCGATGCCTGTTCGGCATTGCGATGGGAGGCGAGTGGGGCGTCGGGTCCGCTCTGACGTTCGAAACCATACCGCTGCGCGCGCGCGGCGTGGTTTCGGGCCTGTTGCAGGCGGGCTATCCCAGCGGCTATTTCCTGGCCTCCATCGCGACCTTCCTGTTTTACGGCGCACTCGGCTGGCGCTACATGTTTTTGCTGGGCGTCGTGCCGGCTATTTTGGTGTTCTTCATCCGCATGTCGGTGGACGAATCGCCGGTGTTCATCGAGAACCGCATCGGCAAGCAACGGCACAGCCTGGCGGGAGTCATTGCGCGCCAGTGGAAGCTGGCGCTGTATGCCATTGCACTCATGACGGCGTTCAACTTCTTCAGCCACGGATCGCAGGACGCCTACCCGGATCTGTTCTTGAAAGGTCAACATCACTTCGACACCCATGGTGCATCCACCGTCGCGGCGATCATGAATATCGGCGCGATCCTCGGCGGCATTGGTTTCGGGTTCTTGTCCGAGCGCATCGGGCGGCGCCGTGCGATGACCTACGCGGCATTGCTGGCGCTGCCGGTCATCCCGTTTTGGGCGTTCGGAACCACACCCGTAGTGTTGGGCCTGGGCGCCTTTCTCATGCAAGTTTCGGTGCAGGGCGCCTGGGGCATAATCCCGGTGCATCTCAACGAACTCTCTCCGCCCGAGATTCGCGCGACCTTCCCCGGCGTGGTCTATCAACTTGGCAATCTCATTGCTTCAGGCAATCTACCCCTGCAGGTCATGATTGCCGAAGCCAACGGCAACAACTATGGCCTCGCCATGGCGAGCGTCGTCGGCAGCGTGGCTATCATCATCGTGCTGATGGCGGCATGGGGTCCGGAGCGCCGCGGCGTGGCCATGGACGATACCCGGCAAGAGCCCGCGCCCGCGTAAGCCGGCGCCGGCCCGACCGGTTTCCCGATCAGTCCAGGCGTCGCGCATCGAAGTATAAAAAGAGTATGCTCGCGACGGCTCCTCTCAAGCCGGGACGGGCTTCGATCGATAAATAAAAATTGCCAGTCGGCGTCGGGGGTCAAATGTCAACGCAGTCCCAGTCCATGGAGGCGGCCGCCGGCAGCGAATCGACCGCATATCCATCTTCGTTTACAGCCTGGTACAGCGTCGCGGTGCTGATGCTGATGTATATTTTCTCATTCATCGACCGTACGACGATTTCGCTGATCGTCGAACCGATGAAGCGGGATCTGCAAATCAGCGACACCCAAATCGGCATGCTGCAAGGAGCGGCATTCGCGCTGCTCTATACCTTTCTCGGGCTGCCGATTGCGCGCCTCTCGGATCGCCATAGCCGCCGCGCCATCATAGCCGGCGGGGTCTTCATCTGGTCGATCATGGCGACCTTGTGCGGGCTGGCGCGCACTGGACTGCAATTGTTCGTGGCACGCATCGGCGTCGGCGTCGGCGAAGCGGCATTGTCGCCCGCCGCCTATTCGATCATTACCGACAGCTTCCCGCGCTCCAGACTGGGCAGTGCCTTCGGTGTTTACAATATCGGCATCACCATCGGCGCAGGCGTTGCATTCCTGGTCGGCGGCATCGTCGTAGCCGCGGTATCGCACGCCGGCGCCACCTTTACGCTGCCGGTGTTGGGCCAGGTACGCGCCTGGCAGATGGTGTTCATCGTGACGGGAGCACCGGGCATCGTGTTGCCGCTGCTGCTGCTCACATTTCGCGAGCCGGCGCGCCGTGGAATATTGCGGACGCTTCCGCATAAATCCGCGGCGGCGCCCTTGCGTCCGCCCTTAAGGGAGGTTCTCAGCTACGTTTGGCTGAATAGAAATTTCTACTGCTTGCATTTCGTGGCGCTCGCCCTGCTGGCGCTGTGCGGCTACGCTGTGGCGGCGTGGCTGCCCACCGCAATCATCCGCGCCTACGGCGTGAGTTATGGCGAGGTCGGCAAGATCCTGGGCGTTTCGACGATTCTGATGAATTCGACCGGCATGCTGTTGGCGGGCATTTTGTGCGATCGCCTGACACGCAAGGGCCACAAGGATGCGCCGATCTTCGTCGCCTTGATTTCGGCCTGCGGCATTGCCGTGCTTAGCTGCTTGCCCACCCTCATGCCTACGGTGGGCCTGGTCTGGATCGCGATATTCGTTTCCGGTCTGACCTTCAATGCCTACAACGGCGTGGGGCCGCAGGCTGTCAACCAAGTCACGCCCAACCAGTATCGCGCACAGGTCTCGGCGGTGTACCTGTTCGTGGTCAACGCCTTGGGGCTGGGCGTCGGACCGGCCCTGGTGCCGTTTCTGAACGATCGCCTGTTCCACGACCCGGTAAAGATTCGCTTCAGCCTGATTATCGTGGTGCTCGGCGCGGCGCTGCTCGCCATCGCGCTGTTGTGGCGGGTCAGGCCGATCTACCGGCAGAAGGTGACCGAAGCGGCCGGATGGCAATAGTAGATTGATATTACATTAATTATAATCGACCAGGATAAGTCAAGTTCCGTTAGACGGCGCTCGGCCCGCGCGATTTGCGCAGATCGAGCGGCAGGCTCTCGCCCATGAGGCACACTTCCTCCGCGAATTGGCGATGATCCAGCCGGCATCTTCATGGGGGTAGGGCGTCACCCGCACTTGCCGCCTGACGAACTCGGCCGATGCTACCAAGCATCGATCCAGCGCAGTTTTTTCTCAAGCCGGGGTCGGCTGGGGGGCAGCGAGCGCAGTCCCGCGACGATCCAGCGGCGCGTATCGGCCGGATCGATCACTTGGTCGATGTGATAGGTCGATGCCTGGTTCAGGGCCTTGCCATGTTCGTAGGCGGCGGCAACCATTTCGTCGAATTTAGCCCTGCGCGCGGCGGGGTCCGCGATCGCCGCCAGCTCATTGCGGTAACCGAGTTTGACCGAACCCTCCAATCCCATTCCGCCAAACTCTCCCGTGGGCCACGCCACGGCAAACACGGAAGCCGGATAGCTGCCGCCGGTCATGGCCAGCGCTCCCAAGCCATAGCTCTTGCGCAGCACCACGCTGAACATGGGCACGGTCAGATTTGCGCCGATGAGAAATAGTCGCGAACAGTGCCTGACCAGTGCGGTTTTTTCCACCTCGGGGCCGACCATCATGCCGGGCGTGTCCGAGAGGGAGAGAACCGGCAGATCGAACGCTTCGCACAACTGCAAGAATCGCGCCGCCTTGTCCGAACCATCCGAATCGATCGCGCCGCCCAATACCTTGGGATTGTTCGCAATCACGCCCATGGGCCGGCCTTCGATGCGGATCAGCGCGACAATCATGCTGGTGGCGAATTTCGGCCGCAGCTCCAAGAGCGACCCGGTGTCCGCGAGGGTTTCGATGAGCTGCCGGATGTCATAGACACGCACGCGATTCTCCGGAATCGCGTGGCGCAGCAGCCGCTGATCGGCGCAGGTCCATTCGGACAAGTAGCCTTGAAAAAAAGCCAGATATTTCTTCGCGATGCGGACCGCGTCCGCCTCGTTCTGCGCGAGGACATCGATGACGCCATTCGGCTCCTGCACGGCGACCGGACCGATCTCTTCCGGTTTGAAAATTCCCAGACCGCCGCCCTCGATCATTGCCGGGCCGCCCATGCCGATGTTCGAACCACGGGTCGCAATGATGACATCGCAGCATCCGAGCACCGAGGCATTTCCCGCGAAACACCGGCCCGAAGTGATGCCGATCAGCGGCGCGACTGCCGACATGCGCGCCCAGAGTTCGAAGCCGCGAACGTAACCTCCGCCCTCCGTATCGCCCGGACGGCCGCCGCCCCCCTCGCAGAAGAAAACCGTCGGCAGCCGCTGGCGTTCTGCGATCTCGATGAGCCGATCCATCTTGCGGTGGTTGTGGACTCCCTGCGTGCCGGCGAGCACGGTGTAGTCGTAGGCCATGACCGCGCAACGCGCCGCATCGTCCCCAAAGCGCGCGCCATTCACGCGGCCCAAGCCCATCACCATGCCGTCCGCCGGGGTTTGCTCGATCAACTTCTCCAGGGAATGACGCTTACGGCGCGCCGCCACCGCCAAACCGCCGTACTCGATGAAGGATCCCTCATCGAGCAGGTCGTCGATGTTTTCGCGCGCAGTGCGTTGTTGACTCTTGCGGCGCCGTGCCACGGCATCTTTGCGGCTCGCATCCAACGTGCCGCGATGCCGCTCCATCGCCTCGGCAAGGTCGGGGCGGATGAAATCAAGATCGGCCTCGGCAGGCGCCGCCCGATCGATGTGCGCGGAGGCCGCCGGCTCGACATATAGCAGGGCATGTCCTTGGAACACCGTATCGCCGCGCGACACCTCGATGGCGCGAATGACCCCGTCGATCGGCGCGCCGATGACATGCTCCATTTTCATGGATTCCATGATCAAGAGCGGATCGCCTGCGCGCACCGCCTCGCCCAGCGCAACGGCAATGCCGACAATGGTTCCCTGCATCGGCGCCGGGATGACGGTAGTGCCCTCGGGAGCGGCCGGATCGGCCATGCGCTCAGACTGCGCGGACGCGCGGCCGTGAGCCTCGCCGTCGCTCCTGCCATGCTCCAGGACCGCCAGAGGATCGGTGCTTTCGAGCTTGACGCCCGCCTGACGCTTCGGTTTCTCGGCCGGGGCGAGCTCGGCGGCCTGCGCGCACAAGCTCGCCGCGTTTTCCTGGACGAATTGCGTATGCAGGGAGCCGGTGGCGAACCCCGGCGTTTGCAGCAGCGCGCGCAGGAAGGAGATGTTGGTTGAAACGCCGGCGATACGGAATTCGGACAGCGCCCGATCAGTCTTGCGGGCCGCCATCGCGAGATCGCCCTCGGCAGAGTACACAATTGTTTTGGCCAGGAGCGAATCGAACTTGCCGCTGGTGCGATAGCCGGCATAGCCGAAACCATCGACGCGAATCCCGGGTCCCGATGCCGGTTCATATAGCAACAAAGTGCCGCCCGCGGGCCGGGCGCTGCCGTCGGCGGCCATCGTCTCGAGGTTGACGCGGGCCTCGATGGCGACGCCGCGCGGCGGCGCAATGGCGAATTGGCGCAGCCCCAACTTGGCGAGAGTCGCGCCCGCGGCGAGCTGCAATTGGATGCGCACCAAGTCGAGCCCGGTGACGGCCTCGGTCACCGTGTGTTCGACCTGCAGCCGTGGATTTGCCTCGATGAAGGCGAATGGCAGGACGCTGCCGGCATCCTGATCGAGGAGGAACTCGACGGTTCCCAGGCCGCGATAATTCACTGCTTTGCCGAGCGCCACGGACAGCTCCAGGAGCTCGGTGCGCAGGCCGGCGTTCAGTCCGAATGCGGGTGCGGTTTCGATCAACTTTTGGCGTTGACGCTGCACGCTGCAATCGCGGTCCCACAAATGCGAAACTTCCGTGCCGTCGCCGAGGATTTGCACTTCGACATGCCGTGCGCGCGGCACGAGTTGCTCGACATACACCTCGCCATTGCCGAACGCCTGCAGCGCCTCTGAACCGCAGCGCTCATAGGCGCCGGCTAGATCGGCGAGCGCGCGGACTTCGCGCATGCCGCGTCCGCCGCCGCCGGCGATGGCCTTCAGCATCAGCGCGCCGCCCGCGCCCAGATTGCCGAAAAAGCGCTCCGCTTCCGCGAGCGTCGCCGCACCGGTCGAACCTGGCAGCACCGGTGCGCCGACACGTTTGGCCAAGGCGCGCGCTTGCGCCTTGTCGCCGAACAGGGTCAGTGCTTCCGGGGAGGGCCCCACAAAAACGACGCCGGCGTTATTGCAGAGCCGTGCAAAAGCGGCGCTCTCGCTCAGGAAGCCGTAGCCCGGGTGGATTGCGTCGCAGCCCGCCTCGAGCGCAAGGCGCAAGATCTGCGGCCCGTCCAAATAGGCAGTGGGACCCGCCCCGCTCAGGGGCAGCGCCTCATCCCCGGCCCGCACATGCAACGAGGCCGCGTCGTCCTCCGAATAAATCATGACGCCCGCAATATCGAGGTCCGCGGCCGAGCGCGCGACGCGGATTGCGATCTCGCCGCGGTTGGCGATGAGCAGCCGGCTAAACATGGCGATCGAACATCGGTCGCCCCCTGGAACACCCGGACCGGCACTCAAACGGCAGGCGGTGGACGCTCATAAAATTGCGCAATTCGGCCGCCGTCGACGACCAGGTCGTGCGAGTTGATGAAGCTGCCCTCATCGCTGGCGAGAAACACCGCGGCATAAGCGATGTCGTTCGCGACCCCGGAACGGGGCAGCGGCGTCGCTTTGGCGAGGTTTGAAGCCAGCTTCGCCATCTTTCTGGCGTTGTCCGCCGCGCTCAGGGTCTGCGCCGTCGCGGAGCCGCCCCAAAAAATGGGAGTGGCGATCGCGCCCGGCGAAATGGAATTTACGCGAATGCCGTGGGGCCCGAGCTTCGCCCCCGCGATGCGGGTGATATGGCTGACGGCGGCCTTCGCCGCCGAATACAGTGTTCCGCCCTGACCGAGGCGATGCGCGGCGATGCTCGAATTGTTGATGATCGAGCCGCCGCCCTGCATCACTCGCGCCGCGTGCTTGATGCCGAACATGACACTGCCGACCAGCAGCTTCATGCCGTAGTCAAATTGCTCCTCGGTGATCGTTTCGAGTTCACCGGGCGTTGCAGCGCCGGCATTGTTGAACAGGCAGTCGAGTGTTCCAAACCGGCCGACGGCCGCGTCGATCACGGCCGCGATTTCAGACTCGTGCATCACGTCGGCGCGATGGAAAATCGCCCGGCCGCCCAGTTCGCCGGCCAGTGCCGCACCGCGTTCTGCGGAGCGCCCGGCGATGACGACACGCGCTCCCTCGGCCACAAAGCAGCGCGCGGTCGCCGCGCCGATGCCGCTGGTCGCGCCGGTGATCACAGCCACTTTCCCGTCCAATCTTCCCGGCATCGCCGCTCCCGGTTTGAATTGCCGCGAGAGCAGAATATCACCGCCGGCACGGTCGCATCAGGCCCGCATGGCCAGAAAACCGCTGATCGTTGCCGACGCGGCCGCCGCCGGCAGGCGCGCGTCGATCCCGGATCCCGGCCGGTGCGCAGCGCCGCGGTGGAACGACTCGACCAGGTTGTTCCACATGATGGTCGCGTTCTCTGCGAAGTGCTGAAAGAAATCGTGCACCTCCGGCACATGCGTATAGGCGAACCAGCAAACCAGGATCAATACGCCCGTCGACAGGATCTCGTACCAAGCCGCGAACCAATAGTAGCTGTGTCCGCCGGTGTTGAAATAAATGGCGCGGCGCGCGTGGCGCAGCGGCCGTGAGATCATGCCGTAGAAGACCATCAGGATGAGGATCGACACCCAGAGGGGAATGGATGCGGCGACCACCCAACCGAATATCGCCCCGGTGGTGGCGAGCGAGACGATCGCAGCGATCAAGACGCAAAACAGGACGGCATTGAAAACCGCGAGAAAGGGTATCAGCAGCGTCGCGCCCAAATGGCCGCCATAACCCGGGCTGCTGCTGAACTGGTGCACATTGCGCTGCAGGTTGTGTCCCCACCAATACGCGCCCTCGTGCCAGCGGCGGCGCCACTCGCGCCGCTGCTGACGCCAGTGGCGGCGCCACTCCTTGCCGTCCTTGAACTCGGCGTAGTGTTTCTTGGCGCGATCAATCACTTCTTGCGCGTTGAAGGGTGCGCCGGCGGCCGCGGCATGTTCTTCGCCGGTGTTGGCGAAGGGGACCACCAGCATCATGCCCAAGTACACCAGAATCCAGACGCCGGTGGTCAACAGCGTCAAGAGCACGAAGGCGACGCGCACGATCGTGACGTCGACGTTGAGGTAAGCCGCGAGTCCGGTACAGACACCGCTGAACATGGCGCCTTCGCGAATCTGATAAAGCCGCTTCGGCGCGCTTTGCGCCGCGCCACTGCTCCTTGGAATCCGCATTCGACGCGCTGCTTGCAGTGGCGCCGGCGTCCGTGCCGGTGTCGCTTTGAACCGGCCCCATCTCTTTAAGACTTCGTCGATTTCCGCCGCGGTGAGCACATTCTTGTGCGGCCGCAAGAAATGCGCGCACTTATCCGCGATCGCCTGCTCGAGATCGGCCATGATTTCGGCCTTGTCGGGATTGTCTTTGAGCTGCGCTTGAGCCCGCTCCAGATACGCGCGCAGGCTGGCAAATCCCGGCTCCTCGAGATGGAACGCGTTTCCGTTGAGATTGATGATGATGACGGTGTTCATGCTCAGCGACCTAATTGGTTGATTGTGGTGTTCAGATATGCCCAATATTGCTTGAACTCCGCCAACTGGATTTTGCCCTTGGCGGTCAGCTTGTAGTATTTGCGCGGCGGCCCTGAGTCGGACTCCTGCCATTCATAATCGACGTACTCTTCGCGCCGCATTTTGCTCAGCAGCGGATACAGCGTGCCTTCCTGGGTGGCGAAGTCCGTTTCCTGCAGGCGCTTCATCATGTCGGCGACATAGACCTTGTCCGCCGAGATGATCTGCAGGATCAGGAATTCCAGCAGGCCTTTGCGGATCGGGTTGAATTTTTGATCGGACGTCATGTATGTAAAGCTACCTTCGAGTAACAAGGTACCAACTTGATAAAAGGATGTCAACGGCGGCTTGCAGCGGCTGACGCTGCGGATGGCGTACTTAGGGCCGGGAGTGGGCGAAGCGGGCGCCGGGGCGGGTGCCGGGGCGGGCGCGGGGGCGCGGCAGCTCATGCGAGCCGGCCGCGCACCAATTCGAACACGGCTTCGCTCTCGCGCGCGCACTCATCGAGCAAGCGTTTCCATTTCCGCGGCGGCCGCCGTCGCGAAGGCGCGATCCTTGAGCGAGGGTGCGTTGATATAGACATTGAGCGCGGCGCTGCGCAGCGCGCTGTTGGCGGCCAGCACGCCGACGCCGGCGTCGCTCACCACCCCGGAGAAAGCTTTTTCGGCGGCGCGGCTCGCAAGATGTACGACCTGCGCGCAGGCGCGCGCGCACGCCAGCGGAGTCTCGGTGGCGGCGCGTAAGTTCGCTTGAATCGCCTCCGCACGGCTTGATTTTTCATCGTCGCTGCTCTTGGGCAGTCGATAGGCCGCCATGAGTCCATCGAACGCGGCGATGTCTTCGGCGACCATCGCGGTCAGCCGCGCGCGCAGCCGCTCGGACTCGTCGCGCACCGCTTGCATGTCCGCTGCAACGGCTTCCTGCCCCTTTTTGCCGAGCGTTACATTGCAGACCATGGAGAGCAATGCCGCGCCCATTGCGCCCATGATGGCCGCCGCACTGCCGCCGCCCGGCGTGGGCGCAGCGCTGGCCAATTCGTTCAGAAACGTTTCCACCGGACGCTGGGTAATCATGTGCCGACCATCTCCTTGGCAATGCCATAGATTTCTTCGGCGTCGAGCAGCAGGTCATTTTGTTCGAACAAACGCGCGACACAGGCTCGATGCAGCGCCAGCTTGAGAGCGCCAAAGCCCAAGGCCCCGAATAGAATTTTGCCGTGTCTCAAGATGCCGCGATCGCTCGACGCCACCCCTTCGATGCCGGCGGGCGGCGAGGCATTGGCATCGGCAATCAGCTCCAGCGACGTGTTCTCCTGCCAGTCTTTCGCTTCCAGCAGCGTGATGCCGGAGGCGCCCGTCGCGAGCGCGATCTGCGCGTCCTGGAGCGCCGCGCCTGCGTTCAACGCGGGTGGGCGCTTCGAGGGCCTGCACTTCGATTCCAAAGCGCGCCTTGATGGCGTCGCAAGCGGCCTTGGACCGCCGCCAAGCTTGCGCCCGGTGATGGCGACTTGCGCGCCTTCGCGCGCCAGCAATACGGCCGCACGCTGACCCACGGGACCCGACCCCGCGAGTACCACGGCGCGTTTGCCGCGCAGCGAGCGGCCGTGCGCCAACCACGCAACCGCGGCGGCGGCCGTGGTGTTCGATCCATTGCAATCGAACATCACCGAGACCCGAAACTTCGCGAAGAATTTTGCGCGGGTCGCGGCCAGCACGCGCTTCGCCCTGCGGCATGATTCGAACCGCCGATGAATATCGCAGTATTTTTCTTGTCTTGCGGCGAGCGCGTAAAAATTGCGCCTTCCACCAAGGCGCCTACGTTGGCGGCAGTTGACGCCGCCATAGGCGGAAATGTGGTCCGCGCCGCCATCGTAGCCGACGACGTTGTCAAATACAGAAGGGTGGGCGTCGGTGTCGAACTGGTAGAGGAGTTTTTTCATCCTGCCGACATTGTATCAAGCCGCGGAGTTCACCAGATGCCGCGGCTTGCCGGACACCCAAGCGTCGATGTTGTCGATCAGCTGATCGGCGAGAAATTGCATGGCGCCGTCCGATGCCCATGCCACGTGGGGGGTCAGGATGAAATTGGGGCGCCGCACCTCGAGCAGCGGATGCCCATCCTTCGGCGGCTCAACGGTGAGTACATCAAAGCCCGCGCCGGCGATCAGTCCTGCGTCGAGCGCCTGGATCAGCGCCGCTTCGTCCACCAACCCGCCGCGCGCGGTATTGATCAGCAGCGCATTGCGCTTCATTTTGCGGAACGCGCCGCGGTCGATCAGGTTGCGAGTCGACGGCAGCAGCGGGCAATGCAGCGAAATGACATCGGACTGGGCCAATACTTCATCCAAGGGAGTGAACTGCACCTCCGGCATTTTCGGCGGCGGATGATCGGCAAACAGCACCCGCATGCCGAAAGCGCGGCCGATCGCGGCCGTGGCCTGGCCGATCGCGCCCTCGCCGATAATGCCGAGCGTTGCGCCATGCAGATCGCCGATGTCATGCGTCAAGAAAGCAAAACTGATCCGACTTGTTCCATACCCCCGCTTCCACGTCCTGCCGATAACTGAGCAGATTGCGCCGCAGCGCGAGAATCATGGCAAAGGCATGTTCCGGAACGGTATGCACCGCATAATTTCGGATATTGGCGACGGCGATGCCGTGCTCGTCGCAGTAGGGGACATCCACCACGTCGTAGCCGGTGGCCGCCACGGCGATCATTTTGAGCTGCGGAAGCTGCCGCAGCGTCTCGGCGCGCAGCGGCACTTTGTTGATTATCGCGATGTCGGCGCCCTGCAGCCGCGCCGCGATTTCCGCAACGCGTCGGTTTTTGCGTGCTCGATGTAATCTGCCGGAAACGCGAACTGGCGCAGTTTCGCCTTGAGCGAAGCGCGGTCGAGAAACACGACCCGCATCGTCAAGGTTTGCGCCAATAGGTTTGCGCGGCCGCAACGCCGCTGCCCGGCTCGATCTTCATCCCCAGGTCCAGCATCGCCATCTCCGAGCCGGCGATCGCGCCCAGCAGCATGAGTTCATTGAGATCTCCCACATGGCCGATGCGGAATAATTTCCCGGCGACTTTCGAAAGTCCCGCGCCGAGCGATAGATTGTAGCGTGTATAGGCGCGGGCGATGACGGCCGCCGCATCCACGCCCTCGGAAACCATGACCGCTGACACGGTATCCGAGTACCAGTGGGGCGCAACTGCGCACAATTTCAGCTTCCAGCCCGCAAGCACGGCTGCGCGCGCGCCGGCCGCGAGATAGCTGTGGCGTCGAAATACGTTCTCCAAGCCTTCCTCAGCCAGCATGGCGAGCGACTCGCGCAAGGCGTACATCAACTGCAGCGACGGCGTATAGGGGAAATAGCCGGAAGCGTTGGATCGAAGCATGTCGCCGTAGTCGAAGTAGCAACGCCGCGACGAGCTGTGCTTGGCGGCCTCGAGCGCTTTTTGGCTCACACAGGTGATGCCCAAACCGGCGGGCAGCATCAGCCCTTTCTGAGAGCCGCTGACGCAAACATCCACGCCCCATTCGTCCATGCGAAAGTCCATGCTGGCGAGCGCGCTCACCGAATCGACCAAGAGCAGCGCGGGATGCTTGACGCTGTCCATCGCACGGCGAATCGCGGCGACATCACTGCGCACGCCGGTGGCCGTTTCGTTCTGGCACACCAGCACCGCCTTGATGCGGTGGCCTCGATCGGCTTCCAGCGCCGCCAGGTAGCGATCCACGGGCGCCCCTTCACCCCACATCGTCTCGATCAATTCGACCTCGAACCCCAGCCGGCGCGACATGTCGGCCCATAAATGGCTGAACTGACCGAAGCTCGCCGTGAGGACCTTGGCGCCGGGATCGAGACAGTTGGTGAGCGCGGCCTCCCAGCATCCGGTTCCGGACGAGGGGAACAGGAACGGATGTCCGGAGACGGTCTTGAAAATAGGCTTCAGGCCGTCCAGGCAGGCGCGCGCCAACATGGGAAAATCAGGCGAACGATGATCCTCGGAGGCGACCGACATCGCGCGCAAGATCCGATCGGGAACATTGGTCGGACCTGGAACAAATAGGAAATTTCGTCCTGCCATGTGAATCTCCCTTGATTATGCGTCGATCATGCCGGTATCAGGTCGCCTTCGACCCATCAGTCGATCCAAAATAGCGGGTATCCTGAAGTACGACGGCGTCTTGAACAAACATACCTGCATCGCATTGTACGCCAAGTCGCTATGATATATGAGATATCAGGAGGGGAAAATGCGCATTGCCATCGTGGGTCAAAGAGACTTCGGTAAAGCTGCGATGGAGGCCTTCGTGAAGCGCGGTGATACCGTCGCCGGGGTGTTCTGCGCGCCTGAAAAGCCCGGCGAGACGGCGGATCCGCTGCGGCTCGCTGCCGAGCAACTCAACATCCCGGTTCACGTGCTGCCTTCCTTGCGGGTCGAGGAGGCGCGCCGCGCGCTGCAGGCGCTCAATGTGGATCTCGCCGTCCTGGCCTACGTGCTGCAGTTCGTGCCCCAGGATTTCGCGACGATCCCGCGCCACGGAACGATTCAATTTCATCCCTCCTTGTTGCCGCGCTACCGAGGCCCGAGCTCGATCAATTGGCCCATCATCCTGGGCGATACCCGCACCGGCCTAAGCATTTTCCGTCCCGTGGACGGGCTCGATGAAGGTCCGATCATTTTGCAAAAAGAAACGCCCATCGGACCTGACGAGACGGTCGGCAAAGTCTATTTCGGCAGGCTGTTTCCCATGGGCGTCGAGGCTTTGCTGGAGGCGGCGGATTCGATCGTCAACGGACGCGCACAAGCGACGATCCAGGATGAGTCGTGCGCGAGCTATGAGGGATGGTGCCGGGAGGCGGAAGCCCGCATCAACTGGCACACGCATGTGGATCACACATATAACTTGATCCGGGGATGCGATCCGGCGCCCGGTGCCTGGACCGTTTTCGATCACAAGCGGCTGCAGTTGTTTGACGTCCGCAAACACTCGGCGCGCACATTCTCGCAGGTCAAAGGCCGAATCGGCGCGGTCACCGCGATCGATGAGCATAGCTTGAAAATTTCGGCGCAAGGCGGCCAGATCGAAGTGTTCAAGTTGAGGATCGACGGCGGCAAAAAACTGCCGGCCGCGCAATTTTGCGCGGAGACGGGTTTGAGCGTGGGAACGATACTTGGCGCGTAATTTATACGGCGAGCACGATCTTGCCGATGTGATTCGAGGATTCCATGAGCCGATGCGCCTCGCTCGCTTGCGCCAGCGGGAAGGTCTTGAAAATGACCGGCCGCACCTTGCCAGACTCGATCAAGGGCCAAACGTTTTGGCGCACGGCATCGGCGACGGCGGCCTTCTGCGCCACGGTTCGCGATCTCAAAGTCGAGCCGGTCAGGGTCAGGCGCTTGATCAATATCATGCCGACGTTGATTTCGGCGCGCGAGCCGCCCAACAGCGAAATGGTGACGACGCGACCCTCGACCGCAGCGATGTCCAGATTTCTTTGTACGTAGCTGCCCGCCACCATATCGAGCGTCACGTCGACGCCGTAGCCTTTGGTCTCGGCGCGGATAACCTCGACAAAGTCCTCGGTTTTATAGTCGATGCCGCGCACCGCGCCCAAGGCCTCGCAGGCGCGCGCCTTCGCCTCCGAACCCGCGGTCGCAAAGACGCGCGCGCCCCAGGCTTTGGCAAGCTGAATCGCGGTGGTGCCGATGCCGCTGGTGCCGCCGTGAATCAGAACGATATCACCCGCCTTGCAGCGGCCGCGCTCGAACAGGTTGGTCCACACCGTGAGAAACGTTTCAGGTATCGCGGCGGCCTCCACCATGCTCAATCCCTTCGGGATGGGCATCAGCAACGGCGCCGCCGCAACGGCATATTCGGCATAGCCGCCGCCCGGCAGCAAGCTCGTCACCTTGTCGCCCAGCGACACACCCGAGACCTTCGGACCCAGTGCGACGACTTCTCCCGCGATCTCCATGCCGGGCAAATCCGATGCGCCCGGCGGCGGGGGATAGCGGCCCTGGCGCTGCATGACGTCGGGCCGGTTGACGCCCGCGGCCTGGACGCGAACGAGTACTTCGCCGTCGCCGGGTTTGGGAAGCGGTCTGACCGCGGTCCTCAATTGCTCCGGTCCGCCGGGCGCCGCGATCTCCACCACCGTCATCTCACCGGGTAAGTTCATTCGATTTCTCCGCGCTTCGGCAAATCATGAAAAAGGGGCGGCCAATCTAGACGCTCCGCAAAATTTGGGCAAGATTGCGCGGATTTGCGGCAAGATGCTGCCATGTTCATCCGCCAACTGGACTATCTGGTCACGCTCGCGCGCGAAAAGCATTTCGCAAAAGCGGCGGAGGCCTGCCATGTTTCGCAGCCCGCGCTGTCCTCCGCCATCCGCAGTTTGGAAAAAGAACTCGGCGTCATGATCGTGCAGCGTGGCCGGCGCTTCATGGGATTCACGGCCGAGGGGGAGCGGGTCTTGCTGTGGGCGCAGCAGACGCTCGCCTCGCTCTCGCACATGCGCGAGGATGCCTCGCTCACCAAGGCCAGCATGGCCGGTACCTTGCGTGTCGGCGCAATTCCCACCACCATGAGCGTCACCGCGTTCGTCACGGCGGCGTGCCGCGCCCTGTATCCGAATGTTCGTTACGTCATTTCATCCTTGAGCACCGAGACGATTGCGAGCCAGCTGGACCGGTTCGAGTTGGATCTTGGCCTCACCTATTTGGATGAGAAAACCATCGACGGCTTCGAATCGCTGCACCTGTACGACGAGCGCTACGTTCTGCTCTCCGGACGCAGCGCGGCACTCGAGCCCACGGTGACGTGGGAACAGGCCGGCCAATTGCCGCTGTGCCTGCTGACGGGCAAGATGCGCAATCGCCAGGTGATCGATGCGGCTTTTCGGCGCGCGGGCGCGAAAGCCGACGTCATTCTCGAGACCGATTCCATTTTTGCGCTGTATGCGCATGTCAGCGAATCCGGTCTGTTCAGCATTGTGCCGCACAGTCTGCTCAATTTCTTCGATCTGGGACGGGTCCGCGCCACACCCGTGCTGCCGTACCTGACGCGCGCCATCGGCTTGATTGCGCGCAATCAACCCGCGCTTGCGCCGATTACCGCCGCGGTTTGGGAGATTGCGCGCGGCCTCGAGCTGCAAAAGCGATTCGATCTCGCGTTGCTCTGAAGCCGGCAGCCTGGCCGGATCCGTCCTGATTACTCCCGGCTATCAGCCGATCCAGCGAAGCAATTGGACCTGCACCCTGCTTGATTCCACACTGAAAGCCGTCATTTCAGTGCCAGGCGCGGACATTTTTCATGCGGCGCCGCGAGAGAGGAATCCATGGACCAAAAAGCCGATTTGCAACAATACGGGTTATTCATCGATGGCGAGCCTGCGGTTCCATCGACCGGCGAGTACAGCATCGATCTGGATCCGGCGACCGAGGCGCCGATCGCCGAAGTTGCCCAAGGCGGATGGGCGGACGTGGACAAAGCTGTCGGCTCCGCGCGCGCGGCGCTTAAAGTCTGGGGCGCGCTGCGCGCCGCCGAACGCGGCCGCATTTTGCAAAGGGCGGCTGCGCTGCTGGAAGAGCACCGGGAGGAACTGACCGAGATCGAAAGTCTGGACGCCGGCAAGCCGCTTGCGGCCGTGCGCCGCCAGGACATGGCCGCCGTCATTGACACCGTGCGCTACTACGCCGGGTGGTGCGACAAGATCACCGGACAAGTGATACCGGCGCGCCCCGATGCGTTGACCTACACCATGCGCGAGCCGGTCGGCGTGGTCGCTGCCATCGTGCCGTGGAACTTCCCGCTCATGATCGGTATGTGGAAAATCGCGCCCGCGCTGGCCTGCGGCTGTACCGTCGTGGTCAAGCCCGCGGAACTGACGCCGCTGTCGATGCTGCGGGTCGCGCAGCTGTTTCTCGATGCCGGGCTGCCGCCGGGAGCGTTCAACGTGGTTTGCGGCAAGGGCAGCGTGGTCGGCGAAGCCCTGGTACGGCACCCTGGTGTCGACAAGGTGACCTTCACCGGTTCGCCCAAGGTGGGCCGCGGGATCATGCAAGGCGCCGCGAGCAACTTCAAAAAGGTGACGCTGGAACTGGGCGGCAAATCCGCCAACTTGATTTTCGCCGACGCGGATCTGGAGCGAGCGGTGCGTGCCGCCTCGTCGGGCATCTTTTTCAATGCAGGGCAGGTCTGTTCCGCGGGCTCGCGCGTCCTGGTTGAACGCCCGGCGTACGACGAGGTCGTGCGGCTATTGGCTGAGCGTGCGCGATCCATCCGCGTGGGCGATCCGATGGATCCAAATACCACGATGGGCCCGGTGATTTCCGCGGGCCAGATGCAAGCCGTTCTGAACTATATCGAGATCGGCAAAGCGGAGGGCGCCCGCGTCGTCGCGGGCGGCGCGCGCCACGGCGATCAGGGCTATTTCGTGGAGCCCACCGTGTTCGCCAATGTCGAGCACGAGATGCGGATTTCCCAAGAAGAAATCTTCGGCCCGGTGCTTTCTGTCATCCCCTTTACGGACGAGCAGGACGCGCTGCGCATCGCCAATGGAACGGCTTATAGTTTGGCGGCCGGCGTCTGGAGTTCCGATATCGGACGCGTGCATCGCATGGCAGCCGGACTCAAAGCCGGCACGGTTTGGATCAACACCTATGGCTACACCGACGTTCGCCTGCCATGGGGCGGTTCGGGCGAATCCGGTCTCGGGCGTGAGCACGGCGATGCTGCGATCGAGAATTTCACCCAGCCGAAAGCGGTATGGCTGGCGCTCGACCGCTGAGCAAACGTTCGCTCAATAGGTAAAAACAATACCGTGGCGCTCGCGCAGCGGCGAGCGCCAGCGCGCCGGCCCATGGCACTTCGGCCGCCGTCGGCCATCGATTCCGCGCCTCAATGCGTGTCGGAATTTTCCTACATCAATATCCGAGCGCCGGCGCTGCGGATGTTTGGACTTTCACCGATCGCTTTGCCAAGCTTTCGCGCCATGTGCAGCCCGATAACAGCGAGTCCAGCGGCTAACACACGACCTGATTTCCGTTCACCGAGTTGGTATTGATGGGATGAAAACGACTGCGTCGTGGCCGGCATAGCGCGGCCCGGAGACCCGACCATGGATCAGAATTCGTCCGCCGCCCCGAAGAATGGGGCGCGAATTGGCGCAGCCAAAGCACGCAATGCCAAGGCACGCAATGCCAAGGCACGCAACGGCTTGGTGCGCGCGCGGAGCGCCGGCGCCAACGGCCACGGCTTCGCACCCGAACTCAATCAGCATGAATTGCTGAATGCGCTGCATGCCATGCAGGCCGGAGACTTTTCAGTACGTTTGCCCGGACACCAAACCGGTGTCGCCGGCAAAATCTGCGATGCCTTCAACACCATCATCGCCGCCAATCAGCGCATCGCGCAGCAGCTCGAGCATGTGGGCGAAGTGGTGGGACAACAAGGCAAGACCCGCACGCGGGTCCGCTTTGGACTGTCGGACGGCGCGTGGGCGGACATGGAAGGATCCGTCAACGCATTGATCGATGATTTGCTCTGGCCGACCACCGCCGTGACGCGCACCGTGACCGCGGTAGCGCGCGGCGACCTGTTGCAGACGGTGCCGCTGGACGTGGACGGCCGGCCCTTGAAGGGCGAGTTCCTGCGTTCCGCCAACATCGTCAACACGATGATCAAGCAACTCAGCATCTTTACCTCGGAAGTCACGCGCGTGGCGCGCGAAGTGGGTACCGACGGCAAGCTCGGCGGCCAGGCGCAAGTGCGCGAAGTTACCGGCGTGTGGAAGGATCTGACCGAGAGCGTGAACTCCATGGCCTCGAACCTGACGGCGCAGGTCCGCAACATCGCCGAAGTCACGATTGCCGTTGCCAACGGCGACTTGTCGAAAAAAATCACGGTCGACGTGCGCGGCGAGATCCTGCAGCTCAAGGAAGCCATCAACACCATGGTGGATCAGCTGCGTTCCTTCGCCTCCGAGGTCACGCGCGTGGCGCGCGAAGTCGGCACCGAAGGCAAGCTCGGCGGCCAAGCGCTGGTGCCGGGCGTCGCCGGCACCTGGAAGGATCTCACCGACTCGGTCAATGCGATGTGCGGAAATCTCACCGCCCAGGTCAGAAATATCGCGCAGGTCACCACGGCCGTGGCGCGCGGCGACTTGTCGCGGAAAATTACCGTCGATGTTTCCGGCGAAATCCTCGAGCTCAAGGAAACCATCAACACCATGGTTGATCAGCTCAATGGATTCGCCGGGGAAGTGACGCGCGTGGCGCGCGAGGTCGGCACCGAGGGACGCCTGGGCGGCCAGGCGCAGGTGCCGGGCGTCGCCGGCACCTGGAAGGACCTGACCGACAACGTGAATTCCATGGCGTCAAACCTGACCGCCCAGGTCCGCAATATCGCGGAGGTGTCGACTGCGATTGCCAGCGGCAATCTGGCGAAGAAAATTACCGTGACGGTGTCGGGCGAAATCCTGGAACTCAAGGAAACCATCAATACCATGGTGGATCAGCTCAACGCGTTTGCCTCCGAAGTGACGCGCGTGGCCCGCGAAGTGGGCACCGAGGGCCGTTTGGGCGGACAGGCCAATGTGCTCGGCGTGGCCGGCACCTGGAAGGATCTCACCGAGAACGTCAATTCCATGGCGTCGAATCTGACCGGCCAGGTGCGCAACATCGCCGAGGTGACCACCGCCGTCGCCAACGGCGACTTGTCGAAGAAAATCACCGTCGACGTGAAGGGCGAAATCCTCGAACTCAAAGACACCATCAACACGATGGTGGACCAGTTGAACGCATTCGCCGGCGAAGTGACGCGGGTGGCGCGCGAGGTCGGCACCGAGGGCAAATTGGGCGGCCAGGCCCAGTTGAAAGGGGTGGCCGGCACGTGGAAAGACTTGACGGATTCAGTCAATTCCATGGCCTCGAACCTCACCGGTCAGGTGCGCAACATCGCGGAAGTCGCGACCGCCGTGGCGCAAGGCGACCTGTCTAAGAAGATCACCGTGACGGTGTCGGGCGAGATCCTGCTGCTCAAGGAGACCTTGAATACCATGGTCGATCAGCTGCGCTCGTTCGCCGGCGAAGTGACGCGGGTGGCGCGCGAGGTGGGTACCGAAGGCCGCTTGGGCGGCCAGGCGCAAGTGCCCGGCGTCGCGGGTACCTGGAAAGATCTGACCGACTCGGTCAACTCCATGGCGGGAAATCTGACGGCCCAGGTGCGCAACATCGCCGAGGTGTCCACCGCGATCGCCAACGGCGACCTGTCGCGCAAGATCACCGTGGATGTGAAGGGCGAAATTCTGCAGCTGAAAGAAACGCTCAACACCATGGTGGACCAGCTGAATCGATTCGCATCGGAAGTGACGCGCGTGGCGCGCGAAGTCGGCACCGAGGGCAAGCTCGGCGGCCAGGCCAATGTGCCCGGCGTGGCCGGCACCTGGAAGGACCTCACCGAAAACGTCAATTCCATGGCGTCGAATTTGACCGGCCAGGTGCGCAATATTGCCGAGGTCACCACGGCGGTGGCGCGCGGCGACTTGTCGCGCAAGATCACGGTCGATGTCAAAGGCGAGATTCTCGAGCTGAAAAATACCATCAACACGATGGTGGACCAGTTGAACGGCTTCGCCGGCGAGGTGACGCGCGTGGCGCGCGAGGTCGGCACCGAGGGCAAGCTCGGCGGCCAGGCGCAGGTGCCCGGCGTAGCCGGCACCTGGAAGGATCTGACCGACAACGTCAACTCGATGGCCGGCAACCTGACCGCGCAGGTGCGCAACATCGCCGAGGTCGCGACGGCCATTGCCACGGGCGACCTGTCGCGCAAGATCACCGTCGACGTGCGCGGTGAAATTCTGCTGCTGAAGGAAACGCTCAACACCATGGTGGACCAACTGCGCTCCTTCGCCGGCGAAGTGACGCGGGTGGCGCGCGAGGTCGGCACCGATGGGCGCCTGGGCGGCCAGGCCGTGGTACCCGGCGTCGCCGGCACGTGGAAGGACCTGACCGACAACGTCAACCTGCTGGCGGCCAATTTGACCACTCAGGTGCGAAACATCGCGGAAGTGACCACGGCCGTGGCGCGCGGCGACTTGTCGCGCAAGATCACCGTCGATGTGAAGGGCGAGATTCTCGAGCTCAAGAACACCATCAACACCATGGTGGATCAGTTGAACGGCTTTGCCGGCGAGGTGACGCGCGTGGCGCGCGAAGTCGGCACCGAAGGGCGTCTCGGCGGCCAGGCGCAGGTGCCCGGCGTCGCCGGCACCTGGAAGGATCTGACCGACACGGTCAATGTCATGGCCGCGAATTTGACCGAGCAAGTCCGCGGCATCGTCAAGGTCGTGACCGCGGTGGCCAACGGCGACCTGAAACAAAATCTCACGGTCGCCTCCAAAGGCGAAGTGGCGGCCCTGGCCGAAACCATCAACAACATGACGAACACGCTCGCCACCTTTGCCGACCAGGTCACGACCGTGGCGCGCGAGGTCGGCGTCGAAGGCAGGCTGGGAGGACAGGCGAACGTGCCGGGCGCGGCGGGAACCTGGAAGGACCTGACCGGCAACGTGAATTTGCTGGCGGCGAATCTCACCACGCAGGTGCGCGCCATCGCCGAAGTGGCGACCGCGGTCACCAAGGGCGACCTTACGCGGTCCGTGCAGGTCGAGGCGCGCGGCGAAGTGGCGGAACTGAAGGACAACATCAATA
This sequence comes from uncultured Gammaproteobacteria bacterium, assembly GCA_963812125.1. Taxonomy (GTDB): domain Bacteria; phylum Pseudomonadota; class Gammaproteobacteria; order Steroidobacterales; family Steroidobacteraceae; genus Bog-1198. Next base: position 460,455 of record CAWETY010000006.1, read on the forward strand.
CGATGATCGGCAATTTGCGCCTGACCACCGATCGCAACACCGAGCAGGACTGGCTGAAGACCAATCTGGCGCGCTTCACCAACATGCTGCAGGGGCAGCGCGATCTGACCACGGTGGGCCGCATGCTGCTGTCGGAACTCGCTCCGTTGGTCGGCGCGCATCACGGCGTGATCTATCAAGTGCAGGCCGGCGGCGCGGATGCGGCGCTCAGGCTGCTGTCCGCGTACGCGGACGATGTGGCGAACGGCTATTCCGAGCATCTGGAGTTGGGCGAGGGCTTGATCGGCCAGTGCGCGCGCGACGCGCGGCGCATGCTGATCACCGAGATGCCGGCGAGCGTCGTGCCCATCAGTTCCGGTTTGTTCCGGGCGCCGCCGCGCAATGCGATCGTGCTGCCGGTGTCGTTCGAAGGCCAGGTGAAGGCCGTCATTGAATTGGCATCGCTCGGGTGCGTTCACGGATCTGCAGATGTCCTTCCTCGAGCAGCTGACCACATCGATCGGCATCGTGCTGAACTCGATCGAGGCAACGATGCAGACCGAGGGGCTGCTCAAACAGTCGCAACAGCTCGCCACGGAACTGCAGACGCAGCAACGCGAACTGCAGCAGACCAACGAGCAGCTCGAGCAGAAGGCGCAGCAGCTCGCGGACCGCAACGTCGAGGTGGAAGCGAAGAACCAGGAGATCGAACAGGCGCGGCGCGCCGTGGAAGAAAAGGCCACCGAGCTTGCGCTCACTTCCAAATACAAATCCGAGTTCCTGGCGAACATGTCGCACGAGTTGCGCACGCCGCTCAACAGCATTCTGATCCTGGGCCAGCAGCTGACGGAGAATGCGGAAGGGAACTTGAGCGGCAAGCAGGTCGAGTTCGCGCGCACCATCCACGGCGCCGGCACCGATCTTTTGAACTTGATCAGCGACATCCTCGATTTGTCGAAGATCGAATCGGGCACGGTGTCGGTCGAGGCGGAAGAGGTTTACTTCAACAATTTGCTCGACATGATCGGCCGTCCGTTCCGGCACGAGGCGGAAAATCGCAAGCTGCAGCTTCGACATCGCCATTTCGTCCGATTTGGAGCGCAGCATCATCACCGATTCGAAGCGCCTGCAGCAGGTTCTGAAGAATCTGCTGTCCAATGCCTTCAAGTTCACCGCCGAAGGCGGGGTGAAACTCACCGTCTCGCCGGTCACGAGCGGCTGGAACGCGGATCATCCGGTTTTGAAGCACGCGCCCGCGGTGGTGGCCTTCGAGGTCGCGGATACCGGCATCGGCATTCCGCCGGAAAAACAGCGCATCATATTCGAAGCCTTTCAGCAGGCCGATGCCGGCACCAGCCGCAAATACGGCGGCACCGGCCTGGGGTTGGCGATCAGCCGCGAGCTCGCCAATCTGCTCGGCGGCGAAATTCAACTGCGCAGCACGCCGGGCTCGGGCAGCACTTTTACCCTGTACCTGCCGCTCACCTATCTTGGCGGCGCTTCACTGCGCGCGCCCGCGGCCGCAGGCAGCGCGCCCGCCGGCAGCGGCGCGCTGGCGCAAACGCGGCTGGCCGAGCGGCCGATCGAGCAGATCATCGATGACCGCAACAACCTCGAGCCGAACGACAGCGTGGTGCTGATCGTCGAGGACGATCCGCATTATTCGCGCATCATGATCGATCTGGCGAAGGACGAAGGCTTCAAGGTGTTGGTCGCGCATCGCGGCGCGGATGCGCTCGCGCTGGCGCGCGCGCACCATCCGACCGCCATATCGCTCGATATTTTCCTGCCCGACATGCTCGGCTGGACGGTATTGAGCCAGCTCAAGCAGGATCCGACCACGCGGCACATTCCCGTGCAGATCGTCACCCTGGACGAGGATCGCCATCACGGTCTTGGCGCGCGGCGCGTTTTCCTTCGTGCAGAAGCCGACCACCACGGAAGGCTTGGAGAGTGCCTTTGCCCGCATCAAGGGCTACGCCAGGTCGCGCCGCAAGCGCCTGCTGCTGGTCGAGGACAACGAAGCCGAGCGCCAGGGCGTCACCGAACTGCTGGGTTCCGACGATATAGAAATCATGACGGCCGATACCGGCGAGAGCGCGCTGCTGCAGCTGCGCGACAACCGCATCGATTGCGTGGTGCTCGACCTGAAGCTGCCCGACATGTCGGGATTCGAGGTGTTGGAGCGAATCCGCGACGATGCGTCGCTGTGCGATATCCCGGTGGTGGTGTTCACCGGGCGCGAGCTCTCGCCCGACGAAGACGCGAGGCTGCACACCATGGCGCGCAGCGTCGTGGTCAAGGGTGTGGAATCGCCCGAGCGCCTGTTGGACGAGACGGCCCTGTTCCTGCATCGGGTTGTCGCCGACCTGCCGCAAGGCAAGCAGCGCATGCTCGAGCGCCTGCACAGTTCGGATGAAGATCTGATCCGGCGTACGGTGCTGCTGGTCGACGATGACGCGCGCAATATCTTTGCCTTGAGCAGCGTGCTCGAACGGCGCGGCATGGAAGTGCTCACGGCGACCACCGGCAGCGAGGCGATCGCCGTGTTGGGCGTCGCGCACCGACGTCGCGATCGTGCTGATGGACATCATGATGCCGGGCATGGACGGCTATGAAACGATTCAGGCGATTCGTTCGGATCCCGACCTATCGGCGGCTGCCGATTCTCGCGCTGACGGCCAAGGCCATGAAGGGCGATCGCGAGAAATGCCTCGAGGCGGGCGCCTCCGACTATCTGGCGAAGCCGGTAAACATTCAGCAGCTGATGTCCGCGCTGCGGATGTGGCTGCATCGCTGATCGAGTTCATGAGCGCTCCCGACAAGGTCAATATTTTGCTGGTCGACGACAGCCAGGCGAAGTTGCTGAGCCACGAGGTCGTGCTCGCCGAGATGGGCGAGAATCTGCTCAAGGCCGAGTTCGGCGCGCGAAGCCTTCGAATGCTTGCTGAAGAACGAAGTGGCGCTGATTCTCATCGATGTGTGCATGCCGGACCTGGATGGATTTGAATTGGCCACGATGATCCGCGAGCATCCGCGCTTTCAGAACACCTCCATCATCTTCGTATCCGCGGTCATGATGGCGCACCTCGATCAACTGCGCGGCTACAGGCTGGGCGGCGTCGACTATGTTCCGGTGCCGGTGGTGCCGGAATTGCTGCGCGCGAAGGTGCAGGGTATTCGTCGATCTTTACCGCAAAACCCGGCAGCTCGAGCAATTCAACGCGGATCTCGAGCGGCGCGTCGAGGAGCGCACCGCCGAACTGCGCAAATTCAATGAGGAATTGGAGCTTCGGATCGAGGAGCGCACGCGCGAGCGTGAGCTGGCGCTGGCGCAGTTGTTCGAAGCGCAAAAAATGGACACCATCGGGCGCTTGACCGGCGGCGTCGCGCACGACTTCAATAATCTACTGATGGCGGTGTTGGGCAGCCTGAGTTTGTTGGAAAAGAAACTGCCGGAAGATCCGCAAATCCGCCGGCTGCTGCAGAACGCCATTCAAGGCGCGGATCGCGGCAAGGCCTTGACTCAGCGCTTATTGGCATTTTCGCGCCGCCAGGAACTCAAGCCGCAGGCGGTGGACTTCGCGCAGCTGGTGAACGGCATGGAAGAGCTTCTGAAGCGCGCCGTGGGCCACGGAATCACGACTCAGCAGCGAATTTCCGGCTGATTTGCCGCCGATTCTCGTGGACGCCAATCAGCTTGAACTGGCGTTGCTCAACGTGGCTTTGAACGCGCGCGACGCGATGCCGGATGGCGGCAGCGTGAAAATCACCGCTCGAGCCGATCAGCGTGCCGGCGCCGGATTCGGCGAACGGCCGCTTGGGCAATGCGAATGTGCGCGGTCTCGGCGCCGACAGTCCGGCGTTGCCGGCGGGCGAATACATTCGAATCACCATCGTCGACACCGGCGTCGGCATGGATCGGGTGACGCTTGCGAAGGCGACCGAGCCATTCTTCACCACCAAGGGTCCCGGCAAAGGGACCGGCCTCGGCTTGTCCATGGTGCAGGGTCTGGCCGCGCAATCAGGAGGTCTGCTGCGGATTCATAGCGAACCCAACGCCGGCACCGTGGTCGAATTGTGGCTGCCCAGGGCGATGACCGCCGCCGCGGTACTGGTGCGCTCGCCGGAATCGACCGCTCCGTTCCGCGGAACCACCGAACCGTGCACGGTGCTCATCGTCGATGACGATACGCTGGTCATGACCGGAACGGCCGCGATGATTTTGGATCTCGGCCATACGGCAATCGAAGCGCATTCCGGCGCTGAAGCGCTCGAGCTGCTGGGCTCGGGCGTCAAGGTGGATGTCGTGTTGACCGACCATGCGATGCCGGCGATGACCGGATTGCAGCTCGCCGAATCCATTCACACCAGATTTCCGGGTTTGCCGATCATCCTGGCGACGGGCTATGCGGAATTGCCGGTCGATCCCGTCTACCTTGGGAATGCAACGGCTGGCGAAGCCGTGCACACAGCACGAAATTGCCGCGGCCATTCACCACGCGGTGCGGGCAACCGCCGCGCAGGATCGCGTGGCTTTATCGGGGTCGGCCACGTAAGCTTTGCGCCATGAAGTTTTGCGTTTACGGCGCAGGCGCCATCGGCGGCTACCTGGCCGTGGAACTGGCGCTCTCCGGCCAAGAGGTGAGCGTGGTTGCGCGAGGCGCGCATCTTGACGCCATTCGAAAACGCGGGCTGACGCTCAAAATTCACGGCGCGGAAAAGGTCGCCAAAGTGGCAGCCGATTCCGATTCCCGCGCCTTCGGCCGCCAGGATGTCGTGATATGCACCCTCAAAGCGCATCAGGCCTTCGAGAGTGCGGCGGCATTTGCTCCGCTGCTCGGGCCCGATACCTGCGTCGTGACCGCGATGAACGGCATACCGTGGTGGTATTTCCATAAGACCGGCGGCTCCTTCGAAGGCCGGCATCTCAAGACCGTCGACCCGGACGGCCGCCAATGGAACATCATTGGACCGCAGCGCGCCATCGGCTGCGTGGTCGAGCCCGCGTGCGAAGTCATTGCTCCGGGCGTCATTGCGCACCGCCAGTTCAACCGCTTCATCATCGGCGAGCCCGACGGCAGCCGCTCGGCTCGAGTGCAGGAACTGAGCAACGTGTTGACGGCGGCCAGCCTTTGATGCGCCGGTGCGCGACAACATCCGCTGGAATATTTGGTTGAAGCTCTGGGGCAACGTTTGCTTCAATCCCATCAGCGCGCTCACCGGCGCAACCTTCGGCACCATGACCGGCGATGCGGATCTGCGCGCTTTGTGCAAGACCATGATGCAGGAAACACAAGCCGTCAACGAGGCGCTGGATGTGCATATCCCGGCTGATATGATGGAGCGCCGGCTTGCAGGCGCCGCGCGCGGCGGCCGACCATAAAATGTCCATGCTGCAAGATTTGGAGCGGGGCCGGAGTCTTGAAATAGACGCGCTGGTCGGCGCGGTGCAGGAACTCGGCCGGCTCACGTCGGTGCGTACACCGGTGATCGATGCGGTGCTGGCACTGATCAAGGAACGAGCCCGTGCTGCCGGGCTATACCAGCGAACTCGCAGCGCTCAACAGAGAGTAATATCGCGTGATGAAAACGGCTTATATCACCCATGCCGATTGCCTGCGCCACGAGATGGGCGCGGGGCATCCTGAATGTCCCGACCGATTGAGCGCGGTCAACGCCGAGATGCGTTCATCGGGCTTGCTGGATGAATTGCGCTGCCTCGAGGCGCCGCTGGCCCGTGCCGAGGACTTGAAGCGAGTGCATCGGACCGGCTATGTGGACGCGGTCTTCGAGAATGCGCCCGCCGAAGGCTACCTGCAGTTGGATCCCGACACGGCGATGAACCCGTACAGTTTGGCCGCCGCGCAACGCGCTGCCGGCGCCGGCGTGCTGGCGGTGGATGAGCTGATGGCCGGGCGGTCCGACAACGCGTTTTGCGCCGTTCGTCCCTGCGGCCACCATGCCACGCAAGTTCGCTCGATGGGCTTCTGCATTTTCAACAACATCGGCGTTGCTGCGGCCTATGCGTTGGAGAAGAAGGGCCTCGAGCGCGTTGCGGTCATCGATTTCGATGTGCACCACGGCAACGGTACGGAGGACATGTTCAGTCCGCCGCACTGGCATAAGCGCGTGCTGATGGCGAGTTTTTTTCAGCATCCCTTTTATCCCTACAGCGGCACCTCCAATCCCGCGCCGAACATGATCAATATTCCTCTGGCCGCGGGCAGCGGCGGCGCTGCGGCGAAGAAGGCGGTGGAAGCGCATTGGCTTCCCGCACTGGAGAGCTTCAAGCCGCAGATGATTTTCATTTCCGCCGGATTCGACGCGCACAAGGAGGACCTGCTCGGGGGGATGGCGCTCATCGAAGCCGACTACGCGTGGATGACGCGCGAAATGAAGCAGGTCGCCGCGCGCCATGCGCAGGGACGCATCGTCTCCATGCTGGAGGGCGGCTACAATTTGTCGGCGCTGGGCCGCAGCGCCGTGGCCCACGTCAGGGCGCTGGCGGAAGACTCGCCGGCTTCAGGCATAGAGTCGGCCGACGCTTTCGGCGACGCACACCGGCTTGAGTTGGCCCTCGCGTTCAACGCTCACTTCGGTGATCAGCTGCACACCGCCTTCAATCGGCTCGAATGCCAGCAGTTTGAAATGTGCCCGCAGCCGGCTATTGACGGGCACCGGCGCCGGGAAGCGCACCCGATTTAGGCCGTAGTTGACTGACATGCGCAGCGCCGTTGACCTTGTGCGAGCTGCGAATGAAGAGAGGCAGCAGACTCAAGGTCAAGAATCCATGCGCTACCGTGCGAGCCGAACATCCCTGCCGCGGCGCGCACCGGGTCGACGTGAATCCATTGATCATCGCCGGTGACTGCGGCAAATGATCGATCCGCGCCTGATCGATCGATGACCCAGTCGCTGACCCCGATCGGGGAGCCGACCAGTGCTTTCAGTTCTGCTACATTTTGATAGGTTTTCACAAAGGCCTCGCGCAATCGCTATGATCGCACAACCCCGCGCCGGCGCCCCTGGAAAAGCGCCATTTCGACCGCTATTTCTTGGTGCCACGCAGAATGCTCAGAGGACAAGTGTGAATAAAGCTGTATTGGGTGTTTATCAGGGTCCGAAGGCCCATTGGGTGGGCGACGGCTTCCCGGTGCGAAGCCTGTTCAGCTATGACCAATTGGGACGGCACATCAGTCCGTTTCTGTTGCTCGACTATGCCGCGCCGACGGTTTTTGCGCCGGCAGCGCGACCGCGCGGGGTGGGCGAGCATCCCCATCGAGGCTTCGAGACCGTGACCATCGTTTATCAGGGCGAAGTCGCGCATCGGGATTCCGTGGGCAACAGCGGCGTGATCGGTCCGGGCGACGTACAGTGGATGACGGCAGCCGCCGGGATCTTGCATGACGAGTTTCATTCGCCTGCGTTCATGCGGCGCGGCGGCGCTTTGGAAATGGCCCAGCTTTGGGTCAATCTGCCTGCCAGGCACAAGATGGCGCCGCCTCGATATCAAAGTATTCTCGGCGCGCAGATACCGCAGGTAGCGCTGCCCGACGGCGCCGGCACGCTGCGTGTCATAGCGGGCAGCTATTCCGGGCAGGAAGGTCCCGCGGCCACATTCAGCGAACTGAACGTCTGGGATCTGCGGCTGCGGGCGGGAAAGGAGATCACGCTGTCATTGCCCGAAAACCACAGCGCGGCGATTGCGGTGCTGCGCGGCGCCGTCACCGCAAACGGCTCGCGCGAGGCTGGGGATGCGGAACTCGTACTCTTGGAGCGCGGCGGCACGGAGATCCGTGTGGCCGCGGCAGCCGACAGTACCATCTTGGTATTCAGCGGCGTGCCCATTTCCGAACCGATCGCAGGATACGGGCCATTCGTCATGAACACGCGGCACGAGATCGAAGCGGCAATGGAGGATTTTCGCCTTGGCAAATTTGGCCAAATGCCGCCGCTCGAGGTCGGCGCTGACCTGGCTACAACCAGCGGGGGTCGACACGGCGCAATTTGAGAATATTGGTGCGCAGGAACCGCGGTGCTATGCTGCTGGTCTCAAGGTTATGGCGATTTTTCGGGGCAGACGATCGACGACGACATAACGACGTTGCAGCGTTGAGGCGGGCACTTGAAAGAGACAATACGGCTTTGCTTTCGGCGATTCCCTATTCGAATGCATTGGCTCGGGGCGTCGATTTTAGCCGGCGCGCTCGCCGGTTGGCCGATTTGGAGCGGAGCCACCGCTCCTGAAGTATCGCCGCCCACCACTCCTGTCGCAGACCCCATCGATGAGCTGACCGAGGTCATGGTCGAAGCGCGCGAACCGCGCTACGTATCGCCGACCCGCCGGGACCAGATTGGGCGCATTTGGGCACCGGTGATGATCAATGGCCGCGGACCCTTCCGCCTGGTGCTCGATACTGGTGCAAGCCATAGCGCGATTACCGCCTTGGTCGCTTTGGCGCTCGGCATCCCGACGGATCGTTCGCCGCCGGTCATATTGCGCGGCGTGACAGGATTTGCCACCGTGCCGACCATTCGCGTCGACACCTTGAGCGTCGGCGATGTGGCCGTCGATCAGGCCATTCTTCCGATCGTTCCCGATGCACTCGGCGGCGCGGAAGGCGTGCTGGGCTCCGAAGGCCTGCTCGGCAAGCGGATCTTCATCGATTTTCGCCACGATCGAATCAACATCGCCTATTCGAAGAACGAGCGCTCCGGGCCCGGATTCATCAGCGTGCCGTTCCATTCGCTGCGCGGTACCCTGGTGGTCGTGGATGCTTTTGTCGGCCAGGTGCGCTGCAAGGCCATCATCGACACGGGTGGCCAGGTGACGATCGCGAATCTCGCATTGAAGGAGGCGCTGTCGCGCGTGGGCGCGCCGTCACGGACAAAGTTCGATACCATCATCGGCGCCACCAAAGATATACAAAGGGGCGAGCTGATGGACACGCCCGCCATCGGCCTCGGGGCCATCACCATTCATGATCCCGGCGTGACGTTCGGCGATCTCTATATTTTCAAGCAATGGCGGCTGACGAGCGAGCCGGCGATTCTGATCGGCATGGATACCCTGGGGCTGCTCGACACGCTGATCATCGACTATCGCCGACACGAGCTGCAGCTGCGCATGTTGAACGCGAGTTAGCCCATGCCGTCCTTCAGCATGATCAATAAACCTGTCATCGGCGTAGCGGCCTTGATATTCGTGCTTGCGGCGGCCGGGGTCTATTACCTGCGCGGCCGCAGCCAGCCGCTGCCTGCCGCGCCGAGCGCGCCGGTTGCCGCCAACGCCAGCAGCCTCGGAGCCGAGCATTGCCCATCCTTTGCCCGCGGGCACCGGGAATGCGGCGGCGGCGCCGTTGCCGGAGTTGGCAGACAGCGATGTCGCCTTTGCGCGACGCGCTCGGGCAAATCAGCAGCGCGGATGCCGTCAAGGATTTTCTCGTACCGCAGGATCTCATTCGCAAGATCGTGGTGACGATCGATAACCTGCCGCGGCAAAAGGTCGCGGTGGACAAGCGGCCCGTCAATCCGGCGGCCGGCGAGTTCCGCGCGAATGGCGATGAATTGCATGCCACGCTCGATCCGCGCAATTTCGAGCGCTACAAGCCGATGGTCGCGCTGATCAGTCAACTGGACGCCAAGCAATTGGGCGCGCTTTATATTCACTACTATCCGCTGTTCCAGCAGTCTTACCAGAACCTGGGTTATCCCAACGGCTATTTCAACGACAGGCTGGTGGAAGTCATCGACAACTTGCTGGCGACGCCTGAACCGAAAGGTCCGATTGAACTCGTGCGGCCCAATGTCATGTACACCTACGCCGATCCTGCTCTGGAAAGCCGCTCGGCCGGGCAAAAGCTGCTGATCAGGATGGGGCCGGAGAACGCCAAGGCGATCAAGGCGAAGCTGACCGAACTGCGCGCGCTGATCACCGCGGGGCAGCTCAAGCATTAGCCAAGGGCATCGCGACCGGGTTCATGGTTGCCGCGGAACGGATTTCAAAAAAAAAGCAGGGGAGTAAGCAATGGTTACCACGTCCGCAGATGCCGGACTGCCGAATAGCACGGCAGCGGCGCAGAATAAATGGCTCGTCATCGGCGCCTCGTCCTTGGGTACCGTATTCGAGTGGTACGACTTCTATCTCTACGGCCTGGTCGCGAGCATCATCAGCGCGCAATTTTTCTCGGGCGTCAATGAAGTCACCGGCTTCATCTTCGCCTTGGCCGCCTTTGCCGCGGGATTTGCGGTGCGGCCGTTCGGCGCATTGGTGTTCGGGCGCCTCGGCGATATGGTCGGGCGCAAGCACACCTTCCTCATCACCATGGGGATCATGGGTGGATCGACCTTTGCGGTGGGTTTGTTGCCGAGCTACTCGAGCGTGGGCGTGCTGGCGCCGGTTCTGCTCTTGGCGTTGCGTCTGCTGCAGGGCCTCGCTCTCGGCGGCGAATACGGCGGCGCGGCGATTTATGTCGCCGAGAATTCGCCGCAGGGAAAGCGCGGTCTTTTCACCAGTTTCATTCAAACGACCGCGACTTTGGGGCTCTTCGCCGCCTTGATCGTCGTCATCGTGACCCGCACCAGCCTCGGCGAGGAGGCTTTCAAGTCGTGGGGTTGGCGCATACCGTTCCTGATTTCGGTCATTCTGCTGGGCGTTTCGCTCTGGATACGGATGCAGCTGGCTGAGAGTCCGGTGTTCCTCGAGATGAAGAAGCAGGGAACGACGTCGAAGGCGCCGCTCGCCGAGGCATTCGGACGCTGGGCCAATTTAAAAGTAGTGATCATCAGCCTGTTGGGCGCAGTCATGGGGCAGGCGGTGATTTGGTATACCGGCCAGTTCTATGCGTTGTTCTTCTTGGAACGTACGCTGAAAGTCGATGGCGCCACGACCAATATTCTGGTGGCGATCGCCCTGGTGCTGGCGACGCCGGCTTTCGTGCTATTTGGCTGGCTTTCGGACAAAATCGGCAGGAAGCCCATCATCATGACGGGTTGTCTGCTCGCGATGCTGACCTATATGCCGCTGTTCGGCGGTCTCACCCGCTATGCCAATCCAGCGCTGTATGCGGCCTTGGCGTCGGCGCCGGTCACGGTCATTGCCGATCCGAAGGAATGTTCCTTTCAGTTCGATCCCATCGGCAAGAATCCCTTCGATTCGACTTCCTGCGATATCGCGAAGAGTTTTCTCGCCAAGTCCGGCGTGACTTACAAGAGCGAAGATGCCCCGGCCGGAACCGTGACGAAAATTCGCAGCGGCACTACCACCTTCGATGCACCCGATCCGAAAGTGGTGAAGGGCGCCGATCGCAAGGCGGCCATCGGCGCCTTCCAGAAGCAACTCAAGGGGGTGCTGTCTGCCGCAGGCTATCCGGACAAGGCCGATCCGGCCGCGGTCAACAAACCGATGGTGGTGCTCATCCTGTTCATCTTGGTGTTGTACGTGACCATGGTGTATGGACCCATTGCCGCGATGCTGGTGGAATTGTTTCCGGCGCGCATTCGCTACAGCGCCATGTCGCTGCCCTATCACATCGGCAACGGCTGGTTCGGCGGCTTCCTGCCCACGACGGCGTTCGCCATGGTGGCCGCGACCGGCGATATCTACTACGGGCTCTGGTACCCCATCGTGGTGGCGGGCATTACGCTGGTGTTGGGATTGCTGTTCTTGCCCGAAACTTTCAAGAGGACCATCGGCGCGTAGCGCGATATCGGCGCGCGGTATAACCGCGTTTGGACTCAGGCGCCGTCGCAGTTCCGCGACGGCGTCTTTCGGTTACATTCCCTTCACAGTCATGGCCGATTCGTGAACTGTGACGTTATGGGTTCTGTAAACCGCGTACCTTTGCGTACGCTCACGCATAACCATCAAAATGGCGGGTGACTATGTCCATTCTCAGCAAACAAATATTGACTTCGAGGCTGCCGCTCGCCGGCGCCGCCTTCGTGCTTTCCGCAGCGTCGCTGCTGGGAGGCTGCGTGGTGCGCACGGTGGTGGCGGAACCGCCGCCGCCGCGCGTCTACGAACATCCCGCGCCGCCGCCACCGGCCTACGTGCAACCCGCCTATTCGGAACCGGCAGCCGACGTCGAGGTGACCGCCCAGGAAGCGCCGCCTCCGTTGCCCGATTATGAGCAGCCGCCATGCCCCGAAGATGGCTACATGTGGACGCCCGGATATTGGGCCTGGGGCGGGGGCGGCTATTACTGGGTGCCTGGAACCTGGGTGCAGCCGCCGCGAGTCGGCGTGTTGTGGACGCCGGGATACTGGGGTTTCGTGGGCGGGGTCTACAGGTTTAATGTCGGCTACTGGGGCCCGCATGTCGGTTACTACGGCGGCGTGAATTACGGCTTCGGCTACGTCGGCGTCGGGTTTGCCGGCGGCCGCTGGGTCGGCAATTCCTTTGCCTACAACAGAACCGTGATGAACGTGAATGTGACCAATGTTCACAACACGTACAACGAGACGGTCATCAACAATGTCTCCGTCACCAAGGTGAGCTACAACGGCGGACCCGGCGGCACCCACGCGCTACCCTCCGCTCAAGAGCGAGCCTGGGCATCCGAGCCGCACGTGCCCCCGACGGCGATGCAACGCCAGCACGTGCAAGAGGCGGTGCGCAATCCCGCGCTGAGCGTCAGAGCCAACGGCGGTCATCCGGCGATTGCTGCAACCGCACGGCCGGCGGTGTTCAATGGCGCGGGCGTTGTAGGCGCTCGCGGTGCCGGCATGTCGCCGAATGCCGCGCAGCACGCCGGACAAGCGGGTCAGTATGGTCAGAACGGCGGCCAACGCGCGCCGGGTCAGTATGGTCAGAACGGCGGCCAGCGCGCGCCAGGGCAGCCGGCTCATTACGGCCCGAACGGCGCGCAACATACGCCGGCACAACCGGGTGCTGCGCCCCGTACTCAAGGCCAGCCGGCGCCGGGACACCCGGGTCAGCCTGGCGCTGCAAAGCCGGCCAAGCCTCCGGCCAAGCCGCAGCACGCCAGGCCTGAGGAAAAGAAAGGCGAGCACGAAAGGTAGTTCGGCGCAGTCCGTATGCAAGAGCGGCCGAGCTAACACTCGGCCGCTCTTGTTTTGAGCGCCGGGATTATTTGGCGCCCGATACACCGGCGGATCCAAAATAGGGGCTGTTTGGCTAGCAGGCCAACCATTAGCCCTCTACGGGTCGCGGGGAGGCGTTCTTGCGGCGATCATGGGTAGGAGGCATGATCGGAGTCGTAGGACATCCAGGCCGGAGAGGAGAGCAGACGAATGAATTCTTTGTCGTTCACCGTATCCGATGGGGTCGCGACCCTGGCATTGCAGCGTTCGGCATGCAGCAACGCGATCGATATCAGCGTCATTCGCGCGATCCACCTGGCGCTCGATCAAATCCAAAAAGGCGAGAGCGGCGCAAAAGCGGTGATCATCACCGGCAGCAACGATGTCTTTTGCAGCGGGCTCGACCTGCATTCCATCGACTTGAAATCCGCGGAGGCTCGGCAACGCGCGCATTTCGAAATGCGCCGCTTCATGGATCCGCTGATTCTTCGTTTGAGCGGATTTAGATTTCCCATCGTTGCCGCGATCAATGGCGCGGCGGTCGGCGCCGGCATGAGTCTTGCGCTCGCGAGCGACATCATCATCGCCGCCGACAACGCCTATTTCCTGCCGTCGTTCGCGCGCCTCGGGCTGGTGCCCGATGCCGGCATTACCTTTCACCTGGCGCGCCGCATCGGCGCCGGCCGTTCCCTGTCGTCGTTGATGCTCGCGGAAAGAATCGATGCCAAGACCGCGCTCGAATGGGGCCTGGTGTATTCGGTGGTTCCCGCCGGCGAGCTTCTGGCGCGCGCGCAAGCCGTGGCGCATCGGCTTGCCACCGGACCCTGCGCGGTTCTCGGGCAGATTCGCGCCCTGCATACCTCGACGTTCGACAATTCGCTGCAGGAGCAGCTGCGCGCCGAACGCAGCGCGCAGGAGATGACCCTCGAGACTCAAGATTGCGTGGAGGGGGTGCGCGCGTTTTTCGAGAAGCGCGAACCTAATTTTTCAGAGCACTAGAAGCGTGGCCGGTGAGTCCGGCAGAGCGGCCCGATTTCGCGGTAATGGCGATGCGGATCGCGGCCAGCGGCGCGCGATCATCGAACGGCTGCGTCAACGGGTCAGACGGCACTCCCAGCAAGGTCCATAACAGATCGAGGTCCGGCGTTTGCGGCGTCGCGCGGATTTGCTGATAGAGACCGTACATCGCGTGCGTCCCGGTCGCCGCATCGCCAATCCGCAGCACGCTGCCGATGTCGCTGTCGGAGCCATAGCCCCCGGTCTCCTGCAGAATCGCCCGCAAGGCCGTTTGCAGTCCGACGCGATTGGCGGTTTGCTCGCGTATGGCAACGTCTGCCTGCAGGCAGTAAAGCGCACCACCCCAGTAAGTGCGCCCCCATGAGGGGGACTGATCCATGCCTCCTTCACCGGGGCGCGGCAGTCCTTTGGGCATGGAATTGCGATCCTCCGCCCAGACGTCGGCAACGGCCCGGTTGCCGGCCTGCGCGCGCGCGACGCCCTCGACGTAGGTGGCCAGACCTTCAGCCAGCCAGTCGTGGCTTCTGCCGATCTCGGGCAGCGCAAGGTGCACCATTTCATGGACCAGCACCCAGTCGGCCGCCAGCGTTGCGGCGGTGCTTTCGCGGCCGACGCGGATCTGAATCATCAGGCCTCCCTCATTGGTCGTGCGCCCGCCGCCGACGCCGCGGCCCTCCATGCCGCGCAGGCGAATGACCACCAAAGGCGCCGGGAATTGACCGTAGTAGTCGGCGACGATATGCGCCGAGCGATTCAGCCACTCGCGCAGCAGCGGCAGCTCCTGGTTCAGTCCGGCATCATCCACCGCCGCGCAAATCATGGACTCGCCGAGCTTGATTTGCATGCTCGCCGGCACGGGACACGCGGCATGCGTCAGTGCGCAAAACGATGTCAAAACCGCAGCACTGGCCGGAAACATTGCGCGCATTCAAGGCTCCGTCAATTCATTGAGCCGCCGGGGGCCGCTCAAGTAGCGGCTGCCGCGGACAAAAAATCGCAAGCGCTTCTCGGCTGCCTTGGTAAGCCCGATGCGGACGCTCGCGCCGATGGCGGCAATCTCGTGACCATCGTCGCCGATCCAAAGTTGCTGGTCGGTAAACAGATTCAAACCATCGTGACCGCGGTCTATGCGCAATGCCGCAGCCAGGCGCCCCGGCCCGCGCGTCAGATCCGCCGCCTTGACATGGCTGGCGTTACGCTGCATATGTTCGCTTCCATGCAAGGGTTCGAGCGCGCGCAGCAATACGCCGGAACCTATTCCGCCCGGCTCACTCGAGACGTTCAGCATGTACGACGTTCCGTAGCAGAGGTAGACATAAGCATGGCCGTGTTCGAGGAATAAGGAGCGATTGCGCGGTGTCATTCCACGAAATGCATGGCAGGCGGGGTCATCCTGCAAATAGGCCTCGGTTTCCACGATCCGGCCGGCGGCAATGCCGCCGCTGAGTCGCCGCACCAGAACTTTGCCGAGCAAAGCCCGTGCCAGATCGACCGTGTCGAACGGCATGCTGGCGCGCGAAATCCTCCTGATGGACTTTTCAATCTTGCGCGAAGCTGCGCCGACGATGGTAGTCTCCTCGACTCGTTCAACAGTGATTAAAATATGCAAAGCGGATTCTTAAGGGACAGCAGCATGTTAAGCGCTCAGGCCATCAAGAATCATCACTCGGATATCTTTACATTTTTGCATGGCGATCTGCGGTCGACCGCCATGCATTGCCGCATTCCGGAACAGGCGCAGCGCCAAAGTCTGGTCTATGTCACTGATGCTGCGCAACTTTGTGAAGCCCGGCGCCACAAGCCCGCCATCCTCATCGTGCACGCGAATATGGCCGATCGGCTGTGCGCCGCGGCAGACGCGGACAGCTGCTGTTTCTCGGTGAAGAATATTTCCATGGGAATGGCGGTTCTCCTGAAGTATTTCGACCGCAAAGCGAGCCGCTTCACGCAGTGGGGCGAACGGCATCCGACCGCGGTGGTGCATCGCGATGCAGTACTCGGCAAGGGGGTGTTCTTGGGCCCCTATTGCGTGATCGGGGCCGGCGCCGATATCGGCGCCGGCTGCATGATCGGCGCGCACGCGGTCGTGGAGAATGGCGCCAAAGTCGGCGCGCGCAGCATTCTGCACCCGCATGTTTTTCTGGGTGCCGGCTGCCAGCTCGGCGAGGATTGCGAGGTTCATCCGCACACCAGCATCGGCAGCGACGGCTTCGGTTATGCGGTGGACGCCGCCGGCAAGCCGCGCAAGATCCCGCACCTCGGCAATGTGGTCATCGGCGACGCCGTGGAAATCGGCAGCAATTGCGCCATCGACCGCGCAACCTTGACCTCGACCCACATCCGCTCCGGTACCAAACTGGACAATATTTGTCATATTGCGCACAACTGCGATCTGGGCGAAAACGGCTTCTTCACCGCCGGTTTCATGATGGGAGGCTCGACCAAAATCGGCCGGCAATTCGTCACCGGAGGCAACTCCGTGGTGACCGCGCACGTCACGGTGGCGGATAACGTGGTGCTGTCGGGCCGATCCTCGGTGACCAATGATGTTCCCGTCGCCGGAGCGTATGGCGGCTACCCCCTGCAGCCGTTGAAAGAAGCGCTGCGCACGGCTGTGAGCTTGAGTCATCTGAATGAGATTCGCCGCAATCTCAAGCGCGTGATGAAGCATCTGCATCTCGCCGAAAATCCGCCGGACGACGCCGCGGAGAGCTGACATACCATCAAGCAGTTCCTCCATCGCCTTGCCGATCGCGGCATTGATGATTGCGATGTTGTGTTTCCAGTTGGGCGCGACTCTCGCCAAGAGCTTGTTTCCGATGGTGGGCGCCGGCGGCACCGCGGCGCTGCGTTTGGGGATTGCCGCGATGATCCTCTTGGCCGTGTGGCGCCCTTGGCACATCCGATTCACCGGCCGGCAGCTGCGCACGCTCCTCGTCTATGGCGTAGCCATGGGATGGATGAACTATTGTTTCTATCTCGCCTTAAGCTACATCCCTCTCGGCATCACGATGGCATTGGAATTCACAGGGCCGCTCGGCGTGGCGCTGTTCGCTTCGCGCCGCCCCATCGATTTCCTGTGGATCGTCCTGGCCGCCCTCGGCCTGCTGGCCTTGCTGCCGCTCGGGTTGGGAGGCCATCCGCTCTCGGTCATCGGCGTGCTCTACGCGCTCGGCGCCGGTTTGTGCTGGGCGCTCTACATCCTGTTCGGACGCGAAGCGGGCGCCGCGCACGGCGGACAGATCACATCATTGGGCACGGTGATCGGCGCTGTGATGATCGTGCCGATCGGCTTTGCGCACAATGGGACATCGCTGCTGGCACCGGCGATTCTGCCGCTGGCGCTCGGCGTCGCGGTGCTGTCGAGTGCGTTGCCTTACTCGCTGGAAATGTATGCCATGCCGCGGATTCCGACGCGCACCTTCGGCGTCTTGATGAGCCTCAACCCAGCGCTCGGCGCCGTCGCGGGCCTGCTGCTCCTCGATGAAACGCTCAGCTTGGTGCAATGGGCCGCCATCGCGAGCATCGTGGCGGCTTCGGCCGGCAGCGCCGCGACGCGCGGGCTAGCGCGCGATTTGCTGGAAGTGACTTTCATCCAGGCTCCACAGTTCGACGTCGGCGCGTCGGGCCAGGCGCCGGAGTTTTTTGACTGCCGCAACTTTCAGCGGTCAGACTGAGCGACTTGAGGGCGCGGCTTGCGTAGCCGGAACTCCATCTGTCGGAATAATCGCTGACACTGGCGCACCCCCAAGTCCACGGCGTAGCGCCGGCGCAGATGTTCCGACAAGACCGGTCCGTCCCAAAGAGTGGCCGGCAGGCCGAAGTCGCGCGGGGTTTTACGTAGATCGCCCTGCACCGAACGCCATTGCTTCGCATCGAGCGTGCGGGGTCGGCCCGCGCGCTCGCCTTCGCGCAGAGCGTCCAGGCCGCCCTCCTCGAAGCGGCGCACCGAGCGCTGCACCGTGGTCCCGTCCTCACCGAACAGATCGGCAACTTCGCGGCCGATTGACCGGCGGTCACGAGCAGCAACCCGTGCAGCTGATGGTCGTAGCGCGACTCCTCGCTACGTCCGATCTAGCGCGATCGCCAGGTACATGACCGCGGCGCCGGCGAGGGTCATGGCGGTGGTCAGAAATTTTGGATGGGCGTGATAGCTTTCCGGGATGAGATCGCTCGCGCCGATATAGATGAAAAATCCGCCGAGCAGCCCGAGCACGGCGCCGAATGCACTGCCGCGCAGGGTGAAGAAAAAGGTCGCGGCCACGCCGATCACCGGCGCCGCGGCGTCGAGCAGCAGCCAGCGCACGCCCTGGACTTTGTTGCCCTGATTCTTCAGCACCATGTTCACCGTATTGATGCCGTCCGAGAAATCGTGCGTGAGCACCGCGATCGCAACGACGATTCCCACCTGGTGCGATGCTTGGAACGCCAGACCGATGGCGATTCCGTCGAGCAAACTGTGCAGGCAGAGCACACCCGCTGCGAAACGCGCGCGCGGCGCGGAACTGCCATGAAACAGCAGCATCCGATCGAGCGCCAAGTAGCACAAGAAGCCGAGCGCGGTCCACGATAGAATGGCGGCAGGAGAGCGATAGGGGGCGCCGAGGGCGATTGCCTCCGGCAGCAGATCAAAAAAAGCAACGCCGATGACGGCGCCGGCACTGAAACCCAAAATCAAGTGCAGCTTATCCCGCAGCCGCAACGCCAGCAGGCCGCCCAGCAGGGTGCTGAGGAACGCGGCGGCGGCGATGATTAGGAGCAGCACGGTGTTATATTGCGGTCCAAGACTTAAACTTTTTCGGGGGCAGCGTGAGTTACGACACGTATCATAAGCGCAAAATCGGCAAGCACGTGCTCAAGCCCGAAACCCAAATGATGGGCTATGGGTTCGATCCGAGCCTATCGGAAGGATCGCTCAAGCCGCCGATCTTCCTGACGTCGACCTTCGTCTTCAAGACCGCGCAGGATGGCAAGGATTTTTTCGACTACACTTCGGGCCGGCGCGAGCCGGTCGCCGGCCAAACCTCCGGCCTGGTGTATTCGCGCTTCAACAATCCCAATCTGGAAGTGCTGGAAGATCGCCTGGCCTTATGGGAGGAGGGCGAAGCCGCCGCGGTGTTCTCGAGCGGCATGTCGGCGATATCGACCGTCATCTGGACGCATGTGCGCCCTGGCGATGTGATCCTCATGAGTCAGCCCTTGTACGGCGGCACTGAAACCCTGATTGAAAAGACCCTGCCCGGATTCGGCGTGAGCGCGGTCGGCTTCAACATGGGCCATGACCGCGCCGCCGTGCTGGAGGCCGCCGCGCTGGCCTCGCACAAGGCGGCGCAATCCAAGGGCCGGGTCTGCCTCATCATCGTCGAAACGCCGGCGAATCCCACCAACAGCCTGGTCGATCTCAAATTGATGCGCGAAGTGTCGGACTTGATCGGCGCGCGCCAGGGCGGCGGGCGTCCGCAGGTCGCGGTCGACAATACTTTTCTAGGGCCTGTTTTTCAGCGGCCGCTGCTGCACGGCGTCGACCTGGTCATGTACTCCCTGACCAAGTACGTCGGCGGACATTCGGATCTGGTCGCGGGCGGCGTGGTGGGCTCGCGTGCCGCGGTGGATCCGGTGAAGAAGCTGCGCGGCGCGCTCGGCACGCAGCTGGATCCCAACACTGCCTGGATGATCATGCGTTCCATGGAAACGCTGTCGCTGCGCATGCACAAATCGGCGGAAAACGCCGCTCTGGTGGCGAATTTTCTGCGCACGCATGCGAAGATCGCCGCGGTGAATTATCTGGGATTTCTCGCCGCGAATGACCCGCGCACGGCGGTGTTCAAACAGCAGTGCGAAAGCGCCGGTTCGACCTTCGGCTTCGCGGTGAAGGGCGGCGAAGCCGAAGCGTTTCGTCTGCTCGATGCCCTGCAGGTGATCAAGCTGGCGGTGAGCCTTGGCGGCACGGAAACGCTGATCTCGCATCCCGCGAGCACCACGCATTCCGGCGTCACCAAGCAAACCCGCGATCGTCTCGGAATAACGGATGCCCTGATCCGCATTTCAGTCGGCATCGAGAACGCGGATGATTTGATCGCGGATCTGAATGCGGCGCTGGAAAAAGTCTAGGAGCCTGTCCCGATAGCGGACAGGCTCGCAGGCCCCGAGAAGCGCCGCGCCGCGCTAGATGCTCTTCGAAATGCCGAGAAAGACCCCGCGCCTCGGCCCAAATTGCGGCGCACCGACGCCGACGCCGGTTCCGTTGCGGATTTCATAGACCTTGTCGAACACGTTGATGAGATCGACACGCGTCGTCAACGTACTCGACTCCGTGAAATGGAACACATGGGCGACGCCGAGATTGACCTGGGTGTAGTAGGGCAGGCGATCGCCGTTCGGAATCGACGTGCCGTCCGGCAGAGCCAGATCCGCGCGCAGCCCCGAGCCTTCCAGGAAATCCGCGCTGAACGTGGTGTGGTTCCACAGATACGACACCCCGCCCGAGGCGGTGAACTGTTGCTCGTGATCCAGGTGGATGTAGTGCGAGGCGATGTAGTCCAGGTCGTCTTGCGAGAAATTGAACTGGGCGGAATCGATGTTCTTGCCCTTGGCGCTTTGATAGGCGAGGTTCAAATACGCGTTGAGGCCTTCGCTGGTGAAATTGGCGGTGACCTCGGCGCCGTACTGTTTGCCGTTCACGTAGTTGAACGGCGTCAGGATGATGGGTGCGCCGAACTGGCCCTCATCGATCAGGTTGTGCGATTGCTTGTAGTAGGTATCGAGGCCCACCGTGAACTGGCGCGTCAGCTTCTGCTGCACGCCGACATCGTAATAGTTGGCCTGCTCCGCCAGGGGCGAGTTCGATACGGTGACGCTCGGCGCTGCGGTGGTGTTCAAGAATTTCGATATGGTTTCGCCGCCCACCAGTTCGAAGGGCGGCGGCGATAGATAACGCGAATAGCCGAGGTGCACCGTGGTGTCATCGAGCGCCTGCCAGACGGCGTTGAAACGCGGACTCACCTGGTGGGCCGCCGTATAGGCGGTGAATTTATCGAAGCGCAGGCCGTAATTGAACGTCAGGGAGGGGATGACCTTCCATTCATCCTGCAGGTAGGCGCTGCCGATCCATTCGGTCTTGGCGCCGTTGTCGACGATGCTCACCGGCACGTCGCTGGTTTGATTGCCGTTCGGATCCAAGGCGATCACCTGCGAGGTGGTAAGACTCTTGGAGTGGTCGCTTTGCAGGAATATGCCGCCGCGCAGCGTGTGCGTCTCGTCGAGTCTGTAGGCCGCATCGGATTGCAGCGCATAGGCCACGTTCTGCTTGTAGGCATCCTGAGCGATGCCGGTGAACAATAGATCGCCGAGCGGGTCGGGCGTGAAGCTCAGGCTGGAGTAGCGCGCGGTCGCGGAGGTCTGCACGTCCAGCGCGCCCTGCGAATGCTGCCAGCTCAAAATCGCGAAGTGATTGAGCTCGCGCTGATTCTCATCGAGCGCTGCGCTCGGAAAAGGGGTTTGGCCGTCCACGGTGAGCGGCGTGCCGTCGGCATTGGCGAGGGCCGGGGTCAAACCGGCGCGATTGGGAATTTGAAAGTCGCCGACCGAGCTGCTCAGAACCGCGCTGATCCGATTGGCATCGTCGAGAATGTACTCGAAGTAGCCGAAGCCATGGTATTGCTTGCTGTGATCATGAATGGGATCGGAGCTGCCGTCGGGCGACTCGATGCCCAAATCATTGCGCAGAAAGTCGCCGGAGACGAAGTAATTCAAGCGGCCCTCGCTGCCGCCGTAGTTGAAGCTCGGCTCCACCGTGCCGTGGCTGCCGCCGTAGAGGGACACCGAGCCGCCCGGATCGATCACGCCGCTTTTGGTCTTGAGGTCGACGATGCCCGCGGTGCGCAGGCCGTATTCGGCCGGCAGCGCCCCGGTGACGAGGGTGAGCGAGGAAATCAGGCGCGGATCCAGCGATTGCCCGAAGACGCTGATTCCCTCGGGCAGGATGATGCCGTTCAGGCGGTATTGAAGGCCGTTGTGCTCGCCGCGCACATGAAATTGCCCGAACGAGTCCTGGGCCACATCCGGCGCCTGCATGATCACCTGGTTGAGCAATTGATTGTCGCCGCCCGGCGCGGCGTCGATGGCCGACTCGTTGATCGTATAGGTCGAAGCGCCGGTTTGCGTTTGAATGCCATTACGCGCTTCATTGAGCCGCTGCGCGATCACCACCACTTCGTCGACAGCAGGTCCCGAGCTTTCAGCCTCATCGCCTCGAGCGGCATGCGCTATGCAAAATACGGAAACGAACGCGAGCGCCAACGGCGCCCCGCGGGATGGAAAATTGAACATGAGTGGAAACTCCTCGCCAAACGCCACGCCGCTCTGATCTGGAGCGGCCGAAAAAATCTTCTTAAGGTGTCAGGGCGTGACGGGAGGGGCGCGGGAGCGAAAGGCGAGAAGGAAATCAAGATCGACCAGGCGGGCGATGTGCGCCTGCGGCGCTGCGCGGCCGGCGTGCGGAAGCGAAAACGGCAGCGCCGCCGGCGCACCGGCGGCGGACAGAAGAGGCGCGAAATTCAAGCAATCCTTGCAATAATCATGGATGCCTGGATTGGCCTGCTGGCTGGAAATGGGCGGCTTTTCCGGCTCATGCGAGTAGGCATGCGCCATCGCGCCGAGTTGGGCAAAGATCAGCGCCAGCGCGGCGATGAGCGCGACGCGAAACTCGAGGCGAACGTTAAGTCTGGGCAAGGCCCCACCTGGAAACCGCAGTCGCGCAACTCTACCACCGTTTGCGCAGTCGCGGAATTGCTTCACACAATTGCCTTGCGCGGCGTCCTTGATCCGGTCTGCGATGCGTCTGGAAAGCAGCGCGCGTGCCTGCAAATTGAGATGGGGCCGGCAGATTGCGCCAAAACTTGAGCCTGCGCTGCCCGATCTGAGAGCGGGGTCACAACGATTTCAGGGTATCCAGCAAAAATAGCGCCTTACGGGGAATGCCCGGCAATGACGTCATTCGGCAATTTTAGGAGCTTTCATGCATAAGATTCTCACTGCAACCCTCGCAACCGGAGTAATGGCTGCGGGTATTGCACAAGCTGCCACAACCACCACGACTTTCGCGGTGACTGCGACGGTGCAGTCGACTTGCTCCGCGACTGCGGCGACTTTGGCATTCCCCAACTACACCCCGGGGGGCGGCGCGCAAATCGGCAACACTTCGATCAGCGTCAAGTGCACCAAGAACACGCCGTTCACGGTCTCGCTGAACGCGGGCTCGACCACGGGCGATGCGTTCGCGCAGCGCCTGATGGGTTCCGGCGCCAACACCCTGCAATACAACCTGTATACGACCGCGGCGCTGGCGACGATTTTCGGCGACGGCACCGGCGGCACCGGCCACGATTGCCGGTACCGGTCTCGGGGTCGCGACGGCGAACACCGTGCAGGTATTCGGCCAGGTTCCGGACAGCGTCACCAACCAAGCGGCGGTTCCCGGCGCCTACAGCGACACGATCACGGTCACTGTTACTTATTGATTGCACGGAACCGGGCGGCCGCTTGCCGCCGCCGCCCGGGTTTTCCGGATTGCTGTCGATTTCTCGAGGATTCGATGCGCAAGATTCAAGCAATGACGCTGATCTTAGGTGCGGTATGGGCCGGCGTCGCCGGCTCCGCGACCACCACCACGACTTTCGCGGTGACCGAGACGGTGCAAGCGGCGTGTTCAGCGACCGCGACCACTCTGGCGTTCAGCGCCTATACGCCCGGCGCGGGCGCGATCGCGAACAACAGCACCATCAGCGTCAAGTGCACCAAGAATACGCCTTATACGATCTCGCTGAACGGCGGCACCACCGCCGGCGGCACGATCGCGCAGCGGCTGATGGCGTCCGGCGCCAACACGCTGCAATACAACCTGTTCACCACGGCCGCGTTCAGCCAGATATTCGGCGACGGATCGGCACCAGCAAGACCGTCGCGGGCACCGGCGCGGGCGTGGCGACGGCCAACGCGGTGACGGTGTTCGGTCAATTGCCGGACAGTGCGGCCAATCAGGCGGCGGTGCCTGGAAGCTATACCGATACGATTACCGTCACTGTCACTTACTAGGATGCGAACGCTCGCCGCGCTGCTGATCTTCGCCGCCCTGGCCGCACCGGCGACCGCCAGCACCTTCAATATCTCGCCCATTCGCGCGGAGCTCAGCGGCAGCCACCGGACCGAAGCGCTCACCATCATGAACGCCGACGACAGTCCGGTCGTGGTGCAAATCCGCGTCGTGCGCTGGTCGCAGAAGGATGGCGCCGAGCAACTGGAGGATACGCGCGAACTGCTGGCAACCCCGCCGGTGCTGCAGATTGCGGCGAACGGCCAGCAAATCATCCGCGTCGCCTTGCGGCGCGATCCGGATAGCGCTCAGGAACTCACCTACCGCGTGATTTTCGAGGAGGTGCCGCAGGCGGCGCCGAAGGAGTTCACCGGCCTGCGCGTGGCGCTGCGCCTGAGCATTCCGGTGTTCGTGGCTCCGGCGCACGGCAAGGCCAAGCTCGGAACTGGCGTGGCAGTCGCGCTGGCTTCCCAACGGTCAGCTCGAAGTGGCGGCAACCAACAGCGGCAGCGGCCATCTGCAAATCACGGATTTCGAGGCGCAATTTCCCGGTTCGTTGATGCCGCTGCGCGGAATTACGTCGAAGTACGTGCTGCCCGGAAGCCGGATGAGCTGGATCTTGACGCCGCCGGCGGACGCAAAGAAACAGGGAACGATTCCGATCCACGGTCACAGCGACCAGGGAGATTTTTCCGCCGACGTCGCGCCCAGCGGTCTCTGAAGAGCCGCGATTGGCGCGCGTTCATGACAAGGCTAAACCGAATTGCCTACGCGCTGCAGACATATTCTGGAGTGTTGCTGATGCTGTGCCTTGCGGCGCACGGCGCCATCGCCGCCGATGCGCCGCAACTGACCGAGGCGGTCTTGGAAGTGACTTTGAGCAAGGGCGAGCCGGGGGAAATGATCGTGGTATTGCGCGGCCGCGGCGGGCAGCTCTACCTGGAGGAAGGCGATTTCGCGCGCCTGCGCCTGCAGCTGCCGCCGAGCGCACCCTACTTGCATGACGGCCGGCGCTTTTTTGACGTGAAGGCCATCAAGGGCTGCACGGTGACGATCGACGAGGCCGCGCAGCGCGCGGTGATCGCGGTGCCGGCAACATCTCTCGATACGACGCATCTGAGCGCGGCGGCGCGCCGCTCGCCCGACATCACGCCGGCATCGCCGGGGGCTTTTCTCAACTACCAACTCTCGGCGCAGCAAATCAACGGCCAGAACATCGGCGGAGCGTTCGCGGAACTGGGCGCCTTTGCCGGGGCCGGAGTGGTGACGAACACCGCGGTCGCGCGCTACGGCAACAATGACAATCAATTGGTCAGATTGGACACAACCTATACCCGCGATTTTCCCGCTTCGCTCGACACTTTGAATCTCGGCGACGCCATCAGCGACGGCGGCCAGCTGGGGCAACGCGCGTGCGCTACGCGGGGCTGCGTTGGAGCCGCAATTTCGGCCTGCGCCCCGATTTATTGACGACGCCACTGCTCGCGACCTCGGGCACCGCGACAGTGCCGTCGACCGTGGATGTGTTCGTCAACAATCAACTGGTGACCAGCAACCAACTGCCGCCGGGGCCCTTCGTCATAGATCGGTTGCCGACGGTATCCGGCACCGGCGATGTCAGCGTGGTTGTGCGCGATGCGCTGGGGCGCGAGGAAGTGCTGACCCAATCCTTCTACTCGAGCGTTACGCTGCTCGCGCCGGGCTTGTCGCAATACTCCGTCAATCTCGGCAAGATCCGCGACAATTACGCCCTGGATAGCAACGACTACGGTCCGACGCTGGGCGAGGTCAGTTATCGGCGCGGCATCACCGATGCCATAACCCTGGAGGGCCATGCCGAATATCTCGCCGGCGAGGCGCACGCGGCCGGTCTCAATGCGGCCTTTGGCCTCGGTCAAATCGGCGTCATCAACTTCACGGGCGCCAGCGGCGGCGACTCGAGCGGGGTCGGGCTGGTTGAGCGGCGTTGGGTTTGAACATCGCGGCACCAATACCAGCTTCATCGCCAGCAGCCTGTGGGCCGGCAGCGATTTCTCGCAGGTCGGCGAGCCGCTCGATCCGGCGATGCGCATGCGGCAACGAAACCTGGTGCAGACCGGCATGGGTCTGGGGCGCTTCGGCTCGCTTTCGCTTGCCTATGTACGGCAAACCTATCGGGAATCCCCCACGCAACAAACGCTGGGGTTGACGCACAGCATTCGGTTGGGCCGCGCGGGCTCGCTCAATTTGACCCTGACTCAAACTCGCACCGCGGCGCAGTTCGCGGGCGGCGCGCAAAATTCGACCAGCGCCTATTTGATTTTCGTGCTGCCGTTGGATTTTCGGCGTGCCGCCACCTTGAGCACGGTGGGTGGCAGCGGCCCAGGCGCACCGGCGAACGAGGTCATCGCGTCGTTGGCCGAAAGTCCGCCGGTCGGGCCGGGCACGCGGCTATCGCCTGAGCGCATCCACGGCGGGAAATTATGACGCCGATTGGCGCCGGCAGTTCAATGGCGCCGATTTGGAACTGGAGGCGGCGCGCAACCAGGGACTCGACGGCCGCAGCGCCTATCTGTCCGGCGCGATGACATTTCTCGATGGCCAGCTCAACACCACCCGCTCGGTCAATGGCAGCTTTGCGATGGTGGATGTCGCGGGCCTCGCCGACGTGCCGGTGTACGTGGAAAACCAGCTGACCACGCACACCGACGCCACCGGCCGCGCGCTGCTTTACAACTTGCGGCCGTACGAAGCCAACCGCATCAGCATCACACCCGAGGACCTGCCGCTCGATACCGCCATCGCCGCCAGCAGCACCATCATGGCGCCGCCGTACCGCAGCGGCGTGATCGCGCGATTTCCCGTGGAACGCGTGCACAGCGGCACGTTTCGGCTGGTCACCGAGGATGGCAAACCGCTGCCCGTGGGAGCGGTGGTCAGCCTGAAGGGCGCGCAGTTTCCGGTGGTGCTGGACGGACTGGTGTACGTGACCGGCTACGATCACGGCATGTCCGCGGAGGCAAGCTGGTCCGGCGGGCACTGTAGTTTTCGATTGGAACCGCCGCCGCCCGATGACCCGTTGCCGGATATGGGAACGATTCAATGCCATGCGACTCGGGACGGCGCGGTGCACACGCAATGAAAATCTCATGCCTTATTGCGGCGGTGTGTTTGAGCGCGCTCCTGGCGCCGCCCGCGTATGCCGCCACCACCGTCAACTGCACGGCGAGCGCCAGCGGCATTGCATTCGGCATTTACAATCCCTTGAGTGCCGTGGCGAATGCCTCAACGGGCAGTCTGCGGGTGACCTGCAACGGCAGCGGAACAGGCTCTGCCAACGTCACGGTCAATGTGACGTTGAGCACCGGCTTGAGCGGCAGCTACGCGACCCGCAAGATGTTCTCGGGCGTCAATTCACTCAACTACAACATTTATTGGAGCACCGCGTACAACCAGATCATCGGCGACGGCACGGGCGGTTCGTTCGCGGGCAGTGCGGGACCCTTCGTAGTCCCTGCGGGCGGCAGCAATTTCGCCACGGGAACCCTGTACGGTCTGATTCCCGCTTCTCAGGATGTGGCGCCGGGGGCCTACAGCGATATCATCACCGTGACGGTCACGTACTGATTCACTCCAGCGGATGCACCGCCAGGCGCACCGGCCAGGGATAAGTGCCGATGCTGAGCCCGGGCACGAGCTCGAAGCGAAACTTCAGCGACAGATTGACCGCCTGCGGTTTTTGCCAGCGCTGCACGATGGTGCCACCCTCCGCGCCCAACGCCAGATCTGAACTCAGCCCCTCGACCACCATGGAGGAGAGAAGGGGCGCCACGGTGAGGATCTCGAGGGCGTAGCCGCGCGGACTATTGCTGCGGACCGTCAATTGGGTCGGTTGCGACACCTCGACGTAGCCGCGCCGCAGGTCCGCCGCGCCAATATTCAAGCCGGCGGGCGCGGACTGCAATTCGATTTTGGCCGCCGGACGAACGATGACGCTCACGGAAAAGTCCGAATGCGCATCCCTTGCGCCGGCCGCCGTGACGCTTGCGGCAACAATCATTGCGATACGTGCCGTGTTCAAGCCCGGATTGTGCGAAGATTTGCTCAAGTCTCCAAATAGCGGCAAAAAAGCGCAGTACTTTAGCGTTCCGCCGCCAACGACATAACATACAGCTTGCGGGGAAGATTCTCATTTCGAGCCTGAACCGACGGTTTACCACGCGCAGCATGGCGGTGCTTGCAGCGCTCGCAAGCGCGCCCTGGCCGGCGCGCGCCGAAACCGGCGCGCCGATGGATGCGGTGGTGGTAAGTGCGACGCGCATCGCGGAAAAAAGCCGCGATTTGCCGCTGTCGATCGATCGAATCGACGCGCAAACCATTCGCGACGGGCAGCTGCAAGTGAACTTGTCGGAATCATTGATGACGGTGCCCGGCGTCTCCGCGCAAAGCCGGCAGAACTACGCGCAGGACCTGCAATTGTCATTGCGCGGTTTCGGCGCGCGTTCGAGTTTCGGCGTGCGCGGCGTGCGCCTGTATTCCGACGGCATTCCCGGCACCATGCCGGACGGCCAGGGACAATTTTCGCAATTCGACTTGAGCGGCGCCGGATCACATCGAAGTGTTGCGCGGCCCCTTCTCCGCGCTGTACGGCAACTCATCGGGCGGCGTGATATCCATATTTCACCGAGGATGCCAAGCCGGGATATCTGATCGGCGGAGCGGCGGAGTACGGAAGTTTCAATACTCAGCGATACGCCGTGAAGACGACCGGGGACAATGGCCTGGTCAACTACGTCATCGACGCCTCGCATTTCCAAACGGACGGCTATCGGGTTCATTCCGATGCGCAGCGCAATCTCTTCAATGCGAAAGCGAGCACCGCGCTAAGCGATGCGTCGAAGCTGACGATCGTGGCCAACGCCGTGCGGACGCCCTTCGTGCAGGACCCCTTGGGACTCACCCGCGCGCAACTGGCGGCGGACCCCACGCAGGCGGGCGTGAATGCGATCGCCTACAACACGCGCAAATCCCTCGCCCAAGAGCAGCTCGGGCTGGTGTACGACGACCGTTTGAGCGCTGCGGATGATCTCGTCGCGAGCGTCTATACCGGGCACCGCGACACCACGCAGTTTCAGGCCATACCCCAGGCAACGCAGCAAGCGGCGCCGCTCTATCCCGGCGGCGTCATCGATCTGGACCGCGCTTACTGGGGCGTGGATTTGCACGTGAGCGACCAACGCAGCGTCGGCGGCACGCCGCTGCTGCTCGTCGCGGGCGTGAACTACGACGATCTGGCGGAAGCGCGCAAGGGCTATCTGAACTTTAGTCGGCACGGAATTGGGCGTGGTCGGGGCGCTGCGGCGCGATGAAGCCAACAATGTGTACGATTTTGATCAATATTTCCAGGCGCAGTGGGATCCTACCGACCGATGGCGCCTGGTCGCCGGCGTGCGCAACAGTCTCGTGCAAGTCACCTCTCACGGGCACCTGCCCGTCCTCGACGGTGCGGATAGCGAAGTGCGGTATTCGGCCGTCAACCCGGTCGGCGGCGTGACCTATCGAATCAACTCTGCGATCAATGCCTATGCATCGTATGGCAAGGGTTTCGAAACGCCGACTTTGAATGACTTGGCCTATCGCTCGGTGGACGGCAGCCTGCCGGGGCTCAATTTGGGCCTGAAGCCGGCGCGCAGCGACAACTACGAGGCGGGTCTCAAAGCGGGCAACGAATCGCTCGGCGCCAATCTCGCCGCGTTCTATACCAAAACCGTCGATGAGCTGGCAGTCCTGCAAAATTTGAGCGGCCGCACGGTGGATCAAAATATCGGCGAGACCACGCGGCGCGGCCTGGAGATTGCGGCGAATGCAAAATGGAGCGGCGGATTCACGGCGCAGCTGGCATATACGTACATCAAAGCCATCGTGGCGCAGCCCTATTTCACCTGCGTCGCGGCGCCCTGCAATCCGCTGACCAGTCTTGCCGGAAAGCCGCCGGCCAATTATTTACCGGTCAACGAAGGAAATTTCCTACCCGCGGTTGCGCGAAATGCCCTATATGTCGGCGTGAGCTGGAGTTATTCCCCGCTGGGTTTCTCCACTACCCTGGAGACGCTCGGCCGCTCCAAGATTTACGCGGACGACCGCAACACCGATGCCGCGGCAGGCTATTGGGTGGTGAATTGGCGGGGCGGATTCAAACAAGAAACCCGGCATTGGCGTTTCAGCGAATTCGCCCGCCTTGATAACCTGGCTAATCGAGCCTATGTAGGTTCTGTGATCGTGAATGAGACCAATTCGAGGTTTTTCGAGCCTGCACCCGGCCGGACCGCGTACATAATGTTTAATGCAGCATTGCGTAATTAAGCTGGTGTTATGTACACCAAAGGCCTTGAACCGCGTTATACAGATAGGGTCTTATTGAGTATGTCTTAGAAAGCGACCGCAGGCGGCCGCTGGGTAAGGAGAAGCACATGAGCATCAAGGGCAAGGGCGTTCTTTTGGCGGCTGGCGCGCTAGGACTCATTCTGGCGGGCGCGGGACCGGCATGGGCGCAAGGCCATGGCGGTGGCGGCGGCGGCGGCGGCCACGCGGGAGGCGGTGGTCACTCCTTCGGCGGCGGCCATGCCGCGGGTGGTCATTTCGGCGGCGGCGCACACTTTGGTGGAGCGGGGCACTTTGCGGGCGGCGGCGGTCATGTGGCCATGGCTTATCATGGCGGGGCCTACCATGGCGGCGGCTACGGGCATGGCGCGGGCTTTGCCGGGCACGGCTATGTCGGCGGCGGCCATGGATGCTCGACTGGCTGGCGCGGCGGCTATGGCGGCTGGCACGGCGGCTATGGCGGCTGGCGCGGCAGCGCCTGGCGCGGTGGTTACTGGCACGGCGGCTTTTGGCCGGGCGCTTATTACGGCGCCGGGTTCGCCTGGTTCTTGCCCATTCTGCCGTTGGCGTACGCGACATACTGGTATGGCGGCATGCCCTACTACTACGCCAATGACGTCTATTACACCTGGAATCCAACCTATGACGGCTACGTCGCAACCGATCCGCCGCCGGTGGCTGATCCCAGCGGCGCGAGCGGTTCAGCCGACGTAGGCTCGCCGCCGCCGGTCGATGCGGGCGCTCAAAGCGGGCCTGGTCCCGGCGGGCCGACCCCGGGGCAGATTTTCATGTACCCCAAGAACGGCCAGAGCGCGGAGCAACAAGCGACCGATCGGGCCGAATGCCAGAAGTGGGCCAGCGAGCAGGCCGGGCAGGTCGCTCAGAATGGCTCCGACTACAATCGCGCGATGGTTGCCTGCGTGGAGGGACGCGGCTACAGCGCTCAATAGCTGCTTTGATGTAAATGAAAAAGCCGCGCAGCCTTGCGCGGCTTTTTTTTACCCCATGCCGAATGAGAGCTGCGAATATTCCTCATTCCACCGTGGGTATTTCGCGCCAGTTCAATATCCGGGTTGCCAGCGTGCCGGTCAGGCTCGCCGACACCTTTTGGGGATCTCCCTTGGTGAATCCCACGACTATTTCCGGGATTGCCATTGGCGCCGGTAAACCGCAGGTTGATTGCCGCGACCGCGTACAAAATATAAGAAGGTGTCGGATCCCCCACATTGGTCGGCAGCAACACCGAATCGACAGTGGCATAGTCGAGCGCGTACACGCGGCTTGAGCCCTGCGGACTGCAGGGATCGGTAGCCGTGGTCAACGAGGTCGCGAACGTCACGATGCCATTGAACGCCTGAGGATTCAGTATCACGCGCCACGCGATGCCCGAACCTGCATCTATGCCCAAGTCGGTGTACCAGCCTAGCGGCTGAGTACTCAGCAGCACGTTGGGGGCGCCGGATGCAAGTTGGGAGTTGGTGATGGGCGTGAGGTTAGCCCGCGTGATCGGCGTGCTGACGACGTTGAAGCCGGTAGCCGTACCGTCGATGATCGCATAGAACGATTGCATCTGTGCATTCGGCACGTCGGTGACCGACAGCAATACGCCGGTCCCGAACAAAACATATCGCTTGCGCGTAACCGGGTGGATCTCGATCAGCGGCGCGGTGGTGATGGGTTGTGCCACACCACTGCCGTCGGTCACGGTTGCCAGCAGTACCGGTTGCGGATACGAACCGGTAGTCCCGGTCAGGTCGAAGCGCCAGACCTGGCCGTTCAGGTCGCCCACGTAAACCGAATCGGCGGTTTCGTCGCTGAAATCCTTGACGAACGCCGATGCTTGCGTCAGTCCGATCGACGAGCTCGGCGTCTGCACTCTCTCCAGCAGCGCGCCCGTTTTTGGATTGACGAAATAGATATATCCATAGCCATCGGCGTTGTCGTAGCCCGACGTCAGTATGACGACCCAGCCATACTTGAGCGTTTTGACGACCACCGGTATGCCATAACTGTAGCCCATGGTGCTGTCGGTGAATTCCCATAGGACCTTGCCCGCCACCACGGATTCCGCTGGTCATACTGGCGGGATCGGTGACATCAGGGCGTAAAAGCTCTTGCCGCCCTTGCCGAGACCGCCGATCAGCACGCTGTGCCAATCGGGCGCTCCGGCCGAGCCCTGCGTGCGCGACATATCGATGTCGAAGGCGGCCGGCGTGGCATCGACGTAGTTGTGATGGACGTAGTTCGGATTGCCCAGCTCTGCGAGGCCGTCGACCTGCGGCGTGCCGTTGGGTCCCGGGAATAGCGCACTCGGTACGTATGCAAACTGCTCGATGCCCGTGGTACCTACGAACCCGTGCAGCATGCCATCATTGGCGCCGGCATAGACCATGGTGGGCCGCGGTGTTGTGGTCGTCCATTGGGTTTTGAAGGCCGTATAGCCGGGATTGTTGACGTCCGAGAAGGTCTGGACCGGGCTCGATACCGGCGTCAAACCGGCATCGACGATATCGCCAAGCAGCAGTCTGCGGTTACGCAGCGAGTGGCTGCTGAGCGGGGATAATGAGGCGACCTCGTTCGACTGATCACCGCGCAAGTAATCGAGATAGGGGCAGGCCGCCGAGCTGCAAGTAAGGGGCGAGTAGCTGAGGCTGTTGAATGCAATTTATCTGCGACGTGGTGAGATTGGCGGCCTCGAACGGCACGCCGTTGACGCCATTGTAGGTAGCGATGCGACGCGCAGTTTGCCAGCCCGTGCCCGCCAGCTGCGCCTGCAGCGTGGTCGTAGTGTCCCACAGCGCAGTCTGACTCGGATTGCCACTGGCGTCGAACGTCAGCGAAAAGGCGGTCACAGTCCCGACCCAGCCGTTCGCGTCGAATTTCGCACCGAAGGATGTTGTGCCGCCCGATGACACGTTGGGCAGGGAAAACGAGAACGAGGTGCTCTGTTGAGATATGGAGCTGGCAATGCTGGTGAATGCCGATTTCAATCCGGCGACCATCGCATTTGCATTGCCGGCGTTGTAGTAGTTGTCCGGCAGCAAATGCGTGTTGCCGTTCATGTTGACGGTCGCTCCGGTCGAGTCGAACTGTCCCGCGGTGAGCGGCGTCAACATGTTGTACGCCGGATTGGCGAGAGTGTAGGGAGCCGCGTTGATGGTGGGCGTGCTGAACCCGCCGAACTTGGTGGCAAGATAGTAGGGATTGAGGTTCTCGAGCCTTTGGTCTTCCGCGACATCCATCCAATAGGTGGAAATCGTCTGTGCATCCGCGAGGTCGGGACGGATGTCATTGACATGCACGCCATAGGCCAAGCCCGCGATGAAATACGTGGCGCCCGAATCGAACGGCCACCAGGGCGTCGGTGCGATCCCCTGCAGCGTTTGCAGATCAGTGGTCCAAACAGTCGCCTGATTGAAGGTGTCCGCGGCCACCGCAGCCGGCATTGCGCGGGCGCCGGTCGCATTGGTGCTGCCGCCCACGTCATAGTCATACCAAGTGTGGTCGTCGCCGATGCCCAGGATGAAATTTTTCTGGCAGCTATACAGAATGGGATCCGTCCAGCTCGCGACCGCAGGAAATCCGTCCAAGATGGCGGCAGTGGTGCCGTTGGTCCATTCCGGCACATTGCCTAAATTTTCGAAGTAGCGCACCGCCGCGTAATAAAGCTCGCTGACATTGTCGTAGGTCTTATAGGTTTGCCCGTACTCGCCAAACTTATTCAAGTAATTCATGACACCGCTTTGCGACACGCTGGGGTTGGTGGCGGAGGCCGATGCGGTGTCGGGATTGACGCCCATGATGCCGGTGGCCGCATCCCACTCGGGTTTGGGATTGACGAGCAGTGCGGTCGAAAGCGGCTGCGGAATGTTCGGGCCGATGAAGCCCATCGGCGCGCGCAATGCGCCGCCCTCACGAACGTTGCCGCCCTGGTTGAGATAGCCAAAAGCGCTAAAGCGAATTTTGTTGGCATATTGCTGCAACAGGCCCTCGGGTTTGTAGTTGGCGCCGTACTGCACGCAGTTGGATTCCAACATCGCAGTGCCGAGAGTCGGATCGCACACCGCGACGCGGATGTACACTTTGAACGCGCCGGTTGAGGCGGTGGTCGTGTTGGCGGTGGCGAAGTTGCTCAAGTCGCTCACCGACCCCGAAGTATAGGGCAGGGTGTACCCCGACCCGGCACCGCCGCCTGAGAACACCATGGTCTGGCCGTTTCCCCAGACGCCTAGGTCGAACGCCGACCAGGTGTTGAACGGCGTGAGTTTGCCGATCAGGGAGCTGCTTACATTATTGGCGCCACCTTGACTGGTGCCGCGATATGGATAGTTCTGAGCGGGGCCGCCCTGGGCAGAGCCCCAAGCCTTCTCCAAGATGGTCTGCGTGGTGGTGTCGACGCTACGATAGCCGCCGGTCAACGCCCAGCGAAAGGGGTCGATGGTCTGCGTCGCAGCCCAGTTCAGGAAATTGCCGCTCCACTGCCCCGGAATTGGCGAGCAGTCGTGCCCGCTGGAGGCGCTGTTGATGCTGGTTGGCGAAAAATAGCTCTGCGATGCCGTGGTCGAATTGAATTGATACGTATAGCACTTCGCCGGGTCGAAATAGCCCACGTACTGGGTGGTGTCCGAATAGCTGCCGAGATTCGCGATACTGATCGCGGTCGGATATTCCACCGACAGCGTCAGCGCCAAGTTGCCCGGCACGTCCGCTCCGGCGGCAATAGGCTTGTCCGCAAGATTGGTTTGCGCGCCCGCGGGCGCCATGCAGGCGAGGCCGAGCAGCAGCGTCAATGAGACGGCAAGCCTGCGGGAAAATGGGCTGTTCATAGGCTTAGTCCGGCTTGGTAAAAGTGGTTTGCAGGAACGCCTGAGTGTTGCGCGGCCCATCGACGCGTACGCTGATGCGATAGACCGTCGCGGACGGCGGCGCCACGGCGGTATTTCGGTTCGCGGTGCCTCCGGTGGGCAGGCCGGTCGACTGCACGCAATTGGGGCTGCTGGCGGTGCCGGTGTTGGTACACAGCCGGTCAATGACGTAGCGGATTTTCACGTCCGGCGTCGCACCCGGGATGTCATTCGCCGGCAGCGCCACGGTGCTAAAAACGATGTCGTTGCCAAGCAATACGACGGGCACGCCTTGCGCATTCGTGGGCAGTGCCGTGGATACATAATTTGCAGCCGGCAGATCGGCGGTGGTTGCGCCATTGAGCGGCGGGCCGTTGGTTTTGAACTCCGTCATGACACTCGAGACCGCCTGCTCAGCTTGATTGACCAGGTCGCGGTGAAAGGCGAGATTGCCGGCACTCAGCAGCGAGCTGCCCACCGAGCGCAGCACCGCGACGGCGCCGATCGCCAAAATCAACAGCACGATCAGCGAGAAGATCAGGACCACGCCGCGCTGACGATTCATCATGGTCCGCCCGCCAGCAACAGCATGTTGCGCAAAGGCACGGTGAACTCGAAAACGCGATAGCGAAATTGCTGTTCGGTGGCATTCAAATTGATGTTTTGTGCCAGCGACGCGGCGGCGCCATTGACGAGACCTTGAAAATCGTCAGCGTCGGCGGGGAAACCGGGATCGGGACAGCCGCGGTACCGCCGTTCAAATCGTAATATTGACCGCGTACCACCAGCGCGACGCGTACCGAAACGATCTGTTTCATTTTCGCGGGCGAGTTCATCAGGGTATTGATATCCCAGCCGGGGTCGCCGGGTCCTGCCCACGCGTCCTGAATACCATCGCCATTGGTATCGATGCCGTACAGGGCATTCATTTGCACGATGCCATCGGCGATGGCCTGGGCAGAATCGCCGCCGGCGCCGCCCACCAGCTTCAAATTCTGCAGCAAATCGTAGCTATACAGTGTGCGGTTGTTGTCGACGCCGAAAAGCATGAACTGGACATTGTTCGCGCCGGCATTGCCGATCGGTGTGATATAGCTCGCCGTATTTGCGGCAAGGCTCGCCATGGTCGAGGTGGCGGCGGCCGCCGTGTAGTAGGTGCCCCCAGATTCAGCGTGGGCGGGGCGATCGCAGCAACTTCTTCCATCAGGCAATCCGGCACGCCGCTTTGGCTCACCAGCAGCAAATCGCCGTTGGCGAATCCCACGGTATTGTCGAGTGTCGCGGTGATGGCGCTGCCGCCGCCGCTGATCTGGCGCGACACGCCGCCCGCGGAACCGGAGCCGCTCATGACCATGATGACGTCCGAGACACCGTCTTGCGACTGATTCTGCCCGATGAGCACCGGGGCCACGTTCAGCGTGCCGGGTGCGCCGCCGAGGAACGCCGCGAAGGGTGCGGGAAATGCGCCGGCGCGCGGGAATATTGTCCCGGCGTTCAGATGGCAACCGAGCACTCCCACATCCGTCGGGTACGCTGACTCCGAGATTGACGAGCCGGCGCCGCGCAGCGCCTTGTCGAGCGCATAGTAGCTATAGGAGCCGGTCTGCTGCGCGTCATTGGTCGACGTGGTGGTGCGTTTGTGATTTTCGCTGGCGATCAGCACACTGGTCACGGCGAGTGTGATCCCTAAGCCGATTGTCATCGCCACGAGCAACTCGACCAGGGTCATGCCTGTTTGTTTCACGGCAGAATCACCCGGGTCGTGAGCGTGCTCAAGTTTCCGGCAGTATCAGAAGTCTCCTGCCACGTGACCGTTATGTCGGCCGCGTTGGTGGTGCCGGCTACGGGTACGACCGCCACGATGCCGCCCGGCAGGCCCCCTTTGGTCTGGTCATTGACGCTTGCCAACAATGCGGCGTAGGCGGCCGTGGCGGGTGTCACCGTGTTGTTCAGCCACATCTGGCTGGCAAGTTCACCGGCGTATAGCGCGGCCCGATTGCGATCCTCGGAATCCACCGAGATATTCATGACGCGCGCCTCGAGGCCCAACAGTCCGAGGAGGCCCACGGAAAAGATGAGCAATGCCATGAGACATTCGAGCAGCGCCACGCCGCGTTGGCGCGCGATGCGTGCGCGGTGCAGGAATCGTTGCATTTCTAGCACCCTTCCGGGTGTGCGTCGGACAGAATCACATTCGGATCGCACATGTGAACCTGGCCGCCCAAGCCGAGGGTGACCTGCAACGGCCTATCGGCACCGGGTGTGTCGATGTTGAACTGCTGCACCGGCGGCGCACCCACGGTCGGCTGGACGCAGTTCGCGCCGCCCGTGACCGCGGTGACATTGGCGCCGGCATTGGCGACCAGGCGCCCCACCGAATTGAAGCAGACGGCGGCCACCCCATTGCTGTTGACGGCGACGTTGGCGCTGGCGCTCGACAACACGCCGGACTGGATGAACGTCGGCACCTCGCTGCCATCCGTCATCGAGGGAATGGTGTAGATGGCCCAAGAGGTGCCATCCACGGCAGCCGGCAGCGGAATCACAGTGGGGGTCGTGCTGTTCGTCAGTGAAAACACGACTTGGCGGCTGCGGCGCAGAGATTCCGCTTGCGCCAGGCGCAATCCGGTTTGCAGTGAATCCGACACGGTGCGGATCTTGTTGTTTCTGATCCAGGTGTTCATCGCGGGAACGCCGAGCGCCACCAGGATGGCGAAGATCGTCATGGTCACGGCCATCTCGATCATGGTGAATCCCGAAGTGGGCCGCGAGCGCATCAGCAACCGCCGGTCTTGGTAACCCATGCGGTCGCGCAGCTTTGAAATGAGGCGGGGGCCGGCGCTGCGACCACCGTTGCCTGGTTGTCAGCTTGATCGACCGTAAAGGTAAAGCCGCTCAAGGGGGCGGCGCTGCCCACGGCCGTCGCGACGAAAGTCGTGGCCGCGGTGACGCAGGTGATCGAGAATCTTCCCGACGTATACGGAACGGCGCTGCAGGGTGGGGTGAAAGGTCCGGTCGCGGTGTAGGTACGGTTGTCCTGGAAATAGCGCTCCAGGTTGGCGCGCAAGGCGGACAGGCCTTGGGTCGCATCCACCAGCTGACCCCGAATGACGTAATCGCGGTAATTGGGGTACGCAATGGTGGTGAGGATCGCCACGATCGCCACCACGATCATGAGCTCGAGCAGCGTGAAGCCCTGCGAGCGGCCATGACGCATCCGAGAATGTGCAGGCGCTTTTGCTTTCATGCAACGAAGGCTACGAGGGCTGTCTTGCTCGAAGCTTGCGACTGTGTTGCGAAACCTTGAATTGAGAACTGGTTCGCAGTTTGCGAAGATCTCATGGCAAAGCGCCGATTTAGGGGAATTCCGGCGAAATCCGCGGGCCGCA
The DNA here is from genome assembly GCA_963812125.1 of uncultured Gammaproteobacteria bacterium. Classification (GTDB taxonomy): domain Bacteria; phylum Pseudomonadota; class Gammaproteobacteria; order Steroidobacterales; family Steroidobacteraceae; genus Bog-1198. The sequence goes on from CAWETY010000006.1 coordinate 499,181, forward strand.
TTTTCGTGACACAGCTGCATCACGGGATGCTACGCGATCTTGTCCTACACGATCGGGTCAGCGTGTAGGACTGTGGAATGCATCACGAGCGTTTTACATAAGGGATGAAAAAGCCGCGCAACCTTGCGCGGCTTTTTTTAGCCCATGCCGAATGACAGCGAGCTTAGGTTGAACCCCAGCAGGTCTGGGTGTTGGCGACGGCCGCGCTGGTTTGCGCGAACTGGGTGTTCGCCGTGTTGAGCGTAAAGAGCGCACAGGCCGTGTCCCCTTGCTGAGCCGGAGTCAGGGGCACTGCTTTAATGATGAAGCTCGGCGCGGGTTGCGCGGGATCCGGAATCGTGATCGTCACGGTGTACTGACCCTCGACCGAGGGACCCGCGCCCGCGGCAGCGCCGGGGCAAGCCGCATAACTGAAGGTCTGCGAGTAGCAGCGTTCCAGCGCCTGGGCATCGAGCGTCAGGGTCTTGGTGGCGTCGCTGCGGTTCGCCCGTTTTATATATTGAGTGTAGGAAGGAATGGCGATCATGGCGAGCAGCGCCACGACCGCCACCGTGATCATCAATTCCACCAAGGTAAAACCGTTCTTCTTCATGGCTTTTAGCCTCACGATCCCGTGTGCTGCATGATGGAGATCACTTCAGCGGTGCCGTTCGGCGGCCCGTCCATCACCACATCCACCGCCTCGCCGATATAGATGCTGACCATCGCCTTGGAAGCGGCGCTGTTGGGCTTGACCTGATACAGATGGTGATCGATCTCGATCGTGCCGCTCGAAGGCGAGGCTGTCACGGTGCCGGTTATCACCTGACTGTAAGCCCGTGAGCTCCAGCCCGGCGTCGGCTGCAGGAATACACCGAGAGCGATTGACGCAACTGCGAGTAATGGTTTTCTCAGTTTCATTGACGTATCTCCCACCAAGCTGTGCGTGACTTTGTTGAACCCTTGAGAATGAACGGCGCAATGGTCGGGTCGCTGACCCCGCCGACGGTCGACTCCGTAACCAGCGCAATTCCCGTACCGGTGCCAAATGCGCCGGAACGGATGGTCGGCGCGGATGCGTAAACGTTGCCGAGCGATACGCCGACCGGAGCTACGGCCGCGCCGCCGCTGGTGGGGACCACCGTATCGGATGCATTGATCTTGCCGTCGCCGTTCGCATCGAATTGCGGCGTACTGAAGGCGCCGCCGGTGGCAAAGTTCAGCACCATGAGGTACGAACTGCCGGTCGTGGTGCATGAGCCGGGCAACGGCGGAATCGGTTGATAAGTCGTCAACACCAATTCACCGCCGGTTTCGAGCCGTGGATCGTTGATGACGCGCTCCCCGCTCAGCAAGTTAAGATCGATGTACCAGCCCTTGTTGGTCGGGACGACCGGCGCGGTACCCGTGATGGTGCGCACCTGCGTCGTTCCGACAGTTGCCGTTGCCAGGGTTTGCGGCAAGAGGTTCGTCCGCAGCAGCGGCGTCACGTAGCCCGCGGGCGGGTCGTACACGCCGTAGATGGTCTGAACTTTGGCGTTGGATATGTCGGGCAGACCCAAGAACTGTCCGGTACCGAACATCACCATGGTGCCGAGCACTTGGGGGAAGCGTGGATTCAAACTGGCCACCGGCTTGGTGGTGATCGCCTGAATATTGCCGGACGAGTCGCGCGCCTGGAATAGCACCGTCGGCACCCACAACGCCGGGTTGGGATTGGAAATGTCGATACGCCACATGTTGCCTTGCAAATCGCCGGCGTAGACGAGGTTGGCACCGCCGGCGACCTGGCCGCCGCTGTTGACGGCGATGAGGCTGGAGAGGCCATTCGCCAGCGACAGGTTGCACGCTGTCGGCACCGCGGCGCACAGGTCAACCTTGGTCATGGCGGCCCCGCCAGTCTGCGGGTCCAGCGCGTACAAAATCGGCTTTTGGTTGGTGCTGTTGTAGCCGTTGCCGAACAGCACTTTCCAGCCGCTGGGGGTGCTCGCGATCACGGGGCTGCTGAAGCCGTATCCCAAGTCGACGTCGGTGAAATCCCAGAGCACCGCGCTCGCCAGCGCCGCTTCGGACGTGAATTGCGTCGGGTCCGTGACATCCAAAGCGTAAACACTCTTGCCGCCCTGGGCTTCGGTACCCACCAGCACACTATGCCAGGTGGTGTCGCTGAATTGCACATCTCCGCCTTGCGGCGAACCGTTGACGAAGAACTGGTGTTGCGCGTTGTAGTAGGGCGAGGCCAGATTGATCAAGTTACCGTACGCGCCTCGCGGCACATAGGCGAAGCGCTCATTGCCGGTTGTAACGTCGAACGCATGCAACATGCCGTCGTCCGCGCCGATGTAGAGTACCGGCGGACGTGTCGCGGTGGTGGCGGCAAATGCAATGTACGAGGAGGATTGAATCCCCTCATTCGAGGGACCGATGTAAGCCGGATTGCTGTCCACGATATCGCCCAGAATGTGCGAGCGATTGCGGAATTTGCCGCCATTGCGGACTTCCTGAGCGGTCGATCCGCGCAGGTACGACAGCACGTCCTGGCCGTTCGGGTCGGGCGCAAAGGTTTGCAGATCGGTGCCCAGATACGGTCGACGTCGCGATTCCGTTGGCCGGCGAGCCGGTGGTCCACTCGAACGGGATGGCGTGGTTCTGCATGGGGTCCCAGGTCGCGATGATCCGTGAGGCGCCCAAATCCAATTGAGTCTGAGACGACCAATCTGGCGCCGCGAGATTCACGATGCCGGTGCTCGGATCGATGGGGTATTCAAGCAGATTTCCGGTCCAGTCCTGGTAAGGCGTGTCGGAAGTGACGAACTGAGACTGGTAGACCTTTGAATTGACATTGAGGCCGGTGGAGTTCACCGCCGCCGACGCGGTCGACTGGGTTTGAGCCAGAATCTGCGTAATGATGCTTTGCAGTGCGTCGGTCACCGCCTGCGGCGAAGTGGCCGGAAAATAGGTGCGCGTGTTCCCCCGGCCACCGACATGGCCATCAAAGTCGCCGCCGCCGTCGGATAGTTGAGTGGGATCGTGGCCGGTCCCACGCCGATAATGAAGGTCTTGATGCCGGCGGCACCGCGAGGTTCGTTAGTGCCGTGATGGCGTCGGTAAAGGCCTTGTCGTTGGTGTGTTGACACCGTGCCCGGGGTGGAAGTGGTGCCGCGCCGTGGCCGAAAAGCTGCCGAGAGGCGGCCAGAGCCTGCCTCAAATCCTGCGTCGGCAATCCATCGGTCACCAACACCACGTAGCGTTGTGTGACGCAGCCGTTGGTGGTGGCGGGGTTGACATTGGCGAAATACCAGTCTGCCGTAGTGCATCAATCCCGCCATGGGCGATTGGGTGGCTTGCGACTTTGATTTCGGGGGTGCCGGTGTAATTGGTTTCCGGCGCGAGAGAAGGCGTGAATTGGGTGATGGCAGTTGCAACGGAGGTCGCGCGGTGGGCACGGCGCCCGAGGAGGTGATCGGCACCACGGTATTGCCGCCGTTCGCGGCCTGACAGGAGTAATAGCCAAAGCCGCGCATTTCATACATCACTTCGGCCGAATACGGCACGAAACCGGCGTTGGTCGGGCTGGTGGTCCTCACGCCCCAGCAGCCATTGATTCGCTGGAGTAGGATTCGAAAACCCCGCCCCCTTCGTAAGCTGCCCAGGCTGTGCGGATTGGTAAGGGATTGCGTCGCCGGGATAGACCGTGCCATAAGTGATACACACCGGATCGGCATAGCCGTCGGGCATACAACACGTCGTTACCACCGGGATCGTCACTGCTTGCGCTCACCAGCATGTAGAGGCTGTCGTAATGTTCTGGGTCGCCGTAATAGCTGTTCAGCACCGTGCAGTCTTGCGACGTCGGGAACCGGCAGCGAGATATTGATGTCGTAGCAAGGATTCGGCACGTACTCGCTGCCCGCCGGCGGCGTGGAATGCTCGTGAAGATGAATCCGCCCGGGGTGCTCATTTGGTAGACCCAGGTGGTGAATGCGTAAACCCGGAGGTCCAGCTGATAGTCGATGAGACCGAAATCCGCGTTCGCGATGTATGCAGTCAAAATGGCGCTGAAGCCTGCTTTGGCGACATTCAACCGGCTGGTCGGAGTTGTCGTCAGGGTAACCCGCCAGAGTTCACCGTATAGGGCGCAACGACGCCCGCGCCGGGGTTCGACCGGCGGCGTGAATCCGGTGGGGATGGTGAAATTCACCGGGGAGACTCGACGTGTAAAGCAACGGATGCGGAATCGGCCGGAGCCGGTGCGGATCGCGCCGCTCAGGTCGCCATCCATCGACTGCGAATTGCCCAGCGCGAGCAGAATCTGCGGGTGCGCAGGGAAGGTAATGGTCATCGGCACCTGCGAGATCTGCACGCGGTGCAGGTAGGGCGGCGGCGCCCATCACATTGGATGACCAGCAGATGAGCCCCGTACACAGCGCCGACGATAACGTGTGCGCCGACGCGGCGTTGAACGGATTTTGAAATTAGCCTTTGCATAAATGGTTTCCTTGCGAGCCTTGGGCTAACGAACGATCGTTTGCAACATGGTGGTGGAGGTCCCGTCGGCACCGATACCTTGCGCAGTCACCCGATAGACGGTGACCGGCGGCGAAGTGGGATTGAGCGATGTCACGGACAGGTCATCGCCGGCGACCGCCACTGACGGTAGATTCTCGATGACAACTTTGGGCGCCGGCGACAGTCGGCGGCAGGTTGCTCATCGCAGGCCCCGCGTAGGGCAGTGTCATTGCGGGGTTGGTCCAGTCCATTCCCGTCAGCGGGCTGCCGACGGTTAAAAGCGGCGCATACAATCCATTGGTGTTGCCCGCGAAATTCACATAGATGCCGGTGAGCAGACCGTTTTCCGCGCTGCGTAACGCTGCCTCGGCGGCCTGTTGGCCTATCTGGCGATTGTCGTCGTTGCGCGCCATGCGCTCTTCGACCGTCTGCATGCGCGCCGCGGTGACCCCGAGCAAGCTCAAAATGAGCAGCAGAATCAAGGCGACGAACATGACGACGCCGCTCTGCTTGGATCGATCGCCCGGCAAATAAGCATGTTTTCGCATCAGTACACCTTCAGGGCAGCGCGTTGCGTACGGCAATGGTTTCTTGGAATACTTGGCGCGCGCGGGTGTCGTTCGGCGCCGTGACCGCGGTGCCGAGCAGGTTGTAGGTTTTGGCGCCGGTTGGATGGGCCGAGCCCGGTGCGCTTGCCGCCAGCAGCGCGACTTTCACGCTCATGACCGTATTGAAATCGGGAACCAGATTCGCGGTCACGTATTCGGTGACCGTTTGGGTCTTGGTCGTGTCCAGACCATACAAAATCTGCATCGCTTCGATATCGGGCACCAACTCGTTGGCGGTGAAGGCGCCCGTGCCATTGAGGTCTTCCGCCCAGAGCGCCGAATCGCCATCGGCGCCTGCGCCAATGTAGTAGATCACGGTATCCACCGGCGCGACTTGGGTGCCGGGTGAAAAGGACACCGGAAAGATGGAAGTGGAATTACCCGGAGAGCCGCCGGCATTGTGGGTGATCACGGCATTGGCACCCGGCGGCGCGAGTCCGCTGAAATTTGAAATACGACGCCCTTGGTGCAATCGGAAATGACCGCCAGCTGACCCGGCCTGCAGCGATCCTTGCGTATTCACGGTGAACGTCGGGGAGCCATCGAGGATCGCGGAGACATAGACAGTCTGGGCATTCGGCAGCGTCGAGCGCGCCACGAGCACGTCGTTGTTCTGCACCGGCAGAGCCGGCCAACGTCGCATCCAGGCCGCCCACCCAATCCCCGACCGTGGCGTCGCCGGCGACCGGGGCGGGCGCCACCACGTAGGCATTGCCCGGACCTGTGCCGACCGCCTCGAAACCTTGCAGCGCTTGATTGAAACTGAAGGCGAGCGGCGATGCGGCGTTGAGTATTCCCTGCATGTTCGGCGCGGTGGTGCAGGACATATAGCCTGCGCCGCGAACTGAATTCGAAATGAAGTTGAGCGCGAAGCGGCCGCCATCGGTGAGCGCCGCGGTACCGGAGGTCGCTTCGAATGCGGAGCGCGAGCCGACGAAGACCGATATGACGCCGGCCGTCACGATCAGCGCCAGCGTGATCGCCACCATGAGCTCAACCAGCGAGAAGCCGCGCAACCGCTTCATAGCACGGTCTCCAAGGTGATCGACTGCGTGGTGAGCCCGCCCACGTTCAGCGTATTTTGAGCGACGCTGTCATCCCAGGACACGACGATGGTGACCGTGGTTTGGGTGCCGACCGTCGCCGTCGTGACTGTGCCTTGACCGTTCGGCAGGGCGCCGGGGGGCGCGACGCCGCTGTTCGCATTCAAACGCAGGCCCCATTGATACAGGTCATACAAGGCAAGTTGCGTCGGCGTGTTGCATGAGCCCAATCCAACGCACAGCGCGCCGGGCGCGACGGCCGGCACCGCGGCTGCGGTGTTGTAGGTGCCCACGATGATCGCTTCCTGCCGATTGGCGCGCATGTCGTCCAAGATTTCGTAAGCCAGCGCGGTCGCTTGGCTGCGCAGGTAGGCGCTGTCGTTCGAATGCGATGAGAACAGCATCAGCTTGGCGATGCCGAGCAAGCCGATCGCCAATATCACCAGCGAAACCAGCACTTCGATGAGCGTGAAGCCCGCGTTCCGGGTGATTCCATGAGGCAATTTGCGGTTGAGATTGGCCATGACTGTCACGGACACGCCAGCGCGGCGCCTGCTACAGAAAATCCGGGTTTTTGCGATGCTGCGATCCGACCGGTCAGATTCACTTCAACTTGGCGCGCAAACGCGGCGCCCCGCTGATCGCAAACTCTGAGTGTGAAGGGCGCAGCGGGCGCCATTCCATTCGAGCCAAAGGTAATTCCGGTGGGCGGCCCCACGACCGGCGTCACGGTATTCGTTCCGTTGAGCGCGGGTACGGCTTGCAGCACCACGGTATTGGCCGGCACGACCGGATCGATATACGTCACGATCCAGCCTTCGGTCCAGGGTCCGGCGTCGCAGGCGGCTCCGTTCGCCGACTGGCAAACGGTGACGCCGTTCGGCGAGGCGCGCTTGACCGCTTCGCTGCGCGCGTAGCTCAGGCTTTGCACCAGGGAATTGACCTGGCCGGTGTCGCGGTCGTTCTGCAAAAAACTTCGGAATGCCGGCACTGCAATGCCCAAAAGTATTCCGGCAACCGTGAGAGACACCATCAGTTCGATCAGCGTAAAGCCGTGTGGCAGAGGTTTCATGGGTCGCCATCTTAGAGTGGCAAGCTTGCTTGAACCTGACGCGCCGTCGCGCCGTGGGCAGAATGCGATCTAGGTCACGGCTCGCGGCGGAAATTGGATCAGAACGTGCGTGCCCGAGCCATTCGGGCCCGACTCGATGATCATCGAGGCGTCGTACAGCCGGGCGATTTCATCGACGATCGCGAGTCCCAAGCCGCTGCCATGGCCGCGGGAGTTGGGCATTCGGTAAAATCGCTGGCGCACCCTTTGGCGCTCGCCTTCCGGAATGCCGGATCCGGTATCCAAGACGCTCAGATATGCTCTGCCGTTCTTTTCGCCCGCAGCGGCGGTGACGCTGCCGCCGGCGGGAGTGTATTTCAGCGCGTTGTCGACCAGATTGCTCATGAGGTCATCGAGCAGCGAAGGATCGGCTCGAACCTTCGCGGGGGTTGCATCCACTCCCAGATCGATATTCGCCTGCAATGCGCGGTCGAAGAATTTGGCGGCGACCTCGTTGACGATGGCCTTAAGATCCACGGTCTGGTTGCGGGCGCTCAAGTTCGCGGACGGATCGGCCCGGGCCAGCGTGAGCAGCTGGTTCGCGGAGTGTGCGAGCTGCTTCACACCTTCCTGCAGGTTGAGCAGCCGCGCCTTGATCGGCTGCGCCGCCGGTTCCGCCACCAGCAGTCCGAGTTGTGCCTGCATGCCGGTGATGGGCGTACGCAGTTGATGCGCGGTGTCCGCGATGAACTGTTGCTGCGACTGAACCGAGGTGCGCAGCATGCCGAACAGGCGGTTGAGCGTGACCACCACCGGCGCGATCTCGCGCGGCACCGAGGTTTCCACGATGGGACGCAGATCGAGGGGCGAGCGGCTCGCGATTTCATCCCGCAACCTTCTGATCGGACGCAAGCCCAACTGGATGCCGACCCAAACCAATACCAGGGTGATGTCGAGCTGTACGAAGTCCCACAACAGCGTATTCATCAAGCCGAGCCGCGCTTCCGGCTCGTTGGTCTTTCGAATATCGGCGACGGTCAGGGTGAGCGGCCCGGCAGCGGTGTCGAAGCGCGTCGACAGGGTGCGCACGCTGCGGCCGTCGAGCTGCGCCAGCGCCAAAAGCTCGGTACCCTCGCTGCCCATGGCAACGGGCGGCAACTGCTCCTCGCCGGCCAGCAGCCTTCCTTGAGGATCGCGCAATGCAAACTTGACGGAATCAGCCGTCGGCAGAAACGGTTTGACGAAGGGATTGAGGTCGAGTACGGCCTGTCCCTGCTTCACCGACACATGCGCCATCAACGCGCTCGCCGCGTCTTTCAAGCGGCGATCGCTGCTGATCACCACCGGCGCCACATTATTGAAATAGTGAATCAACGCGCCGCACAGCGCCACCAGCATGAGCGGAATGGCGAGCCACAGGATCAATTGGCGGCTGATGGAGGAGGTCACGCCGGTTTCGCTTCTTCCAGCCGATATCCCAAGCCGCGCAGGCTGCGAATGATGGCCGCGGTGCCGAGTTTGGCGCGCAGGCGCGAGATGTGCACCTCGACCGCGTTGGGCGTGATGTCCTGGTCCGGGCCGGCCACCGCTTGCTGCACACGCTCCTTGGAGACGATCTGCCCGAGGCGCCGCGCCAGACACTCGAGCACCAACCATTCGCGCGCCGTCAGCTCAATTTCTGTCTCGTCGATGCAGAGGCGCCTGCCCGCCAGATCCACGCTCATGCGATTGAGCTTGACGATGCCCTCGGCTGCGCCGCTCGAACGGCGCATCAGGGCACGGCAACGCGCCGCGAGTTCCGCCGCTTCGAAGGGCTTGCTCAAAAAGTCATCGGCGCCCAGGTCCAGCGCTTTGACCTTGTCGGTCAGCGTGCAGCGGGCGGTCAGAATGAGGGTGGGGAGGGATTTCCCGGCGCTGCGCAGCCGGCGAACCAGCGTCAGGCCGTCGGCGCCCGGCAATCCGACATCGATCACGGCCAGCGCGAATTCCTCATTGGCGATCGCCGCCTGCGCGGCCTCGGCGCTGCTGACCCGATGCACCGCGTAGCTCGCGGCCGTCAGTCCACGCAGAATGGCGTCGGCAACCAGGTCATCGTCTTCTACTAATAAGAGCCGCACGCGTCACTTTACTACGAGCAGGGCCGCGACTTGAACGACGGCCTCTCTAAGAATCGCCGACCGCATGACTGCCGGGGTCGTTCGGTTCATCGCGATCGGCACCGAAAGCGCTGCGCTTGGGGGGAAGCAAGGCGCGCATCCGGGTTTCGTAAGCCTTGGTGAAAGTCTCGGTAAAGACGTGCGGGAATCCGTCGGCGGGGCGCTGCGCAAGACCTGCGAACAGCTCAGAGTACAGATCCCAGTATTTGGCCTTGCTCTGGCCGCCGAATACGCCGCGCTTGCCGGCGCGATCGAAGCGCTGTTCCAGCTCCTTTGGATCGACGCGGCCCAAGAATTCCTCGAAGGCCGCGCGGGTCGCGGAGAGCGCCGCGGTATTTTGCGCTTTGAGTTCGCGAAAGTTGTCGCGAATCGCCTCGACCGATCCGGCGCGCGTCGATAGGGTGGTCAGCAGCCGCACCAACGCCTCGTCGACGCCTTTCGCAAGATTCAGGGGCGATTCGGCGCCGTCCGCGCTCGGGGCGGGAATTTTGAATTTATTGCGGAACTCGTTGCGGCCCTGATTGAGATCCATCAGACCGAGCACCGCCTCGCGCAGCAGCTGACCCGCAAGCTGCAGCGCCGCGCCGCGAGCCTCGGGGCTGACCGAGCGAGGTTCGATGCCGGCGCCGCGGCAAAACGCCGCCAGCCCAACGTCGAAATCGCCTTCGTACAAAGCCAGGCTCTGCGAGCGCGACAGATAGGGATTCGGAGAGTTTTCGATGACTGAAGATGCTCTCGGCGCCTCGGCTTTTGGGGTCTCAACTTTCAGCGGCCGCGTCATCATGTGCCAGGGAGTTCCCCCGCCATCCGCCGGCTCGGACGGATGCTCGAGCGGCGGCAGGGACTGGCCGTACAGATCGCGCGGCCTCGCCCCTGAGTCCGCGATCGACAGGCCGCTCGGTTCGAGCAGCTGGCTCAAGTCCAGGTCGGCACCCAAGTCGTTCGCGGTCGATTTCTTGACCGCCGAGGAGGGTGATTGTCCGTCGTAGGCAATGATGGCGCTTTCTTCGGGCGGAAAATCATTGCTCTGATCGATGCTCACCAAGAGCTCGTACTCGCCCAGGCGCACGTAGTCGCCGTCCTTCAGCGTATAGTCGTGATACTTGCCGAGAGGAACCTGGGCGCCGTTGACGTAAGTGCCGTTGGAACTGGTATCGACCAGAATATAAGTGCCGGCGCGAAAATCCACACGCGCGTGTTTGCCTGAGAGATAGCGCTCAGGGTCGGGTAGAATCCACTCGTTGTCAGTGCCGCGCCCGATCGTGCCGCCGTGTACGCCGAAGACTTTGGTGGCGAGCGGACCTAGGCGGGTTGAGTGTTCGCTGACGACGCGTAAGCGCAGGGCCATAGGTCATTCCCTCCAGCGGGTCTCAAGGTTCGCGCTAAGTGCCGGTATAATATGGTGAAATACTAGCAATGCCTGGAGCCTCCTAAATGGCCGCGAGTCACATTTTCAAAGTTCTGTTCGTGAATCAAGGCAAGGTCTATGAGATCTATGCCCGTAAAGTGAGCCATGGCAGCCTGTTCGGCTTCATTGAGGTCGAGGAGCTCGTGTTCGGGGAACGCTCGACGGTGGTCGTGGATCCGGCCGAGGAAAAGATCAAGGCGGAGTTCAACGAGGTGAAGCGCACCTATCTTCCCATGCATTCGGTGCTGCGCATCGACGAAGTCAAGAAGCAGGGGGTCAGCAAAATCGTCGCGCTGGAAGGCTCCAACGTCTCTCAATTCCCGGTGCCGATCTATACGCCCGGAGGCGACTCGAGCGCTCGCAAATAACCGCTTTCCTGTAGAATGATGCATGTTTAGCCTTTTCGGCGCGCCGGCGCTGTCGCAATTCCGCCTCGACCAAGTTCTGCGCACGCTTACGCCTTCAGAGCCGCGTGTTCAAGCGCTCGCAGCGCGCTGGATGCACTTCGTCGATACCTCGCGCCCCCTGTACGAGCCTGAACTCGAGCTGCTGGGCAAGCTCCTGACCTACGGTCCGCGGGTTCCGGCGGAGCTTAAGGAGCTGCCGCAGGGCGCGCGCGTGCTGGTGACTCCGCGCATCGGCACCGAGTCGCCCTGGTCGAGCAAGGCCACCGACATCGTGCACGTTTGCGGCCTGCAGGCCGTGACGCGGGTCGAAAGGGGCAGCGTGTACTTCATCCAATCCGCGGCGCCGCTCGGCCGCGCGGAACTGCAAGGACTCGCGGCGCATTTGCACGATCGCATGACCGAGTCGGCGTGGATCGATACGCTCGAGCCGACCGGGCTGTTTCATGCGGCGCCGCCGCGCGGCCTGCGCCGCGTCGTTTTGGGCGAGCACGGCCGCGAGGCGCTCGCGCGCGTCAATCAACAGTGGGGCTTGGCGCTCTCCAGCGAGGAAATCGACTATCTGGTGCAGGCGTTTGGCCGCATGGGAAGGGATCCCACGGATGTTGAGTTGATGATGTTCGCACAGGCCAATTCCGAACATTGCCGCCACAAGATATTCAATGCGCAGTTCGTCATCGACGGCCAGCCGATGCCCGCGTCGCTGTTTGCGATGATCCGCGCGACGCACGCCCGCAATTCAGAAGGCGTGCTATCGGCCTACCGCGACAATGCGGCGGTCATCGCCGGCGCCGATGCCACGCGCTTTTATCCGGATCCTTTCACTCAGCGTTACGGCGGCGCCAAAGAGCCGATCGACATTTTGATGAAGGTGGAAACCCACAATCATCCGACGGCCATCTCCCCCTTCCCCGGTGCGGCCACGGGAGCGGGGGGCGAAATTCGCGACGAGGGTGCGACCGGCATCGGCGCGAAACCCAAGGCGGGACTGACCGGCTTCTCGGTATCCAACCTGAAAATCCCCGGGATGGCGCAGCCCTGGGAAGTCGATTTCGGCAAACCCGATCGCATCGCCTCGGCATTGGACATCATGATTGCCGCGCCCATCGGCGCGGCCTCCTTCAACAATGAATTTGGGCGCCCGAACACCTGCGGTTATTTCCGCGTGTTCGAGCAGCAAACTTCACAGTCCGGCGCCGCCGTCATCCGCGGCTACCACAAGCCCATCATGGTTGCCGGTGGCTTGGGCAGCGTGCGGCGTCAAAATGTCGAGAAGAAGGAGGTTGCCGTCGGCGCCCCGCTCATCGTTCTCGGCGGCCCTGCGATGTTGATCGGCTTGGGCGGCGGTGCCGCATCTTCCGTCGGCAGCGGCCAAAGTTCCTCCGAATTGGATTTCGCGTCGGTGCAGCGCGGCAATGCTGAAATTCAAAGGCGCGCTCAGGAGGTGATCGACCGTTGCGTGGCCTTGGGCGAGTCGAATCCCATTTTGCTGATTCACGACGTGGGCGCCGGCGGACTGTCGAACGCGCTACCCGAGGCGATAGCGCACAGTCATCGCGGCGGCCGGATCGACCTGCGCAAGATTCCGAGCGCCGAATCGGAACTCTCGCCGATGGAGATCTGGTGCAACGAAGCGCAGGAGCGCTACGTGCTCGCGCTGGTACCGGGAACTGTCGAGCAATTCAAGGCGTTGTGCGAGCGTGAGCGCTGCCCGTTCGCGGCGGTGGGCGAAATCACCGCCGACGGCCTGCTCAAGGTTTCCGATCCGGTGCTGCACGAGGTGCCGGTCGATATTCCGATTGACGTTCTGCTCGGCAAGGCGCCGCGCATGACGCGCGATGTTCATTCGGTCGCCAGAGCCCCGGCGGCACTCTCCACCGCCGGCGTCGGCTTCAGCGACTCGCTCGATCGACTGCTGAATTTGCCGACCATTGCCGACAAATCCTTCTTGATCACCATTGGCGACCGCAGCGTCGGGCGGCTTGATCAGCCGCGATCAGATGGTCGGGCCCTGGCAGGTGCCGGTTGCGGATGTGGCCGTTTCCTTGAGCAGCTATGCGGAATACAGCGGCGAAGCCATGGCGATGGGGGAACGGGCGCCCGTGGCCGTGCTCGATGCGCCGGCATCGGCGCGCCTGGCGGTGGCTGAAGCGATCACCAATATCATGGCGGCGGACATCCGTCAGCTTGCAGGACATTCGCCTGTCGGCGAACTGGATGGCCGCCTGCGGAGAACCCGGCGAGGATGCTGAGCTGTATGCCACGGTACGCGCGGCCAGCGAACTTTGCACGGCGCTGCGCATCACCATTCCGGTGGGCAAGGACTCACTGTCGATGAAGACGTTCCTGGCTCGAGGGCGGCAGCGAGCGCTGCCGTGCTTGCGCCGGTGTCGTTGATCGTTTCTGCATTTGCGCCCGTCAAGGACGCGCGTGCCACCCTGACGCCGCAGCTCGACCTGGCGCAGCCTTCGCGCCTGCTGCTCATCGATTTAGGGAAGGGCAAGAACCGTCTGGGCGGCTCTTGCTGGGCGCAGGTGCATCTGAAGAGCGGCGGAGCCGCGCCGGATCTCGACAGCCCGCAGCTCCTGAGCGCGATGTTCTCCGCCCTGCGCGAAATGAAGGATCAAGGCTTGCTGCTCGCCTACCACGACCGGTCGGACGGCGGGCCTGCTGGTAACGCTGCTGGAGATGGCGTTTGCCGCACATTGCGGTCTGCGCATCGATTTGGGCGCGGTCGATGACATCATCGCCGCGGCCTTTGCCGAAGAGCTGGGCGCGGTCATTCAAGTCGCGGCGGCGCGCGCCGCCGAGGCGCGCGCGATTCTCGCGCGGCACGGCTTGGCCGAGCTGACGCGCGAGGTCGGCGAGCCGGCGCAGGGAACCGAAGTGCTGGTCAGCGCCAATGGCGGCCAGGTCTACAGCGGCTCGCGCATCGCATTGCATCGGCGCTGGAGCGAAGTCTCGTTTCGCCTGCAGGCACTGCGCGACAATCCCGACTGCGCGCGCGAAGAATATGCGCGGCTGGAGGATGCGCAGGATCCGGGATTGCATGCCGCCTTGAGCTACGATCCAAAGGAGGATGTCGCCGCGCCCTTCATTCAACGCGGCGCGCGGCCGGCGGTCGCCATTCTGCGCGAGCAGGGAGTCAACAGCCAGGTGGAAATGGCCGCGGTGTTCACCCGCTGCGGATTCGACGCCTACGATGTGCACATGACGGACATCCTGGCCGGGCGCGTGCACTTGGGAAGATTTCACGGGCTGGTGGCATGCGGCGGCTTTTCCTACGGCGATGTCTTGGGTGCGGGCGAAGGCTGGGCCAAGTCCATTTTGTTCAACCCGCGCGCCCGCCAAGAGTTCGCGGCTTTCTTCGAGCGAAATGCGACCTTCACCCTGGGTGTCTGCAACGGCTGCCAGATGTTGTCCGCCCTCAAGGAATTGATTCCGGGGGCAGGGCGGTGGCCGCGATTCGTACGCAATCGTTCGGAGCAATATGAGGCGCGTCTGTCCCTGGTGCGGGTGCCGCAGTCCAACTCCGTCCTGTTCGCCGGCATGCAGGGATCGGTATTGCCGATCGCGGTGGCGCACGGCGAGGGCAGGGCGGAATTCGATCCCGGAATCGACCGCTGCCGCGCTCCTCGGCGAGCGGCTGGTCACGCTGCAATACGTGGATCACAACGATCGGCCGACGCAGGCTTATCCCTTCAACCCCAATGGTTCCGAAGCGGGCCTGGCCGGTCTTTGCAGCGATGACGGGCGCGTCACCTCGCTGATGCCGCATCCGGAGCGGGTGTTTCGCAGCGTGCAGAACTCCTGGGTATCCAAGGAGTGGGGCGAAGACGGCGGCTGGATGCGACTGTTCCGAAATGCGCGCGTGTTTGTCGACTAGCAATCCGCGCACTTTTTATCTTCCCTTCCTAGCCGGCTTCAGCTTGATTCGGCGCGACGAATCTGCGGAAAGTGACCGCTTGGACGAGGCGCGCCTTGCGCACAAAGGTTTGATACAGCAAGTCGCGCATGACTTCCAATAGAATTCCGGCGTGCTCCGAAGTCAAATTGGGATGATTGGGCCAAGGATCGCTGTCGCTGCCGAACAGCACCGCGCGCAGGATCGAAAAGGTGTCGTCGTCCAGCTCGGCGAGCGAACGGATTTCCTGCAGCGTATCGAAGAGTTCCAGCTTGCCGCGCTCGCCAAGTTCGTGAAATAAAGATTGCGCCGTGCGCCGGCTCATGGATCCGAATGCATTGAAGCAGGCCGCCGAGTAGCAATTGAGCGCCTCTTTGAACAAACCCTCCGCCTCTTCGGGCAGATAGGTCAGCGGGAAATTCTCGCGCGCGCGTTCGATCTCGATGAAGTTCGACGCCAGCTCGACCCGCAATGCCGTGTAGGCCTTGACGGCGAACTTGAGGAATATCGGTTCGATGCAGGTATCGCAACGAAACACGATGCCGATGTGCTTCGGCTTGCGGCGGCATCAGTTCCTCGAATTTCGGCACCGCAATCGGGGTCAGGTGCGTCAGCGTCTGACAGTGAGGGCAAGTCAGCGCGATGCCCTGGTATTCGACATGCAATTCGTCTTGCGGCGTGATGTAAATGCTCATGGCTCAACCCGTCAGTGGTTTGTAGCGAATTCGGTGAGGCTGGCTGGCATCCTCGCCTTTGCGCTTCTTGTGATCCTCGACGTATTCCTGATAGTTTCCCTCGAACCAGACGACCTGCGAATCGCCTTCGAACGCGAGGATATGCGTTGCGATCCGATCCAGGAACCAGCGATCATGCGAAATGACCACGGCGCAGCCTGGGAACGCGACCAAGGCGTCTTCCAGAGCGCGCAGCGTTTCGATATCCAAATCGTTGGTCGGTTCGTCGAGCAGCAGGACATTGCCGCCGGCCTTCAAGACTTTCGCGAGATGCACGCGATTGCGCTCGCCGCCGGAGAGCTCGCCGATCATCTGTCCTTGCTGGACACCCTTGAAATTGAAGCGGCCGACATAGCCGCGCGAGGAAGTCTCGTAGTTGCCGACCTTGATGAGATCCAGGCCGCCGGAAATTTCCTGCCAAACCGTGTTCTTGTCGTTCAAAGCTTGGCGAGATTGGTCGACATAGGCGAGTTTGACGCTGGGTCCGAAGCGAATTTCGCCGCCATCGGGCTTCTCGATGCCGGAGAGCATGCGGAACAGCGTGGTCTTGCCGGCGCCGTTGGGCCCGATGATGCCGACGATGCCGCCGGGCGGCAAATTGAAACTCAGCGAGTCGATCAGCAGCCGATCGTCGTAGCCCTTCCTCACGTTCTTGCATTCGATGACCAGATCGCCGAGGCGCTCGCCCGGGGGAATGTAGATCTCGTTGGTCTCGTTGCGCTTTTGAAATTCCTGCGAAGCCAATTCTTCATAGCGCTGCAAGCGCGCCTTGGATTTGGCCTGACGCGCTTTCGGGTTGGTCCGCACCCATTCAAGCTCGCGCTTCAGCGTTTTGGCCAGCGCGTCCTGCTGGCGCTCTTCCTGAGCCAAGCGCAAGCCCTTCTGCTCCAGCCACGAGGAATAGTTGCCCTGCCAGGGAATGCCGTGGCCGCGATCGAGTTCCAGGATCCACTCGGCCACATTGTCGAGAAAATAGCGATCGTGCGTGACCGCGATCACCGTACTCGGATACTCCTCCAAAAAGTGCTCCAGCCACGCGACCGATTCGGCGTCCAGATGATTGGTCGGCTCATCGAGCAGCAACATGTCGGGCTTGGACAGCAGCAGGCGGCACAAGGCGACGCGCCGCTTCTCGCCGCCCGACAGCTTGCCGACCACGCGCATCCCAGGGCGGCAGACGCAGCGAATCCGCCGCGATCTCGAGCTTGCGCTCCAGTTCCCAGCCGCCGACGGCATCGATCTTGTCCTGCATCTTTGCCTGCTCTTCCATGAGCTTGTTCATCTCATCGTCGGACATCGGCTCGGCGAACTTGTCGCTGATCGCGTTGAAGCGATCGATCAGGCTTTGCACATCGCCGACTCCCTCGCCAACGACCTCGCGCACGGTCTTGGCTTCATCGAGCAGCGGCTCCTGCGGCAGATAGCCGACCTTGATGCCGGCCTGCGCGCGCGCCTCGCCCTCGATATCCCTTGTCGACGCCGGACATGATCTTCAGCAGCGTGGATTTCCCTGAGCCGTTCAATCCCAGCACGCCGATCTTCGCGCCGGGAAAGAAACTCAAGCTGATATCGCGCAAAATAATGCGCTTGGGCGGCACGACCTTGCCAACCCGGTTCATGGTGTAAATGAACTGAGCCATCTATTGCCTGTTATTGAATTGATTGCGTGAATTCGCGGGGAAACCCGATAATTATCCGCGTCTGAGGCCGGCTTGTCACGGTGCGGCCATGCTCCTAGGGAACCCCACCCTTATGAGCTACAATTACCGGCTATTCTTGGAGTTCCGACCATGTTTGACGCCCAAATGGCCATTGCCGGCTTCGATCCTGAGCTGGCGCAAGCGATTGCGCACGAGCGCGGCCGGCAAGAGGATCATATCGAACTCATCGCCTCGGAGAACTACGCCAGCCCGCGGGTCCTCGAGGCGCAGGGTTCCGTGCTGACCAATAAGTACGCCGAGGGCTATCCCGGAAAGCGCTACTACGGCGGCTGCGAATTCGTCGATATTGCGGAGAGCCTCGCTATCGAGCGCGCGAAGCAGTTGTTTGGCGCGGCATACGCGAACGTGCAGCCTCATTCCGGATCCCAGGCCAATGCCGCGGTCTACTTCGCGCTGCTCAATCCCGGGCGATACGATTTTGGGCATGAGTCTCGATCACGGCGGTCACCTGACCCATGGGGCCAAGGTCAATTTCTCCGGTAAATTCTTCAAGGCGGTTCAATACGGACTGGTGGCCGATACCGGCATCATCGACTACGATCAGGTCGGGCGTCTGGCGCAGGAGCACCGCCCAAAAATGATCGTGGCCGGATTTTCCGCCTATTCCCGCGTCATCGATTGGGCGCGCTTCCGAGCCATCGCCGATTCGGTCGGCGCCTATCTGTTCGTGGACATGGCGCACGTCGCGGGGCTGATCGCGGCGGGCCTGTATCCAAATCCGGTGCCGCTTGCGGACGTGGTCACCACGACCACGCACAAGACCTTGCGCGGTCCCCGCGGCGGGCTGATCCTGGCGCGCCCGCATGCGGATTTGCACAAGAAATTCAACTCCATGGTGTTCCCGGGGATTCAAGGCGGCCCGCTCATGCATGTCATCGCGGCCAAGGCCGTGGCCTTCCTGGAAGCGCTGCAGCCGGAATTCAAAGCCTATTCCGCGCAGGTGATCGCCAATGCGCGAGCGATGACGGCGGTGCTGCAGGAGCGCGGTTTCAACATCGTTTCCGGCGGCACCGACAATCATTTGTTTTTGCTCGATTTGATCGGCAAGAACATCACCGGCAAGGATGCGGACGCGGCACTGGGTCGCGCGCACATCACGGTCAACAAAAATGCGGTGCCGAACGATCCGCGGCCGCCGTCCATCAGCAGCGGGCTACGGATCGGCACGCCTGCGGTGACGACGCGCGGCTTCAAGGAGCCCGAAGTAAGGCAACTCTCGCACTGGATCGCCGATGTGCTGGATCATATGGGCGATGAAGCTGCGCTCGAGCGCGTGCGTGCCGCGGCGGTGGAGATATGCCGGCGATTCCCGGTATATGGTCAGACAGGCTCCCGGCGATGAGCGGTTCCGATGCATTGTCCGTTTTGCGGCCATACCGAGACTAAGGTGATCGACTCCCGCCTCGCCGGCGAGGGGCGGCAGATTCGCAGGCGCCGCGAATGTCTGGCCTGCACCGAGCGGTTCACCACGTTCGAGGCTGCGGAATTGCTGCTGCCCACGGTGATCAAGGGCGATCGCAGCCGCGAGCCGTTCGATGAGAAAAAACTTCTGACCGGCATGCAGAAGGCGCTCGAGAAGCGCCCGGTCTCGGGCGCGAGGCGATCGAAGCGGCCGCCGCGAGAATCTGCCACAAACTGCGCAGCTTGGGGGAGCGCGAAATCGCATCGCGCAGCGTCGGTGAAATGGTCATGGAGGAGCTGCGGCACCTGGATGAGGTGGGATATGTGCGTTTCGCTTCCGTATACCGCAGCTTTCAGGATGTGGACGCCTTCCGCACGGAAATCGATCAGTTGCGGCGCCATCGCCGCCGCCGCGAGCCCAGCAAAGATCAATTGCCGTTGCTGCCGGGCGATGCAGCGGACGATGAGGAAAAGTGAGCCAGGAAACCGCAGCGCAGGACGAAATCGCGGCGCAAGATCGGGTGCATCTGCGGCGCGCGCTGGAGTTGGCGGCGCGCGGCCTTTATACGGCCGATCCGAACCCGCGGGTCGGCTGCGTGATCGCCCATGGCGAGCGCGTGCTCGGGGAGGGCTGGCACGCGCGCGCGGGCGAGGCGCATGCGGAAGTCGTTGCGCTGCGTGCCGCGGGAGCGCAAGCGCGCGGCGCGACTGTGTATGTGAGCTTGGAGCCTTGCAGTCACACGGGCCGCACGCCGCCCTGCGCCGACGCCTTGATCGCGGCCGGCGTCGCGCGCGTGGTGTGCTGCACGCCGGATCCGAATCCAAGGTCGCGGGACGCGGCATCGAGCGCTTGCAACGGCGGGTATCGCCGTGCAGGTGGGTGAATTTGCCGAGGAGGCGCGCCGGCTCAACGTGGGCTATTTCTCGCGCCACGAGCGCGGCCGGCCGTACGTGCGCCTCAAGCTGGCAATGAGTCTCGATGGCCGCACGGCGCCGGCGGACGGCAGCCGCGCGTGGATCAGCGGCACGGCATCCCGCGCCGACGTGCAGGCCTGGCGCGCCCGCAGTTCCGCCGTGCTCACGGGCGCCGGCACCGGTGCGCAGCGACGATCCGCAGCTCAACGTGCGCCTGAATTACGGGCCGTGGGTGCGCCAGCCGCTTGCGCGTTGTGCTCGATACCATGCTGACCTCGGCGCGGCCGGCCAAGGATTTTCAAACACGGCGAGGCGCTATTTTCGCGGCGCCCGAGGCTGCGCTGGGGCAGTTCAAAGACCTCGACGTCGAACGAATTGCGCGCAGCGCGGGCGGCCTCGACCTTGACGCGGTCATGCAAGCGCTGGCGGCGCGCGAGATCAACGAAGTGCTGGTCGAGTGCGGTGCGACGCTTGCCGGGAGCGTTCATTGCCAAGCAACTGGTCGATGAGTTCGTTTTATACGTCGCGCCTCCGCTGCTCGGCGATGATGCCGCGCCCCTGCTGCGCATCGAAGCCGGCGCCGGCGCGTTGCCGCCGTTCGAATTTCGCGACGTGCAGCGCATCGGAGACGACATGCGTCTGATTCTCAAACCAAGGAAGCCCTAAATGTTCACCGGAATCATCGTGGCGAAGGGCCGCTTGACATCCGTCGTGGAACGGGGCGGCGACCTGGAATTGGGCATCGATGCAGCGGGACTCGACGTTGCGCGCATTGCGATCGGCGACAGCGTCTGCGTTCAGGGCGTTTGTCTCACCGTGACGCGCAAAGAGAACTCGCGCTTTTTGCGGACGTTTCGCGCGAGACCATGGCGAAGACGACCTTGGCGGCTTTGGCGGTCGGTTCCAACGTCAATTTGGAACCGAGCTTGCGCGCCGGCGATGCGCTCGGCGGCCACATGGTCAGCGGTCACGTCGATGCGGTCGGCAGGCTCGTGAGCCTCGAAGCGGATGCACGTTCCTGGCGCCTGGAATTCGAAGTGCCGGCGTCCCTGGCGCGATTCGTCGCGGCCAAAGGCTCGATCTGCCTCGATGGCGTCAGTCTCACCGTCAACACGGTCGAAGGCCGCCGGTTCGACGTCAATATCATTCCGCACACGCATGCGGCCACGACGCTCGGCGAGTTGCGCGTCGGCGATGGAGTCAACATCGAAATCGACGTCGTCGCACGATACCTGGACCGACTGATCGGCGCCGATCGGCGCTAACCGCTTATTCCGCGCTGCGGACCGCGTGGATCCACGCACGCCGGGCTACAATAGCGCTCTGACCATTGCCGAAGGCGATATATGGCTGCGTTCAATACAATCGATGAAATTCTCGAGGATCTGCGCCGCGGCAAGATGGCGGTGATCATGGATGACGAAGACCGGGAGAACGAGGGCGACCTGATCATGGCCGCGGAATGCGTGCGAGCCGAGGACGTCAATTTCATGGCGCGCTACGGCCGCGGACTCATCTGCCTGACGCTGACCCGGGATCGCTGCCGCCAGCTGCGTCTGCCGCTCATGGTGAGCGACACGGACCACACGCATCGCACGAATTTCACGCTGTCGATCGAGGCTGCGGAAGGCGTGACCACGGGAATTTCCGCGCACGATCGCGCGCACACGGTCAAAACCGCGGTTGCGCCCAATGCGCGTCCCGAGGATTTGCGCCAGCCCGGGCATATATTCCCGCTGATGGCGCAGCCCGGCGGCGTGCTGACGCGCGCAGGGCATACGGAGGCTGGCTGCGATCTGGCGCGGCTCTCCGGCTTCTCCGCGGCCGCCATGATCGTCGAGATATTGAACGATGACGGCACCATGGCGCGGCGCCCGGATCTCGAGCGCTTTGCGAAGATGCATGCGCTGAAAATCGGCACGATCGCGGATCTGATCCGCTATCGCCTGAAGAATGAGCGTTCGGTCGAGCGCATCTACGAGGAATCCGTGGAGACCGAGTACGGCGCTTTCAGGTTGTGCTGCTATGAAGATCACGTCAACAAGACCGTGCATATCGCTCTGGTGAAGGGCGATCTGAATTCGACGCTGCCGCCGCTGGTACGCGTCCACATCAAGGACACGCTGCGCGATGTGATGGGCGTCAGAAACGAGAAGCTCGGCTGGCCGCTGCGCGCGGCGATGCGCCGCGTGGCCAAGGAAGAATCGGGCGTGGTGGTGATACTGCGGCCGGAAGAGTCTCCGCGGGATTTCATGGAGAGCGTGCGGCTGTCTGGATACCAAGCCCAGCGTCCGCGCGCCGGCGCCACCGTCGTGCGAACCTACGGCATCGGCGCGCAGATCCTGCAAGGATCTGGGCCTGAAGCGCATGCGTGTCTTGAGCGCTCCGAAGCAGCTGCAGGGGCTGGCCGCTTTCGACCTGGAAATCACCAGTTACGTGGACGGCGAGGCTTGAACACGGCTTGCGCTTATACTCTCAAGATCCTGCAACGCGAGGAATGACTTGTGCCGACTGAACAGCCGAAAATAATCGAGGGAGAATTGCTGGCGCGCGACTTGCGCTTTGCGATACTGGCCTCGCGCTTCAACGAGTTCGTGGTGGAACCGCTGATTCGCGGCGCACTCGATGCGTTCCGGCGCCACGGCGTGGCCGACAAGCAAATCGACATCGTGCGCGTGCCGGGAGCCTTCGACATTCCCATCGTCGCGCGCAAGCTCGCGCTGGCGCAGCGCTATCAAGCGCTGGTTGCCTTGGGCTGCGTGATCCGCGGGCAAACTCCGCATTTCGACTATGTCGCCGGCGAGTGCGCGGGCGGGATCGCGCGGATCGCATTGGAATCGGGCGTGCCGATCGCCTTTGGCGTATTGACGACCGACACGGCGGAGCAGGCGGTCGACCGCGCGGGAGGGAAGGCCGGCAACAAGGGTGCGGATGCCGCGCTGGTTGCGCTCGAGATGGCGAATTTAATGCGCCGCTTGGACAATTAGGAGCCTGTCTGAGCATCCCTGCTTCAGGTGCCTCGGCCCATCGGGCCCGCAGTCTGGCGCGCCGGCTGGCGCTGCAGGCGCTTTATCAAATCCAAATCAATCCGCTTCCCTGGCAGGATGTCGAGACGCAATTCGTCCATGATCCGGAGGCGGAGCGCGTCGACCTGGATTATTTTCGAGGTCTGATCCAAGCGATCGCCCCGAATCGCGAGGCGCTGGACTCGCGCTTGGCCGGTTTATGCGAGATCGCGCCTCGGGAACTCGATCCGGTCGAGCATGCGGTCCTGTGGCTGGGTTTGCATGAATTGCAGGCGCACCCCGAGCTGCCCTACCGGGTGGCGCTCGCAGAAGCCGTGCAATTGGCCAAGCAATTTGGCGCGACCGATGGGCATAAGTTCGTCAACGCCGTGCTGGACCGGGCCGCGCAGGAGTCGCGGCCGCAAGAATATGGAACCTGAACTCGGCGAGTTCGAACTCATTCGCCGTTTTTTCATGCGGGGCGGCGCCTCACGCCGATCCTGAAGTGCTGCTCGGCATCGGCGATGACGCGGCGCTGCTCGATGTTCCCAAGGATTCCGACCTGGCTGTGGCAGTCGATACCATCGTTGCGGGTCGGCACTTTCCCGAGGGTAGCGACGCGCGCTCGATCGGCCATCGGGCGCTGGCGGTCAATCTGAGCGATATGGCCGCCATGGGCGCGGTACCGGCCTGGGCGACCTTGGCGTTGACGATGCCCGGCGCCGATGCGGCCTGGCTCGAGAAATTCGCCGCGGGATTTTTGGATCTCGCCGACGCGCATGCAGTCGTGCTGATCGGCGGCGACACCACGCGCGGTCCGCTCACCGTGAGCGTGCAGATTCTCGGCCGTGTGCCGCATGGAAGCGCGCTGCGGCGCGCCGGCGCGCGCGCCCGGAGACATCCTGGCGGTCAGCGGCACGTTGGGCGACGCCGCCGCCGGGCTCGCATTGCGCCAGGGGCCTGCGGCAGCGAAACTTCCCGCCGATGCGCAAGCGCTGATGCGGCGTTTTGACTATCCCTGCTCCGCGGGTGGAGCTTGGGCAGGCGCACGCGGCATCGCGAGCGCGGCGATGGATCTGTCCGACGGCCTGATGGGGGATCTTGCCGAAACTGGCGCAGGCCAGCGGCGTCGCATGCGCATGTGTCCGTCGAGCGGTTGCCGCTGTCCGCCGCGCATGCGCGATGCGGCGGATCCGATGCCAAGCGCGCGATTGGGCCCTGGCCGCCGGCGACGATTACGAATTGTTGTTCGCCGTGCCGCCGCAGCGCTATGCGGAACTCAAAGGCGGCGGCGGAGCGATTGAACTTAACGTTGACCGCAATTGGTGAATTGCGTTCCGGCGCGGGCGTTTCGTGGTCATTGAACGGCGCAGCAATTTGCGCCGAAAGCTCAAGGTTACGACCACTTCGCCTAAGCCTCGACCCAAATCACAGTTTAGGCGCCAGCCACCCCAGTATCCTTTGACGTCATTGAAGTCGAATGACGCCCGCACGGCGCTGGTTACCCTTGACCACAACTCGCTCCACCAATCTTGCGAAAGGCCCAGACGGGCCGCGGATCGTTGCCGGAGAAAATCGGCAAATACGTGATCATCAACGAAGTCGGGCGCGGCAGCACCGGCGTCGTCTATCTGTCGCACGATCCCATATTACGGCCGCGACGTGGCCATCAAGGTCTACAACGTCGATTCCAGCAGCGATGAAAATCGCAAACGAATCGCGCGCAAGATGTTTCTATCCGAAGCGCACATGGTCGGCATGCTGCAGCATCCGAACATATCTGCCGATTTATGATGCCGGAGAAGAAAACGGCCATTGCTACATCGTCACCGAGCATGTGCACGGCGCGCGTACGCTCGCGGCCTACTGCCGCCCCGACAACTTGCTGCGCATCGACGATGTCGTCGAGCTGGTGTACAAGGCAGCGCGCGCACTGCACTATGCGCACAGCCGCGGCGTCATTCACCGCGACATCAAGCCCAGCAACATCATGCTCACCCTCGACAGCGATGTGCGCATCATCGACTTCGGCATTGCGCTGGTCGCCGATTCCGAGATCTCGCGGATCGAAGGCATCGCCGGCAGCCCTTCATACATGTCTCCCGAGCAGGTGCAGTCGATCGAGCTGACCAATCGTTCGGATCTGTATTCGCTCGGCGCCGTGATGTACGAACTGTTGACCGGCACCCGGCCCTTCAGCGCCGGCAATCTGCAGAAGCTCCTGCACCAGATCGTATTTGCGACGCCGCCGCCGATCCACACGCTGCGCCCGGAGATTCCCGAGGAACTCGAGAACGTTACGGCGATGGCGCTGCAGAAGGATCCGGAAAAGCGCTACAAGACCGGGCTGGATTTCGCCGCCGAACTGACGCGCGTGCACCAGAAGCTGCGCGCGCAGTACAACCGGATCGATCAGCAGGAGCAATTCAGCCTGCTGCGCAAATTGAAATTCTTCCACGAATTCTCGCATGGCGAAATCTGGGAGGTTCTGCGCGCCAGCAGCTGGCAGGACTACGCGGATGCCGAGGAAATCGTCAAGGAAGGCGAGATGGATGATCGCTTTTACATCATCGTGCAGGGCACGCGTCAGCGTGCAGCGCCTCGGCAGGGCGTTTGGGCTATCTGGATAGCGGCGATTGCTTCGGCGAGACCAGCTACGTGCGCGGCGCGAAACGCACCGCGACGATCATGCGCGGCCAGCTCGGTAACGGTGATGAAGGTGAGTTCAACCCTGCTGGAGCAGGTGTCCGCCGAATGTCAGCTGCGTTTCAACCAGGTGTTCCTGCGCAGCATGATCGGACGGCTGCAGAGCGCCGAGCGCGGCACTGCTTAGGCGGCGGTCTTCCTTGTCGTGCTCAATCATCGCGTAGGCCGAATGATTGTGAATCGACTCGAAATTCTCTGACTCGACCACATAAGCGCTGCACGCGCCGGTCCTTGTTGAGCGCCACCGCCACATCGCGCACCGTATCCTCAACGAACTTCGGATTATCGTAGGCGCGCTCGGTGACGAATTTCTCGTCGGGTCGCTTCAATATTCCGTAGACCTCGCATGATGCTTCGCGCTCGGCAATGTCGATGAGTTCTTCCAGCCACATGTGCTCGGCGAGCCTCGCCGTCAAGGTTATGTGCGATCGCTGGTTATGCGCGCCATAGTCCGAAATTTCCTTTGAACAGGGGCAGAGGCTGGTGGTGGGTACGACTACTTTAAGCCAAACGTCGGTCTTGCCGTCATGGTGCTCGCCGAAAATAGTCGCCTGATAATTCATCAGGCTTTCGACGCCGGACACCGGCGCCTTCTTCATCACGAAGTAGGGGAAAGTCATTTCGATATGACCGGAGGTGGCGGCCAGATGCTCGGTCATTTCCTGCAAGCATCGCGCCGAAGGACTCGACCGAGATTTCGCGCTCATGGCGATGCAATATCTCCACGAATCGCGACATGTGCGTGCCCTTGAAATTGTGCGGCAGATTCACGTACATGTTGAAATTTGCGACCGTGTGCTGCTCGCCGCGCGCCCGGTCCTTCACTTTGACGGGATGATAGATGTCTTTGATGCCCACCCTGTTGATGGGGATTTGGCGCGTATCGGCGTGGCCTTGCACATCCTCCACGGGCTTGGCATGCGGCTTTTTCGAGGGGACGGCGACGTTCATATTCATATTCCTAAGGGAGCCATCCAGCGCGAATATGGTGCCGAAACCGCATATCTCAAGAATATTAGACCATTCGGCCGGACTTGGCAGAAGCGCCTCGATGGCTTGGGACCGACAGGCGGAATTTCATCGCCAATGGCGCGATTTCGCCTCTGATTGCGCGATATGGGCGCGCCAGCCCCTCAAACCCGGCGCTGAATCACATAGGAGGCGAGCCATGCCAGCACCCGGGCCCCTTCGCCCAGACGGCGCGAGCCTGTCGCATGCGCGGCTTTGAGTTCGCGAGCGCGGATTTTGGCCGCTTCGAGATCCGAGGATGCTGGGGTAGGTGGGTTTGGCCCGTGCGGCGTCCGCGCCGCTGGTTTTGCCGATTTCTTCCGTTTTGCCCTCGACGTCGAGAATGTCGTCTTGGATTTGAAACGCGAGCCCGATGTCCTGGGAATACTGATCCAACGCGTCCCAAGCGGCGGCGCTTAGGGTCGGCGCGCACACCGCCGCCATCAACACGCTGGCGCGGATCAAGCGCGCCGGTCTTGAGCCGATGCATGGCTTCGAGTTCTTCGAGAGTCAATGGTCGACCGACGGCCGCGAGATCGATCGCTTGGCCGCCCGCCATGCCCGGCGTGCCGCTGGCATCCGCCAGGATTTGAATCATCTTCAATCTCGCATCGGCACTTAAGCCCGGCGTGCGGTCGCGCGACAGCAATGAGAAGGCCAATACCTGCAGCGCGTCGCCGGCGAGTATGGCCGTTGCTTCATCGAAAGCGCGATGCGTCGTAGGTTGGCCGCGGCGCAGATCATCGTCGTCCATCGCCGGCAGATCATCGTGCACCAAGGAATACGAATGAATGAGTTCCACCGCGGCGGCCGGCGTGTCCAACATAGCGGCGGGGACCTTCAATGCTTCTCCCGTGCAGTACACCAGCAAGGGGCGCAGCCGCTTGCCGCCGCTCAACACCGCATAGCGCTGCGCGGCGTGCAACCGCTGCGGTATCAAATCGGCCGCCGGCAGCGCAGCCTTCAGTACCCCTTGCACGCGTGCTTGATAGCCGCGCATGCGCGCTTCCATCGCGTCCGCATCCAGGTCGTGGTCAGCCGCTTTCGGGTTCGTCGGGCATGAAATCTTCAACTGCCGGCTCGCCGGCTTTCTTCAACAGGATTTCAACTTTTTGTTCCGCTTCCTTCAGTGCGCTTTGGCAGGCGCGCGTCAACATGACACCGCGCTCGAATGCCGCCAGCGATTCCTCCAACGGCAAATCGCCCTGCTCCAAGCGCTCGACCAGCTCTTCAAGGTCGCGCATGGCGGTCTCAAAGTCGGGTGTCTCCTGTTTTGTCGGCTTTGGCGGTGGGCATGGGCAGAGAACGGTACACATGCGCTCCGGCGCGGTCAAACACGCCGCGCGTGTAGCACTGAGCATAGGAAATTGTCAAGCCGTGAGGCGCGTCACAACCACGGGGTCGCGTGGCCGCCGCGTTTTGGGTAACATTGCTGCTGGGAAGCTATATGCCAGTATCAATCAAATCAATGATCGCCTGTCGGTTGCGTGGCCGCCGTGGCATTGTCTATGGCGGCCTGCGGCCCCGGCGAATTCCTCCGATGACCGTTGCGGATCTCATGGAGGATCGGGTCGCTCTCGACGGCGTACTCATGAAGTGCAATCAGAGATCCCGCGAAGGCGAGCAGGGATTCGGACTGCTCTGAATGCGCGTATCGCGATCGAGCGCCTGGCGGCGCGGGTCGATCCTGCGGTAGGAGGCGAAGCGGGCCGAGGAATTCGAGCGCAGCCGCGAGCAATTGCGGCTGGCCGAAGAAAAGAAGCGCCAGGAGCAGGAATCTAAGAACCAAGGTGGATGCCTACCATTTGCCGGTCATCCCCGTCGAGCCGACACCGCCGCCAAAGGACCCGCAATCGCCGACGGTCAGTCAGACCAGCCCCTAGGAATACCCGGACCGGCCGCGGCTATTCTCCCGTGCGACGCCGCTTCGCCTTCAGCAGAACATCCACCGCCTCCGGCCGATCGTCCCAGTAGTCGAGGCGAACCCTGTCGTCCGGCAGCTGCGTCACGGTGGCGGGCTCCGCGCTGAAGGTGCAGTACCAGCCCGATGGCAGCACCACGGCGTTTCGCGGTCTTCCCAGGCTGCGGTCGAAAACCAGTTCATCGCCGTCCAGCTTGTAGCTCACCGGCGCCGTGTAAGTCTCTGCGATGCGCAGCCGCAACGTTTGTCCAGCCTGCAGGGCCGGGAAGGGAATCACCACGACTCGAGCTTTTGGCGGCGCCGCCTCGCCCACGTTGATTTTGGAAGCGGCCAGCTCGCCGCCGCTCATCTCCAGTGTTTTCAACGCTTCGCCGGTGTCGAGAATGCTCGCCGACGGATGGCTGGCGACGCTCCCTTCGCGAACGATATTTGCATAGCCGCTGATGCCGGGGCGCGTCTCGGTGTAGTCGTGGTACAGGCTGAACGCATGCGTTTGGGGCTGCTGCAGGAAATACACGATGTCGCGGTCCTGGTGCGCGCGCTCGGACAGCCGCTCCTGTTCGGTCTCGCCGCTGAAGGGCGACTCCCAGCTGCGCGCGGCGGTCGAAGCTTTCGGCAGCGCGGCGGCTCCGGTTTGCGCGGTGCTGCGCGCCCGCAGGATCAACGGCGCTTCGCCGCTTCCGGCGTGCAGGAAACTGACGGCGATGCGACCGTCTTTCTCGGTGCGAATCTGCGCGGGCACGCTCAATCCCGTCACTTCATATCCCGGCGGCAGCACGATTTTATTGCGCTTCACGCCCAAGGGCCGGTCGAAGACGATGCCGTTGCCCTCCGCATGGTAGCTTCTGGCATCCTTGTAGGTCTTGACGATCACCACGCGCCCTTGTCCATGCGGTGGCACCGGCCGCGCCAGCGTGACCTTGATGTAGTTGGTATCCAAATCCGCGTCGGGCATCAACGGATCGGTTCGAGCCTGCGCGCCGCTGACCACCTCGAAATGCAGCGGTGTGCCCTGCATCGCGTCAATCACGCTCTCGTCGCTCGCGGCGCTGCCCTTGCGAATGGGATTGTAGAAAAATTTCGCGCCGGCCGTCGTCGCGGTCACTTCATAATAAATCTTGAAACTCGAGGTCTCGGGAGCGAGCAGCTCGTAGCGGGTGTATTCATCCGTTTCGGTTTGCGCGACCGCGTCCGGAAAATACAAGCCATCCTTGGGCGATTGTTGTGCCTGCGCCTGAACGGCGGCAATTGCGGTCAACCCAAATCCCAGGGCCGCCCAATACAGTGTTCGCATAATTGACCTCGTTTTCAAAGAACTAGCCTGCGGCCGGCAATACCTCCATCATAGCGGCGGCACTGGCGCACTATAGGCGCGCATCGACGTTGAGGGAATCCACCGATTACTTCCCGCCGCCGCTCCCGCTAATATTGATGGTCGGAACAATGCTCAATTGGAGAACGATGATGACTCGATACAAAATCGGCGCTTTTCTGGGTATGGCGCTGGCGCTGGCATTGCCAGCTTTCCTCGTGGCCGCGCCTGCATCGAACCCCGCGGATCGAAAGCCGGACGGCGACTCGCAAAAATCCGACGGCGGCAAGTTCGAGCCGTTCAAATCAGAGTCGGTGACCAGCACCGGAACGGTGACCATCGGCGGTCAATCCATCGCCTATCAAGCCGTCGCCGGCACGCTCATCGTGCACCCAAAGGATTGGGACGACGTGCCGCGCGATCCCAAGGCGGATCGTCCAAACCCGGGCTCGGGCGAGGAGGGCGGAGAGGGCAAGAACCCGAACGCCGAAGCCTCGATGTTCTATGTCGCCTATTTCAAGAATGGCGGCGGCGTCCGCCCCGTGACCTTTATCTACAACGGCGGTCCTGGGTCTTCGACGGTATGGCTGCACATGGGCGCCTTCGGTCCGCGCCGCATCGTGACCGCAACCGACGCGCATACACCCGCGGCCCCCTACTCCTTGGTCAACAACGGTTCGAGTCTGCTCGACGCGTCCGATCTCGTCTTCATTGATGCGCCCGGCACGGGATTCAGCAGGATTGCGGGCAAGGACAAGGAAAAGGCGTTCTACGGCGTGGATCAAGACGCCTATGCTTTCGCGCAGTTCATCTCGCAGTTTCTCACCAAGTACGGGCGCTGGAACTCACCCAAATATCTGTTCGGCGAGAGCTACGGAACACCCCGCTCGGCTGTGCTCGTCAATCAACTGCAATCCGAGCGCTCCATCGATTTCAACGGCGTGATTCTGTTGTCGCAGATCCTCAATTTTGACCTCAGTCCCGATCGTCCCGAGGGCAACCCCGGAATCGACACGCCCTATCAGACGGTTCTTCCCACCTATGCAGCCACCGCCTGGTATCACAAGAAGTTGCCCGGCGAACAGAAGGATCTCGAGTCGCTGCTCGCGGAAGTGGAACAGTTCGCGATGGGCGACTATGGACGCGCGCTGGCCGCGGGGTCCGATCTGAGTTCAGCCGATAAGCAGGCCATCGCGGAGAAACTGCACCAGTACACCGGCCTTCCGGTGCAGTACATCCTGAAAGCAAACCTGCGCATCGATGGCGGGGAATTTCGCCAGAGCTTGCAGGAGGATGCCGGACTCACCACAGGCCGTCTCGATACCCGATTTTCCGGTCCGGACATCGATCCGCTGAACCAGCGCGCCGAATACGATCCGCAGTCCACCGCGTTGGGATCGGCCTATGTCTCCGCGTTCAATGAGTATGCACGCAAGGAGCTTCGCTATGGCGATGACAAGGACTTCAAACACAGCATATCGGCCGGCAGGAATTGGAATTTCGCGCACCAGCAGCCGGGTCAGAATCAGCGCTTCGGCTCCTCGCGGCAGGGTTCCAACGTCATGCCCGATCTGGCGAATGCGATGAAAACCAATCCAAATCTAAAGATCCAGCTGAACGCGGGCTATTTCGATCTGGCGACGCCGTTCTACCAGGGCATCTATGAAATGCGGCACCTGCCGATTCCCGAAAATCTGCATTCGAATATCGAGTTCAAGTTCTATGACTCCGGCCATATGGTCTATGCCAAAGAGGCTTCGTTGAAGCTGCTGCACGACAATGTCGCCGGTTTCATCCGCCGAACCAGCAACCAAGGCAATTGAAAATGGGGCGTCGCGCGGCGCGCAAGGCCGCGCGACATTCCACGCCGGGAGCGAACGGCTCGAGCGGTTATTGCGCGGGCGCGTCCTTGAGGTAAATGGCGAGCCAGCGGTGCACTTCTTCGTAGAAATGACGGCTGTCCTCGGGTTTTAGAATCCAATGCCACGCATCCGGCCAGACCAATAGCCGGCTCGGGACGCGCATGCGTTGCAATGCGCTCCAATTCTCCAGCGTGTTGTTGATCGGAACCCTGAAGTCGCGCTCGCCGATGCTCAGCAGCATCGGTGTCTTCCAGTTCGCCGCATACGAGAGGGGGCTCTGATCGTGCCACACCGGGTTGCCTGCCCACGGCGGCCCGCCATTGGTCACTTCGCGGCCGTAGATACTGTCGCTGGTGCCCCACTGGCTGGTGAGATCTACCTCGCCGGCGTGGCTGACGATGCATTTGTAGCGCGTGGTGGTCGCTTCGATCCAGTTGGCCAAGTGTCCGCCATAACTGGCGCCGGCCGCACAAGCCTTCGACCCGTCGATAAAAGGATACCGTTTGACGGCCTCATCGACCGCCTGGTCGATTTCATCGCCGGGTGTCTTCAAAGGATCAAGTTTGATGGCTTGCGCGAACTTCTCGCCGAAACTGGTCGAACCGGTGTAGTCGGTCATCAGAATGACATAGCCGGGCGCCGCCAACAGGTGATAGTTCCAGCGCAGACCGATCTGATCCGCATTGTTGCTGGCCGCTCCGCCGTGAATCAAAACCAGCAGAGGGTATTTTTTCGCGGCGTCAAAAGCCGGCGGCAGCACCATCATGTTGTGGATATTGCGGCCTCGGCGGCTGGTGAAATAGAAATGCTGCGGCGGCCGCCAATCGATTGCCGCGGCCGCGGCGGTATCCACCTCGGTGAGATTGCTGTGCGTGTGCCGCTTAGGATCGATGCGTACGATTTCCGGCGGCCTGACCGAACTGCCGTAGGTGGCGATGAGAATGGGTTTCGCCGTCCTTTCTGGAATCTCGAGCGAGGTGTAGCCGCCGGTGGCCGGTTCGATCACCAAAACCGGCTTTCCGCCCCCCGCGGCAACTTGATAGAGATTTTCCTTTCCGGCATCCGGCACCAGCAGATAGACCTGCTTGCCGTCAGGAGTGAGCGCATAGCGGGCAGGTTCCCGGTCGAAGTCGCGCGTTACCAGCCCCGCGTCGCCGCCCGCCGGCCACGGAACTTGGTAGAGCCGCGGCAGATGATAGACCTCTGAATCCTGCACCTCGTACTTGAAGAATAGCGACTTGCCGTTGGGACTGAAGCTGGCCTCGATGTACCGGCCGGAGGCAGGAGTCACGATGCGCGGTTCGGCGCCGTCCGCGGTCATGCGATACAGGTGGTAACCGACGTGCGCGTATGCGGCATTCCATCGTTCCGCGGTGGCCGTAAACAGCACCTCGCGCCCGTCCGGACTCCACAGCGGCGCCAGCGTCACCCCGGAGTCCGTTTCGGATCCCGAGTATCCCGAAGTGCGTGCCAGGGAGGTTCCCGATAGGATGTCCTTAGGCTGGGATCCTGGCTCGACGGACTGAACCATCAGGGTGGGGTGGCGATCGTCCAGCCATTGATTCCAAAAACGGATCGGAAAATGTTCATAGGTGCGCACGTTGTATTTGCGCGCCTTGCGTTCCGCCGCGATTTTTTTGTTGGCCTCATCGTCCAGCGCGTTGGGATAGACAAACGATTCGAACAGGATTGCCTTGCCGTCCGGCCGCCATTTTGGATTCGAGGCGCCGGTGGATAGCGAGGTGAGCCGCCGTGCTTCTCCGCCCTCGGCCAGATTCAAAATATAGACTTGTTCGGCATCGTCGGATTCGCGCTTGGTGGTGAAGGCGATGCTGCCGCTGTCCGGCGACCAGGCGAGGCCGCCCTCCGGGGCTTTTGTATTGGTGATGCGCCGCGGCGTTTTGAGGCCATCGGCGGAAACCAACCATAAGTCGCTCACGGCCTTGTCGGTTTCGTAAGAGGGTTCCAACACCGAGTACACGACCCATTTGCCGTCGGGACTGACGGCGGGGGCGCCGACGCGTTTCATCATCCAAAGCGACTCGTGAGTGATGGGCTTGGGGGCCAAGGACGCCTCAGCGCGCGGCGCGGACGGCGCCAGTGCAAAAACCGCCGCCATTGCGACGCTGCAGAATCCAAGCGGTGGGTTCATCGGGTGTTACTCATTATGCGGGCACACGCTAGTATAAGCCGCTGATTCAGCGGCCGTGCCAATCGTCATTTCGCGTGCGCAACCATGAGCACATTGGCGAAGTGCGTGCCCTGGCTCATCGGCGTTGACTGTGCGTCGAAGCCGCACTCGCTCAAGAGACTGCGCCACTGATCCGTGCTGCGGCAATGCGTAGCCACGGTCGCGTGGCCGCGCAACAGCATGACCAGCTTGTCGACCAATTGACTGTAGCGAAAGCGCAGGCCGCCGTCCGCATCGCCGATGCGCAACAAAAGCAGGCCGCGTGCGGGCAATGCGGCGCGCACGCGCTTCAGCACCTGCAGCTGCTCTTCCCGGCCAATGTAGTGCAGGACATCGAGGATGACCACGGCATCCGTCTTCCCGAATTCAGCGCTGCGGATATCGCCTTGCGAAATATCGCATTCGGGACCGAGCGCGGCGCGCGCCCGTTCCACATCGCGCAGCATCAATTCGATGCCGCGAGTCGAACGCGGCCTGGGCGCCGGCGGCCAGCCGAGCGGCCAGGCGCCGTTCTCATAACAGAACCAGGCGGCCTCGAGCCAGGCGGCCAGCAGTCCTTGACCGCATCCCAAGTCCAGAATTCGGCCGCGGCCCAGCAGCAGCCCGCGCTCCAGCAGCGCGCGAAACACAGGGTCGCCGCGCAGCCTGCCGCGCGCAAACTGATATGCGAATGCGCCGGCGCTGCGGTATGGCTCGCTGGCCCGATCGATCAGCGCTGCATGTTCCGTAACGGCTCCTTGCGACCGCTTCAGTCATCAGTCCCTTGGCCAAGCGTGATATTACTACGTCACGCCAGTGGCAGATGGTGCGGGCGCACCAACATGTGCCAGTCTTGGTGCTCTTCCAGGATCAGTTCGATGGCTTCCGTGATCGAGTCTTTGATCGCCTCAGCCTCGGGCCCAGGTCCCGAGTTCGCGGAAGCCGCACGGATCGATCCAATGGCGCGCTGCAATTCTCCCCACAGGCGCTCCGAAGTTGAGCCGAGGCGATAGGCCTCGGACTGGGCAAGCGCGCCATGCAGCGAGGCGCCGAGCGCGGGGAAAAACGTCGTCAGCAGCGAGAGCCAAACGGTGTGCACCGCAAGGTGCAGCAGCGCACCGAAAGCGGTCAACCCGAACAAGCCGATATTCAAGGAATGAACCCGGTGCAGCAGGGCGTGCTGCTTGATCGCGACCCGATGGTGATAATGCGCCTGCGCCTCGAGGATGCCGGTGGTCCATTGCGCGTATTTCGCAATGAACTTGGGGTCCGACCAGGCTGCATCGAGCAGCGTCCTCGCCAGAGACTCGTTCTTTGAGCAAATTGCTTCCAGTTCGTCGCCGCTGCGCAGGTGGTTGCCGGGATCGAAGACGCGCATATACCAATTTGCCGAGGGCTCGGGTTGCGAGAAATCGATGAGAGGCGCGACCAGCGGAAGATACCAAATCAATTCCGCGGCTGTGCGGGCCCGCAGCCACTGTCCCTGCCAGTCGCGCCGATGCCCCACCCAGTAGATACAGCTCACCGTGCCGATGACCGCGACTTCGGCGAGCGCCCAGAGCCCCAGCAGGGGGTGCGACAGGTGACGCCGATCATCCCAGCCGAGGGCGAGCGGCAGCACTGCGAAAAGCACGGCTACCGCGCTCAACAAATAGATCGCCCAAAAGCCGCTCCTGTATCGGTGGCCGTAGTGCACCGCGCGCGCATCGAACATCAGATGGGCGGGAGCCAATGCCTCGATCAGGGGCAGCAATCGCTCCGGTGGGCTGGCCGCGGCCGGCGGCGGCGGAATTTGCAATCGGGCGCCGACCAAGAGCACTCGCTGGATTGTCTGATGCAGCGCCATGGGCTTATTGGTTCAGGATCTCGTAAGTGCTGGCAAATATGTCATGGGCGACGATACCGAGACTGCCGTCTCCGTAGTCCACCAGCCAATCGCCCGGGATGGCCCGAGAGCGTCGAAATTTCATCGGCAAGCTGCACATCGAAGTGCTGTTGCATCTGCAGCGCGAGAATGTGGTACGGCAGGCTCATATAGCGGCCGGACGCACCGGCGACGGTCGGCGGGATCGGCCGATATTTGTGCGAGAATTTGCCATGCGACACCCGCCAATGGTGACCGCCGTTGCCGGTCAATATCGCATCGCCGGGATGCGCGTGCACCACCCCTTCGGGGGTGCGCACCGTGCAGGCGACGTCGGTGAAGCGAACTTCCACCGTGCGTTCCAGTTTCCTTGCCTCGACATGCTTGGGATTGCCAGAGACCTCGGCCGAATACCCGCTCTTCCCACTACAGCGAAATATCAACTCATCTCACCCTTTGTTATTCTAGTGATCGCCGGAATCATACCAACAAGCAAGCGGCGGATTCAGCGAATCGAGCGTTTCACCGGGCGCAACGGCTCCGCGGCGCTCCGGCGCCGCGGACGAGCCGGTCAACTGTCACTTCTTTTGTTCTTCCAGCGGATAGGTGCGCGCCGGCTCCGCGCTGTGCACGGCTCCGGGAGCTTGTCCCGCGGTGGCTGGAACATCCGCCTGCGGCGCAGGCGAAGTGCGAATCGCGGTGCCGGTAGCCTGGGCCAGCCGCTCGAGAAATCGTTGCGCGGTGGCTGGAGCTGCCGGCGCCTGTCCGGAGAAGATCTCCGACGCGGTGACGCCGTTCTTGTGATAGAACGCCGCGTTCGCCGAGCGGTCGATCGAGATCACGCTGCCGTCGAGCGCGACTCCGCCAAACAGTCCGCGCGTGCGCGCATAGGAATAGATTTCCGCGTTGAAATTCATGTCCGTGGCCGCCGACCCTTGCCGGCCCACCGGTCCGGTGGCGACCGAAGCATCCGCACCCAGCGTCAGTTTGCCGCCGGCGATGCCCTCGATGCCGGTCCTCGTGGTGAACACCAAGATGATGTCCGATGATTGCGCGCCCGCCTGGAAACCCCAGCTGCCGCCGGTCAGAGAGATGAATACGGGATTGCTCCAGGGAGCATTCAATTTTTCGCGCACCGACAGCACGCCATTGCCATGACGGCCGCCGAAAATAAATGCGACTTTGGTGACATCCGGAATCACCGCGATGCCGTAGGCATGCGCGAGCAGGGTATCCGGCAGGCGCACGTCGGGCATCGCCCTGACTTCTTCGAGGACCTCGGTGGCGGTGAGCAAGCGTCCTTCTTCGCGCGCGCCGGCGTGTGCAACATTTACAAAAGCAGCCGCGAAAATCGCCGCCACTAAGGCCACGCCAGGGTGTTTTCTGTTTGGCATCGGGAACCCTCCAATATTGCGGCTAGTCTACCGCAAGACGGAGGCGGCGGGCGGCTTGAGTTCGCCGAGGACGCGCACGGCGTCGGCTTCACGATGATGCTTATGATAATAATCAGCGAGCCTTTTCGTCGCTAACTCCACTTCAGGGTGCCGGGGTCCGACCGTTTTCAGCAATGTTGATCGCGCGTCAACCAACATCGGTTCGCCTTCAGCGGAGTTGCCCTCCAGAATGAGCAGCCAGCCAAGGCTCGCTTTGGTGCGGGCGGCGCGCCAATCGCCAAGTCCCGCTGAGCCGACATCGATATCCAGGGCCGCGCGTAGTTCGGCCTCCGCTTCGGTCAGTTGTCCGCGGCGCAGTAGAATCTCGCCCAGCAGATCTCGCGTCGCGGCGACATACAGATGCCGAGGCGGCAGCGATTTCTCGTATATCTTGAGTACTTGACGCGCTGTGCTCTCTGCGGCCTCCAGGTTGCCGGCATCGAGATATAACTTCGCGAGCGCATCCATGAAGTAGCCAACCATGTAATGGTCGGGAGCCCAAGCGCTGCGAAATAATTCTCACGGCGTCCTGGGTTATTTTCATCGCGCGAGCCGGGTCGCCCTCGCGCTCGTAAACCGTGCCGAGATTGGCCTCGATCGAGGCGACGCGCTGATTATCGAGACCAAAATCGCCGCGCTCGATCTGCAAGGCCTCATTCAGCATTTGTTCCGCTTCGGCGTACTTTCCCTGCTGCATCAGCAGGTAGCCCAAATTTGCCATCGCGGCCGCATAGTCGGGATGATTGCGGCCGACGGTCGCGCCCAGCAAATTCATCGAGTCGCGCATCAGCTGCTCGGCGTTCACATAATTGCCGGACCATTGCGCGGCGCCCGACAGAGCGCCCAGCGTCGTTGCGATCCCTAAGCGTTGATCGCCGGGAACACTGCGATAGATGCACGAGAGCCTGGTTGAACAGGGTCTTGGCGAGTTCCGGATCGCTTTTGGCATTCAGCGAGAAATGCCCGTACTGATACAAAATGTCAGCCGTCTCGACCGAGGGCGACGCCTTGCCGACTCTGAGAGAGCGCCACGGCCTCTTTGATATTCGCCTCGGCGCCGGCCAGCCGGCCGGCATCGGTCTGAGCTTGGGACAAATTGGCGAGCGCCGCGGCGAGCTTGCCGTTGTCGACCGGACGCGCGTCTCGGCGGATCGCCACCGCTTGTTCGAACAGCGGTATGGCGCGATCATTCAAGCCCTGTCGACGGTAGGCGAGACCGATGCTTTCGAGCAGCTGGGCGCGGACTTCAGGCTGCAGAGTCAGGTTGCCTTTGATTTTTTCGGCGCCCTGGTCCAGCAAATCCTTGGCGGTCGGTTCCTTGCCTTGCGCGTTGAATGGGTCCGCCTGCGAAAACACGTCGACCATGAAGGCGGAAACTTGCTGGGCGCGGTCCCGCTCCAGGGCGGTGGCATCGCGCGCCAGCGAAATGCGGTGGTTTTCCCACAGCGTCACGCCGGCGATCAGCGCCAAGCCGACGAATGCCGCGGCCGCCGCGACCGTGGCAAGCAAATTTCGGCGCAGAAACTTGGCGGCGTTGTAGCGCCAGTCGCCGTGGCGCGCCCGCACCGGCTGGCCGAGCATATGCCGGCGCAGATCGTCGGCCAGCGCTTCAACCGAGGAATATCGGCGCTCCGGCTCCTTGCGCATCGCCATGCCGACGATGGCGTCCAAATCGCCGCTCAATCGCGCGCGCAAGCGTTGCGGAGATAGGCCGCGTCGATCGGAAATGCGGCTGCGATCGGCGTCGGTTTCGCCTTTGAGTTTGGCAACCACCACCTGGCTCGGACGGGCCGGATCGTCCATGCAGATCGCGCGTTCCAATTGCAGCTGGCTGTAGCTCAAGAGCCGATAGGGCGAGCGGCCCGTCAGCAATTGATACAGCAGCACCCCGAGCGCATAAATGTCGGTCGCCGTGGTGATGGGCCTTCCCAAAACCTGTTCCGGCGCGGCGTTTTCAGGCGTGAGGATCCGCTCCTGCAGACGCGTGACCGGCAGGGTATGCGAGAGATTTTCCGGCGCCAGCAATTTTGCGATGCCGAAGTCGAGCAGCTTCGGATTCCCTTCATCGGTGACGAAGATGTTCGATGCCTTGATGTCGCGATGAACCACCAAGTTGCGGTGCGCGTAATGAACCGCGGCGCAGACCGAAATGAACAGTTCGAGGCGCTCGCGAACGAAGAGGGTGCGCCGGTCGCAGTAGCTGTCGATGGATTCGCCATCGACATACTCCATGACCAGATACGGGGTGCCGTCCTCGAGGTCGCCGCTGTCGATGAGGCGGGCGATCGAGCCGTGATCGAGCGTCGCGAGGATGTGGCGCTCGCTGTGCAGGCGGCTGCGCAGCCGCGGATGCACCGTGGCGTGCTGCAGCACCTTGATCGCGACCACTTGATGATATTGCGAATCATCGCGCTCGCCGCGGTACACCACGCTCATGCCCCCGTGGCCGAGTATCGAAACGACGCGATACGGCCCGACGCGCGTGCCGAGCAAACGGTCGCGATGGTCCTCCAGCAGCGATTCGGCGGCCGCGCCGACGGCGTGCAGCAGCGGATCGTCTTTGCCGCCGTCCCGCTCCAATAGCGATTGCACCGAGGAGCGCAGGTCGGAATCGTCGCCGCAACACCGGTCCAAACGCGCAATTCGCTCGGGGCCGTCCATGTCCGCCACCTGATCGAACACCGATTTGATTTGGTGCCAGCGAGCGCGTGGAATCATGACATTCAGGCGCCGATTTCGTTGAGCAGCCAGGCTCTGGCCAGCCGAATGTCGCGATGCACCGTGGCCGCGGAGGCGCCCACGGCGGCGGCAATTTCGTCGTACGTCATTCCGCCGAAGTAATGGAGTTCAATGACCTGAGCCAGGCGCGGCTCGAGCTGCAGCAATCCCTCCAAGGCTTCGTCCAGCGCCACCACATCGATGTCGACCGGCAAGGAGTATTCGGCGAGATCCACCCCGGTGTGATCGCGTACGCCGCCGTCGCGTTTGACCCGCGAGCGCGACTTCGCGTGATCCACCAGCACGCGCCGCATGAGCCGCGATGCGAGCGCAAAAAAATGTTGGCGGTCTTGCAGATCGACATTTGCCTGTACCAGGCGTAAAAAAGCTTCGTGCACGACGGCCGTCGCCTGCAGGGTATGACTGCCCCGCTCGGTCCGCATGTAGCCGCGCGCCAGCCGGCGCAATTCGTCATAAACCAGCGGGGTCAAGCGCTCCAATGCTTGGGGATGGCCGGTGCGCCATTCGGTCAGCAGCTGCGTGAAATTGGCGGGGACTTCCATCGTCATTTATCCACACCCCTGGACGATT
Organism: uncultured Gammaproteobacteria bacterium; assembly: GCA_963812125.1. Taxonomy (GTDB): domain Bacteria; phylum Pseudomonadota; class Gammaproteobacteria; order Steroidobacterales; family Steroidobacteraceae; genus Bog-1198. The sequence goes on from CAWETY010000006.1 coordinate 539,604, forward strand.
TGGGCTTCCCCAGCCGACTAAGGCTTTCCCCTAAGCATACATTGCAATGCAGCGTGAGGGGAATTGCGAAGTTATGTCGCTTACCCAGATAGGGCACGCGTGCTTTTTGGTCGCGGTCCTTTACCAACATTACACCGGAGCAATCACTATGAAGGTCAGTCTAGCCGCTTTGAACACCGCTTGCGCAGTCGCCAGTTCCACTTTTGTCGGTTTCGATTTCCCGCCGATCGTACCCGCCGCATGCGCCTGCGGCGACGTCTGGCCTGAACGGGACTTAAGACATGCATCGTAGAAGAATAACGGTGGCCGTCGCGGCAGTGTTTGCGATCGGCGCCGCCTTCGCGGCGCAACCCACCTCGCTGCGGGCGGATTGGGGCCAAGGAGTAGTTGTGCGGTCGCCGTGGATACCGGGCTCGGCCAGCCCCATGTCCGCACATGAGCCGTACGAGTCGCTGGTGGCACCGCCACGATAGGATCGCGGCGGGCCAGCGGGGCGGGGTTCTTCGGAACCTCGCCCCGGCGGCGCGTGCGCTAGACTTGGGCGCATCGACTCATTGGAGCGCCCGTGTCTGGAATTGTCGTCATCGCGCACCGCGGCGCCAGCGGCGAACGGCCCGAACACACGCTGGAGTCCTACCGCGTAGCGATCGAGGAGGGCGCGGACTATATCGAGCCGGACCTCGTCATGACGCGCGACGGGGTGCTGATCGCGCGCCATGAGAACGAGATCGGCGGCACCACCGATGTCGCGCAGCACCTTGAGTTTGCCGCTCGCCGCCGCACGCAGGTAATCGATGGCGAATCCTTCACGGGCTGGTTCACCGAGGATTTCACGCTCTCGGAGATCAAGACGCTGCGTGCGCGCGAGCGCCTCGCGGAGTTGCGGCCGCAGAATCGCCGCTTCGACGGGCATTTCGCGGTGCCCACCTTCGATGAAATCATGCAGCTGGTGACGGCTGCGAATCGGCATCCGGGGCGCAACCGCCCCATCGGTGTATACCCGGAGACCAAACATCCCGCGCATTTCGCCGCGCTCGGCTTGCCGCAGGAGTTGGCGCTTCTCGAAACCTTGCAGCGCCATCGCTACGCCGAGCCCGGCTCGCGCGTTTTCATCCAGTCGTTTGATCCGCGCAACTTGCGGCAACTGCGCCGCATGACGCGTTTGCCGCTGGTGCAATTGCTCGAGCATGAACTGGGCGATCTGGGCGCGATTGCAGAGTATGCCGGCACCATCGGCATCGCCAAGGCGCTGGCAGCGCCGGCGGCGATAGTGGCGGCGCACGCCGCCAAGCTGGGCGTGCACGTGTGGACGTTCCGCGCCGAAAATGAGTTCCTGCCGGAGGAATTGCGGGTCGGTACCGCCCCGGAAGCCCATGGCAATCTCGAGGCTGAGATTCGGCGTTACCTGGAACGGGGAATCGACGGCTTTTTCGTGGATTTTCCGGCGCTGGGGGTGCGCGCGCGAGATGCCTATATTTCAGCGGTCCAGCCGCTGCACCAGCCTTCCGCCGACACCAGCTTGCCGGGAAATAAATTGCAGGGACGGTAGCTGCCGCTCGCGCCCTGCAGCAGCAAACAATTATCGCAACGGGAACCCGGCACGTAGGTCGTATATTTCTTGGTATCCACCTGCGTTGCGTTCTCAACGTAGCCGAGCGCAACGGCGGCCGGGTCTTTGACATCGAGGTGCGGCAAATCCGCGGCGCGCGTCTTGCCGCCCCGCAGAATTGCGGCCGCGCCAACCGCGGCGGCCACGCTCTTCAGCAGCGATCTGCGGTCGACTGTGCCTGGCCCGGGCTTGCTGCGCTTCATGGATGCCTTCCTGCAAAGCTGATGCTTTCTTGGAAATCCTCGTGCCCGCGCGGGCGGATCGGATCAGCTCAGCTCAAAAATAAATCGACACGAAAACCTGAAATACGTTGGCGTTGAAATTGTACAGCGGCTCGCTGCCCGGCGGGTACTGCGGCACGCCGTAATATTTGATGTTGCGAAAGTCCAGGTAGTTGAAGCGGATGCGGCTGGCATCGAAAGTCACCGTGCCGCGCTTGAACATCTTCCAGCCATCGGGCAAAAACGCATAGGTGACTTTGCCGCCGATGGTCACGTTGTCCAGCGCGGCGAGATTCTGGTCGCGCGCGGTAAAATTCTGCGAGTCCGCATAGGGAAATAAATCGCTGTAGAAACTTGCCGCGGTCTGCTTGTAGTAGCGCACCCGTCCTTCGAAAATCCAGCGATTGCGGATCGGATGGGTGTAGTCGAGCTCGTAGGTGTTGCCAACCACTCCCCAGGTGTCGGTGTAGTAGCGGTACAAGGCGGTCACCGCGGCCCGGTACGGCAGGTAGTATTTGCCCTGCAGCTGCACCGCCGTGCTGGTGTGGGTGTCGGGATAGACCTGGTTGCCCAAGCTGTAGCCCTTGGGATTGGTCGGGTCGAGAAATCGAATCGCACGATAGGGATTTGCCAGGTATCCCGCGTCGGTGATGACCTGGAGGTTAACGCCCGCGATGAAATTCTTGGTCACGATTTGCGAGAGGCCGCCGCTGTAGGTGCGCGTCAAGGCATGGCCGATCCAGGCGACGTTCGGATCATTGGCGGTGCCGTTGTTCTCGCCCACCGTGTTGTGCGTATCCGAGAACCCGAGCGTCACGGTGGTCAGATCGCCGAACATGTCCTGGCTCAAGCCGAAACTGGCGGTTTCCGATATGTAGTCGCGCTCCACGCTCGAGGTGTACGAGGCGGTGTAGGTGGTTTTGTCGCGCAAATATTCGATCGTGCCGCTCTTTTGCCTGCGCTCGTCCTTGATGACGCTGGCCTGGCTCAACACATCGATCGATGCGCCGCTGACCTTGTCGACGAAATAGTTGGCTTCGACCGCGAGGTTCTCGGTTATCTTGGCGCGCGCGGTGGCCGAATAGCCGGTGATGTCCATGCCGCCGCCGCTGTACTTGCTGTAGAACACATCGGCGCGATCGTCGGGCAGGACGTCCGCGCTGGTGCTGCGGACCAGCAGCAGCGCGGCAAACACCGCTGCGCGGGAGAAGATGTGTCTATGCATCATGCGTAGGCGTCAATTGCAGCCGCAGCCGCCGCCCGCGCCGCCGGTGGCGCCGCGCGATCCTTCTCTGGATTCCCGAATGTGATCGAGGTATGCGCTCGATATGGCATCGCGATCCCAGGCCATGATGGGGTCGGCCAAGCGGTCCCGTTCGTAGGGTTTCACCCACGGCTGGATGCTGCAGCCGCTCGACAGCAGCAGGGCGCCCAACATCGATCCCGACAGCAGCATGTGACGGCAACGCATGGCTTACTCCCGGATGAGTTGACGGATTCGATCTTGGTATTCGTTTTCATCGCCGGGCTTGTAGCCGCGGTGTATGTAGCGAATCTGACCCTTGCGATCGATGATGACCGAACTCGGCATTTCATCGACGTGATAGGCCTTGCTCACCTGGTTGGCCGGGTCCAGGAGCACGGGGAAACTGACCGGCTTGCGCTCCAGCAGCTGCTTGACCGGCGGTGCTTCCTTGTCCACATTGACGCCGATCAAAGTAAATCCCGCCGGCTTGTACTTCTTGTACATCTGATCGAGCAGGGGCATTTCCTGCTGGCAGGGTCCGCACCAGGTCGCCCAGAAATTGACCATCACGACCTGGCCCTTGTAAGCGCTCAGGCCGCTCGGCTGGCCGGCGAGAGTGGTCAGCGTAAACGACGGCGCGGGTCCGGAGGCATCGCCGCCGGCCGCAAAGGCGCTGGAGGCCACGACAATCGCCGCCATCGCACAGCGTTTGAATAAAACCCGGGTATTCAACATGGATTTGCTCCTCAATCAGTAGAAAACGGTTAGACCGATGGTGGCTTCGATGTTGTCGACATTCTTGGTGCGTCCGGTCAAGCTGGTTTCGAATATATGGTCTCTAACATCCACGTGCAGAGCCAGCCAATCGGTGATCAGCAGCCGCTCACCCGCTCCGAAATTCAGCGCGAACTGGTCCTTGTCGGCAAATTTCACATCGCCCATGCCGACCGTCACATACAGGGCCGAATTGAACGCGCGCCCGCGGCCGAGAAAAATCTCGCCGGGAAGCACGTTGTAGCCTACGTCCAGGTCGTAGTACGTGAAGCGTCTCCCAGAGTCGCTGACAACCGTGATATCCGGGAAGACATCCTCGAGACTGGTCGTGCCCGCCTTGGAGCGCGCCAAGAATCCCTCCAAAAAAATGTCCTCGGAGACGTGGTACGCGGCGCGCACGCCATAGAGCGGATTGGTGCCGAAATCTTGAATGCTGAGCGCGCCGTAGTAGGCGCCCAATTCGAAGTCTTTGGCCTTGATGTGCGGAGTCTTGACGACGCGGCGCGTAACCTGGGGCTCGACGATGGACGGTTCACCCTGCGGCTCCTCGGCAACGACTTCGGGCGGCGCCTTGTGACCCCGGTGAAACCAGCTACAGCCGGACAACAGCACGGCGGCTAGAAGAATACAGCTAAGCCGAATTTCCATTCTTCTAAATCCTCATACACGTTCAGGTCGTTGAAGACGACGTAATGGCGCCAGTCGACGCGCCACAAGAATCGCCGGGTGATGAAGCCACGCGCACCCAACGAAACGTAAGCCATTTCGTTGCTCTTTTGCAGCGGAGCGGGTGGCACTTTGTCCTGGATATACTGATAAGCAGTGCCGATTCCGGCGGTCGGCGAAAACCACTTCCATTCCGGAATGAAGGTATGCCGCAGCCCGATCGAGGCTATATAGCGGTTGTCGAGCGTGCCGAAGGCTTGCTGAACCGCGAGCTCGACGTCGAGGCTGGTGGTGAGCGAGAAGTCTCCATAAGTGGTGACCAGATTCTCGCGGTTATAGACGCCGTAGCCGGCGCCGAGCTCCCAGCGGTGCGAGGCGAATTGCGGATAAGGCGGTATCGGCGCCGGCTCGCCCGACTCGAGCAGCGTGCGCGCGAGATCCGCGCGGCGCACCCATCCTTCATTGCCATGCGGTGCGCGTACCTTGAACCAGTCGGTGCGGCTGTAGAGCACGGTGAGCACTTCGTCGCGCTCGACCACATAGACGACCGGGAATCCCCGGCCGGGCCCCGAATGCATCTCCAGGAACGGGTCGGTAACGACCAGCACCAGATTCTTCGCCGCCGCATTTGCCAACCCCAGATGTAACGCCTGCACCAACAGCACCAGCGCGAGCAGACGACGCATCAGGTCAGTTCGCTACGGGCGCAACAAACGGATCGTTGTAGAACTGCGCGCCGATATCCAACCATTCGGCGATCAATCGCAACTCCGCGGGGGACAAATAACCAGTGTGATCGAGTACCGGGTCATGAAAGCTACCGTCAAACATCCTGAAGAACGCCGTCGAAGCCGCAGCGCTGCCGGCAGCCATCGGGGGCGCCAATGAGACCGGCACCATGATGGTCGTCGGCTGGCCGGTGACGGGGTCCGGAGGTCCGGGCGCCGGAACCAACAAGTCCTGCAGCACGCCCATATTAAGCGTCTGTGCATTATGTGCAAACAGAAGTTGCTCGTACGAGGTCACAACCGTGGTGTCGACGTTGGATGAGGAGCCGGTCAGATCGAGCTGACCCTGCGGCACTTGCACCATCGCCATGGCGTTCACCGGGTCGTGGCAAACCGAACAAGTCGTCGAGGTCATCGGTACGCCGTTGACCGTATTGGTGCGGCTCGCCAGGCTCCAAACCGACTGCATGAAGAGCTGCTTCACCGGATCGTCATCGTAGTGGATGGTGATGCGGCACTGCGCGCTCCACGGCACACAATTCGCGTTGGTCGGCGGCGACTCATTGAGGCCCGCGGCGCCGCCATAAGTGTACGAGAACGGCGTGTCGGGCTGCGGCGGCGTGGTGCCTACCGTCCAAATGCCGTCGTAGATCACGTCCGTGTTCAAGATCTGCGAGCAAGGCGTGGCCGCGCCGCCCGGGGTCGTGCCGTTCGCCGTGCAGGTGCTGAGCGCCAGCGTCTCCGCCATCGTGGCGCCGGCGTTGGTCAGGGCAATGGCCGGATTGGTATTCGGGAATGGCGAGCCCGTGGCCGGTGCGCCCGGATTCACCGGATTCGTCAAGCCGGCCCGGCCGTGCGATGTCATGTTGACGGTTGTGTGACAACCGTTGCATTTCTTGGTTTCTCCCGGCAGGAGCTGCAGCCAGCTGGTGTGCTGCGCGGTGACCCGCTTGGCGTTCACATCGACGATGTCGATCGTGAAAGGCACGTTTGCCGGCACCTGAACCTCAACCGATCCGTCGGGTTGGATGGGCGCGTAGCCCAGGATCTCGCGCATGCCCATGCCTGCCGGTCCAAACGCCGATTGATTGATCTTGCGCACCGTTTTGCCGGGAATCTCCACCGCTTTTTCGATCCTGATGAAGCGGTAGGGGCGGCTGTAAAAGGTCGGATTGGCGGGGTTGGAAACCCCGGCTATGTCCGGTGTCGCGGTATCGACGCCATCGACATCGTACACGCTGCTGATATCGAGCAGTCCGACCCCTGCGGTGGCCATGGTCTCGGCTTGGCCCGGCGCCGGAGCGGCATCAACCAGCACCGTCGGCGCAGGTTTTCGCGGCTGCAGGATGATCGGTTCGAGCACCATCGTGCCGACATCGGCGCTCAACAACGGTCCCAGGGTGCCCTTATCCATGTCATAGACCCACAGCGTGTACTGAGGAGGCGCCAGCGTCACGTTGGCGCCGGAAGTATTCGCCGCGGTGCAGAGGTTCGTGGTGTTGGGCGTCACCGTGGTGTCGAGCACCAAGCATGGGGACCAGCTCACCAGCATGCGATTGGTGCCGTCATAGAGTGGATACACGGAAGCAAATCGGCCGCCCATGGAGGGCATTTTCGCGTCCGTGGTCACGCCCAAGTTCGTCGCGCTGGTCTGCGCGGTGCCCGCACCGCCGCCCGGCGTCGCCGGCTGATGGATTTCAACGAAACCTTGGGCATTGATTTCGACGATGTCGCCCCCCAACTGCGTTCCCAAGAACGGGCGCGCGATGGCCACCAGGTTGCCGCTGGGCAATTCGCGCGCGTTCAGGAACTGAATCACGTTGTTGTTGGTCCCGGCGATGTTCGCGCCGGTGGCGTGGCTGTTGGCGCCGTAGTAGAGCTCAACTCCGCTGCCGTCGGGGTTGCCGTGATACAGGCTGATCTGGCCGCCGTTGACCGATTCCCAACGCGAGAAGATGACCTGACCGTTGCTCGAGACCGACGGAGAAAAATCGTGATTGGTGTTGAAACTGACCTGATGCATGGCGGTGCCGTCGCCATTCATGACATGCAGCAAGAATATGGACTGCGTGCGATCGTCGGTTTGCGCCGCGTACTGCGGACGGCCTTCGTCGAGCAGGATGGATTGGGTTGCGAGCTGGCGCGTGGAGGCGAATATGATTCTGCCGTCCGGCAGATAGTGCGCGCCCACGTCATGCCCGGCGGTGATGCTGTCGTTGGTCAACTGCGTCACCGCTTGGGTGCCGGCGTTGTACGTGTAGATGTGCCAGTTCGGCTGCGTGACATCGGTATTCGGTTTTTTCGGATTCAGGGGCAAACGCAAGGAAAACACCACGGTTGTCCCGTCGGGCGACACGTCGAGATCGCGCACGGCACCCATGCCTTTGGTGATCGACCCTGTGACATTGACTTCGGCGCCGCCCGCGCTCGCCTGATTGCGGATGTACAGGTCGCTGCCCGTAATAGAGGTGATGAGATCGCGGGCGTCGATGTCCTTGGTGATGACTGGTGCCTTGATGTACGCCAAGGGAAAATTGGTGACCCCGGGGGTGAGCGTCTGTCCGCCGGCAACGCCCGGCGCATGACCGCTCGAGGCGCTGCTGCATCCGAGATGACGAACAGCGGCAGCGCGATCGCCGCGAGCTTCAGCAAACCGTGACCGTGATCACGCAGTGTGAAATTGTTCATATCTGGCTACCTATACTCGTAGTGTCGGTTCAGCGATTCACCGGCATGCGTGTCTTCGGCGTCATTGAACTTAATCGGTCTCATGCGCACATCTTCGTTCGATGTTCATACGCATACTGTTAACGCACTCACAGAAGAACTTCTCCATATCCGTTTCTCTGTGCACGCCGCGCCAGACCGTGCGGGAATCGAGGTCAGGATATAGGTCGGATATTGACCCTCGGTACTGTCGCGAAACGCCGACGTCGTTCAGATGAGACATTACTTGGGGCCAAGTCGGCTGCGTATATTCGCCACCAAGTCGAACCCACAACTCACGCGAGTGGATGTGCATATGAAGAACGGGATGGAGAAACCAATGACGCAGAGTGCACGCCGTACATCAGCGACGCCAAGTCTTGTTGCGCGCGCGGTACGCGCAACCATCTGTGCCGGCGCCCTGGCGCTGGCCGCTGGAAACGCCTTGGCGCAAAGCCCCAATGCGGACCAAGCGACGCGCATCTACAACCGCATCGCGGGCATACCGCCGACCGCGGCGCAGCTGGCGCAAATGACGGCGACGGATCCGGTGAGCGCGGCGCTCGTTGCCACCAACGATCCCGCGTTCTACAACAACACCATCCGCAACATGGCGGCGCCCTGGACCAATCGCAATCAGTCGGTATTCGTGCCGCTCAACGATTACACGGCGACCGTCGTCGGCATGGTGCGCGACAATGTCCCGTTCAACACCCTGCTGAGCGCGGACCTCGTCTATATCGGCGACGGCAAGTCCGGCGAGCCGGCTTACTCGGCCTCGAACAACGCGATGTACGACGCGCTCGATGCCAACAACGCCGACCTCAGCGTGCACCTGGTCGCCAGCACTCAGTCGGCGCTCGAGGGCATCCCCCCGACCGCAACCGCCGGCGTGATGACCACGCGCGGCGCGGCGAGCGCTTTCTTCATCAACGGCACCAATCGAGCGATGTTCCGCTTCACCATGCTGAACCATCTCTGCAACGACCTGCAGTTGGTGATGGACATCACCCGCCCGCCGGACCGCATTCGCCAGGATGTAACGCGCAGCCCCGGCGGCGTGAGCACCCTGTTCCTGACCAATTGCATCGGCTGTCACAGCGGCATGGACCCGATGGCGCAGGCCTTTGCGTTCTACAATTTCAGCGCGACAGATCCGACCATGACCGACACGACGGGCCAGATCGTCTATACCGCGGGTCAGGTGCAGCCGAAGTACCACATCAACAACACCAACTTCCCGCAAGGCTTCAACACGATGGACGATGCGTGGGAGAACCGCTGGCGCGCGGGACCGAACTATATCCTGGGATGGAGTGCGACCCTTCCCGGCAGCGGCAACGGCGCCAAATCTCTGGGAACGGAATTGGAGAACAGCGCGGCGTTTGCCAGCTGCCAGGTCACCCGGGTCTTCAAGGACGTGTGCCTGCGCGCGCCGAACAGCAACGCGGACTTCACCCAGGTCAATTCGATGATTTCTTCGTTCCAATCGCACAACTACTCGTTGCGGCAAGTCTTCGCTGAAGGCGCCGCCTACTGCATGGGGACCTGAGCATGAACGTTACTCGCATCACCGGCTTAGCAGCGCTCGCGGCCTCGTTCGCCCTGAGCGCGTGTGGCGGCGCCGGCGCACCGACGACGACCAATCCGGCTCCCTCGCAGACGGTCACTGCGGACGCCTACACCGGACCGCCCGCGGCCACCGCCGACGTGACGGCCTTCCAGATCAACTTCTGGAACAACGTGCGGGTGCAGAACCGCTGCGGCCAATGCCATAACGCGACCTCGCCGGCGCAAATGCCGAACTTTGCGCGCAGCGACGACGTCAATCTCGCTTACGCGCAAGCCAACACCGTGGTGAATCTCGCCACGCCCTCGACCTCGCTCATCGTCACGAAGGTGTCGGGCGGCCATAACTGCTGGCTCGCCGACCCCAACGCTTGCGGCCAGATCCTGACCACTTGGATCACCAATTGGGCCAACGCCGCGGGCGCCTCGTCCACCACCACGGTGCAATTGCAGGCTCCCCCGGTGCAGAGCGTGGGTCAGAGCTTGAACTTCCCGGCGGCATATACCGAATATCAGCAAACGATTTACAACAACATCACCAGCAAGTATTGCGTGCGCTGCCATGCCACGACGGCCGACCCGTCCGTGGAGCAGTCGCCTTACTTCGCCGATCCTTCGCTGCTGGTGGCCTACCCCGCCGCGATCCCGAAGATCGATTTCACCGGATGCGCGGTCGCCGGCGGCAACAACGGCGGCAGCCCTGCGGCACGAATTCGCGCTTCTATCAGCGGCTGTTCACCGACAATCACAACTGCTGGGACAATTGCGCCTCGGACGCGGCGCAGATGCTGGCGCAGATCCAGGCCTTCGCCGCCATCGATCACGCCGTCGAACATCGATCCCAGCCTGGTCGCGAGCAAGGCATTGTGCTTACGCAGGGCACCATCGCGAGCGGCGCGAGCCGCTACGATGCCGATACGATCGCCAAGTACGAGTTCCAATCGGTCGTCAACAACACCACGTTCGATACCAGCGGCATCGATCCGTCGGCGGACTTGACCATCTCGGGCAACGTCACTCTGGCGGGCGGCTGGGGCATCAATGTCGGCGCCGGCGGCAAGGCGCAGGCGACGACCCAGGCCAGCCAGAAAATCTACAATATGATCCAGGCCACGGGCGAGTTCTCGATCGAAGCCTGGGTGGCGCCGGCGCTGGTGGCGGTCAACAACTCCTACATGGTCAGTTACTCGGGCGGCGACACCACGCGCAACTTCACGCTGGGTCAGACCAACCAGGACTATGACTTCATGTTGCGCACCTCGACCACGGCGCTGACCGGCCTGCCGCAGTTGCAGACTCCGAATGCGGCGATGGCGCTGCAGGCTTCCTTGCAGCACGTGGTGCTGACGTATGATGCGGTGAACGGCCGTCAGATCTACGTCAATGGCGTGCTGGTCCCGGTTCCCGATCCGCAGAAAGGCGGGACGATCGCCGACTTGGGACAGCACTTTCGCGCTGGTCCTGGGCAACGAGGTGTCGGGCGATCGTTCCTGGCAGGGACTCATCAAGTTCGTCGCCATCCACAGCCGCTCGATGACGCCTGCGCAGGTGCTGCAGAACTTCAATGCGGGCGTCGGCGAGCGCTACTACATGCTGTTCGATGTGGCGACCGTGACGGGCGTGTCGCAGAGCTACATCATGTTGACGGTCAGCCAATACGACAGCTACAGCTATCTGTTCTATCAGCCGACGTTCATCTCGCTGGATCCGACCGTCACCTCGAGCAATTTGCCGAGCATCCCGGTGCAGGGAATCCGCATCGGCATCAACGGCACGATTCCGCAGGTGGGCCAGGCCTACATCCCGCTCAATACCACGATGACGGCGGGCGACTACACACCGCAGGGCGAGGTCCTGTCGAACATCGGCACCGTGATCGGCCTCCAGGCCGGGCCGTTGACCGACCAGTTCTTCCTGACCTTCGATGAGCTCGGCAGTCAATCCGACGTGGTCGTCGAGGCGATTCCGACGGCACCGGCGCCTTCGCCGGGACCGGTGGTCTCCGACGTCGGGGTGAAAACATTTGCCCAGATCAATGCGACGCTGTCGGCGCTCACCGGCGTGCCGACAACCGACGCCAACGTCAATGCCACTTATCTGGCGGTGCAACAGCAGTTGCCGCCGATACCGACGCATGGAAGCATTCTCGTCGGCGAACCAGGTCGGCATCGCCCAGCTCGCCATCCAGTACTGCAACGAGGTGGTCAATACTCCGGCCTATCTGTCGGCGTTGTTGCCGGGCGTAACCCTGAGCGCCGGATCTGTTCTCGACTCAAGCCGGAATGGATTCGGTCACCGGTCCGCTCGCGGCCAAGGTGCTGGGCAGCGGGTTGAACCATTCGCCGGCGGCCACGACGATGACGGGTCCCTACAGCGGTCCCGGCACGAGCACCGGCGAGCTCACCAATCTGATTAACGAGCTGTGCACGACCAGCGCCTGCAACACGGCCGCTCGAGTACAGGCAGTGACCGCCGCGGCCTGCGCGACGGCCTTCGGCAGCGCCGACATGTTGATCAATTAAGCAAGACGACGAAGAGGTCTGACATTATGAGCAAGAAATCGAAGGTGCGGGATTTGAACGAACCGTTCCGTCATCAGGACCATCCCCGGCCGCGCACGCGCCGCGAGTTCCTCGCGACAGGGATTCATGACCGGGGCGGCGACGGTTGTCGCACCGACGCTGGCCGGCATGCTGGCCTATCCGCGGGCTGCTCGCGCGACGCTGGCCGCGGATATTCAAAACGCGGTGGCCGCCTGCAACATCACGACCGGTGCCGGCAAGATCCCGTTCATCTGCTTCGACCTCGCAGGCGGCGGCAATATCGCCGGCTCCAATGTGCTGGTGGGCGGTCCTGGCGGACAGCTGGATTTCTTCTCGGTGGCGGGCTACAGCAAACTGGGCCTGCCCGGTACCATGGTGCCGAATGCCAGCGCCACGGGGAGTTTCGTCGATGCGAGCTTCGGCTTGCGCTATCACTCGGACAGCGCGCATTTGCGCGGCATGAAGCTGCGCGCCAGCGCAGCGGCCATGGCGGGCACCACCGGTACCATCATTCCGGCGCTGTCGCAGAACGATACCAATACCAATCCGCACAACCCGATGTACGGCATATATCAATTCGGCGCGCGCGGCGGCTTGCTGGATCTCATCGGCTCGAACAGCTCCATGTCGGGCGGCAACTCGATGGCGCCGCCGACCATGGTCATCGCGGCCGCGCAACCCACCGTGGTGCAAAGCTCCCGCGACAGCAGCGGCCTGGTCAGTACCGGACAGCTGAGCACCCTGCTGCCGAATGCCGCCGATGTGACCAATGTGTTGGAGTCCATGAAGCGCGTCAGCGACAGCAAGTACGGAGTGGTGCAGGCGTATCCTGCCAACGCCGCCTTGAATACGGCTGCGATAGGACCGGCCGGCATCCAGGCCTGCAGTTTCACCAAGTCAGCGTACATCGTCGACCGGTACAACAATCCGTCCGCCGTGAATCCGGACGTGGATCCGAACATCGTCGGCTCCAGCGGCATATTCACCACCGCCGAATACCAGGCCAACTCCGATTATCGAAAAACCGCGGCGGTCATGAAACTGGTCATCGACGGCAATGCCGCCGCCGGCACGATCGAAATGGGCGGCTTCGATTATCACTCGGGCAATCGCATGGACGGCGAGGCAAAAGATCTCAACCTCGGCAATTGCATCGGCGCTGTTTTGGAATACGCCAATCGCGTCGGCAAGCCCGTCATGATCTATATATTCAGCGACGGCTCGCTCGCGAGCAGCGGCATGATCGACAACTCGGTCGGCGGCCGCGGCAAGGGCGTATGGACGGCCGACAACCAAAACGTCGCGGCGACTTATTTCCTGGTTTTCAATCCCGCGGGCCGGGCGCAATCGGCGCAATCCAATCCGGAAATGAGCTTCCAGATCGGCAACTTCAATCCCGATGGTTCGCAAAACACCACCGGCAGTCCCGCCGGCAACAACGTGCCCAACCTGGTGCAGATGGTGGTGCTCAACTACATGGCGCTGCATAGCGCGAATGCCATCGCCCAATGGCCGACGCTCTACCCTGCGCCGAACTTGAACAACACCTTGGGTTCGGGCACCGCGCTCGAGCCGCTGATCGCGTGGCAACCGCTCGCCGGTCTGGTGAACGGCCTGGTCCCGGCTTAGTCGCGTAGCTCCAGCACAGCGAAGCAAGGGTCCGGCGCCGATGCCGGACCCTTCATGTCTCAATCCGGAGACAAGTCGCGCGTCGTTCCGTCCTAACCCGCTGATTTATGACTTTGCGCGAATGTGCGCTGGGTCATATAGAAATCCCGTGAACGCGCGGCCGCTGCGTTGACACTGCGGCTCGCATTGTGCGATTTTGCATAAGGTCTGATCAGGGCAAACTCGCCGAGAGGCGAGGGCGCAAAGCTTCCGGTACGGGACCGATCTCGAGAGAGAGGTCTAGCACAGCGGGGTTACCAGCGTGATTGATGAGTCGCGGCGCTTAGTCGTCATTTTGATCGTTGCAGCGCATGCGTAAAGCATTGCTCGCCGGCAGCCTGATTCTTGGATTTGCGATCGGCCCGGCGTCGATCGCGGCCGTGCCCAGCATTGTCGGAAAAGCGGCGCCCGATTTCGTGCTGCGCGGACTGGATGGCCGCAACCTGCGCTTGTCCGAATTTCGCGGCCAGGTTGTGCTGGTAAATTTTTGGACGCGCTCGGACGGCGATTCCCGTCAGCAGATGCCGGCGCTCGATCGCATCAACATTACCTACCAACGTGCCGGTCTGGTGGTCATCGGCGTGTCGGTGGATGAAGATTTGCGGCGATCAAAAGAGTTCGCCGCCGCCATGGGCGTGTCGTACCCCATTTTGTTCGATACCGGCACCGAGATCGGCAAGGACTACTATTTGCAGAAAATGCCGATGACGATCCTGGTGGATCGCTCGGGTATCGTGCGTTATTCGGCCGTCGGCTTTCGCCGCGGCGATGAACGCGTTTATCTCGATCACATCCGCGAATTGCTGCGCGAATAAAAGATAGGTCAGTTATGAATCTCAAGCATCGATTTGTTTCCATCGCGGCCTGCGCCGTGTTGCTGTCGGCCGGATTGGCGAGCGCCCAGACGCCGCCGCCCGCGCAGGCCCCGCCGCCGGCGGATGCGCAGGCCCCGGCTGCCGATGCACAAGCGGCGGCGCCGCAGCCGGCACCCGATGCGCCGCCGGCCGAGCTCAAGACTTTGGACCAGGAGGTCCAGGGCCTGAAGAAGGATGTGGTCGATTTGAACAAGGATCTGTTCGTGCTGCAGGAGGAATTGCTGTTTCCGGCCAACACGCAGGTCGCTCTCTATATCTCGATGGATGTGGGAACGTTCTTCGCGCTCGACTCGGTGACGGTCAAGATCGACAACAAGGAAGTGAAGAATTACCTGTATACCGCGCGCGAAGCCGATGCCTTGCTGAAGGGCGGCGTGCAGCAGATCTATCTGGGAAACTTGAAGGTCGGCAAGCATGAGCTGGTTGCATTTTTTACCGGCAAAGGCCCGGTCGAGCGCAACTACAAGCGCGGCGCATCGATCAGTTTCGACAAGGGCGTCGGCGCGAAATATCTGGAACTTAAGATCACGGACCGTGTTCCCAAGCATCAACCTGAGTTCATGATCAAAGACTGGGAGTGATGTGCGAGACGTGATCAACAGACTGCGGCCGATTTTCCTCGGCGGATTGCTGCTGGCGATCCCTGTGGCGGCCGCGCAGGCAAAAAACGTCAAGCCGGATCCCAATGGGTTGGCGCCGCATCAAGTCCAGGACCTGGCCTACGGCGACGTGCTGTACTATTTTTTCCAGGACGACTACTTCGACTCGATCACCCGCCTGCTGGCGGCGCGCCAATTGGGGCGGATTCCGCACACCCAGGAAGAGGCCGAGTTGCTGCTCGGGGGCCTGTACCTGTCGCTGGGCGAGCACGTCGAGGCCGGCAGAATATTCGAAGCGCTGCTGAAGAAGAACACATCCGAGTTCGTGCGCAACCGCGCCTGGTTTTATCTCGGCAAGGTTTGGTACCAGCGCGGCTACTTGGAAGAGTCCGAGCGCGCCCTGCGCCAGGTCTCGGCGAAGATCGACCCCCGCATCAACGCGGAACGCTACATGATGCTGGCGCAGCTCATGATGCGTCAGGGCCGCTACGACGACGCAATTACCGCGCTGCGCAGTTGGAAGGGCGCACCCGACTGGACCGCCTACGCGCAGTTCAACCTGGGGGTGGCATTGGTGCGCCGCGGCCGCCTGCAGGAAGCGATCGAGTATCTCGACCGGGTCGGTACGATGCAGACCCGCAGCGAGGAACTCCTGGCCCTCAAGGACAAGGCCAATCTGGCGCTCGGCTTCGCGCTGCTGCAAGGCCAGCGCGCGGCGGAGGCGAAACCGATCCTGGAACGGGTGCGCCTCGAAGGTCCCTACTCGAGCAAGGCGCTGCTCGGGGTTGGGTGGGCGGAAGCCGGCATGGGCGAATTCAAGCGGGCGTTGGTGCCATGGCTCGAGCTGCGCAAGCGCAGCTTGCTCGACTCCGCGGTGCAGGAGTCCTTTCTGACCGTGCCTTACGCCTACGTCCAGCTCCAGGCGTTGGGTCAGGCTGCGGAGTTCTACAATACGGCGATCCAGTCCTTCGACACCGAACTCAAGCAAATCGACGACTCGATTGAAGGCATTCGCAGCGGCAAGCTGCTCGATCGACTATTGAACGACGACAAAAAGGATACGCTGACCTGGTATTGGCAGCTCACCAATCTGCCCAACGCGCCCGAGTCGCGCTACTTGTACGCGCTGTTGGCGAGCAATGAATTCCAGGAGGGCTTGAAGAACTACCGCGAGCTCAATTTCATGAGCCGCAATCTGGACGATTGGCGCGACGATGTCTCCGCCTATGACGACATGCTGGATACCCGCCAAGAAGCCTACAACCGGCGCGTGCCGAAGGCCGATGCGGTATTGGCCGCCACCGACTTGGACGGCCTGACGCAAAAGCGCGTCGATTTCGAGTCGCGCATCAACGAGATCGAAAAATCGAATGATGTCGCGGCTTTGGGCACGCCGCAGGAGCAAGAGACCTGGGCGCGTTTGAAGAACATCGAGGACTATCTCGCCGCTCATCCCAACGATCCCGACCTGGCCGAGATGCGGGAAAAACACCGACTGATGAAGGGGGTCATGTACTGGCGTTTGTCGGAGAGTTTCAAAGCAAGGCTTTGGAACGAACGTCGTTCGGTCAAGGAACTCGAGGGCGAGTTGAAGGAGACCCAGAAGCGCGCCGTGCTGGTGCGCCAAGCGCGTGCCGGCACGCCCTTGACCACCGGCGGATACGCAACTCGCGTCGCGGCCATCCGCGCCCGCATCGATCAGCTGCATGAACGCCTGTCCGACGTCGCGGAGCGGCAGAACGAATTTCTGCAGTCCATCGCGATTCACGAACTCGAGGGCCAGAAGCAGCGCATAGAGACCTACGAGGTGCAGGCGCGCTATGAATTGGCCGCGATCTACGATCGTACCTCCAATGGCCCTGCGAACCCGGCACCGAAGACGCCGCAGAATCAGGCGCCGGCGACGCCTCCCGATGCATCCCCGCAGGCGAAGCCATGAGGTTTTTGGTCTCACAACTGACATGTAGCGCCGCCATAATCGCCGCGATGCTGCTTGGCCCATCGACGCTGTCGGCCGCCCCGAAAAAGCCGGCGACGATCAAGGATCTCGAAAATCAGCAGGTCGACGTCAGCCCCGATCCGCCGCAGAATGTCGATGCGGCGAAGACCATGGCCAGCTACAAGCGCTTCCTCGATTTGAATGCGGGAGATGCCGCGTTGCGTGCCGAAGCGCTGCGCCGCCTGGGCGATTTGAATCTCGAAAGCTCGGAATCCGAACGCATCGAGCGCGAACTGGCGACCAACGAAGGATTGCGCGCCACCGAAGCCATCCATTTGTACACGGCGCTGCTCAAGACCTATCCAAAATACGAGCGCAACGATTCGGTGCTGTATCAGCTGGCGCGCGCCTACGAACTGAACGCGCAGCCCGATCGAGCCCTGGCTTCCTTGGATCGGCTCGTGGCGCAATATCCCGGCAGCCATTACATCGACGAAGCGCAGTTTCGGCGCGGCGAGCTGTTGTTCTCGGACAAGGCCTATCCGAAGGCGCAGGCGGCCTACGAGGCCGTGATAAAAAGCGGCGCGAGCTCCGCGTTCTACAGCCAAAGCCTTTACAAACACGGCTGGTCGCTGTTCAAGCAAGGCGAGAATGAGCGCAGCCTCGACTCTTTCGCCGGCGTCCTCGACGCCATGCTCATTTCCAAGCGCGATCACAATACTTTGATCGACATCGATACGTTGAGCCGCGCCAACCGGGAATTGGTGGAAGACACCTTCAGGGTGATGTCCATTACCTTTTCCTACCTCGACGGTCCGAAGACCATTCAGGAATTCGTGAGACGCCGCACGCCGCCGGGCGGCCTGCCGCGCCCCTATTCCTATCTCTTGTATGCAAGGCTGGGCGATCTCTACATGGAGAAAGAGCGCTACACCGACGCCGCCGACAGCTACCGCGCCTTCGTGTCCCAGGACCGCAACAACGAGAAGGCGCCGCTGCTGGAAATGCAGGCCATCGAAGCCTATCAAAAGGGCGGCTTCCCGCAGTTGGTGCTGCAAGGCAAGAAAGAATTCGTCGAGAACTACAGTTTCGGCACAGCCTACTGGCAGGGGCGCCAGCCCGCTGCCGAGCCGAAGGTCGTCGCCGTGCTGAAGACCAACCTCAAGGACGTAGCGCAGTACTATCACGCGCAGGCGCAACGCACCAAGGATGTCGCCGACTATCAGGAGGCGGCGAAGTGGTATCGCAGTTATCTTCGATCCTGGCCGGATGAGGCGGGGTCGGCGGTGACCAATTACCTGCTCGCCGACACTCTGTTTGAGAGCAAGCAATATCTTGACGCCGCGCAGGAATACGAAAGCACCGCCTACCACTACGGCGATCACGACAAAGCGGCTGCCGCAGGCTACGCCGCGATCATCGCCTACGGCAAACAAGAGGACGCCTTGTCGGGCGAGGCGAAGGCGGCGCTGCACTTGAAGACCATCGACAGCTCTTTGAAATTTGCGCAGACCTTTCCCGCTCATCCGGAAAGCGCGCAGGTGCTGACCAAGGCCGCCACCGAATTGTATGCGGCGAAGGATTATCTACGCGCCGTCTCCGCTGCCGAATCCTTGCTTGCCAAGCAGCCGCCGGTGGACCTGGCAGAAGCAGCGCATCGCCTGGACGGTGATCGGCAATTCGAATTTCGATCAAGGCGTGTTCGACAAGGCCGAGGCGGCCTACACGCATGCGCAGACCGTCATGCCGCCCAATGATCCGGAACGCGCGGTAATCGTCGATCGGCTCGCCGCATCGATCTACAAGCAGGGCGAACAGAAGAGCAAGGCCGGCGACGGCGCCGCGGCCGTCGATGATTTCTTGCGCGTCGCGGCTTTGGCGCCGACCTCAAAAGTGCGGGCGAACGCCGATTTCGACGCCGCGGCATTGCTCGTGACCCAGAAACAATGGGATCGCGCCATCCCGGTGCTGGAGGGCTTCCGCCGCAACTTTCCGGAAAGCCCGCTGCAGGCGGACGTTACCCGCAATCTCGCCGTGGCCTATTCGGCGGCGAACAAGCCGGGGCAGGCAGCGGTCGAATTCGAACAAATCGCGCAATCGCCGCAAGGAAACGCCCGACGTGCAGCGGGAAGCCACGCTGCAGGCGGCGGATCTTTACGACAAAGCGGGCAATCGGCGCCAAATCGCGCACGATGCTCGAAGCGTTCGTAAAGCATTTCCCGCAGCCGCTCAATCCGGCCATGGAGGCGCGCAACAAATTGAGCTTGATTGCGGTCAAGGCCGGCGACTACAGCGGCCGCGACTATTGGCTCAAGGACATCATCGCCGCGGATCGCTCCGCGGGCGCCGCCCGCACCGAGCGCAGCCGCGCGCTCGCCGCGAAGGCCACCTTGACGCTGGCGGCACCGGCACGCGAGGAGTTCAAGAGCATCAAATTGGTGATCCCGCTCAAGAAATCCCTGGCCGAGAAGCGCAAGGCGATGGAAGCGGCGCTCAAGGCTTACGAGGCCGCGGCCGACTATCAGGTCGCCGAGGTCACGACCGCGGCGACCTTCGAGAGCGCGGAGTTATACCGCCAGCTCGGCAAGGATTTGATGAGTTCCGAGCGCCCGAAGAATCTAAAGAAGGATGAATTGGAGCAATACGACGTGCTGCTCGAGGAGCAAGCTTTTCCGTTCGAGGAAAAAGCCATCAAGCTGCACGAAGTCAACGCCGCGCGCACCAAGGACGGGACCTATGACGAATGGGTGCAGAAGAGTTTCGCGGCGCTCGCGCAGCTCAATCCAGGCCGATACGGCAAGGTGGAAATCGGTGAACAGCAGGTCGAATCGATTCGTTAGCTTGAGCGCGATTGCGCTGCTGGCCGGCTGTCACGGCGCGCCGGTACAGCCGGCGCGCGCGCCCGCGCCCGCGGTACCCGCGAGCGCGCCGCCAGCGAAAACTGCCGTCTCGAGCGGCGCGCCGGGCACAGCCGCGGCGGCCAACGCAACCCCGGCCAATGCGGCGCCGCCCGCGCCCGCGGATTCGACCCCCATTCCTCCGCGTGCGGCACAGCAATATAGCCAAGCGTTGCAGATGATGAAGTCCAACCGCCTCACCGACGCGGAACTCGAATTCAAGCAGCTAGCCGTCGCTTATCCACAATTCGCGGGACCGCAGTTGAATCTGGGGCTGCTGTATTTGCAGGCATCCCGGCTGCCCGAAGCCGAGGGCGCATTCAAAACGGCTTTGCAGGCCAGCCCGGCCAACGCAATCGCCGACGATGAACTCGGCATCGTAGAGCGTAAGCTGGGTAAGTTCGCGGAAGCGGAGGCCGCCTACCTGCGCGCGATTGCCGCTGAACCAAACTACGCGCCGGCGCATCTCAATCTGGGCGTGCTCTACGATTTGTATTTGGAGCAACCCCAAAAGGCGCTGGAGCAGTTCGAACGCTACATCGAGATAGCCGGCGAGAACAAGCAAGTTGCCGGTTGGGTGATCGAATTGCGTAAACGCGTCGGCGCGCCGGCGCCGGTCGCCAAGAAGGAGCCCGGATGAACGCGCTGCCAAAGACCTCGTGCTTGATCGTGCTTTGTTGCGCCATGAATGTGACGCATGCCCAGGAACCCGCGCCGGGCACCACGCCGGCCGCCAAACCTGCAACCGCGCCGGCTGAACCTCGGCCGGCGGCAAAACCCGCGAATGCGACTGCACAGTCGGAGGCTGGGGAGCCGCGCGCCAACACATCCCGTCCCGCGGCCGCTCAGTCCGAGGCCGGCGAGCCGCGCGCCGCCGGTCCACGGCAGGGCGGCGGGCGCGCAAGTGCCAGGGCGGATCAAAAGGCTCCGGGCGCGGTGGATCGGCTGGAATTGGGTACGGCGACGGTGACCGGCGATCGGGAACAGCCCAAGGTCATGTACATCGTCCCCTGGAAGAAGTCGGATATCGGGGATTTGGCCGGCAAACCGATGAATAGCCTGGTCGATGAGATCCTGGCGCCCGGTCGACCGGGACGTATTCAAACGCGAAGTCGTCTATTACAAAGCCGTGCAGGCCGATTCGTCCCAAAATGGTGCACCGGGCCACCCGTCGCACCAGGGTGAGAAGTAAGTCATAGCCGATTTTACGGAATCTGGTTGAATCGCATATTCGAAGGATAGAGTATATTTAGGAGCGCGCAAGATGAATTTCATGAATTCGGTCAGTCAATTTCTTCAAGGACGGCGGGGTGTTCCTGTACCCGCTGGCCTTGATATTCGTGGTCGGCGTCGCCATCGCCATCGAGCGATACGTGTACCTGACTCGCGAAACCATTCGCAATCGCAGCCTGTGGGATTCGCTTGTGCCGGCCTTGAGCGCCGGAAACTTCAAGCAAGTGGTGGGGCTGTGCCACAACTCCAAGGCCTCGATCGCCACCATCCTGAACTATGGCGTGGCGCGGGTCGCCAGCGCCCGCCGCCGCGACGATATCGAAAAGGCCATGGACGAGAGCCTGCTCGAGGTCATTCCACGAATCGAGAAGCGCACGCACTATCTTTCGTCGCTGGCAAACGTCGGCCTGTTGATCGGCTTGCTCGGTACCATCACCGGCCTCATCGGCGCGTTCAGCGCCGTGGCAACCGCGAACCCGGCGGAAAAGGCCAGCTTGCTGGCCGCGGCGATTTCCGTGGCCATGAACAACACCGCATCGGGCTTGTTCGTCGCCATCACGCTGCTGCTGTCGCACATGTTCCTCGAGTCCAAGACCACCTCGCTCATCGACAGCTTGGAGATTGCGTCGGTGAAGTTCTTGAACTCGATTACCGAGCGCCAGACCGACAAGACTCATGAACCGGCGGCGCCGACGTCCGTCGGTGCGGGCGCCCGCCGCGGCCCGCGGCAGCATCTAGCACCAAAGTGACAGCATCCGAGGTGCGTCCTCTCATGAAGTCAAAAGCTGCGCGCCTCGTCCGACGCAATCACGCCCGCTATCACCAGGGGCGCGATGATTTGAACATCGTGCCGATGATCGACATGATGGTGATCCTGGTGTTCTTCCTGATTTTCACGGCGGTATTTTCCAAGACGAATATCCTGCAGCTCAACCTTCCGGCCAGCAACACCGCTCCTGTTGAATTGCCGAAGGGCCTGAAGCTCGAAGTGATCATTCGTCCCGAACGATCTGGTGGTCAACGACCGCAATTCGGGTCCGCTCAAAGTCATCGAAAACACGCCGGCCGGCTATGATTTGGATCATTTGTCGGAGTTCATGCGTCAGGTCAAATCGCAATTTCCCCAGATGACCGATGCAACGATACTGCCCGGACCTGCCGTCCCGTACGACGTGCTGGTGCAGGTGATGGACACGGTGCGCGTCTATCAGATACCGACGCCGCCTTTCTCAAAGGCGGAATTGTTCCCCGACATCGCCATCGGAGATGCACCGACATGATCATCCTATCGCATCAAACGGCATCGGGAACGGCGGCACGGCGCGAACCACTTCGCGTTGATCCCCTTCATCGACATGATGACCATCCTGGTGGTGTTCCTCCTCGCCCATACCGCCGAGGTCGACATCCTGCCGAACACCAAGAACATTTCGATTCCGCAGTCCATTTCCGACCGCAAGCCGAGCGCCGCCGTGGTCGTCATGATCACCAAGGATTCGCTCTACGTCGACGGTGTCTTGGTGGGCTCGCTGCAAGGATGTGGTCGCCAACCAGGGCCCCTTCTTCGCGCCGCTGAAGGCGGCGCTGATGGCGCAAAATGACCGCAGCATCCGCACCGCCCAGCAGACCGACATCGCCAAGCGCGAAGTGACCATCATGGGCGACAAGAGCACGCCTTACAGCGTGCTGAAGAAAATCATGATGACCTGCAGTGAAGCCGAGTACGGCAAGGTGTCCTTCGCCGTGGTCGAGCGCGAACGGGCGGCGACTTAAATGGCCGCGCTAAATCCCGCAAACCGAGTTCCGTCCGGCCTGGTGCCTTACTACCGGCGCTATGATCTGCCCTGGGCGCCCTCGGAGGAGACCGAGCGGCGCTTCCGCACCATTCTGCGCAATCTCGCGATAGTTTTCGCGATCATCGCGGTGATCATGCCTTTCCTGCCGCGCACCGAGCGGGTCAACAACACGGATTCTTTGCCGGAACGCGTCGTACAGCTGGTGCTGGAACCCCCGCCGCCGCCCCGCCGCCGCCGCCCCCGCCGAAGGAGAAGCCGGTGGAGAAGGTGCCGGTGCAGAAGGTGCCCACGCCGCCGCAGCCGGTCGACCCGCGCGTAAAAGCCTCCAAGAGCGGATTGCTCGCGAATCTCGACGATCTTGCGGCGCTGCGCGATCAAATCGATTTGGACAAATTCCAGAAGAGCCAGCAGAAGACCACCGACCCGGGCGATGTCACCCAGGTGACCCGCAGCATCATCAGTTCCAAGGCCGGCGGCACCAGCGGCGGGATCAGTTCGCCGACGAGCAGCGGACTGGCATCCGGTTCCGGTTCATTGCGCGGAATTTATACGACGCAGGTCAAGGATCCGAATCTCGGCGCCTCCGGCCACGCCGCCACGCGCGCCGGCGGCAGCGGCAAGGCCTCGCGCAGCGCCGATGAAATCGCGCTGGTGTTCACCAAGAACAAGGGCGCGATCGACGCCATGTACGCGCGCGCCTTGCGCGACAATCCTGCGCTGCAGGGCAAGGTCGTGATCGAATTGACCATCGCCCCCTCGGGCGAGATCACCGCCGCGCACATCGTCTCCTCGGAGCTGCACGATCCGGAATTCGAGAGCAAGCTGGTGGCGCGCATCCGCCTCTTCAGGTTCGAGGCAAAGGATGTCGCGGCACTGACGGCCACCAAACCCATCGACTTCTTCCCGGCCGGATGAACATTCAATCCGAAATCGAGTTTTTCGCCGATCTTGGCCTGGTCGACAAGGCGCGCTTCATTTCGCGCTTGATTTGCGAAATCGCCGAAGAAGCCAAGGTCGGCAACGGCGACGGCAGCGACGCCGTGCGCTACAAGTTCGCGAATGAAATGAGCCAAAGATTGGCGCGTTTTACCTATCAACTGTTGGGCGAAGACCTGGCCCGGCCGCAGGATGATGTGGTGATCCGCATGCTGCTGGGCGCGCGCGCCGACAAGAACGCGCAGCGCATAATGCACAATGCTTATCGGCGCGTGCTGACCAGCTTCGAAAGTTTCGATACCACCGTTTTGCTCAATCCGCACTAGCTCACGAGTTCGCGGCGACGCGCGGCGCCGCCTCCTCCGGCTGTCCGGTATCGGTCTCGAACAGGTGCAGCAGCTGCTCGGCCGACTCGCGCGTGGTTTCCAAGAATTTCTTCTCATCGTCCTTCACGGCATGCTGCTTGGCCAGGGTCGCCTCATCGTGGGCGCGAAATTGACGCACCGTTTCCTTGGCCGCGGATTTCGACAGGCCCAATGACTCCAGCACCTGCAGGGACATTTCCAGGCTCGATGCCAGGGTCTCGCGGATGATGTAGCGCACGCCAAGATCCATGAGCCTAAAAGCATGCTGGCGATTGCGCGCGCGCGCGAAAATCTTCAAATGCGGAAAGTGCTGGCGGATCAATTCGGCAGTTTTCACCGATGCATCGGCATCGTCGATGGCGAGCACGAAAACTTCCGCGTTCTCCGCATGGGCCGCGCGCAGCAGCTCCAGCCGCGAGGCGTCGCCGTAGTAAATCTGATTGCCGAAACGGCGCAAGAAATCGACCTGGGTTTGATTGGCCTCGAGGGCCGTGAAGGCGATCTGCTTCGCCAGCAGTATGCGGCCGACGATTTGGCCGAAGCGTCCGAAGCCCGCAATGAGAACTTTGGGATAGAGTTCGACCGGCGTATCGAACGGCCGGCCGTCCGATTCGCTCGTCTTGAACGTGACGTCATATAGCGCGAGCAGCACGGGACTCAAGATCATCGACGCGGTCACCACCAGCACCAGCAAGTCGGCGACCTGCGAATCCATGATGCGCAGGCCGGCCGCGAGGCCGAACAGCACGAATGCGAATTCACCCCCGGAGGGCAAACTGATGCTCAAGCCGCGCGTGGCGGTTCGTGAAAGACCGGATAGGCGGCCGATCGCCCACAGCACCAGGATTTTGAGCGCCACCAGTCCGACCGTTAAGCCTATGATAAGAAGGGGTTTTTCACGTACCAAGCCAAGATTGGCGGACATGCCTACACTGATGAAGAAGAGACCCAGCAGGAGGCCTTTGAAGGGTTCGATGTCCGCCTCGAGCTCATGGCGGAACTCGCTGTCGGCCAGCAGCACGCCGGCCAGGAACGCACCCAGCGACAGCGACAATCCTACCTGGCTCACCAGCAGCGCCGTCCCCAGTACGATCAAGAGACCCGCCGCGGTGAAGGCTTCGGCGACCCGCGACGCGGCGATGATACGCAGCATGGGACGCAGCACGAAGCGGCCGCCGATGATGACCGCGGCGAGCACGGCAACGAGCTTGATCACCAGCCAACCGCCGGAACCCGCGGATTTTTCCGAGGCCGCGCCGAGCAGCGGCAGCAGCGCGAGCGCGGGCATCACCGAGACGTCCTGAAACAGCAGGATGCTGAATGCCGCGCGGCCAAATTGCGAATTGAGCTGGCCGCGCTCGGCGAGCAGCTGCAGCGCCAGGGCGGTCGAGGACATCGACAACGCGAAACCGATGATGAGCGCGGATTGCCAAGTTTGCGCGAAAACGAAGTAGGCGGCGCCGCCCACGGCGATCGTGGTCGCCAGGACCTGTGCTGAGCCCAAGCCGAAAATCGACCTGCGCAGCACCCACAGACGCGACGGCTGCAGCTCCAGGCCGATGACAAACATCAACAGCACGATGCCGAATTGCGCGATATTCTGGGTCGTCTCGACGCTGCTGACCAATCCCAAGCTGGCGGGGCCGATAATGATGCCTGCCGTGAGGTAGCCAAGGACCGATCCCAGCTTGAAGCGTCGGAAAATCGGCACCGCAATGACGGCGGCGGCGAGAAATATAGCGATCTGCGCCAACAAGCTCATAATATTTCTCCGTGACTGCCTGAGAGCCTAGCATTATGTATCGCCAGAGCATCCGATTCCCGGTCAAGGACACCGCACTGCGCGAGGATGTGCACGCGCTCGGCGATTTGATCGGCGAGACGCTTCGCGACCAGGGCGGCGCGCAGTTCTTCATGCAGGTCGAAGGCGACCGGCTCGATGCACTGCGGCGCCGGGAAGGCGATCCACAGGGCGCGGCGGACCTCGAGAAGCGAACCGAAGGGCGATCGCCCGCGGCGGCGACCGAATTGACCCGCGCGTTTTCCATCTGGTTCATGGCGGTCAATACGGCTGAAAAAGCCCACCGTGTGCGCCGCCGCCGCGAATACCTGGGCGATTCGAGCACTTCTCAGCCCGGCGGCATCGCCGATTGCATCGGACGCTTGCAGCGTTCCGGCGCGTCGCTCGACGCAGCGCTCGAGCTGATCGGCATGATGCGCATCGAACCGGTGTTCATGGCGCACCCGACCGAATCCACACGCCGCACGATTTTGCGCAAGCAGCAGCACATTGCGCATGACCTATTGGAGCGAACCGATCCCGGATCGACCCGCGCGGAACTGGACATGCGCTGGGCGCGCGTGCGGCTGGAGATCACCAGCATCTGGCAGACCGAGGAGCACCCGCGCGAGGGTTTGACCGTGGTCGATGAGCGCGAACACGTGCTGTTCTATCTGATCGACATTCTGTACCGCGTCGTGCCCTTGTTCTACGAAGAAATCGAGGCGGCTCTGGCGCACGCCTATGGCGTTCCGGTCGAGACGCTGGACGTGCCCAATATCCTGCGCTTTGGATCCTGGGTGGGCGGCGACATGGACGGCAACGCGGATATTCACGGCAAAACCATTCGCGAGACCCTGCAGCGGCATCAGCAGATGATCGTGTCGACTTATTTCGCGGAGTGCGGCCAGCTGGCGGAATCTTTGAGTCAAAGCGCAAACCGGGTGGCGGTGAGCGCCCAGCTGGCCGAGCGCATCGAGTCCTACACGGCGATTTTGCCGGGAGCGAAAGCGCTCGTGCCGACGCGGCACGACCGCATGCCGTACCGGGTGTTCTTCGGCCAGATCAGCGAGCGCTTGCAGGCAAGCTACGAAGGCCGGCCCAATGCCTATCAGAGTCCCGACGAATTGTTGTCGGATGTCGGACTGGCGGCGGCCAGCCTGCTCGAAAACAAGGGGCGCCACGCCGGATATTTTTTGGTGCGCAGGCTCATGCGGCGCGTGCGGACTTTCGGATTTCATCTGGCCACGCTGGACGTCATTCAGCACGCCCGCGTCCACGATGCGGTCATTGCGCAGGGCTTGGATCAAAAGGATTGGCCGGCGCTGCCGGCGGCTGAGCGCTTGCGGCAATTGCACGATTTTCTGGTGCGCGATTTAGGGCCGGCGGCCTCCTTCGACGCGATGGGCCGGCGCAGCCTTTGGGTTTTTCAGGCGATCGCCCAGGCGCGCCATAAATTCGGCGGCCGCGCGATCGGTGAATACATCGTGAGCGGCGCCCGCGGGCCCGAAGACATCCTCGCGGTATTGCTGCTGGCGCGCTGGGCGGATATCACCGACAAGCGCAGCGGCGAATGTCCGCTCGACGTCGCGCCCATGCTCGAGTCGATTGATTCATTGGAAACGGCGGGCGAGGTTTTGCGTGCATTGCATGCCGAGCCCGCCTATCGCCGGCATCTCGATTCGCGCGGCAATCGCCAGATGGTGGTGATCGGCTATTCGGATTCGAACAAACAGGGCGGAATCGCGGCATCGCGCTGGGCCCTGCAAGTGGCGCAAGTCCAATTGCTGGAAACGGCCCGCATGCATGGGTACCAGTCTCTTGATATTCCATGGACGCGGGGGCACGCCGGCGCGCGGCGGCGGCCGCACCGAGCAGCTGGTCGAGTCGCTGCCCAACGGCGCGATGCAGCGGCGTCTTGCGGCTGACGGAGCAAGGCGAAGTCGTCAATCAGAGCTACAGCCTGCGCCCGATCGCGATGCGCACTCTGGAGCGAACCTTCGCCTCGGTGGCGCTCGCCAGCGCGCACGCCGCCGAGGCGGCGCCGATCGCTCCGGAACTTCGTGCAGCCATGGGCACCATCGCGGCGCAAAGCCTGAAGGCTTACCGCGAGCTGGTGTTTGGCAGCGCGGAATTCTTCGAATATTTTAGCGCGGCCACTCCGCTCGATGTCATCGAGCGCATGCACATTGCGTCGCGCCCCGCGGCGCGCGAGGGCGCCGCGGGGGTGCAGTCGCTGCGGGCGGTTCCCTGGGTATTTGCGTGGACGCAGAGCCGGCACATGTTGCCGGGTTGGTTCGGCTTTGGCAGCGGCGTGCAAGCCGCGCTCGAACTTCATGGCGAGGAGGTTTTGACGCGCATGGTGGCGCATTGGCCGTTCTTCGGTCACTTGCTCGACGATGTCGAGGCGATGCTCGGCCGCACCGACATGGATATTGTCGAGCTACTACGATGCTCTGGCGCCGGATCGGCTGCGCATTCATGCCGGCGCCGATCGCCGAGGAATATGCGCTGACCGTGAAGCTGGTGCTGCGCCTGCGCGGCTCGGCGCAATTGCTCGACAGCGATCCGACGCTGCAGCGTTCGATCAAGCTGCGCAATCCGTACATCGACCCGATGCACCTCATGCAGGTGGATTTGCTGCGCCGCTGGCGCGCGACGCAGCGCCAGGATCAGGCGTTGTTCGGCGCGTTGCGCGCGACGATCAGCGGCATCGCGCAGGGCTTGCAGGCGACCGGCTAGGCGCAGCGCGGCAGCGCTAGCATTCGGGCACGTTTACCGCGAGGCCTCCCTGCGAGGTCTCCTTATAGATCGTGGACATGTCGAGGCCGGTTTGCCGCATGGTGTTGATGACCTGGTCGAGCGACACTTTGTGCGAGCCGTCGCCGCGCAGCGCCAGCCGCGCCGCATTGATGGCCTTGACCGATCCCATGGCATTGCGCTCGATGCAGGGAATCTGCACCAGGCCTGCAACCGGGTCGCAGGTCAGGCCCAGATTGTGCTCCATGCCGATCTCGGCCGCGTTTTCCATTTGTTCGTTGCTGCCATTGAGCGCTGCCACCAGGCCGGCCGCGGCCATGGAACAGGCGACGCCCACCTCACCCTGGCATCCCATCTCTGCGCCGGAAATGGAAGCATTTTCCTTGTACAGCATGCCAATGGCGCCGGCGGTGAGCAGGAAGCGTGCTACGCCATCATCGTCGGCACCGGCTTCGAAGCGGCGGTAATAGTGCAGCACGGCCGGCACGATGCCCGCGGCGCCGTTGGTCGGCGCCGTCACCACCTGGCCGCCCGCGGCGTTTTCCTCATTGACGGCGAGGGCATAGGCATTGACCCAATCGAGCGCGTGCATGGGGCTCAACGGGTCGCCGCTCATCAGCTGGCGATACAAGTTTCGGCGCCCGGCGCCTGACCCGCAACACCCCGGGCAGCAGGCCCTGCGCATCGAAGCCGCGGCGCACGCAATCCTGCATCACCTGCCAAATGCGCATGAGTCCGGCCGCACTTCCGGCTCGCTGCGCCAGCGTGCGCTCGCGAGCAAGCATGATTTCGTGGATCTCCAATCCCTGCGCTTTGCCGTGTTCGAGCAGCTGGTCACCGGAATCGAATCGGTACGGCGGCTCGGCCCGCACCGCGCCGGCATTGGATTCCGCGCCGGCGCGCACCACGAAATCCGCCGCCGATGCTGTAATACTCCTCGCGCGCCAAGACTTCAGCGCCGCATCATGCGCCGTGAAGCACATGCCGTTGGAATGACCCGGCAGCACCTGATCGGTGTGAAACAGAAGATTCAACGGCTCGTCGAAATCGATTTCCTGGATGCCCAGCAAGCGCAGGCGCTTGGCGGTACGAATCCGCTGCAGCGCGAATTCGCCGCCGCGGCATCGATCGTATCCGGGCTCATGCCCTCGAGACCCAATAAAATCGCGCGGTCGGTGCAATGGCCGCGGCCGGTGAGCGCCAACGAGCCGTACAGTTGCGCCGAGACCTGGCAGGTGCGCTTCAACAGATCGCGCGCCGCCAGCAGTTCGACAAAACCGCGCGCCGCGTTCATCGGTCCCATGGTGTGCGAACTGGACGGGACCGATGCCGACTTTGAAAATATCGAAAACACTCAAACTCATGCGCGATCACCTTAACGAGTCAAAGCGGAACCGCGCATGATACTCCGCCGCGCTCGGTCGGCGCGCGCCGGGACAAATGCTAAACTATGCGCCATAACAACTACTTTCGCTGGCTGACAATTCAACGGAGTGTCCTATGAATCGCTACCCACTGATTCTGGCTGCCTCGCTCGCCGCGTCGCTATCGCTTTGCGCCTGCACACACGAACCGAGCGCGGCAGCCAGAATCAGTGGGTAACTGAGCTCATATGACACTCCGTAATTGTCGGCCAGCGAAATTGTTTGTTATGGCGCGGAGTTTAACATTCTGCCGCTGACGC
The DNA here is from genome assembly GCA_963812125.1 of uncultured Gammaproteobacteria bacterium. Classification (GTDB taxonomy): domain Bacteria; phylum Pseudomonadota; class Gammaproteobacteria; order Steroidobacterales; family Steroidobacteraceae; genus Bog-1198. Next base: position 570,198 of record CAWETY010000006.1, read on the forward strand.
CCGGCCGAGGCGGCACGGTTATCATGTTACCCCGCATAAGCCGGTAGTTTGCCGCGCATGATTTTGAGTGTTTTCGATATTTTCAAATAAGCATAGGTCCTCCAGTTCGC
>CAWETY010000007.1:0-93706 GCA_963812125.1 uncultured Gammaproteobacteria bacterium
TGGCGTCCGCGGGTGACGCAGTTCGCGTTTCCGACAAAACCGTACTTTCCGCTGGACCGTTTTAGGCTAAACCGCTAGCGCAGTCACACTGTCATGCTCGCGCCTTTGCGGCGCTGCGTGCATCATCCGAAAGTTGTCGCAGCGAATCGCAGCCATCGTTCCTCGGGGTATTACTATGATCGCATTGCTGGTCGTAGCCTTCCTCATCCTCGCGCTCATAGGCTATCTGGTCGGGGTCTATAACGGTCTCGTGCGCATCAGTGCCGCGGTGAAGCTCGCATGGTCGAACATCGATGTGCTGCTGATCCAGCGTCATGACGAAATTCCGAAGCTCGTCGAAGTCTGCAAGCAATACATGCAATACGAGGGTGGTACGCTCGAGCGCGTAATGAAGGCTCGCAGCGGGGTCGACACCGCGCGCAGTTCCGGAAACTTGAATTCCTTGGGAGCCGCCGAGCACGAGATGACTGCGGGTCTCAACGGCCTCTATGCCGTCGCAGAAGGCTATCCCGACCTCAAGGCGAACGAGGCCTTTCGCCAGCTGCAGACACGGATCAGCAGCCTCGAAACCGCGATCTCGGACCGCCGCGAAGTCTACAACGACGCGGCCACCGCCAATAACATCCGCATTCGAAGCTTCCCCGATTCGTTGATCGCGAGCATGGGTGATTTCCCACCCGCGCAGATCCTGCACTTTCAGAACGAAGAGAAAGCCGACGTCGACTTGAAGGCGCTGTTCGCGCGCTGAAATTCGGGGAGTCGTCGATGCACACAGGCAATCTTCACCCCGTACAGTATTACTGGCTGGGGGCGGCACTGTGCGCCGCGGTCGCGCTCTGGGCCCTGTATCGATGCTTTCGAAATCTGTCGCGCAACCGCCTGGTTTCCGACACGCCCCTGGTTCGAATCCGCTCCGCCGCGCAAGGCTACGTGAAAGTCTCCGGTCGTGCCGCCGCCGTCGACGGTAAACCCCTGGCCGCACCGTTGAGCTCTCGTCCCTGTATCTGGTGGCGCTATCAAGTAGAGCGAAGAACCCGCAACGCAAAGGGCGAGAACCGCTGGGAAACTGTCGACAGCGGCAGGAGCATCGATTTATTCGTCCTCGCCGACGGCGACGATTCCTGCCTCGTCGGACCGGTAAACGCCGATATCACACCCACCACGTGCAACGTCTGGTGCGGTGATCTGCCGCGCCCCGCGAGCGTACCAACGTCCTCGGCCCTGCTGCAGGAAGGCGATTATCGCTATACGGAAGAACTCTTGAGCACGGGCGATCGGCTGTCGGTTTTGGGTGAGCTGCGTTCCCACTCCGAGATCGCCGATCCCGACAACTCCGTGGCGGCCTTGCTGCACCAATGGAAGCAGGACCAGAAAGGGCTGCTCGCGCGCTTCGACAAAAACCATGACGGTCAACTCGACGCGTCCGAATGGGAGGCGGTGCGCCGGGCAGCAGAAATCGAGTCACAGTCAAAGACCTTGAGTTCGCCCATCAGTCGCCTGAATGTGATCAGCCAGCCGACCAATGGCGAGCCCTTCTTGGTTGCGAGTATGGACGATGCGCACTTGGAGCGGCGCGAGCGGCTGCATGCGGCACTGTTCTTTGCGCTGAGTCTCTCCTGCATCGTTCTTTGTGCCTCGGCCATTGAACATGCCCGCATGGCCGGTGAGGCTGCAAGTCGCGGATCCAATCAAGGCGCCGACCTATCGATCAGCGTCATCCTATGGGCGCTTATTTGCGTGGGCGCCGCGTTCGGATCGCGGATACGGGGCCGATTGGCCTAAATCCGCCATCACCCCCCACTTTAACCATTCTTCATTCATGCCTTGGAAATCCTCCTCATCCGCCAGCGCGTTCGTGACGCTTCCCTCGAATCCACCGGCCCGCCAGGGAGCGAAGATGCCGGTCCGGACGCCCAGACTGAAGATCTCGATTGCTGCGATTGCGGAAGCCTAGCGATTATTGGATAAAGTCCCAAAGGCCCGAGCACCTTTTTTTCGCGAGCCTTCAAAATGGCGCGAACAAATCGGCTTTGGATCGAACGTGCGGCGGGAGCAGATACATGCCGCTGCACCGTTGATGCAACGTTACGAGCGTTGTAAAATACAACGCTATGAACGTTGTTGAGCGTAACAAGCTGTATTTGAAGGGAGTTTTGCAGGGTGAAGGGCTCTTCCCTCATCTTGAAGTGGCCCCCGCCAGCGGATTCTTCAATTGGGACTTCGGCCTTGCCGAGCTGCCGCGGGACCCCGGCATCATCGTCATTCGCGGCCCGCGGCAGTACGGTAAGAGCACTTGGCTGGAATTCCAATTGAGGGAAACGCTCCGGCAGTTCGGGCCGGGGACCGCGCTCTTTCTAAATGGTGACTATATCGCGGGCCCTGACGAGCTTGAGAGTGATATCGAATCGCTGATCAGTTACTTTCCGAATGAAGCGTCAGTTCGACGCCTTTTCATTGACGAAATTACCGCGGTCGCAGGCTGGCAGAAGGCTATCAAACGTCTTGCGGATAGGGGTGTCCTGCGGAAGGTGCTGCTCATCACGACTGGATCAAAAGCCAGCGACATTCAGCGAGAGGCGGAGTTGCTGCCGGGCCGCAAAGGAAAGCTTGCGCGAACGATCTATTTGTTCGTCCAGCTTCCGTATAGGATTTTTTACGACAAGGCTTTTCCGACGCTCAAGTCCCAGACTCTGGCCGCCTATCTCATCGCGGGTGGTTCGCCTCCTGCGTGTGCGGCGGTACTTGAAACGGGTTCGGTTCCGGAATACGTATTTCAAACGACCGCGGATTGGATCTACGGTGAATGCGCGCTGGCCGGCCGCTCGAGACCCATGCTGCTACGGCTGTTGGAGCAGCTCATGCGTCGCGGTGCGTCGCCAGTGGCGCAAACGACTCTCGCGGAAGAGTCCGGGATGGCAAACAATACGGTTGCGCACGGCTACCTCGATCTGCTGAGCGATCTCTTGGTTCTCGGAACCAGTGAGCCCTGGGATCCGTCTCGAAGGGTGCGACTCTCGCGCAAGGCCTCCAAATATCCATTCGTGAACCTGCTCGCTGCGAATACCTGGTCGACAAACCGTCACACGACACCAAACTCGTTGGAAAGAACCACCGGCGAGGAAAAGGGCGTGTGGTGGGAATGGGCGGTGGCCGCGGAATTATTCCGACGAGCTGCGAAAGAAGGCCATCCGTCGTCCTTGCAGTCGCTGTTCTGGCGTACTGAGAAGCACGAGATCGATTTCGTACGTCAGGGCAGGCCTTGGATCGAAGTGAAGGCCGGTCACGCTTCGCCATTCGAGTTCGATTGGTTTATCAGAACCTTTTCCCGCGAGAGACTGCTGGTCGTCAGTTCGGATCGGTTCGATGGCAGCGCGGTTCGCGGAGTCACTCTCGAGGATTTTCTGCTGGATGAGTCGTTGTAAGGGAAACTCACCGGTTCGACGCAGCGGTCGCACCCTCTCCGCCACTATTTTTCCTGGCGAGTGGCGCCATGGCGCAGGGTCGTAGACTCTCTATATGATCGCGTCGTGCCTATGCATACTAAACTGGGAGTCCAATGAACAACCCGAGGGGTGGAAGTCGAATGGCACGCGCTCGGAGTTTTTTATTGCTTGGCGTGGTAGTCGGGGGGATGGCATTGGCGTTGAACCCGGATGTTCCCGACCCGGTGCGCGCGCAAACAGCAGCGCCTCTTGAATCCATCGTTGTGACGGGGAAGCGACTCCCCGAGCCTGTGCCTGACTTGGAGCTGGCCCAGCGTATAGAGGTAGCTCTGCACGATGACCCTTACCTTGACGACGGACACATCACAATCACTGTAAAGAATGGTGTCGCAACGTTGCAGGGGATGGTCTGGGATGACTGGGATCTGCGACGGGCGATTCGGCTGGCGAGGAGAATTTCGGGCGTCAAGCGCATAGTCGACGAGATCGAAATCCGAAACTTTAACTACGATTTGTGTCGCCAGACAGCTGCTGGGGGTATCTGGCCCTTTGTGTGATGAGTCATACGCCGCCCGAGAGGGGCCAAGAGCAGTTATGGGCACGACTGTGACGCTTGCGATTTTATCCAATGAGCAAGACACGAGCCCGGGCATCAGTCAGATCGGCCTTAAGTTGGGGTGCGGGACCGATGTTTAACGGGCCGCTGTGACTCGAAGGGACCGGTTGAAGCGGGCCTGATCGATGCCGTCCTCGACCGAAGCCGCGCAACCGCCGGCACGCGATCAGGCTGTGGCATCCTTGCATCGATGTCTACGTTTCGAACCCGCAGGCGATGGTGGTGGCTAGGTGCGATCGCCGCGGCGCTGGCCGTAAGCGTGGCCGCGCTGTTGCTGAGATCCATGCTCGAGCACGGGGTGCGAGCGCGGATCGAGTCCGCGGCCGGGCGCCATGGCGCGGTTGTCCGAATCGGTGGGGTACACGTCGGCGTCTGGCCGTTGCTGCGATTGGAGGGATTCGATCTCGACCTTAGGTCTGGTGTGCGACTGCACGCCGACATGATCGCGGCCACGTGGCCCGGCCGTTTGCGACTCGCAGTTCGCGCCGCCATTCTCGCGGGGCCAGCAGGGGTCAGGGTCGGCGCGGCGGCCACTGCCTGGGACGTAGTGGGGATTTTTGGCGAGGACCTCCGGCTCACGCTGGTGGAGCCACAGGCCGGCCTGTCAATCCGCAAGCTGGCGTATCCGGTGGGCAGTGCATGGAATATCGAGGTACGTGGGCTCGACGCCGGACGCCTGCTCGACGTACGGCGCGACGGCTACCCGCTGCTCGATGGCGGTATCGCGGATGGCCGCGTGGACCTTCAGGCCAGCACCGATGTGCTCCGTTTCCACGTGGACATGGGCGCGCGCGGCGCGCGCTTGGGAACGCTGGCGGATAACGCCGGCGACGAGCCGCAGCTCGGCGATCCGACGAACCTGACCATACGATTCAATGGCGCCTGGCGCCGCATCGGGGGCACCATCGAGATCCCCGAGATCCACGCGACGGTGGCTGGTGCCGCCCTATCGGGCTCGATCTCACTGCGCGATCTGGACACCGATCCGCTTGTCGATCTCGCACTCGGCATGCAGCATCTGGACTTTGCGAAATTACTGGGTGCATCCGGGCTCGCGGTGCCCGAAAGCCTGGGAATGGCGCCCGGCGCCGCCCGTGACCTTGGCTCGGCCACGATCGACGTGCATGTACGCGGACGCCTGGCGGACCCCGCCTCGCTCTCGGTGAGCCAGAAGATCGACTTCAGGCCGCCACGTCAGATGCCGCCGGCAGTCGCGCGCCTGCGCGGCGATTTCATCTTCAAATCCGAAGACGGCCCTGGGCCGCACCGCCCCATCGACGTCTCGCTCGCGTCCCCTGACTTCATCGCCCTGCACGATGTTCCGCCGCTGTTTGTGCGCACTCTGCTGCTTGCCGAAGACGCAGGTTTTTATGGGCATCGCGGCATCGACTTGCGCGAACTACCCGCCGCGCTGCTCACCAACTGGTCGCGGGGGGGCGCCGCGCGCGGCGCGTCGACAATCACCCAGCAACTGGCCAAAAACCTGTTCCTGTCGCGCGACAAGCAGCTCGGACGCAAGCTGCAGGAACTGGCGATCACGTTCCTGCTCGAGTCGGCGCTCGGCAAGGATCGAATTCTTGAGATCTACCTGAACATCATCGAATGGGGACCGGACCTGCGTGGACTGCGGCCCGCGGCCCGCCGCTATTTCGGCCGCGAACCCCGAGAGCTGACGCCGGCCGAGATGGCCTTCCTGGTCGCGATCATCCCCGGGCCGATCAAATACCAGAGTTCATTCGCCCACGGAACGCCGGGGCCTGGTCTGCGTTCGCTGATCGACGAGCTTCTGGCGAAGCTGCGGTCGGTTGATGCGATCGGCGAGGAGGAATATCGGCGAGCGCTGGGAGAACCCATCGTCGTTGCCGGCGGCAGGCCACGCGGATGATCGGGACCCATATTGTTTCGTTGGAGGACGCTCAGCGATGGGGTCGGTTCGTCCCTTTTTCATTGGGAGAGTTCTTGATTGAAGGACCGAGTCCTGCGCAAGTGAGCAGGGCGTCAGCGTAGGCACGCTGCGGCAGTCGGCCAAAAAATTCAGACAGCGGCTGACTCTAGTTCCGCGAGAGTATCGGCGGCCGCGGCATCTCCTGCCCAAGAGCGCGCTTCAGGGGCATTGGCAAAATCGGCGCCGCTGCATGCGGGAGGTGCAGAGCCCTGCGGCAAAGGTAGCTGAGCCGCACATATTTCGCTGTTCTGGCGTCCCGTTCCGGCAGGGAATGTCGCTGCGCCTTGAGCCACAATTTAAATTCATCATTGGCGCAAAGGATAGCGAGGATCTCAGGCTGCGATTGCGAGTTTGCATCGGCAAACGCCGAGTCAATATTCATATTCTGCGATGACTCGTTTAGCCACGAGGGCGCCGCTGGATCGATATATTGCCTCGTAGTGTCTGCGGGACATGGTGCGTCGGTGTAAGTGATGCTGCCATCCTTGGCAGTGCATTTATAAATGGCCGCTGAACTCAAGCTTGGGATTAGGATAAGAGCCAGAAACACAGTCGCACGAGTCATCGAGCTCCATTGCGTTCGAGCGGTAAAACTGCACTTCGGCTGTCCCCGAGTGCACTAAAACAGCCTTAGCTTCCGCAATCCCTATAGGAAACGTCCTATGCGGCGGGCACTGTCGTTGCCTGGTGCGCGTCAATGGTAAAACTAGCGGCCATCGGTTCGCTGTCCTCGGGCGGATTTCGAGCAAAGCAAGTCGGCATCGATTCGCCGGCCGGTGTCGATCGCGATGCAACACCGTGTAGTGCAAAGCCTCATTCTGCGATGTTTAGTTTCATGTCCACTTCGGACGACAGGGTGTCGAACTGCACCACAAGGAAAGGTACGATCCTCGGGAATGGGCGCAGTGGCAATGCGCGAAAACACGCTCGTATTTCAAATTATCCGCGCTTGATACGGCTATATCGTCTGCTCTCATTAATGTTGTTTCTACGCTCGGTGGATGGCCGGACTGAACGAAAAATGGTTGGACCGGACGCTGAGATATGAAGTGTCAGAGGAGCTCGGATCGAAAAATAAGTGGCTATAAGTGAGCCACCGTACAGAAAATCTCGATCTGGGCAGCTACGGTAAAGAGGTTCTTGGCAAACTCTGGCCCATCGTTTTCAGAGTGCGGTAGCTCTTTTCCCGACAAAGGGTGGCGGAGTCCCTTCCCACCGCCCTTGAGAATACCCTGCCGCACTCTTCTTTATCCAGCCACCGGAGATGGTAGGGGTCGCGGCCATTGCCGACTCGTGAAGGTCGGCCCCCAAACATTCAGAGGCTGCGCTTTCCGGTCGGGCGAGAATCCCAATATTCACGGCAGCGGCGTCGTTCACGCCAGTCCTGTTACGTTCTCGAGGTGATCCGCAACTTCTTCGCACGGCGGCGGGCCAGATACCAAAGTGCCGTGCCAACCGCAATAGCACCGATCCCAATCAGTAGCCATTGACTGGAAGCGCCCTGTAATTCAGCACAATCCGCTACGCATAAGATTGGCTTGACGTGCACAATGCCGGCGCCTTGCAGTGCCCAAAGGACACCGAGAGCTGTGAACAGCACGGCGAGAACTTGCAGCAGTCGATAGATCATGCGCAAGTATACCCCCAACATTTTCAAGGATATCCAAGGGTATCCGCTGCGGCGCGTGCCGATTTTCCCTCAAACCGTCGCGCGATTTCGTGCAAATCTCCCATGACAGAAACGGCGGTCGGCCAACGGCCCGCGCCCATGCCATGCAATCTGATGATGCGGCCGTTGGTCAGTTCAATCTCCACGCGATTTTCGGCTCCTTTGGATTCATGCAGGAAACTACCCGCTGGTGGAATCTCGGGAGCGACGGACGCGAAAATCCCAGCCTTCAATTGGCGCGCTCTGGCGATGAGTTTGTAGCCGCTATGATTCCCGGCGATCGAGTCGATTCCCTTCCTGAAGATTTGGTGCGGTGGAAGCCATTGGCCAAACGCTTTCTCAATGATTAGAGCGAGCTTATCGGCAGAATCCAGGCCCGACAGATCTCGCGATGGATCGGTTTCGGCGAAACCCTGTGCCTGAGCGATCGCGATGGCTTCTGGGTGGCTCTTTCCTTCCGCGCGCGCTTCCATTACCACCCCGCAGGTACCGTTGATGATGCCGCGAACTTCAGCCACTGGAGTTTTTCGCGTCAAGGCATCGAGGGTCTCCATTATCGGTAGCGCGCCGCCGACGGCGGCCGAAAACAGCAATTTGCGCCGGCTGCCGCGAGCATGGTGAGCAAGCTCAGCCCAATGCGCGGCGACTGCAGCCTTATTGGCTGTTACTACAAATTTGCCGGCCTCCAATGCCGCCAAGATAATTGGATAGGCAGTCCCGACGCCGCCGAAACATTCCACCACGACGTCGGTGGATTGATCCATCACGTACGATGGATCGTTGCTACGTTCGGGGACGTCGGCGTAATTTTCCGGATTGCGCACGACGACGTGACAAATGTTGAATCGGCCGGGGTAGCGCTTCAAGAGTTGGTAAACCCCGCGCCCGACGGTGCCGCAACCCAAGAGCACCACGCGGAGCGGCCTCAGGCCAGGCGACGGCGACGCAACTTGGTCCCTTTCTTCCCCAACCACTGTCGAGGCTCTTTCATTGGGTCTCCCGACTTGAAAGGGCAGGGCTCGACGGTGCGCGTATTGCAGACCTTTGGCTTGTATCAGAGGCCCTGCGACGCGAGCTGCAGTAGCCCAAGAGAGCGCTGCATATCGGTTGGCTTTCTCGCTGCCGGCCGGATCCGCGTCGTACACGCCGCTCACGTCCTTGAGTAATCGACAGCAAGCGTTCATTGCGCCCGCCACGAAGAGCGCCGATAGATCCGAGCCTCCACGCCCAAAGAGGGCTGTGCGGCCGCGAGTATCGACGCCGTAAAAGCCGGGCAAGACCAATATCGGCTGAGTCGACCACAGGCGCTGGAGCGCCGCGGTGTCGACGCTCACCGGGGTGCTTTCGAGTCCGCTGCCTTCGGCAATCAGGGCTATCTCGTGGGCCTCGACCAAGCGCGCTGGAATGCCGCAACGTTTCAGCGATCCGATCAAAAGTGCCGCCGTCCGCTGTTCTCCTTGTGCGATGTGCGCAGCCCTTGCGTGAGGCGAGTCCGCGGCGATTTGCTGCTCCGTCTCCTTGATCAATTGGTCGGTAACGCCTTCGAACGCCGATACCACGGCGAGTACGCGGGATCCGCAACGCCAATGTCGGTAGATCTCGTCTACCGCGACATGAAGATCGTCTGCGGTTCGCAATACCGAGCTTCCGAATTTCAAGACTTCAATCGACATTGGGGCACCTCGAGATTAAGGCGCCAACGAATATCGAGCTTGCGGGATAAGTCGACGGGAAGGGTCAACCATTCGCTTTAGCAGAATTTGTAGAGCGCCCGCAAGCTGAGATCAAATTGGCGCAGCCGGCAGACTATCTGTTGAGGGCACCTTGGTCAATACCCGTGTCAGGCACCGCGTACTTTCTGGCCGCGGTTTGTCGCTGTCGGCGATCATCGCGCGCGAGGGCCCCTAGGACAACGTCCGGGCCAGGGTTTCAAGATTATTGACCGTCACGCCGGCGCCGCCACACACAATCACCAATATCGTTTGAAAGCTTTCGATGAACGGCAAGCGTTCGTAGATCGCGGCCAAGGCTGCACCGCAGGCCGGCTCGACGAGAATTCGATGATCGTCGAGAAAATGCAGGCTCGCATCCACCGCGGATTTGTCCGAGACGACCAGTGAATGGATTTTGCGTAGTTTCGTCAGTTCAAATGCTCGCGCGCAAACCATTCGCGCACCCAAGGATGTCGCGATGCTGGTTATTCCCGGAAGTTCGACGCGTTGCCCTGCCTTGATTGCCTGGGAGAGGGAGTCGGCGCCGATCGTTTCAACCGCCAAGATGGGTACGGCGCCCAATTCATTGCGAACTAGTCCCTCGGCGACGCCACAGAGGAGCCCACCGCCCCCGACCGAAAGAACAACAACATCGGGCTTGACTCCGGCCGCGACGACCTCGTCGATCATCGTCGCGTGGCCCGTCCACAGCAGCGGGTCATCGAAGGGATGAAGCAACGCATTGTCGGCAGTCTGGAGGGACGTGGCCATTTCGTGCGCCTCCTTCCAAGACGCGCCATGGACTCTGACCTCGGCTCCCTCGAGCTGCAACACCTCGAGCGCTCGTCGGCTCGTCGACTCGGGTACGATCACCGTGACCGGCACGCCGAGACGGCGCCCGGCAACCGCCACGGCGATGCCGGCGTTGCCACCCGAAGAAGACAGAAAATGTCTGATGCCTCGGCGGTAATGAAACTCGCAGGCGTAGCCCATGCCGCGAAGTTTGAATGAGCCCGAAGGCTGCAGCGCTTCCATCTTCAGAAATACCGATCGACCGGAATAGCTGCTAAGAGCAGTCGACATGATCAGCGGAGTTTGTAGGTGCAGCATCTGCTCTCTATTTGCGGGCCAATTTCGCGCATGACGGATTCGCAGAGCTAGTCTGTCGTCTCGTCTGGGATCATTGACGAGTCCACAAGGGTAATTTAAAACCATTGTCGCGCGTTCTTTCACTGTGTAGGGATTCCACCTGAGTTGGCGCGAAGGACTCGGGTCCCCGGTCCGCGCGAACGCCACCCATGCGTCGCTAATGATGCGCGCCAGCTCATAAGCGCGGGGGTCCGGCTTCGCAGACCATAGGCCCGGTGCCGCGTCGATATTATCGAACACAAAGGGGACATCAAACCCGTGAGACGATTTGTACTTGCCCCCAAAGGCCGGGGCTTCCCACGCAAAGAGATACATATAAGCGGGAGCCTTGCCCAAGGCCGACTTACGCTCCGCCATGGCAATGGCGTCCATCCGATATTCCAGATCAGAAGCGATCGCGGAGAAGATGTCGGCTGGCGACACGGCCGGCCGTCTCGCGCGATAACTGCCGACCAACTGCGCAACCTTGCGGTCGTCGAGGCCCATGCTCTTAAGGTTGGCGCGTACGCCGGCCTCGTCCAGGGTGTCGATGGAAAAGTCCAATGATGCGGGTAGGCCGGCATCGGTTCGAGAGTCCTCATTGGCGCTGCCGAACAACATCGGCACCGCGGCCGAGATTTCGGGGGCCGTAGGATCAAAGGGGTGCCGTGGCAGCGACCGGCCGTCCACGACCGGATCGAACATGTGAAACCACGTTGCGTTTCGCCATGTGTCATCCGGACTTAAGTTTGCCGCCTCCAATACCTGATTCATTGCCTGATGAAGTTGTATCGATGGTATATCTTGCAGCCGATCGATGTGTTCGCGCTCGATGCCAAGCTGCTTGAGCACTGAGACAGCCGCGCTCGTGGCCTCCTCACGCGAAAGCATCTTGGGACCGGGACCGCTCATCTGGATGGCCTTGTGAAATAGTCCTTGCGCCGTGGGCATCGCCATCAAAACACTTACTTTGCAGCCCCCGCCGGACTGTCCAAAGATCGTCACGTTGTCCGGATCTCCGCCGAATTCCGCGATATTGTCGCGGATCCATCGCAGTGCGGCGACAATGTCCAGCATCCCAACGTTGCCGGAGTCGGCGTAGGACGCGCCCGCGATTTCGCCCAAATATAGATGGCCAAAGACATTGAGCCGATGATTCAACGAAACGACCACGACATCATGCTTGCGGGCCAGATTGGCGCCGTCGGACCAGTTCCAGTCTCCGGCGCCAATGCCAAAGCCGCCGCCATGCAGCCATACCATAACCGGACGATTGCGCCCGTCGCGCAATCCCGCGGTCCACACGTTGACGACGAGGCAGTCCTCGCTCATCGGTCGGGAGGGCCAGCTGAAAAGACCTTGGTATAATCGGCCCTCCTCTGATTGCAGGACGGCGCGAACGGTTTTCTCGTCGGAGGGGAACACTTGCTGAATGGCCTCGGGTCCGTACTCGAGGGCGTCGCGCACTCCGCTCCAGGGCGTGCGCATCTTTGGCGGCATAAAGCGATTTTTCCCGCCGGTCGATGCACCGTAGGGAATTCCTTTGAAGCTATGAATCCCATCGTAGACACCGCGAACTTTTCCGGCGGTGGTCTCGACCAGCGAAGCATCCTTGCGCGATTTTGGCACTGCGATAAGCGGACTGCCGCACATCAGGCCCCAAGAACCGAAAGCGCAATATTCAAGCACCGATCGACGAGATAAGTGAGCCATGGAACTCCCATTCTCTCCGATTAAGATTCGGCGGCGGTACGCGCACACAAAAAAGACTGCACAACGTGGTCTCTATTGATCGCAAACACGACTACTGCAACTCCGCCACGACGATCTGAACTACCGGGAATTTCAGTACTCGACGCCAGCGTGACGGTGTTGTGGTGTAGAGCTTGGACGCAGTATTCATGTGCTCGCGGCGAATGCTGAAACGGAATCCCCATTAAAAGGGGTGCTGGAGCATGCGCCGAACGGTTTGCAACGGCAAGGAACTTGCGATCATGCACGGCCGAGTGCTTCTGTCGGCACGATTCTCCAGTGCTCTGCGAACGACGCGGACTATACTGCGATTGATGCGGAACGTGCGTCGTATGCGGCGTTAGGACAAAGTCGCGCGATCGAGGGTTTGGCGCAGAAAACTAAGGTACCCGGTTTTAAGCGGATTCCAGTCTTAGGAGACGTGGCAATCGCTTTTCTTGGACGCTTGTTGGAGAACGATTTGAGGAATCTTGGCGATCAGCGCAAGTCGGATGGGCTGGTCAAGCAGCTGGCGGAGGAGTGCGGATCGGAACTCCTGCGTTTTATTTCCCGTCGGCTGCGATCTATCGTCGATCCGCAGGACCTCGCGCAAGAGACCTATGTGCGGCTGCTGCGATTGGAACGCAAAGACTTGATTCGGGATCCACGGCCTTATCTATTCAGAATTGCATCGAACATACTCTATGAATTCGAATTGAGTAGAAAGAACGATATAGCGGGACATACCCGCTGGTCCGCTGAACAGGATCTGGATTCGGATTTCGGGTTGGTCGAGCAGAGCGTGGAATCGCTCGGCCTTCGCAAACATCTTGAGTCGGCACTCAGGGGACTATCGCCGAAGTGCCGTGCCGTGGTGATCCTGCATCGCAGAGATGGAATGACGTATGAGGAAATTGCGGATGAAATCGGCGTGTCCCGCAGCATGGTCAAGAAATATCTCGCACAAGGCCTGCTGCACTGCCGGGGGCGGCTGAGGAATTACCGTTAGGTACGCGGCAATGGACATATCCTCGACATCTCGAGAACAAATTGCCGCTGAAGCGGTTGAATGGGCTCTGCAATTGCGGGAGCCGACACCCTCGCTCGCCGATCGGGAGGCTTTCGGTGTTTGGCTGACCCGATCGCCCGTACATGTCGAAGAATTTCTCGCGGCCTCCGTGCTTTGGGCGACGCTGGAAGTTCCCCCGGGAGGGTGAATTCAGCCGCGATTCGCTCATCGCGGCGGCTCGAACGGCAGCCTCGGATAATGTCGTGCGCCTGTCTGCGGCGCCGCAAGCTGGCGGTCGTGAGGCCAGAATGGAACACAACAATCGCATCGGTTCCCGCTGGTGGAGCGCTATTGCGGCATCGGTGCTGCTGGGCGCAGCCGCGACATGGTTCGCCTTCGATCAGAGCCGCGCAGGAGAGTTTAGTACCGCGATCGGCGAGCAGCGCAGTGTGATTCTGGCAGACGGCTCGGTGGTTTTTCTGAATACCAATTCCGAGATTCGCGTGCGCCTGAGGACAGTGGATCGGCAAATCAGCTTGATCAAGGGAGAGGCTCGCTTTCAAGTCGCCAAGGATGCTGCGCGGCCGTTCTGGGTGGCGACTTCCGACGCGACCGTCAGGGCGGTGGGTACGGTGTTCAACGTGCGCGCCGATCAAGCACACACGGAAGTCGCTGTGATCGAAGGGCGCGTCAAGGTGAGCGCCATCACGAAACAAATTTCCGCGGCCGACACCACGAAAGATTCCGGAGCGGCCATTGAGGCCTCGGCAGACGGGCGCTCAAAGCCGGCCACGATTGAACTGGCGGCCGGCCAACGCGCAGCGATCGTTTCCAATCGCATAGAATCAAACGCCGGACAGCCGATGGAGGCCGTCGTTGCTTGGACCGAGCGGCGCTTGGTGTTTCGCAACGAACCCTTGCGCGAAGTGATTGCGGAATTCAACCGCTATCGTCAGTCGCCGCTCGTCGCGGAAAGTCCTGAGCTTGCGGAACTTAAAATCAACGGAATCTTCAATTCAAATGACGCGGACTCGCTGATCGAGTACCTGAAATCCTTCGAGACCGTACGGGTGGTACGGCCGCCGGACGGAAGCGTGCATTTGTCCTTGAGCAATTAGTCCGCTGCCCGCAATCCGGGTGACCTATTTCTTTTCAAATCCCGTCTTAGTCTTTGAACATTACAACGAGTCATTGATTAAACGGAAAAGGGGATCATTGTTGGATCGCCGCCGTCATAGCCGTCGAGTTCTATTGAGGATTCTCCCGTTAGTGCTCGCGACTTGGCTGCTTGGGCATGCGCATGGCGAGGGATTTGCGAATCCCCTTCCATCGCAAATGCTTGCTGATGCACTGGAGACATTTGCGAAGATTACGGGCTATCAACTGGTGTACCGCACAGAAATAGCCGCGGGCCTGATGACGAAGGGAGCGGAGGCGGGACTTTCCGCTGAAGACACGCTGCGTCAATTGCTGAGAGGCACGGGCCTTGATTTCGCGTTCGTCAACGATCGCACCATTGCGATTTACAGATCATCGGATAGGAAGCCCTACTCTGGCGGTGAGGGGGCCAGGGACGTGCAGCCCGATTCTCCGATACCCGACGTCAATGACAACGGCAGCGGCAACGTCGCCGGCAACGTCAACGGTACGGGAGAAAAGAGCGTGGTACACAGAGGATTGCTGAGTCGGATAGCAGGAGGGCTGTCGTTGGTCGTTGCATCCATTGCGGCGGGCGCCGATGTTACGCCAAGCGGGTCGGGTGACGCGTCGATGAACGGCAGGCTCGATGAGATCGTCGTCACCGCACAAAAGAAATCGGAACGCATGCAGGACGTGCCGATACCGGTGACGGTTCTCAACGCCGAGTCGCTCGCCGACAACAATCAAGTCAGAATGGCCGACTACTACATGCAGGTACCCGGCTTGAGCCTTTCCCCGGGGATACAGTCATCCCAGTTGTTGGTTATTCGAGGCATTACAACGGGGGGCCAGAACACGTCGTCCACGGTCGGAGTCACTGTCGACGATGTGCCGTTTGGCGGCACCGGAGGCCAAGTGGTGCCGGACTTTGACCCCAGCGATTTGGCGCGCGTCGAGGTTTTGCGTGGTCCGCAGGGTACGCTGTATGGCGCGAGCAGCATGGGCGGCCTCATCAAGTTTGTCACCGTCGATCCCTCGACCGATGGCATCAGCGGGAATGTCCAGGCGGGTACCAGCAGCATCTATAATGGGGCGGAACTCGGATACACCTTCCGCGGGTCAATCAATCTGCCCATCAACGACAATTTGGCGCTGCGCGCCTCCGCATATACCCGCCAGGATCCGGGTTACATCGATAATCCAGTATTGGGAATTCGCGGGGTCAATGTCAGCCATACCACCGGCGGTCGGTTGTCCGCCCTTTGGCGATTGACGGACACGTGGTCGCTCAAGATGAGCGCTCTCTATCAGAACGTCAGGGGCGACGGAACCAATGATGTGAACAACGCGGCAGGCGATCTGCAGCAAACATATATACCAGGTGTAGGGCAGTTCGAAAGAGAAGCGCAAGCTTACAGTGCGGTGCTCACCGGCAAGATCGGCGGTATCAGCGTCGTTGCCGTCAGCGGATATAATGTCTTCGCGGTGCACGACTCTTTCGACGATACCCTGGGTTTTGGGCCGCTGACTCAATCGCAGTTTGGCGTGAGCGGTACTCCCGCATTCGATAACGGCGTAACTCACAAGCTAACTCAAGAAGTTCGACTTTCGATGCCGATCGGTTCGAAGTTGGATGCGATGGTGGGCGCCTTCTACACTCATGAACACAATCCTTATTCACAGACCTTGCTCGCCACCGATCCGTCAACCGGCGCAGTATTCGGCGAGTCGGGATATTTCAATTTCCCCTCGAATTACCGCGAATACGCGCTGTTCGGAAATTTGACCTATCACGCGACGGATCGATTCGACATTCAGCTGGGCGCGCGGGACAGCCAGATCGCGCAATCCAGCAACCTGTTGGTGATTGGGCCGGACGCTGCCCTGTTCGGCAGCACTACTTCGAGCTATGTTCAACCAACTCTGAGTGCGAGGGAGCATGCTTTCACGTACCTGCTGACCCCAAGCTTCAAAATCTCTCCCGATTTGATGGTGTATGCCAGGCTCGCCTCGGGCTACCGGCCGGGCGGCGCCAATCAACCATTGCCTGGAGTACCCCCGGTGTTCAACCCGGACAAAACCATAAACTATGAGATTGGGGCGAAGGGCGACCTCGCCGATCACATGCTTTCGTTCGACATCTCGGCGTACTACATCGATTGGAGGGACATTCAACTGTTTGCGATCGATTCGCTGGGCTACAGCTACACGGGGAACGCAGGCGACGCCAAGAGTCAGGGTCTCGAGTTATCGGTAGAGGTGAGGCCCATCGAAAATCTGAAGCTCAGCGCGTGGGTCGCCTTCGCGGAGGCAGAGCTCACAAATTATCCGCCTGAGGCATTGGCGGCGGGTGTGTATGCCGCCAATGGTGACCAACTACCATACGCGAGTCGATTCTCCGGTGCGGTGTCGATCGATGAGGATTTTGCAATCGCGGCCGGTTGGACGGGCTTCGTGGGGAGCACGGTGGCTTATGTGGGCAATCGCCAAGACGTATTTACCGACACAGCACAGCGCGAATATTTACCGGCCTATGCGAAGACCGACCTCCGTGCGGGTACCAAGCACGATTCGTGGACGATAAATCTCTATGCCAACAACGCAGCGAATCGGCGGGGTGTTATTTCAGGCGGTCTCGGCAACTTCGACAACGCCTTCTACTTCATACAACCGCGTACGGTGGGACTGAATGTTTCCAAACACTTTTAGACGAGCAAGTTTATTTCTGATCTTTTTCTATTCACCTTTCGGTGCATATGCAGACGCACCGCCCCTTGAGCCCGTTTTCTCGGTGCCGGTCGAGGTCTCGGTGCCCGTGCCGCCCGGTATATTTCGGGGAAACGGGCAAAGACATCTGTCTTATGAAGTACGAATCACGAATTGGAGCACCCTGGTCTGGACTGTGCGCCGAATCGATGTGCGCGACGATGCCGGCGTATTGCTGCAGGAAGTACGAGGGAGAGAAGCTTGGCGCTTTGCTGTCCCATCCGACGCGCAAGATGGCCGGCAAGGAAGCGCCCGCTGAGTTGGCTGCCGGTGAGAGCATGATCGCCTATATGTGGATCGATCTTAAGACGGACACCCCGACGCCTTCTCGGCTTCGGCATCGATTCGAAGTGACGCGGGCGGACGACCTCGCACGCTATGCAATAGACGCTCCGACAACGCTCGTTGCGCAGCAATTGCCGGAAATCACTGCTCCATTGCGCGGCAAGAATTGGCTGGCGGTCAATGGCCCCTCCAATGTGTCGCGCCACAGGCGCGCCAGGCTGGTGATTGATGGCGCTGCACGCATCAGCCAACGGTTCGCAATCGACTGGGTGCAACTCGGAAAGAACCTTCGAACCCATCACGGCGATCCCAAGGACAATCGCAACTACCTGTGTTTCGGCGCGGACGCCCTCGCGGTCGGCGATGGCGTCGTCGTCGAAGATTAAGGACGGCATTCCAGAAAATATTCCAAACCAGGCACCGGTCGTGCCCATCACGCTGGAAACGGTCGCGGGCAATCACATTGATCTCGATCTCGGTGGAGGCGTGTACGCCATGTACGCCCACCTGCAGCCGGGATCGCTTCGTGTTAAGGTGGGCGACAAGGTTAAACGCGGACAACTGCTCGCCCTGGTGGGCAACACCGGCAATTCCACGGAGCCGCATCTGCACTTCCAGTTGATGAACGATAATTCTCCGCTCGGCAGCGATGGCCTTCCGTATGCGCTGTCCGGTTTCGTCGAAACTAAGCGCATTACCGGGGATTTAGAGAGTCCCACCGTGACGCCGTTGGCCGCACCCGTAGTACATCGCGGTGAAATGCCGTTGGAGAATCAGTTCGTGGATTTCGAATGATGATCCGCGCACGCGCCGTGCTCCCGCGGCTGGCAATTTCGGCGGCCTTGATGGCGGCAATAATTGCGCTGCCTGCGCTCAGCGGTGCGGCGTCCGCGAAATCGCGCGTGGCAGCGGCCGCGCCGAAGCGCTCGCCTGCTGCGCGGCAAGCGCTCGAGGCGGAGCTTGTCCGCATTGCGCGCAGTGCAGGTGGCGAAGTGGGGGTGTTCGCCCGCCATTTGGAATCCGGCCTGACGCTGTCATTGAACGATGACGAGGCATTTCCCATGGCCAGCACGTTCAAGGTGGCGGTGGCGGGCGCGGTACTGGCCCGGGTAGACGCCGGCAGCCTCTCGCTCGAGCAGATGATCGCTGTCGATCCAGCCTTGGTTTTATCATCCGAAGGGATTGCCGAGACCTTTCCGTATCCCGGAGTTTCAGCTTCGGTTCACAATCTGATCGAGAGCATGCTGACACGCAGCGACAATACGGCCACCAACGTGCTGACCCAGCTCGCCGGAGGACCGGCCGCTGTGACCGCATGGGTCAAGCGTGTCGGCGTCGAGGGCATGCGCATTGACGGCGACACCAATGGGATCGTCGGCAGATTCTTCGGATTGCCTGCCAGCTCAGAGTCGGTTGATTCGCAGTTGAAAAAACTCATCCCCGCCCATCCCGAACTTGAGGACCTGGACAGTAGGCCGAACGCCCGGTTCGATGACGATCCGCGCGATACCGCGACGCCCAAGGCCATGGTGGCGCTGCTGTCCAAGATCGTCGATGCGCACATTCTCAGCGCCGCCAGCACCGAAGTGCTGCTGGGCTCGATGCAACGTTGCATCACCGGCCTGAAGCGCCTGCGCGCCATGCTGCCGCCCGGTTCGGATGTCAAGGACAAGACCGGGACGATCGGCGGCAGCGTCAACGACGTCGGGATCATTACGCTGCCGGCAGGGCCATGGCCGCATCGTCATTGCCGTCTACATCAAGAAGAGCGCGAAACCAATCGAGGAGCGCGAACGTGCGATCGCGCAAATAGGGCGGTCGGTCTACGACTACATGTTGATCGAAAGCGCCGCACCATGACCGGCGATGCCTCGGCATCCCACATTGCAACCTGGTCCATTGCGGCAATTGCGGTCATGGGCGTCGTCGCGCGTCCCAAGAATTGGCCGGAGGCCTGGTGGGCAGTATCAGGAGCACTCGCGCTGGTTTTGTTCGCGCTCTTGTCGCCCACGGATGCGCTTGCCGCAGTCGCAAAGGGCACCGACGTCTATCTTTTTCTCATCGGCATGATGCTGTTGGCAGAACTCGCGCGACGCGAAGGCCTCTTCGATTGGCTCGCCGCCTATGCGCTTGCGCACGCGCGCGGATCCGGCAAGAGGCTTTTCCTGCTGATCTACGGCGTGGGGGTATTGGTGACCACGTTCCTCTCGAATGACGCGACGGCGGTTGTTTTGACGCCCGCGGTTTATGCGGTCGCCAAGCATGCGCGTGCGCCGGCACTTCCCTACCTTCTCATCTGCGCCTTCATCGCAAATGCCGCGAGCTTTGTCCTCCCTATCTCCAATCCCGCAAATCTCGTGGTCTTCGGCGATCGCATGCCGACCTTGGCTTTTTGGCTGAGCGAGTTTGGGGCGGCCAGCGTGATTTCGATTGTCTTGACGTACGCGCTGTTGTGGCTGACGCAGCGAAAATACATCCCATTGAAAATTGCGGCCGATGTTGAAACCACGTCCCTGCCGGCGGGGGGCCGCATCGCTGCGGGCGCCATCGCCGCAACCGGCCTATTACTGTTGCTGGCCTCGATGAAAGGGTGGCCGCTCGGCATTCCGACGTGTGCCGCCGGGGTGGTGGCGTGGCTCGCGATTTCGGCAATGAATCGAGTCTCTCCATGGGCGATCGCCGGTAAGATCTCCTGGAGCATTTTGCCTTTGGTCGCGGGATTGTTCGTTCTGGTGCGGGCGGTCGAGGATACGGGGGCGTTTTCCGTACTTGTCCATCGAGCCGCCGCAGGGGCACAGAGCGCGCCGCAGATGACGGCGTTCATCGGAGGCTCCGTCGTCGCCTTCGCTTCCAATCTCATCAACAACCTTTCCATGGGATTGATCGGAGCGACCGTCGTACAGGGCGCGCATCTTCCCGCGCACATCGCGGGCGCGCTTCTCATTGGCGTGGATCTTGGACCCAATCTGTCCGTAACAGGATCGCTCGCCACGATTCTGTGGCTCAGCGCGATTCGGCGCGAGGGCGAGAACGTGACTGCCGCCAAGTTCCTCGCGGTCGGTACTGTCGTAATGCCGCCGGCACTGCTTGCTGCGCTGGCCGTTTTCTCCTGGCTCGGCACGCCGCATCCGCACTTTTAAATCGCGCAAACAATCGCGCATACGGCGCCGGACGGCATCGGCCGGTAATCAGTAGCCGGATGGAAAACGGGTTCCCAAACAGTGGAACAACGCCTCGCGCAGGTCGCGCAGCCGCGGCGGCTTGCTGAGAACACGATCAACGTGCGCTGGAATATCCCCCTCGCTGAGCAATCGTTGACCCCAGCCGGTCAGCATCAAGACGATCGTGGCCGGAATGGCGGTCTTGATGGCGCTCGCGACCTTTCGCCCATCGACGTAGGGCATACCGAGATCCGTGATCACAACGGGGAAGGGAAGGCCATTCGCTTGGGCCGCCAAGAACGATTCGATAGCCGCCTGACCTCCATCCGCCGTCGTGACCTGGTGACCTTCCGCCTCCAGCACCTCACGCAGCGATTTTAGGATCAGAGGATCGTCATCCACGATGAGAATCCGCTGCGGTGGTACGGTGGGGGTGTCGATGGGGGTGGCGGCAACCCCATGCATTGCCGGCACTGCAAATCTCAAACGCATGGTGGTCCCGACGCCGACTGCGCTTTCTATTTCGATGTCCGCACTGTGCCGTTGGACGGTGCCGTATACCATCGCCAATCCCAGCCCCGTGCCGCGTTCGCCTTTGGTGGTGAAGAAAGGCTCGAGACAGCGGCGCCGGGTCTCCTCATCCATTCCCAGGCCCGAATCGATGATCTCAACCTGAACGAACTTTCCAACCGACGGATCGCCCGGTTCGGTCGGTTGGCCTGCGACGACGGTGGTGCGGACCGTCAGCGGGCCGCCGCTCGGCATGGCATCAATGGCGTTGAAGATCAAATTCGTAAGCGCCTCGCGAATTTCATTCTCGGCGCCCATGATCTCCGGCATGTCCTCGGCGAGCTCGGTGCGCACTTCAATCGCAACACCGCGTTGCTGCGCCATGTCGCTCCAGCGGGCGCGCGTGAGATCCAAAACCTGTCTTACCAGGGTGTTCAGGTTGAGCGGCAGCAGGGTCATCTGCGGCTCGCGTTGGCGATAGAATTCACGCATCCGTGCAACCGTCTTCGCGACGTCATCCACGGCGCGCTGAATTATTTGCAGCGATTCTCGGGCGCGCGGCGAGAGGTTGGGCTCTCGTTCCAGCAGCGATTCGGTATAAAGCGCCACCGGAGAAATGGCGTTGTTGATGTCGTGGGCGATACCGCTCGCCATCTGTCCCAAAGCCAGAAGCCGCTCCTGCTGCATGAAGGCGCTTTGCGTTTGCCGCAGATCGTCATAGGCCTGTTGCAGGGCGGCGTACAGCTGAACCTGATGCGCCGCCAGCGCCACATGTTCGCTCGCCTGCTTGAGAAATTCGCAATCGCCGCTGCTGAAGGCGGCCGTTGACCGGCGGGCGGCGATGAGGATCCCAAACACCTTGCTTTCGACCAGCAGCGGCGCGGCGACCAGCGAGCGCAGACCGCCGCCGGTCAAGCGTTGCGGAAACGGAAACGGCACTTGGGCGGTATCGGGTTCGTATACCAGTTTGCCGTGCACGCATCGGGACAGCCCATTCTCATCGATGGCGATATGGGCCTGTTCTCCCATCGCCAGTTGCATCGCCAATGGCGCGCTGCGCGCCCCTATGCCGGTCACGGTGAGATTATTTTCGACCGGGTCGTAGAGGCAGATACAACAGAAGTCCACCGGCAGTTGTTCCTCGAGGGTACGGATCACGACCTGGAAAATACTGTGCAGGTCCTGACGTTCGCCGATCGCCCGCGTGATTTGTTGCAGCAAACTCAGCCGCGCAACTTGCGCGTGTACCTTGTTTTCCGCATTCCTGCGTTCCGTGGTGTCCCGGGCAATTTTGGAGGCGCCGACAATTCGGCCCTGCGCATCCCGGATCGGAGAAATGGTCACAGACACATTGATGCGGCGCCCGTCCTTCGCGATGCGCACGGTCTCAAAGTGATCGGTCTTCTCGCCGCGCGCAATGCGCGCGAGAATGGTAGGTTCCTCGTCCGAGCGCTCCGGTGGAATCAGCAGCGACATCGGTTTGCCCAGCGCCTCCGCTGCCGAATAGCCGAACAGCCGTTCTGCGCCCGAGTTCCAACTGGTGATGACGCCCTCGAGGGACTTGCTGGCAATGGCATCGTCCGAGGATTCCACGATCGAGGCCAATTGCGAAAGCTGCGCGGTGCGTTCCCGGACTCGGGCCTCAAGCTGATCATTGGCGTCCCGCAGCGCCTGCTCGGCCTGCGCGCGGCCGGCAAAGTCGCGACGAATCGCCGCAAGCGCAAATCCCACCAGTGCAAAGGCCAGGACCGCGCCGCCGACAATGACGGTCCGCGTCATAGCGGAACTTCGGTCAGTACGGCGCTCACGTTCAGCGAGCAGCGACAACTCCGTACCCTTCATCGCCTCGATGAGGGCGCGAATTTTGTCGTGAAAGCGCTTGCCTTTGCCGTCGAGAATTTCGTGTTGCGCCGCGCCAAAGCCTTGGGTTTTCCTCAGCTCGATGACGGTGCGCAGGTTGGCGAGGCGGTCGGTGACCAGCGGTTCCATCGCATCGACGCGTTCGCGCTGCACGGCGTTATCGGCGATGAGCTTCCGCAGGTGCTTCAATTGCGAGTCGATTCCCTGGGACGCCTGCCGGTAAGGCTCCAAATACGTATCGTCATCCGTAATCACGAAGCCGCGCACCGCAGTCTCTGAGTCAGTCGCGGTGGCAAGCAGCGATTCGAGGGTGCCGAGAACTTCTTGAGTGTGCCTTACCGCAGCCGCGTGTTCAGTCAGGCGCACTACGCTCAAGTAGGAGATTGCCCCGACGATCACCAGGCAGATCAGGGCAAGCGCAAAACCCACGCGGATCTTGCGCTGGGCGGCGGCCAGCGAGCCGTCGCGAGAGGGCTTGTTCACCTGCAATACGGCACTGGCTATTCCGGACCGATCGCGCGGATTCTCGCTTTCATGATTCATACACCTCCACTGTGACCAGCCGTCCGTTTTGTGCGCCGGAATCTTTCCTTCCCTACGCTACATCATAGCGGATTGCCGGCAGCGAGGGGCTAGGCATGTTCTCGCCAGCGCGTTGTGTACCGCTAAAAAGAGATTTCTCCGCCGAGATCACCAAAAAGCCTAGCGTCGCTTCGCAACGCGTCCCTTGGGCGTCAGGTGTTCGACAGTTGCAGCCGAAAAGCGCCCGTACCGGCCCCGGCCCTCGCATTTCGCCCGATACATCGCCGCGTCGGCGGCTCTGACCAGCGATAGCGCCTCGGTTGCATCAGCGGGATATAAGGCAATTCCCACGGTGGCGGATAGGCGCATTTCCTGGCCGTCGATGGGGTAGGGGGCGCTCAACGCATCGACGATTTTTTGCGCGCAGACGATGCCGGCATCCGCATCGCCGCAATTGATGAGCAACGCCAAGAACTCATCGCCCCCTTGACGGCTCACCGTGTCGGAATCCCGTACGCAGTGCAGCAGACGTTGCGCCGCAATTTGCAATACCAGATCGCCCACTTGGTGACCCATCCCATCATTGACCTCTTTGAAATCATCGAGATCGATGTACAGCAGCGCAAACGTCTCCCCCGCGCGTTTGGCGAGGCCGATCGCCCGATCCAAGCGGTCGGCGAAAAGTGTCCGGTTAGGGAGTCCGGTCAAGTGGTCGTGCAAGGCGAGGCGGGCCAGGCGATCCGACAATTCACGCGCCGCGGTGACATCGTGCGCCACCAGCACGGCGCCCACCACGCCGCCCAACCGATCGTGGATGGGGGTCGCCGAAACATCCACGGGGACCAGGCCGTTTCCGCGGCGCAGCAGCAGGCAATTCTCGCCCGCCGAGCGT
Source organism: uncultured Gammaproteobacteria bacterium (assembly GCA_963812125.1). GTDB lineage: Bacteria > Pseudomonadota > Gammaproteobacteria > Steroidobacterales > Steroidobacteraceae > Bog-1198. The sequence goes on from CAWETY010000007.1 coordinate 24,390, forward strand.
TTCTGATCCTCGATGATCGACTCGGTCACTGGACAATCGATCGGCATCCTTGAAACCGCATGCACAAGCCGGAAGACCTCGCCGATCGGACGGCCGAACGCGTCCTCCTGCGAGAAACCGCTCAAGTTTTGCGCTGCGTTGTTGATGTACGTCAGGTGCCCGCGGAAATCGGTACTCGCCACGGCGTCGCCGATCGAATCGAGAGTCACCTGGGCGCGGTCCCTCTCGATAAACAGAGTGTCCAAATCTAGGGGATCTGGCTTGTTCATTCCTCGCCGTCAGCTGTCACGAGATATCTAAAGCGTCCAGCATTTGATGACGATGATACAAGTACCGGAGGAGAGGCCGTGTGCGGCGAAGTCCGTCTTTGAGGTGGGAATGCCCTTACAACTCGACGATGATGGAACACATTGATCACCTGACGGGGCTTCACCTGGCCTGCTTTCAGTTCCAGCGGAGAGACCGGATCCAGTGTGAAACTGGTGCTGCCTTCTACGCCGACTTTTTCGATATCCCGAGTCTGCACCGCTAAACCGCGCGCGACGGGCGCGCCGCAGCTGCCGAGCTGCGCCGAGACGCCGGTGGGTGCGGGCACCGGCAATGCGTCCACTTTGACGATGTCTCGGGTCGCCGCGATGAGTTGCGGCGTGGAACACGGAGACAACACCAGGCGCAGCGATTCGCCTCGCCGATGAGTTTCAAGTCGCAGGCGTCGCGAATGGCTTGCGCAAACGAGGCACGCAAGCGCAGGTCGTCTTCTACGATGAGCACCGTGTGAGCCATACGCCGCAAGTCCAAGACACTATGAGACACCGGAGCGCCCTCGAGGGCCCTGTACCGGATTTACGGGACAGAGGGTTGCCATGCGCTGATTCTCTACGCCTAATCTCGGCCGCCAGCGACCGCAAAGTCGCAAAACTCGCGAAGGTGTTCACCATGATCCCATCACGTCTGGTCGCAGCAAATCATCGGATTTCTAGGTTTGTAGTCAGGCCGTGAGGAGGGTTCAACGGGCGGTTGTCGCGGGCATGGCGGCGCTGTGCTGCTCGTTGTTGCCGAACCATTTACCGGCGTTCAAGGTGCGGGCGGTGCCCCTGCGGCCGCCCAATCATGAAAACATCACCGCCAGCGCCATCGCAGCAGCGATGGCGGCGCCAGATCCTCTCCTCATACGCAATATTCAGCAAGGGGTGATCAACACCGATCTGACGCACTTCAACGAAAACGAGTATCACTTCGACAACAGCACGGCGAGCAACGGCGGCTTCAATAATGGCTTCGATGTGCTGGCTCAAATGGCGCTGCGCGCGCATGCCGAAGCCATGTTATGCGATGGCGTGCATCCTTGTGGGCTGATCAATCCGCTCTTCGTCCATCCTCAGCATCCGAACTACCGCGAACTCATCGAAGCCTTGATTGCCGTCTATGCCAACCTCGGCATCACCCAGGGATGTCTCGGTGAGCCGGCGTGTTGGGGTGAAGATCTCGAAGGCCGCGCTGCGTTTTTACAGACCGCGTTGCTGCCGGCGTTGATCGATATCGACCCGGACCCCGACCTGATCACCGTACTCTCGAATGGGGTGACGACCAATAGCTTGCCCAATATCGCCGCCTCGGTGATTCGCGCGAAGGCGGATTTGGACGCGGTGCTTGAAAATAAGATTTGCAGGCCGTGGCCGCATCAAAGTCTGTGCTTCGAGGGGATCGGGGTCATGGCGCCGGCGGACGGCGCGTTCCATGCACTCGTCGGCCAACTGCAAATACTGCAACTCGAATATCAAGCTTACTTCGCGTGGCAGCACCTGGGTCATGCCATGCATACGACGGAGGATTTTTTTGCCCACTCCAACTACGTAGAACTCGCTTCCTGCCGAAAGGGCCCGCCGTGCGCTCCCAACTCCTTCAATGCCACGAGCTGTGATGTGCCTATAGACGGCGGCCCCGGCAGTTGGAACTCGCTTCCGCTGCCGCAGGACGGCAAGCCGCTGCAAGACCTGGTGCAATTTTTCTGGCGAACTTCGATCTGCCCGCCGTCAGTGCCGCCTTGAACGCGCAGCGGGCAGTGTTTCCCGACGGCAATGCGCCCCATCTTCAGACCGGACATTTCCCCTGCACGAGTCCGACGGATCCACCCGGTCCGCCATTCCAGTTCTGTCACACCGCTCGGGGCGATGTACCCGGCGTGACAACAGGAAGCGAACTCACTCTCGCCGGACTCAACAAGGACGAAGAATTCGAGGCCGGTAAAGAGCTCAATCACCAGAACTTCGACTGGGCGAGGGCGTCCGCGACGCGAAGCGCCACCGCCTTGTACGCCTCGTTTCTGGACAGCTTCCTGGATGGACCTGCTCTCGTCCAATTCTGGCTGCGACCGCGTCCACGGGACCACGGCCCTCGTGCGGCATTGCCATCAGCGCAGCACCATCTCACGTAACGGCGGTCGCGGTGCCACCCACCGGAACGACCCACACCGTGATCTCCAAACCGGCGACCGCGATTGCCCTAATACCGCGCCCCTTGCCCGCGCCATTGGCCGCCATCGCGACGACGCCGGCCTTTCGGCCGCCGGCTTTGAGTCACCCTGAAATGCTGCAGCGAGATCCCAGGCCGCGGATCTATGTCATCGTCTCACCGAATAGGGCCTTTCATCCGGGAGAGGCAGGCCCAGATTCAAGTTGATGCGTACGATGCGGCGAGCGGCGTGGCCGTACCGGGCATGCCCGTGAGCATTGGCGCGGTGCACGGAGCCACGGTAGTCCCCTTGCACTCACCATTCCCACACCCGTTGCGCAGCGCTGCATGACGCACGGCAGTCAAAACATCTGTCTCAGATGATATTGACGCTCTCGCGGGATATGTCGCGGATCCTGCCGGACGCTATCCCGGCGGCGGCGGGCAGTTTTCACTATCCGTCGTAACCCCCCGCATGCGCGTGTCGCTCGAGGGTGGGCCGGCGTTGCTTGCGAACAGCCCGAACTTCAACGTTTCAGCCGTCGACAGCCAAACCGGCCGTAGAGTTGCTGGTGCGACGGTTGCTTTGGGGGAAAAGGTCTTAGGACCGGCCAATGCACCACTCCCCTACAGGTGGCCGGCCCCCGCGCCGGCGGTGAATGCAGGGGCCAGCGCCGCGGTGAATCTTGGGGCGGCCATGACCGTGAGTGCGCCGGGGTATGGCGATGCCCTGGTGCATTACTACCTTGTTCCTGCGGGCGCGCTGCTGCCGCCGCCGCGATGAATATTGTCAATTCCGTGTGGGCTTGCGCGGCGGTCCTGCTGCTCGCGGGGTGCGGCGGTGCATACCGAATGGGCGATCCTCTCAAGGCGGACTCGAAAGCCCATGCCCCGCGATCGAGTTCCACGGCGCCGGAAAATCCTCAGAGTTCGTCGCCGAATTATCGCAATGACGCCGCACTGCGCAAGGCCGATCAATGGGAACTCAGGTGGCAGCAAATTCAATCGCCCTCGGATCGCGTCACTTGGACGGATCATTTCAACGTGTGCGGGCTCAAGTATCGGTTCCGCAACTATGAACAGCTCTTGCTCTGCCTCGATTTATTGGATGCCAAGATTGCGGCCGGCATTCGCGTCGAGAAGATCGACTTGGTGCGCAGCGGCATCCCGGTAATGACCGGATATCTGCGGGCCTCGGCCTATGCAGAACTGGGAGAACCGGATACTGCGCTCAAATGGGCGGAATCCGCTTCGGCAGCGCTTCCACAATCATTTCGCAGCGGCAACACCATTTGGACCAAGAGAAACATCCTGGGCGATCCCGTGACCGCGAGCGATCAGGACGGCATCTGGTTTGTCGCCGCCACCCTGGGAAGCTGGGGAATAGGCATCAACGATTCGACCACTGAATCCGTGATAATGCACGAGGGCCGCAATAATCCGGCAGCGCTGGATTTGAGGCCCTGGGTGGTCGCGATGTCGCTCGCCGTGCAGCGCGCTCTGCTGTATCAGCGCCAAGGCGAGTCCGCGAAAGCCGCCGCCGCACTCAATGACTTGAAGCACTGGGAGGACATGCGTTGGCCGGGCGGCTGGGGTCTCATCCCTTCCAAGATCAGGCCCTTCAAGGGAAAGGCTCAGCTGCTCTCCGTAGGTCCCTTGTACGCCCAGGGCCAATATCAGCAAGTCGTCTATTACTACGATGCGCTCGGGCAGAAGATCACCTCGCATCGGCAGCGCGAGAGCTTCGCGAACGCGATGAGCGGCAGCCTCCTCTCGGGCGCCATCATGCACGCATTCGCCCCTGCCGATGCACGCCTCTTCACGGTAGCGGTCGAAGATGTCTCCAATGCCTTGATCTACGCACAGAGTTTGTCGCGGCTCGGCAAGACCGATCAGGCCCGCGCCATGCTCGATACGCTGCTGTCAATGCCAGAGATCAAGGCGATGGGGAATCTTTATTGGGCCACTTTGTACGAGCGCGGACTGATTGCCCTTGGGCAAGGGCAACGCGACGAGGCTGTCGGTTTGCTCGCCCAGTCGGTCGAGGCTATCGAGTCGGTACGCAGCACCATCTCATTCGAGGCAGCCAAGATTGGCTTCGCCGGCGACAAGCAAGCCGTGTACGCCGCGCTGATTGGTGCGCTCGCGAACCAGGGCGATTGGCAGCGGGCTTTTCAGTATGCCGAGCGTGCCAAGGCGCGCGCCCTGGTCGATCTGTTGGCGCAGCGCCGCGACCTGGGGCCGCCGCCATCGGCTGACGCTCAGGTGCGCGAATTGTTTGCGCATGCCTCGACGGTCGATAGCAGCATAGGATCCGCGACCGACGAGGACTCCGTCCGCGGAATTCAGATCGTCGCCGCGGCGCGCGAATCGCTGTCCCAATCCGCTCCCGAGGCTGCATCGCTGGTCGGCGTGCAAAAGGTCGACATTCCCGGCATTTTCTCGCGGCTGGTGGACGACGAAACCCTCATCGACTACTACTCGCAGGGAGAGGATCTCTTTGCCTTCGTGCTGCATGACAAATCGATCAAAGGCTACAAATTGTCGGCACGGGGACTCGAGGAGAAGGTGAGAGCCTTTCGCATGGCAATTGAGCATCGCGACCGGCACGCATTGGAAATAGGCCGCGAGCTGAACGCGAGATTGATCAGGCCGCTGCAGGCGGATCTGAGAGGTTCCAAACTCACCATCGCTCCGCACGGCGCATTGCATTATCTACCGTTCGCTGCACTCGTGGAGGGGGACGATTATCTTCTGAATCGCTTCAGCCTGCGATTGATCCCGAGCGCGGACACGCTGGTGTATTTGAAAGACAAACCGCCGCCCAAAGCGGGGAAGCTGCTCGCCCTGGGCAATCCTGAATTGGGTTCGCGGGCCCTGGACCTGCCGAATGCGGAGGTTGAAGCCCGAAAAGTGGCCGCCATGTTTCCGAATTCCCGAGCTCTAGTACGCGCCGAGGCGAGCAAGAGTGCGGTGAAGCAGCTCGGCAACGGGTTCTCCATTCTGCACTTCGCCACTCACGGTAAATTCGATGCCGGCGCGCCGCTCAACTCCGGACTCTATCTGGCGGCGGGCAGCGAATCCAATGGCGTACTTACGGCCGGTGATATGTATTCGCTGCGCTGGGATGTCGATCTCGTCACGCTTTCCGCCTGCGAGACCGGAGTCGGCAAGGTCGCGAACGGCGATGATGTGATCGGCTTGACGCGCGGTTTTCTCTACGCCGGCGCTCGTTCCATAGTGGCCAGTCTCTGGGAAGTGGATGACGCCGCGACGGCGCAGCTCATGGTGAGCTTCTACCGCAATTTGGAAAAAAACGACAAGCGCGAAGCGCTGCGCCTCGCACAACTTGAAACACGGCAGAAATTTCCCGAGCCGTGGTTTTGGGCGGCATTCAATGTCGTGGGGCGCGCGGATTGAGGTCTACTACAACCGAGGTGATGGGTATGCTATACGCATTTTTTCGAATCAATGTCCCGGCGGCGGGTGTCCTGTTCGTCGCTGCGGGTGCCGCACTCGCCGGATGCGTCTCACTCGCTCAGCCGGCTTATATCGACGACGGGGCCAAGGCGAAAACTCAAGATTGCCAGTCAGCTGCGAGTACTCAAGACTGCCGCAAGCCGCCGGCCGCGAAATAGCGGCTTCACGCTGGTCGCTGACCTGATCCGTCACCGATGTCGCCGCCCAATCGGCTGGCGCGGCGCTCGCGGCGGGCGCCGCTGAATCTAGGTCGGGCGCGGCGACGATACCTCGGGTCGCCATTTTGACGAAATCCTCACGGGAGCTCGGCCAGTTCAGTGCAGGCAAACACGCGTACCGAGTCGGTTCCGCGCGGTGGGCTGTAGTCCCAGTAGAATCCTGCGCGATTTGCTGGCTGCAGCGAGGTCGCCGATTAGCCACGACGATCATACCGCGCAATCCTCTGTCCCGTATTTCCGGCACATCGACCAGGCAACCCCGCGAACGGTCTCGGTGGCATTTTCGACATTCCTCCCGGGAGCGGGCCTGCTACGATGCTGCACGGCAATGAGACTCGGCCATCGACATGACTGATATCTTTCTTAGCTACAAGCGGGAGGATCGCACCCGGGCGAGCCTGATCGTCGCCGCGTTGCGCAAGAGTGGCCGCACGGTGTGGTGGGACGAAGGCTTGACTCCGCGCCAGGCATGGGATGCGACGATCGAGCAGGAGATCGCCGCGGCGGCGAGCGTCATTGTCCTGTGGTCGCCGCGGTCGGTCACGTCCGACTGGGTTCGCAGCGAAGCGCACTACGCGCAGAACCACTCGAAGCTCGTGCCGGTCCTTATCGAACCCTGCACGGTGCCCTTGGCATTCATGCTGAAACTAGCCGTCGACCTATCCCACTGGCACGGGTCGACGACCGATCCGGCGTGGTGCAAGCTGATCGAATGGCTGGACACCCAGGGACCGGCGACAGAGTCGCCACGGTTACCCGACCGACGCACTCGCCTACCCGACCGGCTGCGTCGAAGTGCACTGATAGGCGCTCTGTTGGTCATCGGCGCGTTGTTGGTCGCGCTTTTTGTGTATCGGTCCAAGGTCGATCATGGAGCGGCCGAGCATCCGTGTCGCCAGGTTCGATACGCTGCCCGGTGATGATGCGGCGGCATCCTTCTCGCAGGGTTTCGCCGCCGACCTCGCGCAAATCGTCACCTCCGGCGGCTCGAAGCTGCGGGTGCTCGACGGGACCGCCGCAGGGGCCGCCACGAACGCCTCCGATTTCACGTTGAACGGCAGCGTCCGCCGCGAGGCGCGCAACTTGCACGCAACGCTGACGCTGAATTCTGTGGCGGACGGCGCGATCATCTGGTCGACCAGCCTGACGCGGCCGGCCGCCGAATCCGATGCCATGCATCACGAGGCCGAGGTACGCATGGGCGCGGTGTTCGTTTGCGCGCTCGATGAGACTGCGCGCGACCGCTCGATCGTCAGTCTCGATGCGCTCAAGGTTTATCTTCAGGCCTGCGAAGCGTTGCCGAGCGGCGACGAACTTCATACCCGCAAGCTCCTGCGTGACGTCACGGCGTTGGCCCCCAATTTCGCGCAGGGCTGGGGCACGCTTGCCGAATGGAACGGTTTCATCGTCGGGGAGAGCGATGACGATGCGCCGGCTGCCCGTCAGGAAGCGCTGGATGCCGCGGCACGCGCTCTCACAATCGATCCCCACAACTCGGCCGCATGGGTGGCACGCGGGATGACCCGGACGCAGATCGGCGAATGGTCGGCGGCGCAGGCCGATCTGGCCCGCGCGCTGGCGCTCAGCCCGGACGATCCAATTGGAAACTACTTCTATGCCTCCAGTCTCCTCAATGTCGGCCGCACTGCCGAAGCGCTCGACTATGCGATACGCGCGGCGAATTCGGGACCTCAATTCTGGCCCAAGACGCTGCAGGTCATCGTGGTGCTCGCCGACCTCGATCGCCTCGATGAAGCACAGTCGCTGCTGGCCGCTGCATTGAAGACATGGCCCGACAACGGCGAACTCAAGGATTTCGCGCTGATCCTGGCTGCGCGCTATGCCGACCCGGTAAAGGCCGCGGCGACGCTCGACGATCCCGCACTCACCAGGGGTCAAAATCCGGCGCGCCTGCACCTGCTCCGACTCGAGGCGGATGCCAGGGCACATTCGTCGCAGGCCACTGTCGAGGCGGCGGCAGGCGCGGTCAAGGCGCTTTACGTCGGCCCGGAAAATGCGTTCGTCGCGGCGCTCAATTTCATGGTGATCGGCCGGATCGACGATGCCTACGCCAGCATCGGGGAGATGCGAACGCAATTGCGAAACGCACCTTATGTCGACAAGCCGGAGCCTTTCTTTCGGCCCTTCGCCGCAAAATTCCGCGCCGATCCACGCTTCATGGCTTTGGCGGCGAAGCTTGGCCTCGTCGCGATCTGGCGGGCAACGAAGTGGCCGGATTTTTGCGCCGCGCGGGACACCCCTTACGATTGCCGCGCCGCCGCGAGCAACTTGTCCGCCATGAATGCCCTAGAATGACCGCGTATGACTATCCAAACGCCTAAGCATCTCGCGGGACTCTCGTCGGTCGAATCGCTGCTCGTCGCGGCGGGGCGCGACCGGCGGCCGGGCGCGCCGCTGAACATACCGCCGGTGCTCGCCTCGAACTTCGTGCTGGGCACCGATCGCTCCTACGCGCGCAACAACAGTACGCCGACGTGGGAAGCGCTGGAGGAAATTGTCGGCCTTCTGGAGGCTGGTGAATCGGTCGCATACGCCTCCGGTATGGCCGGTATCGCGGCGGTCTTCGACCAGCTAAGTGTCGGATCGCGCATCGTGCTCGCCGACGATTGTTATCAGGGCGTCGCCGCTTTGGCCGAAGTGGGAAGCAAGAAGGGCCTGTGGAGCGTCAGCCGGCTGGCCGTTGAGGATACCGAAGGCTGGATCAGAGCGGCAGCGACCTACGATCTGCTCTGGTTGGAATCCCCCTCGAATCCGATGTTGGTCGTCGCTGACTTGGGCGCGATCTGTTCGGCCAAACGCAAGCCTTCCGCGCTCGTGGCGGTCGACAATACGTTCGCAACTTCGCTGAACCAGCGCCCACTCGATCTAGGCGCGGACTTTTCCTTTCAATCCGCGACCAAATTCATCGGCGGTCACTCCGACCTGCTGGCCGGTCTGGTCACCGTAAGGAGCAATAAGCTGCTGGCGGCATTGCGCAAATCACGGGAGTTACAGGGTGCCATACCGGGTGCGCTCGAATCGTTCCTTGCGGTGCGCGGCGCGCGCACCATGGCGCTCAGACTGGAGCGCGCTCAAGCCAGCGCCATGATTTTGGCGGAACGGTTGAACTCGCATCCCGCAGTCGCGCTGACGCGTTATCCCGGACTGAGCAGCCACCCAACCCACGCGATCGCACGCGCGCAGCTCAAAGGCTACGGTACGATCATTTCATTCGATGTTCGTGGAGACGGTGCGGCCGCCGACCGAGTCTGCTCGGCCCTGCGGCTCGTTCAACACGCGACCAGCTTGGGTGCGGTGGAGTCCACGATCGAACGTCGGGCCTGCATTCCGGGTCAGGACCACCTACCCCCCTCGTTGCTGAGGTTGAGCGTCGGAATCGAGAACGTCGAGGACATCTGGGCGGATTTGGACGCCGCTCTGAGGCAGCGCGGGTAGCAGGCGTTCACACCGCAGGGAGTCGGGTTATTCCTACATCGTTTTGAGGGAGCTGCAGGCGGCTGACGGGAGCTTGCGGCGCCGCCACTTGTCCAATCATCGGGGCTTGGCGTTCTGTAAATGGAGGGTTCCAGTGAAAAGATTGCGCATTGCCGTTGCCTGCCTGCTGGCAGCAGTCATGGTGGGTTGCGCGACCACGGCGCCGCCGGCAGCCACTTCGGCGAAATTGGCGAATCTGACCAAGCTGGCGAATCTTCCCGGCAAGCCCGGCTGCTTTTGGAAGTCGAATTTTCAGGGAGATTGGACCGTACTCAACGATTCGACCCTGATCGTGCAGGCGCCCCTGCCCAAGGACGCCTATGTGATCAAACTGTTCGAACCGGTATTCGACTTAGGCTTTCATCAGCGCCTCGGCTTCATCGACCGAGAGCGCACCGGCCAAATCTGCAACGATGGGGACGATTTATTGGAAGTTCCCGGCGGGGAGCCGCCACAGGTGCCGATCAGCGCGGTTCGCGCACTGACCCCGGCCGAGCAGGACGAGTTATTGCAGGCGGCGGGTTTGCCGGTACCGCACTCGCACACGGCCGCCGCGTCGCGGCCTTGACACCGGGCCGCGCAACTCCAATACTTCACCGCTTGGTGAAGTAATAGATTGGAGGGCGATTCATGCGGGCAAAACCAGGGATGAGCGCTGCGGCATGTTGTGCGGCTGTCGCGATCGGTGCGATCGGTGCGCCATCGGTGCGACCGGCACGGCCGGCGCCAAAGATGCCGAGGCCGCCTATCCGCGCATGGCGCCGCTCGGCCAATACCAGATGGCGAGCCGCGCCGATGAGATTGCTCTGGCGCGCAGCGCCGCGCCGGCTTCGATCGCCGGCGACGCGGAGATTCTGACTCTCGGCACTCATGGTTACGAAACCGCGGCGCAGGGCAAGAACGGTTTTGTCTGCATGGTGTGGCGATCTTGGACGGCCGGCTTCGGCGATCCTGAGTTCTGGAATCCCAAGCTTCGCGCGCCGGTATGCCTCAACGCCGCCGCGGCGCGCACGGTTCTTCCGGCCTTTCTCGAGCGAACCCGCTGGGCGCTCGCCGGCGTCTCGAAGAGCGACATGCTGGCCCGCACCGAGGCTCAGGTTGCCGCGAAAACGTTCCCGCTGCCTGCCCCCGGTGCGATGAGCTATATGATGTCGAAGCAGGGATACCTGGGAGATACGGCTGGCCACTGGCATCCGCATGTCATGTTCTTCGTGGCGCGCACCGACAGCGGCGCGTGGGGAGCGAACCTGGGCGGCTCCCCGGTCATAGACGCGCAAGACGACCACGACCCGACCACGACATTCTTCGTGCTGGTGCCAAAGTGGTCAGACGGAACTTCCGCGCTCATGGAGAATCACTAAAGCTGGGAGAATCACTAAGCTCGCCTGGCATCATCCGCGAATTGCGCCGCCAGCTTGTCGAGCGCTCCCGTCCAGCCCTGTTCGTGGCTGCGGCGCGATTCTTCGTCATGCAGGCGTGCATGCGTCAACGTGAGTTCGGTACCCTCGGGAATGGGCCTGAGCCTGATCTCGAGCCGCGATTCGCCGGGGTCCTCCAACCCGCCTCGCCAGCGCCAGCTCATGACGATGTGCTCCGGCCGGAGGATTTCGAGAAATTCGCCGCTGCTCTCGTGCTCGGAGCCGTCGAGCAGGCGGAATCGCACGCGATAGCGGCCGCCCACGCGCGGATCGGATTCCGACAGGAGCACAGGCCCGGCATCCGGTCCCCACCACTGCGCGATCCCTTCCCCGGTCGTTACTGCGTCGAAGACGATGGTAGGGCGGGCGCGAATGCGGCGCACCAGCGAGACGCTGGTCATGACTTGCTCCGTGCTTCGGCTTCCTTGCGCTCGGCATACGCCGCAAGCCCGTCGAGCCTCTCGGACCAGAAGCGCTCGTAGCGGCGCAACCATGCCATCGCCTCGCGCATGGGCTGCGCCCGCAGCCGCACCGTCACCGTGCGGCCGGATTTTGCGCGGGTGACGAGGCCGGCGGCTTCGAGCACGTCGAGGTGTTTCAACACCGCGGGCAACTTGATCGCGAAGGGTTGCGCGAGCTCGCTGATGGACGCACTGGTCTTGCGTTCGAGCCGCGCGAGGATTGCGCGCCGCGTCGGATCGACGAGCGCCGCGAAGGTGCGGTCCAGCCGCGCTTGATAGTTCACCATAGAGGAAAGCATCGGCGGCGGCGCTGCATTTGTCAACACTGCCGAAAGGCGGGTAGGTCGTCAGGCGCTGGCGGCGTCCAACTGCTCGATGTCGGACGCGCTCAGATTCAGCCGCGTGGCGGCAACCAATTGATTCAACTGCTCCACAGTCGTTGCGCTCGCAATCGGCGCCGTGATGCTGGGCCGCGCAATCTGCCAGGCGAGGGCCACGCCGGCGGGTGAGCTGCGGCGGCGCTGGGCGACATCGTCGAGCGCCGCCAGAATCTTGAGGCCGCGTGGATTGAGGAACTTGTCGACGACTCCCTGGCCGCGCGCACTCTTGGCCGCGTCCGCGGCGGTGCGGTACTTCCCCGTCAGGAAACCCGATGCGAGGGCGAAGTAGGTGATGACGCCAATCTGCTCCTTGAGGCAGAGCGGCTCGAGTTCGCTCTCGTATTCGGAGCGTGCATAGAGATTGTAATGCGGCTCCAATACCTCGTATCGAGGCAGCGCGCTTTTGCGGCTGACTTCGAGCGCTTGCGCCAGTCGCGCCGCCGTGTAGTTCGAGGCGCCGATCGCCCGGACCTTGCCCGCGCCGATCAGCTTTTGATAGGCGCCGAGCGTCTCCTCCAGAGGTACGGTTGCATCGTCCGAGTGGGAAAAATACAGATCGATGTGATCGGTCTGCAGTCTTCGCAGCGAATCCTCGACCGACCGTGCGATATGAGCGGCCGATAGTCCCTTGCGATCGGCAGCCATCTGCATGCCGACTTTGGTTGCGATCACCACATCCTGGCGGCGCCCCCGGCTCTTGAACCAATTGCCGATGACGGTTTCGGATTCGCCGCCCCGGTGTCCCGGCACCCACACCGAATAAACGTCGGCCGTGTCGATAAAATTCAGACCGGCATCGACCAGCGCGTCGAGCACCGCAAAAGACGCCGCTTCGGTGGCGGTCCAGCCGAACACGTTGCCGCCGAGACAGAGCGGCGCGACCCGCAAACCGGAACGGCCTAATTCGCGCAGCTGCATCGGATTTCCAACCTTGACGACCCTGCCATTATTTCCTTCAAGCCTTGTCGAGAACCGGGCGAAGCTCGCGCAGGCGGCCGGCGGAACGCCCGCCGTAAGCCCAGTAAATCGCAATGCCCAGCGCGACCCAAATGAGGTAAACCGTCCAGGTGCTCAAGGGTATTAGGATCAACAGTCCGCCGCAAATCAGACAAGCGCCGATGGGTACGGCGGGCACGAAGGGGGTGCGGAACGGACGCTGCCGCTGCGGATCGGAGCGCCGCAGCACGATGACTGAAACCGCTACCGCCATGAATACGATGAGCGTGCCCACGGACACCAGTTGCACCAGAATGGAGATTGGAAAAAGCCCGGCCAACACGGCCACCGACAAACCGCAAATCAACGTGCCCCAATGCGGCGTGTGAAAACGCGGATGCACGCGGGCAAAGACCGGGGGGACCAACCCGTCATGGCCCATGGCCATCAGGATGCGCGGCTGCGCGAGCATGACCACCAACACCACCGAGCCGAGTCCGACGACCGCCGCGAGATCGACAATGGGCGAGAGCCATGACAATGCCGGTCCGCCGCCGCGCAGCGCAACCGAGAGCGGGCTTGCGCTGTCGAGCATTTGATACGACACGAGTCCTGTCAGTACCAGCGATACCGCGACGTACAGAAGGCTGACGACCCCCAGCGATCCCAAAATGCCGATCGGAACATTGCGCTGCGGATTGCGGGTATCTTGCGCCAGGGTCGCCACCGCGTCGAACCCAAGATAGGAGACGAATACGACCGCCGCCGCCCGCAGCATGCCGCTCCATCCGTAGCGTCCGAAGCCTTCATTGGCTGGAAAAAACGGCGTCCAATTGTGCGGATGGACGTGCAGGCTGCCAAAGCCCACAACCAGCAGCAGCGCACCCACCTTGAGCGCCACGATGATCGCATTGACGATGCTCGACAGGCGCACACCGCGCAGCGCGATCAAAGAAATCCCGATGGCGAACACAAAGGCGGGCCCGTTGATCAAGCTTCCCGTGGTGGTGAGACCGTGCGGCCCGATCGTCAAGGGCGCACTGGCGAGCGATGCCGGCAGCGGCACGCCCCACTGCGAAAAGAGCGACACCAGGTAGCCCGACCACCCCACCGTGACGTACGAGGCGCCGAAAATGTACTCCAAAAGCAAACTCCAACCGATGATCCAGGCGGCTCCTTCCCCGAGCGCGGTGTAGGTAAAGGCATAGGCGCTGCCGGCGGCCGGAATCATGGCGGCGAGCTCGGCGTAACACATTCCGGTCAGCGCACAGCCCAGTCCGGCGATCAAAAACGACAGCACGATCGCCGGTCCCGCGAATTGCGCGGCGGCATTGCCCGTCACGACGAAGATTCCGCCGCCGATGATGACCCCGACACCGACCAGCACCAGGTCCAGCGGTCCCAAAACCCGTTTCAGCGTGGCCGGAGCGGATTCCTGCTCGAGATCGCGGATTGCCGCGGCAATGGACTTGCGGTGTATCCAGCTCTTGGCGTTTTTCAAGCGACTGCCTTGGGTAACGGGTCGTTGGCGCAGCCTACCGCGTCTTGCCGTTGATCGACATGAAGATGTTACGATCGGTTGACCCAACGCGGCTCCTTACTCAACGCGGAGATGAACATTGCGCACTCAAGTCAGGCATCTTCTAGGGCTCCTTCTCTTGTGCGCCGCTGCCGTGGGCACGGCTCATTTCGCATCGGCGGCGGACGTAACTCCGGGGACTGTGGCCAACGCCGCTGCCCCTCCCGACGCTGCGCCGGATCTTAAGCGGCTGATCGGCGAATACCGTTCGGCGGAAGCCAAACTGACTGTCTACGAAGCGGGTGGTCAGCTGCGCGCCCAAGGCCTGGGGTTCAACCAAGCCGCCCTGCGGCAGTTGAGCCCGATGCGATTCTCCATGGACGAGACCGCTGTGCCGACGCTCGTGCAATTCACGTTGGGTGCCGACGGACACGCTGCATCGGTCACAGTCGACACCACCCGGCTCGAGTTCAAAGACATTGGCCGGGACGTGGTGCGGCAAATCCGCGCCGGCGTAAAGTCTGATTCCGGCCGGTTGCGCGCGGCGGCGCTGGCCGCGAAGCCGCCCGCCGAACCAAAACCGGCGCGCCCCTTCGACCTGGTCGATCTGACAAGCGTCGATCCGACCATCAAATTGGATATCCGCTATGCGAGCTCCAACAACTTCCTCGGCTTCCCGCTGTATGAAAGGGCGGCTGCCTACCTGCAGCGGCCGGCGGCGGAGGCACTCGGCCGCGTCGAGCGCTCGCTCGCTTCCAAAGGCTATGGGCTGCTGATCCACGATGCCTACCGGCCATGGTTCGTGACGAAAATGTTCTGGGATGCGACGCCCGAATCGGACCACATGTTCGTCGCCGATCCTTCGCAAGGTTCGAGGCACAATCGCGGCTGTGCGGTGGACCTGACGCTCTACGATTTGAAGTCGGGCAAGGCGGTCGAAATGACCGGGCGCTATGATGAGATGTCGCCGCGATCCTATGCGGACTACGTCGGCGGCACGAGCCGTCAACGCTGGCTGCGCGAACTGTTGCGCAGCGCCATGGAGGCGCAGGGCTTCGCGGTGTACCCCGAGGAGTGGTGGCATTTCGATTACAAGGATTGGAGCGACTACGGCATCGGCACGGCCACCTTCACGCAGCTGGCGAAATGAGCGGCAGCGGGCCTCTTTCGGGGTTGAAGATCATTGAGATCGCCGGAATTGGACCCGCGCCGTTCTGCGCGATGATGCTCGCGGATCACGGTGCGGAGGTGATTCGAATCGTTGCCCCCGGGGCGGATCGCGCGGGGGTTTTCGACCCGAGCAAGGATGTGCTGGCGCGCTCGCGGAAATTCATGACGGTGGATTTGAAACAGCCCGCGGGCGTTTCAGCCGTGCGGGATCTTTGCAGGACTGCCGATGGCTTCATCGAGGGCTTTCGGCCGGGCGTGATGGAGCGGCTGGGTCTCGGTCCCGAACCGCTGCTGAAGGACAACCCCCGGCTGGTTTACGGCCGCATGACCGGTTGGGGCCAAAGCGGACCGCGTGCCCATACGGCGGGGCACGACATCAACTACATCGCCTTATCCGGCGTCCTCTCCTGCGTGGGGCGTGCCGGGGACAAGCCGACACCGCCCATCAACCTCGTCGGAGACTTCGGCGGCGGCGGCATGATGCTGGCATTCGGCATGCTTGCCGCAATATTGCATGCGCAGAAATCCGCCCAAGGGCAGGTGATCGATTGCGCCATGGTGGACGGCTCCGCGTTGCTCGCAGCGATGATCTGGAGCCTTGCCGCGCAAGGCGCCTGGGTCGATCGGCGCGGCAGCAACATGCTCGACGGCGGCGCCCATTTCTACGATACCTATGCCTGCGCGGATGGCGGCCATATCTCCGTGGGTCCCATCGAAGCGAAGTTCTATGCCGAGTTCTTGAGCCGCCTCGGCATCGCGGAGACCGCTGAGTTCGCCCGCCAGCATGACCGGAGTCTCTGGCCTTCGCTCAAGGAGCGGCTTGCGCAGGTGTTTGTCACCCGGACTCGGGCGCAGTGGTGCGCGCTATTCGAGGGCAGCGATGCCTGCGTGGCGCCGGTGCTGTCCCTGGCGGAGGCGCCCCATGATCCGCACAACGCCGCGCGCAAAACCTTCGTCAATGCCGGCGGCGTGCTCCAGCCGCGGCCGGCGCCGCGCTTCTCCGCGACGCCGTCGAGCGATCCTGTCATGCCCCATGAATCGGCCGGCAGCGATTCGGCGGCACTGCTGCGGGCGGCCGGATACAGCGAGGAAAAGATCGCTGCGCTGCGCGGGTGCGGCGCGGTTTCATGATCGCGCGGCGCGCAAAAAGCCCTGAAGCACCAGCATGAACGGGTCCAATTGATCGTGATGCACCCAATGCCCGGCGTTGGGAAAAGTGACGACGCGCGCATGGCGGAAGTGTCTGGCGCGGCCGTCCTTCTCGGGATTCGACGCCCAGCTCTTTTCCCCGTAGCAGAGCAGCGTCGGACAACTGATCGCGCGCCACAACTCCTGCAGCTGCTCCGGCGCAATGTCGACCGGCGGAAATACGTGCATGTAGTTGTCGAACTTCCAGCTCCAGGTACCGTCTTCGTTGCGGCTTGCGGCATGCTGGGTGAGATGCTGCGCTTGTTCGGCGCTCAAGTACTTGTTCTCGCTGCGCATCCGCTCCAGGGCATCGGCCAGCGTGGCGTAGCGGCGCGGCGTTCGGGCGCTCAGCGCGCGGCGCTCGCGGATCCACTCCTGCCAGCGCTGCTGCAGCGATAGTTGCTGCCGTTCCGCCAGCATTTTCGGCGACGGCCCCAACCCCTCGATCGCAACGACGCAGCGCACGTTGTCCGGATACAACCCGGTGTAGCGAAGCGCCACATTGCCGCCCAGAGAGTGCGCCACGATCGTGACCGGAGTCAGTTCCAGTTGATGGATGATCTGTGCGAGATCATAGACGTAGGCGGCCATCGAATAGTCCCCGTCGGGAGACCAGGCGCTGTCTCCGTGACCGCGCAAATCCGTGGCCATGACATGCCAGTCGCCGCGCAGCCGGTCGGCGACCCAATCCCAGCTGCGGCAATGATCGCGGCCGCCATGCACGAGCAGCAAGGGCGGGGCCTGTGGATTTCCCCAATCGACGTAGTGCAGCTTTAGCCGCTGCGAAATGTAACTATGGGAGGTAGGACTGGCGCTGAACATGTTCCGACTGAGCTTATGGCGACCGCGAAGTATAATCCCATCCCTGTGATCGTTGGCGTCGGGCAGATCAATGATCGCAACGACTCCGACTCCGGCTCCGACTCCGGCTCCGGCTCAACGAGCCCAGCTCTCGATTCGCTGGGCCTGATGGAGGCGGCGCTGCGCGCGGCGGAGCTGGATGCCGGCGGCGGTTGGCTCAGCCGGCTCGAGTCCCTCGGCGTCGTCGACCAGATTTCCTTTCCTGAACTCGGCGATGTGTCCGCGCCGCTCGCAGAGCGTGTGGGTGCGGCGCCGCGCTTTTGCTACAAGTCGGCATATGCCAGCGGCGACAGTCCGCTGCGCCTCTTGAATGAGGCGGCCAATCGCATCGGCGCCGGAGAAATCAAGGTCGCGGCCATCGTCGGCGGTGAAGCGCTGCGCACCGCGGCGCGCCGCGCCGCCTCTGCGGCGCTCAGCGGCGCATCGAGCGACAACGCGGTGCGCGCGGTCGCACTGCGACGGGGTCCTTCGTACCGCCACCGCTATGGGCTCATTGCGCCGGTCGATGTCTACCCGCTATACGAAAACGCGGGCCGCGCCGCATACGGTCAGACATTGGCGCAGGGCCAGGCGGAGAGCGCCGCGATATGGGCGCGCTTCTCGGAGGTGGCGCAGGGCAACGCCGGCGCGTGGCTGCGGCGGCGTGTGTCGGCCGATGAAATCATGACGGTGTCGGCGGCCAATCGGCGCGTCGCCTTTCCCTATTGCAAGCTGATGGTCGCCAACAGCAGCGTCAACCAGGGCGCGGGCTTCATCGTTACCAGCCTCGCCGAAGCGCGTGCCCGCGGCATCGGCGACGATCGCCTGGTTTTCGTCGGCCGAGGCGCCGCGGCGCACGAGCCGGTCGACCTGATGGCGCGCGCCAATTATGTGGAGTCGCCCGGCATGATCGTCTCGCTCCGCCGGGCGCTGGAACTGAACGGTTTGACGGCCGCCGATCTGGATGCGGCCGAACTCTACAGCTGCTTTCCTTGCGTGCCGAAAATGGCGCGCCGGGTGATCGGCTGGCCCTTGGAGCGCGCGGCCAGCGTTTTCGGCGGCCTCACCTTCGGAGGAGGTCCGGTCGGCAACTACATGAGTCACGCGGTGGTGAGCATGGTGCTGGCGTTGCGCGGAAGCGGCGGCCGCCACGGCTTGCTGTTCGCGAACGGCGGCCTCGCCACGCACAATCACTCGATGATCTTGAGCCGCGCCGCGCCGGCACCGAATATTTTTCCGCAGGATTTCGATTTCCAAGCGCAGGCGGATGCGCTGCGCGGGCCCGCGCCGCCCGTTCAAGAGGATTATCAGGGGCGCGCAACGGTGGAAACCTACACCGTGCTCTACGACCGCCAAGGCTCGGCGCAGCAGGGCGTCATCATCGGACGCGCAGCGAATGGCGCGCGCTTCATCGCCAAGGTTCCCGCCGCCGACAGTGCCGCGATCCAATGGCTGACTTCCGGCGAGCAAGAGCCCGTCGGCATGCCGGGCGGCGCCGTGAAGGGCGGGGACGGCGATACGCTGTGGGTGAGGAGCTCGGACGGCTCCTAAACCCGCTCGATGATGATGGCCGGCGCCATGCCGCCGCCGGCGCACATGGTCGCGAGTCCGCGTTTCAAATCGCGCCGCTCGAGTTCATCCAGCAGTGTGCCGATCAAAATCGAGCCGGTGGCGCCAATCGGGTGCCCGAGCGCTATGGCCCCGCCGTTCACGTTGACTTTGTCGCGATCGAGCTTCAGATCGCGAATGAATTTTTCCGCGACGACCGCAAAGGCTTCGTTGATTTCCCACAGATCGATGTCCGCCACGGTCAGGCCGGCGCGTTGCAGCACCTTCTTGGCCGCGGGCACCGGCGCATTCAGCATCAAGCGTGGGCGAATCGCCCATGTTGGCGTAGGCCACCACGCGGGCGCGCGCTTTGAGTCCGCGCTTGCGCGCGTAGGCGGGCGAGGCGATCAACACTGCCGCCGCACCGTCGACGACGCCGGAACTATTGCCGGCGTGGTGGATGTGGTCGATTTGCAGGCCGGGGTGCCTTTCGAGAATCAGGCGCCGGTAGGTCGTGCCGCGCTCATCCAAGGCATAGTCGGCGATCGCCGCGAACGAGGGCTTCAGCGCGGAAAGTCCCTCCAGGGTGGTTTGCGGCCGCGGAAATTGTTCATGGTCCAGCGCAAGGCTGCCGTCCGGATTTCGCACCGCAACGACGCCGCGATCGAAATGGCCGGCCTCGATGGCGCGGGCCGCGCGTTTCTGGCTTTCCAGCGCCAGTGCATCGACGTCAGCGCGGCTGATGTTTTCGAGCGTGGCAATGGCATCGGCGCACACGCCCTGGTGCGACTGCGGGTGCAGCGCCCGCAGATGCTCGTTGCCTCGATCCATGAAGGGAGAAGCATGCGGCAGAGCGGCGGTAAAGGACATCATTTCGGTGCCGCCGGCCACCACCAAATCCTCCATGCCCGACATGACTGCGGCGCTCGCCATGTTCACCGTGGTGATGCCGGAACCGCAAAAACGGTCCAAGGTCACGCCGCTGGAAACGATGTCGTAGCCCGCATCCAATGCCGCCATGCGGCCGAGATCCGCGCCCTGCTTGTCGACCTGCGTGGAGGTGCCCCAGATGACATCGTCCACTTCCTTGGTGTCCAGGTGGTTGCGCGCCGCGATGGCCGCGAGCACGGTCGCGCCGAGGTGCTGCGGGTGCAAGTGCGCGAGCGCGCCTTTGCCGGCCTTGCCGATGCCGCGCGGCGTTCGGCATGCATCGATGATCAATGCGTCGGGCATGAGCTTCCTCCATCAACGGTATGGCATCATAGTAAGGTCGGCTGCGGCGGTTGGCCACTCTTTACAAAAAATTATCGCGCCTCGAGGGGAAGCTTAAAGTGCAGGAAGGCAAGGCGGTCACAACAGCGTCGCTCAGCGTGAGCGATGCCATCCTGTCGCGCCACTCGTGCCGGTCTTTTACCGCTCAGGCGGTGGATATGGGGAGCATTCGCCGCCTGCTCGACACCGCTCGCTTTGCGCCCTCGGGCGGCAACCTGCAGCCCTGGCTCGTGCACGTGCTTGGCGGCTCTTCCATGGCGCGATTTCGCGCGCAATTGACGCCCAAATTTCTGGCCAACCCTATGGGCGGCAGCGCTGAATATCATGTATATCCGCCCGCACTGAAGGAACCCTACCGCTCGCGGCGGCACAAGAACGGCGAGGACTTGTATCGGCTCATCGGCATAGCACGCGAGGACAGGGCGGCGCGGCACCGTCAATTCGCGCAAAACTATGATTTCTTCGGCGCGCCGGTCGGCATGTTTTTCTTTCTCGACCGCAGCATGGGGCCGCCGCAGTGGTCCGATCTCGGCATGCTGATCCAGAACATCATGCTGCTGGCGCGTGAGCAGGGGTTGGAAACCTGCCCGCAGGAGGCGTGGGCCATTTGGCACCAGGAAGTGGCCGAATTCTTGAGCGTCGATCCGGGCTTGATGCTGTTCTGCGGATTGGCCCTGGGCTATGGCGATTATGCGGCGCCGATCAATCGACTGCGCACCGATCGCGCCGCGGCCGATGAGTTCGCGGTGTTTCACGACTGATGAGCGCGAGCGCTAGATGACGGGAGTGAGCGATGCCAGTGCTTGATGTGCCACAGCCTGCCTTCATGCAGGATCCGGATATCCAGATGTTCGCCGATTCTGCGAATCGCTTCTTCGAGCGCGCAGCGCCGCCCGAACGGGTGCTCGGCTGGCGCCACGCGGGCCAGGTCGAGCGCTCGTTTTGGCGCGAGACGGGCGCCGCGGGGTTTCTTGGCGTGATGGTGCCGGAAGCGTACGGCGGTCCTGGAGCCGACTTTCGCCACGAACTGGTGCTGCTCGATGTGGTCGCGCGGCACAATCTCGAAGGGTTCGCCCTGGGGCTGCACAACGTCATCGTCACCCCCTACATCGTGCTGCACGGCTCGGAGGAGCAGAAGCGCCGCTGGCTGCCGAAGCTGGTTTCCGGCGAGCGGGTGTGCGCCATCGCCATGAGCGAGCCGGGCGCGGGTTCCGACCTGCAAGCCATTCGCACCACCGCACGCCGCGATGGCGACGGCTATCGAATCAACGGCTCGAAGACTTTCATCTCCAACGGCCAGCTTGCCGATTTCATCGTGGTGGTTGCGAAAACCGACCCGGCGCAAGGCTCGCGCGGCGTCTCCCTGCTGGTGGTGGAGACGGACGCGGCGCAGGGTTTTCGGCGCGGCAAGCAGCTCGACAAGATCGGGCTCGATGCGCAGGATACCTCGGAACTGTTCTTCGACGATGTCTGGGTGCCCGCCGAGAACCTGTTGGGGATGCAGGAAGGCAAGGGATTTTCTCAGCTCATGGCGGAGCTGCCGCGCGAACGACTGCTGATCGCGATCGGCGCCGTCATCACCATGGAAAAAGCCCTGGAAACCACCATCGAATACGTGAAGAACCGCAAGGCGTTCGGCCAGCGGCTGATGGATTTTCAGAACACCCAGTTCAAGCTGGCGGACGCCAAGGCAAAGGCCACGGTAGCCAAGGTGTTCATCAATGACTGCATCGCCAAGGTGCTGAACGGCTCGCTCGACGGCACCACCGCGGCGATCGCCAAGATGTGGGCGACCGAAACCGAATGGCAGATCGTGGATGACTGCCTGCAATTGCACGGCGGCTACGGCTACATCAACGATTATCCCATCGCGCGGATTTTTCGCGATTCGCGCATCGCGCGCATCTATGGCGGCTCCACCGAAATCATGAAAGTCATCATCGCGCGCTCGCTGTAGCGGCGCGCGGCAATCGCAGGAGATCTGTCGGCGTGAGTGCATTCAAAGAAAACCTGTTGGCCGGCAAGACGGCGTTCATCGCGGGCGGCACCAGCGGCATCAACCTGGGTATCGCCCGGCGTTTTGCGCAGTTGGGCGCGCGCGTCGCGGTGGCGGGACGCAATCCGGAAAAAGCGGCGAATGCGGCGGCCTCGATCGGGGCGGGCGCGCTCGGTTTCAGCTGCGACGTGCGCGACTATGCGGCGACGCGCACGGTGCTGGAAAGCATCGCGAAGCAATTCGGCGCGCTCGATATCGTGGTGTCCGGCGCGGCGGGAAATTTTGTCGCGCCGGTCGTGGGCCTGTCGGCCAACGGCTTTCGCACCGTCGTGGATATCGATCTGAACGGCACCTTCAACGTGTTCCGCGGCGCGTACGATTTGCTGCGCACGCCGGGCGCGTCGCTGATTGCGATCAGCGCCGGTCAGGCGGTGCGCCCGATGATGCGCCAGGCCCACGTTTGCGCGGCGAAGGCGGGCGTGAATCAGCTCATTCGCGTGCTGGCGATGGAATGGGGACCCCTCGGGGTGCGCGTCAATGGCATCTCGCCGGGTCCGATCGCCGGGACCGAGGGCATGGCGCGCCTCGCGCCGACTCTCGAGGCCGAACAGGCCATTACCGGACGAATCGCGCTGCGCCGCTACGGCGCAATCGCCGAAATCGCCGAGAGCGCCGTGTTTCTATGCAGCGATTCCGCGGCGTACATCACGGGAACCATTCTCGATTGCGATGGCGGCTCTCAACTGGGCGATACGCGCTGAGGCTCGGCGATCGATCGCGGGCGCCGCGCGGACCTAAGCATTTGCACGGCGGCGTATAGCACCACGATCAGTACCAGCCACCGCAGCCAGATCATGGGCAGCGATCTTACGATGTAGGCGGCCACCAGCACGCCGGGAATGCCGCCGATGGCGAGTCCCACCGCGGCACTCACGTTGTAGCGGCCGCTCTTGACGAAGCGCGCGCCGCCGACCGGCATCAACAGCGCGCAAGATCCCATCATGATGGGAAAGGCCGCCAGCGGGCTCATGCCGAGCAGGCTCACCAAAATGAGACAGGGCGCGAACAGGCCCACGCCGAGCATCATCAGCGCGCCCAGTAAAAAATTCACGCCCACCGCAAAGATCAGCGTGGGTCCGTGCAACGCCAGCGCGTCGCCGCTGCCCGGCACCCAGTTGAGGTTTTTCATCAGAAACAGCAGCGCCGCGCACATCAGTGCGCCGCCCATGCCGATTTGAATCGCGCGCCGCGACAGCCCGGAGACGATGCCCACGCCGAGCCAGGCGCCGAGCACCGCGGCGAGAATCATGGTGACCAGGGTGGTCATGTCGACGCTGACGACGGCGATGAAGATCAACGCCTCGGTCATCGCCGGCAGCGCGTGGCCGGTGTTCAAGGTGCCCGGGATCTCGTCATCCGGCATGCGCGCGCGCAGCTTGAAGAACGCCGTGGTGGGCGCGAAGCAGCCGATTCCCAAAGTGTCGAAAAAATTCGTGACGAAACCGACGGCGAGATCGGAAAATCGCGGGCGGCGCGGCCGCGCCGGGTCCGCGCCGCGCGCGCGCTCCAGCCACCACCACCGTCCGATATAGGCCGCGGCGACCAGGGCGATCGCCGCCAGCAAAACGATTCTGCCGATATTCACCGCTGGCGCCCCCTATTCCATGTCGGGATAGGGGCCCTTGCCGCCTTCCGCGATGAAGCGATCGACGCGCGCCTGCAGCACCGGGATCGGCACCGAGCCCAATTCCAGCACGGCATCGTGAAAGGCGCGCAGATTGAATTTCTCGCCGAGCGCCTGCTGCGCTTTCGCCCGAGCCTTCAAGATCGCATCCTCGCCCAGATAGTAGGACAACGCCTGTGCCGGCCAGGCGATATAGCGGTCGATTTCCGTGTCGATTTCATGCAGCGGCAGGGCGGTGTATTCGCGGAAATAGGCGATCGCCCGATCGCGGCTCCAGCCTTGAGCATGAATGCCGGTATCGACCACCAGCCGCGCGGCGCGCCAGATCTGATAATTGAGCATGCCGAAGCGGTCATACGCCGTGTCGTACATGCCCATCTCCACCCCGAGGATTTCGCAGTACAGCGCCCAGCCCTCGCCGTACGCCGACATATAGGTGTGCTGGCGGAATTCCGGCTGATTTTTGTGCTCCATCGCAATGGGCATCTGGAAGGCGTGTCCGGGTGCGGACTCGTGCAGCGTCAGCGCCGTCAAGTTGTACAGCGGCCGTCCGGGCAGGTTGTAGGTGTTGACCAAGTACACGCCCGGGCCGCCGCGGCCCGACGTGTAGAACGGCGCAAGATCCTCGGGCACCGGCTTGATGGCGAAGCGCGCGCGCGGCAAGAGTCCAAAATACTGCGAGGCTTTGCCGTCGAATCGCTTGGCTATCCAAGCCGCGCGCATCAGCAGTTCCTCGGGGGTCTTGGCGTAGAACTGCGGATCCTTGCGCAGGAACTTGAGGAATGCGGGAAAATCGCCGTTGAATCCGCTCTCCTTCATGGCGCTCAGCATTTCGCCGTGCAGACGCGCGACTTCCGCTTCGCCGAAGGCATGGATGGCCGCGGGATCCTCATCGAGCGTGGTGAAATTCAGGATTCTCGAGCGATAGTAGGCCTTGCCGTCCGGCAGGTCGTAGGCGGCGAGCGTGGTGCGCGTGCCCGGAACATACTCGTTGCGAAAGAAGGTCAGCAGTTCGCGATACGCCGGCTGCACCGTATCGCGGATCGTGCCGATCGCCTCGGCGCGCAGCGTCTTCTGGTCGGCCTCCGAGATGCCCGGCATGTTCTTGAACGGCGTATAGAAAAGGCTGGCCTCCGGTGTCGCGTCGGTGACCGCGGTGAGCGAGCCGTCGCGTCCCTCGAGCGTGATGCGCGGCGGCGTGAAGCCGCGCTTCATGCCGGCGCGCATCTCGTCCGTCTGCTCATGGAAGTAGCGCGGAATATCCTTCATCTGGCTGATCCAGTTGCGATAATCCTGCAGCGATCGATAGTTGCGGCGCGCCGTCGAGCCCAGATTGGTCCAGAAGGTGGTGTCGGAATTGACGGGCATTTCAAATTCATGAAATTGCTGATCGGCGATCAGCAGCCTTGATCTGCGGCACATATACATCGTAATTCAGCTGCTCGGCGGCCGAGAGTTCGCGCGCGCGGAATGGCCTCGAGCTTTTGCAGCACCTCCTGCCACATTTTCAGGCGCTGCGCCTGGGCCGCAGGGTCGACTTTCGGCAGGTGATCCGCGATGCGCCTGCTGGGCATCTTCGTTCGTCGGCGAATTGTTCCTCGCGCCACTTCCACTCGTCGCTGTAGATCGCCTGCAGTCGTGCATCGGCGCTCGGGCGCCTTGGCTGCACGCCGAGATGCCGAGCATGCAGGCTGCGGCGAGGGTCCAGGGTAAACGTGTGTGCATGCGGAATCCCTCCGTTCACTCGAGAACTTAGAAGCGCTGTAGATCGTAGGCCGCCACCGGAATCGGCGGTTCGCGCCCGGCCACGATAGTCGGCGACGAGCTCCGCCGTGAAGGGGGCGAGGGTCAGGCCGATGTGCTGATGGCCGATGCGCATAGAAGAGCTTCGCCGGCCCCGGCGCACGGCCGATTCCGGGCAGGTAATCGGGCAGCACGGGACGCGAGCCCAGCCAGCTCGGGCCGTCGAGTTCGCAAGGGTAGCCGAGCGCGCGCAAGTGACGGCGCAGCCGCGCGGGTTTGCGCGGATCGGGCGGCGCATCGGGATCCGCGAATTCCATGTAGCTCGTCGCCCGCACGCGTCCGCGCCATCGGCGTTACGATCACCCGGTCATCGACGTACAGCGACGGGCGCATCGAAGAATGTGGTCTGGCCGCGGCATTTCGACGTGGTAGCCGCGCACCGCCTGCAGCGGCGCACGCAGTCCGAAGGGCGCGAGCAGCGGGCGCGGAGCGCACGCCGCCGCACACCAGCGCGCCTCGACCAGGAGCGGTGCCGCATCGCTCAGGATTTCAATTTTGTCGCCGCGCGGCGCGAGCCCTTTCACGTCCAATCTTTCGAAAGTTCGCACCGCATTTCCGCGCCGCGGCCGCCAGCGCGCGCACCGCCTCCAGAGGATCGACGATGTAGGCCGAGTCCTCGAACCACAGCCCGGCGCCGGTCGCCGAATTGGCGCGCGCGCTGCAGCGGCAGCGAGCTGCTCGGCGGCCATCGGACGGGTTTTGACCCCGATGCGGTGCCATTTCTTGCGCGTAGGCCTGCATATGCGCCTGGGCTTTCGGGCCGAGCGAAATCTCGTAGTGCCCGTGACGCTTGAGCAGCTCCGGCCGGCCGATGGCTTCTGGCCCAGCGCTCCCAAACTTGCGGCGGAAGGGCGCACCAGCGGCGCCAAATGGCGCGTGTTCTCGGTGCGCCTGAATGCCGCGGCGGCAAATCTGCCGATCCACGGCGCCATGCGCAGCGCCTGCCGCGGCGGCAGGTCGAGCGCGCCGCCGAATCGGAACAGCTCGCGATAGAATCCGAACAACAGCTCGGCGAGGGCAGCGGCTGCACCAGCTCCGCGGCGATATGCCCCGCATTGCCGAAACTGGCGCCCGCTTCGCCCGGCTCGGCCCGATCGAGCAGCAAAACCTGCCGTCCTTCGCGCGCCAGGGCGAACGCCGCGGCCGCGCCGATCACCCCGGCGCCGATCACCGCGAACGGTATCTTGCTGAGCCATGCCGGCACCGTATACGATCTACGATCCAGCAGGCAACCCCAATTGGACCGCAACTCATGACCAAACCCAATCCGTGCGCGTGGGCCGGCGTGTTTCCCGCCGCGACCACGCAGTTCGATCGCCGCGATGCAAGTGGATTTGCCGGCCACGCAAAAGGTGCAGAAGGCGCTGCTCGATGACGGCGTGCATGGCCTGGTGTTGATGGGAACGGTGGGCGAGGGCAACTCGCTCGACCGCCGAGGAGAAGCGCAAGGTGTTGCGCGCCGCGGTCGAGGTGAGCGGCAAGGCGCCGGTGATCGTCGGCGTCTCGGAATTCACCACCGCGACGGCCGCGCAGTTCGCCCGCGACGCCGAGCGCCTCGGCGCCGCCGGGCTGATGGTGCTGCCGGCCATGGTGTACGTGCCCACGGCCGCCGAACTCGAGCATCACTTCCGAACCGTGGCGGCGGCCAGCGGCTTGCCGGTCATGCTGTACAACAATCCGCCCTCGTACCGGGTGAACATCGACATCGCGACGCTGCGCAGGCTGGCGGATGTGCCGAACATCGTCGCCATCAAGGAGTCCGCTCCCGATTCGCGCCGCTTCACCGACATCATCAACGCGTTTGGCGAGCGCTTCGTGCTGTTCGCCGGGCTCGACGATGTCGCCTTCGAAGGCGCTGACGCTCGGCGCCAAGGGCTGGGTATCGGGCCTGACCAACGCGTTTCCGGTGGAATCGCTGCGGCTTCTACGAGGCGCTGCGCAAGGGCGATCTCGATCAGGCGCGCAAGATCTACCGCTGGTTCATGCCGCTGCTGCACCTGGATGCCGAGCACGATCTGGTGCAATCCATCAAGCTCGCCGAACAGCTCATGGGCCGCGGTTCCGAGCGCGTGCGCTTGCCGAGGCTGCCGCTGAGCGGGGAGCGGCGCGCCGCGGTGACCGCGATGATCGAGCGCGCGCGCGACACGCGGCCCTGAATGCTTGAAAGCGGCTCTTAGCATGCACTCGATACGCGTCATCGATTCACACACCGGCGGCGAGCCCACGCGCCTGGTGCTCGAGGGCGGACCCGATCTGGGCGAGGGCCGCTGGCGGAACGCGCGCGGCGATTTCGCGAGCATTTCGATGACTACCGCTGCGCCATCGTGAACGAGCCGCGCGGCTCGGACCCCTTGGTCGGCGCGCTGCTGGTCAAGCCGCATCGCGCCGACTGTGCCTTCGGCGTCATTTATCTTCAATAACGTCGGCTATCTGGGGATGTGCGGGCACGGCACGATCGGCTTGATCGCCTCGCTGCAAGTTCGCCGGGCCGGCTGAGCCCGGCGCCTTCAAGATCGACACGCCGGTGGGCGCGGTCGCGGCCCAACTGCGGCCCGACGGCCGCATCAGCGTGGCCAACGTGGTGAGCTACCGCTCGCAGCGCGCAGTTCGCGGTCGAGGTTCCGGGAATCGGCCGGGTGGTCGGCGATGTCGCCTGGGGCGGCAACTGGTTCTTTCTGATCGCCGAGCATGGCCAGACCATCGATCTGAGTCACGTCGGATGCCTTGACCGATTTTTCCTGGCGCGTGCGCGCGGCGCTCAATGCGCACGGCCACCCGCTGGTCGATCACGTCGAGGTTTTCGGCGCCTGCTGTTCTGCCCGGGGGGCACAGCCGAAACTTCGTGCTCTGTCCCGGCAAGGCCTACGACCGTTCGCCCTGCGGCACCGGCACCAGCGCGAAGCTCGCCTGTCTCGCGGCCGACGGCAAGCTGGAGGAGGGCGAGGTCTGGGTGCAGGAGAGCTTGATCGGCAGCACTTTCGAGGCCAGCTTTCGCTGGCACGATCGCGGCAAGGGCGAGATCGTGCCCACCGATCACCGGCACCGCGCATGTGACCGGCGAGAATCTGCTGCGGCTCGATCCCGACGATCCTTTCTGCTGGGGCATTCGCGCATGAACCGAAGCGCTCGTGCAGTCGATGACCAGCCAGTTGATCGTGCGCTTCCGCGACCGCATTCTCTCCGGCGCCTACGCCCCGGGTTCCGCGCTGCGCCAAGACAGTCTCGCCGCGGAATTCGGCACCAGCAAGATTCCGGTGCGCGAGGCGCTGGTGCAGCTGCAGTCCGAAGGCTTGGTCGACATCTACCCGAATCGCGGCTTCCAGGTGCGCCCGTTGGCGAGTGCGGAACTCGACGAGGTCTTCAGGCTGCGGTTGCAGATCGAACCCGGCGCCGTGGCGCGCGCCGCGAAGCTCGCGGGGGCGGCCGATCATGCCGCGGCGCGCAAGCCGCGCTGACCCGGCTCAACCAGGCCACCGCCGCGGGGGAGTTCGCCGCCTCCGGCCAGCTCAACCGCGCCTATCATTTGCTGCTCATCGTGCCGCGCTTGCAGCCGGTGGCCGCGGAGATCTTGAGCCGCCTGCACACCCTGGCACAGCGTTACGTGCAGGCGCATCTGCGCCCCGACGGCCGCGCCAAGCGCGCCGCGCGCGAGCATGCTGCGCTGCTGCAAGCGCCTGGAGCGCGGGTAAATCGCGGGAAGTCCGCGCGCTCATGCATGCGCACATCAAGTCGACCCGGGACGATCTGCAGGAGCGCCTGCGGTGAAGCGCGGCGGCGGCATGTGTAGAATCGCAGCGCTTGCGGCGCATAAACTATGACAAGGCATCGCGAATGCCGCCTACACCATGAGCCTGCTGCTTCGAATCAATGCGGCCTTGGGCGCCGTATTTCTGGTCGCCGCGTCCCTTGCGGGCTATGTCTGCTGGACCATGCTCGAGGACAATGCGCAGCGCGAAGTGCTGGCGGAAGCGGGCTTGATGATGGACAGCGCCGCGGCCGTGCGCTCCTACACGGCCAACGAGATTTTGCCGCTGATTGCCGCGGGCATGAAGACGGATTTCCCGCCGCAAAGCGTGCCCTCCTACGCCGCGACGCAAAATTTTCTGCATTTTCACGAGCACCATCCCGATTATGCGTACAAGGAGGCGACCCTCAATCCGACCAATCCCGCGCGATCGAGCCGCGGAGTGGGAGGGCGACATCATCCAGCGCTTTCGCAACGATGCGCACACCGAGCAAGTCGATCGGCGTGCGCGACACGCCGATGGGCAAATCGCTCTATCTGGCCAGGCCGATCCGCGCCAAGCCGGAGTGCCTGGTCTGTCACAGCATTCCATCCGCGGCCCCGCAGAGCATGATCGCGCGCTACGGCAGCGACAACGGCTTCGGTTGGCAGCCCAATGAAGTCGTCGCGGCACAAGTGGTCTCGGTGCCTTTCGCGAGCGCCACCGCCAACGCCGACAGGGAGTTTCGCGCCTTCATGATTTTGCTGGTGGCAGTATTCGTTGCGGCCTTCGTGGTGGTGAACATCCTGCTCTATCGTCTGGTGGTGCGGCCGGTGCGGCGAATCGCGCGGTGGCGGACCAGGTGAGCCAGGGCGATATGTCGGCGGCGGAATTTCCGCCGGGGGGCGCCACCGAAATCGCGTCGGTGACGCGCTCGTTCGAGCGAATGCGCAAGAGCCTGGAAAAGGCGCTGCGCCTGCTCGGGACTTGAAGAGCGTGGCGCGCGAAGTCTTCGTCAGCTACTCGCAGCCGGACTATGCGTGCGCCATGGAGTTGGTCGCGCGCGTCGAGGGCGAGGGCATCGATTGTTGGATCGCGCCGCGCGATATCGCGCCCTCGGCGGATTGGGCCGCAGAAATCATCGATGCGATTTCCAATGCGCGCGTGATGGTCCTGGTGTTTTCCGCCAGCAGCAACGATTCGCCGCAAGTACGCCGCGAGGTCGAGCGGGCGGTGCACAAGAACGTCAGCATCCTGCCGTTTCGCATCGAGGGCGTCGTACCCTCGAAGAGCCTGGAATATTTCTTGAGTTCCCAGCATTGGCTGGATGCCTTCCCGCCGCCGCGGGAGACGCATTACGCCAGGCTGTGCGCCCATCTGAGGCATCACTTGACGAAGGGCGAATCCAGCCGCGCCGCCCCGGACATCGCGAGCACGCAGCCGGCGCCCATTCTCGCCGGCGCGCCGTCGTTGGATGGCGCCGAGCTGGCGCGCATGGAGCGGCTGCTGGCCGGCTATATCGGGCCCATTGCCCGCCACTTGGTGAAGGCAGCCGCCTCGCGGACCTCGAGCCTGGATGAGCTGACGGCGCAACTCGCGCAAGAGCTGGAAACCGAAACCGATCGGCACGAATTTACGCGCCGCTGGCGCAGCGGCGAGCCCCGCGCCCGCTAGGGATGGCCGCCGGATGGCCGCCGTTACCCGGCGATTTGCCCGCTTAAACTGCGGGCTGTTAACTCCGTCGCGGACCGGCCTTCGCTGGCAGGCCTATATTCGTGGATTGAACGCCCGCTGCACGGTGGTACATGTCGCTGAACGAAGAACAAGCCAAGTCCTACATGGTCAAACTGCTGGGCGCGATGACCCGCGCCGGCGGCTCGGATTTGTTCGTTTCCAAGGATTTTCCGCCCAGCATGAAAATCCAGGGAAAAATGCAGCCGCTCGCCACCCAGAAGCTGACCGCGGAGGTCACCCGCGAGCTCGCGCAGGCACTCATGAGCGAGCGGCAGCGCGCCGAATTTGCCCGCGAGTTGGAATGCAACTTCTCTCTGGCGATCCCGGATCTGGCCCGCTATCGGGTCAATGTGTTCATGCAGCAGCTGAATGTCGGCATGGTCATCAGAACCATTCCCAACGACATGCCGAGCTTCGAGCAGTTGGGACTGCCGGAGACGTTCAAGGAAATCGTGATGACCAAGCGCGGCATGGTGCTGGTGGTGGGCGCCACCGGTTCGGGGAAATCCACCTCGCTGGCCGCCATGATCGATCACCGCAACCGCCACTCGCCGGGCCATATCATCACCATCGAGGATCCGGTCGAGTTCATGCACCAGTCGCAGATGTCCCTGGTCACGCATCGCGATGTCGGCATCGATACGCATTCCTGGCATCACGCCTTGAAAAACACCCTGCGCCAGGCGCCCGATGTCATTCTCATCGGCGAGATCCGCGATGCGGAAACCATGGAGCACGCCATCGTGTTCGCGGAAACAGGCCATCTTTGCATGAGCACGCTGCACTCCAACAGCGCCAGCCAGACGCTCGATCGCATCATCAATTTTTTCCCGGAGGAGCGCCGCAAGCAGCTGCTGATGGACTTGTCCGCCAATCTGAAGAGCATCATTTCGCAGCGCCTGGTGCGCAAGGAGGATGGCAGCGGCCGCATTGCCGCCATCGAGATCCTGCTCAACACGCCGATCGTGTCGGACAAGCTGCTCAAGGGCGAATTCCACGAATTGAAGGAGATCATGGGCAAGTCGCGCGAGCAAGGTATGCGCACCTTTGATTATTCGCTGTTCGAACTCTACGACAATGGCGTCATCGGTTACGACGAAGCCATCCGCAACGCCGACTCCGCCAACGAATTGCGCCTCAACATCAAGCTCAACAGCAAGCGCACCCCGCCTTCGAATACCGGCATCTATCACCAATTGAGCTGATTTGGTCATTTGGCCGATATTTCGCTAGAATGCGAATCCAGTATTCGTTTCTATAGGCAGCGACCCAGAGAGTGTATGCCGCGCTCCTTGCCCAAATCCAAGCCCGAACCGCGCCGCGTCCTGACCGGCGCGGTATTGCGCGCCGCGGCGCTGCTGGAGATCACTCAGGCGAGTCTCGCGCAGATACTGGGCTTGAGTCCCTCGACCGTCTCGCGCATGGCCAACGGCGCCTATACCCTGGATGAGCAAAAGAAGGAGTGGGAACTCGGGGCCTTGTTCGTGCGCCTGTTCAGGTCGCTCGATGCGGTGATCGGCTCCAACGACGCGGCGGCCAGAGGCTGGCTCAACGGCGAAAACAGCGGCCTGGCCGCCCGCCCGATCGAGCTGATCCGCAGCACCGAAGGCTTGGTTCGTGTCGTCCAATACCTGGACGCCGCCCGCGGTCGACTCTGAGGCGCGCCGGGCGACGCGGCGCCTGTGGCGCGCCGTGGAAGCCCAGCATATCGCCTCGACTCTGCGGCTGGTCGCGAATGTCGACGAGCAGCTGACCCTGGAGCGGATTCTGGATCAGAGCAAGCCGCCGCTGCCGCAGGAAGCCGCCGATCTGCACTATTTGTTGGCCACGCCGTTCCGCTATGCCGCGCCGATCGGCTCGCGATTTCGCGCGCCGGGCGACCCCGGGGTCTGGTACGGCGCGGAAAAGGAGCGCACCGCGTGCGCCGAATTGGGATTCTGGCGCTGGCGCTTCTTGATGGATTCCGCGGCGCTCGACAGCCTGGGCCCCTCGCCGCAGACGGTGTTTCGCGCCGCCATCGACGGACGCATGATCGACCTCACCGCAGCGCCGTTCAAGCGCGCGCGGCCGGAATGGACCGATCCTTGGAGCTACGCCGCCGCGCAGCGCTTTGCGCAGGTCGCGCGCGCAGCGAATGTGGACGCGATCCGCTATGAGTCGGTGCGCGATCCGGAGCATGGCGCCGCGGTCGCCGTGCTGCGGCCTGCGTGTTTCAGGCCGCGCCGCCCCTGGGACCAGCGCATCTGGCTGTTGACGGTTCGTCCGGAGGCTGCGATCTGGCAATGCGAAGGACAAAGCTATGAGTTTGCGGCGAAGGATTGGAAGCGATGACGCGGATGCGGCCTCGCGCGTACAATCGCACGCTGCACTCCAACCAAAGCGGTTAACTCATTGGGCCGGAATTTCAGCAGCGACCATGTCGCTCCCGCATGCGACGCCATTCTCGCGGCAGTCAATGAGGCCAACGAAGGATTCGTCACCTCTTACGGCGGCGACGAACTCACGTCAAAGCTGCAATCCGTGGCGAGCGAGCTGTTCGAACGGCAGGTCGCGATATTTCCGGTGACCAGCGGCACCGCCGCCAACGCGCTCGCGTTGTCGCAGCTCGTCCCGCCCTTCGGCGCGATCTACTGCTACGAGGCCGCGCATATCGTCACCGATGAAGCGGGTGCGCCGGGCTTCTTCAGCGGCGGCGCTCAGCTCGTCGGCTTTCCCGCGGCCGACGGCAAGATTCGCCCCGAACAACTCACACAAGCGGTGGCGTACGCCGAGGAACTCGGGATTCATCATGTGAAGCCCGGCGCCGTCACCGTGACGCAGGCCACCGAATGGGGCACGGTGTACGGCCTGCAGGAAATCGCCGCGATCGGCCAGGCCGCCCGGCGGCATGCGCTTCCCGTGCACATGGATGGCGCGCGCTTCGCCAACGCGCTCGCGCATCTGCAATGTACGCCGGCGGAAGCAACTTGGAAGTGCGGCGTCGATGTGCTCTCGCTCGGCGCCACCAAGAACGGGGCGCTCGGCGCCGACGCGGTGGTGTTTTTCGATGCCGGCATGGCGCGCGATTTTGAGCGGCGCCGCAAGCGCGCCGGACATCTGATGTCGAAACTTCGCTTCGTCAGCGCGCAGTTGCTGGCCTATTTCAAGAACGGCCTGTGGCTTGAAAATGCGCGCCACGCGAATGCCATGGCGACGAGGATGGCGCGTGGTCTCGAGAGCGTTCCCGGCGCGAAGCTCATGCATCCGGTCGAGGCCAACGAATTGTTCGTGGTGTTGCCGGAAGAAACCGTCGACGGATTGGAAGGCCAGGGATTTTATTTCTACCGCTGGCCGCTGCGCCAGCCGCAGTCCGGCGTCTCAATCCGCCTGGTGACCTGCTTCGCCACCTCGGGCGCCGATGTGGACGACTTCATCGGCGCGGCGGCCTCGATCAAACCGCGCGGATAGGCGGCATTGAACGGCGTCGATTGCATCGTGATCGGCGCGGGGGTCATCGGTCTCGCGGCGGCCCGGGCGCTGGCGCGCGGCGGCCGCGAAGTGGTCATTCTCGAGCGCGAGCGCCATTTCGGCATGCACACCAGTTCGCGCAACAGCGAAGTCATTCACGCCGGCATCCACTATGAACCCGGCTCTCTCAAGGCGCGGCTGTGCATCGCGGGCCGCGATCTTTTGTACGGCTACTGTGCCGAGCGCGGCATTGCGCACCGGCGCTGCGGCAAGCTCACGGTGGCCACCGACGAGACCCAGCTGGCGAGCCTCGAGAAAATCGCGTCGAACGCGCGCGCCAGCGGCGTGTTCGACCTGGCGTGGCTGGAGGCAAGCGAGGCCCGTCGAGCGGAGCCCGAGCTGCGCTGTGTTCGCGCCCTGTCATCGCCCTCCACCGGCATCGTCGATTCGCATGGGTTCATGCAAGCGCTGTTGGGGGATGCCGAAGCGCACGGCGCCGCCATTGCCTATGGCACGGCGGCGACCTTGCTGCGCGCAACGCGCGGCGGCATCGAGATCGCGATCAACGGCGAGACGCAGCCGATGGTTCGCGCGCGTTGTGTGGTGAATTGCGCGGGGCTGCAGGCGCACCGCGTGGCAGCCTGCATCCAGGACTTTCCGGCGCGCTTCATTCCCGAGGTGAGCTTCGCCAAGGGCAGCTATTTCGCCCTGTCGGGCGCCTCGCCATTTTCGCGCTTGGTCTACCCGGTGCCGCCGCCGGGCGGCCATCTCGGAATTCACATGACCATCGATTTGGCCGGCGCGGCGCGCTTCGGCCCGGACTCCGAATGGGTGCATGAACTCGATTACACCGTCGATCCGCAACGCGCGGCGGGGTTCGCCGCGGCTATCGGGCAGTACTGGCCGGGGCTCGCCGCGGCCAGGCTCCGCCCGGCCTACGCCGGCATCCGGCCGAAGCTCTCGGGTCCAGGCGAGCCGGCGCGGGATTTTTGCATTTCCGGCCCGAGCCAGCACGGCGTTGCCGGCGTGGTGAATTTATTCGGCATGGAATCGCCCGGACTCACCGCATCACTGGCGATAGCCGAATACATTGCGGGCATGGCGGATTGATCGGCGCGCCGTCCTATGCTGCAATGCTGCGCCCAAATCTACAAACAAAGCGGATGACAATCACATGCGTGACTTCTCTGGGTTGATTCGAACCAACGGCGCTTGCCTGCTCAGCGCGGGATTCGCATTTCTTTTGTCAACCGGCGCGGGCGCCGCGGCCGAGGCGCCGGCGGCGCCCGGCGTGACGGCGCTGCTGTGCGGCCACTTGATCGACACGGTCGCGGGCAAAGTGCTCGGCGCGAGCACCATCGTGATCGAGTCGGGCCGTGTGCGGGAAGTCTTGAGCGGCTCGCAAGCGCCGGCCGGCGCAACGGCCATCGATTTGCAGAGCCAGACTTGCATGCCGGGATTGATCGACAGTCACGTGCATTTGACCGGCCAGACCAGCCGCACCCAATACATCGACCGCTATCACTGGAATGTCGCCGACTACGCCATCAGGTCGACCGTGTTCGCGCGCCGCACCTTGCTGGCGGGATTCACCACGGTGCGCAATCTCGGCGACGGGGCCAATGAGTCCGCCGCGCTGCGCGATGCCATCAACGCCGGGGTCATTCCGGGTCCGCGGATTTTTACCGCCGGCAAGGCGATCGGTTCGACCGGCGGTCATGCCGATCCGATGGACGGCCTCAATCAGGAGCTGTCGCGCGATTTGGGCGCCGTCGACGGCATCATCAATGGCCCGGACGATGCGATGAAAGCGGTGCGCGAGCACTACAAGCTGGGGGACGATCTCATCAAGATCATGCCCTCGGGCGGGGTGCTCGATGAGGGCGCGAGCGGCGACAACTCGCAGATGACGCTCGAGGAAATTCGCGCCATCGTGGCGACGGCTCATGACTATGGATTCGCCGTGGCGGCGCACGCCCATGGCGCCGAGGCCATTCGCCGCGCCGTGATCGGCGGCGTCGATTCCATCGAGCATGGCACCTTCATGGACGCCGAGGACATGAAATTGATGGTCGAGCACGGCACCTACTATGTGCCGACCATCATTGCCGGCGACTTTGTCGCGCGCCAGGCGAAGATTCCCGGGTATTACCCGGCGACGATCGCCCGCAAGGCCCAGGAAATCGGTCCCCTGATTCAAGCCACCGCGGCCCGCGCCTACAAAGCGCACGTGAAAATCGCTTTCGGCACGGATGCCGCCGTGTATCCGCATGGCCAAAATGCGCACGAGTTCGAACTGATGGTGGGCGCCGGCATGCCGCCCATGTTCTGCATCCAGGCCGCGACGGTCAGTGCGGCGACCTTATTGCGGCACGAGAAGGATTTGGGCTCGGTCACGCGCCGGCAAGATCGCCGACGTGGTGGCGGTGCCCGGCAATCCGATCGACGACATCAGCCTCATGAAAAAGGTGACCTTCGTGATGAAGGACGGCGTCGTCTATAAAGTGAATTCCGTGCCGGTGGATACCGCGCTGTAATCCTAGGCGTGCGCTATGCGCCGCGGCCCACGGAGCGGCGCATGGCCTCGATGGCGGCATCGTCGCGGCGCGATTCGAGGAGCGCTCGGCATTGATCTCGCGGTGCAGCTGCGCGGCCGCGGCGCGAATTGCCGCCGCTGTGCCGCCGCCCGCATAAATGATGCTGCGCGAGGCGCTGATGAGCAACCCTGAGCCTTGCGCATCCAAACCGGCGGCGAGCACGGCCTTAAGATCGCCGTTCTGTGCGCCGATGCCGGGCACCAGGAAGGTCACGTCCGGATGCGCCGCGCGCAGCTCGGCCATTTCCGCAGGACAAGTTGCACCCACGACCAGCATGACATTGCCCAACGCGTTCCAAGGTCCGGTCGCGCGCCGCGCGACATGGCGGTACAGCGGCAGGCCTTCGAGAATCAGGTTCTGAAAATCCTGGCCGCCGGGATTGCTGGTGCGGCATAGAATCACCGCGCCGCGATCCATGCGGGCGAGAAACGGGAGTACCGAATCCTCGCCCATGTAGGGATTGACCGTGACCGCGTCCGCGCCATAGCGATCGAACGCTTCTCGTGCGTAGGCTTCGGCGGTATTGCCGATGTCGCCGCGCTTGGCATCGAGAATGATGAGCGCCTGGGGCGCACGCTCGCGAATGTAGCGAATGGTGGATTCGAGCTGAAGCTCGGCGCCCTGCGCGCTGTAGAAAGCAATCTGCGGCTTGTAGACCGCGGCGATGTCATATGTCGCATCGACGATGCGCCGGCCGAATGCCTGCAGCCGGGTCGCTTCATCGCCCAGATCCGGTGGAATCTTGGCCGGATCCGGATCGAGCCCCACACAAACCAGGCTGCCGCTGCTCGCGAGCGCCGCTTTCAGCCTTTGGGCAAAACTCTGGGCCACGCTTCATGATACCAAGCCATTAAAGAGTATGCTGTTGAGTCTGTATGGGCTCCCTGAACCCGTGAGAGCCGCATTGCCCAGCAAAACTCGTACTGGACCGCGATTGGTGCTGCAGCCGGCGAATCGCCGCGCGGCGCGCCATACCAGCACCAATGCGCTGAAACGTTTCTTCGCCATCGCCGATGCGTGGGAACTCTCGCCGCTGCAGCAATGCCGCCTGCTCAAGATTCCCTCGCCGCAAGTGCTGCAGCGCTATCGCTTGGGGCAGGCGCCGCGGCTCTCAGCCACGCAGCAAGAAAGAGCCGCGCTCATCGCCAACATCCAGTTCTCGCTGATGGCCGAGCCGGGCCCGAAGGATCGGGCGTGGGCTTGGGTGCACGCGCCCGCGGAGCGAGCCCCCTTCGAGGGCGACAGCCCGCTTTACTTCATGCTGGAAAACGGCCTGCCCGCGCTGCGCGAGGTGGCGCGGCTTCTGGTTCGCGAAAGCGAACCCCGTTAGCTATAATGAAGGGCTGAATTGACGCGAATGTGGCGGAATTGGTAGACGCGCCAGACTTAGGATCTGGTGGGGCAACCCGTGCGAGTTCGAGTCTCGCCTTTCGCACCACCGCACCGCTTAATCTTCGCTAAACAAAAAGGGACAGTCATGCAGGTTTCCGTGGAGAGTATCGGCAAATTGGAGCGCCGCATGCAAGTGCAGGTGCCGGCCGAGCGCGTGAGTGAGCAAATCGCGGCGCGTCTGAAGAGCATCAGCCGTACCGCGCGCTTGAACGGGTTTCGCCCGGGCAAGGCGCCGCTCAAGGTGATCCGCCAGCAATTCGGCAGCCAGATTCACCGTGAAGTGATCGGCGAGCTGCTGCAGTCCAGCTACGCCGAGGCGGTGACCCAGAAACAGCTGACGCCCGCCGGCAGTCCGCGCATCGAGCCGCAAAGCATCGACGAGGGCCAGGACCTTAAATACGTCGCGACCTTCGAAGTGTTTCCGGAAGTCGTTCTGCAGCCAATGGAGTCCCTCGAAGTCGATCGGGCTGACGGCCGAAGTCACCGAAAGCGACATCGACGCCATGATCGAGCGGCTGCGCAAGCAGCAGATGAAGTTCTCGGCGGTGAACCGTGGTGCAGCAAACGGCGACAAGGTGACCATCGACTTCGAGGGCGCGATCGACGGCGTGCCCTTCGCCGGCGGCAAGGGCGAGAACATTGCGCTGGTGCTGGGCGAGGGCCGCATGCTCCCGGAACTGGAGCAGGGGCTGATCGGCGCGACGCCCGGCGAGAAGCGCCAGGTGACGGTGAATTTTCCGCCCGACTATCGCGCCGCGGAGCTTGCGGGCAAAGCGGCGATTTTCGCCACCGAGGTCAAGACGGTGGAGGAGCCGGTGCTGCCGGAGCTCGACGAGGAATTCTTCAAGGCCTTCGGCGTCACCGAGGGCGGCTTGCCCAAGCTGCGCGAGGACGTGGCCGCCAACATGCGCCGCGAGCTCGAGCAGGCGCTGCGCAACCGCAACAAAGCGGCGGTGATGGAGAAACTTTACACGGCGAATCCGATCGAGGTTCCCAACGTGCTCATCGAGGGCCAGATTCGCGACATGCAGGTCGAGGCGATGCGCCGCGCCGGCACCAAGGATGCCGCGCAAGCGCCGCCGCGCGAGCCCTTCATCGAGCCGGCGCGCCGCCGGGTGGCGCTCGGACTGCTGCTGAACGATGTGATCCGCAAGGAAAACCTCGTCGTCGATCGGGCCAGAGTGAACGAGCGGCTGGACGAAATGGTGTCCGCCTACGGCGATGCCGGCGCCATGAAGCGCGCCTATATGCAGAACGCCGAAGCCATGCGCCAGGTGGAGAGTCTGGCGCTCGAGGACCAAGCGGTGGAGTGGATTCTCGAGCATGCCAAGGCGCGCGAGGTGAAATCGACTTTCAAGCAATTGATGAACTTTGAGGCTTAAGCTGGAGCATTTCCCTTGAAATGATGCTAAGAAGTCCATACAAAGACTGGTGGCAAGGTTTGGGCAATTTTTAAAGGCGGATATTCATGACCACGCGCGCGCTGAATTTGGTTCCCATGGTGGTGGAGCAGACCGCTCGCGGCGAGCGGGCCTACGACATTTACTCGCGGCTGCTCAAGGATCGGCTGATATTCATTGTCGGTCCGGTCGAGGATTACATGGCGAACCTGATCGTCGCGCAGCTGCTGTTTTTGGAATCGGAAAATCCGGACAAGGACATCGCGATTTATATCAACTCGCCCGGCGGCTCGGTGAGTGCGGGTCTGGCGATCTACGACACCATGCAATTCATCAAGCCGGACGTCAGCACGACTTGCGTCGGACTCGCGGCCTCGATGGGTGCGGTTCTTTTGGCGGGCGGCGCGGCCGGCAAGCGGTATTCGCTGCCGAATTCGAAAATCATGATTCACCAGCCTTCGGCGGGCTTTCAGGGTCAAGCCTCCGACATCGATATCCACGCGCGCGACGTCATGGAGACCAAAACTCGCCTAAACGCCATTTTGGCCAAGCACACCGGTCAAACGGTGGAGCGCGTCAAGGCGGATAGCGACCGGGACAACTTCATGAGCGCCGAACAGGCCCGGGCCTATGGTTTGATCGATTCCATGATCGAAAAACGCGGCGAGATCCCGGCAAAGGCCTAGGCGGCGCCTGTTTTGCCTCGAAGCGGTTGCCGCGGAACCCAAGTCACGCTTGAGAGACCTTATCTTTGCGTGGGGTCGGCCGGGTGCTATATAGTCTCTACTGTAGCTGCGTTGCGGGTGTTCCTGTGGCCTGCAGCTCGGCCAATTTGAGGACAGCATGAGCGAAGATTCGCGCGGCAAACATGATGACGGCAAGCTGTTGTACTGTTCTTTCTGCGGAAAGAGCCAACACGAGGTTCGGAAACTCATCGCCGGCCCGAGCGTTTTCGTCTGCGACGAATGCGTCGAGCTTTGCAACGACATAATCCGGGAAGAGCTGGAAGAGCGCGCCGAGCGCACCCGCGACAAGCTTCCCAAACCGCAGGAAATCAAAAAGGTCCTCGATGAATATGTCATCGGCCAGGAACGCGCCAAGCGGGTCCTCTCCGTGGCCGTCTACAATCACTACAAGCGATTGCAGACGCGCGGCACCGAGGGCGTTCGATCGCGCGACGATGTGGAGCTCGCCAAGAGCAACATCCTGCTGATCGGACCCACCGGCTCCGGGAAAACCTTACTGGCGGAAACCCTGGCGCGCCTGTTGAATGTGCCTTTCACGATCGCCGATGCAACCACCTTGACGGAAGCCGGCTACGTCGGCGAGGACGTCGAAAACATCATTCAGAAGTTGCTGCAAAAGTGCGACTACGATGTGGAGAAGGCGCAGACCGGCATCGTCTACATCGATGAAATCGACAAGATCTCGCGCAAGTCGGACAACCCGTCGATCACGCGCGATGTCTCGGGCGAGGGCGTGCAGCAAGCGCTGCTGAAGTTGATCGAGGGCACGATAGCCTCGGTGCCCCCGCAGGGCGGCCGCAAGCATCCGCAGCAGGAATTCCTGCAGGTCGACACGACGAATATTCTCTTTATATGCGGCGGTGCGTTCGCCGGTCTCGAAAAGATCATCATGAACCGCACCCATAAGAGCGGCATCGGCTTCGGCGCCGAAGTTCGCGGGCACGATGCCAGGCCGCATGGCAACGACGTGTTCCACGACGCCGAGCCCGAGGACTTGATCAAGTACGGCTTGATTCCGGAATTCGTCGGCCGCTTGCCGGTGGTCGCGACGCTGGAAGAGCTGGACGAAGAGGCGCTGATTTCGATCTTGATGCAGCCGAAGAATGCGCTGACCAAGCAATATCGCAAGCTATTCGATATGGAGGGCGTGGAACTGGATTTCCGCGAAGAGGCACTGCGGTCCGTGGCGCGCAAAGCCATGCAACGCAAGACCGGCGCTCGGGGTCTGCGCACCATTCTCGAGAATGTGCTGCTGGACACGATGTATGACCTGCCGTCCTTGCGCAATGTGCAAAAAGTCGTGGTCGACGAACAGGTGATCGAAGGCCACAACAAGCCCTACATTATTCACCGTACCGAGGAGACCCGTTTGGTGGCCCCGGTTGAGGAACAGCGGCGCCCGACGGGCTCGGACCATCTTTAAACCGAGCTTGAAACCACTCCCGGCGGCCCGCATGTACTCTTGGGCGAAGTGTCGATGTACGTGCCACAACTTAAAAGGCCAGCCTAGTGAGCGATGAACCCTTGAGCCTTGCCCCTGAAATCGCGCCGCCGAGCGTTAGCGGCACGCCGGTATTGCCGCTGCGCGATGTAGTGGTTTACCCGCACATGGTGATCCCGCTGTTCGTCGGGCGAGAGAAATCCATCGTGGCGCTCGATCTGGCCATGAAGGCCGACAAGCGCATTCTGCTGGTGGCCCAGAAACAGGCGGATGTCGACGATCCCACGCCGGCGGATCTCTACCGGGTGGGCACGATCGCGACCATCCTGCAGCTTCTGAAGCTGCCTGACGGCACGGTCAAAGTCCTGGTGGAAGGCGTCGATCGCGCGGTCATCGAAAAGCTCACCGAAGGGGAGTTCTTTTCCGCCGAGGTCACCCCGATGCCCGACGAGGAGCGCTACGAAGAGCGCGAAATGGACGTGCTGACCCGTTCGGTGATCACGCAATTCGAACAATATGTCAAATTAAACAAGAAGGTACCGCCGGAGATCCTGACTTCCCTGGCGGGCATCGAACAGGCGGGGCGCCTGGCGGACACGGTTGCGGCGCACATGTCGCTGAAGCTCTCGGAGAAGCAGAAGGTTCTCGAGATCCCGGACGTGCGCAAACGCCTCGAGCACATGCTGGCCGTCATCGAAGGCGAGATGGATGTGCTGCAAATCGAGAAGCGCATCCGCGGCCGCGTCAAGCAGCAGATGGAAAAGAGCCAGCGCGAGTACTACCTGAATGAGCAGATGAAGGCCATTCAGAAGGAACTGGGCGAACTGGACGATGCGCCCAATGAAATCGGCGAATTGGAAAAGCGCATCAAAGCGGCCGGCATGCCCAAAGAGGCGCGCGAGAAGGCCAACTCCGAACTTGCCAAACTGAAATTGATGTCGCCGATGTCGGCGGAAGCCACGGTGGTGCGCAATTACATCGACTGGCTGGTGAAGTCGCCCTGGAAAAAGCGCAGCAAGGTGCACTTGGACATCGCGGCCGCCGAGAAAGTGCTCGAGGCCGATCACTACGGCCTGGAAAAGGTCAAAGAGCGCATCGTCGAGTACCTGGCGGTGCAGCAGCGCGTGAAGAATCTGCGCGGACCGATCCTCTGTCTGGTCGGGCCTCCCGGCGTCGGCAAAACTTCGTTGGGGCAAAGCGTGGCGCGCTCCACCAATCGCAAATTCGTGCGCATGTCGTTGGGCGGCGTGCGCGACGAGGCGGAAATTCGCGGCCATCGGCGCACCTATATCGGTTCCATGCCCGGCAAGATCATTCAGAATTTGGCCAAGTGCGGCGTGCGCAATCCTCTGTTCCTGCTCGATGAAGTCGACAAGATGTCCACCGATTTTCGCGGCGATCCCTCATCGGCGCTGCTCGAAGTGTTGGACCCGGAACAGAACAGCACCTTCAACGACCACTATCTCGAGGTCGATTTCGACCTGTCGGAAGTGATGTTCGTGTGCACGGCGAACAGCTTGAACATTCCCGCGCCGCTTTTGGACCGCATGGAAGTGATCCGCATCCCGGGCTACACCGAGGATGAAAAGAGCAACATCGCGCGCCGCTATCTGCTGCCGAAACAGATCAAGCAGAACGGCCTGAAAGACGGCGAACTCGTGCTCGCCGATGCTGCGATTTCCGACATGATCCGTTTCTATACGCGCGAGGCCGGCGTGCGCAATCTCGAGCGCGAGATTTCCAAGATCGGACGCAAAGCGGTGAAGCAGCTGTTGCTCGCACCGGCTGAAAAGACCGTGACCGTCGATTCGAACAATCTCGACAAGTACCTGGGTGTTCGACGCTTCCGCTACGGCAAGGCCGAGGAGAGCAACCGCATCGGCCAGGTGACCGGTCTGGCGTGGACCGAGGTCGGCGGCGAGTTGTTGACCATCGAAGCCGCCGTGGTGAACGGCAAGGGCAAGCTGACGCACAC
Source organism: uncultured Gammaproteobacteria bacterium (assembly GCA_963812125.1). Taxonomy (GTDB): domain Bacteria; phylum Pseudomonadota; class Gammaproteobacteria; order Steroidobacterales; family Steroidobacteraceae; genus Bog-1198. Next base: position 68,706 of record CAWETY010000007.1, read on the forward strand.
CGGCCAGTTGGGCGAAGTGATGCAAGAGTCCATCCAAGCGGCCATGACCGTGGTGCGCAGCCGCTCGGCGCTGCTCGGGCTCGACGCGGATTTCTATCAAAAGGCGGACGTGCACATTCACGTGCCCGAGGGAGCCACGCCGAAGGACGGACCCAGCGCCGGCGTCGGCATGGCCACCGCCTTGATCTCCGCGCTCACAAAAATTCCGGTGCGCTCGGATGTCGCCATGACCGGCGAGATCACCCTGCGCGGGGAAGTGCTGCCGATCGGCGGACTGAAAGAGAAGCTGCTGGCGGCGCACCGCGGCGGCATCACCACCGTGTTGATTCCCGACGACAACGCCAAGGATCTGGCCGAGATTCCGGACAACATCAAGGAAAAGCTCGATATCCGCTCGGTGAAGTGGATCGACGAGGTGCTGCAGGTGGCGCTGGTGCATATGCCGGTGCCGCTCGCGCCGGCGCTCGATCCGGCCAAGCCGCCCGAAGCGATTGCGACGGAGAAAAAGCCGCGCGCGGTGCGGGTCAAGAGCCAGGTGCGGGCGCACTAGGGCACGTCCGGAGCGAAGCTAAGTTTGGCCTGCCGGTGTCGGCACGCCGCTAGGTTTCAGCTTGTATTCGCGCCGCTAGCCGACCTATAATGTACAAGTCACTTGTACATGTAGACGGACAGGCATGGCACCCCCAATATTCACCATTTCCACCGCCCGCCAGAAATTCTTCGATCTCTTTGAGGCGGTCACCTCGCATCGCGGTCGGAAAATCGTCATCACCAGTCGAGGTGCCGTCAATCGTGCAGTGCTCGTCGGGGAGGATTACCTCAGCGGTCTCGAGGACGCCGCCAAAAAGCTTCGCGACATCGAGTCCGGCAACGCCACGCCGGCGTTCGACTTCAAACTCCTGGGAAGCGGGCGCGTCGCCGAAGGGACGGACCCGCTGGCCGACATTCGTACAAAGCAGAGCACGCTCTGGGATAAAAAGCTCGCTTCTTTGGGGAAGTAGTTCATGAGCGTCGATGAACTTCCTCTTGCCGTTACAGATACTCATGCGCTCATCTGGGCGATCGACGGCAAGGGTAAACGCTTGGGCAAGCATGCACGCCGGCTCTTCGACAGAGCGGACGAGGGCAAGTGTGCCATCTATATTCCTACCCAAGCGCTGGCCGAACTGGGCGAAGCCTGCCAAAGCAACCGGATCATGCTCGACTTGCCGTTCGAAGCCTGGGCTCGCGCCGCCTTCGCGAGCGGCAAATATCATGAGGCGCAATTAACGGCGGAAATCGTCTATGCAGCTCAACGGCTATACGCGATTCCGGAACGCGGCGACCGGCTCATAGCCGCCACCGCGATCGTGCTTGATTTACCCCTGATAACGCGGGACCCTGAAATTCAGAGAGTGGCCGGCGTCGAGTGCGTTTGGTCTTAGGTTATTTGATCGGCATGCTTGGGGTTCAACCGATTCGAGCGGCAGCTAGGTGCGTGACTGCGGCCAATTGCCAAGCCGCGGTCCCTCGCGTAGACTTCCGCGCCTCTTCCAGGGGGTGCTTAGCTCAGCTGGTAGAGCATCGCCTTTACACGGCGAGGGTCGGGGGTTCGATCCCCTCAGCACCCACCAACAGCGGAGTGGTAGTTCAGCTGGTTAGAATACCGGCCTGTCACGCCGGGGGTCGCGGGTTCGAGTCCCGTCCACTCCGCCATTTCCTGAAGCAGTCCTGCGCGAGCCACTTGGCCGCGCTCAAGGTGACGCGGTAGGCTTGGAAAGAGGTTTGGGAACATGCTGCAAAGTATTCACGACAAGTTGAAAGGCTGGGTGGCCGGCGTGGTGCTGGGGGCCATCGGTCTGGTGTTCGTTTTCTGGGGCATCAATTGGACCCTGAGCGCGCCCACCTATGCGGCCAAGGTCAACGGCACCGAAATTTCCTCCAACGAGGTGCGCCAAACCTACCAGCAGCAGCTGGCGCAAATCGAGCGCCAGAGCAGCGTTCCGCTCGACGATGCCATGCGCAATGAAATCAAGCAGCGCGTGTTGGAACAGTACGTGGCGAGCGAGGCGCTGGTCACGCGTGCCGATGCATTGGGCTACCGGGTGAGCGACGCCGAACTGCTCGCGGAGATGGCGAAAGTGCCGGCGCTGCAAATGGACGGAAAATTCGATTATGCCCATGCCTTGGCGGTGCTCAATGCGCAAGGCCGTTCGCCGGCGGAGATCGAAGAATTGTTCCGGCGCGACGCGAAGCTGCGGCAACTCGACACCGCGCTCAATGCTTCGAGTTTTGCGACGCCGACCGAATTGAAGGAATTTCGCGCCCTCACCCGGCAGCAGCGCGAGCTCGCCTGGCTGACCGTGTCGGCCGCCAAATATGCGGCCGGCGCCACGCCCGACGATGCGGCCGTCAAGGCCTACTACGATGCGCACAAGGCCGACTACATGACGCCCGAGACGGTCAATCTGCGCTACGTCGAACTGAGCCTGGAGAAGCTGGCCGCGAAGGTCAGCGTCGACGATGCGCAGCTCAAGGCCTATTACGAAGAGCAGAAGGCGAAGACTCCGGAGCGCTTCGTGCAGGCTGAACAGCGCCGCGTCAGCCACATCCTGCTGTCGGTCAACGATCCAAAAGACGATGCCGCGGTCAAGGCCAAGGCGGAAGGCATTTTGAAGCGGGCGCAGGCCGGCGAGGACTTTGCAAAGCTGGCCAAGGAATTCTCGCAGGATCCCGGCTCGGCGGCGCAAGGCGGCGATCTCGGCTGGTCGGAGCGCAAGGTTTTTGTGGCTCCCTTCGCCGACGCGGCCTTCAGCATGAAGCCCGACGAGATCCGCGGGCCCATCAAAACCCAGTTCGGCTATCACATTATAAAACTCGACGGCATCCAGCCCTCGACCGTGAAGAGCTTTGAGCAGGCCAAGGCGGATCTGGAAACCGAATACAAGCGCAACGAAGCCGAACGCTTGTTCAACAACGCCCAGGATCAGCTGGCGGACGCGGCGCTGCAAAATGCCACGGATATCGATGTGGTGGCGAAGAAAGCCGGATTGACCGTGCAGGACGTGCCGAATTTCAGCCGCAGCGATGGCGGCGGGGCGCTCGGCAAGGTGCCGGCGGTGATCGATGCCGCCTTCAGCCAGGACGTGCTCGATGGCCACCTGAGCTCCCTGGTCGAGGTGGAAAAAGGCCGCGGCGTGGTGCTGCATGTCACCGATCACAAGCTGCCGCAGCAAAAGCCTCTCGAGGCGGTGCGCACCGAGGTGATCGCGGCCTGGAAGAAGCAGCGTGGGGTGGAGCTCGCCGCGGCGGCCGCCACGGATGCGGTCAAGCGATTGAACGCCGGCGAGAGCTGGGACGCGGTGGCGAAGAGCTTGGGGGATGCGGTGCAGGCCCCGAAATTCATCTCGCGCTCCGATCAAGACGTGCCCATGGAAATCCGCATGACCGCGTTCAAGGCGCCGAAGCCGGCGCAGAAACCGGTCTACGAGTCTTTGAGCTTGGGCAACGGCGACGCCGGCGTGCTGGCACTGAGTGCGGTGCGCGAGGATCCGAAGGCGGCGACGAGCGGGGATGCGGGATTGCGGCGCCAATATGCGGCGGAAATCGCCTCCGGCGAAGCTCAGAGCTATGCCGCCGCGGCGCGCGCCGATGCAAAGATCACGCTGAATCCAAAAGCCATCGACTAGGGCAGACACCCGCTTGACCGATTTACTGCACCAATTTTCGGATTGGTATCTATCGGTTTTGGGCCACGGCGGCTATTGGCTCATTGCGGGCTTGATGGCGCTCGAAAGTACTTTCGTACCGATCCCGAGCGAAGTGATCATCCCGCCGGCCGCCTATCTTGCGCATACCCAAGGTCAGATGTCCTTGCTGGGAATCATCCTGGCCGGGACCGCGGGCTCCTGGACCGGCGCCGCCGCGATGTATTGGGCGTCGCGCTTGCTCGGCAGGCCGCTCATTCTGCGCTTTGGCCGCTTCATCTTGATTTCCCCCGCAAAGGTCGAAATGGCCGAACGCTGGGCCGCCCGCTACGAGTCGGCCGGGGTGTTTTTCTCGCGGCTGCTGCCGGTGATCCGGCATTTGATCGGCATTCCCGTCGGTATCCTGCGCATGGACTTTCGCCGCTATGCGCTCGCCACCCTGGCCGGATCGCTGCTGTGGTGCTCGGTGCTCGCGTGGCTGGGGGAAACCATCGGACAGCATCCCGAGCTCTTAGCCGGCTCGCTGCACCGCTTCTTCGCGCTGGTTCTGGCCGCCGCGGCCATACTGGGCGGCCTCTACTACTTTTTCGTGCAGAGGCCTGCCGGCCAGCGATAGGCGCTCATCGCGCACTTGGACCCAGGTCATTGACCCGTGTAAAATACCGGCCGCGCGCAGCGAACTACTCGCGGCGATCGATTACCTCTTTTTCGGCGTCTGAGCGCCGAGCGCTAGTTCTTGCCGCCGCTCACCGGCGGCGGCGTTCCCGCCGGGAACTTGGCGAAGATCGCCGCGGTGGCGAGGTTGATTTTCTGCACCGCCTCGGGACCTGACAACTCGTTCACGTTCTGGCTGGCGCTGGCATGCCAGATGGGCTTGTGCGACTTCGCATCGAACAGGTCGACGGAAATGCGCGTCTCGTTCTGCACCCACGGGCCGTCGTAACCCCAAGCCCCGTAGCCCCAACCGCCGCCCCAGCCGCCCCGCCAGCCGCCGAAACCCCAGCCGGCACCGTAATAGCCGCCGTAGTAGTCATCGAAGACCTGGCGCGAGCCCATCGCATAGCCGACCACGCAGTCGGCTCCGGGGCGAGGGACCAGTTGAATGCCGCGAGCCGCCATATTCGATTCAATGGACTCGCGCAAACGCTGTGCATTCAATGGATTGGCGTAAGCGGCGGCATGATCTACGTTGGCCACATGCTCATTGGCAAAGGCATAGGTATGGCAAATGGACGCCGACATATCGCGGGCATAGTCGGTCTTGACCGCGACGGTGTTGCAGGCGCTCAAGCTCAAGCCCGCGGCAGCGACGGCCATGGCAACCAAAGTCCGATTTAACATTCGACACCCCTTGAAGAACACAACCTGCTTTAACGTTAGATCCCTGCTGCGGTTGACACGGCGACGATCACTATAGTTCAGAAGTGCTCGTCTGTTTCATGCCCCGTCTCCATCTGATGGAAAACTCATGCCCACCGTGTGAAACCCGCCATCCACATAGAGTACTTCGCCGCTGATGCCGCCGGCCAGGTCCGAGCAGAGAAACGCGGCCGCATTGCCGACATCGTCGATGGTGACATTACGCCGAATGGGCGCGGTCGCGGCCACATGGCCCAGCATTTTGCGAAGACCCGGTATGCCCGCCGCGGACAAAGTCTTGATGGGTCCGGCTGAAATCGCATTGACGCGAATCCCCTTCGGCCCCAAATCGGCGGCCAGGAAGCGCACATTGGCCTCGAGGCTGGCTTTGGCCAATCCCATGACGTTGTAGCCGGGAATGGAGCGCACCGCGCCCAAGTAGCTTAAGGCGAGGATGGCGCCGGCGCGCCCCTGCATGCAAGGCTGCGCGGCGCGCGCCAGGGCGGTCAGGCTGTAGCTGGAAATGTCGTGGGCCACCTTGAAGGCCTCGCGCGAGGTTGCGCTCAAGAAATCCCCGGTGAGCGCTTCGCGCGATGCGAAGGCCACGGCGTGCACCAGAATGTCGAAGGAAGGCCAGCGAGTCTTAAGATAGGCAAAGCCCTTGTCGATGTCCGCGTCGGCGCCGACATCCATGACAAAGGTGATATCGGATCCCAGTTGCTTGGCGAGCGGCACCACCCGGTCGGTCATGCGCTCGATATGCGCAAAGGCGAGCTCCGCGCCCTCCCGATGCATGGCCTGCGCGATACCCCACGCAATGGAACGATCCGTCGCGAGGCCCACGATCAAGGCGCGCTTGCCGCTCAGAAAACCCATGCTCGACTACCCCTGTTGCCGGCTCGAATCTACATACATGACGAGTCGTTGTCCGGCCTTTATTTGATGATGCGCGTTCAACCCGTTCCAGCTCTTCAGCCGAGAGGTCGACACCTGAAATTGACGGGAAATACTGTACACGGTGTCGCCGCTGCGGACCGTATAGAGCATGCGGCGGCCCGATACCACCCCTTCACTGCGAAAGCGCCGCGCGCTCGCCTTGATCACCAGGCGCTGGCCCTTCACCAGGCTGTCCTGGGTCCCGATATTGTTGAGCCGCGCGAGTGTGCTCACCGGCATGCCATGACGGCGTGCGATGGAATTCAAGGTCTCCCCGGCACGCACTCGATACACGATCTGACGCTGCCGGCGGCCGCCCATATCGGTCTCCGGCCGATCGACCCGCGCGGCGGCGAGCAACACCTTGTCGGTCAATTCGCCGCTGATTTCAGGAATCTTCAAGGTTTCGCCGGCGCTGACCTTGCCGCCCTTCAGGTCGTTGATCTTGGCAATCACGGCGACCGAGGTGCCGTACTGCCGGGCGATCATGGCGAGGGTTTCCTTGCGCGTCACCTCGTGGCTGGCGAAGCGCACCCGATCATCGGGCCCCAAGGTTTTCAAGGCGGCATCGAAGGCATCGGCATTGTCGATGGGGACCAGCATGCGATGCGGGCCGTCAGGATCGGTGGCCCAGCGGTTGTAGCCGGGATTGAGCGCGACCAGCTCATCGTAGCTCGTGCCGGCGAGCTGTGCGGCGATCTTCAAGTCGATCTGCGAATCGGTGTCGATGACGGCGAAGTAGGGCTCATTCGGTATCACCGCGAATTCCATCCCATAGCGCTCCGGTTCCGCCATCAAGCGCTTCAGCGCGAGCAGCTTGGGCACGTAGGCGCGCGTCTCGGCGGGCAGGCGCAGATGCCAGAAATCGGTCGGCTTGCCATGGGCGCGGTTGTAATCCAACTCCCGCTGCACGTTGTTTTCACCGACGTTATAAGCGGCGATCGCGAGCAGCCAGTCGCCGTCGAATTGATCGTGCAGCGCCTGCAGATAGTCGAGCGCCGCGCGGGTCGACTCGACCACGTCGCGGCGGCCGTCGTACCACCAATCGCGTTTCAACCCGAAGCGCGCGCCGGTGTCGGGAATGAATTGCCACAACCCCGCAGCGCGGCTGCGCGAGTAGGCAAAGGGCTCGTAGGCGCTCTCGACCACCGGCAGCAGGGCGAATTCCAAGGGCATGCCGCGCGCTTCCACCTCGGTGATGATGTGGTACATGTAGCGCTGGCCGCGCTGGAATACCCGCTCCAGGTAGTCCGGGTTGTGCTCGAACCAGGCGAGCTGCACGTCGATGGCCGGTTCCTGCACCTCATCGAAGGCGAAGCCGGCGCGCATGCGGTCGAATAGATCGTCGTAGTCCTCGCCGTTGTGATGCTGCCACTCGCGCGGCATGGTGATATGGGGCGCCGGCGGCGGCGGCCGCGGAGTCGGCCGGGGTGATCGGAGTCGCCGCGGCCGGCGGCTCGGGCAGCACGATCGGTTCACGCGGCGGCGGCGCTGCCGGCTGATGGGCGCAGGCGGTGAGCAGTACCGCAATACAGCCGAGTGAATGGTGGCGCTTGATCGCTGTCATGCGTATTTCCGCTTAGCGGAACCCGTCCTTCCAGGCACGCAACACCCCAAAAACCTCGTAGGGTTGGGCGAGCGCTTTGCCGGCGTGCGCCTCGGCCGCCGCCCGCACGCTGGATTTGTCGCAACGCAAAAAAGGATTGACCTTGATTTCGAGGCTCAAGGTGGAGGGCAGACTCGGGTTGCCGCCCGCGCGCAGGCGATTCACGTTCTCCTGATAGTCGAGCGCGGCGGCGTTCGCCGGTTCGACCGTCAGGGCGAAGCGCAGGTTGGCGGCGGTGTACTCGTGGCCGCAGAATACTTGCGTTTCGGGCGGCAGCTCCCGCAGGCGGTTCAACGATGCATTCATCTGCTCAGGATTACCTTCAAACATACGGCCACAACCGGCGCTGAACAGCGTATCGCCGCAAAAAAGCGCGCCGTGGCCCCAAAATGCGATATGACTTACCGTATGCCCGGGCACCTGCAAAATCTCGAATCCAAGTCCCAACTCCGGCAATTCGCAGCGCTCGCCGCCGCGAACGGTACGGGTTTTGAAACCAATGCGCGCATCCTCGGGTCCGATCACGGGCACTTGGGCAAGACGCAGGAGTTCTGGCACGCCGCCGATGTGATCCGGATGGTGATGTGTCAGTAGAATGGCCCCCAGCTTAAGATCGTTGTCCTTGAGGTAGGCGATCACCGGTTTGGCCTCGCCCGGATCCACGGCAACTACCTGGCGGGGCGCTGCCGGCGACGCGATCAGCCAGACGTAATTGTCGGAGAAGGCGCGCACCGGGTGCACGGTAAGATGCGTTGCGAGGTTTGACATTTTGCGGCGTATTTAACCTGTAACATTAGAACTTCGCTAGTGTTTTCAAATAGGAGGGATGGGTTGCAAGCGACGCGCGGAGAAAGTTCCCGACGACTGGTTCGAGGCCCCTTGGGCGAGCGCGTGCTGCGCGAAGAGGCTGCGCTCGCGACCGTGGCGCTCGATACGGTTTTCGGCTTCGAGCTGTTGCAGGTGGGCGCCTGGGGTCCTGCGCGCCATTTGCTGGCCGGCGCGCGCACCCAGCACACGACGCTGCTCGCGCCGGAATTGAGTCCCGGCGTCACGCTGTGCGCGCCGCTCGACACCCTGCCGTTTCGATCCGATTCCATCGATGCCGTTCTGCTGCCGCATACGCTCGAGCTGGTCGAAGACCCCTACGCGGTGCTGCGCGAGGCCGAGCGGGTGCTCACCGGCGAAGGCTGTCTCATGATTTGCGGCTTCAACCCCTTCAGCGGTTGGGGCGTCCGGCGTGTCTTCGGCCGCTACTTCGGCCGCCCGGCATTTCCGCCGACACGCGCCGCATGCTCTCCGAGCGCCGCTTGCGCGATTGGGTGGCGCTGCTGGGGTTCGATGTCGACAGCGTTCATGGGTATCTGGGGTTCCTGCCGTTGAAGGGCGGGGCCGCGGACGTGCATAGCCGGCGGCCGCTCACCGCCGGTGCCTACTTGCTCAAGGCGCGCAAGCGCGTCTCGACGCTGACCCTGATCAGGCCGCGGCGGCGGGTACGCCAGCGGGTATTGGTGGGCGCCGCGGAACCGACCCACAAAGTGCGGCAATGACCGAAGTCGAGATCTTCACCGATGGCGCCTGCCGCGGCAATCCGGGTCCCGGCGGCTGGGCCGCGCTGCTGGTTTCCGGCAACGAGCGCAAGGAGGTGTCGGGATTCGAGCCGGCAACCACCAACAATCGCATGGAGCTCACCGCGGCCATCGGCGGCTTGGGTGCCTTAAAAAGGCGCTGCGCCGTCAAGCTCTACACCGACTCGAAGTACGTGCTGCAAGGGATCACCGAGTGGCTGCCGAATTGGAAGGCGCGCGGCTGGCGCACCGCGGCACGCGAGCCGGTCAAGAATCAAGACCTGTGGCAGCTGTTGGATGCGGCCGCCGCGGCCCAGGACATTCAGTGGATTTGGGTGAAGGGGCATTCGGGACATGATGGCAACGAGTATGTCGACCAACTGGCGAACGAGGCGATCGATCGCATGTTGGCCGTGCGGTAGATTTTAAGATGCGCCAAGTCGTACTGGATACGGAAACCACGGGCCTCGAGGTCGAGCAAGCGCACCGCATCATCGAAATCGGCTGCGTGGAGATCTTCAACCGGCGGCTGACGGGCCGAACCTTCCACCGATTTTTGAATCCGGAGCGCGACATCGATGAGGGTGCGGTCGCAGGTGCACGGATTGACGCGCGAGCGCCTGGCCAAGGAACCGACCTTTTCGCAGGTGCACGCCGAGTTCTTGGAGTTCATCGGCGATGCCGAACTCATCATCCACAATGCGCCCTTCGATGTGGCGTTTTTGAACGCGGAGCTCGCGCGCAGTCGCCTGCGAGCGGCGAGTCTCCGATCTGTGCCGGGTCCTCGACACCCTGGCGCTGGCGCGGCAAATGCATCCCGGGCAGCGCAACAGTTTGGATGCACTGTGCAAGCGCTATTCGGTCGACAACTCGCAGCGCGAGTATCACGGCGCGTTGCTCGATGCGCGCATCCTGGCCGACGTGTATCTGGCGATGACCGGCGGTCAGGGCAGCTTCACGTTGAGCGCCGAGTCCGACACCCTCCGCGCCCGCGCGCGCCAGGCGGCGCCGGCGCGGGCGGCGACGGATATCCGCATCGTCGTGATCCCGGCGACCGAGGAGGAGAGCGCGGCGCACGAACATATCCTGGCGCTGCTCGACAAGGCATCCGCCGGCAAAACGGTGTGGCGCACGCTGTGAAACTGCTCGTGACCGGCGCCGCCGGTTTTATCGGCTATCACACGGCAAAGCTATTGCTGGAGCGCGGCGACGAGGTGGTCGGCCTCGACAATCTCAACGATTATTACGATCCGACCCTGAAAGTGGCGCGTCTCGATATCTTGAGGTCGTACGAGCGTTTCCGCTTCATCAAGGCGGACTTGGCGGATCGAAAGGCCATGCAGGCGGTGTTTCACCATGGATTTCAGCGCGTGGTGCACCTGGCCGCGCAAGCCGGGGTGCGCTATTCGGTCGAACACCCGCATGCCTATGTGCAGAGCAATATCGTGGGTTTCCTGGAAGTGATCGAAGGCTGCCGCCACGCGCGGGTCGAGCATCTGGTCTACGCGTCCACCAGTTCAGTCTACGGGGCCAACACCAAGATGCCCTTCACCGAGCGCCAGGGCGTCGATCATCCGCTCACCCTGTACGCCGCCACCAAGCGAGTCGAATGAGTTGATGGCCCACAGCTACTCGTCCTTGTACGGACTGCCGACCACGGGCTTGCGCTTCTTCACCGTGTACGGTCCGTGGGGCCGGCCGGACATGGCGCTGTTTTTGTTCGCCAAGAACATTCTCGCCGGCCTGCCCATCGATGTGTTCAATGAGGGCCATCACCAGCGCGACTTCACCTATGTCGACGACATCGTCAAGGGCGTGGCGGCGGCGGTGGATCATGTGGCAGCGCCGGATCCGAAGTGGGATTCCGATCGCCCCAACCCCAGCACCAGCAGCGCCCCGTTTCGGATCTACAACATCGGCAATCAAAAGCCCGTGGCGCTGATGCGCTATATCGAGGTGCTGGAACGCACTTTGGGCAGAAAAGCCCAAAAAAACCTGTTGCCCATGCAGCTGGGCGATATTGCCGACACCTGCGCCGATGTGGAGACCCTCGCGCGCGAGGTTGGCTATCGCCCCGCCACCGACCTGGAAACGGGTGTGAAGCATTTCGTCGAATGGTATCTTGCCTACTATCACTCGCAATCTTCATGAGTAGACCACCATGAGCGAACTTCACTCCACGTTGCCCGCCTGGGCGGCGGTGGCGGCCCATGCCAAGGACATGGCCAAAGTGCATCTGCGCGACCTTGCCGGGGCGGACGCCAAACGCTGGCAGAATTTTCACGTCGAGCACGATGCGTGGCTGCTCGATATCTCGCGCCAGCGCATCACCCATCAAACTTTGTCGCTGCTGTTGGATTTGGCGCGGGCGGTGGATTTGTCCGGCCGCATCGCCGCCATGTTCCGCGGCGATCCGATCAACAGCACCGAGAAGCGGGCGGTGCTGCATACGGCGCTGCGCTCGAAATTCGCGGGATCGCCCGCGATTCAAGCCGAGGTGGCAGCTTCGCGCCAGAAACTGAAGGCCTATGTCGCCGCGGTGCGCAGCGGTCAGAAGCGGGGCGTGACGGGCAAGAAATTCCGGCAGGTGGTGAACATCGGCATCGGCGGTTCGGACTTGGGACCCTTGCTGGTCTGCGATGCGCTGCGCGCGGAGTGGAGCGGCGATCTCACGCCGCATTTCGTGTCCAATGTGGATCGCACCCAGCTCGAGGATTTGACCCGCACGCTCGACCCGGCCGAAACCTTGGTGATCGTGTGTTCGAAAACCTTCGTCACCCAGGAGACGCAGACCAACGCCAATGCGGCGAGAGCCTGGATCGTCGCTGCGCTCGGCGAGCAGGCCGCCGGCAGTCATTTCGTGGCGGTTTCCACCAATGCGGAAGCCATGGACAAGTTCGGCATCGCTCCCGATCATCGCTTCACGATGTGGGATTGGGTCGGGGGCCGCTACTCGGTGTGGTCCGCCATCGGCCTCATTGCCGAGATCGTCATCGGCAGCCCCGCTTTCGAAGAATTCCTGCAAGGCGCCAGCGACATCGACAGGCACTTCACGACCGCGCCGTTCGAGCAGAATTTGCCGGTGCTCATGGGCGTCTTGGGCGTCTGGAACCGCACTTTCCTGAATCTGCCCACCCTCGCGGTGCTGCCCTACGACCAGCGGCTCGCGCGCCTGCCGGCGTATCTGCAGCAGCTCGAAATGGAAAGCAACGGCAAGTCGGTATCGCTGGAAGGACAGCACGTCAACTTCGCCACGGCGCCCATCGTCTGGGGCGAACCTGGGCTCGAATGCCCAGCATTCGTTCTTTCAGATGCTGCACCAAGGCACCCTGACCGAGGCGCTCGATTTCATCGCGCCGTTGCGCGGCTCCTGGGGCGGCACCGAGGGGCAGGATCTGGCCCTGAAGAACTGTTTCGCGCAGTCGCAGGCGTTCGCCTACGGCTATCCGCTGCCCGAAGTCGAGACGGACATGCGCAAAGCCGGCGTCAGCGCCGCCGAGATCGACCGCATCGCCATCCACCGCGTGCACGAAGGCAATCGCCCCAGTTCTCTGCTGCATGTATCCGAAGACCACGGCGCGCTCCCTCGGCGGCATCCTGGCCTTGTACGAGCACAGCGTGTTCGTGCAGGGCACGATTTGGGGCGTGAACTCCTTCGATCAATTCGGCGTGGAATTGGGCAAGAAACTGGCGGTGGGAATCGACATGACCGGAGCCAAGGCGCCGCAAGGGGCGGGAGCGGCCGGCATCGCTGCATTGATCAACTACGTCGCGACGCATCGCTAGAACTCGAAAGACCAAGAGCGAGACAATGGGAAAGAGATTTTGACCAAGAACAGAAAGGGAATCATTTTGGCAGGAGGCGCCGGCACGCGCCTGCATCCGATCACGATGTCGCTGTCCAAGCAGCTGCTGCCGGTGTACGACAAGCCGATGATTTACTATCCCTTGGCGACGCTGATGTCGGCCGGCATTCGGGAATATCTGATCATCACGACGCCGCGCGATCAGGCCGCGTTTCGCGATCTTTTGGGATCCGGCGCGCAATGGGGGTTATCGTTCGACTACATCGTCCAGGAGACACCCAACGGCATTGCGCAGGCGCTGATACTCGCCGAGTCGTTCTTGAACGGCGCGCCGTCGGCGTTGATTCTCGGCGACAACATTTTTTACGGCGCGAATCTCACCGAGCTGCTGCAATCGGCCTCCAAGCGCGAATCGGGCGCCACCGTGTTCGGCTACTACGTTCAGGATCCCGAGCGCTACGGCGTGATGCAGTTCGATGCGCAGGGCAGGGTGACGGATTTGCTGGAGAAGCCCAAGTCGCCGCCGTCGAACTATGCGGTGACCGGCGTTTATTTCTATGACGGGCGTGCGCCGGCGCTGGCGAAGGCGTTGAAGCCCTCCGCGCGCGGCGAACTCGAGATCACGGATTTAAATCGTGCCTATTTGAAGTTGGGCGAGCTGCATGTTGAACGGCTAGGGCGTGGGACGGCGTGGCTCGACACGGGAACGCACAATTCGCTGCTGGATGCAGGCGTGTTCGTGCGCATCATCGAGGAGCGGCAGGGGCTTAAAGTCGCCTGCGTCGAGGAAATTGCCTGGCGTCAGGATTCATTAACTACAGCGGATCTGGTCAAGCTGGCCCAGCCGCTGTCGAAGAGCGGCTACGGCGAGTATTTGCTGCGGCTGGTCAAAGAGCGCGCGCAAGCGTGACGCGCCGGTTTCGATGAGTTTTCAAAAAACCCCCATCCAGGACGTGGTGCTGATCGAGCCGCAAGTGTTCGGCGATGCGCGCGGATTCTTTCTCGAGACCTGGCACGCGCAGAAATTTTCGGCTGCCGGAATCGACGCGACCTTCGTTCAAGACAACCAGAGCCGCTCGGCTCGCTGGACGCTGCGCGGCCTGCACTTTCAGACCGAACATACCCAAGGCAAGCTGGTGCGCGTCGCGGCGGGCAGTGTTTTCGATGTGGTGGTGGATTTGCGCCGCAGCTCGCGTACTTTTGGCGCATGGTGGGGCGTGGAGTTGTCCGCCGACAATCATCGCATGCTGTGGGTGCCGCAAGGCCTCGCGCACGGGATCCTCGTGACCTCGGAGTACGCGGATTTCTTGTACAAGTGCACCGATGTGTACAGCCCGGCCCACGAGAGAACCCTGGCCTGGGACGATGCGCAACTCGCGATCCGCTGGCCGCTGGACGCCGGCACGCAAGCCGAATCTCTCGGCGAAGGATGCGCACGGGACGGCATTCGCTGAAATCGAGAAATTCCCGTGAAGGTGCTGGTGCTCGGCGCCGGTCAAATCGGCAGCGCGATCATGAAGACCGCGGCGCCCAGTCGGCATGAAGCCATTCTGCGGACGCATGCGCAGCTGGACATCGTCGATCCCAAAGCCGTGAGTCGGGTGTTCGCGGAGATCAAACCCGACTGGGTCGTGAATGCGGCAGCCTACACGGCCGTGGATCGCGCGGAGGACGAACCGGCCGCGGCGCGAGCGGTCAATGACACGGCGGTGGCCACGCTGGTGGACGCGTCAGCGCGCGAAAATGTCCGGGTGCTGCATCTCTCGACGGATTTTGTGTTCGACGGCAAATCCGGCCAGCCATATCGGCCCAACGACGCAACTCACCCATTGAACGTCTACGGCGCCACCAAGCAGGCCGGCGAGCAGCATGTGCTCAAAGGCGGCCGGGGCATCGTGTTGCGGACCTCTTGGGTGTACGCCGCGGCGGGGAAGAATTTCGTCCTGACCATGCTCAAACTCATGAAAGAGCGGGAGCAGCTCAACGTGGTGTGCGATCAGATCGGCACGCCCACGTGGGCGATGAGCGCCGCTGCCGCAGTCTGGGCGTTGATCGAGTTGGGGCCCCAGGGCGGCATTTATCACTGGACGGATCTTGGGCGTGGCGAGCTGGTACGACTTCGCCGTGGCGATTCAAGAAGAAGCGCTCGCGCGCGGGCTGCTGACGCGTGCCGCCGGCATCGTGCCCATTCCGAGCGCCGCGTACGCGGCCCGCGCCGCGCGGCCCAGTTTCAGCGTGTTGGATACCTCGAGCACCCGCGCATTGCTTCGTATACCGGCTTTGCACTGGCGAGAATCTTTGCGGAGGATGCTCGATGAGCTTCGCGCCGCGTAATCTTCTGATCACCGGCGGCGCGGGTTTCATCGGCACGAATTTCGTGCGCCATTGGCTGGCCAAGACCCAAGAAGGACGCGTCATCGTATTCGATGCGCTCACCTATGCCGGCAACCTCGAGAATCTTTCCGGTCTCGAAGCGAACCCGCGCTTTGCCTTCGTGCGCGGCGACATCTGCGATGAAGCGGCGGTTCGCGCCCTGATGGAGGCGCATCAGATCGACACCATCGTCCACTTTGCCGCGGAGTCGCATGTCGATCGCTCGATCTTGGGCCCGGATGATTTCATCCGCACCAATGTGGTGGGCACGCATGCGCTGCTCAAAGTCGCCAAGGCGCTGTGGATCGATCAACGAAACCGTGCCCGCGCACCGCTTCCATCACGTCTCGACCGACGAAGTGTACGGCTCGTTAGGACCCGATGATCCGCCTTTCAGCGAGAGTAGTCCGTATGCGCCCAACTCGCCGTACTCCGCCAGCAAGGCCGCCTCGGATCATCTGGTTCGCGCTTATCATGAGACCTACGGCCTCGACACGACGGTGACCAACTGCTCCAACAACTACGGGCCCTATCACTTTCCGGAGAAACTAATTCCGCTCACCATCGTCAACATCCTGCAGGGCAAGCCGTTGCCGGTGTACGGCGATGGTCTGCAGAGACGCGACTGGTTGTACGTGGAGGATCATTGCGAAGCGATATCGCTGGCGCTCAAGAAGGGCGAGGCCGGCAACGTGTACAACATTGGCGGAAATAGTGAAACCGCCAATATCGATGTCGTGCGAAGCCTTATGCGGATTGGTGGATTCGCGGCTGAGCGCGCAACCTGAAATGCAGAGGTCGTTTCCGGCGGCGCCAGCGTTTAACGGCAGAAAGGCCGACGGACCTGATCACGCACGTGCGCGATCGGCCGGGGCACGATCGCCGTTACGCCATCGACTTCAGCAAGGCGGCGCGTCAGTTGAACTACGCGCCGGCCATGTCGCTCGAAAGCGGCTTGGCGAAAACCGTAGACTGGTATTTGCAGAACGCCGGCGTGGTGGCAGGCGTTGATGAGCAGAGATTACGATGAGTGGTTGCGCACGAACTACCGGCATTAAGTCGTATGACGTCAATCAAGCCTGGTTTAAAAGGTTATAGTCCTTGCCGTGGCTCGAAGGCGATTGCCAGTGTCCCGCGACCACTCTACAATCCAGAGTTCCAATGACGCTCTGGGTTAGCGAGCTAAAGACCTTGTTTTGAATCGATAAAATTACTATGCACGCATTTGATCCTCCGCAGTTCGCAGCGTCTTTGACCTGATGCGCCTTCGCCCATTTGCTCCTCTGCTGGCGTTGCTGCTCGCCACGCTGCCTGCGATTGCGCAAACACCGACGGCTGATCAGCTGTCGGTGCTCAAGAATTTGCCGCCCGATCAACAGCAGCAGCTCCTGCAAAGTGTCCTTGGAGGCAAGGGCGACGGCACCGGAAAGACGACCAACCCAAGTTTGCAAATGCCGGAAACTGTCCGGCCGCGCAATGAGCAGCTTGATCAATACGATAAGTACGTCAAGGACAAAACGGTCGATGGCAGGCCATTGCGTCTCAAGGATGAAGATCCGGAACTGAGGCCCGGCGATACCGTCCTCATTGATCTCGTGACCATTGAGCGGCGGCGCAGACCCGTCATCCAAGACTCGAACACAATGACGGCCAGCGCGGCGGGCACCAGCGCGCTCACCGGTCGAAACGCCAACATTACAATAACAACAGCAATCCGGATTCGGCTCAAAACGAACAGCGAGAAGACTAACCAAAACGATCCGGATCGAAGCTACGGTCGAACCCCTTATGAGGAAACACCGCTGACCGAAGCCGAGAAAGACAAGATCGAGGATTTCCGGCAACGCATTCTCAAGAACAATCCCTACAAGCTGAATCGCTACGGTGATTTGGAGATTCCGGGGCTGCCGTCCATTCCCGTGGCGGGACTCACCGCATCGGAGGCCACGGACCGACTCAGCGCGGATCCGGATCTGCGCGATTTCATCGTCAAGGTGACTTTGCTGCGTCTCAAGGATGAGGGCGAAGCGGCCTTGAAGCCCTTCGGCTACGATCTCTTTGAAGGGGTACCGAGCACTTTTGCGCCGGTATCGGATATCCAGGTGCCCAGCGACTACATCGTCGGACCCGGCGACAAGCTGGAAATACAGCTCTATGGCAATGAGCCGGCCAGTTATTCGTTGACCGTCGAGCGAGACGGCCGGATCAACTTCCCCAAGCTAGGCCCCATCAGTCTCAGCGGTCTGACATTCGAGAATGCCCGCGCCGCCATCGAGCAGCGCGTCGCCAAGCAGCTCATCGGCAGCCGCGTCAGCGTGACCATGGGGAATCTGCGTTCCATTCGCGTATTCGTGCTGGGCGAGGCGAACAAGCCCGGTTCCTACACGGTGAGCGGGTTATCCACCATGACGAATGCCTTGTTCGTCAGCGGCGGCGTCAAGAAAATCGGCTCGCTGCGCAACATTCAGCTGAAGCGCAACGGCAAATTGATCACCGTGCTCGATCTCTACGATTTGCTGCTGCACGGCGATACCAGCGGGGACCGGCAATTGTTGCCCGGCGATGTCATTTTCATTCCGCCCATCGGTCCCATCGTGTCGGTTGATGGGGCGGTGCGGCGGCCCGCCATCTATGAGATCAAGGGTGAAAAAACCGTGGCGGATGCGGTGGAACTCGCCGGCGGCTTGAGCCCCGAGGCGGATGAAAAGCTGGGGCAGATGGAGCGGATCTTGCCGTCCAGTCTCCACGAAATGCAGAACGTCGATCTCACCTCCGAGGCCAGCCGCAAAATGTTGCTGGCGAACGGCGACAAACTGCGCATACCCCTCATTCGACCGACTCTCGAAAACTCCGTGACGCTGACGGGGTATGTCTTTCGGCCGGGAGCGTTCGAATACAAGGCCGGGACTGCATTTGAGCGACGTGCTGGGGAGCTTTGACGAGCTGCGCCCCGATGCGGATCGGCACTACATCATGATTCGGCGCGAAGTGCCGCCTGAGCAAAAGCTCGAAGTTGTCTCGGCGGATCTCGCCAGGGCGTTGGCAAATCATCACGGCGACCGGCGACCCCGAGCTTCGTCCCCGAGACAAAATCTTCGTATTCGACCTGTCGGCTAGCCGCGAACGCATCATCGCCCCCATCATTCGCGAACTCGAACTTCAGGCAACACCCGAGCAGCCGGCGCAACTGGCGACCGTCGACGGCAAGGTCAAGGCACCTGGCGAGTACCCTCTGCAACCCGGAATGCGTGTCTCGGATCTCATTCGAGCCGGCGGAAGTTTGGAGGACGCCGCTTTCGGCGGCCAGGCGGAACTCACCCGCTATGCAGGTGCAAAACGGCGACGCGCGCCAAACCGACTTGATTGCCATCGACCTTGCCGCGATCCGCCGCGGAGACACCAGCGCAAATATCGAGCTTAAGCCGTACGACGTCTTGGTAATTAAACCCATCCCGCTGTGGGAACAGCCGGGATCAATTGTGCTGGCGGGCGAGGTACGATTCCCCGGCAAGTATCCGATTCATCGTGGCGAGACGCTGAAATCCGTGTTGCAACGCGCGGGTGGATTCACCGATATCGCATCCCCCGAAGGTGCGGTCTTCATCCGCGAAGAACTCAAACAGCGCGAGAAGGATCTACTTGACTTGCTCGTGAATCGCATGCAGAGCGATCTGGCTGCGTTGACGCTCGAGTCGATATCTTCGAGTGTCGCGACATCGAATGGCAGTGCCGGCAACAATGCCGCGACCAGCATCGCGATCGGCCAACAATTGATTACGCAATTGCGTGAAGCAAAGCCGGTCGGACGACTTGTGCTCAATGTCGAGAAGGTTTGGAAAAACCCGCCGGGCTCGGCGGACGATGTCGAATTGCGCAATGGCGATCAACTGCTGATCCCAAAACGCAATCAGGAAGTTACGATTTTGGGTGAGGTGCAAAGTCCGACATCGCATGTTTACCGACCCGGACTTACGCGAGACGACTATATTGCGAAGAGCGGCGGCGTCACGCAAAAGGCCGATCGAAAGCGAATCTATGTCGTCAGAGTCAATGGCGATGTGTTTTCGGGCGAGCGCAGAGGCTGGTTCCGGCGCTCGCAAGATCTCGAGATTCATCCTGGCGATACGATCGTTGTTCCGCTCGACACCGAGCGTGTCAGGGCGCTGCCGTTGTGGCAGGCCGTTACTACGATTATCTACAATCTGGCCGTGGCGCTTGCTGGCAGTTCGAAGCGTATAGCAACTTCTTATTTCTCGCGGCCTTGATGTGATTACTGGAAACAACCAGCTGGAAATAGAGGAGTCGGGAGACCTCCACTTGCTGATCGTCAAGCTGTGGGGCAAACGCAACTGGATTTTAATCTGTGTAGGGGTATTTTCACTCAGTTTTGTCGCGGTTGCATTTCTAATGACCCCCGTTTATCGCGCGACCGTAGTAATGGTGTCTGCAAGTGCAGGGCGTAATGGCCTTGGTTCCGTTGGCAATGGTCTGGGCTCATTGAGCAGCGTTGCTTCCTTGGCAGGTATAAATTTGGGAGCCGATGATGCAGGCAAAGAAGAAGCGTTGGCGGTGCTTCAGTCACGTCAGTTTACCGAAGGGTTTATTACAGAGAACAATCTGCTGCCGAAGCTAAGCGCGGCTAAGAACGGAAAAAGCTCAAATCGTCTTTTGACACCCTGGAAAGCGTTTAAGTATTTCGATCGAATTCGGACAGTTCTCCAGGACAAGAAAAACGGGACAATTTCAATTGAGGTGGATTGGATAGACCGCTATGAGGCAGCGGCTTGGGCCAATAGTTTAGTGGAGAGGCTGAACGAGGAAATGCGCGACAGGGCCACAGTAAATGCCAATGCGTCGCTTGGATATCTCAGAAAGAGCTTGCTGCGACTCTTACGGTCGAGACGCGCCAAGCCATCAGTAGACTAATCGAATCGCAAATTAAGCAACGTATGTTGGCTACCGTTACCAAAGACTATGCGTTTCGGGTCGTCGATCCGGCAATGGCGCCTGATGCAGATGACCCTTTATGGCCCAGAAAATTGCTACTCATTATTCTAGGCCCGGTAATGGGGCTTCTGTTCGGCGCAGTGCTGGTAATCGGTCACGGAATGTTCTCGGCGAACGTTGAAAACAATCGCATCTGAGGACGTTGCTCAGAGCGATTGCCGCCGTTCGCCTAGCGTCGGCTCCATGTGACGGATGAATATCGCCATGAAGTTATTCTTTTTCACCAACTCGGCTGAGCTTGCCTCATACGCGTGCGCGTCCGGAGTCGATCGGATCGTCGTCGACTTAGAGATTATCGGCAAGATGGAACGACAAGGGCATTTAAATACACTAATCAGCAGTCACACGTTTCAAGATCTGGACACTGTTCGTCGAGCTGTTCCGGCAGCAGAAGTGATGGTTCGACTCAATCCGGTTTACGACGGCACGAAGCTTGAAATCGACAGAGCAATAGCGATTGGCGTAAACGTCGTGGATGCTGCCGATGTTTCGTCATGTTCATGAAGTCGAAGAGTTCAGCCGCGCGGTTGCAGGGCGATGCAGAATTTGTTTGCTCGCTGAAACGGTCGGTGCTATTGAGAACTTGGAGAAGTGCGCGGCGGTGCGCGGCGTTGACGAGGTTCATATCGGATTGAATGACCTTCACCTTGAAATGGGTCTTCGCTTCATGTTTGAACCATTCGCGTCCGGTCTTTTGGACCAAGTATCCGCCGTGCTAAGGGATATCAATATGCCTTTTGGTATCGGTGGTGTCGCGAGATGCGGAGAGGGGATTCTTCCAGCGGAACTTGTCTTGTCCGAACATGCGCGATTGGGCTCTACCGCAGCGATCCTATCTCGCACATTTCATCGGCAAGCCTCGTCAATTGCCGAACTAGCACGAGAGGGTAATTTCGCGGTTGAAATTGCGAAGCTTCGAGCGGCATATCGAAAGGCAATGCATTCGTCCCCTACGGAGTTGTGGGAGGTACATAAGGAAGTGCAACGATGCGTTGCGAAAATTGTAACTCCCGTCGTGGGGCAGCATCGGCAAGGGCGTTGGTGGATGAACCGGCTGAAATCGCTTCCCGGAAAGTGCTTGGCGCCGGAGCGCTCTTAAGCCTTGCACTTCTTGCAGGGCGGTTTGCCGGATTGATCCGCGAAACAACACTGGCTGCACGGTTCGGGGCATCAATGGACGCCGACGTCGCAATTCTTCTGCTTACATTGCCAGATTTACTGGTTAGCGTCACCCTCTCCGGAGGTTGAGCGCGGCGCTGGTACCGCGTCTTAAGAGTCTGTCTGCCGGAGACGCTGCCGCGCTGTTTTGCCAGGTCTCCGTTCTGATAGGCTTAGTCTTCTGTGCGGCCGCGATTGCATTTGAAGCGGTGCCACTAGCTGCACTAAGGCTGCTAGCGCCAGGATTGGCGTTGCCCGGCGGTATGATAACGACGATGTCGCTCCTCGCTGTCTCGTTTGCTATTCCGGCGACAGCACTTGCGGGCGTATCTTCGGCCTATTTGAATGCACAGAATCGGTTCTTTGTCGCGGGTTGCGAACGCTCATATTTAACTCTTGCGTCATAATTGGCCTGTATTCGGCGGCGCCTCCGGCGCGTTACCCAACTTATGTATCGGTATATTTTTCGGAGCCATGGTTCGCTGGGGAATCCGGATAATTTTCTCATTGCCGCAGCGCGTGGCAATTCAAGCAGATGACCTGGCGATTTGAATCATCATTCTTGAGAAAGTTTGCGGCCGCGGCTTTCGCGTCTTCATTGATGATGATGGTTCCGCTTTTTGTGCGCGCAGCGGCTTCTGTGCTGGGGCCGGGGTCAGTGGCGTATCTAAATAGCCAGTGACGGAGTGAGTTGAGCTTCCCGTCGGAATCCTGATTACTTCAGTGAGTGTTGTTGCGCTGTCGCGCCTAGGCGGTCTCTACGCAACCGGGGACTTGGCGGTGGCCATACGCGCGGCAAAACTAGAGGTCCAGCGCGCCTTTCTGTTGGCAATTGCAGTACTGGTCCCTGCAGTTTGGTTTTCCGATTCGGTTGTGACAACTCTCTTTTGGCCGTGGGCAGATGGACGAGAGCTCACTGACTCGAATAACCTCGTTGACTCGTATTGCGTTACTTGGCATGCCATGTGTTGCGCTTAGCAGCATGGCAGCCACGCATCTTTATGCGCAAGGACGGGTTCGCACGGTGCTTAACACCACGCTGATCTGTGTATGTTTGCTGCCGTTATTCTGCTCGATCGGGCTCTTGTTTTCGTCCGCAAATTGGCTGATGGGCGGGGTTGTAATTTTCCAATTGATCCTTGCCTTCAATTTGGAAGAAGTGATCGGCTTTCATTGTTCGGACGGGAGGGATGGCTTGATTCGAGGATCGGTAAAGCTTTTGGTGCAGTCTACTTTGCCCAGCGTTCTGGTAATTATCTTAAGCTGGGGATTTGGCGTTACGGATCGCCGACTGCAGGTAGTGCTTGCGGGCATCGGATTCGCACTAGGAGCCGGCTACGCTCTGAATCGCCTAGATTCGGCTAAACGCTTTCACTGGAGCAACAACTAGCATGCAAGGTTTTTGTTCGTATACGTTTCAGTGACTTCGATTGCATTGGCCACGTCGCCGGTCGGCTAGAAGTTCGAAATGTCCGCCATCGAGCCTAGCCAAAAATGGGGCGATTCAAGTCGTCTACAGCGACGCAGCGTACTCGCGCTTATCCGAGTTTACGGCTGCTTGTTCCGCTGATTCTGGTTGTCCTCGCCTCGATCACCGGAATCAAGAAGTTCGAGGCATGGGACCAGGTGTCCACGCTTTGGGATTCCGGCATCGCGCCGATTTTGCTCGTCGACAATCCACATCTGTTGCGATTTTTGGTTGTCTATCCCGGATTTATGCTTGAAGAGATCCACCCAGGTGTCGGCTTTTCAATTTATATCGGAATATTTTTTGCCATTAATTGCGTCGTCTGGAGACAGATTGTTTTTCGCTCGATTGGGCGCGGGCCGCCTCTCTGGGCGTGGGTGGTTTTTGTTGCTGCGCATGCCTCAATGAATGGACGAGGCGTCCTCGCTTGGACAGCTTGGTTGCTATGCGTCGCGATCTCCATCAGGATTTTGCGGCAATCAAAAAGTGTGATCGGAGAGAGCCCGAAGGTCCTGCTCTCATGCTTTCTGGCCACGGTAAGCACTGGTGTATTCGTAGTCGTATTTTCCGCCTTCGTGTTGACAATGATAAGGCATGCGCGCACTAAGAGGGCTGAGACGCGTCGTGGAATGGTGTATATCGGGCGGATCGCGATTGTAGCCGTAATGGGTGTTTTCGCGGATATTCCTGGGCTTCAATCGATAAAAATCTCCAGTTTTTCGGCGGGGGGTTCAACGGGGCAATCAATATGTTCAGTCATGGAGCCGGCGCCATATTCAGTGGGGATATCGGTGGGAGTGACCTTGTCGATTTGGGCGATGATGGTCGCGATCTTGTTAGGGCTGCGACTGGCGTTTGGTCGACCGCTACCGATTGAGGTCCTGTTTACGTTGCTGCCCCTTGCGGGCGGATTATTCGGGTATACAGTGCTGACCCTGTCGATACCGATGATCCTTGTTCTGGCGGCGAGGCTGGTGGCTCAACGGCAATCATCCAGGGTGCGCCGGCGGTATGAAAACCTGCTAGCGGGCATTAAATGATACGATCATACTTAGGCATAGTTGGCGACTTCGCGGATTTCAAGCTCTTTAGTGGCGCTGGCATTTTCCATGTCAATCCTCATGGCGACTATTCAATTAGGAGTCGTGCGAATTTCAAGTCCTTGGTATGGCCGCTAGTTGATTGCTGCTGATGCGTAAGATTCGTTCGTGAACAAGACTTTTATCATCGCGGAGGCAGGGGTAAATCATAATGGTTCGGAAGAGCTTGCTCTTCGACTGATCGACGCAGCAGCAGCCAGCGGGGCTGATGCGGTGAAGTTTCAAACTTTCGCCGCCGATAAACTAGTGCGGCGCGGAGCACCTAAAGCGGCGTACCAGGAGCGTTCAACGGGCTTCGGCGATCAATACGAAATGTTGAAGCTTTTGGAGCTCCCGCAGGCCACATATTTGCGTCTTTTTGAACGTTGTGCTGACAAGTCGATTGAATTTCTGTCAACGCCGTTCGATGCAGACTCGGCTGATTTCCTTATTAAACTCGGGATGCGCCGAATCAAAATAGCCTCCGGCGAAATTACAAATGTTCCGTTTTTGCGTTTTCTTGCGCAAAAGGATCTCCCCGTTATTCTCTCTACAGGCATGGCTACACTGGCGGAGATCGAGGAGGCGATAGCCACCATTCGTGCGCAACGCCAAAAGCTAAAGTTTGCTCGGCCCCTCGCAGAAATGCTAACAATTCTGCACTGCACATCCAATTATCCGGCAGAGTTAAGCGACGTGGATCTCGGCGCGATGCGCACGATTGCTTCGGCTACTGAGCTTCCGGTCGGCTATTCTGATTACACTCATGGGATAGCTGTGTCTACAGCTGCCGTCGCGCTCGGCGCGTCGGTAGTAGAAAAGCATTTTACTCTCGACAAATCGTTACCGGGCCCTGATCATCAAGCATCCTTGGACTTCAAGGAGTTTGCTGAGCTGGTGAAGCAGATTCGAATTGTTGAAGGAGCCTTGGGCAGCGACCTTAAACAACCAGCCAAGT
>CAWETY010000008.1:0-283528 GCA_963812125.1 uncultured Gammaproteobacteria bacterium
CAAGCCGTTGGCGACAAAGCCCAGCGGCAATATCGAGGGTGTCAGAATGGTGGCGGCAGCAGCCCAGCCATCGGGGTTGGCCATGTCGTTCCACACCGCGAAGCTCGCGCCGTAAGAGGGCACCGCGCCCACCGCGCCGCCGAAGTTGACGCTGCCGCTCGTGGCGGCGATGAAATCGGTGACGGCGTTCGCGCCGCTGTCCAACACGGTCGGATAGGCAAAGTTCCACCACTTGTAGCCCTGGATCGGATTGCCCATGTCATCCGCGCCGTTTGCGGTCGAACTGTCGATATAGTTCATGACGTACGTGTAGTCATCGCTCGCCGTCCTGAACATGCGCGTATAGGTGAAGGAGCTCGCGCCCGGCATCGATATCTTGCCGTCGTATTTCGCCGTTTCGATATCGATGCTTTGTGCGACCAATGGGCTTGCAAGGACATCGACCACACTGGCGTGCACCTTGAAACCACGCACTAGATCGTGGCTCGTGAGAAATCCGGTGCCGGTGCCGATCGGTGTTGCGTCGGCGGCGCCATTTTGCGGTTGGCGAAAGAAGAACTGCGTGTTGGCATCCACCACCAAGTCCACGGCACCACCGGACTCGTCCTCGATCGCCACCACGTCGTTGGTGGTGTCGACATGCAGAACATGGCCCTCGGGGCTCAGCCAGACATTATTGAACTGGGTGCTCGCCCAAACTCGCGTCGCCACCAGCGTGCCATCCTCTTGATAGCGCGCCGCGACCCGCACGAATTTCCCAACCAGCGGGGACTCGCCGGAGAAATTATTGATCACCGTCTTGGTCTTCGCGTCGACATCGTAAAGTATCGTACCGTTGGTCGCGTCAGCCAGGATATTCAACGACTGAGCGCTGCTGATGGCGGTTTCCGGGTTGACGGCCGGCTCCGTTGGAAACTCCTTGGTGATGGTGATGCTGGCGCTATCAGTGGCAGTCACATCGCCGTACATGTGGCGCAACACCAGTCGCGTCAAGTCATGCAGCGGGTGATGACGCACCGGCCCGTCGAAATTGACGGCCCACAGGGTTGTGCCTGCGCCCGGAGGCACGTGGCCAACGATGAAGGCTGGATGCGCCAAATCGAATTCAAGATCCAACGCGTTGTTCTGATTTGCTGTCACCACCAGCGCTGAATCGAAAGTCACGCCAATCGGCACCGTAAGATTGGGCGCCGAGCCCTGCGCGTGCTGTATTTGAATCTGCGCGCCAGGAATGACTGCGCGCGGCGCCGGCGAATCCTACTTCCGGATCCGCGGCAACGGTCAAGCAACATCGCCGGGATTTGCGCTGACGGTCAGCACGGCCCCGGTGTAGGTGCCCACCGGCACGCTGACATTGCCGAGAATTTCGGCGATTTGGTCGAGTTCCGCCAAATTGACGGACGGGATCTGCGTTGGTGCGCTGTATACCGTGACGTTCGCGCCACCGCCCTGGGGGACCAGCGCAATGGAAAGAATTTTGACGTCGATTGCGGCCCAATCTTCGGTGGACGCGTCGCTGATCAACATCGACACGCTGGAGGTTTGCGGCGCCACGGAGCCGCGATCCGCCGCGCTGCCGTTCGAGCCGCCGCCGCAAGCGGCGAGTACTGCGCTGGCGAGGCTCAGCGCCAACAATCGAGATTTATTCGAGAACATGACTGGTTTCTCCTCTAATTTAACCATAAGCATTATTGTTCGAAAGCTGGCGCGTTGAGCGCTTAATGCAGGCACCAACGGCGCCCGGAGATTCGCGTTGACAGGTGCGGCTTGGGCACGCAGCCCGGCCTGCCTCGATTGCGCGTGATGGCAGTCACACTTTCAACTCAGGAAGCGTGCCCAGCATCACGAACGCTTGGCGGACCGCCGCGCTATCGTGAGCGGTGCGAACCTAGGAGTTGTTATGGCAAGCGGCAAATCGCAGTGGGTGTTCGGAGTGATCGCAGCCGCAGGTATGGCGGGTTGCGCGTCGACGACTTCCGGCGTCCTTGCCGCGGGGCAAGATGCCTATCATGTGACCGCGCTGGGCGCGCGCTATGAGACGCAGGCGGATACGAATCTCAAGGCGCTCGTGGTCGCCAGCCGATACTGCGATCAAATGGGCAAGCACGTAATGTTTCGTCAATCCACCGAAACCAGCGAGCATGCCTGGTCGGCGAAACAGGAAGACCTGACTTTCGTCTGCGTGGATGCCCAGGATCCCGGCTACATGCGCGCTGCGGTCGAA
Organism: uncultured Gammaproteobacteria bacterium; assembly: GCA_963812125.1. GTDB lineage: Bacteria > Pseudomonadota > Gammaproteobacteria > Steroidobacterales > Steroidobacteraceae > Bog-1198. Next base: position 2,225 of record CAWETY010000008.1, read on the forward strand.
CACGATGCGCCCGTCGTGGCGAAACAAGAGTAGAGCGCCTTCGTCGGTTTCAGGCCTGCGGCGCGACCAGCAGCTGCACCCAGAACAATCCCCGCCTCGAGGCTTGACCGGCCGCGTAAGCAATTCCCATTTCCGCGAACCTGGGATCCATGATGTTTTCGCAGTGACCGGGGCTGTCTAGCCACCCTTGCACGACCTCCTCGGCCGACTTGGGTCCATAGGCGATATTTTCACCGACCAATTTTTCCTGATAGCCGACGGCGCGCACCCGATCGGCCGGCGAGCGCCCCAGAAGATCTTCGTGTTCGAAATAATCGTGCCTGGCCATGTCGTCGGCGTGTCCCAAGGCGACGCCGCCGAGCGTCTGGGAGAGCCTCACAGGCGGCGCGGGCCCAAAGGCGCGATCGCCGCAGCGCGCACCGCGCGCGCGAGCTTCATTGACCAGTTGCAAGGCGCGGTTCGCCTGCAGCGGTCCTGATGCGCTCGCCGGCGCCGGTTTGCCTGAGACCAGGACCAGCCAGCTATCCGCGCCCCGTTGATAAAAGCCGACGTCGCGGAAGGTTGGATTTGTCACGGTGCGGCAGTCGGACTTCCTGAGCAACTGCACGAATGCCGACTCCGGGCCTTTGATGTGCAGACCCGCGCTGGAACCCGCTTCGTACCCGCTCACGGCCGCTGCAAGAGAGCGGCCGCTGGCCCAGCGTTCGGCGGCTCGATCCAGCGAGGCGGCATGGCGAAGCGGACGAGCCGGCGGCAAAATGCCGCCGCAGCCGCCCGCGCGCAGCACTTGCAGCGCGGCAACGGGGTCGGCCTGCGAACTCAGCGATGCTGCGAGAGCGCCGATCAGCACCCAAATGCGCCCGTACCTGTGAAATAGAGCGTCCACGGTAGGGGTAACGCGACAGCAAAATAATGGATGACGCCAAAAGGCGCACCGGCTCACAGATTCCGTAGAATCCCGCTAAACTCGAAATGGATGACGATCCGCCAATATCTCGTACGGCGCAACGATCGATACGCCATGCTGGCCGTTGCTTTTCTTCTCGCCATGGGCATCGCGGCTGGATACGCGCCGCGAATTCTCGCGATCCGAATCGTGTTCGCGATTCTCATCGGCGTCGTTCTAGTGGCCGCGTTCTGGAGCCTGTTTGAAATACCCTGTCCCAATTGCGGTAAATCGATGGGGCGCGTCGGCTTCTGGGTCAGTGTGGGCCGGGCGAGCCGGCTGGCTGAGCATTGCCCCCACTGTAGTATCTCGGTCGACGTGGATATGCCCAATCGGCCCAAGCCCGGCCGCGAGCGCTGAAGCGATTCTAGGGTGGCGAAGCTTAAGGGAGTGGCTAGAATGAAAACGTTTCTGGGATTCTTGACCGCTGCCGCATTGGCCGCCGGCGCCGCATTCGGCGATGTCCCGTGCCAGAAATGCACGCACGATATGCAGGTGCATTACCGAGATTGCCTGAAAAGCGGGCGTTCTCAGGCAATCTGTGCCAACGAGGAACAAGATGCCGCTCGGAAATGCGTGACCGTCTGCAACATCAATAAGTTGCCTCCGAGTGCCGCTGAGCGACCCGAAGCACAACATCGGCAGCCTCAGCTTTGATATTTCGTCGCGGTGATATCTTCGGCCAGGTGCAGCGCGGTGCGGGCCAGATGCTTGCGCAGCTGCTCTCCGCGCAAATCCGCTTCGCTGTGCGGCAGCTTGAGCCGCCTGGCTTTGGTACCGCAGGTGACGAGGATGTGCCCTGACGCTTGATCCCAGGACCAGGTGCAAAGCGGCTTGCCATTGTCATCGGACCAGCCCCCGGAAAGATCAGCCGAATCGTTGAAAACGTGAGTGACTGCCATACGGTTGTCTTAGTCCCTTATTGAAGACGTTGAATCCGGCGCCAGTCTACAACGATACGGCGGCGGGCCCAAAGAGCCCGCAGTCTCATTGAATGCGATGATTGCTCCTACACCTGCTTCAGGTGTATGGAGCCATCGCCCGTATGGATGGTGAGCGTCGAGCCGCCGCCGTTCATTTTGCCGTGAACCCGCGATTTGCTGATGATGCCTTCCATCGTGATCGGTATATCCGTGGAGATGCGCCCGTCGCCGGAACTCGCCTCAATATTCACGGGCAAATCGGCAGGGACGGCCATTTCAATGCTGCCGTCGCCCGACACGACGCTCCAACTTGAATCCAATTTGGAGCCGTGAAGTGCGTCCACGGTGACGCTGCCATCGCCGCTCTTGGCGTTCAGCACATCAAACCGCCCCGAGAGCCGGATGCGGCCGTCGCCTGAGGAAGCATCGCATTTGCCGTCCAAGTCGCTGGCCTCGATCGAACCGTCGCCGGTGTGCAGGCGCACCGAGCCTTTCAGAGAACTCACGTTAAGGGCGCCATCGCCGCTATGCAGATCGATGGTGCCCGATATGGCGCTGGCTTTGATGGCGCCGTCGCCCGTTCTCACTTGCAAATCCGCATCCTTCGGCATGCGCACTTCGATATGCAATGTTCGCTTCATTCCCAGAGAGATATAGAACTTGACAGGTATGCGCGCGGTGAGTTCCACCTCATCGCCGTGCTGACTGGATTCTATTTCCAGAGACTTGTTCAGCACATAACCCTGGTATTCGACGCGGAATTCCACTTCTTTGGTGTCGCCGGTCGTGATATTGACGCTGCCGTCATTCGTGTCGACGCGCACGCTGGCGCGATTCGAAACGCTGTAGGTTTTGGCGTATTCGTCCGCCTGCACGCCCCCGGCAAACAGCCAGCCTGCGAGAAACGTCACGGCGATCAGTGCCGGCCGATGCAAGATGTTTCCTTCGCTTGGATGAGTCATGCCCCAGCTCTCCTTATGATGCCGATTGAATTCCCGTGCCGCCAAGGTGCATAGGATACATGCGCGCTCCAAGGGGTTCGCGCGTGCCTATAAAACCCATTCGCGCGCGAAAAGTTGCATCCGAGGATCGGGTTCGCGCCGGTCACGGGGGCGGCTGCCGAGAGGGTCTGCCCGCGACAGCTCAGAAGCTCGCCTTGGTTTGGACCAGGAACTGCACTTTGCTGATGTTGTGATCGTCTTTCAAGGGGAACGCCAGATCGATATGCAGGACATTGCCGAGGCCGGAGCGGGTGTTGCCGAATCTCAAACCTAAGCCCACATCCTCCAGCGTGCCCGGATCGCTGTTGCCGATCACGCCGCTGCCCCACGTGCGACCGACATCCCCGAATATCGCCGCCCCGACGCGCGCAAGGCGAAACGGATACCAGTCGGTATAAAACCGCTGTTCGATGGTCAGCAAGCCGCGTGAAGTTCCCGATTCGTAGCGCAGTGGATAACCCCGCAGACCCGTATCGCCGCCTATGAGCAACTGCTGATCCGGGTCGAGCGCGTGGGTGGTGGTTGCGTTCAAGAACACGAATAGCAGCTGATCGGGCCGATATCGCCAGTAGTAGGTCGCCGTGCCGTCCACGAACAAGTTGCGCAAGCTGCCGCCCTGCAGCCGAGTATTGACGGTTCCGGCCAGAAACAGCTGCGTGAGCTCGGTGAGCTGATATCCCTTGGCCGCGCTGGTGGTGAACATCAGATCGTTTTGATTGGCGCCGAACGCGGTGCCGGAATAGCCGATTTCCGCGTACAGATGGGTGCCGAAGTACAGGTCCTCCGTGCGTCCAATTTGATTCTGATCGCCGATCCTCCGATAGTCGTCTTGCATGAGTTCCGCGGCTACGAACGGGTAAGACAAGGTGCGATCCGGCGGCAAAATACCGGCCGGCGTGGGCGTGCCGGGGACCTGCGCAAACAAATTTTTATCGTAGCGCATTCCCGCATAGATTCGATGCGTCCAGCCATCGATGAGTCCGGACGACAATGCGCCGCTGATCTCGTAGTACTGCTCGTCGCGCTGGAATTGGTCGACGATATCGCCCAAATTATAGCGAGAAACCGTGCGATCGAAGGTTATCGCCTTGACTGTGACCGACCACGGCGTCTCGAGCGAATAAAAGGGCTGAGCCAGGGCGAAGGTGCGTTGTGCGCCATCGCTGGCGTTGACATAGGCGGCTGCGAGCGTCCATCGCGAGCCCCATACATTGGGATCGCCGTAGCTGATGCCGTTGGCCGTGCGGTCCACATTGCTGGAATGAGTGATGGAAAGGGATTTTCCCGATCCGAGGAGATTCGAGTCGGAAATATTGGCTCCCGAACTGTTTGTACCGCCGGTGCGGGAAAATGAAACTCCGGGGCTCAAGGTCCAGACATCTTTGGTGATGACACGAACGGTTACCTTGCCGCCGGCGTACTTGACCGGCACCACGCGCGCATCGTAGAGATAAGACTGCGCCCGCAGGTTGCGTTCGGTTTCCGCCAGGATGCGGCCTTGGTATTTGTCTCCCGTGCGAAACAGCAGCTGCGCGCGTATCGTTGACTGCTTGGTACGCACATGCAGCTGATCGGCGAGATGATACAGGCCGCTGTTCTCGCGTGGATCATGTTCATTGAATATCTGGCGCATATCCAATTCGATCTTGCCGATAACCGCGCCTTGCGCCTCCAGGACCGCATCGCTTGGCACGTCGGGCGGCCGCGGCTCTTGAATCTGCGTACGCTCAGTCGAGGTGAATTTTGCCGCTTCCGCGCCGTTCGCCAATAAAACCGCGGACACGACCACGGCGGCGTGCCGAGCCACGCTCGGGAAAGAGCGACTGCGCACGATGCCTTTTCTGGTTACCAGACATTCGCCTTGTAGTTCTGCGCTCTGCCGCAGATGGTGCCCATCCACTCGTACACCTCAGCGATTTGGTGCAAAAGCGACCCATCGCTTGTCTCGAGCAGCTCGCTACAGCCATTGTGGAGCCTGACCATGAAAGCTTGCCTCATTGCTCCACTGCCTCAGGTAGGGCATCGCTGCAGTCGGATGTGAGGATTGGCTGACGCCTTCGCCCTTGCAGGCCGCGGAAAGGCGCCTGACGGTCCGTCGTCGAGGCGCTGCGTGCCGACGAGACAAAATCTAAAGCTATTGGTTGCTCTGTGGGCCGATGTCGTCGTCGCGTTTGATCTTCAATTGGTTGATCACGTTCTTGCTGCCCGCTGTTTTATCCGCGGTCCTTAGTGCTTGCACCAAATCTCCCTGCGAAGTCACGAAGCCGGTCATCAGGACCTTGCCGTTTTTCATCGAGACGTTGATATGTCTATCGTTCAATGCTGGCTGCGAATGAAGCGCCTGCTTCACGCGCGTCACCAAATCGTCGCTGCTGCTCTGCGCAGTTTGCGGGCTTTCGCCGGCCGGCACATTTTGCGCTTGTACCGCATGGGACAACATACTCAGTGCCACAGCCGCCCCCAACGAGACGACGCCCACGCTTTTCTTGATCATCATAAGGCCTCCTTTATCAGCGCCAGTACAGTGCGAGAGTGCGGATTGGCGGTGAGTTCGTGCACAGTGACACATGAAAAGTGCGGACCCGTAGGAGAAAACCCCTTGATGTATGGCAGGAATCGGCTGGCGAAATCGTCAGAAATGGTGCGGTTGTTCGGCCGCCGATGAACAGTTGCTGTCGGACTCGGGCCTGATCACCGTTGCGACCGTTGCGACCGTCGCGCCGCGCTGTCGCCCGCTGATCCGCTATTGGTTGGCAAGCCGGATTTTCGTCGACACTTCGGGATTGCATGCGTTGGTGGGACAGAAAGGACGTGCATCATCCGGCGGCTCGCAGTGTAGTCGAGCGACTGGTACGCCCTGGTCGACGACTTCTGGCCACGGATTACGTGGTCGCTGAAACAGTAAATCTCGCCAACGCACGCAGCGGTGCGCGCGTCGCAATACGAGTACTTGACCTACTCGAGCAGAGTGCCGGAATTCGAATCGATTGGATTGGCACTGCACGCTTTGATGCGACGAAGACTTTTTTTCGCAAGCATGCAGATCATGCCTGCTTGGACCTGTTGGATACCGGCCTTGGCGCTCGCGAAGTCGGGAATCTGCTGCGCGCGCTGGCTTTCGGCCACATCATCTGAAGTGCATGAAGGTATTTCGCATCGGCGCAGCGCTCTTCACACGCCTACCGTTTGGTGGCGGCAGCAGCGGGCTGAACCAGCTTGTCGGCAAGCCAGAGCTTGATCAGCGATTGCCGCGTCACGCCGAGTCGGCGCGCTTCACGGTCGAGTGAATCCACCATCCAAGCGGGGAAATCGACGTTGACCCGCTTCGCATCGATGCCAATACGCCGAGCTTTGTTGAGATCAAGGTGTTCCACGATTTTCTCACCTGCATCAAATTTGCGATCAAAGGTCTTCGCTTTCATATATCGCCACCTCATCATCCCGTGATCGCCTCACGGAAATTAGTCGAATGTTGTCGCCGCGCCGGGTGATGATCGCGGACCAATGCTTCTCGTCGATCTTCCCGATCAGCAACCAACGGGGTTCATCCGTAGTCCGAGCAGGAATTTCCACCAAACCAGCGTCAGCCCAAAGCCTCTGAGCCGCTTCAAAATCAATGCCGTGTTTACGCTGGTGCTCAGCGCTCTTGTCGGGTTCGTATTCGAAACCCATGACGCCTCACCCACCAACACCAGTATAATTAAGGTATAGTTATTATACCTGGTGAGTTCACCAACTCCGCTGTTCCTCGACCTACGCTTAGTGGACAAAAAGTGGACATGGAGGCATCTGCTTTGTAAGTCGTTGATTATTGGTGCTTCCTACGGGATTATTCGGCCTTCGGCCTCACCCCTTCGGGGCCGCCGTCGGCAAGGCCTCCGGCGTTCAAATCGACCTGACGGTCGATTTGTCGAACCCGTGTTACAGCCTTGAGAGCCCGCCGAGACCGTCTGCCGAAGGCTGCCGTTGTTCGCCTGCAAACTATTGAATATAAGAAGATAGTCGGAATTCTTGCCGTGCATCATCCGAGGGCATATTTTGTCGTCGAGGACCGGAACTTACCTAAATTTACCTGTTACTACCTTGCGGATTTCCTCAAGTTTGTAACAGCTCCCACGAGTTCTACTTGGCAAGACTTCAACGTGATGCCCGTCTGCAGACACGCGACGCGCGCCGCAAGCTCCCGGTCGAGCATGAGCCTTTTTGGCACGAGGTGCGTCGCGGATTGCACTTGGGGTATCGCAAAGGCTTGGGCGGGGGCGTGTGGTGGCTCCGGGAGTACCGAGAGGGTCGCTATGCCAAGCGCCGGCTCGGCATCGCGGACGATGAAATCGATGCGGATGGCGCGAGTGTGCTGTCCTGGTCGGATGCAATTCAGCAAGTGTTCGGCGAGGAGCGGCCGACGCTCAAAGCGGCGGCGCAGTCTTATACGATCAATCGCGCGCTCGAAGATTACTTCGCCCACCGTAGCGCGAAATCCCCGTCAGGATCCGTCAACACCGATCGAGCGAAGGCGAAGGCGTTCATCCCTCCTAGGCTCAGGGAGCAGAAGATCACAGAGATCTCCACGCAGGACTTGCTTCGTTGGCGGGATGGGCTGGTCAGCGCAACCGATGATCGCGAGAAGCTGCGCCGCGCACAGGCAACCGCGAATCGCAGCTGGTCAATTTTGCGCGCCGCCCTGAATCATGCGTATGGCACCAGCAAAGTGTATTCCGATCACGCCTGGCGCCGCATCAAGCCGTTCCGCAACGTGGATCGGCCGCGCACACGATTCTTGAGCGTGGAGGAGGCCAAGCGTTTGCTGAATGCGCTACCACGGGATTTTCGCCAGCTCGCACGCGGCTCGCTGTATTCGGGATTGCGCTTGGGCGAGTTGCTGGCGCTGCGCGTCACGGATTTCGCCGACGGCCAGGTGCACGTTCGCCATTCCAAGTCGGGGCGGCCCCGGTCCGTGCCGCTCAGCGATGAAGGTATGCAGTTCTTCAATCAGGTGACGGTGGGGCGCGCGGGAGATGAGTCGGTGTTCAAGCGGGACGACGGCGCGGCTTGGTCGAGGATGGACGCTTCACGCTACATGGTGCGCGCCTCGGAGGTGGCAAGGATCAAGCCGCCGGTGCGGTTCCACGATTTGCGCCGCAGCTATGCGAGTCTGCTCATCAATCGGGGTACCGATGCCGAAATCATCCGCGAACTTCTGGGGCAGGCGGATCTACGGATGACATTGCGCGCGTACGCCCACTTGTTGAACCACACGGTGGCCAAGGCTGTGAAGAAGAAGCTGCCGTCATTTGGGCTCGAGCCCAGCAATGTGCACAAGCTGGAGCGGGCCTGGGTAATGGCGCGACGACGGCGCAAGCCCCGATGCATCATCATTGCTGGACCAATGGCGCCGGAAAGACGACGTTCGCGCGCCGCTACCTTCCGGAAAAAGCGCGAGTCCTTCATTTCGTCAATGCCGATCTCATTGCAAGCGGGCTGTCGCCCTTGAGGCCGGAGCTGGCGGATTTCGCGGCGGCCCGCACGGTCATCGAAGAGATCGACCGGATGGCAGCCGCACGATGGGATTTTGGCTTCGAGACAACGTTTAGCGGCCTGTCTCACGTGCGGCGAATCCAGGCATGGAAGCGCGCCGGCTATCGAATCGAGATGGTGTATTTTAAGCTTCGCAGTTCACGATTGGCGCTACGACGCATTGCCGCCCGAGTGCGGCAAGGTGGTCACGATGTCCCGAAATGGGACGTGGTGCGTCGCTTCGTGCGGAGCTGGGATAATTTTGAGCGCGTCTACCGGCCGCTGGCGGATGCCTGGGCCATTTACGACAATTCGGACCGCGAACCTCAGCTACTGGAGAGAGGACCTTGAAAGCGAAAAAGAGACGTCCTGTACAAAGTTTCGCCGCAGGCGTCGGGCAGGCGCTGCGCAAAGCCGCGAAGGATGCGGCCAAGACGGCGCGGATGCACGGAACACCCTTGTATGTGTGGGAAAAGGGACGGGTTGTCGCGAAGAAGCCATAGCCGATTGGCTAGCTCTCGGTAAGTAGACCAGGAAATCAGCCCCGTTTCGGGCAGATCCCGCGCTGACGGGGAGAGTTCCGCTGAAAAAACAGCGTAACTCAAACCCAAAAACTCCGGGTTTCGCGCAATATCGTAGGTCCGTATTCTGGGATCTAGGAGCAGACGCACATGGATAAGCGTGACCTTTACAGTATCGAAGAGGCACGCAAGCTTCTCGGTGGCATCGCCCGCAACACCATCTATGAGCTGTTGCGAAACGGCGATCTGTTGAGCGTCGAGATTGGTCGCCGTCGTTTTGTGTCGGCTACGGCCATCGCCGACTTCATTACCGGCGCAACTAAATCCAGCATTGATTCGAAATCAACAACCCACCGCCGAAATCCGAATCAGCTTGCGCTGCGACTTCTGCGGCAGCGCCGCCCACGGTCACCGCATTCGGGAACCAGCACCGTCCAATTCAGCGCCCAGTGATTGTGGGCACGCACGACCGCCATGACCGGTCCTCGGCGGTCACTAAATGGCAGGCGCAAAGCAGACATTTGCGGCTTACCGTAAAGAACTCACGGCATAAAACCCGGTGAATGTCACATGTCGGAGTCGCTTGATGCCATCGCGGCCTCCAGCATGTGCGTGATGGCAAGAATGTTTTCGAGGCGCTTGCCGATCGCGCCTGCATCGACTCTGATAGAAGACGTGGCGGCCTTCCTTCTCGGCCACGACTATACCCGCCGCCGCTAGCTGCTGCAGGTGGCGGGTGATGACCGAGCGGTCCTGCGGCCGGCGCTCGGCAATCGTCGCAACATCGGCCCGGCCCAGGAGCACGACTTCCTGCAACACCGCGATGCGCGCGGGCTCGCACAGCGCCTTGAAGAAGGCCGTGTCGAACACGGCGACACATTGCTTCGCCGCCTCCTGCCGCGACAGCTTGCTCGCTTTGGCGCTTCGGCCGGCTCTTTGCTGCGGGTCATTCCCAGTCCACTCGCTTGACAGGTATAATGTGTGCATTAAGGTGCATATGTGCATACCACAAGAGGCCGGCCATGGTACTCTGGAAAATCGCGGCATCCGTCATCGGGGTTCTCGTCCTCGGCTGGCTAATTCTGGCCTATGAGTCGGGCACGTTCATTCCGGACGATTCAAGATACGCCGTTGTGCCCGGAGACATTCACGCCCGACGCGATGGCACCCCACAAGAAGCTGATTGATCTGGGCGGCTACAAGATCGCCTATGTCGATATGGGCCAGGGCGAGCCCGTGATCCTGCTGCATGGGTGCCCTTTCAGCATCTATGAGTGGCACGAAGTCGCGCCACTGCTGGCCAAGCATTTTCGGGTCATCGCGCCCGACCTGATCGGCCTCGGCGATACGCCCGTCCGCCTTAATGACGACTACCGCCTGCCGCGCGATGTGCAGATGGTGATCGCGCCTGATGGATCGTCTCGGTATCCGCTCGGCGCGCTTCATCGGCCACGACCATGGCGGCGCCATCGTCCAGCTTCTCATGCAGCACGATCCCGACCGCATCGACATGGCGATCCTGACCAATGTCGAAGCCTACGACCAGTGGCCGAGCAAGCCCGAGACGGAGGACCTCCATCTCATCACCAATCCGCTCACCAGCCCCTTGATGTATCTTGCGCTTGCATTCGCGTTGGGTACAGCGCGATCTGTACTCCATCGCCGTGGTCAGTCCGGCAACACTGACCGATGACGACGCTGAATGCCTTCGCGACCGAGCATTTGACGAACGGCGCTGCGCTGGCAGCGCCTACGCCGGTTCCTCGGATGGCAGATGGAACCCGCGCACAACCACCTTACGATGGCGGCTGTCCCGGCGATGCGGCGGTTTACAAAGCCCGTCCTTATCGTTTGGGGCGAGAAAGATTCGAACTTCGGGCCGGCAGATAGCTAGGCAACTCGCCCGCGACATTCCGGGCACGAAGGGAGTCTACTTGTTGGATCAATCAGCACACCTGCCGATGCTGGAGCAACCGGATACCTACAGCGACATCGGCACCAGGTTTTTCACGGATGGCACAGTTGATGACTCGGCTAAATCCGCGCTACAGATGGCCCGCAGGTAGTCTGTTGAGGACTCCACCTTTTCCTATGGGGTTCGGACTCCGCGCGATGAGTGAACCTGCGGATGTCGTGCGCCGCCCTGCTGCGGAGAACATTTGGGAAACGACGTCTCATGTCCAGTGACACCACTATGGTGGCCGGAATCGAGATTCCATCGACTTCTCCCATTTTTCTGACGGTGGTCGGTCTTCATGTCCTGATGGGTCTTGCTTGCGTTGTCGCAGGCGCCGTTGCGATGCTGAGCCCGAAACGCCAAGGTCGCCATCCAACGTTTGGTGGCATCTATTTTTGGTGCCTGTTAGCGGTCTTTGCTTCCGAAACGGGGCTTTCTGTAAATCGTTGGGCCGAGGACTATCCGCTTTTTATCCTTGGCGCGTTTTCCTTCGCGGCCGCATTAGTCGGCCGGACGTTCAGACGGCGCCGCTGGCGTGGGTGGGTCAGGGTCCACATCACCGGAATGGGCGTTTCTTATGTTCTGCTGCTGACGGCTTTCTACGTGGACAATGGGAAGAGTCTGCCGCTCTGGAAGGAACTTCCTCCGATTGCCCTCTGGCTGATCCCTTCGGCCATCGGAATGCCGTTTATTGCTCACGCGCTGTTGCGGCATCCATTGATTCGGACACCACCAACGCCTTAGTCGCCGCAGTCCACGCTTCGATTCTCACGACCGCCTCGAACTAGTGACGCAATCATTGGAAGTCATCCGCCTGCACCAGTCCGCTATGTAGGAATCCGGCATCGCTTATTCAGAGGGGCGATTTTGGACGGCTCAGGGCACTCAGCATTGACGCACCCGGAAGCGGACACCCGCCAGCGGCGCCTTCGGGCACAATGACGCCTATCGAGCGTGTGCCGCTAAGTGAAAGCCGCGTATACGATTTCGAAAGTAAGAGATCAGAAGTGAATCAAACATTTCACGGCATTTTCACCGGCGGCAAATTCAACGGTACTTTCAGCGGTCGGTGCGGCCAAATAATCGTCCAAGACGGGGATTATCGATTAGAGATTTATTGGGAGCTAGGGTCCAAGGGCGTCATCATTCATTCTATCCCATACAAATGGAAGATCCCCGCTGGGCAGACTCTGACGGAGCAACGGCAGCTTGAGATTCTGGATTCCCTTAAGACGTGGCTTCGCTCGAACAATGTGCCTAACGACTTAGCCGACGAGCCTTGGATGAACGCTCCTGACGAGAACGTTTCAAAATGCGCTTGGTCTCGATGTGAGAACCCTCGGGTCCTGGGATACGCGATTTGCCGAGATCACATTCGGCGCGGTTATCTCCAGGCACGACTGGCTAGTCCACCCTCTTCGGTGGGAGCGAACGGTAAGTGACTGCGGTTCGACGCGGCTGCGAAGGCGACTTCGGCGGGCCTATGGCATCTCCTTCAAGCTGCCGTTCAGCCCATCAAACGTCGGGCGAAACTTACCTAAAACTTACCTAAGACAACTTCCAGGGGAATCGCCTTCTGTAAGCCATTGATTTTATGGCGCTCCCTACGGGATTCGAACCCGTGTTACAGCCTTGAGAGGGCCGTGTCCTAGGCCTCTAGACGAAGGGAGCGGACTGGCGGATCTTTGGGCCTTGGACCCGTTAGAGGGCTGGTAGTATACGGGCCAATTTTTTGGACTCAAGCGGAACCCCCCTTTTTGAACTCATCGCCGACGCCACTGCCACCTGTCATCGTTCCCCGGTCCGAGCATTCGATATCGCGCGCGGATATTTCGTCTAACGCTCTGAAAGTGCTGTATCGGCTCAAAGAGGCCGGATATCAGGGCTTCTTGGTCGGCGGAGCGGTGCGCGACCTGTTGCTCGGTCTGAGGCCGAAGGACTTCGACGTGGCGACCAATGCGTTGCCGGAAGAGGTGAGGCGGTTGTTTCGCAATTGCAGGCTGATCGGGCGGCGCTTTCGCCTGGCGCATGTGTTCTTCGGCAACGAGATCATCGAAGTGGCGACCTTTCGCGCCGCGGCGGCCCCCGAGCGGGAAGACGAAGATCTGGACACCGAAGGCGGCCCGGACGCCGGCGGGGAAGCAGGCCCGGAGAGCGCCGCGCCGCCGCGGCCCGATGAAGCCGCCGAGTTCTCGCCCCCCGCCGATTCCGAGCATCGCGCCTTCGACACCCGCGGCCGGATTCTCCGCGACAACATTTACGGCACCATCGAAGAAGATGTCTGGCGGCGCGACTTCGCGGCGAACGGCCTGTACTACAACATCGAAGATTTCTCGATTTGGGATTTCGTCGACGGAGTCAACGATGTCAAGGCGCGCCGCCTGACGATGATCGGCGATCCCGAGACGCGCTACCGCGAAGATCCGGTCCGCATGCTAAGAGCGGTGCGCTTCGCTGCCAAACTCGATTTCTCCATTGCGCCCAATACCGAAGGGCCGATCAAGCGGCTTGCGTACCTGTTGGACGGCGTTCCGCCGGCGCGCCTCTTCGATGAAGTGCTTGAAATTGTTTCTTTCAGGATTCGGCGCGAAGGCATACGAACTCTTGCAGCACTACGGGTTGTTCGAGCACCTGTTTCCGCAATCCGCCGCGGCCTTCGCCTTGCCGCCGTACGCCTACGCCGCGGACATGCTCAAGCTGGGCCTCGCCAATACCGATGCGCGCATCGCGGCCGACAAGCCGGTCACGCCGACCTTTTTGTTTGCCGTATTGCTCTGGAGTGCGGTGTTGCGGGAACTGAACGAGCGGCAGGCGGGCCCCACGCCGGATCTTGCGCTGCTGATGCAGGCCTGCGACAGCGTACTCAAGGTCCAGCAATCGCGCGTGTCCATTCCACGCCGCTTTTCCATCCCGATGCGCGAATTGTTGATGCTGCAGCCCCGCTTCAACCGCCGCAGCGGCGTCAAATCCTTGAGTCTGCTGCAGCATCCGCGCTTTCGCGCGGCCTACGATTTTCTCCTGCTGCGCGCGCAAGCCGGGGTTGCGGATCCGGAGCTGGCGAAATGGTGGACCGACATTCAAGTGATGCCGCAGGAGGAGCGCGTGGCGCTGGTGCAGGCGCGTCCGCCTGAAGCCGCGGCGGAAGGAGCGCCGGCGCCCGGGCGGCGGCGCCGCCGCCGCCGACGCGGCGGAGCGGCGCGCAGTTAGCGATGAATACGCTCTGGCGCCCCGCATACGTGGCGATCGGCAGCAACTTGAGTTCCCCGCGCGAACGCGTGCTCGAGGCGATGCAGCGGCTGGCTAATTTGGGCGCCGCAGATACGCTGCTGCGTTCGCATCTGTATTTGTCGCGCCCGATGGGTCCGCAGGATCAACCGGATTTTGTCAACGCCGCCGCGGGTCTGCTCACCCAGGACTCGGCGCCGGATTTTCTCGCGAAGCTGCTCGAGATCGAACGCAGCATGGGGCGCGTTCAGCGCGAACGCTGGGGGCCTCGCGTAATCGATTTGGATCTGCTGTGGATGGTCGATGCGGCGGTGAACGAGCCGGGCCTCGAAGTGCCGCACCCCGGAGTGTCGACACGCAACTTCGTCCTGTATCCTCTTGCGGATATTGCCCCGACGATCCAGATACCTGGGATGGGTACGGTGCTCGACCTGAAGCGCAGCGTGGGCGGCGCTGGAATTTCGTTGTTGGAATAACAAGAGTCTTTTGAATGCCAGTTGCAATACCGCATCGGTTTATCGTCGTCGAGGGTCCGATCGGCGTCGGCAAGACCAGCTTGGCGCGCCGCTTGAGCCAGTCATTGGGCGGCCAGCTCGTGCTGGAGCAAGCCGAGCAGAATCCATTCCTCGAGCGCTTCTACAAGAATCCGCGCGCGGCTGCCTTTCAGACCCAGCTGTTCTTCCTGTTTCAGCGCGCGCGGCAATTGGAAGATGTTCGCCAAGAGGACCTGTTCGGCGCCGTGCGGGTGGCGGACTATTTACTGGAGAAAGATCGGCTGTTCGCGCGCGTGACGTTGGACGATGCGGAATATGCGCTCTACGAAAGAGTCTATGAACGGGTGGTGGTGGACGCGCCCAAACCCGATTTGGTCGTTTACCTGCAGGCGCCGGTGGACGTGCTGATGGACCGCATCAATAAACGCGGCATCCGTTACGAGCAGCATATCGAGCGGGCCTACCTCGATAAACTCACCCAGGCCTATGCGCGGTTCTTCCACAGCTATGACGCCTCGCCCTTGCTGATCGTCAATTCCGCGGCCATCGACCCGGTCAGCAGCGAGAAGGACTACGCCCTATTGTTTGCGGAAATCGCCAAAGCCCGCCGCGGCCGGCATTTCTTCAATCCCGGAAGCTCATTGCTGCCGCCCGGGTAGTTGGGCTCCGAGGCTCGACGCCGGTCAGTCGGCCGCGTCTTTTTCCGCCCGATGCTGGGCGAGTGCCCACTGAACGTGTTCGCGCACCATCGCCGATGGGTGCCGCTCGCGGGCGGCGAGGGCGGCAATCACCGCGGGCGAGGCCGGCGCGTTACCGAGTGCGATGGCCACATTGCGCAGCCAGCGTTCGTAGCCGATGCGCCGGATGGCGCTGCCGCCGGTCTTTTGCTTCGAACTGCGCCTCGCTCCAGGCAAAAAGATCGATCAGCTGCGCCCGGTCCAATCCGTGCCGGACCGCAAAATCCTTTTCTGCCGCGGGCCGCGCGAATTTATTCCAAGGACACACCAACTGGCAGTCGTCGCAGCCGTAGATGCGATTGCCGATCGCGCGGCGAAATTCCTGCGGAATGCTCCCGCTGAGCTCGATGGTCAGATAGGAGATGCAGCGCCGCGCATCGAGCCGGTAGGGCGCGACGATGGCGCCGGTGGGACAGGCGGGCAGGCAGGCGCTGCAGGAGCCGCAATGCGCCGTGCTCGGCTCATCGGGCGGCAATTCAAAATCAATATAAATCTCGCCGAGAAAAAAATAGGAGCCGGCGTCGCGGTCGATCAGGTTGGTATGTTTGCCGATCCAGCCCAGTCCGGCATTGCGCGCCAACGCCTTCTCCAGCACCGGGGCGCTGTCGGTAAAGACCCGGTAGCCGAACGGTCCGACCGCGCCCTGAATGCGATCGCACAGTTTCTGCAGCCGCGCCCGCAGCAGTTTGTGATAGTCGCGGCCCAGGGCGTAGCGCGAGATGTAGGCGGTGCTGCCGTCGGCCAGGACGGCTGCCGCATCGGCGGCCTGGCGGCGGCCAATAGTCCATGCGAACGCTGATGCAACTGACCGTGCCGGGTATCAGTTCCGAGGGCCGGGTACGCTTGGCACCATGGCGCGACATGTATTCCATCTCGCCGTTGAATCCCGCGCGCAGCCACTCGAGAAAATGGGCTTCATCGGCCGGCAGGTCGATGGCGGCCACGCCCGAGGCCGGTAAATCCCAACTCCGCCGCCCACGCGCGTACCGACGACAGGAGATTCGCAGGTCCGGGCGGCGCAGGGAGTGCGGGGGCAGTCATGGCGCCCCGTATAATAAACCGCATGCCCGCAAGCGCCCTTGAGTTTCGACCTGCCCGACAGCGGCGCCACGGAAAGCTTGGGCCGGGCGCTCGCGCAATGCTTTTCCCGGCGCCGCCGCGGCGAGCGATCCTTCACCTGCGCGGCGAGCTGGGCAGCGGCAAGACCACCTGCGCGCGCAGCCTGCTGCATGCGCTCGGCGTCACGGCGCCGGTTCGCAGTCCCACTTACACGCTGGTGGATACCTACGGCGTGGCGGACCTGGTCTGCGTGCACGTCGATTTGTATCGAGTGCAAACGCCGCCGAGGTCGAGGAACTTGGGCTGCGCGATATGACCGGGCCGGGTATCTCATGTTGATCGAATGGCCCGAGAAGGGCGGCGTTGCAGTTCCGCCGGCGGACCTCCTTCTGCAGCTTGTCTACCGCGGCGATGCGCGCTCGGCGGCGCTTGGCCGCGGTGAGTGAAACGGGCAAGCGCTGGCTCGAAAAGCTATCAATCGACACTAGCTTAGTTCCCTATGTCTCTCATTTAACTTGAAAAAGCAGCAGATTCGGCGTTAACTTAATGCCATGAATCGACTGCTCTGTCAGTGGGCTGGGGGATTGTGCCTGGCGACGCTGTTGCTGCAGCCGGCTTGCGCCGTCGATGTTCGCGCCATCCGGCTGTGGGCCGGACCCGGATAGCACGCGGGTCGTGGTGGATCTTTCGGGAAGCGCGCAGCACAGTTTGCTCCTGCTGCACAATCCCGAGCGCGTCGTTCTCGACGTGTCGGGTGCGCGCCTCGCCAAAGCCGCGCGCCGCGCGCCGCACGGGGCGGGCGAGGTAAAAGACGTGCGCATGTCGCACAGCCCGTCGGGCAATTTTCGCCTGGTGCTCGATCTTGCCCGGCCCAGTCAGGCCAAGAGTTTCTTGAGCGCGCCCGAACGCGCATTATGGCTATCGTCTGGTCGTCGATCTTGAGGCGCCAAGCGCCTCGCCCGTCGCGTCGTCGACAAACCCATCAAGGTGAAGCATGCGCCGTCGGATGCGCGCGATCTCATCATCGCCGTCGACGCCGGTCACGGCGGCGAGGATCCCGGCGCCATCGGCAAGAACGGCACGCGCGAGAAGGACGTCGTGCTGGCGATCGCGCGCGAACTGGCGGCCAAGATCAACGCCGAGACCGGAATGAAGGCGATTCTCACGCGCGGCGGCGACTACTTCGTGCCGCTGCGCGATCGGATGCGCCGCGCCCGCGCGCAGCAAGCCGATCTGTTCGTCTCGATTCACGCCGATTCGATCCGCGACCGCAGCATCGACGGCTCCTCGGTGTACATCCTGTCGCAGCGCGGCGCGACCGACGAGGCCTCGCGCTGGCTCGCCGAGCGTGAGAATGCCTCGGACTTGATCGGCGGGGTTTCCTTGGACGACAAGGACGATGTGCTGGCCTCCGTGCTGCTGGATTTGTCGCAATCGGCCTCGTTGAACGCGAGTCAGGTGGCGGCCGAGCGGGTTCTGCACGAATTGACGCTCGCCGGCGAGGTTCGCAAGCATGAGGTGCAGCAGGCGCGCTTCGTGGTACTGAAGTCGCCCGACATTCCTTCGATGCTGGTCGAAACGGCTTATATTTCGAATCCGCAAGAGGAACAGCGGCTGCGCACTCCGGCGCATCAGGCCAAGCTCGCCGCCGCGATTCATCAAGGCGTGCACGATTATTTTTACGCCAACCCGCCGATGGGCACGCGGATCGCGCAACTCGCCGCCGCCAACTCCTCGCGGCCGGTGCTCGCGACCGCCGCGCGCGCGGGCGGCGCCGGCGAGTAGCCGAGCTCCGCGACTTCGGGATCGCGCGCCCTTAAACCCTCGAGCTTGTGCGAAAATGCGCGAGCCCGAGGTCGCCATTGCCCATCCAATTACTGTCCGACTCCCTGATCAATCAAATCGCCGCCGGCGAGGTGATCGAGCGTCCCGCTTCGGTGGTCAAGGAACTGGTCGAAAACGCACTGGATGCGGGCGCGCGGCGCATCGAGGTTGAACTCGAGCGCGGCGGCTTAGGCTTGATCCGCGTTTCGACGATGGCATCGGCATCGATGCGGCCGACATGGCACTGGCGCTGGCGCGCCATGCCACCAGCAAGATTGCCTGCCTCGAGGACCTGGAAAACGTCGCCACCTTGGGCTTTCGCGGCGAAGCGCTGCCGAGCATCGCCTCCGTTTCCCGACTGTCGTTGGCGTCGCGCACCGCGCAGGCCGCGCATGCCTGGGCTGTGGAAGCGCGAGACGGCCAGATCAGCGCGCCGGCGCCGGCCGCACACGGCTTGGGAACGCGCGTCGAGGTTCGGGATCTTTTCTTCAATGTTCCCGCGCGGCGCAAGTTCTTGCGCACCGAGAACACCGAATACCAACACATCGTGCGCATGCTGGAGCGCATGGCACTGTCGCGCTTCGATGTGGCATTTGCGCTCACCCACAACGGCCGGAATGTCTGGGCGCTCGGCAGCGCGCCCGGCGGTGCGCAGCGCTTGGAACGGGTGGCGAGGATTTGCGGCGAAGAATTCGCCGCGCATGTGATCGAGCTGCGCCATGAGACCGAGTCGTTACGGCTCGAAGGCTGGTTGGCGTTGCCGACTTTTTCCCGCAGCCAGGCGGATCTGCAATTCGCGTATGTGAACGGACGTTTCGTGCGCGACAAGCTGCTCGCGGGCGCGGCGCGCCTGGCGTATCGAGACGTGCTATTCCACGGCCGGTTTTGCGCGTACGTGCTGTTTCTACACCTGGATCCCGGCCAGGTCGACGTCAACGCGCATCCGCAAAAGCTGGAGGTCCGGTTTCGCGATTCGCGCCGCATCCACGATTTCGTGTTTCGTACCTTGGAGAAGGCCTTGGCCGACACCCGGCCGTCCGCGGACTCCGCCGGCAGCGCCCCGGCAGATTGGCTCACGGGCGCGACGGGTTTCGCGGCCGCTCCCTCCCAAGCGCATTTTGCCCTCCCGGAGGCACCGCGGCGCGCCTCTGCCGATGCGTATCGACCCTATCTGAGCGGGCTGAGCGCCGAGGTCCGGGATGAACCCCAAGCGCACGGCCCCTTGAACGGCGGGGCGGCTGAAGGCTACTTCCGCGCCCTTGGGCTTTGCCATCGCGCAGCTGCACGGCGTGTATATCCTGGCGCAGTCCGCCGAGGGCATGGTGCTCGTGGATATGCATGCCGCGCACGAACGAATCATGTACGAGGGGATGAAGAAACTCCTGGCGGGCCAGACCTCCCAGCAGCAACTCCTGATGCCCGAGGTGCTGCACGTGACCCCCGCGCAAGCCGACATGGCGGAGGAGCACGCCGCAGAGTTTTCCGCCTTGGGATTCGAGGTCACGCGTTTGGGCCCGGACCGGCTGGCACTACGCGCCGTCCCCAGCCTGCTCACGGGCCGGGATCCTGCCGGCATCGTGCGCGACGTTCTATCGGATTTGCTGGAATCGGGCCACTCGCGCCGCGTCGAGGAGTCCATCAACCACCTTCTCTCGACCATGGCATGCCATGCCGCCGTGCGCGCCCAGCGGTCCTTGACGGTGCCGGAAATGAACGCGCTGCTGCGCGAAATGGAGGGCACCGAGCGTGCCGATCAATGCAACCACGGGCGCCCTACCTGGGTCCGGCTGTCGATGGGCGAGTTGGATCGATTGTTTCTGCGCGGACGGTGAGCAAACTGAAGCCGAACCGCTCGGCGGTGTTGTTGATGGGACCCACGGGTTCGGGCAAATCGGACCTGGCGGTGCGGCTGGCCGATCGGTTGCCGCTGGAGATCATCAGCGTCGATTCGGCGCTCGTGTACCGCGGCATGGATATTGGAACCGCGAAACCCTCCGCGCGCACGCGCGCGCGCGTTGCGCATCACTTGATCGATATCCGCGATGCGGCCGAGCGTTATTCGGCGGGTGAATTTCTGCTCGACGCGCAGCGGGCGATGCTGGAGATTTGGTCGCGCGGCCGCCAGCCGCTGCTGGTCGGCGGCACGATGATGTATTTCCATGCCTTGAGCGCCGGAATGGCGGACCTGCCGGAGGCGAACTTCAGCGTGCGGGCCGAAATCGACGCGCTGGCGGCGAAGCAAGGGTGGGCGGCGGTCCACCGCGAGCTGGCCGTGGTGGATCCTGAGGCGGCGGCCCGCATCCACAACAATGATCCGCAACGCATCCAGCGGGCGCTTGAGGTCCATCGGCTCACCGGGCAGACCATCACAAAACTGCAACAGACACGCGTGTCGGTATTTGCCGACGTCAATGTCATGGAATTTGCTCTTGCCCCCCTTGAACGCGCCGAGTTACACACCAAGATCGAATTGCGGTTCAAGGCGATGCTCGAAGCCGGTTTCGTCGAAGAAGTAAGGAACTTGTACGAAAGAGGCGATTTGAGCCCGGAACATCCATCCATGCGAGCGGTCGGATATCGGCAGGTATGGCGATATTTGACGGGACAATGCACGTTGAATGAAGCGGAATATCAGGCGATTGCGGCGACGCGACAACTGGCCAAGCGGCAGTTGACGTGGCTGCGTCGGCGCGCAAATGCACGGTGGTTGGATTCCATGCGGCCGGACGCTGCACGCACGATTATTGCTGCACTATCCGAGGGCGGATTTGCGTAGCGGGTTCCATTAAACGGCGGCCGCTGCGCTGTGCTAGCATTAAAGGGTATGTGCCTTCGTGCCGCATGGAAGTGATACGGCAGTACAAACGACACTAAAAACAAGGAGCTTTACTCATGGCCCGTGGCCAGTCTCTGCAGGATCCATTTTTGAATGCCCTGCGCAAAGAAAGGGTGCCGGTTTCAATCTACCTCGTGAACGGCATTAAATTACAAGGACAGATCGATTCGTTCGACCAATTCGTCGTGTTGTTGAGAAACAGTGTCAGTCAGATGGTTTACAAACACGCCATCTCCACGGTTGTGCCCGCGCGCAACGTGCGCTTGCCGACCGGCGAGGACGGCGAAGTGACGGAACCGGCTATCGTCGAATGAGCGGGTGGCGTTCTGCAATTATTTGAACGCCCACAGGGCGGCGAGCGCGCCGTTTTGGTCGGCGTGGGAATCGGCCATCCCGTCGATCCGAGCGACATCGCTGAATTTGCGGCGTTGGCCGCGTCGGCCGGTACTGTTTCCGTTGGGACCGTTCTGGCGACGCGGGGACGTCCCGACCCCAAGTACTTCGTAGGCTCCGGTAAGGCCGAAGAGATCCATGCCTTTGCCGAGGCGCAGCACGCTGACTTGGTGCTGGTCGATCAAACCCTGACTCCGAGTCAGGAACGCAATCTCGAGAAACTGACCGGACGTCGAGTTTTAGATCGTAATGGCTTGATTTTGGACATCTTCGCGCAGCGCGCACGTAGTTTCGAGGGTAAGCTGCAAGTGGAACTTGCGCAGCTTTCGCATCTGGCGACGCGCCTTGTCAGAGGCTGGACGCACCTTGAGCGTCAAAAAGGCGGCATCGGTTTGCGCGGTCCGGGCGAAACTCAGTTGGAAACCGATCGGCGCTTGATCGCCAAACGGATTCGCACCTTGCGCTCGCGTTTGGAAAAGCTGGACCGGCAGCGAGACACCGGCCGCCATGTGCGGCGCGAGGTGCCGGTGCCCACTGTCGCGCTGGTCGGCTATACCAACGCCGGCAAGTCCACGCTGTTCAATGCGCTCACCGGGTCCGACAGCTTCGTCGCCGACCAACTGTTCGCGACGCTCGATCCTACCGTGCGGCGGGTCAAATTGGCCGGCGTCGGCGAGGTGGTGTTGGCCGACACGGTGGGTTTTGTCAGGGCATTGCCGCACGAGCTTATCGCTGCGTTTCGTTCAACTTTGCAGGAGGCGCGCGACGCCGACTTACTGCTGCACGTCGTCGATGCCAGCGATCCTTTGCGTGGCGAGCGCATCGCCCAGGTGCGCGAGGTGCTCAAGGGCATCGGCGCCGGAGAAATTCGCGAGCTGCTGGTTTTCAACAAGATCGATTTGAGCGGCGACCCAGCGCGCAGCATCGCGGGCGCCGATGCGGTGGCGACGCAAGTGTGGGCATCCGCTGCGACCGGCGCAGGCCTTGATGAGCTGCGCGACGCGCTGGCGCGTGCCGTGCGTCCCAATCAGGTGCGCCGCACGTTTCACTTGCAGTTGCAGGCCGCCGCCGTGCGCTCCGAGTTGTACAAGCGCAATGCCGTGCGCGCCGAGCGCCAGTGCGAGGACGGCAGCTGGGATGTGGAAGTCGAACTGGATTTGGCCGAGGTTGCCAAATTGACGGGTGCCCGGGGCGTGGTTCTGCTGGAAGCGGAGCGCGCGCGTGCGACGCGCGTCGCTTGAGGGATTTTCTGCGCCATTTGTCGAGCGCTGATTCGAGCCCGAATGGCTTGCTCAACGCGGCTATCTGCGACTAAGGATTCCTCACCTGCTAGAATATGCGGCTCGTTAACAAAGGCATATCTCATGGCTTGGAATGAACCTGGTGGGGAAAAGCGCAACCCGTGGAACCGGCCCCAGCAATCGCAAAACGATTTGGACGATGTATTGCGAAATTTCCAGCGCCGCTTGAGCACGCTGTTCGGGCGCGGCGGCGGCGGCGGGCAGCCTCGGCGGCGGCCAGAGTTCCCCGGCCTTCGGCAAGGGCGTGAGCAGTATCCTGGTGCTGATTGCGGCCGTCTGGGTGGGCAGCGGCCTGTATCGGGTCGACGCGCAGGAGCGCGCCGTCATCCTGCGCTTCGGCAAGTACCTGCAGACCACCGGGCCCGGTTACAACTGGCATTTGCCCTGGCCGATCGAGCAGAAGCGCATCGTCAATGTCTCACAGCAGTCGAGCATCACGGACGATGCGCGCATGTTGACCGCCGATACGAATCTGGTCGAGGTCAAATCGGCCGTCCAGTACACCAAGCCGGATCCGCGCAAATACCTGTTCAGGGTCAACAATGTCGAAGAGACGCTGGTTCAGGTGAGCGAGAGCGCGATGCGCGAGGCGGTGGGACAGGCTTCCCTCGACAAGGCGCTGGCCTTCGATCCTTCAATCACCGACCGCGCCAAGAAGCTGCTGCAAAAGACGCTCGATAACTACGATATGGGCGTCAACATCATCAGCGTCCAGTTGAACGACGTCATCGTTCCCGAGCCGGTGCAAGACGCGCAGCGCGACGCCATCAAAGCGGATAAAGACCGCCAGCGCTTTCAGCAGGACGCAGAAACCTATCGCAACGATGTGGTGCCGCGCGCCCGCGGCCAGGCCGCCAAGAATCTGCTCGACGCCGAGGCGTACCGGGCGCAGGTGCTGGCCATCGCGCAGGGCGAGAGCTCCCGATTCGATCAGGTCTTGAGCCAGTACGAACGCGCGCCCGCGGTCACGCGCGAGCGCATGTATCTCGAAGCCATGGAAAATGTCTACAAGAATTCTCGCAAGGTCATCGTCGACACCAAGGGCGGCAACAACAGCATGTTCTACCTGCCCCTGGATAAACTGGTTTCCGGATCGCAGTCGGTCTCCAATCCCAACGATACGATGACCGTGGCGCCATCGCCGCGGCTGCCGGAGATCCAGGTGACGCCGGTGGAGGATCCCTCCCGCGTGCGTGGGGGACGCTGATGCAAAATCGACTGCTGTATATATTGCTGGCGCTGGTGGCGGTGATTTTGATCGTGCGCGCGAGCGTCTTCACGGTGAGCGAGGGACAACTCGCCATCAAATCGATCGGCGGCGAAATCGTCGATTCGAACTATCAGCCCGGGCTGCATTTCAAGATTCCGCTGGTCAATGAAGTGAGCCGCTACGATGGGCGGATCCTGACGCAAATGTACCCGTCCGAGCATTTTCTGACGCGCGAGCAGGAACAGCTCAATGTGGACTTCTACGTCAAGTGGCGCATCCAGAATTTGCGCCGCTATTACGAGAGCACCGGCGGCACCGAGGAAGTTGCCAATGCCCGCCTGGGCGAGACCGTCAAGGACAGCATCAAGAGCGTGGTCACGCAGCGCACCTTGCAGCAGGTGATCACCGCCGAGCGCGCGGAATTCACCGATGCGATGATGAAAACGGCGCGTCCGCTAGCCGAACAGCTCGGCATCGAACTGGTGGACGTGCGCATCACCAAGATCGACCTGCCGCAGCAGGTGCAGGATTCGGTATTCGACCGCATGCGCTCCACCTTCAAGGCGCAGGCGGCCAAGCTGCGCGCCGAGGGGGTCGAGGCCGCCGAGAAAATCCGTGCCGAGGCGGACAAGCAGCAAACCGAAATTCTGGCGGATGCCGCGCGTCAGGCGGCGCAGACCCGGGGACAGGGCGACGCGTCGGCAAGCGAGGTGTACGCCAAGTCCTATTCAAAGAACGCCGAGTTCTACAGTTTCTACCGCAGCATGAAGTCCTACCGCGAGGCGGTCGGCACGCCGGGCGACATGTTGGTGATCGCGCCCGACAATGCCTACTTCAAGTATTTCAACAAGTCGCAGCCGCAACCCCCGCCGCGCTGAACCCTCGATTCATGATGGATATCGGTTGGACTGAATTCGCGCGCTACTTGGGTGGTGCGTTCGCTTTATACCTGGTGATCGAGGGGATACTGCCCTTCGTCAATCCGGCCGCGGCGCAGCGCCTGATGTCAAAACTGGCGAAAGCGGAGCCGGCGCAGCTGCGCTGGGGAGGACTCATCAGCATGGTGGCGGGACTGGCATTGCTATGGGTGGCGCGTAATGGGTAAGAACCTGGTGGTGATCGGCTTGCAGTGGGGCGACGAAGGCAAGGGCAAGGTCGTCGATCTGCTGACCGATCAGGTGCAGGCGGTGGTGCGCTTTCAAGGCGGCCACAATGCCGGACACACACTGGTCATCGGCGGCAAAAAAACCGTTCTATCGCTGATTCCTTCCGGAATCCTGCACGCGCACGTGCAATGCCTCATCGGCAACGGCGTGGTGCTGTCGCTCGAGGCATTTTTCAAGGAAGCGGAAATGCTGATCGGGCAGGGCGTGCCGGTTTTCGAACGTCTGCGCGTGAGCCCGGCCTGTCCGCTGATCCTCTCCTCGCACGTGGCGCTCGATAGGGCGCGCGAGAAGGCGCAGGGCGAGAATGCCATCGGTACGACCGGGCGCGGCATCGGGCCGGCCTACGAGGATAAGGTCGCGCGCCGCGCGCTGCGCGTCGCGGATTTGTTTCATCGCGAGCGCTTTGCGGCGAAACTCGGCGAGATCCTCGATTATCACAACTTCGTCCTGCAGCGTTATTTCCAAACCGCGCCGGTCGATTTTCAGCAGGTGTTGGAATCGAATTTGGCCTTGGGCGAACGCCTCAAACCCTTGGTGGCCGATGTCGCGGGCATCATCGAGCAGTTGAGCGTGGAAGGGCGCAATGTGCTGTTCGAAGGCGCGCAAGGAGCGATGCTCGACGTCGATCTTGGAACCTATCCGTACGTGACCTCCTCGACGACCACGGCGGGCGGAGCGGCATCCGGCTCCGGCATCGGTCCGCGGCGGCTGCATGAGGTGCTGGGCATCGTCAAGGCCTACGCCACGCGGGTCGGCGCGGGTCCTTTTCCGACCGAACTGCTCGATGATACCGGTGAGTATCTGTCCCGCGTCGGCCATGAATTCGGCTCGGTCACCGGGCGCCGGCGGCGCTGCGGCTGGTTCGATGCGGTTGCGTTGCGCCGATCTATCGTGCATAACAGTTGCTCGCTCCTGTGCGTGACCAAGCTCGACGTGCTGGACGGCCTGGACACGATTCGAGTCTGCGTCGGCTACGACACCGGCGCCGGCATCGTAACCGCACCGCCGCTGCTGACGGGCGATTACGGCGCCTGTGCGGCGGTGTATGAGGACATGCCAGGCTGGAAGGAGAGCACGGTGGGGATAACGGGCTACGATGAACTGCCGCTGCATGCGCGAAACTATTTGCAACGCCTGCAAGCGTTGGTGGGCGTGCCGATAGCCATCATTTCAACCGGCCCCGAACGGGAGCAGACCATTATTCGCCGCAATCCCTTCGCCTGATGCACGTCGCATCCGGCAATTCGAACGAGTCGGTTCAAGCCACCTACGCGCCCGGTTTGCAGGCGTTCGTATTTGTCCTGTTTTTCGCCTTCGGCGGCATCACCAGCCTCAACGACGTGTTGATTCCGAAGCTCAAGGAATTGTTCACGCTGACTTATGGCGAGGTGATGTTGATTCAGTCGGCGTTCTTCGCCGCCTACTTCCTGATCTCGATCCCCGCCGCGGCGCTGGTGCGCCGCATCGGCTACATGCGATCCGCCGTCACGGGATTGTTGGTCATGACCGCAGGCTGCGCATTGTTCATTCCCGCCTCATCGCAAAGCCTTTTTGGGCTGTTTCTCCTGGCCCTGTTCGTCCTGGCAGCCGGCATCACCACCGTCCAGGTGGTTGCCAATCCGCTGATTTCCATGCTGGGCAAGCCTGCCACGGCCAGCAGCCGCTTAACCTTTGCGCAGGCGTTCAATTCGCTCGGCACCACCATATTTCCCTACGTCGGATCGATACTGATTCTGGGAACCTTGGCGAAGATCGATCCGAAGAGCTTGTCTGGCGCAGCGCTTGATGCCTTTCGCACCGCGGAGACGCGCGTCATCGTGCACACTTATGTCGGACTCGCGATTGCGTTGGCGCTGATCGCGGCGGCCGTTTGGTGGTACCGCAAGGCGTTGGTCGAGCCGCGAGCCTCGCACACGCCGATCCTGCGCGCCTTCAACCTGTTGACGCGTCCGCGCTTCGCATTCGGCACCCTCTGCATCTTTCTCTACGTCGGCGGCGAAGTGGCGATAGGCTCGCTCATCGTCAACTACCTCATGCAACCCAACACCTTGGGACTGGGCGCCGAGGCCGCGGGCAAGCACATCCAATTTTACTGGGGCGGCGCCATGGTCGGGCGATTCGTCGGCTCCTATGTGCTGCGGATATTCTCGCCGGGCAAGGTTTTGGCGTGTGTTGCCGCCAGCGTCATTGCCTTGCTGACGATTTCGGCCAACACTTCGGGCGCGCTGTCGGCGTGGTCGCTGCTGGCGATCGGACTTTTCAACTCCATCATGTTTCCAACCATCTTCACGCTCGCCAACGAAGGTCTCGGCGAACGAGCGGCGGAGGGCTCGGGCGTGATTTGCATGGCCATCGTGGGCGGCGCCATCGTCCCGCTCATTACCGGCAACGCGGCCGATCTGTGGGGCTTGAAATATGCCCTGGCCGTGCCGGCCGCCTGTTATTGCGGCATTCTCCTGTTTGGATGGTTTGCCCGGCGGCCGTTGCCGGCGAGCGCCACCTTCAGATCGGGTCGCGAAGCCGCGACATAGCGATAAATTTCGCCATGAGTAGACTTGATGCCTACCCATTCGCAGGAGGCCATCATGGCAGACATCAGCTTGAAGGGCAGCGAGCGCGCAGCCATGCCCGGGGCGCGCGAGGTGGCGCCGGCGGATCCGGCCGAACGGCTCGAAGTGACGGTGCTGGTGCGCCGGCGCGCGGGTGAGGCGCTGCGTACTCGAGCGGCGCAACTCGCAGCGGGCACACCGGGCGCGGCTTATTTGACCCGCGAGGAATTCGCGGCACGGCATGGCGCCGACCCCGCCGACATGGCAGCCGTTCGCAGCTTTGCCGCGGAGCGGGGACTGGCCGTGGTGCACGAGCATGCGGCACGACGTACCGTGATGCTCTCGGGCACGGTGGCGCAGTTCAATGCCGCGTTCAATGTTCAGCTAAAGCGCATGCAGCACGAAAGCTGCAGCTATCGCGGCCGCACCGGCGGCATTTTGTTGCCGAGTGCGCTCGAGGGCGTGGTCGAGGCGGTGCTGGGTCTCGACAGCCGTCCGCAGGCCGAGGCCCATTTCCGGGTGCGGCCGGCGGCGAGCACGGCCGCCTCGTTCACGCCGACGCAGGTCGCGTCGCTATACGGCTTTCCCTCCGGCAGCGGTGTTGGCCAGTGCGTGGCGCTGATCGAACTGGGCGGAGGGTTTCGCCCAGCGGACCTGGGCACCTATTTCAAAGGACTCGGCGTGGCTTCGCCCACCGTGACGGCCGTGTCGGTCGACCACGCGCAGAACACGCCCACGGGCGATGCGAACGGCCCGGATGGCGAGGTGATGCTCGATATCGAGGTGCTCGGCGCCATCGTGCCGCAAGCAACCATCGCGGTTTACTTTTCGCCCAACACCGACGCGGGCTTTCTCGATGCCATCACCACCGCGATTCACGACACGATCCATAAACCCTCGGTGATTTCCATCAGTTGGGGCGGCGGCGGAATCGAGCTGGACTGCGCAGGCGATGACGGCAATCGACGATGCCTTTCAGGCGGCCGCGACGATGGGAATCACGGTATGCATTGCCTCGGGAGACAACGGCTCCGGCGACGGGGTCGCGGACGGCGGCGATCATGTGGATTTCCCTGCCTCGAGTCCGTTTGCGCTCGGCTGCGGCGGCACGACTCTCAAGGCCGCCTCGGGCGCCATCGGCGGTGAAGTGGTTTGGAACGATGGAACTAGCGGCGGCGCAAGCGGCGGCGGCGTCAGCGCGGTTTTTGCCACGCCTGCCTGGCAGGCGAATTTGCGCGCCGTGACGACTCGAGGAACCCGCACTGTTCTGGCGATGCGCGGCGTGCCGGATGTTGCCGGCAACGCCGATCCTGAAAGCGGTTATCAAATATTGGTCGACGGCAGCGCCAGCGTCATCGGCGGCACGAGCGCGGTGGCGCCGCTGTGGGCGGGGCTGGTCGCGCGACTCAACCAACTCGCGGGCCGTTCTGCCGGCCTCATCAATCCCAAGCTCTACCAAACGCCCGCGGCGTTACGCGACATCACATCCGGCAATAACGGCGACTTTGCCGCGGCCTCGGGCTGGGATGCTTGCACCGGATTGGGCAGTCCGAACGGCGCGGCACTGCGCGCCGTGATCTGAGCCGCGCCGCGCAGCCTCATCGGAAATGAAACGATCCGCCCGTGCCGAACAGGCCCAGTAGTCCGATGACGATCAAGTACAGCGCGACGATGTAATTCAACAATTTCGGCATCACCAGAATGAGGATGCCGGCAATCAGCGCAACCAGCGGCGCAAGACTCAAATTAATGTTCATGGCGTACTCCGTGGCCGGGAGTCGCCCGGCGCGTTATTGAAATAATTTCAAAGCATTTTGCAGCGTATTCCACGCTCCCCACAATAACGGAATTCCCACCAGGAGCCACATAATTCCAAGCCGCGCCTTCATGATTACTTACCTCCGGCCGGCGCCGCCGCGGGCGCTCCGGCCTTGTAGTGATACTTCGAGTTGACCGGACGCATCGCGAAATTGCAAATGAATCCGATGAGCAGCAGAGCGCACATGATGTACATGGTGACCGTATAGGCCTGCGCCTTCGGCACCCCGTGATCGATCTGGTAGGCGCGAAGGTAATTGACCAACACCGGACCGAAAACGCCCGCGGCCGACCACGCCGTCAGCAGCGCGCCGTGAATTGCGCCGACCTCCATCGTGCCGAAGACATCGCGCAAGTACGCCGGGACGGTGGCGAAGCCGCCGCCGTACATGGAGATGATGACGCAGAACGCGCCCACGAACAGCGGTATCGAACCCATGTGCCCGAAGGTCGGCACCAGAAAATACAGCACGATGCCGAGCACGAAAAACACCATGTAGGTGTTGCGCCGGCCGATGAAGTCCGAGGTGCTTGCCCAGAAAAATCGGCCGATCATGTTGAACAGGCTCATCAATCCGACGAAGCTCGCGGCGACGACTGCGGTGACGCGGCCGGGAAACATTTCCTGGATCATCGGCGATGCCTGACCAAGGACGCCGATCCCGGCGGTCACGTTCATGCACAACACCGTCCACAGCAGCCAGAACTGCGGAGTCCGCCAAGCGACGGCGGCCGACACATTTTCCGTCGTTACCAGTGTCTTCGGATGCTCGGACGGCACCCACCCGGCCGGCCTCCAGCCCGGGGCGGGAACCCGAACGCTCACCACGCCAATCATCATGAACATGAAATAAATGACGCCCATGGTGACGAAGGTTTCCAGCACACCCTTGGAGGTTGCCGTCGCGAAATGCTTCATCAGCAGCACCGACAGCGGCGCCGCGATCAGGGCGCCGCCGCCGAATCCCATGATGGCCATGCCGGTGGCCATACCGGGGCGGTCGGGGAACCACTTGATGAGGGTTGAGACCGGCGAGATATAGGCGATGCCGAGTCCGCAGCCGCCCAAAACTCCGTAGCCCAAGTAAAGAATCCACAGCTGATGCAGCTGGATGCCAACCGCGGAAACCAGGAATCCGCCGCCGAAGCACAGCGCAGAGACGAACATGGATTTGCGCGGACCCACCCGTTCCACCCAGCGTCCGAAGACCGCGGAGGCCAGTCCGAGGAACACGATGGCGATGGAAAAAACCCACCCCACGTCCTTCAGATTCCAATCGCCCGGTGCCGATCCGGTCAGACCGATCAGCCGGGTCAGCGGCAGGTTAAATGTGGAAAAAGCATAGACCTGGCCGATGCAAAGGTGCACCGCGAGAGCCGCGGGCGGCACCAAAAAGCGGTTGAACTCGGGACCGGCGACGGTGCTCTCGCGATCGAAAAATGATGACATAAGTGGCCCTATCCTTCTTTATGCTTTGTTGCGGGGCGAGATATATGTGTACGCGAATTGGAATATTGCGCCAATTCCATCGATTTTGTCACCCTTCCCGTTCGCAGCGCGGCAGCCGGGCCTGCGACCTGGGTCACACTCGGCCGGGGCATGGGGTGCGCGCCGAGCGCCGCGGCTGCATAAGTTGAAAACCGTGACTTCAGCTAACGAACCGGCCGTGGGAAACCCGTAATTTCCAAGCCGATCATGCGTAAACCTAAGTGTGCAGGCCGGGGAGCGCCCGGAGCGGGAATCGCGGGCATTCTCGCCCTGCTGCTGCTATCCTGCACGCTGGCGCTCCAGCCGGCCGCAGCCGCTTGTATAGCGAATGCGGATCCGGCGATCCGCGCGCTGCAGACGCTGGTCGACCAGGACGCCAATGCCGCTCTCAGAAAAGTCGCGGCCCTTTTGAAGGCCGAACTCGCAGCCCCGGACCCGAATACGCAGCGCCTCGCCTCGCTGTACAGCGTGCAAGCACAGGCCTACAGCATCCTCGAACTGGAGTCCAAGGCGCGCGACGCCGTCTTCAAGGGCCTGAAGTTCGCGACCGACAACACCGATCCGGTACGAGTCATGCTGTTGTCGCTGTACGCGGAGAATGTGTACGACCAGGCCGGAATCGCCGCGGCGGCCAAGGTCACGGAAGAGGCACAAGCCGTGCAAAGCCGCGGCTCGCTCGAGGACATCTGCCTGCTGATCGGGCGCGGCCTGTTGCAATACCGGCAGGACCGCGAGGATTTGGCGATCGGCAGCCTCACGCAGGCATACCGCTCCAGCACCACGCCGGCGTTCGCCGAGCCGCATGTGCTTGCGGCCGCCGTGCTCGCCACGGTGTTGCGCAGCATGGGCGATTATCCGCAAGCCTTGGCTCTCAATCAGGAAGCGATCGATTGGGACACGGCGCAGCATGCACCGCTCGCGCTGTCGGTCGATCGATTCCTGCGCGGCAGAATCTTGACCCTGATGCAAAAGTACTCGCAGGCCATCGACGAGTTCGAGGACGCGCGCAAGCTGAGCTCAATGCTCAATGACACTCAGGGGATCGCGTTTGCGGACGTGCGCATCTGCGAAGCCCGCATCGAACTGGGGCAGCTCATCAAGGCGCGCTCGACCTGCGAGAACGCGTTGTTCACCTTCATCGCATCCAGGTTTTCCGACGAGGTCAAGGAGACCGAGGCGCTGCTCGCGCGCATCGACCTGGCGGAAGGTCATCCTGAAAAGGCGCTGGCGACCTTGAACGAGGTGCTCGATCACAGCGGCACCGACGTGCTGCCCTATCGCGTCGCCTCGCTGTATCAATGGCGCGCACGCACCAACGCCGCGCTGCATAACTACCGCGACGCCTATAACGACCTGGCGGAATACATGCGTCGTTACGTGGCGACCAATGACTCCGACCGGACCAAACAAGCGGTCGCGCTGCGCGCCCGATTCGAGACGGATCGCGAGATTGAACGCAATGCGCTGTTGAAACGCGAATTGGACCTGTCGCACGAACAATCCCAGCGCCAGGCGCAGCAATTGCGCTGGAATGCGATTGCGGCTGTTTCCGCGGTGCTGGTGATCGCGCTGCTCATGTATTTTCTGGTCAGCAACTTGCGCTTCCGCCAGCAGCTGGTGCGCTTGGCGAGCCTGGACGGGCTAACCGGGCTGCCGAACCGCCGCCGTACGGCGGAGCTCGCGGGCGAGGCGCTCAGCGCGGCGACCGCTGCGGAAAAGCCGCTCACCGTCGCGATCATCGACATGGACCACTTCAAGTTCATCAACGATCGCTGCGGGCATGCCACCGGCGACTATGTGCTGCGGGAGTTCGCGCGCCTGGGCCGCGAGTCGATCCGGGCCGGCGATGTACTGGGCCGCTGGGGCGGTGAAGAATTCCTGCTGATCATGCCGGATGCAACGGCCGATGTGGCGATGGCCACGCTCGAGCGGCTGCGAACGTTGGTATTCGGCATCAACCTGCCGCCTTCCGGCGCGGGCCTGCGCGTGAGCTTGAGCGCAGGCCTGGCGGTGCGCGAGAAGCAGGTGCGCTCGCTGGATGAACTCATCGCGCGGGCGGACGCCGCGCTCTACCTGGCGAAGAATGAAGGGCGCGATCTGGTGCGCCTCGCCGATGAGAAATTCCTGACGACCTCAGGCATTCGGCGCGCTACGCGCCAGTAACCTCCTGCCGTGGTAACCGAGCGAGGCTGCGGCAGGCAATGCCGCGGATGTCATGCGTGCTCGGCGATATCGAAGCGAATTCCGGCCTTCGCCAGCCGCTCCACCAGAGTTTCTCCCAGCCCGGTCACGGGCGTGAGGACCCCGCCGCCGGCGAACGGCTTGATGTTGGCGATGCCAGCCCCCAGGCTCGCCAGCACGAATGCGGACTCGCACAGGCACTTGACCGTGATGCGGTTGCCCGCATCGCCTTGTCCTTTTAGCACCCCGCGCACGCGCCCGCCGTTGTTGTCGGTGGCGATGAACTCGCATTCGAAAAAGCCTTCATTCATGACCTTCTCCGACGGCCCCTCGCCGGGTTTTGGCAGCAACCGCTTGAGAATTCGGCGTCCGAATCGCGTCGCCGCGATCGATTCGAACACCTTGCCGCCAATCACCACGCTGCGCGCCGCTCGAGAGCTCCCGAACTTGGAATATTCCTGATAATCGAAGCGGGTACCGAGCAGCGCTTGAGTGCGGCGTACGACGCGTGTATTGATCGATCCCATGAGGAACGGTGCCACCCATTTCTGGAGGGGTTCGTCGTAGCGGATGCCGGCAGGGTCTGCGTTGCGGCCGCGTTCCTCCTCGGTATGCGCGGCTGGATCCGGATCCAACAGAAAGGGATCTCTGGAAACAGCGAGTTGGTTGGTGTCCAGCATATGGAACAACGACGCCACCGTTCCCCCATTGATGCCGCCGCCGACGCGAAAATACGCGGATATGCTCAAGGCTTGCGCGTGCAGCGCGTCGCGCACGTACCGCTCGGTCAGCCAAGCGCCGAAATCGGACGGGATCGAATCGAAGCCGCAGCCGGGCACGATGCGTGTACCGTCGGCAGCCGCCTGCGAGTGATGGCGATCGATCTGCCGTCGGATCCATGGGGTCTCGCCGGTGATGTCGCAGTAATGGGTGCGGTTGCGCACGCATGCGTCAACCAGCTTTGTGCCATAAAGACCAAAAGGTCCGGCGGTACTCGCGACGACCCGGGTCTGCCGCGCCAGATCGGCCAGCGCAGCGTCGTCGTCGGCGTCAGCAACCAGCACATCCGCGCCCGCAAAATTGATGCTATCGAGCTTGGACCGGTCTCGTCCGGCGATGGCCCAGGATAGGCCCGCAGGTGCAAATCGCCTGCAATATTCCACGGTCTGCCTACCGGTGAATCCCGAGGCTCCAAACAGCACGAGGTCGTATTTGCGGTCAGTCATGCGGTGGTGCCCAGGAGAGGACTCGAACCTCCACGAATTGCTCCACTGGTACCTGAAACCAGCGCGTCTACCAGTTCCGCCACCTGGGCAAGATGGGTCCGCTTCACGCGAGGCGCAGAAATGTACGCACTGGGTTGGTGCTTGTCAATCTAATGGGGCCCGGGCCTCCGGGGAGGCATGGCAGCGCATGCTAAACTCGAAAACAGGGTGTCAGAACGAGCAAATGGGGCGAATGAGCGACAAGAAAGCCGGCGCGCAACCCACCGAGACCGATCCCGGATTGAGACAGCGGTTCTTGCACGGCATGAGCCACGCCGCGTGCACCGTGAACGTGGTTACCACCGACGGCGCCGCGGGCCGCCACGGCGTCACGGTATCGGCGATGGTGTCGGTCTCCGCCGATACGCCGCAGCCCACTTTGCTCGTCTGTATTCACCATCGCAGCGCGGTTGCCGCCGCCGTGCTCGAGAACGGCGTTTTTTGCGTCAACGTGCTGCGCGACGACCAAGCGCATATTTCCGATAATTTTGCGGGCCGCAGCGGCGCCCGCGGCGCGGCGAAATTCGACTGCACCGAATGGACCACGCAGGTCACGGGCGCGCCCCGCGTTCTCGATTCCTTGGTGGCATTCGACTGCCGCGTCACCGCCAGCGAACGCGTTGGATCGCATTTCGTGGTTTTCGGTTCCGTGCAGGATATTCATGTCGCCGGCACCGGGGCGCCGCTGATCTATGCGAATCGCGCCTACGGCGTGCCGCGCCGCTTTCATCAACGGCGCACGGCGAGAAGCGCCGCGGCGAATTTGTCGCTCACCCTCGGCTGCTATCAAGTTTTCGCGCCCTTCGTGGTTCCGGCACTGGTCGCACGGCTGACGAAGCTGCATCCCGGCATCGCGCTGACGCTGCTCGAGTCCGATCAAGAGCACTTGATTGCCAGTCTGCGCCGCAACGATGTCGAGGTCGCGCTGCTCTACGACTTCAACTTGAGCGGCGATTTGAATATTACGCCGCTGGCCGAACTGAGTCCCTATGTGCTCCTTCCCGAAGGCCATCCCTTGAGCCTGGCTGCAAGCATTGCACTCGAGGACTTGGTGCGCGAGCCGATGGCGCTGCTCGATTTGGAACCGAGCCGGGAATATTTTCTGTCTCTTTTCAGAAACTGCAACCTTGAACCCACGATCGGCTTTCGCACCAAATCCCTGGAAATGGTGCGCGGCTTCGTCGGGCACGGCCTCGGCTACAGCATTTTGGCAACCAAGCCTGCCAATAACATGACCTACGATGGGCGAGCCTTGGTCGCCCGCCCCTTGAGCGTCGCGGTGAGCAACAGCCGGCTGGTGCTCGCGACCTTGGCCAGCCGCCGGCTGACTCCTATGGCATTGGAATTTGCAGCGCATTGCCGTTCTTTTTTTGGGACTGCGGAGCCGCGAATTCCGGCATAGCGAGCGACCGCTGCGTCAATTTGCGCCTCGCGGGAGCGCAAAACTGATAATCTGGCCCGGTAAATCCCGTCCACGCAACAGTGGAAACCGGGGATTTGCCCCCACCTTACAGGTCTCATGAATGCATTGTCCGAATTCCTTTAACACCCCATGACACGGCGCGGATCGAGCGGCCCGTCACGGCCCAAAGCCCCCCGCACTGCCAAACCCGCCGCCAACTGGCGCGGCGAGGATCCGAATCTAGAATTTGAAAAGTTGCGCTACGCCGATCCGATTGCGAGCCGTGAACTGCTGCTGAAGCATTTGCGCGAGGCGCCGGAACCGTTGAGCGCGGCGCGGCTTGCCAAGCGACTGGGTTTGAATTCCGAGGCGCAACGTCAAGCGCTGAGTAAACGCTTGGGCGCCATGGTGCGCGATGGCCAGGCCATTGAAGGCCCCAATGGTTTCGCGATCGCCGGCGACGGCGAGCGGGTCGCGGGGCGCGTTCGCGGACGCGCGAACGGCGATGTCCTGGTGCTGCCCGATGACGGATCGGCGCCGTTGGTGCTGGCGCGAGCCGACACTGCGACCCTGATGCAGGGCGATCGCGTGGAGGTGCTGGCGGTCGGTATGAATGAACGCGGCAGGCGCATTGCGCGTCTGATCCAGCGCATCGGCGATGCGCCGGCTTTGATCGGCGGAGTCTGGCACGCCGGTGAGAGCCGCGGGCGAGTTGAACCGGAAGATCCGGGCCATTGGTACTCTGTTGAGGTGCCCATGAGCGAGCGCCATGGCGCTCGGGACGGCGATGAGGTCATCGTCGAGGTGACCAAGCGTCCGCAGGGCGAATCCCCGGCACAGGGGCGCATCGTCGAATTGCTCGGTGATCTGCGGCCCGCGGATCTCGCAGCGCGCTTTGCGATCTTGAGACATGACCTGCCGCAGGAATTCCCGCCCGAGGTGCTGCAGCAGGCGAACCGCTTTGCTCCCGAGGTAACCCCTGCCGATATCGAGGGCCGCGTGGACTTGCGCGCGCTGCCGTTGGTCACCATCGATGGTGAGGACGCGCGAGATTTCGACGACGCCGTATATGCCGAGGCTCAAGCCGGCGGCGGATGGCGCTTGATCGTGGCGATCGCGGATGTCAGCAATTACGTGCGTTACGGCACGCCGCTGGACTTGGAGGCGCGCTCGCGCGCCACCTCGGTATATTTTCCGGATCGGGTCATACCGATGCTGCCTGAGAATCTCTCGAATCAGCTCTGCTCGCTGATGCCGCGCGTGCCACGCCTGGCATTCGTCTGCGACATGCATGTGAGCCGATCCGGTAAATCGAGCAAGTCGCGTTTCTACGAGGCGGTCATCATTTCGCATGCCCGCCTGACCTACGCCCAAGCTTGGAGCTATTTGCAGGACCCCAAGAAGCATGCGCTCGACGTGGCGCCGGCGGTGGGCACGTCGCTGCAGACGTTGCACGCGGTGTATGGCGCGCTCAAGCACGCGCGCGATGCGCGCGGGGCGTTGGACTTTCGCGGCGGCGAAGTCAAGGCGCGCATCGGCGCAAAAGGCACCATCGAAGGATTCTATGCGGTCACGCGCAATGATGCGCATCGCCTGATCGAGGAATGCATGATCGCCGCCAACGTCGAAGCCGCGGTGGCGCTGCGTTCCTCCAAATCCAAAGGGCTGTACCGCGTCCACGGCCAACCCGAGGATAAGCGCGTCACCGAACTGCAGAAGGTGTTGACCGCGCTGCAGGTCAATGCGCAGTTCTCGGAAAAGCCCACGCCGCGCGAATTTCGTCAGTTGGTGGAACGCCTCACCTCGCGGCCCGACGGTTTGCTGCTCGAGGGTTTGGTCATCCGCTCTCTGGCCCAAGCCGTGTATCAGCAAACCAACATTGGACATTTCGGCCTCGCGCTCGAGGAATACGCGCACTTCACCTCGCCGATTCGCCGCTATCCGGACCTGCTGGTGCACCGGGCCATCAAGGCCGCGGTACTGCCGCAGTCGTCCTCGGGACATGCCTACAGCGCGGCTGAATTGCAGGTGCTGGGCGCGGAGAGTTCGCAGCGCGAGCGGCGCGCCGACGATGCTTCGCGCGATGTCATGGGATATCTCAAGTGCTTGTACATGCAGCCGCGCATCGGCGAGACTTTCGATGCGACGATTTCCAGCGCGCTGGAATTCGGCCTATTCGTTCAGCTCAAGGAAATGCCCATAGACGGCCTGGTGCACATCTCGGCGATTCCCGGCGATTATTGGGAACTCGAAGCCGGCGGTATGGGCTTGGTGGGACAACGCACCGGCCGGCGCTGGCAATTGGGCGACTCGGTGCGGGTGCGCCTCAATCGGGTCGACCTGACTCAGCGGCAAATCGACTTCGAACTGGTGGATGCCGACGCTTCGGCCAGCCGCGGCACCGTGCGCGCGCCGAGAACGGGGGCAACGCGCGGCGCCCGGCGCGGCGCGAGCCGAGGCGGAAGAGCGCAGGGCGGCGGCAAGCGCGGCGGCCGTGGCTGATTCAAAGCGCAACTATATTTATGGTCTGCATGCCGTGAACGCCGCGCTCGAACGGGCGCCCGAACGCGTATTGGAGCTCTGGATCGCGCAGGCGCGCGATTCTGAAGCACGCGTTCGCGAACTGAAGGAGCGGGCGCAGCGTGCAGGGGTGCATATTCATGCGGCATCACCCGATGTCCTCGGCAAGCTCGTGGGCGAGGTCGTGCACCAGGGCGCCGTTGCTGCAATGCGACCTCTGAAGAGTTGGGACGAGCATGACCTCATCGACTTGCTCGATCGACTGCAGGTGGATCCGCTGTTGCTCGTCCTCGACGGGGTTACGGATCCGCACAATCTGGGAGCCTGCGTACGGACGGCCGATGCCGCGGGCGCCCATGCGGTGATTATTCCGAAAGATCGAGCCGCCACCCTCGACGGCGCCGCGCGCAAAGTAGCGGCGGGAGCCGCCGAATTCATCCCTGTCGTCAGCGTGACCAATCTGGCGCGCACGCTGGGGGTGCTCAAACAACGGGGTATTTGGATCGTGGGGACCGAGGGTGAGGCATCCCAATCGCTCTATTCGGCCGACTTCAAGCGCCCGCTGGCCTTGGTCCTGGGGGGCGAGGGCAGCGGCATGCGGCGTCTAACCCGCGAAACCTGCGATTATGTGGTGCGAATACCCATGGCAGGCCATATGGAGTCTCTGAATGTCTCCGTAGCGGCAGGAATAGCCCTATTTGAGGCCTTGCGGCAACGCGCCGGTTGACCAAAACCGGCTTTAAACGTATTCTTCGCGCTCTTTTTTGCCGGGTGACCGGCTTCGATTCCTTGCCTCACCGCTCGCAATGGGAGGCTCAATCCATAAGGAAATACAATGCGACACTATGAAATCGTGCTCCTGGTGCACCCGGACCAGAGCGAGCAAGTCCCGGCGATGGTCGACCGCTACAAAGGCATGATTGCTGCCGGCGGCGGCGCGGTGCATCGCTTCGAAGATTGGGGCCGGCGTCAGCTGACCTTCCCGATCTCCAAAGTGCACAAAGCGCACTACATCCTCTTGAACATCGAGTGCGATCAAAAGACCCTCGCTGAGCTGACGGGTTCTTTCCGCTTCAGCGATGCGGTGCTTCGCAGCCTGGTGGTCAAGATGGACGAGGCGGTCACGGAGGCTTCGCCGATGGCGCGCGCCCCGGACGAAAATGCGCGTCGTCATGACGATTTCGGCGATGAAGGCGACGAGGACGACATGCCCATCGGCATGCGCTAAAGGAGCACACACATGGCACGTTTTTTCCGCCGCAAGAAGTTCTGCCGATTCACCGCAGATGACGTCAAGCAGATCGACTACAAAGATCTCGCGACGCTCAAGAGCTACATCACGGAAACCGGCAAGATCGTTCCGAGCCGCATCACGGGCACGCGCGCGCATTATCAGCGCCAGCTGCAGCTCGCGATCCGCCGCGCGCGCTTTCTTGCCTTGCTGCCCTACACAGATCAGCACTAAATCGGCGCAGGCACATGGACATCATATTGTTGCAGAAGGTCGCGAACCTCGGTCAGATCGGGGACCGCGTCAAGGTCAAATCCGGGTACGCGCGAAATTACCTGGTCCCCACCGGACGCGCCACCATGGCGACCGCGGAAAACATCGCCAAGTTCGAAGCACAGCGCCATGTGCTCGAAGCCAAGGCCGGCCAAGAGTTGGCAGCCGCGCAAGCTCGCGCCTTGAAGTTCGAAAACTTCAAGCTGGAACTCAAGGCCAAAGCGGGCGCCGAAGGCAAGCTATTCGGTTCCATCGGCACCGCGGACATTGCCGAAGCGGCGGTCAAAGCGGGCCAGCCGATCAGCCGCAGCGAAGTGCGCATGCCGACGGGTCCGATTCGAGTCACCGGCGATCATCAAGTCCAGCTGCATCTGCACACGGACGTCGATGTGACATTGCTGGTCTCGATCGTCGCCGAAGAGTAGCGGGCGGCTCGAGCGCATGTCCGCTCGCGTCATCAATCGAACCTTGGGCGCCGGCGACGGCCTCAAGCTGCCGCCGCATTCCATCGAAGCAGAGCAATCGGTGCTTGGCGGCCTGATGCTCGATGCCGCGGCCTGGGATCAAGTCGCCGATCGGGTTACGGCCGAGGATTTCTACCGCAACGATCACCGCTTGATATTCGAAGCGGTCGCCGTGCTGATCGAGCGCAGCCAGCCCTGCGACGCCGTCACCCTGTCCGGTCATTTGGAAAGCCTCGGGCTGCTGGACCAGGTTGGCGGTCTGTCCTACCTTGGTGGCCTGGCGCGCGACACGCCGACCACCGCCAACATTCGCGCCTACGCGGACATCGTGCGCGAGCGCTCGGTGTTGCGCCAGCTGATCACGGCGGGAAACCAGATTGTCAGTTCAGCTTTGGATCCCGAAGGCCGCGAAGCGCGCGAGGTGGTCGATGAGGCCGAGCGCGCGGTGTTCGAGATCGCCGAGAAAGGCTCGCGCGGCAAGGTCGGCTTCAGAGCGGTCAAGAGCATTCTGCCGGATGTGGTGAATCGCATCGACGAGTTGTACCACTCGGACGGTTCGCTTACCGGCATCGCGACCGGATTCAAAAAGCTCGACGAGATGACATCGGGCCTGCAGCCCGGGGATCTCATTATCATCGCCGGGCGCCCGTCGATGGGCAAATCCACGCTCGCGGTGAACATTGCAGAAAATGCGGCGCTGGGCTCGAACAAGTCGGCCGCGATCTTCAGCATGGAAATGTCGGCGGAATCAATCACGCTGCGCATGATTTCCTCGCTGGGCAGAATCAATCAAAGCAACCTGCGCTCCGGCCGCCTCGAGGAACAGGATTGGCCGCGCATCGACTCCGCCATGACGCAGTTGGGAAACGCGAAAATTTTCATCGATGAGACTCCCGCGCTCACGCCGACGGAAATCCGCGCCCGCGCGCGCCGTTTGAAGCGCGAGCGCGGATTGGATCTCATCGTCGTGGATTACCTGCAGCTCATGCAAGTGGCGGGAACCAAGGAAAATCGCGCGACCGAGATTTCCGAGATCTCGCGCTCGCTCAAGGCGCTCGCCAAGGAGTTGAAGGTGCCGGTCATCGCGCTGTCGCAGCTGAATCGCGGCGTGGAACAGCGCGTTGAGAAGAAGCCGGTGATGTCGGACCTTCGTGAGAGCGGCGCGATTGAACAGGACAGCGACTTGATTTTGTTGATCTATCGCGAAGAAGTGTACGACGTGAACACCACGCGCAAGGGCATCGCCGACATCATCGTTGCCAAGCAGCGCAATGGCCCGACGGGCGATGTGCAATTGACGTTCCTGGGCCAATACACCAAGTTCGAAAATTACGTGCCGGAGTCCTACGCGGAGGGCGTCTTCCGGTGATGCCGCGGTGAACATTCCGTGACCCCGATGGTGAGCGTGACGATCGATCTCGCCGCGCTGCGCAACAATCTAGAAACCGTCCGCCGCCTCGCGCCCACGTCCCGCGTGATGGCGGTCGTCAAGGCCAACGCCTACGGACACGGCCTCGTCGCGGTCGCGCGCGCTCTGCAATCCGCGGATGCCTTGGCGGTCGCTCGCTTGGGGGAGGCACTGAACCTGCGTGAGGCGGGCATCAAGTCTCCCATCTTGCTGCTCGAGGGTGTGCTGGATGGTGAACAACTCGCGGCCGCGGCCGCTGCCGAGCTGGAAATCGTGGTGCACTGCGCTGAACAAGTGCAGCTTCTGAGGGACGCGCCGGCCGGCGTTCGCTTCAAGATATGGCTCAAGCTCGACAGCGGCATGAATCGCTTGGGATTCAAGGGCGAGGCATTTCTGGCGGCGCACGCCGCATTGTGCGCGCTGCCTTGCGTGGAGCTGCCACTCAATCTCTGCACGCATCTCTCGTCCGCCGATTCGCCCGAGTCGCCGGCGACAGCGGAACAGTTGATGGTATTCGAGGCGGCGACGCGCTCGCTCCCCGGGGCGCGAAGCTTGGTGAACTCGGCGGGACTTCTCGGCTTCCCGGATTCGCAGTCCGATTGGGTAAGACCCGGGCTGGCGTTGTATGGCATATCGCCATTCAGGGGCACGAGCGGCAGCGGAGCATGGCGTGCAGCCGGTGATGACGCTGCGCTCGCGTGTGATTGCCATCAAGGATCTTGCGGCAGGCGAACAGGTCGGTTATGGAGGCGATTGGACCGCGACGCGTCCGACGCGCCTGGCGATCGCGTCGGTGGGTTATGGGGATGGCTATCCGCGCGGCGCGGCTTCGGGAACGCCCATCCTGGTCAACGGCGAGAGAGCTGGACTCGCGGGAAGAGTGTCCATGGATATGCTGGCCATCGACGTGACGGATGTGCAAAACCCGGTCAAGCTCGGCGACCCGGTGGTGCTTTGGGGCGATGGGCTTCCTGTGGAAGAAATTGCCCTGTGGGCCGAGACGATTCCCTACACGCTGGTCTGCGGCATCAGTCGACGAGTCGCGACGAACTTTCGCGATTAGACACGGTTGCGTCGGAACAGATACGGTTGCGTCGGTTTGACCTGCAGTTGCGCGGCGGCGCAAAATCTTTCGGTGAACTCGCAAACAAGGCGCTTTTTCGCGCTGTGCGCGCTGCCGCCGGTACTGTGGCTGCCATTTGCGTCGCATGCGGAGTGCAAGCGCGCAACACTGGAACTGCCCGTGACCATATCCGGCACCCGGGCGCTGATGGACGCGAAGATCAACCATCAAGATGTTCACCTGATCGTCGATACGGGTGCGTTTTTCAGCATGATGAGCGAGGCGACGGCTCGGGAACTCATGCTGAAGATCGGCCCTGCTCCCTACGGACTCCTGATGGAAGGAGTCGGCGGCAGCACTCAACCCTCGGTGGCGACTGCCAAAGTTTTCACCATCGCCAATGTGGACATCCCCCACGTCGATTTTCTGGTCGGTGGAAGCGAGGTTGGCGGCGGCAGTGCCGGTCTGCTCGGTCAGAATTTTCTGATGAAGTGGAACGTGGAATACGATCTGGCCAAGGGCAGCATTCGTTTGTTCAAAGACACGAATTGCGGCAAACAGTTCTTGGCCTATTGGATCCCTCAAACCGATCAGGCCTACACCGTCACCGATATTGAAAAGGTCACGCCGCAATTCCCATACGCGGTGGGACATACCTTCATCAACGGGGAGAAAATCAAGGTGATTTTCGACAGCGGTGCGTCGTCTTCGCTGCTGTCGCTCAAGGCCGCGGCGCGCGCCGGCGTCAAGGTCGGCTCGCCCGGAGTAATCGATGGAGGGCTGGTCGGCGGAGTGGGCCGGAAAATGGTCAGGTCTTACATCGCGCCCTTCGCAAGTTTCAAGTTTGCCGACGGCGAGGAGGTCAAGAACGCCCGCCTGCGTATCGCAGACATCGACATTGCATTTGCCGACATGCTGCTGGGCGCCGATTTCTTTCTGTCGCACCGGATTTTTGTCGCCAATACCCAGGACAAAGTGTATTTCACCTACAACGGCGGGCCGGTCTTCGATTTGCGGGCAACCCCGCAGCGGGCGATGCCGGACCGCGCCCCCGATGCCTCGGAGCAAGCGCCGGACGCTATTCCGGACTCCCACCCGTCCTTGGGTCAGCCCGAGGATGCCGCCGCGCTGGCCCGTCAAGGGACGGCCTCGGCGGCCCGCGGCGACCTCGGGCACGCGATCGCGGACTTGACGCGCGCCGTTTGGCTTGCGCCGCAAAATCCTGATTACCTTTACGAGCGTGGAGAGGTGTTTTTGCGGAGAAGCGAACCGGGGAAGGCGCTGGACGACTTTAGCGCCGCCCTGAGCCTCAAACCCGAGTATATTCCGGTGCTGCTGAGCCGCGCGCGCTTGCGAATCAGCATGGGGAATATTCCCGCGGCGCGCGCCGATCTCGATTCGATCGATGAGCTTGCCGCCAAACAGGCTGACGTACGCTACGAAATGGCCTCGACATACGAGCGAGCCGGCTTATTACCGGCCGCCATTGCGCAACTCGACCTGTGGCTTGCTTCGCATCCCGACGATAGCCGGGCCGTCATCGCGTTGAGCGCTCGATGCGAAGCTCGCGCTGTCCTGGGCCGGGACCTGCCGGCCGCGCTGAAGGACTGTAACGTCGCGTACCGGCGCAGCGACGCGCAAAGCCGGGCCTCTGTTCTCGACCATCGCGCTCTGGTGAGACTGCGCCTGGGGGATTTCGACAAGTCGATCAACGACTACAGCGCCTCGCTCGAGATCCGGCCGAAAAACGCCGGGACCCTTTATGGACGCGGTCTTGCCAAACTGAAAAATAATGATCGCAGGGGAGGAGAGGACGACATCGCGAGAGCCGTTTCGATCGCGCCCGGCGTGGCGGACAGCTACAAGAAAATGGGACTTGTCCCTGGAGGCGGCGCCGGCCTTTGACCGATCCCAAGATGCCGTGCAACCATAGCCGCTTCGACGATGAACG
The DNA here is from genome assembly GCA_963812125.1 of uncultured Gammaproteobacteria bacterium. Lineage (GTDB taxonomy): Bacteria > Pseudomonadota > Gammaproteobacteria > Steroidobacterales > Steroidobacteraceae > Bog-1198. The sequence goes on from CAWETY010000008.1 coordinate 46,946, forward strand.
GGGAGCGAACGCCATGGCACGAAACGCATTGCGGTATTCGATTCAGCGCTGGTTCTTGGTCTGCATTGCGTTCTTAGGCCTCGAAGCGCTGTCCTGCGCTGCCAATGCCGCCTGTACCTTGGGGAAAATAGCCGAACTGAAAGTCAACATGAGCGGTACGACGCCGGTGATAGGCGTTACCATCAACGGCAAAGACGCGAAGTTCGCCGTCGACAGCGGTTCGTTCTACAACATCATCAGCGCGCCCGCGGCCGCGAATTCCGGCCTGCGCATGCTGCCGGCCCCCGCGTGGATTGCGGGCAAGGGAGCCGATGGCAAGGCATTGCTTTCAGTCGCCGTGGCGGACAACTTCATTTTGGGCGGCAATCTGCGCGTCAAAAATATCGAGTTCCTCGCCGGCGGTCATGATTCGGGCGCCGGAATAGACGGCGTGGTGGGCCAGTCCTTCTTCCAGAACTACGACGTTGAATACGACTTCGCCAACGGCATCATCCGCCTGATGCGTGCGGAGGGCTGTGGCGATGCGGGGCTGGCCTATTGGACGGCTGCCAAACAAACCTATTCGGTGGTGGACATCAATGCCATGACTCCGGCGCAACCGTTCGTGACGGGGCTCGCCCTGCTCAATGGCGCGCAAGTTCGTGTGCTGTTCGATACCGGAGCCAATGCATCGAGGATCTCGCCGCAGGCGGCACAGCAGGCCGGACTCAAGGCGAACCTATCGGAACTCGTCGACGCCGGCTATTCGCGCGGAATGGGAAGGCCGCCGGTCATGACGCACCTGGCTTCTTTCGCGAGTTTCAAAGTCGGCGACGAGGAGATCCGCAACCCGCGCCTGCGTGTCGGCGATACGCGCGAAGGCGCCGACATGCTGCTGGGGGCGGATTTCTTTGTATCGCACCGGATCTACGTGTCGAGCACGCAGCGCAAGATGTACTTTACGTACAACGGGGGTCGTGTGTTCAGCGCCTCCAGATAGCCCCTCAGAACGCGAAGCGCGCACCCATAGTCGGAGCCAGGTTGTTGTTGGCGAAGTAGGGCACCCCGGGACCGTGGGGAATGGCGATGGCCAGACCGCCGCTGACGTTCGAATAGGCAATGCCGGCGTAAGCATCGAATCGTTTGGTGAAGTGATGATCCGTATAGAGCGACACCTCGTTGAGGTTGCCTGCGCAGGAACTGCGGAAACCGGCCGCGGGTGAGCAAGTCGAGGGAATCCGAAAGTCGTTCTGAATTTCCCGATAATAGGACAAGGCGATCTCGGTTTTGCTGTCGTAGGCATATTTGACGCCAGACCATAGGACCTGCACCGTCTTGGGAGAATCAAGATTATTGTCCTCGACGCCGCTCAAGAGGTAGCCGCCCTGAGCCGTGGCGCCAATGCCCAAGGGGTTCGATGGGTTGACCTGCCGGATGTGTTCGTAGCCGGCAAAGAATTTGAACGGGTCCAAGTTATATTTGGCGGCGACCATCACCGCGGTGTTGTCCGTCACGATGCCGTATTCGGTGTTGCTGGTCGCGATCAGATTGGAGCCGTTGATGGGGTTGGTATTGATGCTGTTGAGCGTCGACTGATAGGGCTGCGTCGGACTCTCCGGTCCGAATAAGGGGTTGAGCACGCCGATCGCCTGATAGACGCGTTGCACGACGAGGTCCGCGGAGAATCCCGCGTAGGTGCCGCCGAGGTCGAATCCGTAGGCCGAATTATGCGGCTGTTCCGGCGTACATGTGGCGGCGGTCCAGGCGGCGGACGCTGAGTAGCAGCCGCCCGAGCCATCGGTGAATTTATACATCGCGCCGAAATGCACCGAACCGACGGCGATGCGGTATTTAATGGCGTCGTCCCAACGAGCATCCTGGGTGTCGCCGCCGCCGGCCATGAGCCCGTTGTAGCCGATGAACGAAAAGGAATAGGCGCCGCCGGCCGGATCGTAGGCGAGCATCGCATCGGTACCGAGCGCGCGTTGCCGGCCGAAGGTCAGCGTCCCCAAACTCGCGGACGATACCCCCCCGAGGAATTCATCATTGAAGGTCTGCCCCGCGCGCGAGCCGTCGCCGGCGAACGAATAGCTGCCCCGGGGCAGGCCGGCGTTGAGGGTATTGGTGGCTCCCAGGTTGGCAAGCTGGCCGGACTGGGGATTGATGCCGGTCGACGCGTTGAATACCACCGACCAACCCGCCAGAAACTCTTCCTTGGCCTTGATGCCGAGACCGGTCTGCGACAAGTTGTTGGGCGCAATGAGGAATCGAGACCGATTGCCATTGCGATTGACCAACGATTCGCCTTCATAGTTGTAAGCGTTTTCGGGCAAGCCGTGGCTGACCCAACTCACGCCGACGTCATAGGCGCCGTACAGGGTGATGCCGTACCAGCTCAACGGGCAATCGGTGGCGAAGAATTCCTTGGAGCTGGTGCAGCCCGCGGGGGGAGCCGCCGGTTCGGCGGCCGGAAGAACGGCGGCCAGCAGCGCATGATTTATACCCAAGATTGAAGTCAGCGCCGCAAGGGCGAGCCACTTGATGGAACGCATTGACATTACCGGCAGTACCGCAATCAGGACGAAAATTATGCGCGCTATATACCATCATATATAACACATAGCCAATAACGTATGGCTGAGCTGCGGCGAGACTCCGGTACTTTGACGAAGCCGGTTGCTCATTGCAGAATCTCGCCGCAGCAGTGACACGGTTGTCCAGCAGGCGTATGAGTAAACTGGTAAAGGTCGTTTGCGGCGCGCTCGCTGTCGGCTCGATGGCGGCTTTGCCAGGCATCCCGGCGCTCGCGGCATGCAAGATGGCCCGCATGGCCGAGTTGCCGGTGACCATGGTGGGACTTGCCCCGCTGATCGATGCCAAGATCAATGGTACGGATGTGCGATTCGTCGTAGATAGCGGCGCCTTTTTCAGCATGATCGGCGCCGCGAGCGCCGCCGCACTCAATCTCAAGCTAGGACCCGCTCCCTACGGCATGTTCATCAACGGACTTGCGGGAAGGGGTGCGAAACCTTCGGTCACGACGGTCGACACCTTCACCCTGGCAGGAATTCCGGTGCATAACATCGGTTTTTTCGTCAGCGGCAGCCTGAGCGGCTTGAATGGCGGAAGCGTCGGACTGTTGGGCCAAAATGTTTTTGGTGTCAGCGATGTCGAATACGACTTTGCGAGGGGCAAGGTTCGCTTCATCAAGGTTGACGACTGCCAACGAGCAATGCTGGCCTACTGGGTTCCGGGCGGCCAGCCATACTCGGTGATCGACATCGATCCGATGTCGAATTATCACACGCACATTACAAGTCGCGCCTACCTCAACGGCGCAAAGATTGCCGTCACTTTCGACACGGGTGCGCCATTCTCGATTCTGTCGCTTCGATCCGCCGCGCGCGCAGACGTCGATCCCAAGTCGAGCGGCGTCGTCGAAGGCGGTCTGGTGGGTGGCGTCGGCTACGGCGTAATCAAAAGCTACGTCGGCGTGTTTTCCAGGTTCAAGGTCGGCGATGAAGAGGTGCAACACGCGAGATTGCGCTTTGGCGGCAGCTTTGCCGTCGATACCGACATGTTGATCGGCGCGGATTTCTTTCTCTGCACCGGGTATATTTGGCGGCTAGCCAGAATAAACTGTACTTTACGTACAACGGCGGCCCGGTCTTCAACTTGCAGCAAACAAAGACGGACGCGCCGGCCGGAGAGTCTGCGGATGCGCACGCACCGGAATCGTCCGCTGGAGTACCGCCGGTTGTCCAGGAGGATGGTGAGAACTCGAGCGCCGCCGACTACGCGCTTCGCGGCTCCGCTTCTGCCGCACGCCGCGATTTTGGCCGCGCCATCGCGGACTTGAGTCGCGCCTGCGAACTGGCGCCGGACAATGCCGAATATTTCTTTCAGCGCGGAGCTGCCTACGTGCAGCTCGGTAAGCCGGATTCCGGTGTCGCAGACTTCGATCACGCTCTGCAGCTCAACCCAAGCCATATTTTGGCGATGGTCAATCGCGCGGAACTGCGCATCAGAACCAAGGACTTTCAAGGCGCCCGGGTTGATCTCGATGCCGTCGATCGAATCGCGGCCAAACAAGCGGATATACGTTTGCAATTGGCGCAGGACTACATCCAAGCAGACCAGCTTGCGATGGCGGTAGCCCAGCTGGATACGTGGCTGCTATCGCACAAGCAGGATCGCGGACTCCGTGTGGCCTGGAGCAGGCGTTGCTGGGCGCGAGCTCTTCAAAACGAAGGTCTCGATGAGGCTCTATCGGATTGCGACGCCGCGATGCGAGGGGTTTACGAGAAAAGCCCCGGCTACGACGACGTACTGGGCCATCATGGGTTCGTTCGATACCGGATGGGCCGCTACGACAAAGCCATATCCGATTACGACGATGCGCTAAAGCTCAATCCGAAGAATGCGCTGGTTTTGTACAGCCGCGGGCTGGCGAAAATTCGTCAAAAGAGAAACGCTGAAGGCGAAACGGATATCGGCCAGGCACTGAAGATGCAACCTGGCGTCGCAGATCAATTCAACCGGCTCGGCGTCACGCCCTAGCGCCGACGCCTCGGCGGTTTAGCTTTCGAAGAACCCCATCTTCACGCCGGCCAATTGCACGACATCGTTGTCGTTCAAGCGCCGCGCCTGCGGTCCGATCGGCACCCCGTTGACCTGCGGATAATCGTTCTCCTTGCCGCTGTCGACGTGCACGATGAAATACCCTTCGGATCGGCGCGTGATCGCGGCGACCTGAACGCCGGGGCGGCCCAAGGTGGTGAGCGCCTTGGTCAGTTCGAGTTCGCGGCCGGCGAAGGCGCCGCTCAGCACCTGCAGCTTTGCTTTCGGCAGCGCCGTGGCATTGTCCGGCACGCTCGGCCGTTTGGAAGCGACCGCCTTGGCGGCTTGATCCACCGCGGCGGCGACCTTGCGGATGCGGTCCTCGCCCTGCGAGCTCGGCGTGATGACCATGGTCTTTTCAAATTCATCCTGCTCGACTTCGCCATCCTGGCTGTCGACGAAGCGAAGCTGGTGATGCCCCACTGTGATGACATCCCCGTGCTGCATCGCGTGCTTCTTGATCAGCTTGCCGTTGACGTAGGTGCCATTGGTGCTGTTCAAGTCCTCCAGAAAGGAGTCGTTCAAAATGTTGATGATGAGTGAGTGGTGACCGCTCACAGCCGGATTGTCGATACGAATATCGTTGTCCGGGAGGCGCCCAATGGTGTAGCGCTCTTTGTTCATGTTGTATTCCGCGAGGACGTTGCCGTCCAGGCTGAGCATCAGGCGTGCCATTCAGACTCCATTTCGCTAGCCGAACCATCCCAAGATTTTGTCAAATATACGCCGGTGCGCCGGGAACGGCTCCTGGACGTGCGCCATAATTACAGAGACATTATCCCGGCCGCCGTTATCGTTCGAAAGCTGAATCAACTGCTTAGCAACCGTATCAAGATTAGCACTAAAGGTGCTGATTGTTAAGTGAATGTCCTCATCTTCAATCATGTCAGAAAGGCCGTCCGAACACAGTACGTAGTAGTCACTTTTCTGCGCCGGTTGCTCGTGGATTTCAACTTCCACATTCTGCTCCACCCCGAGCGCCCGTGTAACATAATTCTTGTTGGTCGCCCGCTGGGCTTCTTGCTGGGAGTAGAACCCCCGGTCGACCAGCTCCTGCAGCAGCGAATGGTCCAAGGTCATTTGTTCGAATCGATTGTCCCGCAGCCGATACGCCCGGGAATCGCCCACGTGGGCAATCGAGACCTTGTTGTCGTGGAAAAGACAGGCGACCACGGTGGTGCCCATGCCCTCGCACTGCGGCTGGGTTTTTGAGGTGTGGTAGATGATCTTGTTGGCTCTGTGAATCGCGTCACGCAGGATGATGCTGGGCCGCGTGAGCCCGGATTCCGGATCCCGGACCGTCAGATCCTCGCGCAGAAAGGCGTCCCGCACCAGGTTGATGATGGTCTTCACGGCGATGCCGCTGGCGACTTCGCCTGCGTTATAGCCGCCCATGCCGTCGGCGAGCACGAACAGGCCGATGTCGGCCTCGCTGCCGATCATGTCTTCATTGTGCTCGCGGACCTTGCCCGTGTCGGTCAGCGCCACGCTGGCGATTTTGCCCTTCAAACTCATGAGCCTTTTGCCGCTTTTCGTATCATGTAGGTATCCACTCAAGGCGATCCGCTGGCGATTCGTGCTCGACAGTCATCCAAGGCTGCCGCCATTTGGGCGCCTGAGTCATACCGTGCTTCTGGATTCTTGGCCAGCGCTCGATCGATGATGCTCTCGACGCAGGCGGGCAAGTCCGGTCGGAATGCCCGCAGCGGCGGATGCGGCGCTTCGGCGATCTGCTGCATCAGGCCGGTCATCGAATCGGCGGTGAACGGAAGCTGGCCGGTCAACAATTGAAATAGGCTAACACCCAGGGAAAACAAGTCCGAGTGACCTGTCACAGTTCGTCCCTCGAGCTGTTCGGGCGACATAAAGCTTGGCGTTCCGAGAACAATTCCCGTTCTGGTGCTGCCCGCGCCGCTCAAGCGCGCAATCCCAAAATCCGTGATTTTCAATACGTCGGTGCTCGGGTCGTACATGAGATTGGCAGGTTTGATGTCGCGGTGTACCACCTGCTGTTTGTGCGCAAACCCCAAGGCCTCGGCGGTGCGGCTGATGATCTCCAACACTTTGCGCGGTTCCAGCAAATTGTTGGATTTCGCATAGTCGCTCAGATGGCGGCCCTTCAAATATTCCATGGCGATATAGGCCAAGCCCCGTTCCTCGCCGACATCGTAGATCGTGACGATATTCGGGTGATTGAGCCTTCCGGCGGTTTCCGCTTCGCGAAAGAAGCGCGACCTCGCCTCCACCAGCTCGGCGTCGCTGAATTCCGCGGCGAGAGGAATCGCTTTGATCGCCACCATGCGATTGATCGCGGTATCGCGTCCCAGATAGACGACCCCCATGGCGCCGCGGCCGATTTCGCGCTCGAGCTGATAACGTCCGAGCCGCTCGACATCGGGTGCCGCCGCGGCAACCGCGGCCGAAGCAGGGCGTTCCTTGGGCGCAGCGCGCAGATTGGGTGTGGTCTCGCCCATGACGGCCTGCGAAACCGGCGTTGCGGGGGCCGCCGCCTTGGGCTTGCCCCGGTCCGTGTCCATGAGGCGGCGCAGTCGCGCCGCGACGTCTTTGTAGGTGTTGTCGAAGCGCGCGAGGTGGCGGTAGACGGCGGTGGCTTGGGGGATTCGCCCGCGCTGTTCCATCTGGCTGCCGAGGGTGTAAAGGTCTTGCAGCACGGTGAGGTTCGGCTTGCGGCCCTTCAGTTCGGCAAATCGCTGTTCGAAGTTGTCGAGCAGCCGGGCGGTATCGGTCCCTACGGCTGTTCGCGCGGCGGGCATGGGAACGACCGGGGCGCTTTTTCCCATGCGGGCCCAGAAGAAAAGGCCGCTCCCGGCAGCCAAAAGAGCGACGCCGGGCATCCACAGCCAGCTAAGCGAGGGACGACTTGCAAGCAATGGGAGCAAAAGGCCGGCTGCGAGGATCCCAATGCCCACAATCGCTGCAATCAGTCCAAATTTCCGCATGCAATAAACATAATCCGAGACGACAAGCCCGGCAGTATAGGTGATCGGGGGACAATACCAGCAATGCTAAATTCACAAATCGGTGCTAAGTAGCCCATGGCGAAGTCCAAAGAGATATATGTCTGTCAGAACTGCGGCACCGCTGCACCGAAATGGCAGGGGCAGTGCGCCGCCTGCGGCGAATGGAACACGCTAAGTGCGGAAACCCTGTCGGAACGCCCCCGCAAATCAACCCCGGCTAAGCGCGCGCAAAACGACGCGTCGTCGTCGCTCGCGGTTCTGGCCGTGTCCGAAGCGCCGCGCCTCTCGACGGGCTCAGGTGAACTCGACCGTGTACTCGGCGGCGGCCTCGTGCCCGGGTCCGTGACTCTGATCGGGGGCGATCCGGGGATCGGCAAGTCCACGCTCATGCTGCACGCTGCCGCGGCGCTCAACGCCGCGGGGGCGGTGCTGTACGCAACCGGCGAGGAGTCGGTGCAGCAAGTTGCGCAGCGGGCGCGGCGCCTAGGGTTGGAGGCGGCAACCGCGCGGTTGCTCGCCGAAACATGTGTGGAGGATATCGTCGGCGCAGCCTCCGGTGTCGCGGCGCATGTGCTGATTGTCGATTCCATCCAGACCATGCATTCCGATCGGGTGGAGGCGGCGCCCGGCGCGGTGTCGCAATTGCGCGAGTGCACCGCCGAGTTGGTGCGCTTTGCCAAGTCGAGCGGCACCGCGGTGCTCCTGGTGGGGCACGTAACCAAGGAAGGTCAAATCGCCGGACCGCGCGTGCTCGAACACATGGTCGACACCGTGCTGTATTTCGAGAGCGATACGGGCAGCCGCTATCGGGTGCTGCGTTCGGTGAAAAATAGATTCGGCGCAGCCAACGAAATCGGTGTGTTCGCCATGCTGGAGCACGGCCTGCGCGAGGTGACGAACCCCTCCGCGATTTTCCTGTCCCGGCATGCGGAGCCGGTCCCGGGCAGCGTCATTACCGTCATGCGCGAGGGAACGCGTTCGCTGTTGATTGAAGTGCAGGTGTTGGCCGACCAAGCCTTGAGCGCCAATCCGCGTCGCGTGGCGGTCGGCATCGACGGCAATCGCCTCACCATGCTGCTTGCCGTAGCGCATCGGCACGGCGGCCTTTTGCTGCATGGACAGGACGTGTTTGCGAATGTGGTGGGCGGCGTGCGCCTCGCGGAAACCGCCGGCGACCTGGCGATTGTGCTGGCCGCGCGCTCCTCTCTCAACAATCTGCCCGTGCCGGGTTCGCTCATCGTCTTCGGCGAGCTGGGACTCGCCGGCGAGATTCGTCCGGTGCCGTTCGGCGAGGAACGGTTGCGCGAGGCTGCAAAGCATGGCTTCAAGACGGCGCTGGTTCCGGAGGCAAATGTGCCGCGGCGGCCGCCCGACGGCATGAGCGTGCGCGGCGTGGCGCGCCTGAATCAGGCGTTCGAGGCGCTCTAGACCCGCCGGCTCATGGCGGCGCCGGCTGCGGCGGCCGGATACGCACGGTCTTGATGGCGTTATCGCCGGTTTGCAGCACCTCGAGCATATAGTCGGCCATTTTCAGGGTGGTGCCCGGCTCCGGAATGGTCTCGAGAAATTCGACGATCAATCCATTCAGGGTCTTCGGTCCGTCGGTCGGCAGGTTCCAGCGCATGGAGCGATTCAACGCGCGGATAGTCGCCGAGGCGCTGGCGACGAAGCTGCCGTCGGCTTCCGCATGCACGTCCTTGTGCATCATGGTGGCGGGATCGGTGGTGAATTCGCCGACGATTTCTTCGAGGATGTCTTCGATCGTCACCAGGCCCTGTATGTCGCCGTACTCATCGACCACGAACGCGATGCGGCGTTTATTGCGCTGGAAATTCAGCAATTGCGTGTTCAAGGTGGTTCCGGATGGAACGAAGTATGGTTCGCGTGCCTGGGCCGCGGCCGTCAAAGTGTCGAGATCCAGGTGGCCGCGCGCCAATTCATGCACGACCTGCTTCATATGCAACAGGCCGATGATGCGGTCGATTTCGCCCTGGTACACCGGCAGGCGCGTGTGCTGGCTCTGACGCAGCTGCTCGATGATGCGATCCCAATCATCGTCGACGTCAATGCCGATGATTTCATTTCTTGGCACCATGATGTCCTCGACGGTGGCATTCTCCAGGTCCAGAATGCTGACGAGCATCTGCTGGTGCCGCCGCGGAATCATCGCTCCGGCCTCGGCCACCACCGTGCGCAACTCCTCGCTGCTCAGGGAGTTCGCAGCCACCTGCCTCGAGACGCCGAACATTCGCAGCACGCCGTTGGCCAAGAGGTTGGTGAACCAAACGAAGGGATACAGCACGAACAGCAGCGGCGTATAGATATACGCGGCCGGCAGCGCGAGGCTCTCCGGGTGCAGCGCCCCGAAGGTTTTCGGCGCCACCTCGCAAAAGATCAACAGCACAAACGCCAGCAGCGCCGCGCCGAAGGCCACCAGGAATTCGCCGCCCAATTTCAAGGCGATGAATCCGACCAGAATCGGCGCCGCGACATTCACGAGCGTGGAGAGCAGCAGAATCAATCCGATCAGCCGGTCGGGACGCGCCAGCAAGGCTTCCGCCAGCCGCGCGCCGCGGCTGCCTTCGCTGGCCCGGTGCCGCAACCGGTAGCGGTTCACGCTCATCAGAGCGGTTTCACTGCCGGCGAAAAACGCAGCGAGAATCAACAATCCCGCCAGCGCGGCGAACAAGAGTCCTAGCGACGGGTGTTGCATGCGCCGGAGTTCAACCCCAATGACGCCCGAACAAATCTTCGAGGACGAATTTCACGCCGAAGTATGCGGCCGCCAAGATTCCGAAACCGCTCAAGGTCCAGCGCACCGCAGACCGGCCGCGCCAACCGAAGCGCATTCGGCCGATGAGCAGCACGCCGAATATGAGCCAGGCGATCAGCGACAGCACGGTCTTCTGCACCAGGTTCTGGGTGAAAAGATTGGTTACAAAGACGAAGCCGGTGATGAGCGCAAGGGTCAGCAGTCCAAAGCCCGCCGCGACCAGCCTGAACATGATTTTTTCCAGCGCATCGAGCGGCGGCAATGCGCTCGGCAAATCGACGATGCGCCGCATGCGCAGCCGCCGATCCAGGATCACCAGCATGACGGCCGTAACCGCCGCGGCAAACAGCAGGGCGGCCGCGCCCATGGATAGAAGAATGTGCGCGGTCAGTTCCCAGCCCACCGTGGCTTCCGCGAAGCGGTCGGCGCCGCCCAGGCCGGTGCCTAGCGCCGCGCCCACCGCCGCGCTCAGAATCAGGATTGCGCCGAGCACGCGATTGTGCCGGTCGATGGAAATCAGGCAGGCCAGCACCGCTAGCGTCCATCCGAGCAGCGACATCGCTTCGAGCAGGCCGATGGAGAAGTGCGCGCTCACCCGCATCATGTGCATGATCACATCGCTGTGGCCGATGACGGCGATGAGCGCCAGGATCCACGCGATCGGTTCCAGCCGCGGCTGTTTCACACTGCGCAACATGGCCCAAGCGCTTGACGCGTAAAGCAGGAACAAAATGGTGGCGGGAATCACGGCTGGCCTAAATTGTGACTTTCCGATAATGACACAAGTAGAATAGCCGCACTATGTTTGACCGATTGACCAGCAGTCTGTCCGCGGCGCTCAAGTCGCTTTCCGGGCGCGGCCGGCTGTCCGAGGACAACATCTCCGAAACGGTGCGCGAAGTGCGGCTCGCGCTTCTGGACGCGGATGTCGCGTTGCCGGTCGTCAAGAGTTTCACCGACGCCGTCAAGGCGCGCGCGGTCGGCGTGGAGGTGACGAAAAGCCTCACGCCCGGGCAGGCATTCATCAAGGTGGTGCACGAGGAACTGACCCGGCTCATGGGCGAGCCCAGCACGGGTCTCAACCTGCGCGCCCAGCGTCCGGTCGTGGTGATGCTCGCCGGTCTGCAGGGCGCCGGCAAAACCACGAGCGCGGGCAAACTCGCCCGTTGGCTGATCGAGAAACAAAACAAAAAGGTCTTGATGGTCAGCACCGACGTGTATCGGCCGGCGGCCATATTGCAATTACAGACCCTGGCCGCGCAGGTGGGCGCGGGCTTCACGCCGGCGAACGCGAGCGAAGCACCCGTGGCGATCGCCAAACGCGCGCTGACCGAGGCGACGCTGCAGGCATACGACGTGCTGATGCTCGATACCGCCGGTCGATTGCATGTCGATGCAGAAATGATGGCGGAAGTCCGCGAGCTCGAGGCGGCGATCCAACCGCATGAGCGCCTGTTCGTGGTCGACAGCATGGCCGGCCAGGACGCGGTCAATGCAGCCAAGGCGTTCAACGACGCCCTGAGCCTGACCGGCGTCATTCTCACCAAGGCCGACGGCGATGCGCGCGGCGGTGCGGCGCTGTCGGTCCGGCATGTGACCGGCAAGCCGATTCTCTTCGTGGGCACGGGCGAGAAGTCGGAGGCCTTGGAGTTGTTTCAACCGGAGCGCATCGCCTCGCGCATCCTCGGCATGGGCGATGTGCTGTCCTTGGTGGAGCAGGTTCACGCCCAAGTCGATCAGGAAAAGGCCGAAAAGCTCGCCAAGAAAATCACCAAGGGCAAATCTTTCGACCTGACCGACCTGCGCGACCAGCTGAGCCAGCTGCAAAACATGGGCGGCATGGCTGCGCTGCTCGATAAACTGCCGGCGCAAATGCAGGCGAACGCCGCGGCCGCCGCGGGTGCGGTCAACCCCAAGACCCTGAAGCGGCAGATGGGAATCATCGATTCCATGACCCCCAAGGAGCGCCGGCGTCCGGACATGATCGACAACTCGCGCAAACGGCGCATTGCCAATGGGGCCGGGGTTCCGCTGCCGGAGGTCAATCGGCTCTTGAAGCAGTTTGACCAAATGCAGAAAACCATGAAAAAAATGGTGAAAGGCGGGATGTTGAAGAACATGATGCGCGGGATGGCCGGCCGGATGCCCCCCGGCGGCTTCGGTCCGGGCGGTTTCGGACGCTAAACCCACCGCTTTACCCAAGATTTGTTGCTCTTAACCCCTGATTGTCATTACAATTAGCGGCTAGCTTCCTTAAGGTGAATTCAAGATGGTGACGATCCGTTTGACTCGGCGCGGCGGCAAGAAGACGCCCTTTTATCATGTCGTGGTGACCGACAGCCGTAAGCGTCAGGGCGGCACCAGCCTGGAGAGCGTCGGCCTCTTCAACCCGATTGCGCGCGGCGGTGAAGTCAAGCTGCGCATGGACGTTGCCCGCATCGAGCATTGGCTGAGCAAGGGCGCTCACATGTCCGACCGAGTCAAGTTTCTTCTCACCAGCTTCCGTAAGCAGGCCGCGTAAAGGCTAAGGGTCGCACGATGAGCGACGAATCATCGGCGCTCATCCAACTGGGATTTGTTGGCGCCCCGTTCGGCGTCCGAGGTTGGGTCAAGCTACGGTCACATACGGATCCTCCCGAACGCCTGCTGGAACACCGCAATCTGCAGATCGGACGAGAGGGTGCCTGGCGCAGCTATCGCATTGAGCAAAGCGGCCGCAGCGGCGGTGCGTTGACGGTCAAATTGGCCGGGGTGGAGGATCGGGATCAAGCGATGGCCTTGCGGGGCGCGGCGATCCGGGTGCCCCGCGCTGAATTGCCGCAGCGGGACGATAAGGACTTCTACCGCGCAGACCTGATTGGCTGCGAGGTGGTGAATCTGGCCGGCGTCGGCTTAGGTGTAGTGCAGCATTTTATCGAGACTCCGGCGCAACCCCTGATGGTGGTGCGCGGAGAGCGCGAATACTGGGTGCCGGCGGTGCCGCAGCATCTTCGGCGAGTAGATTTGAAGGCTCGCCGCGTGGTGGTGGATTGGGATGCGGCCACGGATTGAGTATGCGAATTGCGGTGGTGTCGCTGTTTCCGCAGATGATCCGCGAGGCGCTGAACATCGGCGTGGTCGGGCGGGCGCTGGAACGGGGCGTGTTTCAAGTCGACTGCTTCGACCCGCGCGCCTACACCAGCGACCCTCACCGGACGGTCGATGACCGCCCGTTCGGCGGCGGACCGGGAATGGTGATGAAAGTCGAGCCGGTGCGAAGCGCCGTTCGCGACGCTATGAAGGTTCTGCCGCCCGGGAGCCGGCGGGTGTATTTGGGCGCCGATGGGCGCCGCTTCGAGCAGAGCATGGCGCGCGAGGCTAGCGCTTGGCCTGGTTTGATATTGGTCGCAGGACGCTATGAAGGGATCGATGAGCGCTTCATCGAGCAGGAAGTCGATGAACAGTGGTCCATCGGCGATTACGTGTTGTCGGGCGGCGAGCTGCCGGCGCTGGTTATCATCGATGCGATCGCGCGTCTGATGCCGGGGACTTTGGGTAGCGCGGAATCGGCATTGCAGGAGTCCTTCAGCGACGGATTGGTGGATTGGCCGCATTACACACGGCCGCAGGCGTTGGAAGGGCAGGAAGTGCCCGCGGTCTTGGCGTCGGGCGACCACGCGGCGATTCGCCGCTGGCGTTTGCGAGAGGCGCTCGGACGGACCTGGTTGCGCCGGCCGGAGCTGCTGGAGCGGCGCGGCATGAGCGATGCAGAGCGGGAATTGTTGGAAGAATTTAAGCGTGAACGTGCGAGGCAATAGTTATGAACAAGATCATCCAAGAACTCAACGGCGAGCGGGCGACACGCAAGCTTCCGGACTTCAATCCAGGCGACACCATCGTCGTGCAAGTCAAAGTGGTGGAAGGTGATCGCGAGCGCGTTCAAGCCTACGAGGGTGTGGTCATCGCGAAGAAGAACCGCGGCCTCAATTCTTCGTTCACGGTGCGCAAGATTTCCCACGGCGAAGGTGTGGAGCGCGTGTTTCAGACCTTCAGCCCCGCCATCAGCGAAGTCAGCGTCAAGCGACGCGGCAACGTACGCCGCGCCAAGCTGTACTACCTGCGCGAGCTGTCCGGCAAGGCAGCGCGCATCGATGAGAAGGTCTGAGCATTGAATGAGTTCCGGATCCGCTCTTAGAGGTTTCTTCGGGCTGGTCTGGCGAATCCTGGAAGGGATCCGCAAGGCGCTGCACCTGGCGCTGATGCTCATTATTTTCGGGTTCGTCCTCGCAGCCCTGCATACGTCGATTCCGACGGTACCGCGCACCGCGGCCCTGGTCATCGCCCCGCAAGGCGAGCTGGTGGATCAGTTGTCGGGCGATTCCGTGCGGCGCGCGCTCGGCGAGGCCTCCGGGGGACCGGATCCGGAGACCCTGCTGCGGGATGTGACCGAGGCCATTGCCGCCGCCAAGACGGATTCGCGCATCAAACTGATCGTTCTCGATCTCGATCAGCTCGATGCATCGGGCCTCTCGAAACTGCAGGAAATCGGCGCCGCGTTGCGCGATTTTCGCGCCTCGGGCAAGCGCGTGATCGCGATGGGCGACTCCTACAGCCAGGTGCAGTACTACCTGGCGGCGCAGGCCGGCGAGGTGTACCTCGATCCCATGGGCGAAGTTTCCGTGCATGGCTTCAGCTATTACCGCATGTACTACAAGGATGCGATCGACAAGCTGCAGATCGACTCGAACGTGTTTCGCGCCGGTACCTTCAAGAGCTACACCGATCAATTTTCGCGCAGCGACATGGCGCCGAGCGAGCGCGAAGAGACCTCTCAATGGCTCGAGTCCTTGTGGAGTGCTTACAGCCAGGATGTCACGCGCGCCCGCGCGCTGCCCCCGACTGCGCTGAAGGAATACATCGCCGCGCAACCCGCGTCCGTCCAAGCCGTCAACGGCGATCTCGCGAAAATGGCTTTGCAGCGCGGCCTGGTGACTGCGCTCAAAAGCCGCCGGCAGGTCGCGGACGATCTGAAGGGCCTGGTGGGCGAGGATGACGACGATCATTCCTTCAATGGGATTGGAATGAGTCAATACTTGGCGGCGGTGCGCGCCAAGCGTGTATTGAAATCAAGATCGGATGCCAAAATCGGGATTGTGGTGGCCTCCGGCGAAATCTTCGATGGACGCCAGCTGCCGGGCAAGATCGGCGGCGAGAGTACGTCGGATCTGCTGCGCCAGGCGCGCTACGACAATGCGGTGAAGGCGGTGGTGCTGCGCATCGACAGTCCCGGCGGCAGCGAATTCGCGTCCGAGGAAATCCTGCGCGAAGTGCAGGCGCTGCGCAAGGCGGGCAAACCGGTGGTCGTGTCCATGAGCAGCTATGCGGCTTCGGGGGGCTATTACATCGCTGCGGCCGCGAACCAAATCTTCGCAAGCCCCACGACCATCACCGGATCGATCGGCGTATTTTCCTATATCCCGACGTTTCAGCGCACTTTGGAGAAAATCGGCGTCAACGTCGACGGCATCGGCACCACGCCGCTGGCCGGCGACATGCGTTTTGACCGAGCATTGGGTCCAGTCACCAAGCAGGTGCTGCAGGCGACGGTCGATCATGCCTATCAGCAGTTCCTGCGGCGCGTGGCGGACGGCAGAAAGAAGCCGGTGGAAGATGTGGACAAGATCGCGCAGGGCAGGGTCTGGGCAGGCTTGGATGCGCAGCGCATCGGCTTGGTCGATCATCTCGGCGGCTTGAAGGACGCAACCGAGGCGGCGGCTAAATTGGCTGAATTAGGCTCGGACTACGATGTGGACTACATCGAGACCGAATTGAGCCTGAAGCAACAGCTGCTGATGCAGATCCGAGCCCAGGCAGTCAGCGTGGGCCAACTGGCAGGACTGATTCCGCGACGCACCGACATCGAGCGCATGGTCGATCCGTTGCTCGAGCAGGCCCGCGTCATAGCCCGGCTCAAAGACCCGCACGGGCTGTACTCGTATTGCTGGTGCCAGGAGCCAAGCGAAAGATAGTGCTTCGGCACTGTGAGTTTGATCGGAGAACACAGTTTCGAATGGCTACCGCGGTCCGGCGGTCTCGTGCGCAGTCGTAGGCCGGAAAATCACGCGTTGCCAACAGCGCCGCCTGAGCCGGCATGTGACATTGATCGGCCCCAACGCTAGAGGTTCGACCAATCCAGCGTCACCTTGCCGGACTTTCCCGAATTCATGATTTGAAAGCCTTCCAGGTAGTCGTTGATTCCCAATCGATGGGTGATCACCGGCCGTATGTCGAGTCCGCTTTGCAGCATGCTCGACATTTTGTACCAGGTCTCGAACATTTCCCGGCCGTAGATGCCTTTGATCGTCAGGCCTTTGAAAATAACCTGATTCCAATCGATCGCAGTCTCGCCGGGCGGAATGCCGAGCATGGAGACGCTGCCGCCATTGTTCATGGTTCGCAGCAGTTCGCGCAGCGCCGCGGGATTGCCGGACATTTCGAAGCCGACGTCGAAGCCTTCTTCCATCCCCAAATCACGCATGGCGTCATCGAGCGATTCCCGCGAGACATTCAGAGCGCGCGAGGCGCCCATTTTCTTGGCCAGACGCCAAGCGATAGTCGTTCACGTCGGTAATGACCACATGCCGTGCGCCGGCGTGCCGCGCGATGGCGACGGCCATGACGCCGATGGGACCCGCCCCGGTGATGAGCACATCCTCGCCGACCACGTTGAAAGCGAGCGCGGTGTGGGTGGCATTGCCGAGCGGATCGAGAATGGAGGCGATTTCATCGTCGATGGCGTCGGGCAGCTTGAACACATTGGAGGCCGGAATCGTCAGATATTCGGCGAATGCGCCCGGGCGATTGACGCCTACGCCGGAGGTATTGCGGCACAGGTGGCGCCGCCCGGCGCGGCAATTGCGGCAATGGCCGCAGGTGATGTGGCCTTCTCCCGACACGCGATCGCCGGTGCTGAAGCCGCGCACCTCGCTGCCGATTTCGACGATTTCGCCCGAATATTCATGGCCGACTGCCATCGGCACGGGAACCGTCTTCTGCGCCCAGGCATCCCAATTGTAGATATGCATATCCGTGCCGCAGATGGCGGAACGATGCACCTTGATGAGGACATCGTTGTGGCCGACGGAGGGTTCCGGAACGTCCTGCATCCAGATGCCGGGTTCCGCACGGGCCTTGACGAGTGCTTTCATGGCTTGCCTTTAGGAACCTGTCAGGCAGGCTCCCGGTGAATGATGCCGAGTTCGCGCGCCGACCGGCCGAACGCCGCAACGACTTGATCGAGCTGCGCAGTGGTGTGCGCAGCATTCATTTGGGTGCGAATGCGCGCTTTTCCATGGGGGACGACCGGAAATGCGAAGGCGACGACGTACACGCCCTCTTGCTGCATGCGCTCGGCGAGACGCACTGCGAGCGGCGCATCTCCCAGCATCACGGGGATGATGGGATGTTCGCCGGGAACGAGATTGAAGCCCAAGGCCTGCATCGATTCTCGAAAGTGGCGGGCATTGGCGTGCAGCCGTTCGCGCAATTCGGGAGAATTCTCCAGCAAGTCCAAGACTTGGATGGTGGCGGCGGCGACCACCGGTGCGATGCTGTTGGAGAACAGGTAGGGGCGCGAACGCTGCCTCAGCCATGCCACGATCGCCTTGCGCGCCGAGACAAAGCCGCCGCTGGCCCCGCCCAGCGCCTTGCCCAGAGTGCTGGTCAGGATGTCGATGCGCCCCTCGACGCCGCGGTATTCGGGCGAGCCGCGGCCGCGGGGGCCGACGAAGCCGGTTGCATGCGAATCATCGACCATGACCAATGCACCGTAGCGTTCCGCCAGGTCGCAAATATCGTGGAGGCGCGCGATGGATCCGTCCATGGAAAAAACGCCGTCGGTTGCTATCAGACGCACCCGGCAATCCTGCGAGTCCTTGAGGGCTTGCTCCAATTCATTCATGTCGTTGTTGGCGTAGCGCAGGCGGCGCGCCTTGCACAGCCGGATGCCGTCGATGATGCTGGCGTGATTGAGCGCATCGCTGATGACGGCGTCCTTCTCGTCAAGCAACGTTTCGAACAATCCGCCGTTCGCGTCGAAACAGGAGGAATATAGAATCGTGTCGTCCATCGACAGGTAGGCGCTCAAGCGCGCTTCCAACTCGCGGTGCACGCTTTGCGTGCCGCAAATGAAGCGTACCGAGGCCATGCCGTAGCCGTAGCGCGTCAAGCCCTCGTGGGCGGCTTTGAGCACGGCAGGATGATTGGCGAGCCCCAGGTAGTTATTGGCGCAGAGATTGATCATCTCCTGGCCGTCTGTGAGCCTGATGAGCGGACCCTGAGCCGTGCCGATCAGCCGCTCGCGCTTCAACAGTCCCGCCGCGTCGAGCGCCTCGGTATCGCGCACGAGGCGCTCGCGAAATTCATTGCCGTACATCGCGCTATTATAGCGATTTCGACCGCGCGCCATGAGGATTCCGAAAGATCGATTACTTATGACAACCGAGGAAAAAACCGAGAATCATCGGCTCGACAAATGGCTCTGGCATGCCAGGTTCTTCAAGACCCGCAGCCTGGCAACGGCTGCCATCAATGGGGGCAAGGTGCATCTCAATGCGGAACGCGTCAAGCCTGCGCATCGGGTGCAAGTCGGCGATCGAGTGAGTTTGTCGACGCAGGGGATCGTCGGGGAATTTGCGGTGCTCGGCCTTCCTGCGCGGCGCGGGCCTGCGGCGCAAGCATCGAGCCATTATGCGGAAACGCCCGCGAGCGCCGCACGGCGCGTCGTGCTCAAGGAGCAGCAGCGTCTCGCCAATCTATCGCGTCCGCGTCCGGACACCCGCCCGGACAAGCGCGAGCGGCGCCGGCTCATGCGGCTGCACCGTGAGCAAATCTAGGCCGCCAACGCCGGCCGTATCGCGCGTCCCGAAAGGTTGGCGGGCTTGCGCACACCATGGCGGCTTGCCATGAAAGCGAATTTCATGATTGTTCTAGTGCTGATTGCGGCAAGCGCCTGGAGCGACGAAGAAATCGTGGTCGATCCGCGCGGCGCGCACCACAGCTTCCCGCATTTCTGGGAACAGATGTTCGGCTCCGGCCGGGCAATTCTTTCGCTGCGCGAGAGTTATCGGCGCGATCTTCGTCTGGTAAGCGGTGCAACCGGCTTCAAGTACGTGCGCTTCCATGCGATCTTGCATGACGAAGTTGGAATTTACGGCGAAGACCGACGCGGCAACCCGCTTTATGACTTTTCCTACGTGGATGAGATCTACGATGGCTTGCTGGCGAACGGCGTTCGGCCGTATGTCGAGCTGTCGTTCATGCCGAGCAAGCTTGCATCGCGCCAAGCCGTGCACTCCTTCAAATACCATCCGATCGTGGCGCCGCCGCGCGATTACGCCAAGTGGGATGCCATGATCGCGGCTTTCGCCGAGCACCTGGTCGGGCGCTACGGCATCGAGGAAGTGGCGCGGTGGTATTTCGAGGTGTGGAACGAGCCCAATCTGGATTTCTGGGCCGGGGTCCCCAAGCAGAGCAGCTACTGGACGCTTTACGATCACACCGCCAAGGCGCTCAAGGGAGTCGATAGCCGACTGCGTGTGGGGGGACCGTCCACTGCGCAAGCTGCCTGGATCGGTGCATTCATTCGCCATTGCACCGACAACGGCATCCCGTTCGATTTCGTCTCGACGCATGTTTACGCCAACGACACATCCAAAGATGTTTTTGGGACGCATGAGCAAATTCCGCGGTCCGAGATGGTGTGCCGTGCGGCGAAGAAAGTCCGCGACGAAGCCGACTCGTCGCCGCGCCGCGGCATTCCCATCATCTGGAGCGAGTACAACGCGACCTACTTCAATGAGCCGCGCATCACCGATTCACTGTTCATGGGGCCATGGCTTGCCGACACCGTGCGCCGTTGCGACGGGCTCACCGACATGATGTCTTACTGGACATTCTCCGATGTGTTCGAGGAGCAAGGCGTCGTGAAGCGGCCTTTCTACGGTGGATTCGGCCTCATTGCGGCCGGGGGCATTCCAAAACCGGCCTTCAACGCCTTCAAGATGTTGCACGGGCTGGGTACCGAGCGCTACGACGCGGATTCCGAGCATGCTTTGCTCACTCGCCGAGCGGACGGCACCTTTGTCATCGCTCTCTGGAACTACGTCCCTCCCGGCGCAAGCGGCGCGCCGATCACGGTGGCATTGCGATTGCAGCATCTTGCGGCGCGTTCGGCACGCGTGCAGCGCCTCGATGCCGGCAACGGCGATGTGAGCGGCGCGTACCGCAGCATGGGCTCGCCGACTTATCCCACGCCGATCCAGCTGCAGCAGTTGCTGAAAGCCTCGACGCTTCCGGCGCCTCGAGAGGTGCCGATCGTCGATGACCGCCTGTCGATTGCACTGCCGCCCTACGGGCTGGCCACCGTCGAGGTGGCGGCGGGGGCCGGCCACCCTTGAGAAGATTCGGCAAAAAAACTGCTTGCTCAAACCAGCCTATGTGTTACAGTCGGTAACACTATGACCAGTAACACTACTCAAAGTCACGACCCTGCCGAGCTCGGCGAGCTGGAGCGGGCGGTCCTCGAACTCATTTGGGAGCATGTCGTGCAGAGCGCCGACCAAGTGCGGGAGCATCTCGCCGCGCAAGGCCGCCCGCTCAAGGAATCCACCATTCGCACCGTGCTGCGCCGGCTCGAGGAGAAAGGCTATTTGTCCCACTCCATCGAGAGCCGCACGTTTCTCTATCGCCCCGCAGCATCGCGGCAGGCGGTCGCCGGCCGGGCCGTGCAACGCATCGTCGATTGGTTCTGCGAAGGATCGGTGGAGACACTTCTTGCCGGCATGGTGGATTCTGCGGTACTTGATCGCAAGGAGCTGCAGCGCCTCGCCGAGCGCATCGCTGCATCGAAGAGGGGGAAGAAATCGTGACTACGCATTTGTTGCTTGAAGCCTCCGCCCGCTCATTGGTAATGGGCGCGATCATCCTCATTGCGCTGCGCCTGATGCGCATCGAGCAAGTCCGCGCGCGGCGCACAGCCTGGTTGCTGGCGCTGGCAGGCGCATTGGCCATGCCGCTGTTGGTCAGCGCACAGATCGGACCGCGTTTGCTGCCCGAGGTGTCGATCGGCGCGCCGCGATCCGCCGCCGCTACGCCGCACGCGACGCTTGCCGCGCAGCCTCAAACGCTCGCGTCCGGCTATGCGGATTATCGCGGCGCGATGGCCGATTCCCGCACCGGAAATATGCAGGACAGCGCAGCGCTCTACGTGCCGCCGATGGGCGCCACCCGCAAAGCTGCGCCGCTCGCCAATGCGGCCATTTCTCTGGCCGTGTTCGGCTACTGCGTGGTGGCCGCAATCCTGTCGGTGCGGCTGTGCGCCGGCGTGGGCTTTGCGCTGCGTCTGCGCAATCAGGCGGAGCGGGTCATTTTCCCCTTTGACCCGGATTTGGACGTGCGCATCAGCGAAGGGGTCAAGAGTCCGGCGACCATCGGCTCGAGCGTGCTATTGCCGGAGAATTATGCTGCCTGGGATGGGGCGACGCTGCGCATCGTGCTCACGCACGAGCGGGCGCACGTGCGTCAGAGGGATTTCTTGATCCACACTCTCGCGGGTTTGCACTGCGCGCTGTTTTGGTTCAACCCGTTCAGCTGGTGGCTGCAACGGCAACTTGCTGAACTCGGCGAGGCGTTGAGCGACTGCGCGGCCGTGGAACAAGCGGAGAGCCGTGCCGGGTATGCGGAGATTTTACTGGCGTTTGCCACGCGGTCCGGTTGGCCGCAGACCGGCGTCGCGATGGCGAGCGCCAGCAATCTCACGCCGCGCATCGAAAGACTGCTGAACGATCGCGGTTTCGAACGATCGTTCGCCAAGACGCGGCGCCTGCCGTTCATTGCCGCCGGCGTAGTTGCCTTGGCGATGTTCGCGTCGACTTCCATGGTACGCGTGCATGCCGGGCCGACGGAGGTCCCGATGCCGCCGAACTCACCCGCGATGCCCGCCGTGCCTCCGTCGCCCGTTACACCCCCGTCGCCCGTTGCGCCGCCATCACTCGCCGCACCCGAGTCGCCGGCAACCATCAGTCCTCCCGCGACTGCGCCGGCCCTCGCGCCGCCGGCGAAAAAGCCGATAATCGTGAAACGGCCCGCCCACACCGATTTCGGCTCCGACTCTGGTGACCATGACCAAAACCTCGTGGTTGAAGATGACCATAGCGCCAAGGATGAAGAGGGCGTGCTCGCGATTCATTCGGGACATTCGAACATGATGTTCGATAGCGGCGATCGCTTGCCGTTCAAGGGCGGCGACTACATCTATTTTCAGCACAACGGCAAACCCTATCTGATCCAGGACCCGCACGTCATCGCGAAAGCGCAGGAATTGCTCGCGCCGATGCGGCTATTGGGCGAGAAGCAGAGGCTGCTCGGCGCCCAGCAAAGGGAGTTGGGGGCGCAGCAACGGATGCTGCATGCGCAGGAGCGCACCATCAAGCTGGTCGAAACGCCGGACTTCAAGCGGCAAATGGAGGAATTGCAGAAGACCATCAACAAGCTTGACCTGCCGCACCTGACGGTAAAGCTCGACGAGCGCTCGCTCGAAGAATTGCAAGCGCACTTGGGTGAGATTCAGGCCCACCTGGGGGATCTGCAGTCGCAGTTCGGTGCCGAGCAGGGCAAATTCGGCGAGCAGATGGGCAGGCTCGGCGAACAACAAGGAAAATTAGGCGAGCAACAAACGCTGTTGGGCGAGCAGCAGCGCAAAATAATCGAAGACGTCCGTCGCCAGTTGAAACCCATCATCGAACAGGCGATCCGCGAAGGCAAAGGCACGCTGCTGGAGAACTAACCGAGTGCGCCGTTCGGCGCCTACTCTACCGCTTCTTCGCCGGCGCCAGGGCCGAGGCGGGAGTTGCCGCAGCCGTATGTTTGGCTGCCGCGGCCGCTTCATCGGCGCGGGCTCCGGCGAGCATGTCCGCCAGTGCGTAGTTGCCCTCGTGGCAGGCGTACTCGAAGATTCGGCCCTTGGAGGGGCTGAATTCATATTCGCCGCTCCATGGGCTGTCCCAAACACTCGGGTCCTGAACTTTGAATTGATACAGAATCCGCCGCGGCGCGACGCGCGTAAATCGTTCGGTGACTTTCAATTCTTTCCAGGCGCCATGCAGCGCCGTGGCCTGCGGGAAATTGGTCGTCTCGACTACCAGCGACGGACCCTCGTACCAGCCGATGGAATCGCCCATCCATGGCCGCAGCCCATCGGTGCGATGCTTGCCCCCGATACGGATGATGCGCACGTCGTGCACCATTTCGACGTCGATGGCCACCGTGTCTTTGGACTGCGCGATCTCGTAATTGTTGTTGTAAAGCAAAGGAAGCATCACCGGTCCGGCACTGTAGCCGAACGAGCTCAAGCAGCGCTCAGACACGGCCATGTTCTCCGGGTTCTCGCCGCGGTGCGCGTACTGTTCCATCCCGGGAGCCTTGACGCCGCTCTTGTAGGGGGGCAGGCGCCCATCGGCAGGATCGGTAATAAAGGAGCTGCGTGGCTTGCCGTTGACCCGCATCACCGTCGTGCCGGGGTCGATCCACGCCGCGTTGTAGCCGCAACCGGCGCCGCTGAAGCCGAGGCCGCACTCGTGCGGCAGGTCTGTGGTTTTCACCTTCGGGTCCCGCGGTGCGTTGTCCGCGGCGAACAATTTCGCGCTGCTGCCTTCGACCTTCGCGACTTCTGCGGGGCTCATGACCTCGCGGTTGCCGTATTCTTTGGGCCGTTCGAGCGCCGTCAAGGTTGCGTTCGTCCAGGTTCCCTCGAGATCGGGCTGACCGTACGCGTTCATCGGCGTTTGGTAGTCCGTGGACGCCGGCGCGGCTGCCGCCGCCGACGCTGCCGCAACGGCCGCGGCAAGAATGGCCGCGGCAAGAATGGCCGCGCGGCTGAATAAGACGGTAAAGCTCTTGGTGTTCATTTCACAGGCCCCTATGACTGTCGCCGAACTTCGCTCACTCCCACAGCTCGTCCATGTCCTCCGGATCGTCCATTTCACAGCTGTCGGCGGCCTCCGGTTGCAGAGTCGCCCAGTCCGCATGATGCCAAACGGCGGTGGCGATGCCGGCGGTCGAGATCTCGCGCCGCTCGGGTTTGGGTCCGAATCGGCTGGCTATCGCGCTCAGGCCGGGATTGTGGCCGCAGATCATGATATGCGCCAGCGATGCCGCGCGATGCGCCAGCAGCTGCCAGGTTCTCTCGGGCGTCGCCAAATACAGTTCCCGCGCGCATTGCAGCTGTTTCGCGTCGAGTTCGCAGGTCGCGGCGATGATTTCCGCCGTCGCCCAGGCACGCTCGGCGGGACTCACCAAGATGAGGTCGGGCACCAAATTGCGTTTTACCAGGCGCGAGGCCATCTCCTGTGCCTCGATACAGCCGCGGTGGGTGAGCGGGCGCTCGTAATCCTCCGGATAAGCGTCGGCGGGCTCCGCCCTGCCATGCCGCAGCAGGGTCAGTCTGCGCGTACCCATAGATGACCGTTTTCGATTTTGGTTTCGAACACGCGCACCGGTTCGTAGGCGGGCGGCGTTAGTGCTTCGCCCGTCCGCAAGCAGAATCTTGCGCCATGGCGCGGACAGATAATTTCATTGCCCTCGATTTCTCCGCCGGTCAACTGAGCCCCATCATGGGTGCAGATGTCCTCGATGGCGTAAAAGTTCTCGCCGTCGCGCACGACCGCAATCATGCGGCGGCCGGCGGGCATCGACTTGGCCTGCCCGTCGGGCAAATCGTGAGGAACACCGGCATCAATCCATGTCACAGAAAAAGCCTCGCATCGCTCACATCATTCCCGTCTGCAGACGCGCCTCATCGGACATCATGGTCTGATTCCAAGGCGGATCGAATACCAGTTCAACGTTGGCATGCGCTACGGTGGGGATAATTTGCACCTTGTCGCGCACATCTTGCACCAACACCTCACCCATGCCGCAGCCCGGAGCGGTCAGCGTCATCTTGATGTCGACCGTGCGGGACGAGTCCTCATTCTTGCTGACATCGCACTCGTACACCAGTCCCAAATCGACGATGTTGACCGGTATTTCCGGGTCGTAGCAGGTCTTGAGTTGCTGCCAGATGATGTTCTTGATGTCCTCCTCGGAGGCGCCCGGCGGCACGTCGGGAGGTTTCGCCGCGGTTTTGCCGATGGCATCGGCATCGACTCCCGCAATGCGAAAAAGGTTGCCGTCGATGTAGACCGTGAAGCTTCCGCCCAAGGCCTGAGTGATGTAGCCGACCTGTCCAAGCTTCAAATTGACCTCGGCGCCCGCCGGTATGGCCACCGCCTTGACGTCGCGCTGCACGACGATGGGTTCGTTTTCGTAGCTCCTCACTCGGTCGATACCGCAGGCAAGGACTTCAGATCCGCAGCCTTCAGCGCGGACGCCAACGTGTGCCAGCAAAGGCTCGCGCATTTGACGCGCGCCGGGTACTCGCGCACGCCGGACAATGCCGCCAGTTTGCCCAAATCTTCGGCGCCAGGTGCGGCATCGTCAGTCAGCAATCGATGCACCCGGTCAAACAGGTCCAGCGCGGCCGCGCGGCTCTTGCCTTTCACCGCCTCGGTCATGAGCGAGGCGGAGGCGGTCGATATGGCGCAGCCCTGGCCTTCGAAGCGGATATCGCTGATGGTGTCATCGCGCATTTTCAGGCGCAGCGTCAGGTGATCGCCGCACATCGGATTGAATCCCTCGACGCTGGCATCGGCCGGATCCAAGCCGCCGAAGTTCCGCGGCCGGCGGTTGTGGTCCAGGATGACGTCGCGGTACAGATCGTTCAGTTCCACGGCAAGACCTCAGGCGAACATCTTGCGCGCGCGTTCGACGCCTGCCGCAAGCCGGTCGATTTCAGCGAAAGTGTTGTAGAACGCGAACGACGCGCGCGCCGTTGCCGGTAGTTTGAAGAAGTCCATCACCGGCATGGCGCAGTGATGGCCGGTGCGCACAGCGATGCCGTCCTCATCCAAAATCGTGCCCAAATCGTGCGGATGCACGCCATCGACCACGAAGGAGACGAGGCTGGCTTTGTCGGGCGCCGTACCGACGATGCGCAGTCCAGGAATTTTGCTGAGCGTCGCCGTGGCATGCCGGAGCAGTGCCTCCTCATGGGCATGTGCGCCATGCCGATCGAGACTGAGCAGATAATCGACCGCGGCCCCCAATCCGATCCCTCCGGAGATGTTGGGCGTGCCGGCTTCGAACTTGTTCGGCAGGGCGTTGTAGGTAGTCCCGGTAAAGGTCACTTTCAAAATCATTTCGCCGCCGCCCTGCCACGGCGGCATGCGATCGAGCAGCTGCTCGCGCCCATAAAGCACGCCGACGCCGGTGGGTCCGTACATCTTGTGCGCGGAAAATGCATAGAAATCGCAGCCCAGTTCCTGCACATCCACCCCCAGATGGGCGATTGCCTGCGCGCCGTCCAGCAGGGTGGTGATGCCGCGCACCTTGGCCGCGGCGATGATGCGGCGCACCGGCAGAATCGTTCCCAGGGCATTCGATACATGCGCGCAGGCAAGAATCTTGGTGCGCGCGCTCATCAGGGAAACGACTGCCTCCAAATGCACCTCGCCCTGGGCGTCCATCGGCGCAACCACCAGTTTGGCGCCGGTCTGCTCGCACGCCATTTGCCAGGGCACGATATTCGCGTGGTGTTCCAAATGCGTGATCAACACCTCGTCGCCGGGGCGCAGGGTCGGTCTTGCATAGCTTTGCGCCACCAGATTGATCGCTTCGGTGGTGCCCCGTACGAAGATGATTTCGTTGCGCGAGCGCGCATTGATGAAGCGCTGCACGCGATCGCGCGCGCCTTCGTACAGCGCAGTGGCCTCCTGGCTCAAGGTATGCACGCCGCGATGGATATTGGCGTGGTGGCGGCGTTCGTAATCATCGACCGCATCGATGACGCATTGCGCGCGCTGCGCGGAGGCGCCGTTGTCCAAGTAGGCCAGGGGTTTGCCGTGGATCATGCGGCTCAAGATCGGGAATTGGCGCCGCGCGGCCTCGACGTCGAAGATCCGGTCAGAGTGGGCCAAGGCGATATTGTTCATCGAAACTTCCGCAGTGTTTGGGCATCCGGCAATTGACTGATCAGGGCATTCTCTATCGCGGCACGCGCCGAGCTCACCGACATGCCGGTGAGCACGTCCGCGAGAAACGCAAAGACCAGCAGGCTTTGCGCGGTTTCGCGATCCAGGCCGCGCGACAGCAAGTAGAACAGCATGTCGGGATCGAGGCGGCCGGTCGTGGCGCCGTGCGCGCACTTCACCTCGTCGGCATGAATCTCGAGTTGCGGCCGGGTGTCGATCTCGGCGTTGGGCGACAGCAGCAGACCGCGGCAGGACTGCTGCGAATCGGAACCATTGGCGCCCGCGTTGACGATCACCTTGCTGTTGAAAATCACCCGGCTGCGGTCGCTGGCAATGGCGCGCGCGGTTTGCCGGCTGCGCGTACCCGGCGCTGCGTGCGTGACGATGTTCACGCAGTCCACATGCCGGGCTTGGTGGCCGACCAGCAGCGAGTAGCTCTCCAAGTTCGCAGCGCGCTGGTTCAGGCGCGCTTCCAAAGATGCGCGTACCAGGCTGCCGCCGAGCGCTATCGTGAATTGGCGGCAGCGGCTGCCCTCAGACTGGTGGATATCGAGCGTATCCAAATGGGCGGCCCCGGCACCCGATGCATAGACGCGGTAGTGCTCCAGCCGCGCATCCTTGCCCAGCGCGATGTGCGCGTTGGAATTGCTGAGCGGCGCCGCATCCCCGGTCGAAAGATGGTGCTCGATGACGGTTGCGCTAGCCCCGGCAGCCGCTTCGATGACGAGCCGCGGATGAGCGGCCTGCGCGCCGTCTCCCGAGGAAACATGGCGAATCACAATGGGTGCAGCGACTCTTCCGCTCACTTGCAAGTGCAAGCCGTCGACGAACAGGGCCGTATTCAGCAACACCCAGCGGCGCTGATCGGCGTCCGAGGCGGACTCGAAAAAGCGCTTCACCTTGTTCGGATCTAGTTGATAAAGTTCACTTATCGTATTGATTTTCAAACCATTTATTTCTGGAAAATCACGCTTCGCCGGCGGCCGGCCGTTGATCAGGGTGAGGGTTGCCGCGTGTTGACCAGGGTCCACCAGCGAGAGCGACGCCCCTTCGAGCGAGGCACCCGCGGCAGTGCTGCCGGCTTCCCCAAAGCTCTGCGCGGCAAGAGCGCGCAGATCCGTGTAGCGCCAGGTTTCATCGCGCTGCGAGGGCAGGCCCAGCTGCAAAAACCGCTGCATGGCTTGCTCGCGAATCGGCTGCAACGCATCGGGCGTGCGCGCGCGCCATTGCGTTTCGAAGGAGCGCAGGGCGGCACTCATGCGACTTGAGCCCCATGACCCAGTCGTAGCCGCGCCGCTCGAGCTCGTGCGCGAGCGATTTATCGCCGGACTTCACGATGCGACCGCCGGACAAGACATGCACCCGATCCGGAATGACATAGTCCAGCAGCCGTTGATAATGCGTCACGAGCACCACCGCGCGCTTCGGATCCCGCAAGCTGTTCACGCCCTTGCGAGACGACTTTGAGCGCATCGATATCCAGGCCCGAGTCGGTTTCATCGAGAATCGCCAGTTTCGGTTCGAGAACCAGCATCTGCAGCACCTCATTGCGCTTCTTCTCGCCGCCGGAGAAGCCCTCATTCACGCCGCGCGTCAGGAATGTTTCGCTCATCTGCATGAATTTCATCTTCTGGCGGATCAGCGCCAGGAACTCGTACGCATCGACCTCGGGCTCGCCCGCGGCCTTGCGTTTGGCATTGAGCGCGGCTTTCAACAGGTACACATTGTTGACCCCGGGAATTTCGACCGGGTATTGGAAGCCGAGGAACAGGCCGGCGCGGGCGCGCTCCTCGGCGCGCATCGCCGAGAAGATCGCGGCCCTCGAAGCTCACCGAGCCGCGGGTCACTTCGTAGTCCTCGCGCCCGGCCAGCACCTGGGCGAGCGTGCTCTTGCCCGATCCGTTCGGGCCCATGATGGCGTGCACCTCGCCGGCCTTCACCGTGAGATTGACGCCATTGAGTATTTCTTTGCCCGCAACGCGGGCGGTCAAATCGCAGATTTCAAGCAAGTTGGTTCTCTCTTTTCAAGCCTCGGCGTCAGCCGACCGCTCCTTCCAAGCTCACGCTGAGCAAATTTTGCGCCTCTACGGCGAATTCCATCGGCAGTTCCTTGAACACGACTTTGCAGAAGCCGCTGACGATCATGTTTACCGCATCCTCGGCCGAGATTCCCCGCTGCAGGCAATAGAACAACTGGTCTTCGCCAATTTTGGAGGTGCTGGCCTCGTGCTCGACGGTTGCAGTCGGATTCTTCACTTCCATGTAGGGAAAAGTATGAGCCGCGCATTTGGGACCCATGAGCAAAGAGTCGCACTGGGTGAAATTGCGGGCGCCGCTCGCGCTCGGCAGAATTTTCACCAGACCGCGATAAGTATTTTCCGCGTGCCCGGCGGAAATGCCCTTGGACACTATGGTGCTTTTGGTGTTTCGGCCGATGTGAATCATCTTCGTGCCGGTGTCGGCCTGCTGATAATTGTTTGCCACCGCCACTGAATAAAACTCTCCGATGGAGTTCTCGCCCTTGAGCACGCAGCTCGGATATTTCCAGGTGATCGCGGATCCGGTTTCGACCTGCGTCCAGGAGATCCTGGAATTGCGGCCGCGGCATTCGCCGCGCTTGGTGACAAAATTGTAGATGCCGCCCAAGCCGTTCTCATCGCCGGGATACCAGTTCTGCACGGTGGAGTACTTTATCTGCGCATCGTCGAGTGCCACCAGTTCCACCACCGCGGCGTGCAATTGGTTTTCATCGCGCATGGGCGCGGTGCAGCCTTCCAGGTAGCTGACCGAGGCACCCTCGGCCGCGATGATCAGGGTTCGTTCGAATTGTCCGGTCTTGGCCGCGTTGATGCGAAAGTAAGTCGACAATTCCATCGGGCAGCGCACCCCGGGCGGCACATAGACGAAAGATCCGTCCGAAAACACCGCGGAATTCAGGGCCGCAAAAAAATTGTCGCCGGTCGGCACGACCGTGCCGAGATAGCGTTCCACCAGTTCGGGATGATTGCGCACCGCGTCGGAGAACGAGCAGAAAATCACGCCCGCTTTGCCGAGCTTTTCCTTGAAGGTCGTCGCCACCGAAACACTGTCGAACACCGCGTCCACCGCAACGCCCGCCAAGCGGGCGCGCTCGTGCAACGGGATGCCCAGTTTCTCATAGGTGGCGAGCAGCTTCGGGTCCACCTCGTCCAAGCTCTTCGGCGCGTTGAGCCGGGGCCCGCGGCGCCGAGTAATAAGAAATATCCTGGTAGTCGATGGGCTTGTAGTGCACATGCGCCCAGGTCGGCTCCTGCATGGTCAGCCAATGCCGAAACGCTTTCAGCCGCCACTTGAGCAAAAACTCGGGCTCATGTTTCTTGCGCGAAATCGCGGCCACGACGCCCTCATCGAGTCCGGGCGGCAAGCTGTCGGATTCGATATCGGTGATGAACCCGTGCCGGTATTTCTGGCCGACCAGGGCTTCGACTTCTTGGGATTTGCTAGACACGATACTCCAGGCGTTGAGCTCGATACTGGGGCCGAAAATCAGGTATTCACGTGCATTTCGGAGGCGAGGTCGGCGATACGCACGCCGGTGGAATCGAGGCCCGCCAATTGGTGCAGCGTCACATCCTCGAGTGCCCGGCGAATGGCGGCATTGACGCGCTGCCATGCGCCGCCGACGCGGCACAGCCGCTCGATCCCGCACTGACTGGAGGCGCCGCTGCATTCGGTGATGGCGATGGGTCCTTCGAACACATCGAGAATTTGCGCCGCCGTTATTTGTTCGGGACTGCGCGCCAGCCGATAGCCCCCTTGCGCACCCCGCGAGGAGATCACCATGCCGGCGCGCTGCAGGCCCTTTAAGACTTTGCTCACCGTCGGGCGGCTCAAGCGTGTACGCTCGGCCAATTCGGTCGCGGCCCGATGTGCGGCGGGCTGTTGCGCTAGACTGGCCAATACAACGGTCGCGTAGTCCGTCATTTTTCCCATGCGCAGCATAGAAAGCGTCCTCGGGCTTGGAAAATCATGTAGGACTATTTTAGTCCTATTTGACTTACAGTTCCACCCGGAGGGCGGATTGAACCTAGGTTTGTTATTCTTGCCTTAAGTTAACCACCAATATCAGTGAGATGCGTACGATATGAATATTGCAGAGCTGAACGCCATTGCGCGCGCCATGGTGGCGAAAAATCGAGGGATTTTGGCTGCCGATGAGAGCAGCGGCACCATCAAGAAGCGCTTCGACGGCATCAAATTGGAGTCCACCGAGGAGAACCGGCGGACCTACCGCGAGATGCTGTTCACCGCGCCGGGCGCCAAGGACTACATCAGCGGCGTCATCATGTACGACGAAACTCTGCGGCAAAAGACCAAGGATGGGATCCCCTTTCCGACCTATCTCGCCAAGGCGGGAATGGTCCCCGGAATCAAAGTCGATTTGGGAGCCAAAGCATTGCCGGGATTTCCGGGCGAGACCATCACTGAAGGTCTCGATGGGTTGCGCGAGCGGTTTGCCGAATACCACAAGTTGGGCGCGCGCTTTGCCAAGTGGCGCGCGGTCATCAATATCGATGCGGTCATTCCTTCCCGCTACGCCATCGACGCGAACGCCGAATGCTTGGCGCGATACGCCGCTTTGGCCCAGGAGGCGGGGATCGTCCCCATCGTGGAGCCGGAAGTGCTCATGGACGGCGCGCATCCGCTGGAGCGCTGCGAGGAAGTCACGAATATCGTGCTCGACAGCGTGTTCAGTCACCTGTTCGCCGCGCGGGTCGTATTGGAGGGCATGATCCTGAAACCCAACATGGTGATTCCGGGAAAGAAATGCGCGGATCAGGCCAGCCCCGAGCGCATCGCCGCGGCGACGGTGCAAACCCTGAAGCGCCAGGTGCCCTCCGCGGTGCCGGGCATCGCATTTCTGTCCGGCGGCCAGAGTCCGACGGATGCAACCTTGCATTTGAACCTCATGCATGCGCTGGGACCCCTGCCGTGGGCTTTGACCTTCAGCTATGGACGCGCGCTGCAAGATGACGCACTGCACGCTTGGGCGGGTAAGGAGAGCGGCTTTGCCGGCGGTCAGAAAGCGCTGGCGAAGAGGGCCAAGCTCAACGGATTGGCGGCGGTGGGCCAGTACAGTGCCGCTTTGGAATCAGCCGCGGCTTAAAGCGCGCCGCCACCCACGAACCGCGCCCTGGCGGCGCGGCCGCGTCACAATCCATTGAACCAGCCCGCCCCAATCGTCGATATCCGCAATTTAGATTATGCGGTGAACGGACGCCCCGTGTTCGCAGGTCTCGATATTCAGATCCCGCGCGGCAAGATCA
The DNA here is from genome assembly GCA_963812125.1 of uncultured Gammaproteobacteria bacterium. Taxonomy (GTDB): domain Bacteria; phylum Pseudomonadota; class Gammaproteobacteria; order Steroidobacterales; family Steroidobacteraceae; genus Bog-1198. The sequence continues at coordinate 79,710 of CAWETY010000008.1, forward strand.
CCGCGGTCATGGGTCCGAGCGGCACCGGGAAAACCACGCTGCTGCGGCTGATCACCGGACAAGTGTCGGCCGATACGGGGTCGATCGAGGTCGCGGGTGAAAATCTGCGCGCCATTTCGCGCAGCAATTTGTATGTGCTGCGCCGGCGGATGGGAATGTTGTTTCAGAACGGCGCGATGTTGACGGACTTGAGTGTGTTCGAAAACGTCGCCTTCCCGCTGCGCGAGCACACCGATCTGACCGAGCGGCTCATCCGGCAATTGGTGCTGACAAAACTGCAGGCCGTGGGGTTGCGCGGCGCGGCGGAATTGATGCCGGCCGAACTGTCGGGCGGAATGGGACGGCGGGTGGCGCTCGCGCGCGCCATCGTCATGGACCCGGAACTGCTGATCTACGATGAACCCTTCGTCGGCTTGGATCCGATTTCTCTTGGCGTCATATTGCGGCTGATCCGCCGTCTGAACGATACGCTCGGCATCACCAGTATCGTCGTCTCGCACGATGTGCAGGAAATCTCCACGGTCGCGGATCAGGTGTTTCTGCTGTCCGGGGGCAAGGTGGTCGCGCAGGGTACGCCGCAAGAGCTCAAGACCAATCCGACGCAGATCGTCAGGCAATTCATCGGCGGCCTGGCGGACGGCCCGGTGCCGTTTCACTTCCCCGCGCCCGACTATTTCGACGAACTCCTGTCCCGCAAAGAGGTTCTTTGAACATGTTCAGGGAGCTGTGGGAAAGCTTTACCGATGCGCTGGAGCGACTTGGGTCCGTCGTACATTTCCTGTTTCGCCTGCTGGTCAATGCTCCGCGGGTGCTGCTCCGATTCAGCCTGATCTCTCAGCAGATATTCAACTCGGGAGCGCTTTCGCTCGTCATCATCATGCTCTCGGGCCTGTTCGTCGGCATGGTGCTGGGCTTGCAGGGCTTTCAGCTCCTGCAACGTTTCGGTTCGGAAGAGGCCCTCGGCACCGCCGCGGCGATCGGCTTGGTGAAGGAACTCGGACCTGTGGTGACCGCGCTGCTGTTCGCAGGCCGGGCGGGCACGGCGCTGGCCTCCGAGCTTGGATTGATGCGCGCGACCGACCAGATTTCGGCGATGGAAATGATGGCGGTCGATCCCATCCAGCGGGTCGTGGTACCGCGATTCTTGGGCGGCGTCATCGCGATGCCGCTGCTGGCCGCGATCTTCAGCGTGATCGGCATCTACGGCGCCCAACTGGTCGGCGTGCAGATCATGGGAGTCGACGCCGGAAGTTTTTGGTCGCAGATGCGCGCCGCCGTCGGCCTGAAGGACGTCACCGAGGGGATCGTCAAGAGCCTGGTGTTCGGCGTTGCCTGCAGTCTCATCGCTGTTTATCAAGGATATTATGCGACGCCCACGGCGGAGGGCGTCGGCAGAGCCACCACGCGCACGGTCGTTACCTCTGCCGTGGTGATTCTGTTCTTGGATTATTTGATCACCGCGGCGTTTTTGTAGGAGTGTTCTAATGCGCAAGTCACGCACGTTGAATCTAGGGACCGGCTCGTTCGTTTTGCTGGGCTTCGCAGCGCTGTTTTTTCTCACCACTCAGACCACCAGCCGCGGTCTGGCCTGGTTCGGTCCGCCGCACTACGAAGTGACTGCAAAGTTCGACAACATCGGCGATCTCAAGGTCGGCGCGCCGGTATCGATGTCCGGCGTTGAAATCGGACGCGTCGACAAGATCGAGTTCGATTCGAACGAATACAAGGCGGTCGTGTAGCTGCGTTTGAACGCGCGCTACAACAAGATTCCGACCGACAGCGATGCCAGCATTTATACGCAAGGGCTGCTGGGCGGCAAGTTCATCGGGCTCACGGCGGGCGGCGCCGATACTTATCTCAAGGACCATGACCAAATCGATTTTACGCAGTCCGCGTTCGTGCTGGAAAATCTGATCGGCCAGGTCCTGGCAAACTTCACCAAGTCCAAGGCGGATGAGCAAACGCGCGCGCCGGCAGCCGCGCCAGCGCCTGCGGACACGAAACCGAAAGCGACGGAGAAAACCAAATGAGCAAACTAGCCATCACGGCAATGCTGATGGCGGCGGTAGCGGTCGGCGCGCACGCCGCGGACGCGCCGGCGCCGAATGCGAGCACGCTATCCCCGCAGCAGCTGGTGGAAAATTCCGCCAAACGCATGCTGCAGGAACTGGATGCGAACCGCGCGATGTACAAAGCCGATCCCGCAAAGCTCGATGCGCTGGTGGGAAATGTACTGCTGCCGAATTTCGACACGGAATACGCGGCCCGTCTGGTCCTGGGGCAAAGCTGGCGGACGGCGACTCCCGAGCAGCGCAAGCGATTCGTCGACGCCTTTTATCACTCGCTGCTGCGAAATTATGGCGCCGCGCTGGTCGATTTTACCGCCGATCGATTCGTGGTTTTGCCGTACAAGGGCGATCCGGGCGACACCACCGCGACGGTACGAACCGAGGTAAAGAGATCCTCGGGCGACAAGGTGCCGGTGAATTTCAGTCTGCACAAGACTCCCGATGGGTGGAAGGCGTGGGACGTGGTGATCGAAGGCATCTCCTACGTCAAGAGTTTTCGCACCGACTTTGCGGCGGAGATCCAGCAGAAAGGGTTGGATGACGTCATCAATCGATTGGAGAAGGAGGGTCGCGTCGGTCCGAGCGGGGCGGCGGGCGCGCATTGAACAACAGCGCGCGCATCACTGCCGAATTCGAGACGCTGGAGGGCGGGCGCACGCGAGTCAATGGCGTGCTGCACTTCACCACGGTCACGGCGCTTCTGCGCTCGGGAAGCGAAGCCATCGCCGACGGCCGTGCGGCGGTCATCGATCTGTCCGGCGTCAAGGACAGCGACAGTTCGGGCCTCGCCTTGTTGATTGAATGGCTGAGCATAGCGCGGGCCGAGGGCAAGAGTCTGCGCTATGAAAACATTCCCGCGCAGCTGCATCAATTGGCGCGCCTGAGCGACGTGGAAGAATTGCTGACGGCGGGGTAAGATAGTTGCCGGCGAAAATTTGCGCTCCGCTTGAAGCACACAGGGATGGTCGGCACAACAATAAGTAAACAGCGGGTGGTGCGTGCGCTGCTTGCCGCCACGATTGCCGGCGCCGCCGGGCCGCACCCCGCGGTCGCGGCCGACGCGGTTCCGCTCGAGGCCTTCGGCCGGCTGCCAACCCTGGAAGACGTGGCTATCTCGCCGGACGGCAGCAAAATCGCTTTTGTCAAGACCAGCGGCGAAAGCCGAAGTCTTATCGTCATTCCGCTGACCAAACGCGAGATCATCGGCGGGGTCCGAGCGGGTGAGGTCAAATTGCGCGGCGTCGACTGGGTCGATGACGACAATATCATTGCCACCGTGTCGAGTACCAGCCTGCCGCCGTTTGGGTTTACGGGGGCGGCCCGAGAGTGGTATCAGCTCGTGAATTTCAATCTCAGAAAGATGAAGCTCAATCCGCTGAAATTCGAAGTCGACCACGTCGAAACCTTCAACGTGGTAACCGGGGACATCTCGATGCGTGAGGTGTCGGATCACTCGATGCTGTACGCGCGCGGGTACTGTGTACGAGAGACCACGGTTCCTTGCTTGTTTTCAGTCGAGTATCCCGATCGCCGCACGCGCCTGGTCAATGAAGCGACCGAGCCTGACACACAATGGTTGTTGGACCAATCCGGAAATATCGCAGCGCAGTTCTCCTACCGCGATGAAAAAAGACATTGGGAAATCAAAACCCACAAGAACGGCCATTGGACTGTGGTTGCCTCCGGATTCGCGCCGATCGACACGCCGGACATGCTCGGATTCAGCGCTGACGGCGGCGGTATCATCGTTCGATTCCTCGTCGACGGCGATCCGCAATGGAAAGCGCTGAATCTCTCCGACAATACCTGGGGTGAGCCGCTCGGCGAGGGTGCCGTGTTCGCAAATGTAATCGAGGATCGCAAGACGGGGCGAATCATCGGCGGCATCAAGGAGATCGGCAGCAGCCAATACGTATTCTTCGACAACGAGTTGCAGGCGCATTGGAACGCGGTGCTGCGCGCGTTCCCGGATGCACGCGTGAGCCTCGTGTCTCGCTCGGACGATTTTTCGAGGATGGTGCTGAAGGTATTCGGCCCCAAGAATGGCTACGTGTACGCGCTTTACGATTGGTATAGCCATCATGCGACGATACTTGGGCGGGTTTATGAGGACGTTCACGTACCGGCGGAGATGAGGGCCATTAGCTATCCCGCGGCCGACGGGCTGACCATTCCCGCTTTTTTGACGCTACCGCAATCCGCTGCTGAAAAGGATCTGCCGTTGATCGTCTTGCCGCATGGAGGGCCCGCCGCAGCCGACACGCAGCATTTCGACTGGTGGTCGCAGGCGCTCGCCGCGCAGGGCTACGCCGTGCTTCAGCCGAATTTCCGCGGTTCAACTGTGGATTCAAGATTCATGGAATCGGGCTTTGGCGAGTGGGGCCGCAAAATGCAATCGGACCTGTCCGATGGCGTCCGCTATCTTGCACATCAAGGCATAATCGACCCAAAGCGCGTCTGCATTGTTGGGGCAAGCTATGGCGGCTATGCGGCGCTCGCCGGCGTCACCGTCGAGTCAGGCGTCTATCGTTGCGCAGTGTCGGTCGCGGGGCTGTCGGACTTACGCCGGTTTCGCAAATGGACCCTCGCCAATCGGACGGGTGTATCGCAGCGCTATTGGGACCGTTTCATGGGGACTGCGGATCAGAACGATCCGGCGCTGATCGCTATTTCCCCGATAGAGCATGTTGCCGCGGTGACCGTTCCGGTGCTGCTGATCCATGGCCGCGATGACACCGTGGTGCCTTACGAGCAAAGCGACGTCATGCTGAGCGCTTTGAAGCGCGCCGGAAAGACGGCGACTTTGGTGACCATGAAGCACGAAGATCACTGGCTCTCCCGCAGTGAGACGCGCCTGCAGATGTTGCAGGCCACCGTGGATTTTCTCAGGGCGAATAATCCGCCCAATTAGCGCGTCCGGCCCGAACCGCTCAGGGTTTCTTGGCGGAATCGGGCGGCGTTTGCGGCGGCGGAGGCTTGGGCGCGGTGGTATCCGTGTCGTCGGCTCCCGGATCGGTCAGCACTTCGTCGCTAACCTTGCCGTCGGACACCAAATATGCGCGCCGCTGCAGGTAGGCGTCGCGAATGAAGGCATAGGGGTCGAAAACCTTTTGCAGCGTTTCATCGAGCGGCAACAGTGCGGCCCTGGCGTCGACCAATCCGACTCCATAGAGGGGGTACGAAATCCAATTGTTGCTGATGTAATGCGTGGGTCCCGTGAAAAAATCGACCACGCGCGCCGGTCCGTCGCGCGTATCGGAAGGACCTAAGAAAGGCAGCTCCAAAAATGGTCCCGGCGGAACGCCCCAGTGGCCCAAAGTCTGCCCAAAATCCTCGTCGTTTTTGTCCAAGCCCATCTGCGTCGCCGGGTCCAGCAGGCCGCCGAATCCGACGGTGGTATTGACGACCAGACGCGCCAGGTCGTTGGCGGCCGCGCCGAGCTTTCCCTGCAGTGCATCGTTGATCATGACGGTCGTGGTGCGCAGATTCGAAATAAAATTGCTGACGCCGGTGCGTGCGGGCGCCGGCACGGCGCGCACGTAGGTGCGTGCGATCGGTTTGGCGACCGCGCGATCAAGTTTGTCGTTGACCTTGTAGACGCCGCGATTCCAAGATTCCCACGGATCCTGGGGGGCGGGTTTGCTGTTGGGCGGCAACGCGACGCATCCCGTCAGGGCAGCGGCGGCCAGTATCACGCCAAGCGTCGCGCGCGACTGCCTTGCTGTGCGCATCTCGAGTTTCTCCCTGCTCTTAATCGGGTGAACCATACACTATTGCCGGAATCGGCGCAGACGCGATTAGTAGCGGCCGCTGTATTCGCCGCGCTCGTCGGCCATGGTATTTTTATTCTTCTTCGGCAGCGCAGCGCGAACTTCCTCGAGGCGCGCGCTGTAGCGTGCGCGCTGCACGGCGTCGAGCCCCGGCAGCGTCAATGCCAGCTGCAGTTGGTTCATCGCCATCATGAGATTGCCGGTCATCAAATAAAATTCCGCCATGTAGCTGTAGGAGTCGGCGTAATCGCCGGCGGTGCTGGCGGCTTTCGCGATAAGCCGAGTCTGATCCGGCGTCGGCTCAACGTTATTGAACAGATCCAGCAGCACGAGGTGGGCGCGCTTGTTGTCGCCGGAGTGCATCAAGGACTCCGCCAGCCGGATCGTGATCGGAACGTTGCGTGGAAACAAAATCATCGCTCTTTCAAGGACGGCATCCGACTCCTTGAATTGGTTATTTGCCAGGTATGCCTGGCCGAGCGCGCCATAGAACTGCGTGACCTTGGGATAGTCCTTCACCAACTCTTTTAAATCCGCGATTGCCGGCAGCGGATTTTTTGTTGCGATCTGCGCCACGTCCATGCCATAGCGCTCCTGGATGGTCTTGCCGGCGCCGTTCTTGAGCAGGTGCATATAGTATTGGCGCGCCTCTTGCGGATCCCCCGCAATGGTCCTCAATCGCTCGCGTATGAGCAGGTAGCTCAAGGAATCTTCGTGATGTATCCGGCCGATCTGGTTGGCGCGATCCTGCGCCTCCGCGACGCGATCGGAAAAAATCGGGTGATCGATCAGGAACTGCACCGCATTGACGCGGCTCGGTTCGGGGCCGGTTCGTCCCATGTAATCGAAGAAGCTCGCCATTCCCAGCGGGTCGTAGCCCGCGTTCGCCATGGTCGTAATGCCGATTCGGTCCGCTTCGAACTCACTGCTGCGGGTGTAATTGATCTGATGCTGAATCATGGCGCTCTGGCCCCCCAGGATGGCGCCCTCGATCGCACCGGGCGAACCACGGCCCGCCGTCGCTCCCAGCAGCACCGCCGCCAGCATCCCGGCGGTCGCGATGAGGCCCTCGTGGCTTTGGTCGATGAGCTGGCGCACCAGGTGGCGTTGCGTGACGTGGGCGGTTTCGTGCGCGAGCACGCCCGCCAATTCATTTTCGTTGCGCGTCGCCAGTATCAGTCCGCTGTGAATCGCCACGAAGCCGCCCGGGATTGCAAAGGCGTTGATGTCCGCTTCGCGGATGACGAAGTAATAAAACTGGTGTTGGCCTTCCTCCGCCTGGCTGGAGAGGCTGTGGCCGATCTCCTGCGCATATTGCTGCACTTCGGGATCGGTGAGGATCACGCCTTCCTTGCGTATCTCGTTAACGAATCCCAGGCCCGCGTGATATTCATCGTCGATGGAAATGGCCGCGTTTGCCGGACTGCCCAATTCCGGCAGGTCCTGGTTCGTGCGGTTGGTGGCTTGGGCCACACCCTGCGCATAACCCACGCTCACGCTCACGCTGAGCGCGGCGGCGGCCAGAAATGCGATTGTGGATTTCAGCGCTGACATGGGATCTCTTGAACCTTGGAGTGTAGGCGCATACCAAAGTTCGCTCAAAACAGAAGCAAAATCAAAGAACTTCGGAGGCGTAGTCCGCCAGACGCGAGCGTTCGCCGCGCACCAGCGTGATATGTCCGGAAAACGCCCAGCCGTGAAATCGGTTTACCACATACGTGAGGCCGGTCGTGGTTTCAGTGAGGTAGGGTGTGTCAATTTGCGCAATATTGCCTAAACACACCATTTTCGTGCCGGGTCCCGCCCGGGTGACCAAGGCTTTCATTTGCTTCGGGGTCAGATTTTGCGCTTCATCGATGATGATGAAGCGATTCAGAAACGTTCGGCCGCGCATGAAGTTCAACGATCGAATCTTGATGCGGTGCCGTAGCAAATCGTTCGTGGCGCCTCGACCCCAGGTGCCGCCGGATTGGCTCTGCGTCAGAACTTCCAGGTTGTCCATCAGCGCCCCCATCCAGGGCTCCATTTTCTCTTCTTCGGTTCCGGGCAGAAAGCCGATGTCCTCGCCGAGAGGAATGGTGACGCGCGTCATGATGATTTCGCTGAAGCGATTGTGATCCAGCGTTTGCGCCAGACCCGCCGCGAGCGTCAGCAAGGTTTTGCCGGTGCCGGCCGGCCCCAATACCGTGACGAAGTCGATCTCCGGATCCATCAACAAGTTCAATGCCAGATTCTGCTCGCGGTTGCGAGCAGTGACGCCCCACACATTGTTGCGTTCGGTTCGATAATCGGTGGTCAGTTCGAGAATTGCCGAATCGGACTCGAGCTTGCGCACAACTGCTTCCACGCCATTGGCGCCCGGGTCATAAACGAATTGATTGCTCTTCCACTCGCGCACCAGCGGACCGCGGACCCGGTAATAGGTTCGGCTCTGCTGCTGCCAGGACTCCATCCCCTTGCCGTGCTTCTCCCAGAAATTCTGCGGCAGCTGCTGGACTCCGCTGACCAACAAGTCCGCGTCTTCAATGGTCTTATCGCTGGAGTAGTCCTCGGCGTGCACGCCGAGGATCGCCGCTTTGATGCGTAAATTGATGTCCTTCGAGACCAGCGTGACGCGCGCGTTGCGAAATTTCTGCTGCAGGGCAAGCGTATTGGCCAGAATCGCATTGTCCGCACCTTGTCCCGGCAGGCTGTCGGGCAGCACCGATTCGAGCAACTGGGTCTGAAAGAACAGCCGTCCGCCAGGGGGGCGTTTGCCATGATTGATCGGTACGGCCGTCGGCAGGGCGAGGCCCCGGTCGATCTGCTTCTTGGTCGCGCCTTGCATCAGTTCATCCAGAAAGCGGCTGACCTGGCGCACGTTGCGTGCCGGCTCCGACAGTCCCTTTTTGCCCGCGTCGAGTTCCTCGAGCACGGTCATAGGGATGTAAATATCGTGCTCTTCGAAGCGAAAGATGGCCGTCGGATCGTGCATCAAGACATTGGTGTCCAGCACGAATATGCGGCGCTCTGCCTTGCCTTGACGGCTCTTCAGTACAGCGGCCCCCAAAGGCCGCACGTTGCCGGTCACAGTGCCTTCACCGCGGCCAATACGGCCCCGGCATGATCCTTGACCTTCACCTTGCGCCACTCGTGCCGCAGCACGCCTTTGGCGTCGATAAGAAACGTGCTGCGTTCGACGCCCATGTACTTGCGGCCGTACATGCTTTTTTCCTTGTACACCCCGTACAGGTTGCAGACCTTCTGGTCCGGATCGCTCAAAAGTTCGAATGGGAAGTCCATTTTTTTCTTGAATTTCTCGTGCGAGGCCACGCTGTCCGGCGAGATGCCGAGCACCACCGCATGCGCTCTCTTGAACTGAGCGTTCAGCGCCGCAAAATCCAGGCCCTCCTGGGTGCAGCCCGAGGTGTTGTCGCGCGGGTAAAAATATACGATCACGGCGCTGCCCTTGCCGTCCTCGAGCGACCAGGTTCCACCCGTACCCTCCAGGCTGAACAGCGGCGCCTTCTTGCCGATTTCAATCTTACTCATGGCTTTGCTAACTCTTCACGGGTTCGAAAATGGCGTCCAAATTCAAGTGATCGCAGAAGTCCATGAATTCCTCGCGCAATACGCCGATGTGCAGGCGGCTGGGGACATTTACGATCATCTGCACCGAGAACATCGGAGCGCCGGTGTGCGCGGCGGCATACGAACGCGTCGACAGCTCGGCGATGTCGACGCCGCGTTGCGCGAAGAATCCGGACAGTCCGGCGACGATTCCGGTCTGATCCAGGCACACGACGTCGATCGAATAGGGCAGCATATCGTTGCGCGCCGAGCGCTCCTCGGTGCGGCGCAGCTGAATATTCATGCCGGTGGCATCGGCGAGTTTCTTGAACTCGCCTTCGAGCTTGGCGAGGGTGTGCCAATTGCCGTTGACCAGCAGCAGCATCGCAAACTCGTTGCCGAGCGAGGTCATGCGGCTTTCGCTGATGCTCCCGCCGCAATCGGCGATAGCCTTGGACAGTTCATGGACCATCCCGACGCGGTCGCTGCCGACCGCTGAAATCACGATATGTTGTTTCATCGGGGCAAATTCTACCGGATGGAAGCTTGCCTTAGGTGCTGTCTGGCACTTAAGGTAGCGATATTTCCCGCGGAGCTCTTTGATGTTTTCCGGAAGCATGGTAGCAATCGTCACCCCGATGACCGCCGACGGGGCGCTGGATTGGCCCGCATGGGACCGGTTGCTGGATTTTCACCTGCGCGAGGGCAGCGACGGAGTCGTTGTCGCCGGCACCACGGGAGAGTCACCGGTGCTTTCCGCCGCCGAGGTCGAAGAGCTGACGCGGCGGGCCGTGGCGCGCTGCCGCGGTAAGCTCAAGGTCATCGTCGGCGCCGGTTTCAACGCGACCGATGCGACCGTGGCACGCACCCGTACCTTGTCCGGGCTGGGCGTGGATGCGGTGATGCTGGTGACGCCGTACTACAACAAACCGCCGCAGGAAGGCTTGTTCAGGCATTTCACCGCCGCAGCCGATGCGTCCGCCGCACCCGTTATTCTGTATAATGTACCCAGCCGAACGGCGGTGGACTTGTTGCCGAGCACCATCGCACGTCTGGCAAAACACCCTCGCATCGTGGCAATCAAGGAAGCGACCGGCTCCTTAAGTCGCGCGCGAGAGATCATGAGCGCCTGTCCGCCGGAGTTCGCGCTGCTTTCGGGCGACGATGCGACGGCAGTCGAATTGATGGAGGCCGGCGCGCGCGGCGTGATTTCGGTGACGGCCAACGTCGCGCCGCGCCGCATGCACGAGGCCTGCAAGGCGGCCCTCGCGGGCGATCTGGTCGCGGCACGGGTGATTGACGCGAGTTTGCAGCCTTTACATAAGGATCTGTTTGTCGAGGCGAACCCGATTCCCGTGAAGTGGGCGGTGGCTAGAATGGGGATCATCGGCAACGCAATTCGCCTTCCGCTGGTCGAACTGGCATCCGGGCATCACGAGACGGTGATGCGGGCGATGCGCAGCGCCGGCGTTACTCTTGAGGACCAAGCTGCATGAGTTTTGATCGAATTCTACCGTTGGTTGCGGCAAGCGCTTTGTTGAGCGGCTGTCACCTTTTCAGCAAGCTGAATCCCGACTGCCACTCGCCGCAGGAATACCAGCACGCGTTGTCGGCTCCGCCCCTGAAAGTACCCGCCGGCCTCGATTCGCCGAACACGGCCGGCGCCTTGGTGATTCCAACCGTGACCGACGCGCCGCCGCCGCCGGGTCCTCATGACGCTTGCTACGACGTTCCGCCGCGCTACAAACCTGCTCCCCCCAACAAGGCCGGCAGCAGCAGCTAGGAGAGAGCCCGGAATTTGATCACCTGAGTCCGCTCCGGTACCCTTGCTGCGCTTTGGAGGGGCGGCCGAGCGGTCGAAGGCGCTCACCTGGAAAGTGAAGCACCGCCTCTCGAAGCACGGTTTGAGTAAATTGTTTATGGAGAGGTGGCCGAGCGGTCGAAGGCGCACGCCTGGAAAGTGTGTAACACCTAACCGTGTTCGTGGGTTCGAATCCCACCCTCTCCGCCAAGATGTTTTTGCAGTCGGTCGGATTTTAGCGACTAAACTGTATTTGAATGTAGACGGGGGAGTGGGGTTCGAAGCTTTAGGTTCGACAGCGCCGCAGCGGCGCTGGACGCCGGAGGCTTTGCGACGGCGCCCGCAGGGCGAGGGCCGAAGGCCCGAGTCAATCCCACCCTCTCCGCCAAAATGAGCTACCGTTTATGGTGGCTCGCGTTTGCATCTTCGCGACGACTGGTCACGAACCCCGTCAGGCCCGGAAGGGAGCAGCGGTAGAGGCTTAAAGTCGGGCGCCGAAGTCCTGCTGGCGCGGGCCGCCTCCTGAAAGGCGTGCGACAATACCTTATGAGCTACGTCGTATTAGCGCGCAAATGGCGCCCCAAGCGATTTGCCGAAATGGTGGGGCAGGAGCACGTGCTGCGCGCGCTCAGCAACGCCCTCGATAGCGGCAAAGTGCACCACGCCTTCTTGTTTACCGGCACTCGCGGCGTCGGCAAGACGACGGTCGCGCGCATTTTGGCGAAGTCGTTGAATTGCGAGACCAATGGCGTGAGTTCCAATCCCTGCGGCGTCTGCGCCGCCTGCAAAGAGATCGATGAGGGGCGATTCGTGGACCTCCTCGAGGTGGACGCAGCGTCGCGCACCAAGGTCGATGATACGCGCGACATGCTCGACAACGTGCAGTACGCGCCGACCCGTGGCCGATACAAGGTGTACCTGATCGACGAAGTGCACATGCTCTCCACCCATTCCTTCAATGCGCTGCTGAAGACGCTGGAGGAACCGCCGCCGCACGTTAAATTCCTGCTCGCGACCACCGATCCGCAAAAATTGCCGGTTACCGTGCTGTCCCGCTGTCTGCAGTTCAGCCTCAAAAAGCTGCCCGCGGCTCTGATCGGCGAGCGCTTGAAATTCATTGCAACCGAGGAGAAGCTGTCGTTCGAACCTGCGGCGATTGCGCTGCTGTCGCGGGCGGCGGAAGGCAGCATGCGCGATGCCTTGAGCCTCATGGACCAGCTCATCGCCTTCGGCGGCGGCGCCGTCAGCGAAGCCAATGCCCGATCGATGCTCGGCACCATTGACCGCGGCCATGTCGGCCGGCTGGTCGAGTCGCTGTCGCGCGGCGATGGCGCCGCGTTACTGGCGGAAGTGCGGGAGTTGGATCGCGACGCGCCGGACTACGATCGCGCGCTGGTCGATTTGGCCACGCTGCTGCAGCGCATGGCCATCGTGCAGATCGTTCCCGAAGCGGCTGCACAAGATGAGGAGTTCGACGCCGCGTTGCTGACGCGGCTCGCACAGGCGATTTCTCCCGAAGATGCCCAGCTCTATTATCAGATCGCACTGGCGGGGCGCCGCGACTTGAACATGGCGCCGGAGCCCCGTATCGGCTTCGAAATGACCTTGCTGCGAATGTTGGCATTTCGGCCGGATGCCGCCGCCGCCCAGCCCGTGAAACCCGCCGGCATCTCAAGCAATACCGTGGCCGCCGGTGCAAGCGCGGCTGCGGTAAAGGCGGCCGCGGGGACAAATGCGGCCGCGGCCACAAGCAAGAGTGCCGGCGCAGGACCGCCCGTAGATGCGGCGCGGCTGGCGAGCATAGATGCCGCAAATTGGCCGATCATCGTCGAGGCGGCGGGATTGGGCGGGATGGTGCGCCAGCTGGCGCTCAATTGTGTTCCCGCCGGATTTGAACACAACCTGCTGACCTTGAAGCTCGATCCAGCGGCGTCCGATCGACGCACGCGGCCGATTGAAGATAAGCTCGTGCAGGGCTTGTCGAAGTATCTCGGCCGCGACATTCGCCTCGCGTTCGAAACCGCTGAATCGGACTTGAACTCGCCGGCGCGCCAACGGAATCAGGCGGAGCAGGAGCGAGTCGCACGCGCGGCGAGCGCGTTCGAATCGGATCCGGCCGTGAAGGGCTTGCGGGAACGCTTCGGTGCCGACGTGGATGCCGCGTCGGTAAAACCATCGAACTAGCAACAGGGGCTGCCATGATGAAAGGTGGATTGGGAAATCTGATGCGCCAGGCACAGCAAATGCAGGAAAGCATGCAGAAGGCCCAGGCCGAATTGGCTGATATCGAGGTGACGGGTGAATCGGGCGCAGGCATGGTCAAAGTGACCATGAACGGCAAGCACGAGACCAAAAAAGTCTTCATAGAACCGAAATTGCTGGGTGAGGACAAGGACATGCTCGAGGACCTGCTGACCGCCGCCATGAATGATGCGGTTCGAAAGGTCGCCGCGCGTACGCAGGAAAAGTATGCAGGCCTGATGTCGGGCATGAATTTGCCGCCCGGAATGAAGCTGCCATTTTGAGGCAGTGCACTGGATGAAGTACACACCGACGCTCGCGCGCCTGATCGATTCGCTGCGCTGTCTGCCCGGCGTAGGCCCGAAGTCGGCACAGCGCATGGCGTTCTACCTCCTGGAGCGCGATCGCGACGGCGGCCTGACCTTGAGCCAGGCCTTGGCCGAAGCGCTTCAACAAGTGGGCCACTGCAAGCGTTGCCGCATGCTCACGGAGAGCGAACTCTGCTCCATCTGCGCCTCGGCTCAACGCGACTGTGCACAGCTCTGCGTGGTCGAATCTCCGGCTGATGTCGTTGCCATCGAGCAATCCGGCGGTTTCCGGGGACGCTACTTCGTGCTGATGGGGCATTTGTCGCCGCTCGACGGCGTGGGACCGGCGGAGCTGGGTCTCGACGAATTCGAGCAGTTACTGAAGGGAGGCGAAGTTCGCGAGGTGATTCTTGCGACCAACCCGACCGCCGAGGGCGAGGCCACCGCGCACTACTTGGGTGAACTGGCACTGCGCGCGGGGTTGAAGGCGTCGCGCATTGCGCACGGCGTCCCGGTGGGCGGCGAGCTGGAGTACGTCGATGGCGGGACCCTGGCGCATGCGCTGGCCGGACGCACCAGCGTCTCATGAGCGATTGCGTCAAGACGCCAGCTTTTGATAGAGACGAAACAAGCGCCGATAGCTTTCGTAGCGGCGCGCCGAGATCTGTTGATTGATCACGGCGCTGCGCACCGCGCAGCCCGGCTCCTCCATATGCCGGCAATCCTTGAATCGGCATTCGGCGCTCCGCGCATGTATTTCGACGAAGCCGCGCTCCGCGGCGCGCACCAAGTGCGCCGGCGGGGCAAAATCGCGCACGCCCGGCGCATCGACGATGGCGGAATCCGGGGTGAGCTGATACCAGCGCGCCGTGGTGGTGGTATGCCGTCCCTCGGCATCGCGCGTCAACTCCGCAGTCAGCGCCTCGGCGGCGGGCGCGAGCGCGTTCACCAGCGAGGATTTTCCGACCCCGGATTGACCCACCAACAAGTTCACGCTGCCGCTCAAAGCTTGCGCCAGCTCAGGTATGCCCTCTGCGGATTGACAGCTCACCTCGATGCAGTGCAGCTTCAAGCGGCGATATTCATCGAGCTGCGCCTCGATTGCGCCGCTGCCGAGATCTTTTTTATTGACGATGACCAGAGCCTGCAAATCCTTGAGCGCCGCGCCCGCCCAATAGCGATCCACGAGAAACCAATCCGGCTCAGGTTGCGGAGCCGCGACGATGGCCAGCCGGTCCACATTGGCCGCCACCGGCTCAGCACGCCCGCGGGCGTCGATCCGTTCGATCAAATTGCGGCGCGGCTCGACGGACTCCACTGAGGCGCCGTCCGCTGACGGTGGGTATCCCCAGACCACCCGATCGCCGCACACCACGCGCAATTTGCGGCCCTTGAGGCCGCAGCGCACGAGACCCTCGCTCGTCTGCAGCAAAACGCTGCGCCCGAAACTCGCAAGGACGATGCCGGTTCCGCCTGCTACCATGCCGAATCAGTCTCCAGAAACACCATGAAATCCTCCTCCGACAATCTCATTTGGATCGATTTGGAAATGACGGGCCTGAAGCCCGATTCAGATCTCATCATCGAGATCGCGACGATCGTAACCGACAAGCACCTCACGGTGCTCGCGGAAGGGCCGGTCATCGCCGTGCACCAAAGCGAATCGGTTCTGAATGCCATGGACGATTGGAACAGAAATCAGCATGGGCGCTCCGGATTGGCCGCGCGGGTGCTCGCGAGCGACATCGATGCCGCGACCGCCGAGCGGCGCACCTTGGATTTTCTCGCCGCCTGGGTCGAGCCCAAACGCTCGCCGATGTGCGGCAACAGCATCTGCCAGGACCGGCGGTTTCTGGCGCGCTACATGCCCTCATTGGAGGCCTTCTTCCATTACCGCAATCTCGATGTGAGCACGCTCAAAGAGCTGGCACAACGATGGGCCCCGAACGTTGCCGAGGGCTTTCGCAAGACATCGACTCACCTGGCGCTCGATGATGTACGCGACTCGATCCGCGAACTGCAGTATTACCGCGAACGCTTATTGCGTCCGTTCTAGCGAGCCACGGGCTTCTGAGCGTCCTTCGCCAGGAACATCCAAGTCTCGACCACGGTATCAGGATTCAGCGACAGGCTGTCGATGCCTTGTTCGACCAGCCAGCGCGCAAGTTCCGGATGATCCGAGGGGCCCTGGCCGCAAATGCCGACGTATTTTCCCTGCGCCTTGCAGGCCTTGATGGCCATGGCCATCAAGGCCTTCACCGCCTCGTCGCGTTCGTCGAAGGATTTGGCGACGACGCTGGAGTCGCGGTCCAGGCCCAGTGCGAGCTGCGTCATGTCGTTGGAGCCGATCGAGAAGCCGTCGAAGTACTCGAGGTATTTGTCCGCCAGCAGCGCGTTGGTCGGCAGTTCGCACATCATGATGTGCTTCAGGCCGTTGTCGCCGCGCTTCAGGCCATTGGCGGCCAGCAACTGCGTCACTTCCTTGGCTTCGCTCAAGGTGCGCACGAACGGCACCATGACTTGCACATTGGTGAGCCCCATTTCATCGCGTACGCGTTTCAGCGCGCGGCATTCGAGCTCGAAGCAGGGCCGAAACACTTTGTCGATATAGCGTGACGCACCGCGAAATCCCAGCATCGGATTCTCTTCGTGCGGTTCGTAATTCTTGCCGCCGATCAAATTCGCATATTCATTCGACTTGAAATCCGACAGCCGCACGATCACCGGCTCGGGGGCAAACGCGGCCGCGATCTGCGCGATGCCTTCGCTCAGTTTATCGACGTAGAAATTCACAGGTCCGTCATAGCCCGCGATCTGTTTGGCAATGGTGTCCTTGAGCTCGGCGCTCTGCCGGTCGTATTCCAGCAGCGCGCGCGGATGCACGCCGATCATGCGGTTGATGATGAATTCGAGGCGCGCCAGGCCCACCCCCCGGTGCGGAATGCCCGCAAAATCGAAAGCGCGGTCCGG
Source organism: uncultured Gammaproteobacteria bacterium (assembly GCA_963812125.1). Lineage (GTDB taxonomy): Bacteria > Pseudomonadota > Gammaproteobacteria > Steroidobacterales > Steroidobacteraceae > Bog-1198. The sequence goes on from CAWETY010000008.1 coordinate 96,418, forward strand.
ATTGCCGACATTCATGGTGATCTTGACGGGAATCTCGGGCATCGCGTCCATCTCGATGCTGCGTTCGTCGAATTCCAGCATGCCGTCGTAGACGTAGCCGGTGTCGCCTTCGGCGCAGGAAATCGTAATCGGTTGGTCTTCCTTGACGTCGCTGGTGGCCGTGCCGCAGCCCACGACCGCCGGGATCCCCAGCTCGCGGGCGATGATGGCTGCATGACAGGTGCGCCCGCCGCGGTTCGTGACGATCGCCGAGGCGCGCTTCATGACCGGCTCCCAATCCGGATCCGTCATATCGGCAACCAGAACGTCTCCGGCCCGCACCCGCGACATTTCTTTCGCATCCTTGATGATGCGCGCATGGCCTGCGCCGATGCGTTGTCCGATGCTGCGGCCGCTGGTGAGCACCCTGGAGCGCGATTTCAGCGTGTAGCGCAATATCGTGCGTCCGGCGCGGCTCTGTACGGTCTCCGGACGCGCCTGCAGGATGTAAATTTTGCCGGTGCTGCCGTCCTTGCCCCACTCGATGTCCATGGGAGCGCCGTAATGTTCCTCAATGATGAGCGCTTGCTTCGCGAGCTCCGTGATGTCGGCCTCGCTCAAGGAAAAGCGGTGCCGGTCGGCGGCCGCAACGTCGACGGTGCGCACGCGCGTTTTCGAGCCCGGATCGGCGTAAACCATCTTGATCGATTTGCCGCCGAGATTCTTTCGCAGGATGGAGCGCCGGCCGGCGCGCAGCGCCGGCTTGTAGACGTAAAACTCATCCGGGTTGACGGCGCCTTGCACCACCGTTTCGCCCAAGCCATACGCGGCGGTGATGAAAACCACGTCGCGGAAACCGGAGTCCGTGTCCAGCGTGAACATGACGCCGGCTGAGCCCAGGTCGCTGCGCACCATGTGCTGCACGCCGACGGACAGCGCCACCGCGCTGTGATCGAATTTGTTGTGCACCCGATAGGATATCGCGCGATCGTTGAACAACGAGGCGTACACTTCGTGCATGGACTTGAGCAAGTGCTCCTCGCCGCGCACATTGAGGAACGTCTCCTGCTGGCCCGCGAAGGAGGCTTCCGGGAGGTCCTCCGCCGTCGCCGAAGAGCGCACCGCGACCGCGAACTCGGCCGGATCGCTGCCGCCTTTCATCTTGCGCCAGGCCTCCAGCGCCTCGGTTTGCAGGCGCTCGGGAAAAGGCGTGGCCAGCATCCAGCCGCGGATTTCCGCGCCGACCACCGCCAATTTTTGCACATCATCCACATCGAGCGCCGCGAGCGCCGCGCGAATGCGTTCGTCGAGGCCGCCCTGCGCCAGAAAATCGCGGTAGGCGTGCGCGGTCGTGGCAAAACCGCCCGGCACCGAAACCCCCAGGTCCGCCAAGCCGGAGATCATTTCTCCGAGGGATGCATTCTTGCCGCCGACGAGTTCGACGTCTTTGTTTTTAAGCTTTTCAAACGGAATGATGTAAGGCTTCATGGTGCACTGCTTGTCCGACGCTAGTTTAAATGAAACACTTTACGGCGAAAGCGCCGACTAGGGTGAGGTTACCGTGATAAAACGAACCGTATTCTTCGTTTCCGACCAAACGGGGATTACCGCAGAAACCATGGGTCACAGTCTCATGACGCAGTTCGACGGCATCGAATTTCGCCAAGTGACTGTGCCATTTATCTCCACCGTTGACAAGGCAATTGAAGCCGTCCGCAAGATCGATCTGGTGGCGGCGCAGGAAGGCATGCGCCCGGTTGTCTTCAGCACGCTGGTGCAGGAAGACGTGCGCAACGTGGTCCGCGGCAGCACGGGATTTTTTTTGGATTTCTTCGATCCATTCCTAGCACCCCTGGCGGGCGAACTCAAGACGCAATCCAGCCATACCGCGGGTAGGACGCATCGCATGGCCGACACGCACGCCTATGCCACGCGCATCGACGCGACGAATTTCGCGCTGGCGAACGACGACGGCTCGGTGGTGCGCGATTACGAGCGCGCCGATGTTATTCTGGTGGGGGTGTCGCGCTCCGGCAAGACGCCGACCTGCTTGTATTTGGCCATGCAATACGGAGTGTTCGCCGCGAATTATCCGCTCACCGAGGATGACCTGGAATCGCGCAAATTGCCGCGCGCGCTCGACGGCTACCCGCAAAAACTATTCGGCCTGACCATCAGGCCGGATCGATTGCAACAAATTCGCAACGAGCGCAAGCCCGACAGCCGCTACTCGTCCGCGGCGCAAGTGGCGTTCGAAGTGCGCGCCGCCGAGTCCTTGTTCGAGCGGCACGGCGTGCCGGTGCTCGATGCAACCGAAGTCTCGATTGAAGAAATATCCACCAGAATTCTCGATCGCATGGGCATCGAGCGCCGACTGCGCCCCTGAAATCCCGAACGTGCGTGGTATAGTTCGAGCATGATAGCGGATCAATGGTGCGAGACATCGTGGCGGGCGCGGCCCGGCAGCTTCGTCGGTCTGATGACCCTGTACGAAAGCAACTTCGTGCGTCTGGGCTGGATTGTGGACGAACTTCGCAATGTCGCGACTCAGCGCATATCGAAGGTGACATCGGACTGTGATCTGTATCTCACCCCATTGGAACTCTGCCGCTACACCAGCGTGTTCCGCTTGACCTACGAGTTCGATTTCGACGCATCGCGGCTGCGCGACCCGGATTTGGAGGTTTGCGTGTACCACGATGCCCGGCTGGCCGAAGTGCGCAGCTTTCGAGGCTTTCAGCGCCACCCGCAACTGGCCAAGCTGCAGTCGGGACTCAAGCGTGAACTGGATCAGCGCTGGGCGCGGAACATGATGCTAAATAAATGGCTGGAATATTGCGCCGAGCGGGGACATCACTTCTAGCCGCGAAGATTGGCTTCGTATCGGGTGACCTGCGGTTGTCATGGGATGAGGCGGGACTTTGATCGATAAGCTGACGTTTCTAAAAGGCGGTGCGGAAGGAGGTGCAGCGAGTGCCGATGAAGAACGGCTCATGCAGCTGTTCCAGAATCGTGCTGGCCTGAAGAAGGCCTACGCCGACCTCAAGGACGAATTTCATCTGTTGCGCGACCGGCTCAAGCAGCAGGAAGGCGCGACCATCCGCATACAGGAACAGATGGATGCGCTCGGCGATTTGCTCGGCGATCCGAAGACCGGTTTCGGCGCATTGGTGTTCTTTCAGCTGCGCGCGCTGTGGAAGGCGTGCCATCAGCAGCTCTCGACCTTCGCCGCCGATCTGACCCGGCAGCAGGAAGCGCGCGAGGTGGCGAAGCACAAGGCCGATGTCGATGCGGAAAAAAACGCGCGGCTCGCCGATGCGGATCAGCGGCTGCGCGCCGCCGGCGCCGAAGCCGACGCGCAGCGCCGCCATCTCGCCGAAGAGCAGCAGGAGATCGGCAGATTGACCGCATTTTGGCACTACTTCAAGCGCCGGCGCCGTCTGAAGGCGCTGGAGCTTCTGCGCAATCATGTGGTGATGGCGGATGCCGTGGTCGGCGATCTGCACTCGGAGCGCAGCGCGATCGAGAACGAGGCCGCGCCGGAGTTCCCGGGCCTGTCGCTCGCCGCGCGGCGCAACATCAACCTGGCGATCATCAGCTACGCCGAGTTGCTGTGCGAGAACGCGGATGCGTATGGACTGGCGGCGCGCGCCAAGGAAGCCGTAGCCCGGCGGGTTCACGAGATGAATTTCGGCGCGCGCGCCGAATGCGAGAGCTTCATGCAGCGCGTACAGAAGGCGCAGGCTGCGGTGGCCAATCAGAAACAGATCGGCAGTCTCATCAAGGCCAAGCTGGAGCGGCTGCGCGCCAATTGCGATTATCGCAACGCCGCCGATACGGTTCCGACGGCCGACTCGCTCTCGCCGCCGGTGACCGAATTGGATTTCGACAAGCCCAAATCCGCCCCCGCCAACACCTGGAATGTGTTGGCGGAGGACTATTGGGATCTGTACACGCTATTGCTGCGCTAGCGGCTGCCGGCGCGTCAGGCCGTTGTCGAGGTCATTGCGGCGCGCCTGGGTCGGCGCCGCGCGCTTGGCGGATACCACGACCATGTCCGCCGCGATTTGCGAGGCTTCATCCAGCAGGATCCCCGCGGTGGCATCGTCCTTGATCTCTTCCAGCGATTTGGCCGGCTTGACGTCGTGCGCGGCGCGCCAGGCGTTTTCGCGCTCGAGCCGCGCGTCGTCTATGCGCTTGCGTTCAGCTTCCCGCGTCTTGAGATTCAAGGACAGGGTCTTCTGGCTGCGCATGGCGTCCAACGCCGCAATATCCTCGCGCAGGTACTTGAAATCCGCGCTGCCGGCGGTTCGCTCCTCGTGCAGCTTCTCCAGCGTCGCGGCCAGCGGCTTCAAATCGCCTTCGCTGCGAAAGCTCGCCGGTTCGATGTGATCCCAGGGCAGCGCACGATCGCGGGTGCTCTCGCCGACCTCATTGGCATCGATCAGCGAGGGCAGGGCGATGTCCGGCGTAACCCCGCGATCCTGGGTGCTCTCGCCGGTGATGCGGTAGTACTTGCCGATGGTCACGTTGAGCTGGCCCAATTCAGGTTTGCGTCCAAAGATCGTGTAGTTCAACGGATGCGCATTTTGCACGGTGCCCTTGCCGTAGGTTTGCTGGCCGACGATCAGGCCGCGACCATAGTCCTGGATGGCGCCGGCAAAGATCTCCGACGCCGAGGCGCTGAAGCGATCGACCAGCACGAGCATCGGTCCGCTGTAGAAGATGGAAGGGTTCGGATCATCGTCGACTTCGATGTGCCCGGTGGTATCGCGCAATTGCACCACCGGCCCGCGATCGATGAACAAGCCGACCAGCGACTCGGCCTCGGGTAGGTAGCCGCCGCCGTTGGCGCGCAAATCCATGATCAACACATCGGCGCCGTCTTTGCGCAGCTCGCCGATGAGCCGCTGCACGTCGCGCGTGGTGCTGCGATAGTCCTTCGCACCGGCGCGGCTGGCATCGTAATCCTGATAGAAGCTCGGCACCGTGATGATACCGACCTTGATTTCCTTGCCGTTGCGTACCACGGTGCGCATGGCCTTGTGCGAGGCCTGCGCTTCGAGTGAAATCCGGTTGCGCGTGAAGTCGATCACTTTCTGCGGCGAGCCGGGAGCCGCGCCGGCCGGCAGCACCTGCAGCCGCACGGTCGTGCCGCCCGGACCGCGTATCTTTTGCACGACGTCGTCCAGCCGCCAGCCGATCACGTCGGTCAACTCGCCGGTTTTTCCCTCGCCCACCGCGGTGATGCGATCGTTGGCCGCGAGCTTTTTGCTGACCGCCGCCGGACCGCCGGCGATGACATCGATCACGGTGACGTAGTCGTCGGTCAAGCTGAGCGAGGCGCCGATGCCCTCGTAGCTCAAGCTCATTTGAATGTTGTATTCCTCGGAATTGCGCGCCGAGAAATAATTGGAGTGAGGATCGAGCGACAGCACGAAAGCATTCATGAATGCCTCGAACACATCCTCAGGCTTGCTCTGATCCATGCGTTTTTCGACATGCTCGTAGCGCTTGCGCAGCACATCGACCACCTCGGGCCATTGCTTGCCGGCGGTTACCAGCGAGAGCGCATCGTTCTTGACGCGCTTGCGCCACAGTTCGTTCATCTCCGCCGCGTTCGCCGGCCAAGGTTCCTTTTCGCGGTCGAAGTTGAACGACTCCTCGACATCGAAATCCGGTTTCTTGTCGAGCAATTCGATGGCGTAGGCCATGCGCTCGCGGTTGCGCTGCTGGTAGCGGCGGAAGATCACGAAGGCCGGCTCGACGTCGCCCGTCTTGATGGCATCGTCGAGCTCATAGCGATACTTCTCGAACTCGGCGATGTCGCTGGCGTAGAAATAGCTGCGCGCGCCGTCGATGGCATCGAGATAGCGGTCGAGGATCAAGCTGGAAAGATGGTCATCGAGCGGCGCGCGGCGGTAATGCTCGTGGGCGATGATGTCGGCGACGCGCCGCGCTACGTAGTTTTCCTGTTCAGTGGGCGCGAGGACCGATGCCGCCGCGGGCGCCGGGGCGGGAGGCGTCATGGCGGCGCCTAATAGGGCGGCAAGACCGACTGCGCTCGCGCAGATTGCTATGCCGGTTATCCATCGCGAACGAGTGGCCTTGAGCCGATTGAGTATCACCGTCGCCATTCTCCTGTAAACTTTGCGTCCCCACTCCCTCAAGGCTAGAGAAGCTCATGCCTCCTAGCAAGTGTATATGAGCCGAAGGATATGCGTCCGTTCACGGTTTTGATCGGCATAATCCTAGGAAGCGCCGCTTCGTTCACTTTCGGCCTCGGAACCGTCCTCATCGTGTTCCTGGTGCTGGGGCCCCAACACCCGGAATTGCCGCGCGAACTGCCTCGGGTGGCCGGCAGCCTGGCCGCCTTTGCGATTTTGACCGTCGCCAGTGCGGGGAGTTTCCTGGGGGAGGTGAAGGGCCGGCCGTGGCGCGGCTGGGCGCATCTGGCGACCGCTATTTGCCTGGGCGGCCTGATTTTGCTGTATTGGCCGCGCCGCAGCTAAGCCGTCAGAATGAGCCCTATGAGAGCCAGGCGCCTTTTACTGCTTTTGACCGTGGCGGGTTTCCTGCCCGGCTGCAGCTTCCAACCCAAGCAGCCGCCCCCCAGCACTGACATCGACGACACGGCCTATGGCGATCGCGTCCGGGTGTTGGCTTCGGATGATTTTCAGGGCCGCAAGCCGGGAACGCCGGGAGAAGACAAAACGGTCGGCTATCTGATCGAAAATTTTCGCAAGCTGGGTCTCAAGCCCGGCAACGGCGCGAGCTACGTGCAACAAGTGCCGTTGCTGCAGATCACCGCGCGTCGAAGCGAAGCTCTCGGTCGCCGGCGCAGGCGGCAGCCGCGACCTTGAGTTCGGCAAGGATATGGTCATCTGGACCAAGCGCGCGGTCCCGGAAATCAACGTAGCGCACAGCGAAATGATATTCGTCGGCTACGGCATCGTTGCGCCGGAATATTCGTGGAACGACTACGCGAACCTCGATGTTCACGGCAAAACCGTGGTGGTGCTGGCGAACGATCCAGGCTATGCCTCGAAAGATCCTGCGGTGTTCAAGGGCAACGCCATGACCGAATATGGCCGCGAGGATTACAAGGTCGAAGAAGCCGCACGCCAGGGCGCGCAGGGCGTGTTGTTGATCCACGACGCGGCGCTCATGGGCTACGGTTGGAATGCGGTCAAGGCCACCTGGAGCGGCGCGCAATTCGAACTGCAGGGGGCGGATACGGACGCCGGACGTCCCGCGATCGAAGGCTGGCTGCAGAACGACGCGGCACGGGCGCTGTTCAAGGCCGCGGGGATCGATTTCGACGCGAACGGTCCTTGCAGCGGCGCATCCGGGCTTCAAAGCGGTGCCGCTTGGGCTTAGCCTCGATGCGACCATTCACAACGCGATCCGCAGCTTCAATACGCAGAATGTCCTCGCCATCTGGCCCGGGCGCAAATCGCACGAATACGTGCTCTATACGGCGCATTGGGATTCATTGGGCGTGGACGCGGCCCGGGCCGGCCACAACATATTCAATGGCGCGGTCGACAATGCGACCGGAGTCGCCGGCTTGCTGGCGTTGGCACAGTCCTTCAAGCGCACCATAGATCCCGTGCCCGAACGATCGATCGCCTTTCTGGCCACGACGGCCGCCGAGCCCGATCTTTTGGGCTCGCAGTACTATGTGCAGAATCCCCTCCTGCCGCTGCGGCAAACCCTGGCTGTCATCAACATCGACATGCTGATCGACGGCGGACCCACCCGCGATGTCAGCATTCTGGGGTTTGGCAACAGCGATTTGGACGACATCGTGCGCGCCGAAGCTCTGTTGCAGGGCCGCGAGGCGCGTCCCGACCCGAACCCGCAATTCGGACTGTATTTCAGCTCGGACAGCTACAGCTTTGCGCACCGCGGCGTGCCGGTGATCTATACACAGGCGGGCATCGATAGCGCGGCGCGCGGCCCGGTCTGGGGCAAGGCGCACATCGAAGATTATTTCGCGCACCGCTTTCGCCAGCCCAGCGATCAATATGCCGCCGACTGGAATGTCGAGGGCGCGGTAACCGATCTGACGCTGGATTATCGGCTGGGCATTCGTATCGCCGCCAGCCGCCGCTTTCCGCGTTGGTATCCGAATAGCGAGTTTCGCGCCTCGCACCATCGCGCGAACCGCACTTCCGAGCAATAGGATCCGCTGCTAGCGCTTACCGACCCGCGTCCAGTTCTTGGTGCGATCGAAGCTGCCCGACGTGTTGTAGGGATCCGAGCCTTGATCATTGTAAGAGGGCTTCTTGGGGGTGGGATCCAGAGCCAAAATTTGCGCCGCCTTGGCCTTGCGCAGTTCGCGCACAGCCGAAACTGAAGTCGGAATCGTCGGTCCCGGGATGTTTTGTAATCGCTCGCCATCGTCACGCCTCTTCAAAAAATCCAACCACTTGTCAATCTTTTAGTTCTCGATATGCCCGCAGAGCGAATGTTCCCAAATTGCGACAAGCAGGATGGAACTGCGGTCGCGAAACTGTGACGCAGTTCAAGTCGATCCAGACATAAGATCGGCGCAGGAAGACTTAATTCGGCTTGTCATGCGCGCTAACCGCTCTTGGCGAGCGGCGCAGCGAGTTGCCGGTCAAACGGCACGGAGCGATTGCGGCCGCGCAGTTTGGCGGTGTAGAGCGCCTGGTCGGCCGCCTTGACGAATTCGGCATAGTTGGGAAATTGGAGTTGTGCGCCGTGGGTTGCGCAGCCGATGGAAACCGTGACCTTGGCGTGATGCGAACCGACCACGTGGCCGGTATTGCGAAACGCCATCACGATGCGCTCGCAGATGCTGTGTGCGGTTTCGGCATCGGTCGCCGGCAATACCACCACGAATTCTTCGCCGCCGTAGCGCGCGATCGTGTCGGTCTCGCGGGTGTTGCCGCGCAGAATGCGCGCGGTCGCCTGCAGGACGCGGTCGCCCGCCTGGTGCCCGAAATTTTCGTTGAGCAGCTTGAAGTTGTCGAGATCGATGAAGGCGACGCTCAAGGGCCACTTGTGGCGGGTCGAGTTTTCGAATTCACGCGCCAGAAATTGCTCCAGGTAGCCGCGGTTATACACGCCGGTCAACGCATCGCGCCGCGTCTCTTCCGCGAGTTCGATCGATTGCGGCGCGGCTTCCGGCGCAGGCGCGCAGCGTATTGATTTCCCGCAGCGCATGCAGGCTGCGCAGCATCAGCACCTCGCGCGCCTGTTCGAGAATCAGGTCCGGATGCTGCTTGGCAAGAATGCTCGGATTCGAAGATCGCTTCGGTCTCCGGAATCATCGAGCCGATGGTTCCCAGGACCTGGCCGAAGGCCACGCGATCCAGGCCCAAACTGCGCTCGGCGCAGAGCGCCGTCTCTGCGAATTGACGCTGCTCAGGATCCAGAAGGAACAGATCGGCCACCGGACCTGAGAGCGCGACGCAGCGGTCAAAGATTGCCCGCGGGTTGATCGCTCGGACTCAGTTCCAACTGATGGCTGCGTTCAATGGCGCGATACAGGCGCTCCGGCAAGTTCCAGGTACGCATCAGCCAGCCGCCGACGACGGCATGATCGGCTTGCACACGTTTCTTTTCGTGCTCGGCCAAGCGCCGCGTGATCGCGCTGCAGGGTTTCGCCGTCGCGGTACAAATCGGGCACTGCCTGATCGAGCGCCAGCATGCCGACATCTTGCAGCAATGCCGCCAGGAAGATTTCTTCGGCCAGGGTCTGGCGCATGGCGTCGCCGAGCGCGCGGGCCGCGGTGGCGGCGAGCAGTGCACGGCGCCAATATAATTTGTAGCTCAGACCATTGGGTTTGGCGCCGCGCAGGGATTTCACCAGGGAGAAACTCAAAGCCAGGGTCAGGGTGGCATTCAGTCCGAGCACGACCAGCGCCTGTCGCAAGTTTTCGCTCTTGCGGCGCTGCGCATACAGCGGCGAATTGGCGATGCGCAATACCTTGCTGGAAAGCGCCGAGTCCATGCTCAGGGCCTTGGCGACTTTGCCCATCTCGATTTCCGGATCTTGCGCCAGCTCAATGATGTGCGTTGCCACTCCCGGCGGCGACGGAAAATTCACTGATCGGCGAAGATGGGCTTCGATCTCGGAATTCAAGACGCGACTCCAGGCGCAAAAGCGGAACGGACCCGCTTATGGCAAGTTAGCGTCCGCGCCGAATGAAACTTGAGATCTAGTTCAGTCGGGCGCTGGCGCGCCACCAGGCCCGCAGGGCCCGAAACAAGAGATACAGGCCGTAGGGGCCGAGAAAGACGACCCAGGAGGCGATGGACGCCTCTCGGAGGCCTGCAAACAGGCTGGCATACAGGTGCCCGAGGCTCGCCCCGTCATAGCGGCCCAGGGTCGCCACGCCGGCGTAAAAAATCAGCACCGGCATCAGGGCCACCCCCAACAGCAGGCCGAGCCGCGGCCACGAGCAATTCCGCCGCCCAGGGGCGCTCTTCAGCGAGCTGCGCAGAGACTCAAAGCCATGCGCAATTGTAAACGAATCCCGCCGAGGCCGCCCGCCGCTGTAGAATCGATGCGCATGCGCTCCTGGACGCCCCAGACCCTGTACGACGTAAAGCCTTGGGCCTTCATCGTGCTGGGCGCGATTTTGGGCGTCGGCACGATGCTCTGGTCGCTGTCGGCGGGGCAATGGACGCTGTGGCGCGGACTGTTGTGTCTCGGCGGCGTCGGCCCTCGCGATCGTGGGCGGCGCCACTTTGCAGATGCGTCAGGAGTATCGCGCCAACAGCAAGTGGCGGCGAGACGCCCCGCCTTGATCCGCACGGCGGTGATCGGCGTCGGCTACCTGGGCCGATTTCACGCGCAAAAATACGCCAGCCTGCCGAATTCTCAGCTGGTGGGTATTGCCGATCCGTCGGCCGACGGCGCGCGCGGCGCTGGCCGCGGAACTTCAAGTCGCGGCGCACGCAGGATTACCGCGATCTATTGGGCAAAGTCGATGCGGTGAGCATCGTCACGCCCACCGCCTCGCATTTCGAAGTGGCCAAGGCTTTTCTCGAAGCCGGCGCAAGCGTACTGGTCGAAAAGCCCATGACGGTGACCATCGCCGAAGGCGAAGGCCTCATCGAGGTCGCGGCGCGCGCGAAGCGCATTTTGCAGGTGGGCCATCTGGAGCGCTTCAACGCCGCGGTCCTGGCGGTGCAGCCGACCTTGAGCGTTCCGCGTTTCATCGAATCGGCGCGGCTCGCGCCCTTCAAGCATCGCGGCACGGATGTGGACGTGGTGCTGGATCTCATGATTCACGACATCGACTTGATCTTGAGCATCGTGCGCTCGCCGGTGGTGTCGGTCGATGCCATCGGCACCAGCGTTTTTTCCAACGAGATCGATATCGCCAACGCGCGCCTGCGCTTCGCCAATGGCTGCGTCGCCAATGCAACCGCGAGCCGCGTGAGCTTGAAAACCGAACGCAAGCTGCGTCTGTTCCAGGACGACGCGTATATGTCGCTCGATCTGCAGCAAAAGATCCTGACCGTGATCCGCAAGGGCGAGGGCGTGGGCGCGGACGGCATGCCGCAGGTCGCGATCGACGAGAAAACCTACGAGCAGGGCGATGCGCTCAAAGCGGAGATCGAGGCCTTCTTGGAAGCGGTTGCCACGGGCCGGCCGCCGCCGGTCACCGGCGAGGACGGATTATTGGCCCTGCGCACCGCGGTGAGCATCGGCCGAGCAGGTCTTAAGCTCGATGCAAAAGTTTTCCTGATCGCGGTGTCAGCTGGTGCGCGGGCGGGGAGTCGATGTTGGCCCGCGTGCCGGCGGGCGCAGTCACCGGTGCTGGCAGCGGCAGGCAGGGCGGGCGAGGTCAGCGCGGGCGCGCTGCCCGGCTCGTTGTCGGTGAAGGTCACTTTGTCGACAAAGTAGCGCGTGTCGGCAAAACAGTTGGTGGGAATGCCCGGATGCTCGGTGTAATGCAGCTGCACCCGACGGCCCACGGCCTTGGTCAACTGCTCCGCGATGGCCTTGTCGCGCACGCTGAAGTCCCACAACTGCGGGGAGCCAGGACCTAGGTACTGGCCGCCGCCGTAGAACAGCGCAATTTCCCCTTCCTGCGTTTTGCAAATCCAGCCGCGGCGGACGAATTTTTGCAGCACGCCCGCGCGCTCGCCATCGGCGTAGGCCCAGGCAAGAGTCAGCCAGGTCCAAAGACCGCCGCCGACGATGATCAGCAGCAGCAAAATCATGAACCAGCGGCCGGCGCGCCCTGAACGGCGCCGGGCGGTGTTATTGGGAACTTCAATTCTGGTCATAAATAGTGGGCCGGGACCCGCCAAAAAACCCGAAACCCCTTGATGCCGCTATGGTATCCGAAACCGCACATGTCAGTTGCCCGGGCTGCCAAGGCGCGCTAGGTGAGTTCCTTGCTGGGTGCTCTGCTATAGCATTCCCGGAGCTTCGTCGCGTACGTCGAAGACCCGAAAGCCGGCCCGCTCATACACACGAATGGCCGCGGGGTGATCCCAGTCATCCGTGTGCAGCCATATTCGGGTTGGACCGGACCGCCATATTTCGTGAATCGCGGCCGCCAATAGCCCAGGTCCGAGGCCTACTCCCTGGGCTTCAGGGATCAACCCAAAGTTCTTGAGTTCTATTTCCGGGAACGCGCCTAGATCGAACTCGCAAAATCCCAATGCATGGCCGTGTAGATTTCTGAGCACGTAGATGCGCAGCAACCGACCCTCCAGCAGCTCCCTGAGCTCGGCCGCGGGCATTTGCAGACGCTGATCCCAGCGCAGCGGCTCGCCCACGTTTCGATATAGCGTCAAGTATTCATCGAGGGAAAGGCGCTCGAGCGCTATGCGCTCTGTAGAGCTTCGCTCGAACGGGAGCGTTGGCGACTCACGAAGCTCCATGTAAGTCACTTTCATAAATGGTGGAGCCGGGGGGAATCGAACCCCCGTCCATAAGTCCTACGCTACAAGATCTACGTACGTAGCCACGTCTATTGTTCTCACCGCACACTACCCAACGGGCAGGGAAAGCGTGCAGCCAGCCCGGTAATTTTTCGTTTAACACACCCCAGGCACGTGTGTTCCACTATCTGATGAGCGCTACACCTAAACGTTCGCATCAGCACGAGCCGTCTAGGTTTCAACCGCGATTAGGCGGCTAGAGCGTAGTTGTCTTGATTGGCAACTATAAGTTTGCAAATAGTTTAACGAGGAACCTGCACCTCGGTACGCACCTGCAGTTTCGCAACCCATGTCGAAACCGGTCGGCCCCAATCGAACCGTCAGTTTACGCTGTTTGCGCGCACGGCCGACCAGTTAGCGGCTCAGCGGCGCATCGCCTTCATGATTCGGCCCTTGTCGCGCTGCCAGTCGCGATCCTTTTCCGTGTGGCGCTTGTCGTGCTGCTTCTTGCCTTTGGCCAGGCCGATCTCGAGCTTGGCGCGCCCGTCCTTCCAGTACAGCTCGCAGCGGCACGATGGTGTAGCCGCGGCGCTCCACGGCCCCGATCAAGTGATCGAGCTCGCGGCGATTCAGCAGCAGCTTGCGGGTGCGGGTCGGGTCGGTATCGACATGGGTGGAGGCTGAATTCAGGGCGTTGATATGGGCGCCGAACAGGAACGCTTCGCCGTTCTTGACATACACATAGGCCTCGGCGATTTGCGCCTTGCCGGCGCGCATGCTCTTGACCTCCCAACCCATGAGGGAAATGCCCGCCTCGAAGCGTTCTTCGATGAAATAATCGAAGCGCGCTTTGCGGTTGACGGCGATGGGCGGCAATTTTTCGGGTGGTTTGCATCGCGACGTCAGTCTACCGATTCGCCGATGGCGGCGCCCGCGCTTTTGCCGGAGAATGAGCGCATGCAGGTCGTCGAGCGCAGTGCCCTGGTCACCTATACACCCGCACAAATGTTTGCCTTGGTGAATGATGTGCCGCGTTACCCGGAGTTCCTGCCCTGGTGCGTCGCGGTCGAGCGTGGAGGAGGTTTCGGCCACCGAGCGCATCGCCGATGCTGAAAATTGCGCGCGGCGTGCTGCAGACCGAATTCACCACGCGCAATACCTTGCTTCCGGACGCGCAGATTCACATGCAGCTGATGCATGGGCCGTTTCGCGACTTGCCGGCGCTGTGGCGCTTCGAGGCCATCGGCGCGCGCGGCTGCGCGCGTGCAATTCCGGGTGGAGTTCGAATTCAAGAACCGGCTCGACCGCCGCCGCCTTCAATGCCGTGTTCGAGACGCTGTGCGGCAGCATCGTGGACGCCTTCGCGGTGCGCGCGCAAAAGGTTTACGGCTGATCCGGCGATGATCCACGTCGAGATCGTGTATGCAGAGCCGCAGCGCAGCGTCGTCAAGGCGTTGCCGTGGCGCAGGGCGCGCGGCTCGCCGATGCGCTGGCAGTTGCGCCGGCGCGGCAGGAGGATTTTCGCGGCGTGGACCTGGCGAATGCACCGTCGGCATCTTCGGCAAGGCTGGCGCGCCGAGATCAGGAGCTCAAGGACGGGGATCGGATCGAGATTTACCGGCCGCTGCTCGAGGAGCCCAAGGCCGCCCGGCGAGCGCGCGCGCACAGCGCGTCAGTAAATCCGGCCGTTCTTGATCTTCGCGGCCGAGGCATCCTGGGCGGCGGCTTCCGCATCCGTGGGCTTGTCCAGTCGTCGCGACCTTGTCGCCGTCGAAATACACGGTGACGCGGCGCGAGTCGACATGCCGGGTGCGGCCGTTCTTGAGATAGTAGATGTAGTCCCAACGTTCCTTGTCGAAGCTGTCGGCCACCATCGGCGTCCCGAGCAGGTAGCGCACCTGGCTGCGCGTCATGCCGGCCTTGATCGTGTCGACCGCGCTCTGATTGAGGAAATTACCCTGTTGAATGTTGATGCGGTAAACGCATCCCGAGGCCAGCAGGCACAGCAGCGGATCCCAAAACAAGCGTACTGAATAATTTTCATGAAAGTGGTGATCAGCCGTCAAATGATTGATAATCGGGCCCGCATCATACCCGAAGGCCCAGCATGCCGCAGCGCCTGAAACCTGACTCGACCAGCGAAAGCAATGACCTGCGCAATGCGGGCCTGAAAGTAACGCTGCCGCGCCTGAAAATCCTCGACATTCTCGCCGACGGGTCCGCGCGCCACATGAGCGCGGAGGACATCTACAAGAAGCTGCTGGTCTCCAATGAGGACATCGGCCTCGCCACTGTGTATCGCGTGCTTACCCAGTTCGAGGCCGCAGGGCTGGTCACGCGCCATCATTTTGAAGGCGGCATGGCGGTATTCGAGCTCAACCAGGGTGCGCATCACGATCACATCGTGTGTGTTGACTGCGGCAAGGTCGAAGAGTTCATGGACGGCGGCATCGAGGAGCGGCAGCACGCCGTGGCGAAACGCCTGGGGTTCGAAATCAGCGATCACGCGCTGATTCTGTACGGGCATTGCCGCAAGGCGAACTGCCCGAATCAGAAACGCGCCAAGTCAGCTTCCTGAGCTGCCGCCAAGCGGCCTGCCGGAGCTCAGCGCGGCGAGTTGCGCGATCCTCTTTTCTTGGGCGCCTCGGCCGGCGCGGCGCGCGCCAGCATTTCGCTCGCGTGCGCGCGGGCCTGCTCGGTGATGTCGATCCCGCCCAGCATGCGGGCGATTTCGTCGGTGCGCTCCGCCGGCCCCAGCGGCTTGACGGCGGTGCGCGTGATCTTGCCGTCGCTGAGCTTGGTCACGCGAAATTGGCTGTGCGCCTGGGCGGCAACCTGAGCCAGATGCGTCACGCACAGCACTTGAGCGCGCTCGCCCAATGCGCGCAGCTGCCGTCCGACGATCTCGGCGACCGCGCCGCCGATGCCGGCATCGACTTCATCGAACACCATGCAGAGCGGCGAGGATGCCAGCGCGCCCGGCCACTTGCACCGCGAGACTGATGCGCGACAGTTCGCCGCCGGAGGCGACTTTGGCCAGACTCTTGAGCGGCTGGCCGGGATTGGCGCTCACCAGGAACTCGACATCGTCGCTGCCGTGAGCGGCAGAATTCGCCGTCGCTGTGGGCTGACCTGCACCGCGAACTGGCCGCCCGCCATGCCGAGCGTCTGCATCAGCTCGGTGACTTGCAGCTCCCAACAGCTGCGCGGCAGTGCGGCGCGCCGCGCTCAGGGCACTCCGCTGCACTGCGGTATTCGACCGTGGCGGCGCTCAGTTGCTTTTCGAGAACCGTCAGGCTGAGCCCGAGCATTGTCCAGCGTGGCCGCCTCCTGCTCGAGGCGCGCGAGCTGGTCGGGCAGCTCCAGCACGGCCACGCGATGCTTTCGCGCCAGCGCTTCGAGCGCGGCGGCGCGCCGCTCGATCTCGTCCTGGCGGGCCGGATCGATGTCCAGATCGTCCACGTAGCGCCGCAACGACTCCGCCGCCTCTTGGGTCAGGATCGCCGCCTCGCCCAGCAGTTTGCCGGCCTCGCTGAAGTGGGGTCGATGTCCGACACGCCGCGCAGCGCCGCCTGCGCCTTGCCGAGCAGATCGTGCGCGCTGTCGCCGTCGGCATCGTAGGCGGCCGTCAAGCGCGGTGCGCGCCGCCGCGCCAGCCGGCCGCGGCCCGGCGACGCGCTTTTGATCGGCGAAGTAATTCCTCGATTTGCGCCGCGGTCGACACGTCGGCCTCGAGTTCGCGCAGCTGATAGCGCAGCAGGTCCAGCCGCGCGTCGCGGTTTTCCGCCGCCGCTTTTGAGCGCCGTCGAGTTCGCGCCGGCACGGCGCTGTAGCGTGCGTAAGCTGCGGCGACGGCGCGCTTCGAGGCCGGCGCGCTCGGCGCTCATCGAGCAAGTCGCGTTGCGCGGCGCGGCTTGATCAGGTGCTGGAACTCCTGTTGGCCGTGGATTTCGATCAGGAATTCCGCCAGTTCCCGCAGAGCCTGCAGGGGCACCACCTGGCCGTTGACATAGGCGCGCGAACGGCCGTCCGCGCCGATGACCCGGCGCACCACGAGCTCGCCGTCGTAATCGATCGACTGCTCTTCGAGCCAGCGCGAGCGCCGCCTGCGGCAGCGCGCGAAAAGCTCGCGCTGACCTCGGCACGCTCGGCACCCTGGCGCACCACATCGCCGGCGCCGCGCCCGCCGGCCAGCAGCAGCAGCGCGTCGACGACGATGGATTTGCCCGCGCCGGTCTCGCCGGTCAGCGCGGTGAGGCCGCCGCCGAACTCGAGTTCCGCCTGATCGACAAGCACCAAATCGCGCAGTTGCAGGTGCGTCAGCACGGCTTAGGTCGTCGGCGCTGGTCCGCCGTGCGCCGCCGCGGCCCCAGTGCAGCTTGGAGCGCAGCAGCCGGTAATAGTCGTAGCCCGGCGGGTGCAGCAGCGTGATTTGTGCGTCGGCGCCCTCGACGTACAGATTGTCGCCTTGCTCCAGATCGCCAATGCGCGGTGCCGTCGCAGGTGACCTGGGCGCGCGACTCGAGGCGATCCGACATGCGGAGCTGCGATTTTGCTGCCGGCGCGCACCACGATCGGCCGGTCGCTCAAGGTGTGCGGACAGATCGGCGCCAGCACCCAGACGTCGAGATCCGGCTCGACGATCGGTCCGCCGCAGGACAGCGCGTAGGCCGTCGAGCCGGTCGCAGTGGCGATCACCATGCCGTCGCCGCCATGCGAATTGACGAAGCGCCCGTTGATCGAGGTTTCAAAATCCATGGTGCGGCCGGTTTCCCATTTGTTGACCACGACATCGTTCAGCGCCAGGGCGCGCGCACCGTGCGGCCGCCGTGGCGCTCCAGCCGCGCGGCGAGCAGCGAGCGGCGGTCTTCGCTGTAACCGCCGGCCAGCACCGTGTCGACATCCTCGAGCATGGAGGCCGGGCTGACGTCGGTGAGAAAACCCAAGCGGCCGCGATTGATGCCGAGCAGGGGCACCGAATGGCCGGCCACCAGCCGCGCCGCATACAGCAGCGTGCCGTCGCCGCCGATCGCGACGATGAGGTCGGCGCGGGTTGCGAAAGCCTGTTCGGGGCATGGCACGACGCTGCCCGCCGGGAAGGCGAGACCGATGCCGGGATCGACCAGCGCCGGCACGCCGCGCGCGTGAAAATGCGCGCGCCAGGCTCAGCATGCATTCGGCGACGCGCAAATCCTTGGCGTTGCCGACCAGGGCGATGGAATTAAATGGATGAGGCATGGCGAGAATCCTTGTAGCATCCGTCCCGGCATGTACTGGTCACGCTTTGACTTCGGAGACTTCGCCGATGCGCTAGGTAGCTTCAAACATGTTATATGGACCGTACTATGACAGAAGGTACCGACGAAGGACTCAATGAGCGCGCGCAGCTGCTGCTCAAGGCCCTGATCGAGAATTACATTCGCGACGGCCAGCCGGTCGGATCGCGAACCTTGTCGCGCGATTCGGGACTCAGCCTGTCCTCGGCGACCATCCGCAACGTCATGGCCGACTTGGAAGACCTGGGTTTCGTCGCTTCGCCGCACACCTCCGCCGGCCGCATTCCGACCGACAAGGGCTATCGGTTTTTCGTCGACACGCTGCTCAAGCTCAAGCCCTTGCACCACGAGGAAATCGAGGACATCGAGCGGCGCCTGGGTCAGGAGGCGGCCGAGCGGCCGTTCCTTGGTGCAGACCGTGTCGCAGATGCTGTCCAGCGTCTCGCACATGGCCGGTCTCGTGACCTTGCCGAACCCGCATTACATCGCCCTGACGCAGATCGAATTCGTCGCATTGTCGGAGAATCGCGCGCTCGCGATCATGGTCATGAGCAATCGCGAGGTGCAGAACCGCGTGGTGCAGCTGGATCGCTATCATTCCCCCGAGGAGCTGCGCCGCGCCGCCAACTACTTGAATGAGGCCTTTGCCGGCCGTTCGCTGCCGGACGTGCGCGCCCAGCTGCTGGCGCAGCTGCAGGAGACCCGCCAGCACATGGATCAGCTCATGCGCGACGCGATTCAAGTCGCGCAGAAGGTCTTCGATAGCGCCCCGGCGGAGCGGGTGGAGTACGTGATCGCCGGCGAAACCAACCTGATGGGGTTCGCCGAATTGTCCAACGTCGACCGGCTGCGGCGGCTGTTCGAGGCTTTCAACGAGAAACACGATATCTTGAGGCTCTTGGATAGCTGCCTGCGCGCCGATGGGATCCAGATCTTCATCG
Organism: uncultured Gammaproteobacteria bacterium; assembly: GCA_963812125.1. GTDB lineage: Bacteria > Pseudomonadota > Gammaproteobacteria > Steroidobacterales > Steroidobacteraceae > Bog-1198. Next base: position 115,493 of record CAWETY010000008.1, read on the forward strand.
GTCAGGAGTCGGGCTACCGGATTCTCGACGACATCAGCGTGGTCACCGCGCCCTACATGGTGGACAACCAAGTGGTCGGGGTCTCGGGCATCATCGGCCCGACCCGCATGGCCTATGAGCGAGTCATTCCCATCGTCGATATCACCGCCAAACTGTTGGGTTCGGCCTTGAACGCCCGCAAATAGCCCCCAAAATGACCGCTTCGAGCGGCTCCTTGAGGCCGCCATTTTCGAGGTGCAACGAGTGAACGACAACAATCCGGTATCCGCGGGCCGAATGGCCGATGCAGGCCCGGCGGCCGCAGACGGCGCAGGCCCGGCATTGGCGGCGGCGGAGGCCAAGGCGAACGAGAATTGGAACAGCTACCTGCGAGCCGTCGCGGAGCTGGAGAACTACCGCAAACGCATGGACCGGGAGCTGGACAACGCCCGCAAGTACGCCATCGAGCGCTTTGCCCAGGAGCTGGTCAGCGTCGGCGGATTCGTTGGAGGCCGGTATCAACGCCGGCGCGGCAAATCCCGGCTCCGCTCTGCTCGAGGGCTCAACGGCGACCTTGAAGCAGTTGCATGCGGGCTTTCGACAAGGCCGGAATCAAGGTGATCGACCCCGAGGGCCAGCCCTTCGACCCGGCCTGGCACGAGGCGATGGTCGCCCAGGCGAGCCTCCGATGCGCCCGCCAACACCGTGTTGTCAGTCATTCAGAAGGGCTATTCCCTGAACGGCCGGTTGCTGCGCCCGGCACGGGTCAGTCGTCAGCAAGGCACCGCGGACGCGCAATTGAAAAATACGCCGAATGTCCCCAAGTAGGGCCACAACGTTTCGATTTTTAGAGGGTTTTCACAATGGGTAAAATGATTGGTATCGATCTTGGCACGACGAATTCTTGCGTCGCGATCATGGAGGGCGGCAAGCCCAAAGTCATCGAGAACAGCGAGGGCGACCGCACGACGCCGTCCATCGTCGCCTTTACCAAGGATGGCGAGGTATTGGTCGGACAATCCGCCAAGCGCCAGGCCGTCACCAATCCCGCGAACACCATCGCCGCGGTGAAGCGCCTCATCGGCCGCAAATTCACCGACGAGGTGGTGAAGAAAGACATGGGCATGGTCTCCTACAAGATCGTCAAGGCCGACAACGGCGATGCCTGGGTCGAAGTGCAGGGCAAGAAAATGGCGCCCCCGGAGGTCTCGGCGCGCGTTCTCATGAAAATGAAGAAGACCGCCGAGGATTATCTGGGCGAGACCGTCACCGAGGCGGTCATCACGGTGCCGGCCTATTTCAACGACTCGCAGCGCCAGGCCACCAAGGACGCCGGCCGCATCGCAGGCTTGAACGTCAAGCGCATCATCAACGAGCCGACCGCGGCCGCATTGGCATACGGCCTGGACAAGGATGGCGGCGATCGCAAGATCGCCGTGTACGACTTGGGCGGCGGCACTTTCGACGTGTCGGTGATCGAGATCGCCGAGGTCGACGGCGAGCGCCAGTTCGAAGTGCTTTCGACCAATGGCGATACATTCCTGGGCGGCGAGGATTTCGACCTTCGCGTCGTCAATTACCTGGCGGATGAGTTCAAGAAGGAAAGCGGCATCGACGTGCGCAAGGATCCCCTTGCCATGCAGCGCCTGAAAGAGACCGCCGAAAAGGCCAAGATCGAGCTGTCCTCGAGCCAGCAGACGGAAATCAATCTGCCGTACATCACGGCGGATGCGGCGGGCCCCAAGCATCTGAACATGAAGCTGACCCGCGCCAAGCTCGAGTCGCTGGTCGAGGATCTGGTACAGAAGACCATGGAGCCGTGCCGCATTGCGCTGAAGGATGCCGGGCTGTCGATGAAGGATGTGGGCGAAGTCATCCTGGTCGGCGGTCAGACCCGCATGCCCATGGTGCAGAAGGCGGTCAAGGATCTGTTCGGCAAGGAGCCGCGCAAGGATGTGAACCCGGATGAAGCCGTGGCGGTGGGCGCCGCGATTCAGGGCGGCGTTCTGTGCCGGCGATGTGAAGGATGTCCTGCTGCTCGACGTGACGCCGCTGTCGCTTGGGCATCGAAACCCTGGGCGGCGTCATGACCAAGGTGATCGAGAAGAACACCACGATTCCCGACCAAGGCGTCGCAGACCTTCTCGACCGCGGACGACAATCAGACCGGGCGTCACGATCCACGTGCTGCAGGGCGAGCGCGAGCGCTCGAGCGACAACAAGTCTCTGGGACGCTTCGACCTCACGGATATTCCGCCGGCGCCGCGCGGCATGCCGCAAATCGAAGTCGCCTTCGACATCGATGCCAACGGCATCTTGAACGTCTCGGCGAAAGATGTGAAAACCGGCAAGGAACAGCGCATCGTCATCAAGGCCTCGAGCGGGCTGTCCGAGGCTGAGATCAAGCGCATGGTGTCGGATGCCGAAGCGCATGCCGAGGAGGACAAGAAGTTCCGCGAATTGGTTGGTGCGCGCAACAAGGCCGATGCCACCGATTCACACGGTGGAGAAGGCGCTCAAGGATGCCGGCGACAAGGTCTCCGAGGATCAGAAGAAGGCGGCGACCGATGCGGTGGCGGCGCTGAAGACCGCGATGAGCGGCGATGACCGCGACGACATCGAGGGCAAGACGACCGCGCTGGAGCAGGCATCGGCCGCGATCATGCAGAAGATGTACGAGCAGTCCGCGGCGGCCGGCGGTGCCTCGGCACCCGGCGCCGAGACCGGATCCGCTGGACAGCATGCGCCCAAGGACGATGTGCTGGACGCGGAGTTCGAGGAAGTGAAGGATAGCGACCGCAAAAAGGCCTGACGGCTCTGCTGATGCGGTAGATTGTGATGCGATAGATTGCTGAATGAAACCGCCGGTATGCATAGTGCCGGCGGTTCGTTTTTATGGGACGGGCCTCAAGGGTATGCAATGGCGAAGCAGGATTACTATAAGCTCCTCGACTTGCCGCGAAACGCGTCGGAAGCCGAGATCAAAAAGGCCTACCGCCGCCTCGCAATGAAATTTCATCCGGATCGCAATCCCGACGACCCGGAAGCCGAACACCGCTTCAAGGAATGCAAAGAGGCGTACGAGGTGCTGTGCGACTCGCACAAGCGCGCCGTCTACGACCAGTTCGGGCATGCCGGCCTCGAGGGCAACCGCGGCGGCGGCTTCAGCGCCGGGGAAGCGTTCGGCGACATTTTCGGCGAGATGTTCGGCGATATCTTTTCCGGCGGCCAACGCGGCCGAACTCAAGTTTTCCGCGGCGCAGATCTTCGCTACGAACTCGAATTGGATCTCGAGAAGGCGGTGTTCGGCACCGAGACCGAGATTCACATCCCGTCCATGGGCGAGTGCAAGACCTGCAAAGGGACCGGCGCGGCCAAAGGGTCCACTCCCAAGACCTGCGATACCTGCAATGGCCAGGGCCAGGTCCGGGTGCAGCAGTCCATTTTCACCATCCAACAGCCCTGTCCGCGCTGCAAGGGCCGCGGCAAAATCATATCCAATCCCTGCGATACCTGCTTCGGCCAGGGTCGGGTCCGGCAGGAGAAGACGTTGCCGGTCAAAGTGCCTGCGGGCGTCGATACCGGCGATCGCATCCGCTTGAATGGCGAGGGCGAGGCGGGCCGCAATGGCGGCCCGGCCGGCGACCTCTATGTCGAAATTCGCGTGAAGGAGCATCGCGATCTTCGAGCGCGAGGGCAGCCATCTGTCCTGCGAAGTGCCCATCACCTTCGTCACCGCAGCGCTCGGCGGCACGGTCGAGGTACCCACCCTCGATGGCGAGGTCATTCTGAAGATTCCCGCCGAAACCCAGTCCGGCCGGGTGTTCCGCATGCGCGAGAAGGGCGTGCGTCCGGTGCGCGGCGGCGCCGCCGGCGACTTGTTCTGCCGCGTCGTGGTCGAAACGCCGGTGAGCTTGCGCGGCGAACAAAAGGAAATGCTGCGCAAGTTCGCCGAGTCATTGGAACAGGGCAGCCACCACCCCAAGGAACAAACGTTTTTTGAGGGCGTGAAGAAGTTCTTTACGCGCGCGGTCGAATAGGTGCAACCGAACTCGATGAGCGGGCAACCGCGCCCGCTGACCGTCTTCGGCATTACCGGCCGTATGGGACAGTCGTTGATTCGGGCCCTGCGCGAGGCTCCTGAGTTTCAGCTTACGCGGCGCGCTCGCCTCCGCGGGCAGTGCGCGGCTGGGATCGGATGCCGCCGCGGATGGGCAGCCGACCGGCGTGATGATCACGGCGGATCCTCACGCGGCCCTTGACGGGGCCTCGGTGGCGCTCGATTTCAGCGTCGGCGGCGCCGTCGCCGTGCATGCGCGAGCGTGCGTCCGGGCTTCGGTGCCGCTGCTCGTCGGCGCCACGGGGCTGGACGCGCCTGCACAGGCCGAACTCAAGCTCGCGGCGCAGGCGATTGCCGTGCTGATCGCGCCCAATACCAGCCTCGCCGTCGCGGTTTTGAATGAGTTGGCCGCCGCGGCGGCCCGGGCGCTGGGCAGCGCCTACGATGTGGATATTTCGGAGGCGCATCACCGGCAGAAGCGCGATGCGCCCTCCGGCACGGCCTTGAATTTGGGCGAGACCATCGCCAAATCGCGCGCGGTGAGCTTCAGCGATGCCGCGATTTTCGAGCATCAAGGCGCGAGTGCCCCACGGCGCCCCGGCAGCATCGGTTTTTCGGTGGTGCGGGCAGGCGACATCGTGGGCGAACACACAGTGACATTCAGCGGAGCGGGGGAGCGGCTGGAAATCACGCACCGGGCCACGGACCGGATCACTTTCGCCCGAGGGGCCCTGCGGGCCGCCGCCTGGCTGGTTGGGCAGCCCCCGGGGCTTTATGGCATGAAGGATGTGCTGGGACTTTGAGAAGAAGCATGGACAGTGATCGTGGGCATCGTTAATATTCGCGCCCGGAAACTGATCGCGAATCAACCCATGAAGCGGGAGGACGTTCTCAAGAGCGCCTCCCGCTTTGCGCATCTGCGTCAACGCGCCGAAGCGCGAAGCGAGGAACCGGAGTGTCGACCCCTGCAGTGCTAGCTCTCGAAGATGGCACCGTGTTCCGAGGCGTCTCAGTAGGCGCGAAAGGCAACACGACAGGCGAAGTAGTTTTCAATACAGCGATGACCGGGTACCAGGAGATCCTCACGGATCCTTCTTACTGCCGACAGATCGTCACCCTGACCTATCCGCACATCGGCAACACCGGCGCGACCCCGGAGGATCTCGAATCCGGCGCGGTCTATGCCGCGGGCCTCGTGATTCGCGACCTGCCGCTGCTGCATTCGAACTGGCGCGCCACCGAGTCCTTGCAGAGTTTCCTGCTTCGCTGCAAGGTGGTGGCAATCGCCGATATCGATACGCGCAAACTCACCCGGCTGCTGCGCGACAAGGGCGCGCAATCGGGCTGCATCATGACGGGCGAGAACATCGATCAAAATGCCGCGGTGCGCGCCGCCAAAAAATTTCCGGGACTGAAAGGGATGGACCTGGCCAAGGCGGTCTCAACCAAAAAAATCTATCAGTGGAATGACGGCCTGATTTGGAAAACCGCTGCCAAACCGCCGCGCCCGCAGAGCCGCCTGCACGTGGTCGCATACGACTATGGCATGAAGCGCAGCATCTTGAGAATCCTGGCGGAACACGGCTGCCGCATGACAGTGGTGCCAGCTCAAACGCCGGCTGATCAGGTACTTGCGATGAATCCTGATGGTATTTTCTTATCCAATGGACCGGGGGACCCTGAGCCCTGCGACTACGCCATCCAAGCGATCGCCAGGTTCTTGGAGACCGACATTCCGGTGTTCGGCATTTGCCTGGGGCATCAATTGCTCGGTCTCGCCAGCGGCGCGAAAACCATCAAGATGAAGTTCGGCCATCACGGCGCCAATCATCCGGTGCTGGAAATCGATTCGGGCCGCGTGCTGATTTCGAGTCAAAACCACGGATTTGCCGTCGATGAAGCGACGCTGCCGGCCACCTTGCGCCCCACGCATCGATCGCTGTTCGACGGCTCCTTGCAGGGCGTGACCCGCACCGATCGGCCGGCTTTCAGCTTTCAGGGCCATCCTGAGGCGAGCCCGGGGCCGCACGACCTGCGGCTGCTGTTCGAGCATTTCATGTACTTGATGGTGAAGCGCGTGCAGGCGAATTCCCGCGGGCGCACCCCCGTCAAGCCAAAAGCGGCGGAAGGCTAGTGCCGAAGCGTACCGACCTCGACAGCATCCTCATCATCGGCGCGGGGCCTATCATCATTGGGCAGGCCTGCGAGTTCGACTATTCTGGAGCTCAAGCGTGTAAGGCCCTGAAAGAAGAGGGGTATCGCGTCATTCTAGTGAACTCCAATCCGGCCACGATCATGACCGATCCGGAGACCGCCGACGCCATTTATATAGAGCCGATCAATTGGCGCACCATTGCCCGCATCATCGAGAAGGAACGGCCCACGGCATTGCTGCCGACCATGGGCGGTCAGACGGCACTGAATACGGCCTTGGATCTGGTGCGCGAAGGGATATTGGAAAAATTCAACGTCGAGATGATCGGCGCCTCGCAGCGCGCCATCGACATGGCTGAGGATCGCGAGTTGTTCCGCCGCGCGATGGCGGACATCGGCTTGGAGACCGCCCGGGCGCGCATCGCGCACAGCATGGAAGAGGCCCTCGCGGTGCAATCGGAGATCGGTTTCCCGACCGTGATCCGGCCCTCCTTTACCCTCGGCGGCTCGGGCGGCGGGATCGCCTATAACCGCGAGGAATTCGAAGCCATCGTGGCGCGCGGACTCGACGCCTCCCCCACCAACGAGGTGCTGCTCGAGGAATCGGTGCTCGGTTGGAAAGAGTTCGAGATGGAAGTGGTGCGCGATCATGATGACAACTGCATCATCGTGTGCTCCATCGAGAACATCGACCCGATGGGCGTGCATACCGGCGATTCCATCACCGTGGCCCCGGCGCAATCCCTGACCGACCGCGAGTACCAACGTCTGCGGGACGCCTCAATTGCCGTGCTGCGGAAGATCGGCGTCGACACCGGCGGCTCCAACGTGCAGTTCGCCATCAATCCGGAAGACGGCCGGGTGCTGGTCATCGAAATGAACCCGCGGGTGTCGCGCTCCTCCGCACTCGCCTCCAAGGCCACCGGGTTTCCGATTGCCAAGATCGCCGCCAAGCTCGCCGTGGGCTATACCTTGAGCGAGCTGAAAAACGAGATCACCGGCGGCGCGACGCCGGCATCCTTCGAACCGACCATCGATTATGTGGTCACGAAGATTCCGCGCTTCACCTTCGAGAAGTTTCCGGGCGCCAATACCCGTTTGACGACTCAAATGAAGTCGGTGGGCGAGGCAATGGCGATCGGCCGCACCTTTCAGGAATCGATGCAAAAGGCGCTGCGCAGCCTGGAGACCGGTTACGACGGCTTCAACGAGCAGCTGACGCTGCCGCTGACCGAAGAGGCGGCGGAAAAGCTGTCGTACGAGCTCCGCTGGCCGGGACCGAATCGGATTCTGTACGTCGCGGATGCGTTTCGCGCCGGTTGGAGCCTGCAACAGGTGTTCGACGCCACCAAGATCGACCCCTGGTTCCTGTCGCAGATCGAGGATCTGCTGCGCGAAGAAGCGCTGCTCGCCAAGGAAGGCTTCGAGAGCTTGAGCCTGGCGCGCCTGCGCGCTTTGAAGCGCAAGGGTTTCTCCGATGCGCGCATCGCCAAACTGACGGGTCGCGACGAGACGGACATTCGCCGCGAGCGCCGCAAGCTCTCGCTGCATCCGGTCTACAAGCGCGTCGATACCTGCGCCGCCGAATTCGCCACCTCCACCGCGTATCTATATTCCACCTATGAAGAGGAATGCGAGGCCGCTCCCACGGATAAGCGCAAGATCATGATTTTGGGGGGCGGCCCCAATCGCATCGGTCAGGGAATCGAATTCGACTATTGCTGCGTGCACGCCGCGATGGCGCTGCGCGAGGACGGCTTCGAGACCATCATGGTGAACTGCAATCCCGAGACGGTCTCCACCGATTACGACACCTCGGATCGGCTGTACTTCGAGCCGCTGACCTTTGAAGACGTGATGGAAATCATCGAGAAGGAAAAGCCCGAGGGCGTCATCGTGCAGTATGGCGGCCAGACGCCGCTTAAATTGTCGCGCGCTCTTGCCGCCGCGGGAGCGCCCATCATCGGGACCACGCCCGACAGCATCGATGTCGCCGAGGACCGCGAGCGCTTCCAGAAGCTGGTCACCGCTTTGAAGCTCAAGCAGCCGGCAAACGCCTCGGCGCGCACCGAGGAGCAGGCCATCGTCATGGCGCGCGACGTGGGCTTCCCGCTGGTCGTGCGGCCGAGCTACGTTCTCGGCGGCCGCGCCATGGAAGTGGTGTTCAATGAGGACGATCTGCGCCAATACATGACCGATGCCGTCAAGGTGTCGAACGACAGCCCGGTGCTGCTCGATCGATTTCTGGATTTGGCCATCGAGGTGGACGTCGACGCCGTGAGCGACGGCACGGACGTGCTCATCGGCGGCATCATGGAACACATCGAGCAGGCGGGCGTGCATTCCGGCGACTCGGGTTGCTCGCTGCCGCCGAACGGGCTTTCACCGGAGGTTCAAGACGAGTTGCGGGCCCAGACGCGAAAACTGGCCAAGGCACTCAATGTCATCGGCTTGATGAATATTCAGTTCGCGATTCAAAGCGGGGTGATTTATATCCTCGAGGTCAACCCCCGAGCCTCCCGCACGGTGCCCTTTGTGTCCAAGGCGACCGGCATTCCCCTGGCCAAGGTGGCGGCGCGCGTGATGACCGGCAAGTCTTTGAGCCAGCAGGGCCGCACCGTGGAACGCATCCCGCCCTATTTTTCGGTCAAGGAAGCGGTGTTCCCGTTCATCAAGTTCCCCGAGGCCGACCCCATCCTGGGGCCGGAAATGAAATCCACCGGCGAGGTCATGGGGACGGGCAACACCTTTGGCGAGGCCTACGCCAAAGCGCAGGCGGCTTCCGGGGTGATTCTGCCGACCCGGGGGCTGTGTTTCATCAGCGTGCGCGACCGCGATAAGCCGGGCGCGGTGATTCTGGCGCAGATGTTGATGGCGCGCGGCTTCGAGATCGCGGCCACCGGCGGCACCGCCAAGGTGCTCGAAGAGGCCGGCATCGGCTGCCGGCGAGTCAACAAGGTGCGCGAAGGTCGCCCGCACGTCGTTGATATGATAAAAAATGACGAGGTGGCGTTGATCGTCAATACCACCGAGGGCAAACAGGCGGTGCGCGAATCGCGCTCCATCCGTCGCGAGGCGGTCGCGAGGCGAGTAACCTATTACACCACCGTGGCCGGCGCCCGCGCGACTTGCGACGCGCTGGATCACTTGGGCGACATCGAAGTGAATCGACTGCAGGATTTGCACAAGGAAATGGCGTGACCCGGACTCCCATGACGCTGCGCGGCGCTGAGCGGTTGCGCGCAGAACTGAAGCAGCTGAAGAGCGAGGCGCGGCCGAATGTCATCAAGGCCATCGCCGAGGCGCGTGCGCACGGCGATTTGAGCGAGAACGCCGAATACCACGCCGCGCGCGAGCAGCAGAGCTTCATCGAAGGCCGCATCAATCAAATCGAGAACCGCCTGAGCAATGCCGAGGTGATCGACGTCACCAAGCTCACCGCCAACGGCCGCGTGGTCTTCGGGTCGACGCTCGAGTTGGAAGATCAAGACGGCGGCAACAAGGTGGTCTATCAGCTGGTCGGCGATGATGAGGCCAATATCAAGCAAGGGCTGCTGTCGGTGTCCTCGCCGATCGCGCGCGCGCTCATCGGCAAGTCCGAGGGCGATGTCGTCGATGTCACCACGCCGGGCGGAACTCGAAGCTACGAAATCGTGTCAGTCCGTTACATGTAGCGAATCGTGAGGAATTTGGCGCGCACGTGGCGGGTGTTCATGGTGCTTTGGGCAGGCAGCCTGTGGTCGCTGCTGTGGGCCGCGGCGGTGGTGTTTCATTTCCAAAGCGACCGGCATACCGCGGGTCTCATCGCCGGCCGGCTTTTCAGCATCGAGACTTACCTGGGACTCGCGGTCGCGGCGCTGGCGCTGCTGCTGCCGGTACGGCGCGCGATTTTCGCCGGGATTTTTCGCGGTCGGCTTGCTTGCGATCAACGAATGGATCCTGAAGAGCCTCATGAGCGCGGCGCAGACGCACGGCGGCACCGCGTATTTGAGCTTTGGAGCGTGGCATGGGATTTCGGCAGGACTTTACGTGCTCGCGTGCCTGTGCGTCTTGGCCTTGATTTACCAGGATGAATATCGCCATGTTTGACGGCCGCAGGTTCTGTTTCGCGCTACTCTGCTGCGCGCTGGCGCCCGCCGCCTGGTGCGGCGCGCCATTCTCGTTCGATGCGGCGCCGGGCCGGCTGCCGAAGAATGTGGTTCCCTTGAGCTACGAGCTCGCCGTCGTGCCCGATGTCGATTCCTTGACATTGACCGGCACCGAATCGATCAAGCTGCGATTCCGCCGGGCAAGCGCGACGGTGCAATTCAACTCGCTCAACGAGACTTTGAGCCACGTGTCGCTCGACGGCAAGCCGGTCAAGAGCGTGACCTCCAACGATGAGCAGCAGCTCACCACGGTGACGCTGACGAAGCCGGAAACCGGCCTGCACACCTTGAGTTTTTCATACCGCGGCAAAATCGAAACGCAGCCGCAGGGTTTGTTTGCGCAGAAGTACACGACGCCGGGGGGTGCCAAAGCCGTGATGCTGTCGACGCAAATGGAAGCCACGGACGCACGCCGCATGTTTCCCTGCTGGGATGAGCCGGCGTTTCGCGCGACGTTTCATCTGACGGTGACGGTGCCCAAGGCGTGGGCCACGGTGGGCAATATGCCGGTCGCGCAGCGCATCGTGCACGGTCGATCGGCGACCGTGACCTTCCTGCGCTCTCCGAAGATGCCGTCCTACCTGGTGGAACTCTCCGCCGGGGACTTGCGCGAAGTGTCTGCAACGCGCGGCGGCACACAATTCGGCGTCTGGGCGGTGGCGGGTCACGAACAGGACGGCGCGACTGCGCTCGCCAGCGCCGAGGATATTCTCGCCGACTACAACGATTATTTCGGCATTCCCTATCCCCTGCCGAAGCTCGATTCGATTGCCGTGCCGGGCGGCTTTTCCGGCGCCATGGAGAATTGGGGGGCGATTACCTATAACGACCGGGTGCTGCTGGTCGGCGCCTCCAGCACGATGGCGAACCGGCAAACCGTTTTTAGCATTCAAGCTCACGAGATGGCCCATCAATGGTTCGGGGACCTGGTCACCATGGGTTGGTGGGACGACACCTGGCTGAATGAAAGCTTTGCTTCCTGGCTCGCCGCCAAAGAGACCGCGATGCGCTATCCGGGCTGGCACTGGTGGGAACAGGAAGATGAATCGAGGCAGTCCGCCATGGCGGCGGATGCGCGCGCGACCTCGCATGCCATCGAACAGCACGTCGCGGACGAGCTGCAAGCGGCGGATTCCTTCGATTCGGACATTACCTACAACAAAGGCGAAGCGCTGCTGCGCATGCTGGAGACATACATCGGCGAGGACGTGTTCCGCCAGGGGATCCGCGGCTACATCAAGAGCCGCGCCTATTCGAATGCGGCCGCCGCGGATCTGTGGAATGCCTTGAGCCGCGCCAGCGGCAAGAACGTTTCCGCAGTCGCGGCGCCATGGATCGAGAAGCCGGGTTTTCCGTTGCTGAGCGTGACCGCGGTCTGCGACGCCTCCGGGAACCGCAGCGTGACCTTGAGCCAGAAGCGGTTCCTGCTGAATGGCACGGGTGCGAGCGGCGCGCAGTGGCAGGTGCCGCTGCGAGTGCGCGCCGGCAGCGCCGCTGCCCGCGACGTGCTGCTCGACACGCAGGATCAGAAGATCGCAGCCGGCCGCTGCAATGAGGCTTTGTCCCTGAATGCCGACGCGGTGGGGTATTACCGCGTGCAATACGACCCCGCCACGCTGGCCGAGAACACCCGGCTATTTTCCGGTGCAGTCGATGGCGATCGCATCGCGTTGCTCGACGATCAATGGGCGCTGGTGGGCAGCGGCGAGGCGCCTTTGCAGAGTTTCTTGGCACTGGCATCGTCCATGGGCGCCGACCGCGACACGCGCGCCTGGCAGCAGATTGTCCGCGCGCTCGCGATCATCGAGTACGATGAGCGCGGATCCCCGGGGCATCAGGCCTTCGCCGCGTATGCGCGCGAATTGATCAAGCCGCTGGCCGATCACTTGGCGTGGGACGCTCTGCCCGCCGAAACGCCCGACGTGGCGGACTTGCGCGATACGTTATTGCGGGATTTGAGCACTTGGGGCGATCAAGCCACGATCGATGAGGCACAGCGCCGCTTCGCCGCCTTCGTCAAGGATCCGCGCGGTGTGAGCGCGGACGCGCAGGCGACCTTGCTCGCGATCGTCGGACAAAACGCCGACGCCGCGACTTTTGCGCAGTTGTACGCGCTGGCCAAGGGCGCAAAGGACGACACCTTCCAGCAGCGCTGCTACGCGGCGCTGTCACGGGTGCGGGATCCGCAGCTGGCCCGTCAAGTGGTGCGGATTGCGCTGTCCGATGAATTGCCGCCGCAGGCGAACACGCTCAGCCTGCGCATGATCATCGGGTTGGCGAGCGAACATCCGAAGCTTTCCTGGGATACCTACATCGCCAATCAGAATCAGTTGCTGCAGTCGGTGCAAACCGGGGTTCGGCCGCTGGTGATCGCGCAGCAATCGCCGGCCGTCTATTGGGATGCGGTACCGCTCGATCAGCTCGAGGCGTGGGCGCGCGCGAACATTCCCAAGGGAGCAGCCGACGGTCTGGCGCGCGGCATGGAGACCGCACGTCACTTGGCGGCGCAGAAACCGGTTCTGGTCAAGGCGGCGGATCAGTACCTAGCCTCGGCGAAGCGCGCGGCGCGCTGACATTTCTTTGCACTTGTTTGTTGCTTAGGCGTCGGGCAGCAGAACCTTGGGCATCTGCGCATTGCGGCGGTAGAAGAGGCCGACATTGCCGATGCGCTGCACGATTTGGCTGGAAGTTTGCCGGGCCAAATCATCGAGCGCCGCGTCGCGGGCGCTGCGATCCCCGACCCGGGCGGACACCTTGACCAGTTCGTGATCGGCGAGGGCGCGGTCCAATTCCTTCACCACCGCGGTGGTCATGCCGGCATTGCCCAGCATCACGAGGGGGTGCAGCGGGTGCCCGAGACGGCGTAAATGTTTCTTTTGTTTCTCAGAGAGTGTCATCGCGCGATTATAGTCGCACGTTAAAATGCCCAAGCGCACTAAAAGCAGTTCCCGCTGGCTGGCCGAACACGCCAGCGATGAGTTCGTGAAGCGCGCGCAGAAAGAAGGCTGGCGCTCGCGCGCCGTGTTCAAATTGGCGCAAATTCAGGAAACCGAGCGGCTGCTGCGGCCGGGGATCCGCGTGGTCGATTTGGGCGCCGCCCCGGGGGGCTGGAGCCAGTATGCGGCACGCATCGTGGGCGGCAAAAGCCGCATCGTGGCCACGGACATATTGCCCATGGACGCGATTCCGGGCGTCGAATTCGTCCAGGGCGACTTTCGAGACGAGGCGGTGCTCGAGCAGGTCTTGGAGCGTGTCGGGGCGGACAAAATCGAGCTTGTATTGTCGGATATGGCCCCCAACATGGCAGGTATAGATGCGGTGGACCAGCCTCGCTCCATGCATTTGGCAGAGCTTGCCATGGAGTTCGCAGATCGTGTTTTGGCGCCCGGAGGCGATTTGCTGGTGAAGTTATTTCAAGGCGCCGGATTCGAACAGATCATCCGGGATGCACGCGCTCGCTACGGCCGCGTGGTGACGAAAAAGCCGAAGGCGTCACGAACTCGCAGTCCGGAGATCTATCTGTTGGCGCGGCAGTTTAGGATGGTGTAAGTTGCGGAACGCCCGTCAGATTTGCCGGTCCTAATGTGATGACGGTTGCAGGTGAAACTTGAACGATCTGACGAAACAAATTCTCTTATGGGTCGCGTTGGCGGTCATTCTGCTCGCGATTTTCAGCCAATTCGGGATGCGCACCGGCCAGCCGGCGCAAATCGACTACTCGCAGTTCTTGAGCGACGTGAAGAGCGGGAGCATCGAGTCGGTGATCTTGAAAGGCGAGATTATCGAGGGTAAGAAGCGCTCCCATGAGCAGTTCGTCACATTCAATCCCGAGACCAACAACGGCGCCCTGATCGACCTGTTGCAACAGCAACACGTGCAGTTCAAAGGCGAACCGCCCAAGCAACAGTCGGTTTTCCTGCAATTACTGATCTCGGCCTTCCCGATATTGATTCTCATTGGCTTTTGGGCCTACTTCATGCGTCAAATGCAGGGTGCCTCCGGGGGCCGGGGGGCGATGTCCTTTGGCAAGAGCCGGGCGCGGCTGTTAGGGGAGGATCAGGTCAATATTACCTTTGCCGACGTGGCGGGGGTCGAGGAAGCCAAGCAAGAAGTCGTTGAAATCGTCGATTTCTTGAAAGATCCCGGCAAGTTCCAGAAACTTGGCGGCAAGATCCCGAAAGGCGTGCTGATGGTCGGCTCGCCGGGCACCGGCAAGACCCTCCTGGCGCGCGCCATCGCAGGCGAGGCCAAAGTGCCGTTTTTCACGATTTCGGGCTCCGATTTCGTGGAAATGTTCGTGGGTGTGGGGGCATCGCGCGTGCGCGACATGTTCGAGCAAGCCAAGAAACATGCTCCATGCATCATTTTCATCGATGAGATCGATGCCGTCGGCCGGCACCGCGGCGCGGGCCTGGGCGGCGGTCACGACGAGCGCGAGCAGACCTTGAACCAATTGCTGGTCGAGATGGACGGCTTCGAAGGCAATGAGGGCATCATCGTCATCGCGGCGACCAACCGCCCGGATGTCCTGGATCCGGCGCTGCTGCGTCCGGGCCGCTTCGACCGCCAAGTGGTGGTGCCCTTGCCCGACGTGCGCGGCCGCGAGCAAATCCTCAAAGTACACATGCGCAAGGTGCCGCTCGGCGACAACGTCAAGCCCTCGGTCATCGCGCGCGGCACGCCCGGTTTCTCGGGCGCGGATCTGGCGAATCTGGTCAACGAAGCGGCGCTGTTTGCCGCGCGAGGCAATAAGCGTTCGGTGACGATGGAAGAGTTCGAGCGCGCCAAGGACAAAATCATGATGGGCGCTGAGCGCCGCTCCATGGTCATGACCGAAGAAGAGAAGCGCAATACCGCGTATCACGAATCGGGCCATGCCATCGTGGGCTTGAGCGTTCCGGAACACGATCCGGTATACAAGGTGACCATCATTCCGCGCGGCCGCGCCTTGGGCGTGACCATGTTCTTGCCCGAAGCGGATCGCTACAGCACCAGCAAGCGCCAGCTCGAGAGCCGCATCGCCACGCTGTTCGGCGGCCGCATCGCCGAGGAACTGGTGTTCGGGGCGGATGCCGTCACCACCGGCGCCTCCAACGACATCGAGCGCGCCACGGAGCTGGCGCGCAACATGGTCACGCGCTGGGGACTGTCGGATCGCTTGGGTCCGCAGACTTACAGCGAGGAATCCGGCGAAGTGTTCCTGGGGCGCAGCGTCACACAGCACAAGCAAGTCTCGGACGTCACTGCGCACGTGATCGATGAAGAAGTGCGCCGCGTGATCGACAGCAACTATCAGCGCGCCTACAAAATTCTCCAGACCAACATGGACAAGCTGCAGACCATGTCGGAAGCCTTGATCAAGTACGAGACCATCGATGAGGAAATGATCAAGGACATCATGGAAGGCCGCGCACCGCGACCGCCGCGCGACTGGGACGATACACCGACACCGACGCCGCGGCCGCCGTCGGCAGAAAAGCCGACGACGCCGTTGGTGAATCCAGCCGGCCAACATTAAGGTCGGCTGGAAGCTTAGGGCGTTTTCCGGAACGCCATGAACCCATCCTTGGGGGCTCCGGGAAAAACGTCCCTGTTTTTCACGGTCCTTACAATCCTCATATGCTTTGGCGTTGCCGAAATCGCACCATCGACCTGACGCGGCCCGTGGTCATGGGCATACTCAATGTCACCCCGGATTCTTTTTCCGACGGCGGCCGCTATGCGGCGCTCGATGCGGCGCTTGAGCGGGCGCGGCAAATCGTTGCGGAGGGCGCGCTCATCATCGATGTCGGCGGTCAGTCGACCCGCCCCGGCGCTCTTGCGGTCGACGCCTCGGTGGAGATCGCGAGGGTCATTCCGGTGATCGAAGGCATTGCTGCCGGCTGCAATGTGGCGATTTCCATCGATACTTCCAAACCCGACGTGATGAGCGCAGCCGTGGCGGCCGGCGCCTGCATCATCAACGATGTTTATGCACTGCGCGAGCCCGGCGCGCGCGCGGTGGCGGCCGAAACGCGCGCGGGCGTGTGTCTCATGCATATGCAAGGTGAGCCGCGTACGATGCAAGAGCGGCCGCACTATAATGACGTGGTGGGCGAAGTAATGGGGTTCTTGTCCAGTGAGCGCCGCGCATGCATCGAGGCGGGTGTCGCGAGCGACGCCATCGCGCTCGATCCGGGATTTGGGTTCGGGAAAACCTTGGAGCACAACTTGACGCTACTCAGAGAATTGCCGCGTTTCGCAGCGCTGCAGGCGCCGCTGTTGATCGGCGTGTCGCGCAAGAGCGTGATCGGAAAAATATTGGGGAAGAGCGTGAATGAACGGCTGTATGGCGGCTTAGGGCTGGCGGCGCTGGCGGTGGCCAACGGTGCCCGGGTCATCCGAACCCACGATGTCGGCCCCACCCTGGATGCGGTGCGAAGCGTCGGCGCGGTGCTGCAAGGATCGGCCCCTTGAGCCACTACTTCGGTACCGACGGCGTTCGCGGCCGCGTCGGCTCGGCGCCGATGACGGTGGATTTTGCCTTGCGCCTGGCGAGTTCCGCCGCGCGGGTCCTGGCGCCGGGCGGCGGCCGCGTGCTCATCGGCAAGGATACGCGGGTGTCGGGCTATATGTTCGAATCGGCGTTGGAAGCGGGATTCGTCGCCGCCGGCGTGGATGTCATGCTGATTGGACCTTTGCCAACGCCCGGCATCGCATACATGACTCAACGCCTGGGCTGCAGTTTCGGCGTTGTCATCAGCGCTTCGCACAACCCATACGAAGACAACGGCATCAAATTCTTCGATGCCGCCGGCAGCAAGTTGTCGGACCGGGTGGAGCAGCAAATCGAAGCCTTGCTGGACCACGCGGTGATTACGCAAGAATCGCAGCACCTGGGCCGGGCGATGCGCATCGATCGCAGCCGCACCCAGTATCAGGAGTTTTGCGCCTCCACGATCCCGGCGGGGATGAATTTGAGCGGCTTCAAAATCGTAATCGACTGTGCCAACGGCGCGGGCTACAAAGTGGCGCCGCGGGTATTGGCGGATCTCGGCGCTGAGATCGTGCCGATCGGCTGCTCGCCCAACGGCCGCAATATCAATGACGGTTGCGGTTCGACCTCGCCGGAGCTGCTGCAGCTCACGGTCCCGGGCGTGCGCGCCCAGGTAGGAATGGCGCTCGACGGCGACGGCGACCGGGTGGTGATGGTGGACGAACTCGGGCGTTGCGTGGACGGCGACCAATTGCTGTTCATTCTGGCGACCGCGCGCCACAGTGCCGGAGAGTTGAAGGGACCGGTGGTCGGCACCGTCATGAGCAACTTAGGACTGCAGCACGCGCTCGAGTCGCGCAGCATCGAATTTCTGCGCGCGCAGGTGGGCGACCGCAACGTTCTCGCCATGCTGAATCAAGCTTGCGGCACGTTGGGCGGCGAGACTTCGGGGCACATTCTGTGCCTGGATAAGACCACCACCGGCGATGGCCTGGTCAGCGCCTTGCAAGTGCTCGCCATCATGAAGCAGACCGGATCGGGCTTGGCGCAACTCGCCGCGGCGATGCAAAAGTATCCTCAAGTTTTGCTCAATGTGAAGGTTGTAAAGCGCTTCGATCCGCAGGCCGAACCCGACGTGGCTCGAGTGGTCGAAGAGGTGGAGGGGCGGCTCGAAGGGCGCGGTCGAATTGTGCTGCGCGCCTCCGGCACCGAACCGGTGATTCGGGTGATGGTTGAGGGCTCGGATGCGGCTCTCGTCAAGAAAGGCGCCCAGGATATTGCTGCGGCCGTCGAGGCTGCCTCAAACGCCAATTTCTAACGGGGGCTTGCAGTTACGCGGCTGCGCGGCTAATCTTCGCCGCCTTTCCCGCAGGGCGAAATGCCCGAAGGTTGGCTATGCGTCGTCCGATGGTCGCGGGCAATTGGAAAATGCACGGGTCGCAGGCCCTGAATCGAGCGTTGCTCGGCGAACTTGAGAGCTTCATCAAGCCGGACTGGCCGATCGATGTCGTGGTATTTCCGCCTTATGTCTATATTGCCGATGCGGTGCGCACCTTGGAAGACGGACGCATCATGGTCGGCGCACAGGATGTCTGCGCTGAATCCGGAGGTGCCTTCACCGGGCAAGTGGGCGCCGCCATGCTCAAGGACGTCGGCTGCAGCTACGTCATCGTCGGTCACTCCGAACGGCGGCGCTGGTATCACGAAGACGACACCTTGGTTGCGCGAAAGTTTGCGGCCGCCCTGGCGGGAGGTCTGACGCCGGTGCTTTGCGTCGGGGAAACCCTGGAAGAACGCGAGGCCAAGCAAACCGAAGCGGTGGTGGGTCGCCAGGTGGATGCGGTGATCGCCATGCACGGCGCTGGGGCGTTTGCCCAGGCGGTGCTCGCTTATGAGCCGGTCTGGGCCATTGGAACCGGACGGACCGCATCGCCGCAGCAGGCACAAGACGCACATGCCTTTCTGCGGAGTCGGATTGCAGCCCATGATGCTAAGATGGCGGGCCACCTACGCATTCTATACGGCGGCAGCGTCAAGGCCGGCAACGCGGCCGAGCTTTTCGCAATGCCCGACGTCGATGGTGGATTGATAGGCGGCGCTTCCTTGAGCGCCGATGAGTTTCGACAGATTTGCGCGGCTGCGGCCGCTCGCCACTAAAGAGATTTTTTTATGTTGCGTGGTTTGATTTTGGGTGTGCATGTACTGCTTGCACTGATGATTATCGCACTGGTGCTGCTGCAGCGGGGCAAGGGCGCCGAAGCGGGTGCCGGATTCGGCTCAGGCGCATCGGGCACGGTGTTCGGCGCGCGCGGCACGAGCACCTTGTTCTCGAAGTTGACCGCCGTGTTTGCGGGGCTGTTCTTTGTCACCAGTTTGACATTGGCGTATCTCGGCACGCATGCGCCGGTGCAGCCCACCTCGGTGCTGGAACGTGCGGCGCAAGCCGCCGCCGCTGCTGCAGCGACGAAGGCGCCGCCGCCGGCGCTCACGCCGCCGCCCGCCAGTGCGCCGGCGCCGCAGCCGGCGAATCCAACGCCGCCTGCGAAGTGATCGGCAAGCGAATGTATTATTCTTCCCGGCGCTCCGCGCCTTTGGTTTTCGGGGTTCGCTTCGCGAACTCCGGGAGAAATTTGGCCGTCAGGCCATGGATATTGCCGACGTGGCGAAATTGGTAGACGCGCTAGTTTGAGGGGCTAGTGGGGCAACCTGTGCCGGTTCGAGTCCGGCCGTCGGCACCATTGTTTTGGATTGTTACGCGCGACGCAGCATAGGCGCGCCTGATATAATTATGGTCAATCCGTGTAGTCAACGGCGCCGATAATGTTGCGACAGTACTTACCGATCTTGATCTTTCTAGGTTTGGCCACGGTTTTGGGCCTGGCGCTGTTTACCGTCGGTTGGATCCTGGGGCCGCGGCGGCCGGATGCTGAAAAGCTCTCTCCTTATGAGTGCGGCTTCGAGGCTTTCGAAGACTCGCGCATGCGTTTCGACGTTCGCTACTACCTCGTGGCCATCATTTTCATCGTGTTCGACCTGGAGATCGCGTTTTTCTTCCCCTGGGCGGTCTCGCTCAAGATCACCGGAACCTTTGGCCTATTGGCCATGTTGGTCTTCGCCTTGATTCTGGTGGTGGCTCTGGCCTACGACTACAAGAAGGGAGCCTTGGAATGGGATTAGAAGCCGACAACACCGCGCGCGGCTTCGAAGTGACCACCGTCGATAAACTCATCAATTGGGCTCGCACAGGTTCGCTCTGGCCGATGACCTTCGGTTTGGCCTGCTGCGCGGTAGAAATGATGCACGCCGGCGCGGCTCGCTACGACCAAGACCGCTTCGGCATCATTTTCAGGCCGAGCCCGCGTCAGTCCGACGTCATGATCGTGGCCGGCACGTTGGTGAACAAGATGGCGCCGGCGCTGCGCAAAGTCTACGACCAGATGACCGAGCCGCGTTGGGTGATCTCCATGGGGTCCTGCGCCAACGGCGGCGGCTATTATCATTATTCCTATGCGGTGGTGCGCGGCTGCGACCGCATCGTTCCGGTGGATGTCTACGTGCCCGGATGCCCGCCGACAGCGGAAGCACTGCTTTACGGCATCATCCAGCTGCAGAACAAAATTCGCCGCAACAAGGCGATCATCCGATGAGCGCGGCCCCGGGCATCACGGCGGCGGTTGCGACACCGACCCGCCTCGAAGCTCTGGCCCAAGCGATCACCGCCGCATTGCCCGGCAAGCTTACGCCGGTCGCCAATCACGCCGGCGAGTTGACCTATGAGGTTGCGGCGAACGAACTTTTGGCGGCAGCGGAAATCCTGCGCGATGCGCCGCAGCTCAAATTTGAAATGTGCATGGACGTCTGCGGCGTGGATTACCTATTCTACGGCCGCGATGAATGGAATACCGAAACCGCGACATCCTCCGGTTTCAGCCGCGGTGTGGCGCGCGGCGGACAGCGCGTGGCTGAACTGGCGCCGGGACGCCGCTTTGCAGTGGTCTATCACCTGCTCTCGATTTCCTCGAACCAACGGCTGCGATTGCGGGTATTTTGCAGCGACGATGCCGCTCCCATGGTCGACTCGGTGACCGGTATTTGGGCGGCGGCGAATTGGTTTGAACGCGAGGCGTTCGACCTGTTCGGCATTCTGTTCAAGGGTCATCCGGACCTGCGCCGCTTGCTCACGGACTATGGCTTCATTGGTCATCCGTTCCGCAAGGATTTCCCGCTTTCGGGCAACGTCGAAGTGCGCTACGACCCCGAAAAAGGCCGCGTGGTCTATCAACCGGTCACCATCGATCCACGGGTGCTCGTGCCCAAGGTGATCCGCCACGACAACCGCTACGATCCCGCGCTCACCAACGCGCCCGTGCATACGACCAGCCTTGCCAAATCCGATGGCTGAGATTCGCAACTACACCATGAATTTCGGACCGCAGCATCCGGCTGCGCACGGGGTGCTGCGCCTGGTGTTGGAATTGGACGGCGAGGTGATTCAAAAGGCCGATCCGCACGTGGGCCTGTTGCACCGTGCGACCGAAAAGCTGGCGGAGAGCAAACCCTTCAATCAGTCGATCGGCTACATGGACCGGCTGGATTACGTTTCCATGATGTGCAACGAGCACGCCTACGTCATGGCGATCGAGAAGCTTCTGGGTCTCGAGCCGCCGCTGCGCGCGCAGTACATCCGCGTGATGTTCGATGAGATCACGCGCATCTTGAATCACTTGATGTGGCTCGGCGCGCACGCCATCGACATCGGCGCCATGACGGTATTTCTGTATTGCTTCCGCGAACGCGAAGACCTCATGGATTGCTACGAGGCGGTCTCCGGCACCCGCATGCATGCGACCTATTATCGTCCCGGCGGCGTGTACCGCGACCTGCCTGAATCGATGCCGCAGTACCCGTATTCGCAGTGGCGCAGCAAAAAGGAAGTGGACCGCCTGAATGCCCGCCGCGCCGGCGGACTGCTCGATTTCATCGCGGATTTCACCAAGCGATTTCCCGCCAACGTCGATCAATACGAAACGCTGTTGACCGACAATCGCATTTGGAAACAGCGCACCGTCAATATCGGCGTGGTGAGTCCGGAGCGCGCCATGCAGTTGGGGTTCTCGGGACCGATGCTGCGCGGCTCGGGGGTCGAATGGGATCTGCGCAAAAAGCAGCCCTACGACGTTTACGATCAGATGGATTTCGACATTCCCGTCGGCCGCAACGGCGATTGCTACGATCGCTACCTGGTCAGGGTCGAGGAATTGCGTCAATCGAACCGCATCATCGAGCAATGCGTCGCCTGGCTCAAGGCCAATCCCGGGCCCGTCATGATCGATGATCGCAAAGTGCGGCCGCCGCGGCGCGAGGAAATGAAGGGCGACATGGAATCTTTGATCCACCACTTCAAATTGATGACCGAAGGCTACTGCGTGCCGGCGGGCGAGGTCTATGCCGCGGTCGAGGCCCCCAAGGGCGAACTCGGCGTGTACCTGGTTTCGGACGGCGCGAACAAACCCTATCGGCTCAAAGTGAGGCCGCCCGGTTTCGCGCACCTGGCCTCGCTCGATGAGATGGTGCGCGGCCACATGCTGGCGGATGTGGTCGCCGTCATCGGCACCCAGGATATTGTATTCGGCGAGATCGACCGATGAGCGCGAGACTGTCGGAACACGTGCGCGAAGAGATCGATCACTGGGTGGCCAAGTTTCCGCCCGATCGCAAGCGTTCCGCGGTAATTTCGGCCTTGCATGCCGTGCAACACGAGAACCACGGATATCTCACCACGGACCTGATGGATGCGGTCGCCGAATACTTGGAGTTGCCGAATATCCTGGTGTACGAGGTCGCTTCCTTTTATTCCATGTTCGAGACCAAGCCGGTGGGGCGGCATCACATTTCGGTATGCACCAATATTTCCTGCATGCTGCGCGGCTCGCAGGAGATCGTCGATCACGTCGAGAAGAAACTCGGCATCAAGACCGGCGACAGCACGCCGGACGGCCGCATTTACCTAAAGCGCGAAGAGGAGTGCCTGGCCGCGTGCTGCGGGGCGCCGATGATGATGGTCGATCATGTCTATCATGAAAACCTCACGCCGCTGAGCGTCGACAAGATCTTGGACGAATTGACCTAAGAGCAAGAGAGCCGCTGATGCCCTACGAGCAGAATCTGGTGTTATTCGAAGCGCTGAAATACGAGCGCTCGTGGACGCTCGAGGTTTACCGGAAATTCGGCGGCTACCAAGCGTGGGAGAAAATCCTGCGCGAGCAGACGCCGCGCGAGAAAATCATCGATGAAGTGAAGGCCTCGGGACTGCGCGGGCGCGGCGGCGCGGCGTTTCCCACCGGTGTGAAGTGGAGTTTCATGCCGCGCAGCTCCCCGGTGCAAAAATACGTGGTATGCAATTCCGACGAATCCGAGCCCGGCACTGCTCACGATCGCGAGATCCTGCGCTTCAATCCGCATTCGATCATCGAAGGCATGGCCATCGGCGGTTACGCGATGACCGCCACCGTGGGCTACAACTACATCCGCGGCGAGTTTTTGGCCGAGCCCATCCCGCGTTTCGAGGCCGCCTTGGCGGAAGCCTATGCCGCGGGTCTGCTGGGCAGGAATATCTTGGGCTCCGGCGTGGATTTTGACCTGCACACGTTCATCGGCGCCGGCGCCTACATCTGCGGCGAAGAGACTGCGCTGCTCGAGTCCCTCGAGGGCAAGCCCGGCAAGCCGCGTTTCAAGCCGCCGTTCCCTGCGAATTTTGGTTTGTTCGGCAAACCGACCACCATCAACAATACCCAGAGCTTTGCCTCCATTCCCACCATCATGCGCCGGGGCGCGGCATGGTTTGCCGGATTGGGACCGGTGAATTCCGGCGGTACGGTGATTTTTTCGGTCTCGGGGCACGTTGAACGGCCGGGCAATTTCGAGTTGCCCATGGGGATCCCCTTCAAGGATCTGATGGACCTGGTGGGCGGCGTGTGGAAGGGCCGCAAGCTCAAAGCCGTCATTCCGGGCGGCTCTTCCTGCATGGTTTTGCCCGCTGAGATCATCTGGAATACCAACATGGACTACGACTCGCTGAAGAAGGCCGGCTCCTCCTTCGGCACCGGCGCCGTCATCGTCATGGATGAAACCACCTGCATGGTGCGGGCGCTCGAACGACTGGCACGCTTCTATATGTCGGAGTCCTGCGGTCAATGCACACCCTGCCGTGAAGGCACCGGGTGGCTGGATCGCATGCTGAAACGCATCATCGCCGGGGAGGGCAGAAGCGAGGATATGGGCTTGCTGCTGAACGTGGCGAACAATATCGAAGGGCACACCATCTGCGCCCTGGGCGATGCGGCGGCTTGGCCGGTGCAAAGCTTCCTGAAGCATTTCCGGCCCGAATTTCAATACATGATCGAGCATCGGGGCCGCTCGCTGATGCAGAGCCCCACGCATTTGGACGGCCGTCCGGCCGCCGCGGCCTGAAGCCATGGCAGACGATACGGTCAATATCGAAGTCAACGGCGTCGCGCTGAAGGCCCGCAAGGGCCAGATGATCATGCAGGTCACCGACCCTGCGGATATCTACATTCCCCGATTTTGCTATCACGAAAAATTGACCGTAGCGGCGAATTGCCGCATGTGCCTGGTCGAGGTGGAGAAGGCGCCCAAGCCGCTGCCGGCCTGTGCGACGCCGGTGACCGAAGGCATGAAGGTGTTCACCCGCTCGCCCAAAGCCGTGGCGGCGCAGCGTGCCACCATGGAATTCTTGCTCATCAACCATCCGCTCGATTGCCCGATCTGCGATCAGGGCGGCGAGTGCGAGCTGCAGGATCTGGCCTTGGGATTCGGACGCGATATCTCGCGTTTCAACGAAGGCAAGCGCGTCGTCAAGGACAAGAACCTGGGTCCCTTGGTCTCCACCGACATGACCCGCTGCATTCAATGCACGCGCTGCGTGCGCTTCGGCGCCGAAATCCAGGGCTATCCGCAGATGGGTGCGACGGGGCGCGGCGAGAATATGGAAATCGGCACCTACATCGAGCACAGCGTCGATCACGAGTTGTCGGCGAACATCATTGATTTATGTCCGGTGGGCGCGCTCAACAACAAACCCTTCCGCTATCACGCGCGTGCCTGGGAGATGACGCAGTCCGCGCTGGTGTCGCCGCACGATGCCTTCGGCACCAATCTGTACGCGCATGTGCTGCGCGGCAAGCTGATGCGCATGGTGCCGCGCGAGAATGAGGAGATCAACGAAACCTGGATCGCCGATCGCGATCGGTTCGGCTTCGAGGGCATGTATTCCGCCGACCGGGTGTCTCAACCCATGCTGCGCATCGACGGCACCCTGCAGGCCGTGGATTGGGAGGTGGCGCTGAATGCCGCCGCGGAAGGCCTGCAACGCGCCGCCGCCGTGAGCCATGCCGCCACCGGATACCTGGCTTCGCCGCTGGCCACGGTCGAGGAGCTATACCTGTTCGCGCAAATTGCGCGCGGCTTGCAGTGCGGCAATATCGATCATCGCTTGCGGCAGCTGGATTTCCGCGCCCAAGAGAATGAGCCGGCTTACCCTCACCTGGGACTGAAGTTCGCGCAGGTCGAGAGCCTCGAAGGCGTTCTCATCGTGGGCTCGGACCTGCGTCATGAAGTGCCGATGCTGGCGCATCGCATTCGCAAAGCGGCGGTCAAAGGCGGCGCGCGCGTGGCTTTCTTGAATCCGCGCCGTTTCGAGTACATGTTCCCGGTCGCGGGCTATATGGCCGAGCCCGATCTGGTTGCGCAGCTCAATGCCTTGGTTCATGCCGCAGCCGGTGCGGCGAACAAGCCTGTGCCGGCGGGCGTGGGACCTGCGACCGTGGCGGACGCTCACAAATCGCTGATTGCCGCCCTGTCCCATGGGTCGCGACGCGCCGTGATTTTGGGAACGCTGGCTCAGCGCCATCCGGCGTACTCGCAATTGAAGGCCTTGAGCGCCGCGCTGGCGGATCTCTGCGGAGCCAGCGTTGGATACATTACCGAAGGGCCCAATGCCGCCGGCGCGTACCTGGCCGGCGCCGTGCCGCATCGGCAAGCCGGGAGTGCGCCCGTCGGCTCAGCGGGCTTGGCGGCGCGACAGATGCTGGATTCGCCGCTCAAGGCCTATGTGCTGTTGGGCGCCATCGACCCGGCCAACGATTTAGCCGTGGATCCCTGGGCGCTGGCGTCGGCGGACCTGGTGGTTGCCGTGACCTCGCATTTGCCGGAATCCTTGCGCAATGTGGTGCATGTGGTGCTGCCTATCGGCACTTTCGCCGAAACGTCCGGCACGTACGTGAATGCGGAAGGGCGCTGGCAGAGCTGGGCCGGCGCCGCGAAGTTGCCGGGCGAGTCCCGGCCCGGATGGAAGGTGCTGCGCGTGCTCGCGAACCTTTTGAACCTGCATGGAATCGACTACGACAGTTCGGATGAGATTCGCGAAGCCTTGAAAACCCAGTGCGGCGCGCGGCTCGAGCCGGCGCTCGCCGCAGCGGGCGGGGCAATTCCCAACGGCGAGATTCCGAAGGGTTCCTGGGTGGAAATCCCGCCCTACCAAACCGATCTGCTGGTACGCGGCTCCGAACCGCTGCAAAAAACCAAGGACGGGCGCCTGACCCGCGCCGTGCTGTAGTCATGTGGGATTGGACGCCGCTACGCGATTGGATTTCCGGCTACATCACGCCGTACTGGACGACGCCGTTGCTGCTCGCGGTGCAGACTTTGATGGTGATGATCGCGATCATTTTGACCATGGCGATGTACACCTACGCTGAGCGCAAGGTGATCGGCTATATGCAGGTGCGCCGTGGGCCGAATCGCGTCGGCCCATGGGGTCTCGCCCAACCCTTCGCGGACGTGATGAAGCTGGTTTTCAAGGAAATCATAATCCCGGCGGACGCGAATGGATTTTTGTTCCGCGTCGCGCCCTTCCTGGCGCTGGTTCCCGCGCTCTCGCTGTGGGCGGTGATCCCCTTACGTCCCGAGCACGCCTTCGCGAATATCGATGCCGGCCTCTTGTATTTGTTGGCGCTCACCTCGATGGGGGTGTACGGCATTATTTTGGCGGGTTGGGCGGCGAACTCCAAGTATGCCTTCCTGGGCGCGATGCGCTCGGCGGCGCAGATCGTCGCTTACGAAATCGCCATGGGTTTCGCCATGGTGGGCGTGCTCATGGCCTCGGGCAGCCTCAACATCGGCGAGATCATCCAGAGGCAAGTCGGGGATGTTCGGCTGGAACTGGACCTGGCTGTTTCCGCTGTTCATCGTGTATTTCATCTCGGGCGTCGCCGAGACCAACCGCGCACCGTTCGACGTGGCCGAAGGCGAATCGGAAATTGTTGCCGGCTTCCACGTCGACTACTCGGGCATGGCGTTTGCGCTGTTTTTTGTCGCCGAATACGTCAACATGATTTTGATTTCCACTTTGACATCGATCTTTTTCTTCGGCGGATGGCTGTCGCCGCTCGACGGGTGGCTGCCGGCGGACTCGTGGCTCGCCCAAGGGAGCTTTTTCTGGCTCGCGCTGAAAACCGCCTTCTTCATGTTCACTTTCCTGTGGTTGCGCGCGACCTTCCCTCGTTACCGCTACGACCAGATCATGCGCTTGGGCTGGAAGGCGCTCATACCGGTCACACTGATCTGGTTGTTGGTTGAAATGGCAATGGTCTACGCCCACGTGGGCCCGTGGAAGGGGTTTCCGTAATGCACGGTCTTCGCAGTTTCATCAAAACGTTTTTGCTGTGGGAGCTGTTGCAGGGCCTCTGGGTCACGCTGAAAAGCATGTTCGCGACCAAGATCACCCTGAATTACCCGGAAGAAAAAGCGCCGCAAAGCAGCCGCTTCCGCGGTTTGCACGCGCTGCGGCGCTATCCGAACGGCGAAGAACGCTGCATCGCCTGCAAGCTGTGCGAGGCGGTGTGTCCGGCGCTCGCGATCACGATCGAGTCCGACGTGGCGAGCGACGGCACGCGCCGCACCACCCGCTATGACATCGATTTATTCAAGTGCATTTACTGCGGCTTTTGCGAGGAGGCCTGTCCGGTCGATGCCATCGTCGAGACGCGGATACACGAGTACCACATGGAGAAGCGCGGCGAGAACATCATGAGCAAGGACAAGCTGCTCGGGATCGGCGAGCGCTACGAAGCCATGATTGCGGCGGATCGCGCCGCCGATGCGCGGTATCGCTGATGTTCCCGACGGTCCTGTTCTTCATCTTCGCCGCCGTGCTGGTCGGCGCGGCATTGGGCGTGATTTTGTCGCGAAACCCGGTGTATTCGGCGCTGCTCTTGGTGCTGTGCTTCTTCAACAGCGCCGTGATCTGGGTGCTGCTCGACGCGGAGTTTTTGGGCATCGTTCTGGTGCTGGTATATGTGGGCGCCGTGATGGTGCTGTTCCTGTTCGTGGTCATGATGCTCGATGTCAATCTGGAGCAGCTGCGCAGGGAGTTCGTCGGCTACTGGCCTTTGACCGTGGCGGTGGCGGGCTTCGTGGTGTTCGCGATGATCAACGTCATCGTGGTCAGGCATTTGGGCGGCGCGGCCTTGAAAACCGCGCCGGCAATAGCGGCGGATTATTCGAATACACGCGATCTCGGCGTGCAGCTATTCACGCGCTATGCCTATCCTGCGCAGATCGCCGCGCTGATCCTGCTGGTGGCGAGCATCGCGGCCATTGTGCTGACCTTGCGGCAACGCAAGGGCGGCAAGCCGCAAGACATCGCCAAGCAAGTTGCGGTGCGCGCCAAGGACCGGATTCGAGTCGTGAAAATGGCTTCCGAGAAGAAATCATGATTTCCCTCACTTACGTGCTGGCGCTGTCGGGCATCTTGTTTGCCATCGCCGTCGCCGGCGTGTTCTTGAACCGCAAGAACATCATCGTCCTGCTGATGTGCATTGAACTCATGCTGCTCGCGGTGAATTTCAACTTCGTCGCGTTTTCGCGCTTCCGCGGCGATATCGCCGGGCAGATTTTCGTATTTTTCATTCTGACGGTCGCCGCGGCCGAGGCCGCGATCGGCCTGGCAATCTTGGTGGTGCTGTTCCGCGAACGCAGCAGCATCGAGGTCGAGGATCTGGATACGCTTCAGGGCTAAAGAAGAGCAATGCAGTCAATCTATCTCACCATCGTGTTGGCGCCGCTGATCGCCTGTCTCATCGCGGGCCTGTTCGGCAAGACCGTCGGCCGGGTCGGGGCGCAGAGCGTCACCATTCTCGGCGTCGCCATCTCCTGTGCGCTGTCCTTCTACGTGCTTTACCAGCAAGTCTTTGCGGGCATGCCCACGTTCAACGGCACGGTCTACACCTGGCTGCTGAGCGATGGCCTGCAGCTCAATGTGGGATTTTTGATCGATCATCTCTCGGCGATGATGATGGCGGTCGTGAGCTTCGTCTCCTTGATGGTGCACATCTACACAATCGGCTACATGGCGGACGACGACGGCTATCAACGCTTCTTCAGCTACATCTCGCTGTTCACCTTTTCCATGCTGATGCTGGTGATGGCGAATAATTTCCTGCAGTTATTTTTCGGCTGGGAAGCGGTGGGCGTGGTCTCGTACTTGTTGATCGGATTTTGGTACAAAAGGCCCACGGCGATCTTTGCCAGCCTGAAGGCCTTTCTGGTCAATCGCGTGGGGGACTTCGGTTTCGTGCTCGGCATCGCCGCCGTGCTGCGCTACACCGGATCCCTGGATTACGCCACGGTGTTCAGCCATGCCGGCCAAATCGCCGCCGCGCAAGTTCATATCACGAACTCGGTAAGCTGGTCGGCGATCACCTTTACCTGCATTTGCCTGTTTGTGGGCGCGATGGGCAAGTCGGCGCAGGTGCCCCTGCATATTTGGCTGCCCGATTCGATGGAAGGCCCCACGCCGATTTCAGCGCTGATCCACGCGGCTACCATGGTGACCGCGGGCATTTTCATGGTGGCGCGCATGTCGCCGCTGTTCGAATTGTCGGAGACCGCGTTGTCCTTCGTGCTGATCATCGGCGCAACCACCGCGTTCTTCATGGGCCTCATCGGCATCGTCAGCAATGACATCAAACGCGTGGTGGCGTACTCGACGCTGTCTCAGCTCGGGTACATGACGGTGGCGCTGGGCGTCTCGGCCTACAGCGCCGGCATTTTTCACCTCATGACGCATGCCTTCTTCAAGGCGCTGCTGTTCCTCGCGGCCGGCTCGGTGATCATCGCCATGCATCATGAGCAGGACATGCGCAAAATGGGCGGGCTGCGCAAGTACATGCCGATTACTTACTGGACCTGTCTCATCGGCTGCCTGGCACTGATAGGATTTCCCGGTACCGCAGGTTTCTTCTCCAAGGATTCGCTCATCGAAGCGGTCGGCGCATCGCATCGCGTGGGCTCGGGCTATGCCTACTTCTGCGTGGTCGCGGGGGTGTTCGTCACCGGGCTGTATACCTTCCGCATGTTCATCATGACCTTCCTCGGCAAGGAGCGGATGGATCATCACACGCAGGAGCATTTGCATGAGAGTCCCTGGGTGGTAACCGTGCCGCTGATTCTGCTCGCGATACCCTCCGCCATCATCGGCTGGTTCACCGTCGGGCCGATGCTGTTCGGCAAGTTCTTCGAGGGATCCATTTTCGTGGCTCCCGCCAACAATGTATTGGAGCGCGTCGGCGAAGAATTCCACGGTCCCGCATCCTTCGTGCTGTCGGCGTTCCTGGCGCCGCCCGTGTGGCTGGCCGGCTTGGGCGTCTTGACGGCCTACATATTCTTTTTGTGGCGGCCGGCGCTGGCGGACGCGGCGGAGGCGAAGTTCAAATGGCTGTACACCATATTGATCGATAAATTCGGCTTCGACTGGTTCAATGAACACGTCATCATGGCCGGGGCCCGCTTGCTGGGCGGGGGCCTGTGGCGCGTCGGCGATCAGCTGGTCATCGATGACGGACTGGTCAACGGCAGCGCGCGTACCGTCGGCTGGTTGGGGTCGGTCATGCGCTACGCGCAGTCGGGCTACCTGTATCACTACGCCTTCGCCATGATTTTGGGATTGGCTGCGCTGCTTTTGTGGCTGATCTGGCGATGAGCTTGAGCACGCATTTGCTGTCATGGCTGATCTGGCTGCCCATTGCCGGCGGCTTCGTGGTCCTAGGTCTTGGTCCCAGGGCGAGCCTGGCGCGATGGGTATCGCTGGCCGTGAGCGCGCTCGAGCTGCTCTTGAGCATTCCGCTATGGAGCTGGTTCAAGACCGGCACGGCAGAAATGCAGTTCGTGGAGCGCTCGCCGTGGATCTCGACCATCCATTCTCAGTTCTACATCGGCGTCGACGGCATTTCGATGCCGCTGATCCTGCTGACCACCTTCACCACGGTGCTGATCGTGATTGCCAGCTGGCAGAACGTCGAGAAGCGCGTGGCACAGTACATGGCATCGTTCCTGATCCTCGAAGGCTTGATGATCGGGGTGTTCGCGGCGCTCGACGGCGTGCTGTTCTACGTGTTCTGGGAAGCGATGCTGCTGCCGATGTTCATCATCATCGGCGTCTGGGGCGGCCCGCGCCGCGTTTATGCGACCATCAAGTTCTTTCTCTACACCTTCATCGGCTCGCTGCTGATGTTGGTTGCGCTCATTTACCTTTACTTGAAGTCGGGCAGTTATGAGCTGGCGGTGTTTCAGCACATGCCGCTCTCGTTGCGAGAACAGGTTTTCATTTTTCTCGCCTTCTTTGCGGCTTTCGCGGTGAAAGTGCCGATGTTTCCGGTGCACACCTGGTTGCCCGATGCGCACGTCGAGGCCCCGACCGGCGGTTCGGTGGTACTGGCCGCGATCATGTTGAAAATGGGCGGGTACGGCTTCCTGCGCTTCTCGCTGCCGATCGCTCCCGATGCCAGCCGGGAATTGGATTGGCTGATCATTGCCCTGTCGCTGATCGCCGTGGTGTACATAGGCTTCGTGGCCCTGGCGCAGCGCGACATGAAGAAGCTGATCGCATATTCATCGATCGCGCACATGGGCTTCGTCACGTTGGGCATGTTCATTGCCTTTCAAATCGTCGCGCACACCGGCAAAACCAGCGGCATCGAGCTGGGGTTGGACGGCGCCGTGGTGCAAATGCTCTCGCACGGTTTGGTGTCCGGAGCGATGTTCCTGTGCGTGGGCGTGATGTACGACCGCGTTCATAGCCGCGAGATCGCAAGCTATGGCGGCGTCGTCAACACCATGCCGAAATTTGCCGCCTTCATGGTGTTGTTCGCGCTCGCCAACTCCGGCCTGCCGGGCACCTCGGGGTTCGTGGGCGAGTTTCTAGTCATTTTGGCGGCGTTCAAGGCCAACGTCTGGTATGCGTTTTTCGCGGCCCTCACCCTGATTCTCGGCGCGGCTTACACGCTCTGGTTGGTGAAGCGCGTGATCTTCGGGGACATCGCCAACGAGAAAGTGGCGGCGCTCAAGGATCTCAACGGCCGCGAGTTTCTGGTGTTGGGGGCGCTTGCCGTTGCGGTGCTGGTTGTCGGTCTGTGGCCGGCGCCGCTTCTCGATGTGATGCGCGCGACGACGCAGCACCTGGCCGAGCAGCTGCTCATCTCGAAGGTTGCACCGTAAGGTACGTATGATCGCAGGCGCATTCAATCCTGGCTCCTTCAATTCCGGCTTGATCTATGCATGGCCGGAAATTTTCCTGTCGCTGGCCGCCTGCGCCATCCTGATGCTGGACCTGCTGTTGAATGATGCGCAACGGCGCTGGACCGGGTGGCTGGCCATCGTGAGTTTGATCGTTACCGCGGTACTGGTCGCGGCCCAGCCGCTGCCCGCCAAGGTTCTCGCGCTCGGCGGCCTCTTCGAACTGGACCGGATGGCGCAAGTCCTGAAGATCGCCATGATCCTGATAGTGGCCGCCGTGTTCGTGTATTCCACCGATTACCTGCAACGCCGCTTGATCCTGAAGGGCGAGTACTTCGTGCTTGGGCTTTTTGCAACCGTAGGCGGCATGGTGCTGATCTCGGCCGCGAGCCTCATCACCCTGTACTTGGGATTGGAGCTTATGTCGCTGTGCTTGTACGCCATGGTGGCGTTCGACCGCGACTCCGGCATCGCGGCGGAGTCCGCCATCAAGTACTTCGTCCTGGGTTCCATGGCATCGGGGACCTTGCTGTACGGCATGTCCATTGTTTATGGAGTCACGGGCAGCTTGGAGCTCGCCGAGATCGCGGCGGCCGTGCGCGACAGCGGCATCGGCGGCAACATTGGTTTGTTGTTCGGCATTGCCTTCTTGATTGTCGGCGTCGGCTTTAAATTCGGCGCGGTGCCTTTTCACATGTGGATACCCGACGTATACGAAGGGTCTCCCACCTGCGTGACGGTGTTCATCGGCACTGCCTCGAAGCTCGCCGCATTTGCGCTGGCGATGCGCCTGTTGCCCGAGGCGCTGGGCGCCTCGCAACCGGACTGGAGCCAGATGTTGGTGGTGCTCGCGGTTTTGTCGATGACCATCGGCAACATCGTCGCCCTCGCGCAGACCAACCTGAAGCGCATGCTGGCGTACTCGACGATTTCGCATGTGGGCTATGTGCTGCTGGGGATTCTTTCGGGCACGGCGCAAGGCTATCAGGCCTCGATGTTCTATATGCTCAGCTACATCCTGGTGGCTGCCGGCGCGTTCGGCATGATCTTGCTGTTGGCGAAGCAGGGATTCGAAGCCGACAAGATCACGGACTTCAAGGGCCTGAATGCGCGCAGTCCGTGGTTCGCGGGCATGATGGCGATCTTGATGTTCAGCCTCGCCGGCGTACCGCCGTTCATCGGCTTTTGGGCAAAGCTCGGCGTCATCCAGGCCGTTCTTGGCGTGCACATGGTTTGGCTCGCGGTGGTGGCGGTTCTATTCTCGGTAGTGGGCGCCTATTTCTATTTGCGCATCGTCAAGCTCATGTATTTCGATGAACCCACCGAGACCTCGAGCATCGGCGGATCGCTGTTGATGCGCACCGTTCTCAGCGCCAATGCGCTGCTGGTGTTTGCGCTCGGAGTGATTCCCGGAACGCTGCTGCAGATCTGTCAGAAGGCCCTGCAGTAGGCGATTGATCGAGCCAACGCATATCACATGCCGGGGTTGGGTCACACGCGGGGCCGGTCAATTTCGCACGGCAGAACTAGTCTAAGATCCAGACTCACCAGGGGAGGGGACAATGATCACGCTGTATCACTCGCCGCAGACGCGATCCGGAAGCATCGTGTGGTTGCTCGAAGAACTCGAGGTGCCCTATCAGACCAAGATCGTGGATTTTCGGCGCATGGATGGCAGCGGCTCGCGCGATCCTGCCAATCCGCATCCTCACAGCAAGGTTCCCGCTCTGGTCGATGGCGACGATTTCGTGTTCGAGGGCAGCGCCATTGCGCTGTATCTGACCGACAAATACCGCAGGAAGAAGCTGGGCCCCGCGGTGGGGGAACCGAAGCGCGGAGAGTACCTGTCCTGGTTGGCCTATCGGCCCGGTGTGATGGAACCCGCGCTCATCTCGCGACGCTTCGACATCAAGCACGTTTTTGGCGCCATGGGCTGGGCACCCGCGGACGAGGTGGAAGAGGTGCTCAACAAGCATCTCGCGTCGCGCAAATTTTTTCTCGGCGACGAATTCTCGGCGCTCGACATCATGCTGGGCGGGGGCGTGCATTTCATGTTGATGGCGAAGATGTTCAAGGACACGCCGGTGATGCAGTCCTATGCGGCACGCGTCATCGATCGGCCCGCGTTCCGCAAGATGATGGATATCGACAAAAAGTAAGGGGGTGCGCCGGATTTGCCAGCTTGCTTTGGCTGTCTGTCCCGGTACAATGGGCGGCTCCCTGGTGCGGGGTGGAGCAGTCTGGCAGCTCGTCGGGCTCATAACCCGAAGGTCGTAGGTTCAAATCCTACCCCCGCTACCAATCTCACAAAAACTACTTTAAGAACAAGTAGTTGGAGCAGATAAAAAAGCCTTGTGTTGATTTGAACCTGCGAGTCGTTGGCGGCGTGCCGCGGCACCCTTCTTGGTCATGGTTGCCTCACTGCGACGAGTCTCAGTTTTGGCTCGATGCCCGCAATCAAATCAAAATCGCGATCACGATGCAGAAGCGGCATGTGCGCAAAAATCGCGTGCGCCGCTATCAAACAGTCATTCGCTGACCGCGGAGTTACGCCTGCCCACCGACATCGCGCGTATAAATGCGCCGCGCTGCGCGCGGCTGTGCGAGTATCGGGCGAGTTGACCAACGGCAACTCACCGAGGACTCGATCCCAGCGAGCAAAGCGGTCTGGGGAATCCGCGCCCTGTAAAACTTCCTGCAGGATCGTAGCGGTCAGCCACACGGGATGTCCGTTCTCGAGGGCTTCGGTAAGCAGCGTAACTTCGCGCAGATCGTCACCCCGCAAGTAGGCTATCCACACTGAAGAGTCGACCAGCATGAATCTTCACCGAGGCGGGCTTATCGCTTTGGGATCGTATCCTTCCGATACGCCGCCCGTGCCGCGAAGTGCAAGAACTCCTGCGTAGTCGCGACTACGCACGTAATGCTCGAGTGCCACATGCACGGCATCACGGGTCGTTTTCACATTTGCAAGCCGCTTGACCCGGTCGATGAGTTTTGAGTCGAGCACGATGTTCGTGCGTTCAGCACTGGATTTTCGCACCTGCTTCATAAGCGAGTCTTATACACATTGTGTGTGTATAGAGTCTACAAGCTCTCGCGGCCGATCGCAACCCTAGTAGGGAACTAAGCCGCCCGAGGTTTAGAGGCAAATGCTCATCATCTGAGCGCAATCAGATTGCAAAACAGACTTGCTTACCTGCCCCTCCCGCGCGTCCTTCATCCCTGGCCTAACGTCCGCTTTGCCGTCAAACACCCGAGGTGGGAGCCCGGTGCGCGAATCGCGCCCGCCGGGATCTGTGCGGGGGGCGCTCAGCAATGAGCGTCCCTACCGCGATAGCTTCGACTTGCGCCCCAACGGCACTGCAGCCGCTGGAACCTTACGGCCGAGAAGATCTGCTGGAAATCATGGACGATCGCGCCGAACGGCACGCCACCATCATCACCGCGCAGTTACCGATCGAACACTGGCATGGCTGGATCGGTGACGCCACGATCGCGGACGCCATCCTCGACCGGCTCTGCATCACGCCCATCGCCTGACCCTCAAGGGGGAGTCGCTACGCCGTCCCGGCAAGCCGCCG
The DNA here is from genome assembly GCA_963812125.1 of uncultured Gammaproteobacteria bacterium. Lineage (GTDB taxonomy): Bacteria > Pseudomonadota > Gammaproteobacteria > Steroidobacterales > Steroidobacteraceae > Bog-1198. The sequence goes on from CAWETY010000008.1 coordinate 151,484, forward strand.
AAGAACCCGTACCGACTCCGATACCATCGTGACCGACTGAGTTATCATTGCCGCCGAGCACTTCACCAGCGCTCCAGACCGGTCACGATAAATCGGAAACGCCGGTCACCATCATCGGAATACGCACCAACGAAATGGGCTCCGCGAGAGCCACCCACGGAAAGAACGCCACGGAGCTTACGAAAGCCGACTCGGTCACGATGGACGCCGCCTTGATGCTGGGGTTCACGCGAACCCTATGCTGGGCAGTTTGCTCGCGTGCGCGGTAGGCTTGACCCGCGAGGCCGATAGCCCCGACCCTGCGCGAGTTCCTGCTGCGATGTTGGCGGAATACGGCCTGCAGCCTGGCCGGGCGCTCGCCCGGTCATCAGGCCGCCTGCGCGCTCAGCCGCATGCCGAATGCACCGACAATTTTCGTCACGGTCTCGAAACTCGGATTTCCGTCTGGAGAGAGCGCTTTGTAGAGTCCCGCTCGGGTGATGCCGGTATCTTTCGAGAGCTTCATCATGCCGCGCGCTCGAGCGACAACACCCAGGGTGTGAATCAGCATCTGCCGATCCATGGGCTCTTCGAATACCGCCTCGAGGTAGTTCTTGATATCGGCTTCGGTCTTCAGGTAATCCGCCGAATCGTAGGGCGCCACCTTGATCTTTCGGCGTTTGCTCTTGGCTGCCATGGGCACTCCTTCTTGGCCGGCTTTTTAACCGGTGGATTCAATTCTTTCCACATCGCGTGGGCGTTCTTGATGTCCGCATCCTGGCTGCCCTTGTCGCCGCCACACAGCAGCAGGTAGAGCGCCTTGCCGGCCCGCGCGTAGTACACGCGGTAACCAGGGCCGAAATCGATTCGCATCTCGCTCAGGCCCTCGCCAATCGGTCCCACATCGCCAGGGTTGCCGTTAGCCAACCGGTCGATGCGCGCCTGAATTCTCGTACGGCCTTTGGAATCACGCAGTCCTTTGAGCCACACGTCGAAGGCATCCGTGCGCTTCACCTCGAATGTGGAAGCACTGTATACCATAGGAGACACTCTGTAAACTGTAGGATACGCGCTGGACTTCTCAGAACGGAGCCGCCGCAACAGACCAGGTACCTGATTCTTAAGGTGAAATGTGAAGGAGGTACCGCTCGGCGCATTCGCCTGTCATATCAACAATTGATCGATTGGGCGATATTGGTTTTTGTGCCATTTGTCGAAAAATATCTCGTGGCACAGCGACATCTTGCGTCGCCGCGTTCCGTTAGAATTCCGAATCATGCCCCCGCTACCAATTCGAACTCGTGGATCTACAACAACTTTTTCCGTTTTGGCAATCCAGCGAGTTTGCGTAGGGAAGTCACGCGTTATCCAAAAAATGCAAGAAGGGGCTGACAGTCGCCAGCATCTGCCGCCTGGAGTGCAGCGATGTAGCGCGCGCGCAGCTCGTTTGCAGCTACCAGCGAGCCGCGGCCCCATTCGAACCGCTGTCCTGCGAGTTCAGTGAGGAGCAAATCCGCCATAAGGCGGGCGTGTCGACCGTTGCCGTTCGGGAACACATGAATGGCGACGAGGCGATGATGGTAGCGGGCAGCAATCTCTACAGGCGAGTAGGCTTGATGCTCAATCTGAGCGCGAACGTCGCCGAGCATTTGGCGCAGCCGCACCGGAATTTCGAACCAGGACACGCCTATATTCTTATCCGTGCGGCGCGACTTTCCCGCCCATTTCCAAGTCTGATTGAACATGCGGCCGTGCACGACATGAATGAAGCGCTCATCCAGTGGGTCGCCGCGGCGTCGCGCGAACAACCATGCGGTCGCCTCGAGAATGTTTGATTCCTCGTACTCGTTGAGCTCACGCTGCAATGTGAGATGAGCGGGGATAAGCCCTTTCGCCTCGTCCGGATCAATGGGCGTGGCGCCGGGCGCATACTCAAATCTCATTGCCACAGTCGTGAACGTTTGCCTTCCATGAGCTTCCGACGCAGCTCCGCAATTTCGCGCTCTAAGTGCTCCCGACCGGTTGACTGATCTTCCAGTGCCATGGAATGTTTCACGCGCGAGACTTCGTCGCGCGCGATTCGCTCAGCCCGCTCGTCCACTACTTCCTGAAGCGGACGTTTGGGTACCAGCGCATAGGTCAATTCGCAACCGAGCGCCGCGGCGTATCGTTGCAATGTCGTGAGGGTGATATCGCCTTTGGCTTCGGTCCGCTCGGCGTCCACGACTGCGGCTTGGGTGACCCCCACGGCTTTGGCCAGCTGGCGCGTGGTCATCCCCAATGCCTGTCGTACCGCGCGAAGCCAGCCGCCGCTCGGCCGGGAGCGTGGCAGAGAGCGCCAAGGGCTGAGCGTCTTATCGAGTTGCTGTAAGGGCAAGGAACGTAGCATGGCGTTTTCCGAGTAGCTATGGCTATTCAGTAGCACTATAAATGAGTAGTTATACCTTGTCAATAAACCAAAAATTAAAGGCTATAGCCTGTCACCCGGGTCCTAGGCGGGAGCGGCTTGCAGCGGTGGTGAAAGAAAATCTCATGGAAATTCCGGTGGTTATAATTCCGAATCACGCCCCCGCTACCAATTAAAACAAGAACTTAACGAAAAAATCTCCAAACTGGGTTTGCTAGACTGTGACCAGATTGTGTCCTAGAAGGGCACAGTACTTACTGGAATCACGCAACGCCGGCTCATCGCGACCCGCTAGATCAATGGTGAATTCGCGAAGTGAATTTACTGGCGCTCATAATCCCGCCGTCCCGCATTGGCCGCAAATTCCGCATCTTGCGATACGTATGGTGCCCTTCTGCCGCGACGTAGCGGCGTGCGTGCGAGCGGCTGGTCCATCGCACTTGGCGAGGCAGTCCTCCTCTACGATCATGGGGTTCTTGCCCGTACGTCGATCTGTGCCCTAGCCTGAATAATTCATGAAGTAACAAAACACAAAGGCCTTGATCGTGATAGAAACGCTGTACCACGAGCGATTTCAGTCACAAAAAAGGCCTTTGCATGAATGACGATATCACACGACAGAGTGTTCTGTTTTCGGATTTGTCGGACAGGCCGGTGGTCGTTAAATTCGACCAACCGCACGCCAGCTCCGATGGCGGGGCACTCCTGCTGCAGGCGTGTGATCGGCGGCTGGGTTTGACCGAAGCGTTGATTGGCGGGATCGAGGACCGACGCCAGTCGGGCAAGATCCGCCACGCAATCGGTGAGCTGGTTCGCCAACGACTGTATGCGATTGCGTGCGGCTACCCGGATGCCAATGATGCGAGCCGACTGGGGGCCGATCCCATCCAGAAGATGCTGTGCGATCGTGACCCCGTGACTGGCGAGGACTTGGCCTCGCAACCCACGCTGTCGCGCTTCGAGAACGCGTTTGATCGGGCGGATCTGTACCGAATGGGGATCGCGCTCGCGGACACTGTGATCGAGCGGCACCGCCGGCGTCTGAAGCGCAAAGTCAAACGGATCACGATCGATCTGGACCCCACCGACGATCCGACGCATGGTGCCCAGCAACTGACTTTCTTTAACGGCCATTTCGACACGTGGTGCTACTTGCCGATGGCGGGTTTTCTGACCTTCAATGAGGAAACCGATCAGTATCTGTTCGCCTACGTGCTGCGGCCCGGCAATGCCGGTGCCGCGGTCGGCGCGATCGGGATGCTCGCCCGACTGCTGCCTAAGCTGCGAGCCGCCTTCCCGCGAGCACGTCTGCGGGTGCGGCTCGACGGCGGCTTCGCGGCTCCCCAGATCTTTGCCTTCCTCGAGCGCGAGCGAGTCGAGTACGTGGTCGCCATGGCGAATAACCAAGTATTGCAGCGCCGCGCGGCGCGCCTGATGGGTACCGCTCGGCGCCTGTCGCGCGAAACTGGTGCGACGGCTCACCTGTATAGCGAGTGCCGCTATGCGGCCGGCACCTGGGAGAAGCGCCGACGCGTCGTTATCAAGGCCGAAGTCGTTCGTCATCCCGGTCGGGAGCCTAAAAACAACCCGCGCTTCGTGGTCACCAACCTCAAACACTCGCCCCGGCATCTGTACACCGCAATTTACTGCGACCGCGCGAACGTTGAGAATCGGATCAAAGAGTTGCACCACGGCTTGGAAATCGACCGCACCAGCTGCACCCGCTTTCTGGCTAATCAGTTGCGCGGACTTCTGACCGCTGCCGCTTACGTGCTCTACCAAGAGTTGCGTCTGCGGGCCGCGCGCACCGCTTATCGATGCGCCCAGGTCAGCACCCTGCGCGAACACCTGATGAAGCTCGGCGCCTGGGTCGAGTCCTCGGTGCGGCGCATCGTGCTGCACCTGCCTGCTGCCTGCATCCATCGCAACGACTGGCAGATCATCGCCAGAAGCCTCGGCGCAGCGCCCGCATAGCGCTGTCGGACTTACCGCTCGCTCGGCCCGAATGCTCGTGAATGCCTCACGGCGAACTCCCGTGGTCAAAATCACACCGTTGCGCACCGCAGACGGCACAAATCGATCACCACACCCTGTGGGCGCAATAGAATCGGTGCCGCGCATCGACATCCCGCTCAAACACCAAGAGAATGGGGCGGTGGACACCAAAATCTCATCCTTCATGAATGATGTGGGCTAGGGCGTCTTGATTTTTCCCGCACTCGTTATTAGTGGTGTGTGCGATATTCCGGGCTAAACCGTAACGGATATCCGCCGATTTTGAAGAACGTTTTGATGTCCGCGGCTGTGACAGTTTTTTTCGTTGCGCAGACGGAGCGAGTTCAGACAAATAAAATGCAACGAGCGCCGCCATTTCACTGGCGCACTTAGGGTTTTTTTGTTTCTTTAGGTCTCCTAAGTGAATAGGCGTTGAAGGCGCGGCAGCCTGAGTTGGACCGACCGGCGTTTGGGAGGTCACCGCACCCAAAAAGGCTGCCTCAACAGACACAGCTATACCAAGTCTCTTGAGGACGTATCCAGCGACGCTGCTTCGAGCGTCGGGTGTGAGGGATTCCAGCGCCTTCAATACGGCCTCAATTGCCTCAACTTCATCGTCTATTTTGAGTAAATCGCTATTTATTGAAGATTATTGTGCGCCATTGGTCGCGTCCGCCTTCGCTTGCCGATAGCCGCGGGTCGCGGCGGTCAACAAGGGATCGACTGCGGAAATTGGCAGTTATCCTGGAATTAGGATATGATCCTAAAACGAGGATATTGGCATCATGCGCCGAAAGTTGGCTCCCGGTGAGAAGCCGCTGTGGTGGATCGGTTCAAGCAAACGCGATTTGCTCGCAATGCCGGATCCCGTGGTTCGTCAGGTGGGCGCCGCTTTGAGTGTTGCGCAGTATGGCGGCAAACATCCAGATGCTAAGCCTTGGAAAGGTCTCGGGCCTGGCGTCTTTGAAGTAGTGAGCGATTTCCAGGCCGACACGTTTCGTGCGGGGTACGCGGTGCGATTCGAGCAAGCAATATACGTTCTACACTGTTTTCAGAAGAAATCACCGACTGGAACGCGCACTGCGAAGACGGATGTTGAAATGATTGAGCGCCGCCTAAAAGTAGCAAAAGCGGATTACGAGGTGAGGTATGGCCAAGCAAGCCAAAAGCGTCAATAAAGTCGTGGCAAGTTCCGGGAATGTCTTTGCCGATCTCGGCCTTCCAGATGCCCCGGAGCTCGATACGAAGGTTCGGCTCGCTGTTGCGATCAATCGGCTGCTGGAATCACGCCGGCTAACGCAGGCGGCCGCAGCCGCCGCGCTATCCATCAATCAGCCCAAAATTTCCGCGCTCAAGCACTACAAGCTCGAGGGGTTTTCAGTCGAGCGGCTGATGACTTTTCTAACAGCCCTCGGCAGCGATATCGAAATCCGGGTTCATTTGCCGAAGCGATCTTCCTCACCCGGGAGAATCTTGGTCAATGCCGCCTGACTTTCGGGAAAATGCTGCATTGATCGCTCCGTGCCCAGATCGTGTCTAGGACAAAGGGTTCCGTTGCATTAACGGGCGATCACGTGTAACCGCGGCGTCCAGGGACGCCAATTGACGAAATGGCGATATCGTACAATTCCGGCGTCCACGAGACGCCACCGGTGAAGATCAGGGGCTTTGGAGAGATCTCGCCAAGATCTGACACTCTCGTGAAGGCGACACGGGCGAGCAAAGCTTTAGATGTCCGCCACCGAGATCGCGCAGACGCGCGGGATGGAGAAATCCGCGCAAAACGGAAGGACACGGCAGTCGGAACTTTGCGCAAGCACTACGGTGCGGATGTCGGCAGCATTCGTAAGCAAACAGAGTTGAGGCCACGCAAACTAGCCAAATAAACCATTTACTGGTCGAAAATGGAGCAATGATCATGAAAGAGCCGGGACTTGACGGTCGATATCGCGACCAGGCGGCGCCGAAGAAGGGCGAAATCCAGCAAAAGCGTGGCGACACGCTGAACAAGAATCTGCCGAAGCCCATCACGCAATTTCGCGCCGATACGAAGCTCGAAACCATGCGAAAGGCGACGGGAGAGACCAGTGTCGAAAAGGTGAGGCAGGCCGCTGCGAAAATGAGTAAGTGAAGAGTCAGAGGCCTACCGAAATATTGGCTTATTTGAACTGGCTGTCTCACACACCTGCATACCATTCGTATCCGCGACCTTCCCAGAAACCTCCCTTGCCGCCGCCAATAGGTTTAAGGTCCTGGACCGCCTGGATTCTCATCACGTACTTCGCGTGTTTGTAGCCCAATTGACGCTCCACTCGAAGGCGCAGCAGCGCCGTTGGCGACAGGCAACCGTTTGCGATTCAGGTCATACGCAAGGATCGCAATTGGAAAGTGCAGCTCTGGCGAAGGCCGCGGCCGAGCGGGCCCCGCCTCCAGCACCTTCGATGCCGATTGGGAGCCGCTTCGCTCACGCGATCGTGTCCTTCCCAAAGCGCTAAAACCTTCCTTGACTAATTCCGTACAGTGCCGTACAGTTCATGTCAACGTGACATATGACCACTCCCGCGCGCAAAGGGGCTGAAGAAGCTCGCAACCAACTCCCCGACCTGCTGACGGCGGCCGAGAATGGGCGCTCCACGGTTATCACCAAGCACGGCCGCCCAGTCGCGGCCATTGTACCCATGACCGATTTCACCGGAGGCGGTCGGCAACGGCCGCTGCTACCCGTCAAGGGATCGGGTCGTGGCCTATGGGGTGAAGACAGCAGCCGAACCCTGCGCAACTTACGTGACGAATGGAACCGTTAGACCTATCGGGGTTGCCTGAGCAACCCCTTTTGCTGCTCGATACGGCTCCGATTATCTACTGCTTGGAGGACAACGCCGAGTTCGGGCCGCGCTTCCAGCCGCTATTTGAGGCGCACGGCAGGGGCGATCTACGTTTTGCCGTCACCACAATTAGTCTTGCCGAAGTGCTGACGGGTCCGATTCAATCCAGCGACGAGGCACTAACCCGCCGCTATCGCGCGATCCTGGAATCTTGGCAGGTCGTCGACCTCAATACCGATATCGCCGAGAGTGCGGCGCGGCTGCGTGCGTCTCTGCGTCTCAAATTGCCCGATGCGGTGCAAGCCGCCACCGCCCTTGCTATCAACGCCGACGCGCTGGTCACTCACGACCGCGACTTTTCGCGTCTGAAATCGTTGCGTGTAATTTCGTAATCCGACAGTTCGCGAGCGTTACGACTGCGACGGGCGACGAAACTCCGCCAATGATTCATGTCCTGAAGGGCGCTGACAAAACATTTCGTGAGATACCGAACTCTACCGGCAACGGTTCCGCAACCAGCTACGTAGCGAAGGGCGGAGTTCGTGTCCACTTCGTCACGCCAAATGAGGGGCCCGAAACAGATGCGCCACAGATGCTTACATCGCTAAATACAAATGCGTAGCCCTTGCGTTTCCTCGACTTCTTGATTCGCGACCCCGTGCCGGCCGTGCTGCTCCACCCATCGGGCATTTACGTGCACGTTCCGGCGCCGGAGCACTACGCGGTCCACAAGTTGATTCTGTCCCTAAACCGGCCGGCAGCCATCGCAAAGCGTGACAAAGATCTGCATTTGGCAGCACACGCTCGCGATCTACTGCTAAGGATTCTGGGACGCCCTCGTGAAATTCTTCCAGGCATCGATTTGACGTTCGATGGCGCAACTGCGCGCTACGATTCCAGTCGAGATACTGTTACGTTCGCTGGTGCGGCATTAGAAGATCCCGTTCAGCGCGCCATCAGCCGTGAGGCGCTGGATGATCACTTCGGCACCGATGGTCTCGACAATACTGGGCGGATTGCAGCGTTCCAGAGGAACCGCTCGAAGATTGAGAGCTTGGTGCGACGGGAATACCTGTCTTGGCCAGTTGAGGAACCGCAGTACGTGCTCGTGAAAGCGATGGATGTCGAGCGGCTTTCGAATTCAAGTCGGTGAACCAGGTTGCGTTGGCAAACCTAGCGCTGCGCGTTGTCACGAATTACCTGTGCTGGCTGTTGGACGGAGTTTCCGTATTCGTCACGTTGCTTGCGGCATTTTCAATGTTCGCGATCGCCGCCGGCCTCATTGAGCGAGGGTTCGGCGTCGGAGCCTGACAACGACCCGGCATTCAGGACGCTGTATTTGGCGAACTCGGATATGATGAGCGAGGATGATGGCAGCGGCTTTTTTGAGGTAATTATGAGTAATCCTGTTGCCCTGATCGTAGGAGCCGGTCCTGGCATTAGCGCGGCGTTCGGCGAGGCGCTCGTGGGGGACGGTTATCGAGTTGCGCTTGCGTCGCGCGATTTGGAGAAGTTGAAACCGTTGGCGCACAAACTGCGAGCAACGGCGTTTGCGGCGGATGCTTCGTCGCCGAAAAGCTTGGTGCAGCTATTTATCGATGTGGATCGATCATTGGGCGAACCGGAAGTCGTGCTGTTCAATCCGAGTGCGCGTATTCGCGGGGATCTGCTTGGCCTCGACATCCAAGCCGCTTCGGCGGCAATACAAACGACGGCGATTGGCGCCTTGGTTACCGCGCAAGAGGCGGCACGTCGGATGTTGCCAAAAGAGCGTGGCAGTATTTTCTTCACCGGGGCGACTGCTGGTGTCAAGGGTTTTGCGCGTTCTTCGGTATTTGCGATGGGGAAGTTTGCGGTGCGGGGACTTGCGCAGAGCCTCGCTCGGGAGCTGGGCCCGCAGGGGATCCATGTGGTGCATTTTGTCATTGATGGTGGTGTGGTTCAGGGCAGCGAGGCTCTTGATGTGCTGTCACCTCGAGCGATTGCGCGCTCCTACATGGCTGCGTTAAGGCAGCCGTCCGGGGCATGGAGTTGGGAGTTGGAATTGCGCAGTCATGCAGAGCCGTTCTGATCTGCGCAGAAGTACGCCTTGGATACCGTCACTGACGGCCCACGATACAAGGTACTCTTGTGAAAAATGAATCCGCCGCAAGTAGCGAAGCATCGCCCCGTGGTTCGCTATCCACGATCAGTCGCTTGATCCCGGACTTACCGGCTCGCAAAAGCCGCTTGAACCCGCAGTAACCGTCGCGGAGCCGATGCCCGGTCCGCGTTCCGCTTCCTTTAAGCCAGAATCCACTTCCGCTTTCGCTTGCAACGACTGCCAAGCGCCCAACGTGGCATTAAAATCACTGCACAGATCGGAGTAGGTTCGGTACAAGGATGCCACGGGGGCCTGATCACTGGTGGATTCAACCATCTCCAGCAGAGCCGATGCCTGTCCATTGATCCTGCTGAAGCTGGTGATGCCCTTGAGCGGTGGCACCGCGTAGGACCCCCCCGAGAGGCCGACGGACGCATCTTCTGTGCTGCCGGTCAGTTCGGCGATTCGCGCCCGCAGCGTCTTCACTGAGCCGCTCGAGGTATCTGCGCGCAGCGATGACAGTTTTGCATCGAACCTGTTTGCCTGTTCGTAAGCGCTCTTGCTGGCGGAAATGACCGCGATGATTCGCTGCGAAAGATCCAATTGCCGGCGCATGCCATGCATCGCCACAGGCGAGTAATCGCGCCGCGGATCCTGTTTCAGCATCACCGGCTGACTATAGGAAACTCCGTCCACGGTCAGTTTCACGTTGTAGTCTCCCGGCAGCGCCATGGGACCTTCCGGGACAAATGACGTGTCTTCGGGCACGGCTCCGCTGGACTGATCGAAGAACAGGGCAGCCGGCGTTGGGTAACGCATGTCCCAGCTCACTCGGTGCTCACCCGCAGTCTCTGGCAATGGCCGCGATGGCCGCGCCCAAAAAGCAGGCGCGGGTGGCAGGGGTTGATCGAGGGGGTTGGACGGAGCGTTCGAAAAGGAACGCACCAGCTTCCCCTCGGCATCGAGAATCTGCAGCTGCACATTCTGCGCAGGCTGTTTCAGAACGTAGTCGATCACAACCCCTTGAGGTGGATTCTTTCCATGGGGAACCTCGGGCGGAAACGGAGTGTCCTGGTTGATGTTCGACTGGACACGGGTCGCGGCTCGCGGACGGAACAAGATCACTTGCCGATCCGCAAGCTCCGCGGTCAATTGCTCCAGCGGCGATGTATCGTCAAGAATCCATATGCCACGCCCATAGGTTGCCGCAATCAGGTCGCCGTCGTGAATTTCCAAGTCGTAAAACGAGGTCGTTGGCAGGTTCAGGCGCAGCGATTGCCAGTGATTGCCGTCGTCGAACGACACGTGAACCGACGTTTCAGTGGCCGCGAACAGCAAACCGCGTTTGTGATCGCTTTCCTGCAACGCCCGCACAAAGCTGCCGGTCGGCTGATCTGTCGGCAATCCCGTAACGATGTCCTCCCATGACTTGCCGAAGTTGCGCGTGCGATAGATGTGCGGTGAATAATCTCCAATGGCATCATTGCGCACCGCTGCGTAGGCCTCGGATGGGTCGAAACGCGATGCCTGAACGTTGATGACACCGTACATCGACATATCCGGCGGAGTGACATCAAGCCAGTGCTTCCCGCCGTCTCGCGTCAGATAGAGGACGCCATTGTTGCTGCCCGTCCAAATGACCCCGGGTTGCACCGTTGAGGGCGACAACGCCACCAGTGCATCGCCGTGATGGACTCCTTCCGGATTGGGCAACGGTGGTTTTCCGGGATGCGCGCTAAGGTCTGGACTGATTTTTCGCCAGTGGTCACCGCCATCCTCGCTCTCCCAAACGTTTTGGGTGCCGTAATACAACACACTCGGGGTCTGTGGTGAAAAAACGATGGGGGCAGAAACTGCGCGTCGAAATTCCGTATCGCTAACCCGACTGATGGTGCCCACGCCAAAATCGACGCTCTGCGCGCCCCATGTTTTGCGATTCACTTTTTGCAGAAATCCCAAAGGGCCGTTCATGAATATGACGTCGGGATCGGCCGGGTCAATTGTCATGAAACCTGTTTCCCAACCGGGCACTGGAAACCAATCAAGGTCGGTGATCTGTCCGAGCGAGCCTCGACTGGCGATCGCAAACGCGCCGCTGTCCTGCTTGCTGCCGTATATCCAGTAGGGATACCGGTTGTCGGTCGCGATCTTTTCGATCTCGGCTGTTTTTTGGTTGTACCACGAACTCCAGGTCAGACCACCATCGAGGCTGACGGATGCCCCTTGATCGCCGCCGTACACAATATGGTTCGGGTCAGTGGGATCAATCCACCACTGATTCGGGTCATCGCCTCCGGGCGCGCCTTTAAAAGCAACCAACGTACGACCACCATCGGTGGATCTATAGACGCAGGTACCCATCGTATAGACCACATCCGGATCATGCGGATCTACCAGAACTTGTTTGCTCGATGTATAGATCTTTTTGGTGGCCACCGACCAGCTCGCGCCACCATCGTCCGACCGGTACAGCCCTGCGCGGTTCAACATGTATACGCGCCGGGCATGAGTGCCCACGGCGACTGAAGTCTCCCCGAGCAGTTCGGGTTGGTCGCGGCCCTTTAGCTTTGCCCAGGTCAGACCCTCGTCACTGGACTTGTACAGGCTTGTTGGTCCCGGATGCTCGAAGAGCGAACGACTCGAAACCCCCGGGGCTAGATAGGTTTGTGTCACTGTCGCGAAAATTACCCGGGGATCATCGCTTGACCAGGACAGATAGGTCGCGCCGGACTCGGGCTGAGCATTCAGCACCAGTGTCCAGGTTCGTCCTCCGTCAGTGCTGCGAAACACGCCGCGTGCTCCCCCTTGGCGATGATCGATTCCGCGCGTGGCGGCCAGCACCAAGTCGGGATTTTGCGGATCTACGAGCAACCATGCGATTGCTCCGGCATTTTGCAATCCGGCACTCTGCCAGTGCGCGCCTGCGTCGGTGGATTTCCAGACACCGTTGCCATAGTAGGAACCAAACACGCTTCCGGTGCCCGCATAGACAACCGACGATTGCGACTGCGCCACCGCCAACGCAGTAAAGCCCCGGGCGGCTGACAATGCATCGGTAACCGGCAGCCAGGTGGCGCCGGCGTTTACCGTCTTCCAGACGCCGCCATTGTCGGTACCCACATACGCAATCCCCGGGCGTCCGTTGACTCCCGACACCGCATCCACCTTTCCTGCAATGAATGGGCCGATGTTGCGCCACTGCATCTCTTGAAACAGACTTGGGTTTATCTGCGCTTGGGCGGAGCCCATGATCAACTGTGCTGCGCTGGCAGCCACGGCGCATGCCAACCCATTCGCGCGTTTCGCTATAACCGAAATCAAGACTCACCCCCAACTTTATCGCGGAGTCCGGACCCTCGCGTGCGCCAATGTATAGAAAAGCCTGGGCATCCGCGAACATTGAGAGACGACTCGAGCGAGTGCTCGACTCGATTGACTGTCATTCTAGAGGTTGCGATTGCGCTGGCGCAACGATCGAAGCTTGGTCTAGAATCGCGGGCAGTCGGGGATGACGGCGGGGTGCGAGGATGCGTGCTCGCGGGGCTCGGAGCGGGTCTATTATCGTATGCGCGTTTTTCGCCGAGTTGCATGGCATCGGCGGGTCTCGCCGAATCGTGTCTCGGTCTGGTCAATCCAGCTTCCTGCGCAAAATTCGATTTCGACGACTGCGAACCTCACCATCGGTTTGCCGGCTGATTTGTCCGCCACGCAACTCGCAAGTCTCGCGGTCGAAATCGACCACATCGACATCACTGCGCTCGCGCAAATCCATGCCGGCGCGATCGCCTACCATCCGCCGCCAGCCGTTCGAGCTCGGTGCGCATGAACTGCGCGTCGTCGAGTATGCCGGCGGCCGGATCATTCCGCGCGGGTCATGGAGCTTCAGCGCCAAGCGTGGACGGCAAGGCAGCGGCGGCGCGCGGCTGGTCGGTCAAGGGCAACGTCGGCGGCACGGCGAGCGAGCGTGTCGCCGATTCGAATCTCACGCCGCCCGCGCCGCCGGCGTTCACGGTCAACGGCACCTTCGATGTCAAGGCCGTTCGCACGATGTCGGAGTGGAGCGCCGAGGCGTCCGTCGAACGGGCTTTACGGCACTGACAATGGCACCGCGGCGATCGCGGGCCAGGCGGTGCAGCCCGGCCAGATGCAATTCGCCCTCAGGCATCGAAAGGACAATATGGTCCTCGGCGACCAGACGCTGCCTTTCGACAATCTGCTGATCTCGGGACTCTCGCGCCGCGGCATATCGGGACATCTGGCCGACCTGCCGCTCGGCACCGACGCCACGGCATTTTCGGTGCGCGACAGTTCTCTGGCCGGATTCTACGGTGGCTTCGGCGTCGGCGATTCGAGCGATCTCGTCTCCGGTGGCATCATTCAGAGTCATCCGATCGCGAGCGCACCGAAGGCGCTGACGCTGCAAGCAGGCTTTGTCACGGGATCCTCGCCCGGGGGCTTGAGCACGGTGGTGCCGTATCCCGGCGGCAACGGCTCGTTCCCGCCGAATACTCCGCTCGGCACCGTGGCAACCGTGCAATCGGGCTCGGGCAATGCCTGGGTCATCGGCGCGAACAGCGAAATTCCGGGCACGACGCTGCACCTGAACGGCCAGTACGCGAGTTCGCGCTTCGATTTTCCGGGCGCCATGGGACAAAGCGACACGCGCGCCTCCGATGACGCTTACAGTATCGGGCTCGGCATGACGCAACCCTTCGGCAAGCGCTGGAATCTTGCGCTGAATGCCGCCTACCAGGACATCGGCACGTATTTCACCAGCCTCGCCAATCCCACGCTCTCGCCCGGACCGGCGCACAGCGAACGCCACCGGCACGGTGAGCGGTTACGGACTCGCCGTTTCCGCGGGCGGCGGCTTCACCGAGGACAACACCGACAACAATGCCGCGATCGCAACCGTGCGCAGCCTGCCGCGCACCGCTTCATTGAGCTACGGACCGACGTTGCCGGCATCGATGACCAGCTGGCTCGGTACCCCGAGCGTGAATCTCTCCTGGCAGGATGCGCGCACGCTACGACACCACGCGCGCCCGTGGGCAGCGAACCCACCGCTAGCGATGTCGTCAACGACACGCTCGGCTTCAATTTTGCCTACACCCATTTCTCCTGGCAGGCTGGCTTCACGGGCGGAAAATTCCGCGACTACACCGGGCAGCAGGACGACACGGATACCTTCGGGCCGACCGGCGGCTTCAATGTCTCGCTGGGCGGCAAGGGCTTCCTGAGCGCGAATCTGCAGCTGCTCGATGCGCACGATCTCAAGAATGACACGCATACGCTCGATCGCAACTATCTTTGAGCGGCGGCGATTCGTTCTGGCAAGATCGGCTGACCGCGCAATTGACCTTCTCCGTCAATCACAACACCCAGCAAATCGTGCCGGGCACGATACCGCCGCAACTCGTCGGCAATGACGTCGTGCTCAAGACCGCCACCGCGCAAGCTACTCTGGCATGCGATGCAAGCGACGCGCACGCGTGCCGGGTTCGACCTGGGATTGTCGGCGAGCTGGAACGACTCTTCGGGCCTCAATACCTCGGCGCTGACGACCCAGGGATTTTCCGCGCTGGCGACGACCGGCTTCCAGGGATTCTTGACTGCCGCCGTCAAATGGCCGCTCGCGTACGGAGATCCTTGATGCGAAGCCCGCGCGCCATTCCGCCGTCGCCGCGTTTGCACTTTGCGCGCAGCTCCACGCGCGCCGGGCGCGGTGTCGGTGACCCCGAATTCCGCTCACCGCCTCCCTGCAGTCGACTCTGCCGACGGTCTTGATCTGGTCGGTCAAGCTGAACGGCATCTTTTTGCCGAACGGCGCGCCGGCCCGCCATTGATCGTTGAGCTCGCCGCAGGCAACCGTGTCGACTCCGGGCGGACAGGTACTGCAAACCGTGCCCATGCTGCTGACGGTAAATCTTCGGCAAGGGCACGGCCCAGGGCTCGGTGACGGAGACCTTCACGCTGTCGCCGGCGACCGTCGCCTCGGCGCTGCGTCTCGGCAGCGGGTCCCTGGTGCTGTCGCGCACCTTCGGTGTCGGCCCCTTCGGCGGCACGGCGACGGTGGTCATCAACCTCACCGGCAGCGGCGGCGGTCCGCTGACGGCTCGTCGCGCGTCTCGCTGCACTTCGAGGACCGCTCGCTGGTGCGCGTGCTGCGCGCCGGCGAATCCACGGTGGCGATCGCCGAGATCAATTACTCGGGCGGCGGCGTGCTGAACGGCTTGTGGGAAGTTGCGACTCCGCCCTCGACGCAGGGGCAGCCGGTGTTCGTGCCGTTCGCGTCCGCCTCCGTGAATCTCGCGGCAGGCGGCTTGAGCGAGGTGACAAGCCCAGCCTTGCCGACGACCGCAGCCGGTAATTACTACGTGCGATTCCGAGTGCGCACGCCGATCGTTCCGTTCGATGGGCTGGTGCTGCGCTACGCGGTCGAGGCGGCCGACACGGCATCGTTGCCCATCGATGTGGTCAGTCCGGCGCGAACACGCGACGCTGCACGCCGACACGCGCTTCGAGTGGCGGCCGACGCCGGGAGCAATCGCGTATCGGCTCGAGTTCTATGCCGGTGACGCGGTTCCGGGCGCGGACCAACCGACCTCGGGGCAGTGGGTGCCAGCCGGGCAGCGCGACGCTCTTCTCAGCACCTTGGCGCAGACGCACTTCGACGCCTCTCATCTATATCGCTGGCGCATCATCGCGCTCGATGCCGACAGCAACATCGTGGGACGCAGCGCGCTCTATGAAATTACGACGCCCTGAGCGTGCGCATGCGGGCATCGCCGGGCTCGCGCTCGGCGCGTTGCTCGCATGGCTCGCCGGTGCGCGGCGCTACTGCGGCCGAGCAAA
Organism: uncultured Gammaproteobacteria bacterium; assembly: GCA_963812125.1. Lineage (GTDB taxonomy): Bacteria > Pseudomonadota > Gammaproteobacteria > Steroidobacterales > Steroidobacteraceae > Bog-1198. Next base: position 167,628 of record CAWETY010000008.1, read on the forward strand.
CCCCGCCTCTCCCGGCTCCGCCACGCGAAGTTCAGATGCCCGCGTCGACGAACCCCGGCAGGCCGGTCCCGGGCGGTGCGCCGGCAGCCGCGGCGCCGACGGTGCTGCAGATCGAGCCCAATCAATTGACGCCTGGACAGACCTATCCCCTGGCTCTCACCGGCACGAACTTCCAGTCGACCATGCAGGTGGACTCTAGGCCCCGGCATCGTGATTCAGCGGCCGCTCAGCGTCGCCAATTCGAGCCATGCGCACACTCACGATCCAAGTCCTGCCGGGCACCGCGGCTGGCACGCGCCTGATCAACGTCAGCCTACGTACCGCCCGCGGCGCTCGCCAGCGATGCCGCCGATGAAGACGCGCGGACCGGGCTATGTGCAGATCGTGGCCCCGATAGCCGCGGCTGTCAGCGGCGCTCGATCTGTTGACACCGCGCGAGGTGCCGCAGGGTCAGCAGGCGACGCTCACCCTGCTCGGTTCAGGATTCGCCGCCGGCATGGCGTTGAGTTTCGGTCCTGGCATCAGCGCACTCGGGTCCGTGCAGGTGCAATCGCCGACCAAGGCGACTCTCATCATTCAAGTCTCGGCCCAAGCACCCGCCATGAGCCGAGTGCCGACGCTGCTGGTGGCCGGCAAGGCGGCGCATGTCTCGCCGGAGGCGACCCTGACCGTGACGGCCGCAGCGAACGCGGCCCGAAGCCGTAGCCCCGACGCCGCAGCCGACGCCGCAGCCGGTCGCCGCGGCGAACGTCCCGCTGATCCTGGCCGTCTCGCCGGCGCGTCTCTACACGGGACAAAACTACACGCTGACCCTGCGCGGGATGAATCTCGTACCGCAGCTGCAGATCGACCTCGGCAGCGGCATCAAGCCGGTCGGCGGACTGCGCATTCAATCGGCAAGCCTCGCGACGCTCGACGTCGCCGTGCAGGATGGAGCACAAACCGGACTTCACTGGGTCGGCCTGCAATTGCCCGCCGCCCTCGTGCCGGTTCGCGAGGACGCGAGCGTACTGGTGCAGCGCTCGCCGGCGGCGCCGAGTCACGGGTTTGCGCCGCGGCCCGGCAATTGCACGACGCCGAGCGCACCGCATCCGGGCGCCATCGTGCTCGACGGACCGCTGTACACGAGGCGTCTCGGGCGATTACGGCAGCACCTTCAATGTGCCGGTGCTCAACGACCAGACGACCTTGAGCTGGCACGAGGCGAACGCCGGGCTTGCCGACCGAATCGAGATCCATTTCTTCAGCGGCAAGACGCTGGTGGCGACCCGCGCGCTCGGCGCGCCCACAGGCTACGCGTTGCCGCACAGCTTGAGCGCCGACGATGCCTTGATCGCGGAACTCACCGGCAAAGTCGGCGCGCGCGCGGCCAAGCTCGTCAACCAGAATCTGCCGCCGGGGACGTCCTCTGCCATCCGTGGGTTGGGACCTGACCTGGCAGGTGGTCGGCTACAAGACGTTCTACTCGAGCTGCGTGAGCCCGGCGGCGTTGCTCGCCAACGGCGGTCCTGTCGGCAAGGCGGCGCTCGGCAAGGGCACCGAAGTCGTCGTCGAGCAATCCGAAAAGGTGCCGATCAGCCAGCCCACCACGGGCGATCCTCTGCTCGATCTGACGGCCGCGCCCACCGGCCTCGCCTGCGGCTGCGCCGCCATCGAGGACGCCGCGGCTGCGAGGCGGCGCAAGTGTGGGCGGTGCAGGCTCTGCGCCGCCCGCGAGCGCGAGCAATCTTCTGCTCTCGAACACCAGCCGCCAAGCGCAGCGCGGCGGCCGCACCGCGACGGCCGACTATGTCGGCGACAAATGGCAATTCTCGGGCCAGATCGATTTGTCGGACGCGCCGTGGGCGATCGAGTCGCAGCAATCGGTGAATTCCAAGAATCCGGGCTTCCCGGTCGAGACCGAGGCGCTCAACAATGTTTTCGTCGACTGGGGCGACGGCACTGTCGAGCCGCTGACGATTCAGTGGCAGGGTCAGTATTGCGGCAATCAGCCTTGTTTCGCGAGCAACACCGAGACCAGCACGGCGACCCAGTTCGATCTCGATGTCGGCTACGAACAAGAATGCCTTCGGCCACGCCTATGCGGAAGTGGGCCAATTCGATGTGCGCGTCTACATGTTGCCAGCAGCGGCGGTCCAGCAGCAGGGCGCATTGCCAGTCAGCGTCGCGGCCGGCGGCGGCGGTTTGTACGGCAAATTGATTTCCCGAGCCGGATCGTCGAGCGCGGCAGCGAGCACGGGCAATCTCGCCTATCAATTGATGTGTCAGGCCGTGAACATTCAGCATCGCAGCGATCCGGTGTCGAATGGTCCGCTCAAGCTCGCGTCGATCCACATCACGGGTTTCCCCGGCGATGGCGCCGCGGCGAGCGGCCCCTCGAGGCGGCAACGCAGCGCAGAGCTGCCGCCGCCGGGGTCGGCGCGGCGCGTGTCAAAACCGCCGCGCCGGTCAGCGGTGCTGCGCGCGTCAACGGCGCGGCCGCCGCTCAGCAGCGCGGCGCGCGTCAGCGGCGCGGCGCGCCTCAACGGCCCGGGCGGCGGCTCCGCTGCCGTACCGCAGTTCAGTTCTTGCGATCTCAATCTCGTCGGCGGCGCCAGTCTCGGATTCCTGGGTCAGGGCACGGTGAAATTGAGCTGGTATCGAGGATGGTGTACCGGTAGGCAGCACCGAAGAGCCGATCGGGCCATCGCCCTCGCGCACCGATGCCGAGCTGAAGCCGCCGAATCCCCACGCGCCGCTCCCGGGGACATGGACTGGGCTTAAATCCCCGGCGCTCGGTCTCGCGCAGCAATCGATCGGCGGGCATCAGCTTATGGTGCAGGCCGAGGTCGTCGCAGATAGCCGCCCGATTGGGCATGTACTCGAGGGACTGCGCGACCACGCCGCTGCCGCGGCGTCGTCTGCGTCGGTCGTGAGCGCGAACTCGGGCGCGCTGATCCATACGCCGCCGCTTGGCCTGCTGGCGCCGGGAGGCGCAGCGACCGCCGGAATGCCGCCCATCGCCTGGGTCGACACGGCACCAGCCGGTGCAGCCGGCATCGCGCTGCATATCGGCAGCGCGGAACATCTCGCCAGCGGCACGAGCGGATTTGGCGGCCCCCCAAAGAGCGATCCGCCGAACTCGGTGGTGAGCCCCTCGGCCGCATTCGCAATCACGGCGTCGAATCCGTCGCTGCCATGCACGTTCAATTTTCCCGTCACCGGCGGCAAGTTCGTGCTCTCCGGTCTGCAGCAGGGCGGCAAGGCGACCGTACAACAGCAAAATGGCAGCTATTCCGGTACAGGCGTGCTGCAGGCCGAGTTCGCGGATGCCAGCGGCACCAGCACGCAGCAAGAGCCGGTGACCATTCACCTCAACGGCTGGAGCATGCAGCCGGACGGCGTCACCGTAGCCAAAGGCTCCTTCAACGAAAAACCTTCGCTGTTGCCGATGAACGCACCCGGCGTCACGGCGACTCTGACGCAGCTCACCGGCAATGCCGGCGACAAAGTGACGGCGACTCTCAACGTCGACGATCGCGAACACCGACATCTCGGCGGTCGGCAGCCAGCCGCCCGCGCCCTGGAAGAATGTTGCTTCGACTTTGAGTCCGCAAGGCGATTGGTATGCCGACCAGCTGGCGATGCCGGCTTTGTTGGTTTACGACAGCGGCTACATCTTGAGCGCATCAACGGCGACGATCGATCTCAGCGCAACCGCGGGGCAGGGCGCGGATGCCTCCTGTCAGGGCGGTTCGGGCAAGGCCTGGATGGGTGTGTCGCTCAATCAGCCGACCTTGACCGCGTTCAATCTCGACCTGCCGAATCCGCCGACGGCGCCGGCACCGGGCTGGGCGCTCGACAGCTATGGCTTCTGTGGTCGCACCAGTTTTCCGGCAGGCAGCGCCACCCTGGATCGAGGCAGTCTCGCGTGGACCGGCATCGCGGCGAGCGCCTCGAGGGGCGCGTTCTCTGCGAGCTACAACGGACTCAAGGTGCATGTACCTTGGCTCGACGTCGACATGTCATCGCCGCAGGCGACGACGCTTTTGACGGCAGGCCGCAACGCCGGTCAGGGCGGCATCAATTTGAATCTCACGAGCCCATCCAAGGTGACTTTGACGGAAGGCCCAATCACATTGACCGCGAGCAACTTGAGCTTCGCCTCGCTGCCGACCGCTGGTGGATGGGCCGTCAAGAGCGACGCCACGTTCGGTTTCGCCTCCTTGAAGGGGCAATTCGCGAATGGCATCGCACTTGCTGGATTGGATTTCGGCATGAATGGAGCCGCCTCGTTCGCCGACGGTACGAGCTCCCGGCACCTCAATCTCGCGGGCCAGAAGGGCAACATCGGCGGCAGCTTGGTCGATTTGAAAACCGTCGATGTCGCGGTGGGCGCAGGCGCCACGGCCAGCCGTCTAAGTTTCGCGTTCGACTCGACGCTGATGCTCTCGAAGACCTTGCCAACCGCGGATGTCGCGGTTTCCTATTCCATCACCGAGCCGAGTACCGGCAACTATCAAGGCGCCGGCCCGGTGACCTCGCCGTTCAAAATCGACAAGCCCTTTCCCGATGCCAACCCCTCGGTGCATCTCAGCATGACGCCGACTTACGTGGGAGGCGGCGCAACCGGCAACGCGTCCGGTTCGGGTGTGCTGTTCTCGAGCTCACTCGATTTGGGCATGTTCGGTGGTCCCCCGGTGTCGGGACAATTTGTGCTGGGCTACGTCGGCGCCGACGACTATTGGCTCGCGAAGGCGGTGCTCGATTTGGGACCGACCGGCGTTGCGGTCGCACCGCCGATCCTGAACCTTTACCAGGTCGGCGGCGGCATGGGCTACAACGTCACGCTCGACTCGTTCAAGAACAGCGATCTTACGCACGCGACGCCGCAGGACGATGGGACCTTGCTGTTCGACGCCACGCTCATGGTCGGTTCGCCCGATCACACCACCTTCGGATTGTTGGGTGATTTCGTGATCAAACCGGGTGGCCAGGACCCGGGCGGCCGCATGGACTATCACGCCTGGCTGCTCGATCCGAACTGGAGCGGCCAGAGTCCGATCTACGGCTATTTCAGCTACAGCGGCGGCAATTTCGACGGCACTTTGAATGCGAATTTGTCGCTGCTGAACGATCAGGTCGCGCTGAATGCCACCCACGATGCGATTCACATGCACGTGGGCGGCGGCCAGTGGTACTACCACATTGGCACGCGCAGCAATCCGCTCGATGGGCATTTGTTCTTTGCCAAGGGACAAGCCTGGGCCGACCTCGGGTCCGACGGTTTCGGTCTTGGCCTGATTTCGCGGCTCGACATCGACGCCGGCGATTGCGGCGGCGCCTGCGCCTACATCCATGACGACTGGAACGTCAGCGCCGCGATTACGCCCTCGCCCTTGGCGTTCTCGGCGCAGGCGGGTGAGAGCTTCAGTCTGGGCGCGTGCGCCGACAGTTTTTGTGTTAACGCGAATGCTTCGGCGAACGTCACGATCGGCCTGCCGCCGCCGTACTTGAATTTCGACTTCAACATCGGCGGCTGTCCGCCCGGCAACATCAACGTCGGTTTGCAGGTTCTCCCCTCGCTCAATCCTAGCGTCGGAGGCAGTGTATGCCTGTGATGCGACCGCGGAGGTTTGCGCTCAGCTGCGCGCAGCGGCTCGCGGCTCTGGTGCTCGGCGCCGCGGCTCTCTCTGCGAGTGCAGCCGGTGCTGCCGGCGCGGCTGACACGAACTCGCGGATATTCGCAGCGCGCGTGCCCGGCGGAATGGTGCGCGTACTGGTCGTGCTGGCCAATGGAGTGTGGCCGGCCGGCGGCTTGCGCATCGAGGACGGCAACGGCACTGTGCTCGCCGCGCACCTCCAACGCGATGCCGAGGCTTTCGCCGCACTCGACGCGGGTTCGCGCAACGCAGTTGGAGCGCAGCAGCGCCTCGCGGCGGGAGCCGATGCGCATCGCGCACCAGACAAGCACAATTCTTGTGCTGCGACTCCTGTCCGATTGGAATTTGGCGCGCGCGCTCGGCGCGGGCGTGGAACTTGCCGCCGGCCAACATCCCGCAGCGGTGCGCGCCGTACTTCTGCAGTCCGACGGAGCCGCCGGCGAAACGCTGGGACCGGTCACGGTGCAAGACGACGCCGGTCCGCCGGCGCCGGCGGCACTGCATGCCGAGGCGCGCGCCGCCGGGATCGAATTGCAATGGCAGACGGCGGCGCGAACCCTCGCCGTTCCGGCCTATGCCTACTCAGTCGCCCGCGGCAGCGGCGGCGCCAAGGAAGCGTTGACCCCACGACCCGAATTATTGACGATGCGCACTCCCGGAGCGCCGAGCCCGTATCTCGATCGCGCGCCTCCTGTCGGGACGACGCTCAGCTACGAAGTGCGGCTCGTCGACGTGCTCGGCATCGCGAGCGCGTCGGCCATGGCGCAAGTGGAATCTCCGGACTTCGAAGCCGGCAGGCCGCCCGCGGATCAGGTCGCGAAGCCCGGGCGCGGACTCATCACCCTGAGCTGGTCGGTGCCCGCCAATCCGCGCACGAGTGGGCTGCTCATCGAACGCTCGCAACTCGTCGATGGTCCTTACGAGCGGCTGACACCCGATGGCCTCGCGCCGACGAGCGTGCGCTTCGAGGATCGTCAGGTTCTCGCCGGCGCCAGCTACTACTATCGGGTTCGCGCTGTGACGCCGAGCGGAGAATTGGGACCTGCGGCTGATCCGGTCCGCGCTCAGGCGCTTAGCGCAGCCGCTTTGAGCGCGCCGCTGGGACTCATCGCCGAGGCCGGCATCAGCCAGATCAGCGTGCGTTGGTCGCCCGTGCCGGGTCTCGCGCTGGCCGGCTACATCATCGAAAGACGTGGCGATGCCTCCACGACGCGATGGGCTCGGTTGAACTCGCGCCTGCTTCCCGAGCCGCGGTATCTCGACGTGGTCGCGCCGTCGCAGGGCGGCGGCTTCGACTATCGTGTGACGGCCGTCGCGGCCGACGAAGCACATAGTCCCCCGAGCGCGGTGCTGCATGTCGCGCTGGTCGATTCCGGTACGCCGTCCGCTCCCCATGTATTGTCAGTCTCGGGAGCGGATGGGCACGTGCAGATTCACTTCGCACCCGCCGAGCCCATCGCCAAGACCGTTCAAGTCGCGTTGCTACGATCGGAATCGCCGCAGGAGGAGGGCCTCGTCGTCGGCGCCCCAGTCGCGGCCGGCTCGGGACTCATCGAAGATGATTGGGTGCGTGGCGGTGAGGTCAATTGGTATCGTCTGGTCGCCTTCGATAAGAACGGCCATCGCAGCTCGACGACCGATGCCTATCCAATTCGTGTGGGCGCCGTAAAGCTGCCTATACCCAAGGCGCCCAGCGCGAGTTACGCCGTCGATCCTGCGCCGCGGGTGACGCTTAGATTCGACGCGCCTCCGCCGCATGTGCGGGTGCTGGTCGAGGTCGAAAGCGAGGACGGCCATTGGAAAAAAGTCGTTGGTCCTTTGGATGGCTCATCGGCGCTCGATTCGAATCCGCCGGGGCCTCACGCCAACTATCGAATCGTCTATCTCGGCGAGAGCGGCGGCGCGGGCGTGCCGTCAGCGGCGGCGCAAGCGCACTGATTGGACAAACGCGGCGCATCTCGCGTACGGCTGCTCATCCAAATGTCGCATCCGCTAGGGAGATCTACCTAGTTACTGCGCGGCGCTTTGGGGCTACTGTTGTTTTGCATGCGCCGCCGCTATCTCTGGGTTCTCTCTCTCCTGTTGCTTGCTGGCTGGGGAATCTTTGCGATTTACGCGCGCGGCCTGGCGAATGCCCGTGCTCGTCTGGTCGGTCGCAGTTCGACGCTCGAGACTTCTTTCGGCACCATGGAGTATGCCGAAGTCGGCCGGGGTGAAGCTATTCTCATCGTCCATGGCGCCGGCGGGGGCTTTGATCAGGCCCTCGATATGGCCGGTGGATTGACCCAGCAAGGGTTTCGATTGATCGCCCCCTCGCGCTTCGGGTATTTGCGCTCGAGCCTACCTGCGCATCTGACCACGGAGATGCAGGCAGATGCCTATGTAGAACTTCTCGACCATTTGGGTATCGCCAAGGTCAATGTGGTTAGCATTTCGGCCGGCGCGTGGTCGGCGCTGCAGTTGGCTATTCGACATCCAGACCGCGTTCGTGCGCTCGTTCTATTGGTTCCCGCCGATTATTTGCCGCCTGGCATGGCAATCCAGGGCGGTGCTGTGGTTCGCGCAATCTTCAATTCGGATTTCATCGCCTGGGCATCGCTCCAGCTGATGCCGGTGCTCCCCGGCGGTATGTCCCGCATGATGCTCGGAACCGATCCCGCCGTTATTCGCGCGGCCGGTCATGAGGAGCAGGCGCGGGTCCAGCAGATATTGGAGCATCTACTGCCGGTCAAAGCGCGGGCGGCCGGAATGAACTTCGACGTGACCACCGCCGCCAAGCGGGAATTTTATGCCCTGGAGAGGATTGCCTGCCCGGTTCTTGCGATCAGCACCGCAGATGATCGATTCGGCACCGCCCAACGGGCAAAGTATATTGTGGACAATGTTGCCGACGGGCATTTGATAGTTTTTCCAACCGGTGGACATGCCCTGGTCGGTCACATGGCGGACGCTGTGCGTGACGGCACGGCGTTTCTGCGGGCCGCGAGCGAGGAGCCGGAACCGAACTGAATTGCCGCCCTTACGGCGCGTGCGTAGCTCCGATCAGAGGAGTCTTCACCGGCGCCGCAATCCCATCGCGGTCAACTAACGCGCGCCGTCGATGGGCGCTGGAACAAGATCTTCCCGCGGCGATAGCGACATAATGCAGGCCGCGCCCGGACATAATTTTCCACAATCTCTCGCGACGTGAACCAGCGCTCGAAACGCTTCGGCCTCGCCGGCGGTCGCATCACACATTGACAGTAGGGTTAACCCCTACAATTTTCGCGCCTGCAATGAAGCAGGCGATTGCGGAGTCAATGAATGCTCCTCCTACGTGCAACGCGTTTTGCGCGCGCGTTTTTTGGTGGATGTAAGCCGGCGGTCGCGCTTCCCTGCTATGCGTCATGGCATTGGTCAGCGGATGTCACTCCTCGTCCGGATCTTTACTCGCCGCCTGCGGTGCAACTCACTTCCATCTCTGTAGGGCCGCCGGACAGCAGCGTTGCAATGGGTTTATCGAGCCAGTTCACGGCCACGGCGGTCTATTCCGATGGCTCGAAACAGGACATCTCGTCGCAAGTGACGTGGAGTTCCGCGAATTCGGCCGCGGCATGGATCAGCAACACGGGGCTGGTGACCGCGGCCGGCCCCGGGTCCACCATGATCGCCGCCAAGATGGGAAGAATGTCGGGCTCGACCAGCCTCAACGTGACTCCGGCGACTTTGGTGGTGATCGATCTGACGCCGACCAATGCAAGTGTGGCCAACGGCCTCTCCGATCGTTTCGTCGCGACCGGCGTCTACACGGACAATTCGGTGCACGACATTAGCGCTTCGGTAACGTGGAGCTTCCTCGCTCAATACCGTCGCCTCGATCAGCAATACGCCCGGCTCGAACGGCATGGCCATCACCACCGGATCGGGCTCGACCATGATCTCAGCGACTCTCGGCGCCGTGTCCGCATCCACGATGCTCACCGTGACGTCCGCGGCGCTGGTGTCGATCGAGGTCACGCCGACGAATCCGAGCATCGCCAAAGGTTTGAACCAAGCGCTGCATGCGACCGGCATCTATACGGATAATTCGACCCACGATCTGACAAGTGCAGTTACCTGGAGTTCCTCGGCTGCCGGCGTGGCCATCGGTCAGCAACGCACCGGGTTCGAATGGGGTGGCCGCGGCGCAAGTCCCGGCTCAACCACAATCACGGCGACCCTGGGCGGGATATCCGGATCGACGAACTTGACGGTCACTGCCGCGACCCTCGTGTCCTTGGGCGTCACGCCGGCGAATCCCAGCATCGCCAAGGGTCTGAAGTCTCAGTTCACCGCGATCGGAACCTACACCGATAACTCCACGCAAAACCTCACCGCACAAGTCCAGTGGAGCAGCTCCGATCCGACTGTGGCGACGGTGAGCAATGCGTCGGGCTATGACGGACTTGGCGTGGGAATCAATCCCGGCTCGGTGACGATCACCGCCACTTTGGCGGCGCGTCCGCGTCCACCGTTTTGACGCGTCACTCCCGCAACGCTCGTTTCGATCGGCGTGACCCCGGCGAATCCGAGTATTGCCGACGGCCTCGACGAGTCAGTTCATGGCGACCGGCGTATATACCGACAACTCGATGCAGGACCTTACCGCTTCCGTCGCGTGGACCACTTCCGATCCCACCGTGGCATCGATCAGCAATGCGTCCGCGTCCCACGGACTCGCTACGGGCGTCAGCCCGGGATCGGTTACGATTACTGCTGCCAGCGGCGCTGTATCCGGATCGATGAGTTTGACCGTTACACCCGCGGCGCTCGTCTCGATCGCTCTGATACCGGCAAATCCCAGCATTGCCGATGGTACCCAGCAACAGTTCGCCGCAACCGGTACCTATACAGACGCTTCAACACACGATGTGACGGGGACAGTCACCTGGAGTTCGTCGGACACCACCGTTGCCACGATCAGCAATGCGTCGGGTTCCAATGGGCTCGCCACGTCGATCGGTCAGGGATCGATCACGATCACCGCTACTCTGGGCACAATCGCCGGCTCCACCGGCTTGACGGTCACGCCAGCGGCACTGGTCTCGATCTCCGTGACGCCGGCAAATGCCAGCATCGCGAACGGCACCGGCCAACAGTTCGCCGCGACCGGAACGTATACGGACAACTCGACTCAGCCACTGACGGCCTCGGTGAGCTGGAGCAGCTCGGACAGCACGGTCGCTACCATCAGCAACGCTCCCGCTTCCGCTGGATTGGCAAGCTCAGTGGGGCAGGGCAGCGCGTCGATCACCGCCACTCTCGGTACGATCTCAGGTTCTACCGGCTTGGCGGTCACCGCGGCCACTCTGGTATCGATTGCAATTACGCCAAGCAGTCCCAGCATCACCGATGGAACTGCCCAACAGTTCACTGCGACCGGCACCTACACGGATAACTCGACGCAGAACTTGACCGCGTCGGTGACGTGGGCGTCTTCCGATACGAGCATCGCTTCGGTCAGCAATGCCGCGGGCTCGAGTGGGCTTGCCACCGCTGCGGGCGTCGGCACAACCTCGATCGGCGCGGCTTTAGGCACCGTGACAGCGCCGGTCGCGACCTTGACCGCGAGCGCCGCGCCGGAATACGCGTATGCCTCGAACCAATCCGCCAACACCGTGTCCGAGTACTCGATCGGCGCCGGCGGCGTGCTGAGCTTGATCGGCACTCAAACAACCGGCGTCGAGCCCAATGCCATTGCCGTCGTCCCGTCAGGCCGCTATCTCTACGTGGCGAACTGGACCGACAATACGCTATCGGAATACACGATCGGCAGCGACGGCACGCTCGCGCCAATCGGCACGGTCGTCACCGGAGTCAACCCAGCATCCATCGTCGTCGACCCGACGAGCAGCTATGTGTATGTCGCAAACTTGGGCGGCAACAGCGTATCTGAATACGCGATTGGTACGGGCGGCGCGCTAACGAGCCTCGGCACCATAGCGGCGGGAAGCGGGCCGGCCTGCATCGCCGTCGATCCCACCGGCCGCTACGTCTACACCGCGAACCAAAACAGCAACGACGTGTCGGAGTTCTCGATCGGCGCCGGCGGGACGCTCAGTTCCGCGGGGACCGCGGCCGCGGGTGCCTTGCCCCAATCGGTTGCCATTGATCCCACGGGCCGGTATGCCTACGTGGCGAACTACAACGACGGCACCGTCTCGGAGTACTCGATTGGCACGGGCGGTGCGCTCAGCTCGATCGGCACAATCGCCGCGGGGAGTCTGCCCGAGTCGCTGGTGATCGACCCCACCGGTCACTACGTGTATGCGGCCAATCATGGCGGCAACACGGTATCGGAATATCAAATCGGCAGCGGCGGTGCGCTCATTGCCATCGGCTCGATAGCGGCTGGAAGCGGCCCGTGGTACATCACGGTCGAGGCTTCGGGCCGCTACGTGTATGTCGCGAATTTCAGCGACAACACCGTCTCGCAGTACAGCCTCGGCAGCGGCGGCGCGCTCACCTTCATCGGTACGGTCGCGACAGGGAGCGGACCCAATGCTGTCGACACCGGGCTCTGACGCGATCGCGCGAACACCGGCCGCCGCGCGCCGCACGACTATCCGGCTGCCGGTTCGAGCCGCAGCACGCGGCCGTCGGTTTCGTCCGTGCACACATACAGGTAGCCGTCGGCGGGCGCGCGCACGTCGCGAATACGCCAGTTCAAGTCGGTCAGCAATTGCTCTTGATCGACGACCTCGCCGCGCTCATCCAGGTGAACACGGCGCAAATGCTTGAACGCCAATGCGCCGACGAAAAGGTCGCCGCGCCACGCGGGAAACTTGTCGCCGTAATACATCGCGAGCCCGGACGGCGCGATCGACGGCGTCCAATAAATCAGCGGCTGCTCCAGCCCCGCGCGTTGCGTATATGGCGATACATAGGCGCCGGAATAGTCCATGCCATATGTGATGACCGGCCAACCATAGTTTCGGCGTGCAACGATGATGTTGAGTTCATCGCCGCCGCGCGGACCATGCTCGGTTTCGTAGAGCCGGCCGCTGTGTGCATCGAAGAACAGGCCCTGTTCGTTGCGATGGCCCCAGGTATAGATTTCCGGTCGCACGGAAGATTGTCCGACGAATGGATTGTCCGGCGGCACGCCGCCATCCTCGTTCAGTCGGACAATCTTGCCGAGATCGGAGGTCAAGTCCTGCGCTTTTTCGCGATACTCGAATCCTTCGCCGATGGTCAGCGCGAACGTGCCGTCGGGGAGGAAAGCCATGCGGCCGCCGTAATGATTGTCCGTGTCTTTCAGGGGCATCGCCTTGAAAATCACGCGCAGGTCCTGCAACGCGCCGCCCTCGAAGCGCGCGCGCGCTACTTGCGTGCCGTTGGCCGCCGCGGTACCCGCGGCATAGGTCAGATACACAATGTGGTTCTGTGCGAAATTCGGATGCAAAACGATGTCGAACAACCCGGCTTGGCTGCCGGTATGCACGGCAGGTACGCCGCCGATCGGCTGAGTTTGCAATGCGCCGTCTTTGATCAAGCGCAATCGACCCACGCGCTCGGTGACCAACATCGATCCGTCGGGTAAAAACGCCATTGACCACGGATGATCCAGCCCCTTGGCGATCTCGGCTACTCTGAAGCCGGTCTTGATCACTTTGGCCGGCTGCGGCGGGGGCGGCGGCGCGCGCTCGGTCTCCAATGACGCCCCGGCCGCCGCCCTGGCGCAAATTGTTACCGCGATCGCGGCCGCTAAAATGCACGCGCGTACGCCAATTGCCTGGAAGGAACGAGTTATGATAAACAACCGCTTTTTATTGGATACGCTCATGGCACAGTCGTGGAAAATCAGGATGCTACGCCGAGTGGTCGCGTTTGTCGTTGCCGCGGTCGCGATGATAGTGCTGGGCTCGGCGGCTCACTCGATTTTCGTTCAGCAGGCATGGTCAAGTGCGGCGGGCCTCGCCACCGCAACGGCACCCGCCGCCATCCCAATCGCCGATCGCATCTCCTGGGCTGCGCACGATCTTGTCGGGATGTTTGTGCCGTATTCCGCGGTGACCTCGATCGCCTTGTTGATTGCCTTCTTGATGGCGGGCGTACTCGCCCGATTCACCGGGTTCCGCGCCATAGTGTTCGGCGTCGCGGGCGCTTCGGCGCTTTTCACGCTTTTTACGGTCTTGAGAAGCGTGCTGGGGACGGTCGGTATTTTCGGCGCGCGCGGGGCGAATGGACTTGCGGCGCAGATGGCCGTTGGCGCCATTGCAGGCGTACTGTTCGCGCAGCTCTCCAAGCCGCGCAATGTTGCCTTATCCTTCGCCCTTCGCGGCAAGCAGCTCGGACAAACCAAATAGCTCGGAAGGAATTAAGCGTGAGATCTGTCTCTAAGGTTTTTCGGCCGGCGATGTTTCTGAGCGCCGCCGCGATTCTGGCCCCTTCAACGCAAACCGTGCAAGCACGCACCGAAAAGCCGGCCCTGCACGCCCAGCACTGGATGGCGGTTACCGGCAAGCCGTTGGCCGCGACCGCCGGAGCGATGATTTTTCAGAAAGGCGGCAACGCGGTGGATGCCGCTTGCGCCATGATTGCCGCGACTTCGACCATGTGGGACACGCTCTCCTGGGGCGGTGAAACCCAGGCGCTGATTTACAATCCGAACACCGGCAAAGTAATCGGTATTAACGCGCTCGGCGTTGCACCCAGCGGTGCGACGCCGGAATTCTTCCACAAGAAGGGCATGAACTATCCGCCGGAGTTCGGGCCGCTCGCCGCCGTCACCCCGGGGACTCCCGGCGGCCTCATGACCATGCTGGCCGAGTACGGCACCATGAGCCTTGCCGAGGTGTTGGCCCCGGCCATCCAAATGGCAGACGGCTATCCGATGGAAGCGGAACTGTCCGACACCATCGAGCACTACAAGGACAAGATTGCACAATGGCCTTACTCCAGGCACACCATCCTCATCCACCCCGGCGAGGCGCGCGAAGGACCGCAGCCCGGGGAGATCTTCCATCAGCCGGAGCTGGCCGCGACCTTGCGGAAACTGGTGGAAGCGGAACACAAGGCCCTTTCAGCCGGCAAGGATCGCAAGGCCGCGATCTACGCCGCGTACGACCGCTTCTACCGCGGCGACATCGCGCAGGAGCTGGTGCGCGGTACTCGTGAGCAGGGCGGCCTATTCACCATGGAGGACCTGGCCAAGTGGAAAGTGCATATCGAAGAGCCGGTGCACACGAACTACAAGGGCATCGAGGTCTACAAGCTCACCACCTGGGTGCAAAGCCCGGTCATGCTCCAGACTCTGAACATTCTCGAGAACTTCGACTTAAAAACCATGGGCTATGACAGCGCCCGCTATATTCACACGCTGTATCAGGCCATGAACCTGGCCTACGCGGATCGGGATTTCTACTATGGCGATCCGTACTTTCCGCCGCAGTCGCCGATTCAAGGACTGTTGTCCAAGGATTATGCGCGCGAGCGCGCAAAGCTGATCCAATTCGATCACAACGATCCGGATGTTCGCCCGGGAGATCCCTATCCCTACCAGGGAGGCAAAAATCCTTTCACGGCCATCCTGCAGAAGTGGCACAGCAAAATGCCATCCTCATCTGCCAAAGCGGAGTGGAATCCGACCGCGTTGCTCGAGTACGACCGAACCTTCCGGCTGGGCACGACGAGCGTCGAGGCCACGGATGAAAAGGGTTGGGCGGTGTCGGTCACGCCAAGCGGGGGCTGGACTCCCGCGGTGATCGCCGGTCATACCGGCGTGGGCTTGAGCCAGCGCATGCAGAGCTTCGTGCTGGACGCGTCCGAGAATCCCTTCAATGTGCTGGAGCCGGGCAAGCGTCCACGCGCGACGCTCACGCCGACGCTGGCGCTGAAGGACGGCAAGCCGTTTCTGGTGTTCTCGGTGCAGGGCGGCGACACCCAGGATCAAAACCTGCTGCAGTTTTTTCTGAACGTGGTGGAATTCGGAATGACTCCGCAGGAAGCCACCGAGGCTGCCAACATCACCAGCTATCAAATGCGCGACTCATTCGGGGCGCACGAATCCATACCCGGCCGTCTCACGCTGAACAGCGCGACGCCGCCCTGGGTGCGTCAGCAACTCGTGCGCATGGGCTACCGGCTCGATTTCGTGGAGCGCAGCTCCGGTCCGATCAATGCCATCGAACTCGACCGCGCGCATGGAACCATGTGGGGCGGCTCCAGCAATCACGGCGAGGACTACGGCATCGGCTGGTGAGTGAGCTCTGCCTCATCGGTTATTTCTGCGGATAAGGCGTTCCATCCTTGCGTGTGAAGCCTCCCGAGCGAGCGAAGCGCATGTCGATATCCGAATACTCACCTTCGTCTTCCGGCTTGCGGGAACCAATTTCGAGCACAATCGCGTCCCGCGGCGATCGATTCTGCAAGTGGTGTCCGTCTTTGATACCCGCTTTGAAGCCCGCGCTGTCGCCGGCGCGTAAAACTTCTTCCCCGGAATCGGTGATGAGAACCACCTCCCCCTCGACGACGAATACGAACTCGTCTTCCGCCGCGTGCCAATGGCGCTGACTAGACCAAGTCCCCGGGGGTAGGCGCAACAGATTCACGCCAAAGTCAGTGAGACCCGACGCCTCGCCCAGCCTCTGCCGGACTCGCGCCGCGCATGGCTGGTCGAAGGGCCCCGGGTATCCGGAACCGATCACCACGGGCACGCTCTTCAGATCGACTCGTTTCGGCATCGCCCGATCTCCTGGTTCAAGACTGCGTGTTAGCGGCGGCGGATGTGGCCGGCACGCCGCTCGTCGGGGCCCCGCGATAATCGTTCGCGCATGTCGCTGCGTCAACCGCGGACCACCCTGACGATTGGCGAGTTCTCTCGTCTTTCTAGTGACAGCATGGTATTTTTTACAACGTACACTCCATCGGCCTCGACGATGGCTTGCAGCGGCACAATCCACGTCCCGCGGGCAGCGCGGGACTCACTTGAAGGGAAAATAAAATGAAAAAATCTCCTGGGGATATTTTATTTTGCAGCGCGCTAATGATTTTCTCGGGAGGCTCCACGCTGGGCGCGGGCATCGCCCAGGCGGAAGCGCCGCCCCCCGAGATTCCCACATGCGATAAGAAGATCGGTACTTTGGCTGTCACCGAGCCGCAGAACCAGTGGTGGACCGCGCTCAACTTGGAATCGCCGGCGGCGCTGATCAAGGTTTTCGTGTCGCAATCGAAGTGTTTTACCTTGGTTGACCGGGGAAAGGGCCTCCAGGCGGCCCAAGCCGAGCGACAACTGGCGGCCAGCGGCGAGGAACGCGTGGGCTCGAATATCGGCAAGGGGCAGATGAAGGCGGCCGACTACGTGCTCGTGCCTGACATCGCCAATCAAAACCGCAATTCAGGCGGCACCAATGTGGGCGGCATTCTCGGCGGCCTCTTACCGCACGGCGTCGGCGCCCTAGTCGGGGGCGTGAGCTTGAAGAGCAAAACAGCCGACGTGGTGCTGACGCTGACCGACGTACGCTCCACCGAGCAGGTCGCGCTGGAACAGGGGCACGCGAAAAAAACCGACTTAGGATGGATGGGCGGCGGCGGCGGCGCGTTTTTCGGTGGTTTTGCCGCAGGCGGTGCGAGCGGCTACGCCAATACAGAGATCGGCCAAGTCGTCACCATGGCTTACCTCGACGCGTATATCAAAATGGTGGCCGAACTGAAGAACGCCGCGCCCGATGCCAAGGCCGACAACGTGCAGCAATCGGTCAAAATGTCCAAACCCGGCAAGATGTACGCCGCATCAAATTTGAAATCCGAAGTGGTGCGGGATCTGGATCCGGGAATGATGCTCTACCCGACCGGCGAGAAAATGGGCGTGTGGTGGAAAGTCACCGACGAACTCGGCAATGCAGGCTGGGTGGTGTCGACGAATTTTCAGCTCGCGCACTAGCGTTTAATTGCTTGAGTCGCGGGGCGGCGCAGAAGTGCGCCGCCTTTCGCGCGCATCCTCAACCAGCCGAGCCCGCAATGGGCGAAGCCATGCCGCAGCATTCGCTCTTCGAACCTGTGGCGGCTCCAAGTCTCTGAAATACCTACCGATAATTCCATCGGCTTGAAGCGGCGGTCGCCTACTGTTGCCCTCTTGCGGGCCGATTCTTTTATATTCGCTATCACAAGAGTGAATATTGACTGTCCCAGTAGTTAATGTAACTATTCGGCCACGCGCCGCCAGAGCGCCAGCAACGGAAAGGGGGAGCGATGAAAATCCAAATCTTGTGGTTGAGCGTTTCTGCGGCTACGTTCGGTTGGTGCGGTACCGCCGCCGCGCAAACGGTTACGTCCTCATCGAACGCCGGTTCGGGGGATCAAATCTCGGAAGTCGTTGTCACCGCCGAACGGCGTCACACGGACCTGCAAACGACGCCGATCTCGGCGACGGTTTTGAACGGCACCGAACTCGCCAATATGGGTGTCACCGGCGTCGATCAGCTGCAGTTCGCCACTCCCGGAGCGACCATCGACAACTTCGGTCAAGGAATTGATTTCAACATTCGCGGCGTCGGCAAAGCGGAGCACAACTCGCAGACCACGGTCGGCGTCGTCACGTACCGCGACGGTATTGCGACCTTCCCGGGGTATTTTCAGGAAGAGCCTTACTATGATGTGGCGAATGTCGAAATATTGCGTGGACCGCAAGGCACCTTCGGCGGGCAAAACGCCACCGGCGGCGCCGTCTTCGTGACGACGGTTGACCCAAAAATCGGCGGCGGCTACGACGGTTATGTGCAGGCTCAGGTTGGCAACTACACGGATTTTGCCCTGCAGGGAGCCGTGAATATCCCGATCAGCGACACCTTGGCGGCGCGCGTGGCCTTCGACGGCGAAAGCCGCGACAGCTTTTACAATATCACCGGCCCTAACGGCGGTGCGTATACGGGAAATCCGGGCAACCTGCGCACGGGCAGCATGCGTCTCGGGCTTCTGTGGAAGCCTAACGACGCGCTCACCGTGCTGCTGAAGACCGACTACAACTATCTGAATCTGGGCGCCTATCCTGCGGATCCGTATAACAGCACCGAAGATCTCTTCAATATCGGCGTCAATTCTCCGCAACAAGCGCTCGACCGATTTGGCCGCACGATGTTGAAAATCGACTACGTATTGCCCGACGGCATCACGCTGCGATCGGTCACCGGCTACCAAAAAGGCAACACTCAATATCAAGCCGATCTCGACGGTACCAATCTCTTGAACGACTACTTCGCCGACAACGTCGATGAAACGCTCTGGTCCGAAGAATTCAATGTCATTTCCAAGGACGAAGGTTTTCTGACCTGGATCGTCGGGGCGTATGCCGACGGCGACAAGTACAATTTTGTGCCGAATTATTATTTCCTGATCGGCATCCCGCCGGGGAGTCCCTTTAGCGAATATCGGCTCCAAGGCACCAACCCTGAATCCGCCTTCGCCGGATTCGGCCAGCTGAGCTTTCAGCTCGCGCCCGGCTTGCAACTGCAAATCGGAGGCCGCTACACGGAGGCGAAGACCACCAATCATGTGCAGGTGCTGCAGTACGGAACGCCGATCGCCGATGAACAGACGGCGAAGTTCGTGAATACCTCGGGCAAGGTTTCCTTGAACTGGACCGTCAATGCGAACAACTTTCTATATGCCTTTGCTTCCTCGGGCTTTCGCCCCGGCGGCCTGAACGTTCCGGTGGGCTTGGGAACGCCGGCCGCGTTTGATTCCGAGAAGCTGTTGGACTATGAGCTCGGCTGGAAAACCAGCGGCTTTGACGGGCATCTGCGGACCCAGATCGACGGCTTTTACGACGTCTACAAGAACTTCCAGGTCACGGTGGGCTATCCGCAAATTCCGATCTTCGGCTTCGAGCTCAACAATCCGAACGCGACTCACCTGTACGGTTTCGAGGCGCAAACACAAGCGGTATTCGGCGACTTCGCTTTGGACGCCGGGACGACCATCATGCATAGTTCACTGGGCCGGTTTTTTGCCACCGATCCGAGAATCGCGAGCAACGCGGCTTGCGATCCGGCGGCGGGTCCTTCGAGCGCATCGTGCGTGGATCTGACCGGCCACTCGCAGACCTATGCGCCCAACTTCAGCTTCAATATCGGTACGCAGTACAAGATCGGCCTGACTGCCAAGGACTCACTGACGCCGCGCCTGAATTTCGGCTACGTTGCGCCGCAGTGGGCGACGCTGTTTGAAAATCCTGCGTTGGGCGATCATCTCTCGGGCCGCGACATTTTGGGGGCGCAATTGGCCTGGGCGCATGAGCGCTTTCTCACGACCTTATACGGCACCAACCTCACCGACCAGCACTACGTCGGAGCGCTGAACTCCGGTCTGCGTTTTGCGGGTCCGCCGCGTCAATTTGGCGTGCGCTTCCTGACGAGTTTCTAGGCGAACACTCGGCCGCTTGCCGTAAAAGATCGAGCGGCCGGACTTTTCACCAACGTACTTTGCTGCGCATGCAAGCTTATGCCCTCACCGTCGACAAGTTTCTCGATCACGCCGCCAGATGGCGGGGTGATCGGGAGATTGTCACCGCGGAAGCGGGGCACGCGGTGCGGCGCACGTGCTACGCCGACTTAAGGGCGCGCAGCAACTTCCTCTCGGGCGCGCTGGCGACGCTGCAACTGCGTTGCGCCGATCGCGTGGCCACGCTCGGTTGGAATACTCAGCATCATCTCGAGATGTACTACGCGCTCATGGGCAGCGGAATCGTCTGTCACACGCTCAATCCCCGCCTCACCGTTGCCCACCTCGCGGCCATGATCAATGAAGCGCAAGATCGCGCTCTCGCCGTCGCCTCGAGTCTCACACCGCTCCTGGCGGAATTGGCGCCGCTGTGTCCCACCCTCGAACACATCATTCTGATGGACGGCGAGGGGCCGCGCCGCGATCTGCTGCAAGGTCACCCGGCACAGCTGTGGGGCCACGAGGGCCTGCTGGCGATGCACGGAGCGGCGAGCGCGTGGGGCGGCTTCGATGAGGAGACGCCGGCGGGGCTTTGCTACACCTCGGGCACCAGCGGTAGTCCGAAGGGTGTGCTCTATACACACCGCTCCAACTATCTGCACACGCTGCGGGCGCTGCAAGCGGACGCCATGGCGGTCACCGGCGGCGATACGTTGCTCATTGCCGTACCCATGTTCCACGCAAACGGCTGGGGATTGCCGTTCGCCGCGCCCGCGGTGGGCGCCAAACTGGTATTGCCCGGACGCCACACCGACGGGGCGAGCCTGGCCGCGCTCATGCGCGAGGAGTCCGTGACGCTGGCGGCCGGCATCCAAACCCTGTGGCTCAGCGTGATCGATCATCTGGATGAGGTTGGCGGCGAGCTGCCCGCGCTCAAACGCGTGCTGATCGGCGGCTCGAATTGCCCGGAATCCTTGATTCGCAGGATGGAAGAACGGCTCGGTGCGCAGGTGCAAACCAGTTGGGGAATGACCGAGCTCTCGCCGCTGGGCACGATCGCCTCGCCCGATTCGCGGTCCACGGACGCGCGCGCCTCCGGCCGGCC
Organism: uncultured Gammaproteobacteria bacterium; assembly: GCA_963812125.1. Lineage (GTDB taxonomy): Bacteria > Pseudomonadota > Gammaproteobacteria > Steroidobacterales > Steroidobacteraceae > Bog-1198. Next base: position 188,772 of record CAWETY010000008.1, read on the forward strand.
CATCATGGGAGTCGACCTCAAGCTGACCGACGCCTCCGGCGCCGCGCTGCCCAAGCAACGCGGCACGGTGGGCCATCTTAAAGTCAAAGGCGCCAGCGTGCTCGAGCGCTACTTCAAAGCCGGGACCAGTGCCGTGGATGCGGAAGGTTATCTGGACACAGGCGATCTCGCGAGCATCGACGAGAGCGGCAACGTAACGATCTGCGGGCGCTCGAAGGATCTGATCAAATCGGGCGGGGAGTGGATCAACCCGGCGGAACTCGAAGACATCGCGGGGACTCACCCCGCGGTGGGTCTCGCCGCGGTCATTGCGCGCACCGATCCGAAGTGGGGCGAGCGGCCGGTGCTGATCGTCGAGTACCGCCGCGGCCAGACGCTGCACGCACGCGCCTTGCTCGAGTTTCTCAAGGGCAAGGTGGCGGGCTGGTGGCTTCCCGACGAGATTGTCGAGATTGACGCCATGCCGCTGGCCGCCACGGGGAAGATCGACAAGAACCAATTGCGCGCGGACTACGCAAATGGGAAACTCAGCGTCGACTGAAGTAAAGTTGAGATCTTCGCTGTCGACAAGAAGGGCTAGCCGGGTGCCGCAGGCTCCGAAGCGCCAAAGGCGCAGCAAGGCGCAGCAGCGCGCCGAAAGCTTGGAACAAATCCTAGATGCAGCGGAGTACCTGTTCTCAAAACATGGGCTCTATGGCGTGACGCTTCGCGATGTCGCTCATCGCGTCGGGATCCACACCACGCTCCTGCATTACTATTTCGCGGACAAGCGCAATCTATTCGACGCGGTATTCGCCCGCCGCGCGAGCGTGACCAGCGACCGCCGGATGGCCGCGCTCGAGCAATACGAAAAAGAGGCCAAAGATCATCCCACCGTCGAAGGCGCGCTGCATGCATTTCTGGACACCGACCTGGACCTCTATTACGAGGGCGGCGAGCCCTGGATGAATTATGCGGCCCTGTGCGCGCGCGTCAGCAATACGCCCGAAGGGGCGGAGCTCATGGATTTCCACTTCGATCCGGTGGTGTTGAAGCTCGTCAGCATCCTCAAACGCGCCCTGCCTGACTACCCGGATGAGGATATCTTCTGGGGTTACCACTTCGTGACCGGGGCACTGATGAACACGCTCGCGCGCACCGGACGCATCGACCGCCTCTCGGGCGGAGTTTGTCACTCCGATGATTTTCCCGCGGTTAAGAAACGCATCGCCAAATTCATGGCGGCGGGTTTCCTGACGCTTAAAAATCGCTGACGCTGCACCCGGTCCTAGACCAGCACCTCGAGCACTTGCTTTAACGCGCGCCGCGATTCTTGTGCGGCGCGGCCCCAACTTTGTCTGCCCGACAGTTCGCTGTGGCCGAATGCAATTCGCCCATGGCGTTCCCTGATGACTTCGAGCGGCGCCGGGCCGGCCGCGGTTCCAAAATAGAATCCCGGTTGCGGCGCGATGTAGGCGTGGCCCCAGCGGTTAATGACGATGCCCGCGATGTCGCGCCCGGCGTCGAACCCAGAATCGCCCAGCATCTGCTGCAGCTGCCTGCGGATCTGCAGTTCGAAATCTGCGTAGCTCGTTGAAAACAATCGGGCGCGGGCGGCGCTGGTCTGGACATCGATCGGAACCCCGGATTGGGGAAATCCGACATAGAACGTAAGCATCGCCGGCTTGGCAGGATCGAGCGGCACCGCAATCCCGTTGATCTTCATCGGCTGACGAACATTGACAAAGAAACCGAATCCATCGAACCAATGGGCAGAGGAAATGCCGAGCTTGGCAAAAGCCTTCCAATTGCGCACCGCCACATTGGCGACCAGTATCGGTCCGTGATGGAATTGCGCATATGCCGCCGAATACGAGGGCGGCAAATCCCGCACGATGCGGCGCGCAATCCAGCCGCCGGCGGCGACGATGGCGCTCTTGCCGTGAACGCGCACGAGTTGATCGCCGACCAGGTAGGTCACGTCGACGCCGCTCGCCGTTTCGGGTTTGCCGTCGTGCCGGACCGCCACGACCGTGGCGCCGAGTCGAATGCGCGTATGCTGCGCCCGGTCGAGAGCGCTGAAATCGATCGGCGCATACAGCACGTCGGCAAATGATCGTGTGCCCGATATGGCATCCGGCAGCAGCGCCTTGACGATGTGCCGCAAGATGGCGGCATTGCCGCCGGGAAACGAAAACACGTCATCGCCGATGATGTTCTCGCCGGTCCCGGGAAGCCCCAGCAGCTTCGCGCCGTAGGCGGAGACCGCGTCGGAACTTACGCCGTAATCCCCGGTGGCGACCAACGGATCGGACAAGCGAAACACGTCCTTCGACAGCTTCAGCTCGCGCACGATCAGATCGCCATAAGACATCGAGTCGAGCCAACGATTGGTGGCGGCTTCATCGCCACGCGTCATCACGGGCGTGTGTTTCCGCCATTGGAGCCAGCTGCGGCGGGCTTCCTCCGATATTGGCGCCCGGCGCAGATCATCGGACCACGGGTTGACCACCCAGGCGCGTTGCGATGCGAATGGCCTGTCGAAGAAGTAGCCCAAGGTAGCGGCGTCCTCATTCCAGAACATCGGATCGTAATGATCGCGTGCGAATTTCAACGACGCCGCCGCTCCGGTCGGCGCGGCGAATTCATAAGAGCGCGGCATGCCGATTTCGTCCCAAAGCGCGGCGACATGGGCGTAATTGTTGTCCGGGCGAGGAATGACCGCATCGTTGGAACCCTGCGGGCCGGTGAGCATCACGCCATCCACGAGCATCTGATTCTGCTTGGCCTCGCCGCCGAATACGGGATGATTGTCGAGAACCAGGCAGCGCGAATTGGGCCGAGCCTTGTGAAACTCGTACGCGGCGATTAGGCCGGCGAATCCGCCGCCGACGATGATCAGATCGTAAGGCTCGTCGATCCGCGGCGCCGAATCGATGCGCGCTTCGTAGATGCCGTCGCGAATGCCGTGCGCTGCGTTGACTACCGAGGCGATGTTGCCGTTGGAGCGGCTATAGTCGCCGATACCGGTGTACCCATTCCAAGATGCCGGCAGACCCTGCGAGAAGGCGGGGGCAGGCGCGCCCAACAGGATGGCTCCCGAGCCGATCAGCGTCGCGCCGACGAAATCGCGCCGGGTGATCGGCCGATCGAGGCCCAGCGATCGAGCTTCGCCATGCCGCATGCGCGGAACCTTCTTTGACATTCTCGATCCCCGTTTGAAGTTGTCGTCGGGCAGCTATTCGCAGCGGGCGCTTTTCGCGGGCAGTCGCGGCGAGATGACGCCGACGTTCCAGTTCCACGCCAGGTCCCCGCTCGAGCGGCGCCGACAAACAGCCTTGTCGTGCAGTGAGTACATCCCCGGGAATAGGTCAACCGATGGATGAGGTGCATCCGTGAAATCCATATAAGCGCGAGTCGACCCGAAGGAGGGCCAATCCGGCTCGTTCGCGGCGCGCGGCGTTGCGCTTCGAACAAAACTGCTCCAATAGTCGAGCATTGCCGCCGAGAGCGCCGCTTCGGCCGCAGTGGCTGGAATCTTGGGCCAATGCGCAGGGGTCTGCGCCAATGTGCCGAACACGAAAGGCAGCTCACTCGCGTGGAAGCCCTTGAGGCCTGCGGCGTCGGCGCTCGGATAGCCATGGTCGAACAAATAAAGGAAAGAGGGCAGACCCAGCGCCGCCTGCTTGATCACCAAGCGCTGCGCGGTCCAGCCGTAGAGCGCGTCCCGTGTCGCCGCCAGAATGCTCTCGCGCATGTTGCCGCTCGGGTAGAGCCGCAGGAATTCGTCGGCGAGATCGCCATACCGCTCGCGGATGATCCGTTCGTATTCGGCCGGACTCGCCGGGGAGGGCGGCGCGAGAAAGGTCAACGAGCGAATCTCCCCGCTATTGAAGCCCGCCAGAAGCGCTACGTGTGCCTGCTCGCCGCGATCGAAGACATCGACCAATTGCCTCCGCAAGACGTGTCCATCGATGACGCCGAACGGTGCGAAGTAGGCTGCCGCCGCGGCGTCGGTCAACGCTTGCGGATCCATGGCGCGCAGCGCCGCGACGTCGGGTGCATGCAGTGCAGCGGCGAGATTTGCGCCGGCTTGCTCGGCGGACGGGGCTCCGAAACGGCTCTGTTTCAGCTCGGGGGTGGAGATCATGTATGCACTTTGCGCGATCGCCTTGGAAAAAAGGCCGCGTGCGTCCGGTGCAGCCATCAAGTACATCACGCTCAAGCCCCCGGCCGATTCGCCGGCAATGGTCACTTTGGCAGGGTCGCCGCCGAAAGCGCCGATGTTGCGCTTTACCCAGCGCAGCGCCTCTATCTGATCGAGCAGTCCATAGTTGCCCGATATGCCGAGCGGCGATTCGGCGCTCAGTTCCGGATGGGCCAGGAAGCCGAGAACACCGAGCCGATAGTTGATGGAGACGACCACGATGCCGTGGGCGGCGAGCCGCGCCCCGTCATAGAGCGGCTCTTTGCTCGATCCTGTTTGCAAGGCGCCGCCGTGAATCCAGACGAAAACCGGCGTACGGAACGCGTCGGCGGGCGCCCATATATTCAGCGTCAGGCAATCCTCGCTCGTGGGCCTAAGGTCATTCGCATAAATGCCGCCATCGCGCGGCGTGGGCTGCGTGCACGCCGGACCGAACTCCATGGCCGGTCTGACGCCGGACCACCGAGGCAGACTCGTAGGCGCCCTCCAGCGCGCTTCTGCCACCGGCGGGGAAGCGTAGGGGATGCCCTTGAAGATGCGCAGAGCGCCTTCGCGTCGTCCTTCGAGGTCGCCCGAGGGCGTGGTCACGATCGGGCTCTGCAGGGCGCGAATGGGGGAGGGAATCGGGCCGCCGAACTTTGCGCACGACAACGGCAAGATGACAAAACACGCGAGCAGCGCGCGCCGGTAATATCCATGTCGAGGCAATTGCATTGCCGTTGATCATAACGAAAGCGGCGCGCCCGCAATAGCCGGTTCTGCGAATCCGTTGGCGGTCCCCAAAGGATATTGTCACTTTGGCCAAATTCGAGTTTTTGGCGGTGCTAAGCTATTTCCATGCCTGTTTATCGCGTCCGCATAAGCACCTACATTCGCCAAACCACGGCGCACCTGCCGACTTGCGGTTTTGTCCAATACGGCCCCGTCGAGGGCAGGCACCCGTCCGGCGATGAGTTGGTCGACCGTGAGGCGGCCGATCCCAAGGCGGTGCTGCTCGACTTTGAAATGCATCAAACTCAAAGTTTGCCGGAGCGTCTGTACAAGGTATGCCGCTGCGCCGGCGGCGCCGCCGACGAGCGCTATTGATTCCAGGTGCGGCTAATTCAAACGAAATAGCCGTGGTGCGAAGTCATTCAAATCGCGGCGCCAGGTCTGCCATTCGTGCGCCGTGCCGCTCGACTCGAAGTACTGCAGGCGCACGCCGGCTTTGCGCAGGGCCTCGACCGCGCCGTGTATCCCGCTGCGAAACTGCACCGGCTCGGCGCTGCCCACTCCCAGCCACAGCAGCCTCACGCGCCGGTTGAACGCCTGCGGATCCGCGAATGCGCCGCCATAGGCTGTCCCGGCATCGAACGGCTTCGGAACGCTGTTGACGCTCAGCTCGGCGACATCGAGGTCGGGAATAATCGGCCCACTGAAGGAGCCGATGAAGGCAAACTGGTCCAAATGCTGCAGCGTGATGAACAGAGTTTGCATGCCGCCCATCGACAATCCGGCCATCGCCCGATGCTCCCGGTCGGGAATGGTCCGATAAGACGCATCGATCGTCGGAATCAGATCCTGGATGACGACGTCTTCAAACGCAGTGAACGCCGCGTGCAAGTTCTTCAACCACGCGCTTGTCCCTGGCTTCGGCACCGTAGCTGCCGCACGCTGGGCGTAGCCGCGATCCATGACGACGATCATTGGCTGCGCCTTGCCGGCGGCAATGAGATTATCGAGGATGAATGGGGCCCGGCCCTGACGCGACCAGCCAGTTTCGTCCTCGCCCGAGCCGTGCTGCAAAATGAGCACAGGATAGCGGGCCGTCGGATGTTCATCGTAGCCGGGCGGCGTATACACCAAGGCGCGGCGCCACTCGCCGGTGATTTTTGACAGATACCATTTGGCGCGCACTTCCCCGTGCGGCACTTTCTGGATGGCATAGAACTCGGCGCCGGACTCGGGAACCTCAATGCCGCTGGTTTCCTTCCCGTAGCCAAAGTAGGTCTCGCTCGCCGGATCATTCACCTCCACGCCATTGAGCACGAACCAGTAGTAGTGAAACCCCGGCTACGCTCGGCGGAGTCGTGACAGTCCACGTCCCGTCCGGACCTTTAGTCATCGGAAACGGGCCCGCCCCTAGGCCATCGCCGCCCGCAACCTGGAGGCTGGCGGCATCGGGGGCTTTGAGCGCAAAAGTGATGCGCCGGTCCGCATGAATGCGGGGAGACTGTGCGCCAGGCACATTGGACTCGGCCGGCACGCCGGGATCCCCGGTTCGAGCCGGCGCCGACAATTCAAGGGCAAGGATGCCGATGGCGGTGATTGCAAGAAGCTGCCTCATGCTGTTCTGCCCTTTGGTCGAACTGCGCCCGCCTCCATTGTAGCGCGCCATTCAGTGCCGTAAGCCGCGCGCGGCGCCTGCGACTAAATTTGATACGATGTCGCCAGGATTGAGAACACGGATGGGTTATGCGTGCAGCCGTAGGCGTCGTCGCCGTTGCGTATTTCGCCGCCGCTCCGCTGCTGCATGCGGGGGAAGTCGTCCTGTCGTGCGCGGTCGAGGAGACCGGGCCGAATCACGCCCGCCGCGTGTGGGAGCTAAGGTTTGACCAAACCAACCAATTGGTTTACATCGCCAAAACGCAGTCCACCGCCGCCATCACCGACGGCAAAATCAGCTTTCGGGTGGATTTGGGAAACGGCGTGCCGTTGAGCTTCGCGATCGACCGCCCGACCGGCGCCATTCGCGTTACGGGCAGCTCGGGGTCCTTGTATAGCGGACAGTGCAAAATCATCGACGCCCCGCGCCGCACCTGATCACTCGGGCTTGAAAAACTCCGACGTCCGCGCTGCTTCATGTGGCGCCAGGTCTTGGCGAAAGGGCCGTCCCGAGTCGCGTTCGCTGCGCTTTTGGATGAGCTGCTGCAGGCGGTCAGCCCTTTTGCGCAGCTCGCTGCATTCCGCGGCCAGCATGAGTTCGCGATCCCGGTCCGTGACCGGCCAGCTGCTTTGCTTCGCGTTCGCGCGCATCGGCACGCAACCGCAGTGAGCGGATTTCCGCCCATAGTTCCTCCCCGGGTTCTGACGCGCCGGACTGTCTCACCAGGAACCCCAGGGCGTCGACTTCAGAGTCGTCAACCGCCATTTGCGATTCCAGCAGCGGTTCGCCTCTGCTCTTGATCGCCTCGAGCGTTGCCCGGCGTTTCGAGCTGACGAGCCGGCCGGTCGAGGAGTCCAGGATCGAAAAGTAGTAGACGAAAGCGTCAGGCATGGTGCTGCGGGATCCCGTTTTGCTTCACTTCCTATCGAAGCAACGCAATGGCAGACGCCGCGTTGACGCGGCGCTTCGACAATCACCCGATTCAGCGGCGCGGGGCGGCTCCCCGGACTTCATTTCAAGGTGGCGCCCGCCAACCTTCCTATCGCCCCCAGTGTGGTTTGCGCCGCATTCAGCCCCAACCGAAAGTCGGCATCCGAGTAGGTGGCATAGTCGTCCGTAGGTTGATGCCACTGCGGGTCCCAGCCCGCGCCGATTTCAGTTCCGCGCTCGTTCTCGCGCAGGCTGAGCGCCGGCACCAGATCCATGAAGGGCGTGCTATCGGTATTGGTCATATGGGGTCCCACCGCCGCCGGGTAGTCGGTCGCGTACGCTTCGTTTGCGGCATAAAATACCCAGGCCAATTTCTGCGACCCTTCCGCCTCTTTGGAACGGGACTGATATTCAATGTTGACGTCCGCTTCCGGCCGCTGCTGCTTGGAGACGGTGCCATCGGCGCGCGGCATGCCATGATCGAACAGCATCATGTCGTGCTGAATCATCCCGAGCCACTTCGGTTCCGGGTATCGCCCGGACCCGGGAGGTTCCTCTTTGCCTTGCAGGGCGGCCCGTTGATCGACATAGGCGCGAGCCCCGTTGAGACCGGTTTCTTCGTTGTTCCACAAGGCAAAGCGGATGGAGCGTTCGGTCTTGACGTCAGGGGCTGAAAATACCCGCGCCAACTCCATGACCAAAGCGGTTCCCGAGCCATCATCGTTCGCCGCTTCACCCCAGCCATGGCCATCCATGTGCCCGCCGACGATGTACATCTCTTCAGGATGGGTCGAGCCCACCTTGGTGCAATAGACCTCTTCGCGCTCGCCCGGCTCGCTCGGCTGGGAATTCAAGGCGCGCAATTTCTCGTCGGGCTGCAATAGTGGGTCGGTGTTCACGCCCGTGGGGGCGCGAAATCCGCGAAAGCGGCCGCCGCCCGATGCGGCGTCCCGTGCCACCGGCGGCCCGCTGGGCCGGCGTGCTTCGGTGGGCGCGTAGTGATATTTGACCCGTGAGATATTCGAACAACCGTAGCTCTTGAGCTGCGCTTCGATCCAATCGACGGCCGCGCGATTGCGATCGGTTCCTTGGCGTCGATCGCCGAATTGGGTCAAACCCTTGATGGTTGCCTTGTATTTTTCAAGGTCCAGCCGTCCCGCCAGAACCTTGATCGGATCGACCGCTTGCAACTCGGTTTGGCCCGCCGCGGGCGCCGCGGGCGCCGCGGGCGCCATCGATGCCGCCAGAACAATCGTTGCCGCAATCGGCGCTGCCGCTCGAATCATGTGGGATACCCCTCGTTTGGTGCGCCTTAGTTTACATCAGGCGGGACATGCAGCTCATATCGGCGACAACTGAGCCGCTATGTGCTTTGCAAGATCGAGACCAGCGCCGCGCGCGCGCTCGGCGAATGCAGTGGCAGCGCCAGCACGTCGCCCGCTCGCGCCCAGTCGAGCGCGAAACGGGCGGCGGCAAGTTCATTGTCGTGCACCGGCAGCGCGGAAGCTTCGAATCCGAGGCGCAGCAACTCTTCGCGGATAATGCGCGGAATTTCCCCCGGGGCGCGGCCGCGCAAGTGCGCTTCATCCTCTTTTACGACGATCAAATCGGGCTTGAACTCGGCCGCCACGCGCGCCAATTCCGCAATGTCGGAATCGCGGCGGTTGCCCGCGTGCCCGAGCAGCAGTCCCAGGCGGCCGCGGCCGCGCAACTGCGTCGCCACCGACAAAAATCCCCGCAATCCATCGGGGTTGTGCGCATAGTCGACCAAGACATGCGCCCCTTTGAATTCGAAGCGCATCATGCGGCCGGGATTGTCGGTGACTTTTTCTCCGAAGCGGGCGAACACCGCGGCGATGGTGCGCGGCGCAATTCCCAGCGCGGCGCCCAGCAGGGCGGCGGCGGCGAGATTGACGATGTTGTACGCGGCGACGCCGCCGATCGAAAGAGGCATCTGCGCCACCGGCCCCAGATCATGGTCAAGACCGGCGTCGCGCATCCACAACCGGCCGCCCCGCATGCCGCAGGTGGGCGCGCCTTGTGCGCGGTACGCGCGCAAGTACGATTGGTCCCAATCGCGGGCAAACCAGGCGGGCGGCGATGCCAGGCCGTGGCGCAGCGCGAGCTCGCGGGCCTTCATCCGCAGCAAAGGGTCGTCGGCATTGAGTACCAAACGGCCGTGCGAATGGAGCACCGCAGCGACGCTGAGCTTGACGTCCGCCAATCCGGCCAGGTCATCGATGCCGTACTCTCCGAAATGGTCTGAACTGATGTTGGTGACCACCGCCGCGTCGGCGCGCGAGACGGCCAGACCCCGCCGCAAAATGCCGCCGCGCGCAACTTCCAAAATCGCGGCTTCGGTGCGCCGGTCGCGCACGACCAGGCGTGCGCCGGCGGGCCCGGAATAGTCGCCCAACGCCAAGGTCTCATCGCCGATGAACACGCCGTCGGTGCAGTTGTAGCCGGCGCGCCAGCCATGCGCGCGCGCGCAGGCAGCCAGCAATCGTACGGTTGTGGTTTTGCCATTGCTCCCAGTCACGAGTGCGGTCGGAATGTCCGACAAATCGTCCCAAGGTACCTCAGCCGACGACGGCAGGGCATTGCGGCCAAAAGTTCGATTGCCCCGTCCGGCCCCCAAAGTCAATTCTTCGTCGTCCACGAAGTAGGGCAGCGATCTCTGCCTCGCAGCCTCGATCAGCTCTTGCATCCTGGGCGCCGCTTCGATGGCGGAGAGCTGCTCGAACCTCGAGAACGCCGCGCTTTCCTGCAGGACGGGCGGCAACCCTGGAGCGAGCGCAGTCGCCGCATTGGCCTCGTCCGCCGCCGCCAGCAGCGCATCTTCAAGCCCGGCCCAGCGCTTGGGGTCACGCTCCGCCAGCGCCGCGCACAGCGCCCACTCATTGACTTCGGTGGCGAGCAGCAACTGGTCCGCGGGCGCGGAGATCGCCAACAGCACGCCGCCGGCGTGCCGGCGAACGACGCAGCGGCGCTCAGGCCAACCCAATTTTAGGCCGACGCGTGCAACCCGTTCGCGCCAGCCGCTGATCTGCGCCTCGTCCAGAGGCGCGCGAATTACATCGAGCACGGCTCCGGTCGATGCAAAGAAAAGGTTACTTCCCGTTAAGCGCCTGGAATCCTCGAACGGCAATAGCTGCGGAACGTTCAGTCGTCGTTCTCCGGCGCCAGGTGCACTCCGCGCTCGTCGCGGATCAGGCCTTCCATGCTGAATTCCGGAGTTGCAGCGGCGATCTCGGCTCGCTCCGCAGCGGGTTCCGCGGGCGGCCGGCGCGGCCGCGCCGCCGCCGCCGATGCAGCCGCTGCCGCGCTCGTCGACTTGAACTTCGTGATTTGCTTCCAAGAGCGCGCCAGAGCATCTGCAAAAATGAGCAGCAGATCGCCAGGTTCGCCCATGCGCAGCGCCGCGTCGATGGCGTCCTGCTCGTCGGGAATGATCGAGATGGCGTTTTCGGGTACGCCGGCGTCACGCAGCGCCTGCGCTTGAATGCGCGGCACTTCGTCCGTGGCGCGATTCCGCAGGTTGTCGTCGCGGCGGCAGATGTAGTGATCGAAGCGGCCGGCGACGGTCTTGGCGATCGCCACGAGATCTTCGTCGCGCCGGTCTCCCGGGCCCGCCAACACCACGATGCGCCGGCCGGTGACGTCAAGCCGCGAGGCCAGATCCGCCATCATCCCCACCGCGTGCGCATTGTGCCCGTAGTCGAACAGCACTTTGAAGGGGTGCTCGTTGAATACGTTCATGCGGCCCGGAGCTTGGAAAAAGGTGGAATCGAAAGTACGCAGCCCCTGGCGGATCGGGTCCAGCTTGATGCCCAGTGAGAATGCCATGGCGGCGGCGAACATTGCGTTCTGCACGTTGTGCGTCGCCCGCCCCTCCAGTGTGGCGGGAATCAAGTGCGTCCAGAGCAGCGGGATGTGGCCGCCGCGATCGTAAAGCGTCATCATCTGGCCATTGACGCCCGCCTCGAGTGCGCAGGCGCGGCCGCCGGCGCGAATATGTTCGCGCACCAGGGCGTGATGCGGATTCATGGTCACGTAGCATAGGGTCTTGGCCTCCGTGTGGCCCGCCATCTTGAGCACCAGCGGATCATCGGCATTGAGCACGGCGCAGTCGGTGGCGACCTCGACGACGATGCGTTTCAACTCGCTCAATTGCTCCAGGGTGTCGATGCCCTTCAGCCCCAAATGATCGGCTTGCACGTTGAGCACCGCGCCGACGTTTACCTCGTTGACGCCCATGCCGGCGCGCAGCAAGCCGCCGCGCGCGGTTTCCAGCACGGCGATATCGATCTGCGGATCTGCGAGTACCATGCGCGCGGACACCGGGCCAGTCATGTCGCCTTGCACCGTCCTCTGGCCGTCGATGTAGACGCCATCGGTGGTCGTCATCCCGGGCGTGTAGCCGGCCATCTTGGTGATGTGAGCCAGCATGCGTGCCGTTGTGGTCTTGCCGTTGGTGCCGGTAACCGCGGCGATCGGCACGCGCACGGATGTGCCCGCGGGAAACAGCATGTCGATGACCGGGGCCGCCACATCGCGCGCCGTGCCTTCGCTCGGCGCGACGTGCATTCGAAAGCCGGGCGCCGCGTTGACCTCGCAAATGCCGCCGCCGATCGTCCGGTAGCTTTCGGTAATGTCTTTGGAGAGAAAGTCCACGCCGCCGACGTCCAGGCCGATCGCGCGCACCGCGCGCTCGGCCATCTCCCGGTTGTCCGGGTGAATGACATCGGTCACGTCGGTTGCGGTGCCCCCGGTGGACAGATTGGCGGTCGAGCGCAGCAAAACCGCCTGTCCGGCATCCGGCACCGAATCCGGTCTCATATTGTTGAGTTCGAGCATCTTTTGCGCTTGCGCATCGAGCTCGAGGCGGGTCAATACCTTTTCGTGGCCCACGCCGCGGCGCGGATCTTGGTTGACGATCCCGATGAGCTGCTCGATGGTGTGCGTACCGTCGCCGACGACGTGACCGGGGGTGCGCCGGGTCGCGGCCACGAGATTGCCGTTCACCACCAGCAAGCGATGATCGTCGCCCTCCAAGAAAGTTTCGACGATGACCGAGCGTGCATGTTCGCGCGCCACTGCGTAGCCTTGCGCGACTTCCTGGTCGCTGGTGAGCCGAATCGATATGCCGCGGCCATGATTGCCGTTGTAGGGCTTGGTCACGACCGGAAATCCGATGCGCTGCGCCGCGCGGATCGCTTGCGCTTCGCTCTGCACCAATTCTTGTTTCGGCACGGGCAGTCCCAGGGTCGCCAAAATCTTGTTGGTTTCCTCCTTGTCGCTCGCCAATTCGACTGCAATATGCGAGGTGGTGCTGGTCACGGTGGCTTGAATGCGCTGCTGAAATTTCCCATGACCCAGTTGCACCAAGGACTGATCATTCAGGCGCAGCCAGGGAATGCCGCGTTGCTCGGCTGCGCGCACCAGCGAGGAGGTGGAGGGTCCCAGGGCCCGGCGTTGCGCGAAGCGGATGAATTCATCGCGCGCTTCCTGCCAGTTCCAGTCGGCCGGAACGGATCCCTGCGGGCGGATGGCGGCGGGCAGCAGCGAACAGAGCAGCCGCAAACCAAGTTCGCCGGCCGCAATGCCTTCGTCGCGCTGCGCGTATTCGTACACCACGGTATAGACACCCGGTGTCCCCGCGCCTCGTGTCTTGCCGAAGGTAACCTCTTCTCCGGCGATATTCTGCAGTTCGATGGCGACATGTTCGAGGACATGGCCGAGCCAGGTACCCTCGTCTTCGCGCATGCGCCGGAAAAAGCCGCCAGGCTCGCGATAAGAACAGCCGTGCTGCGCGAGGCCCGGCAAGGCGCCGGCGAGCGCGTCGATGAATTCTCGCCCCAGCCGGCCGGTGGGCCACGCCTCCAGAGCCTCCAGATCGAGTTCCAGGCGAATGACGGGAAAGCGTGCATACAGCGAAGGACCCACATAGACGGAACGATCAAGAATACGCATGAGTGCTTGGCAGTCCTTAAGGTTCTACTCTTTGGCGGTCCCGAGTCCGCCGGCCGACGCCACTCGGGTGTGCAAATTGAAGGTCGCACCCGCCACCAAGATATGCAGCCGCAACCCCAGCACGCACACCGGCTGCCCCTCGCTGACGTCTCCGATGGAGGAGAAGCTCACTTCCGATCCATCGACAATGGTGACGCCGCCGCTGCCTTGGACTTCAACGGTTTCGTCGGGGCCGATGAATGCCGCCGTGTCTTCGTCGAGGCCGATGCCGATGGCGAACGGGTTGTAGGCGAGGGCGGTGATGAGCCTTCCCAAGCGATCGCGCTGGCGGAAATGCTGATCGATGATGAAGCGGTTGGTCAAACCGAGCCCGGGCGCGAGGCGCACGCTGCCTGAGATCACCGCAGAACCCTCATCGCCGAAGGCGATCATGTGTTCGCTCAAGATGCTCGCGCCGGCGCTGGTGCCGCCCACCGTGACGCCATGGGCATTGCGCACGCGGATCAGCTTCGCGACCGGCGTACCGCCCAGCAGCGTGGTGAGTCGCAGCTGATTGCCGCCGGTGAAGAAAATGCCGCTCGCCTGCTCCAGGCGGCGCAGGCGGCCGGGTTCCTGGCAGTCCCGCCGCGTGTCGAAGTCCATCACGGCGACTTCCGCGGCGCCGATATCTTTGAACAATTGCTCGTAGCGCGGCCCGGTTTCGTGCATGCGGCTGGCGGTGGGGATGACCACGATATTGGCATCCGGGCCGCCGGAGACGCGCACGAAGCGCTCGAGAATTTGGCGGTCGTTTTCCTTGTTTTCGGCGCCGCCGATCGGGACGATCCACCCGCGCGTCTCGCCGTCGGGAATTTTGCTGGGCATTGTGGGCTGCGCTTCCTAAAGGGTGTGCAGCGTGAATGATGACGGTTTCCGCGCATCCTGTCGTGCCCGCGTGAGACTCGGATTCAGGCAAACGCGATATCATGTTACTTTTAATTATAATGCGTAACTATATGATTAAATGTATATTGTGTGACCAGTTCGAATCTTGAACTGCCTCCGACGCGAGCTTTGCCGCCCACATGGGGCGATTTATTCGAGCCCTGGCGCCGCTGCGTAGCGAGCGGAGTTTGCGTTACGCTGGATGACACTGCAGGGGCGCCTATTGCTGAGACTGAAAACAGTTTACCGTCTAACCTGGGTTCACGACGGAGCGGGCATACACAGCAATGGCGTTGGCGGAGGACATAATCCTTGAGACCCAGAGTCTGGTGAAGGACTTCAACGGCTTCGTCGCCGTCGATGGCGTGTCGGTGCGCGTCAAACAGGGCGAGATCCACGCCCTCATCGGCCCGAACGGCGCCGGCAAGACCACTTTCTTCAATTTACTCACCAAGTTCTTGCAGCCAACTTCCGGCAGCATTTTCTACCGCGGCAGGAACATCACCCGCGAGCAACCGGCCGACATCGCGCGCCGCGGCGTGGTGCGCTCCTTTCAAATTTGCGCGGTCTTTCCGCATCTCACGGTGCTCGAGAATGTGCGGGTGGCGTTGCAGCGCAGTTTGGGCACCTCCTTCTATTTTTGGCGCTCCGAGCGCAGTCTCGGCAATCTCGATCGGCGCGCGCTGGAGTTGCTGGCGGAGGTGAATCTGGAGGGCCATGCGCGCACCTTGGCGGCGGAGCTGCCCTACGGCCGCAAGCGTGCGCTTGAACTGGCGACCACCTTGGCGCTCGAGCCGGACCTGATGCTTTTGGACGAACCCACCCAGGGCATGGGACACGAGGACGTTTCGCACGTCACTCGCCTGATCAAGAAGGTCTCAGCCCATCGCACCGTGCTGATGGTCGAGCACAATATGAGTGTCGTCGCTTCCATCGCCGACACCATTTCCGTGCTGCAACGGGGCCGCGTAATCGCCGCCGGTCCTTATTCGGACGTCTCCAAAAACCCTCTGGTGATCGAAGCCTACATGGGCTCGTCGAGCGGCGAGTTGCCGGGTTCGGGCGCATGAGCCGCGAGATGCTGAGCGTCGCCGGCCTTCAGGCCTGGTATGGCGAATCGCATATCCTGCACGGCGTTGAATTCTCGGTCCAAGAGGGAGAGATCGTCACGCTGCTCGGCCGCAATGGCGCGGGCCGCACGACCACCCTGCGTGCGATCATGGGGCTGGTCGGCTCGCGCACAGGCTCGGTGAAGATCCAAGGGATCGAGGCTGTCGGGCGTGCGCCCCATCAGATCGCCCGGATGGGCGTAGGGTACTGTCCGGAGGAGCGCGGCATTTTCGCAGCGCTGTCGACCGAGGAGAATTTGCTGTTACCGCTCAGGCTCAAGGGCGCCGAGGGGATGCAGCTCGAGGAAATTTACGATATTTTTCCCAATCTGCTCGAGCGCGCCAAGAGTCCCGGCACGCGGCTGTCGGGCGGGGAACAGCAGATGCTGGCGGTGGCGCGAATCTTGCGGACCGGCGCGCGCCTGTTGCTGCTGGATGAGATCTCCGAAGGCTTGGCGCCCGTCATCGTGCAGAAGCTGGGCGAAGTGATCCGCACCTTGCGGGCGAAGGGCATGACGGTGGTGTTGGTCGAACAGAATTTCCGGTTTGCGGCGCCGTTGGCG
This sequence comes from uncultured Gammaproteobacteria bacterium, assembly GCA_963812125.1. Taxonomy (GTDB): domain Bacteria; phylum Pseudomonadota; class Gammaproteobacteria; order Steroidobacterales; family Steroidobacteraceae; genus Bog-1198. The sequence continues at coordinate 204,822 of CAWETY010000008.1, forward strand.
GACCGCTTCTACGTGATGGAGCATGGCAAGATCGTGAAACAGTTCGGACAAGCCGAATTGGCTGCGCAAATGGGTTTGCTGCAGGAATTTTTAGGCGTTTGATTAAACAAAAGGATAACGAGATGACGCGCAAATCGACAATCGCGGTGCTGGGCGCACTGCTCTGGCTCAGCGGCGCTTCACTGGCGGGCGCCGCGGCAAATCAGGTGGTCATTGGAGATATCGATGATATGTCGGGGGTCTATGCCGACGTTCTCGGTCAGGCCGGACTCGTCGCCATCGATCTGGCCATCCAGGATTTCGGCGGCACCGTGCTCGGTAAGAAAGTCACGGTGCTGAGCGTCGACCATCAGAACAAGCCGGATATCGGTGCATCGAAGTTTCGCGAATGGGCCGATCAGAACGGTTTGACCGTGGTGCTCGGCGGATCCAACACGGGCGTCAGCATCGCCATGTCGAAGGTTGCCGCCGCGAAAAAGATACCCTTCATCGCCGTCGGCGCCGGCGGTGCCTCCCTCACGGGCTCAGATTGCACGTCCTATACGGTGCACTACGCCTACGATACAACGGCACTGGGCAATGGCACGGCCAGCGCTATCGTCAAGCAAGGCGGCAAGACCTGGTTCTTCGTAACCGCCGACTACGCCTTCGGCACGCAGCTGCAAGAGGCGGCCACCCACGTGGTTCTGGCCAACGGCGGCAAGGTGTTGGGTGCGGTGCGGGCGCCGCTCGGCACCACCGACTATTCCTCGTTCCTGCTGCAGGCGCAGAGTTCGGGGGCGCAAGTGCTGGGGCTGGCGAATGCCGGCGCGGATTTCTCGAACTCACTCAAGGCGGCCAACGAATTTGGCATAACCAAGACGATGAAGCCTGCCGCATTGCTGGCATTCTTGACCGACATTCACGCGTTGACGCTGCAGACCGCGCAGGGACTGTACCTGACCACCGGTTGGTACTGGGACCTGAACGATGAAACCCGCGCGTTCGCCAAACGCTTCTTCGCCAAGGTGAATCGGATGCCGACCATGGACCAGGCCGGGTACTACTCGGCGACGATGCAATATCTGAATGCCGTCAAGGCCGTGGGTTCGACCGATTCAGACAAAGTGATGGCGCAGCTGAAAAAGACCAAGATCAACGACATGTTCACCAAGGGCGGATACGTGCGCGCCGACGGATTGATGGTGCACACCATGTATGTGATGCAGGTGAAAACGCCGGCGGAATCGAAATACGCCTGGGATTACTACAAGATCGTCAAGGTTCTGACAGGCGAGGAAGCCGATGGCTCGCAACCTGACCAGACCTGCCCGATGATCAAGAAGTAACCGGGCAATCGCGCCAGCCGACCCGTGACGACCGTCTTCGGAGTGCCGTTGCCCGCGATTCTGGGCCAGCTGATGCTGGGGCTGGTCAACGGTTCCTTTTACGCGCTGTTGAGCTTGGGTTTGGCCGTGATTTTCGGGCTGCTCGGCGTCGTCAATTTTGCGCACGGCGCCTTCTACATGCTCGGCGCATTCGCAGCCTACATCGGCTTGGCATCGTTCGGAATCAACTATTGGTGGGCGCTGCTTCTCGCACCGCTCGCAGTAGGCCTGTTGGGCGTTGTCATGGAACGGCTTCTGTTGAGGCATCTGTATCAGGTCGAGCCGGTGTACGGCCTGTTGTTGACGTTCGGCGTAGCGTTGATAGCAGAAGGGGTGATGCGCAGTCTGTTTGGCGCCTCTGGCAAGTCGTATCCGGTGCCGACGCTGTTGCAGGGCGGCCTCAATCTCGGCTTCATGGTGCTTCCCGTTTACCGGGCCTGGGTAATCCTGGCTTCGGTGACGGTGTGCGGCGTCACCTGGTTTCTCATCGAGCGCACGCGCCTGGGCGCGCGGCTGCGCGCCGCGACCGAGAACGCGAAGCTGGTGCAGGCTTTCGGAATCAACGTGCCGCTGCTGGTCATGTGCACCTACGGCGCCGGGGTGGCACTCGCCGCGTTGGCCGGCGTGCTCGCCGCACCCGTCGTCCAGGTCAGTCCCTTGATGGGCTCATCGCTCGTGATCGTGGTGTTCGCCGTCGTCGTCATCGGCGGCATGGGCTCGATCGTCGGCGCGATAGTCAGCGGCCTGATCCTCGGGCTCATCGAAGGGCTGACCAAAGTCATTTATCCGGAAGCTTCGAACATCGTGGTTTTCGTCATCATGGCGCTGGTGCTGATTTGGCGGCCTGCCGGCCTGTTCGGCAAAGAGCACTAGGCTCCTAAATGCGCGCCCAGATCGTCGTCTATGGGGTACTCGTCGCGCTCGCGCTGATCGCGCCGTTTGTGGGCTTGTATCCGGTGTTCTTGATGAAGATCCTGTGCTTCGCGATGTTCGCCTGCGCCTTCAACCTGTTGCTGGGCTTCACCAAGATGTTGTCCTTCGGTCATGCGGCCTTTTTTGGGGCGTCGGCCTATGTCACGGGATGGTTGGTGACCGTTCAAGGTTGGGGGACGATCGCGGGAATATGCGGCGGCGTCGTGGTGGCGCTGCTGCTCGGGCTGGCGATCGGCGCGATCGCGGTGCGCCGCCAGGGCATTTATTTCGCGATGATCACCCTGGCGCTGGGTCAGTTGGTATTTTTCGTCTGCCTACAGGCGGACTTCACCGGAGGCGAGAACGGCCTGCAAGGCATTCCGCGCGGCAGCCTGTTGGGGATCGTGCGTCTGGGCAACGATCGGATCATGTACTACTTCGTGCTGGCAATCTTCGTCGCGGTATATTTGCTGATTCGCCGCGTCGTGCATTCGCCCTTCGGCCAAGTGCTCAAAGCCATTCGCGCCAATGAGCCGCGCGCCGTTTCCTTGGGGTACAAGGTCAATCGCTACAAGCTCATGGCATTCGTGCTGTCGGCGAGCCTCTCGGGCCTGGCCGGTTCACTCAAAGCGCTGGTGCTGGGATTTGTCACGCTCTCGGACGTCAGCCAGAGCAACTCAGGCGAGGTCATACTCATGACCCTGCTCGGCGGCAGCGGAACTTTCTTGGGACCTGTGGTCGGCGCCGATGTCGTGGTAACGCTGCAGGAATATCTCTCGGATCTGGTCGGCGCTTGGGTTTCGGTCATCATCGGCGCGATCTTCGTCGTTTGCGTGCTGGTTTTCCGCCGCGGCTTCGTCGGCGAAATCGAACGCTTCTTCGCCGAGCGGGCGCGCCTGACGAAGGAGGGCGGCTAGCGCGCCGCGCCGGCTTCGAAAGCGCGCTCAGGGGCGCGCCGGCTGATGCGCAGCTTTCATGCCGTACGGTTTGATCGCGGCGGCTGTCTTGCGGACAAAGTACAGCGCGGAAAGCCCCATCAACAGAATTCCGGCCGCGCTGGTGGCGTAGGCGCCCGCTGTGAAGACCTGCAGCCAGTCAAGTTGTGGCAGTGCGAAGTTGCGCCACAGCAGCAGCGCGCAGCTGCCCAAATAACCGGACGCATCCGCGAGGTAGATTAGAAATCCCGCCGTCCCCACCGTCCCGCTCGCGGCAATCAAGCGGTCGAACAACATGGCATTGAACGGCACATAAGCCATGTACAGTCCCGCACCGCTTAAAATCATCCACGCCAGCGGGGAAAGCATTGCTGCTCGAAAGGCCAGCGTCGACATGCCGAGCAGCAGCAGGCCGGCGATGACGACGCCGTGGATCACGAGCAGAGCCTTGGTGTTGTCGCGGACGACGATGATCACGGCCAACACCGTGAGCGACAGTACCGCCACCGGCAACTCGCTCGCGGTGAACACCGCGGCGGCGTGGCCAAATCCCAGTGCGGTCCAGATCTCCGCGGCGAAGTTGTCGCGGAACTCGCGGATCGCCGTGACCAGCAAATAGCAGAGCACCAGCAGGGCTATCCCCAGCCCATAACGGCGCAGAAAGCGGACTCGCGCCGCCCCGTCCATGGGCGCGCGCCGTACCCGCGCGGCTTCATCTTGCGCGCTGGGCGGCGGCAGCTGCGACAGCACCCAGACAGCAACGCCCAGCAGCGGGAAAAATAACGCGCCCGCCGCGGCAGGCATCCAAAGCGGGCTGACATGCCAGCCGTCCATCAACAGCTTGCCGACCGACTTCACCGCGCCGGACGAGACGATGAAACTGGCGCACAAAATTGCGCTCAATACTTCCGAGCTGCGCCGGCCTTCCATGAAGCCGAACACCAGGCCCCAGATCATTCCCAGGGGTAGGCCGTTCAGGAACATCGCGAACACGTTCCACGGCGCCGGTACCACCGCAAACAGGATGAGCGCGAGCCAGGCAATAAAAATCAGCGCGAGAATGGCCGGCGCGCGTTTTTTGGGAGCGATCTCCGCAATGACCTTGACGCCGATCAGCTTCGAGACGGCGTAGCCCAGAATCTGCGCCAATACCAAGGCGATTTTGTAGTCCAGCGCGAAGTGCCATCCGGGCACCCCGGTGAAGATGGCAACGGTGAAGGGCTTGCGGAACGCATACATGCAAAAATAAGCCGCGAAGCCCGCCAGGCCCGCGAAGATGGTGAACCAGATCGGATTCGCTCTTGCGAGCGCCCGATGGAGCCAAGCTGTCACGCCGGCAAACATGGGTAGTCCATGCCGCAGACTACCGCGAACCAGCCAGGGGATACTACTGCCGGAATCAGCAGCCGAGCGCGGCGTGCAGCGAACCCAACTGGTGTTCGGCATGCCTGAGAATCTCGGCGCAATTTTGCGGCGTCAGCTGCAATCGGGCGAAAGATTTGATCCCATCCGTGTCGACCGAGCGCGGGCCTGGTTCGCGCAAGACGCGGGCGAGGGCGACGGCCACGACGATGATATCGCTCAGGTCGGGGTCACCCTTGCCGCTGCGATCATGATCGTCCTGATCGCCGAGCGCCTCGCACAGGTGCTCGTCAAATCCCCAGTTCTCCAGCACCGCCTTGCCGATGGCGGGATGCCAGTTTGCGATCATGTCGACGAAGCTCGGATCCTGATACAGCTTGTCCGACTTGCCGACCGATCGAACCATGATGTACAGGCGGCCAATGCCATGCAGCAAGCCGGTCAGGAATGCCTCCTCCGGACTCACGCGGGTACGCCGCGCGATGACCTGGCTGATCGCGGCGACCGAGATACTCTGCTCCCACAAAACATTCAGCGGCTTGGAAATCGCGCGCAGCGACGGCGCCAGGCGTAGTTGCTTGACGGCGAAGGACATCGCCGCGCTTTGCACGGGTCGATGACCCAAGCGCGTAATCGCCGTGCGCAGGTCGGTCAGGTGTTTGCCGGCTGGATTGAATGCTGCTGAATTTGCGGCTTGCAGCAAACGTGCCGCCAGGCGAGGTTCGGTGCCCACAATTTTGACGATCTCGTTCACGCCGACGTCGGGTTCCGCGAGCGCCTTGCGAATTCGCATCACCACATCGGGAAAGCAAGGCAGATTCACCGTGCCCTTCGAAACTTCGGTCGCCAAATTTCTCAGGAACTCGAGCGCCGAGACGCGTTCGTCGCTGTTGGTTGCGGCCGATCTGGAATCGGCAACAGGCTTTGACACAACCGGCTTTGGCGTAGGCGCGGCAGTCTTTTGAGCAACAACGGTCATCGCCGCGGGCGGCTTCGCTTGCGAGGGAACCCTGCTCGGCGCAAGCGGCTTGAGTTGCGGGCCTGCTCGGGAAGAGAGAGCGGCCGCCCCCGACTGCGCCGCCGGTTTCGACGCCGCCGCGCTTTTCGGCGCGGGCGCGGCTTTGGCTTGAACCGATTCTTTCAGTTTGCCCGGGGGTGCTGGTGCGACATTCGCCATAGTTGTAACTTCACCGATGATTCGCGCACGCGCATCCGCAGTGCGTCCGTGCGCGTCGTCTTCCCTTGAATTTCGGCTCGCATCGGTAAATCTTGACAAGATATCCCGTCGCGCCAGCAGCCGATTGCCACGGACCGGCCCTTTTGCGACTCACGCACGGCTCGAAGTGCTTGGTGCGGCGCAGCATGGCGGTGTCGGGAGCCGGCCCAGCCGGGAAGTTGCGGTTTCATCCTGGCTCGGCCACCATGAATTCGTGGTACCCGAAACCGAACCGGTTCCCGAAATTGTAAAAACCGGCCACCGGTTGGCGGGTCTGGCGGTGGCTTTTTGCGCCCTGTTCGGGTCGCTGCCTGCCGCGACGTATCAAGTGTACGTAACCAATGAAAAATCGGGGGACGTCACGGTCATCAACGGCGGCGACTTCAAGGTCGCGGCTACGATTCCGGTGGGCAAGCGGCCGCGCGGCATTCACTTGAGTCCCGACGGCAAAATCGCGTATGTCGCCCTGAGCGGCACGCCGATCGAAGGACCGCCGCAGATCGATGCTCACGGCAATCCGGTTTTCGACAAGAAAAAAGCTGACGATGATGACGAGAATGCCGACAAGGCCGCCGACGGGATCGGTGTGGTGAACGTCCGCACACAGAAGCTGACCGGCAAACTCCATGCAGGCTCGGACCCCGAGGAATTTGCGCTCAGCAAGAATGGGCGCCAGATCTATATTTCCAACGAGGACACCAAGACTGCAAGCGTGATCAATATCGCCTCGGGAAAAGTGCGAACATATCATTCCGGTCGGTCAGGAGCCGGAGGGCGTGACGACCACTCCCGACGGCAGCCGGTTTTACGTCACCTGCGAAGCAGGCGGCGATATATACGTCATCGATGCACGCTCTTTTTCCGCGGTCGCCCGCTTCAAGGTGAATGGCCGGCCGCGCAGCGTGGCATTTCTTGCCGCGGGTGGCATCGGATTCATTCCTTCGGAATCGGCCGGCGAGTTGAACGTCATCGATTCGGTCCATGCCGCGGTGCTGAATACCATTAAGCTGCCGCCCGGCTCCCGGCCAATGCGCGTAAAATTGTCGCCGGACGAAAAGCGGCTGTATGTCAGCAATGGCCGTGCCGGCACCATTTCGGTGTTCGACAGCCGCAGCTACGAACTGCTCGACACGATCCGAGTCGGCGCGCGTCCATGGGGTATCGGAATTTCGCCCGACGGCAAATTTCTGTTTTCGGCGAACGGGCCGTCGAACGATGTCTCGGTTGTCGATTTGAATACCGACAAAGAGGTGTCGCGCATCAAAGCGGGCTCCAGTCCCTGGGGTATCGCCGTCACTTCCCGATGATGAAGACCTGCTGCGCGGTGATGCTGCGGGTGAATCCGGGCTTGAACGCTCGCGTGCGCACGACCGCAGGCCCCCTCAATTTGATGGGCTTGTCGTACAGCATATCGTTCGTTCCGGGCACGCTGCCGTCCAAGGTGTAGCGGATCTCGGCACCGGGCTCGCTCGAGTTCAAGAAAATCTCCAGCGGTTGCGCGTAGGTTCCGCCTTGCGGAGAAATGCCCGGCGGCGCAAGCACCGGCGGCCCCGGCATGCTGTTGATCCATTCGCCCAGCAGCTGCACGCCATTTCGATCGATGGTTTCGCGTGCCAGAGGCGGCATGCGAATGTCGCCTGTGGTATCTATGCGCATGTAGGCGATCGAACGCCAGATGTCATGCGGAGAAATGACCCGCGGGCGATCGATGCCTTGATCGATCAGAACCGGACCGTCGATGAGGTTCTGTTTCTCGAGCGGGGTGTCGTAGCGAGCGTCGAAATTGGCGACGGTACCGCCGGGACGGTGACACTGCGCGCAATTCGCATCGAGATACGAGCGCGCGCGGTCAGTCAACGACCGCGTGGTGTCGGCGGCGGCGGCGAGCGCGGGAAAATTCCTCACCTCTGCATCTGCGAATGCCGGCGCGAAAAGCTTGAGATGATTCCAAGTGCGCAGCTCGTTGTCGGAGACACCCGCAGGATAGGTGAAGGACCGATTGAGCTGCCGTGTTTTCACGCCGAGCACGCCGCCGGCACCGCCCGCGGTGTGGCAGGTCTGGCAGTCCTGCCGGCTGGGGTAGTACCAGGTCTGCTCATGGACTTCCCCCGTGGCGGACTTGACGGGAATGCTTTCGGTCGCGCTTGCCGGGAGCAGGTCCGCATCGCTGCCGTCCGGCCGCCATTTATAGACCACGCCGTATACGCCGCCGCGCGAGTCGCGCACCAAAAGCCTCGTCTCGAGCCGGCGCTGCGTGCCGGGCTTGGCCGCGTCCAAGGGCAGGTCAAAGCTCTTCACGAACACCGTGCCCGCAGGGAAGCGCCATTCTCCCGTGGCAGAGAACAGGATCTTTCCCTGCGGAACTGCGATCCAGCGCTGCTTGGCCGCGCCGTCGGACCAAAAGGCCACATTCAAGTCGTACGGGATCAGCCCCGGACTTGCGATCCGCTTGGCCGTGTCGCTGAACACGCCGGTTTGCGAAAGCAAGGGCGGCATCCGGCCATCGGCGTCGGCAGGCATTCCCAAGTAGGGCTGGGGAGCGCTTCGGGCGTCGATGCCGTAGGGCGCCGGGCGCGAACAGCCAACGAGCATCAGCAGCGTTGCAAAACCAATTCGCGGCGCAGCCTTCAGTCCAAGTCTCCTCATTGCGGCCAATATATAGTAAGGAACTCGCCGCCTGCACATTAAGAGATCAGCATGAAACCCACATTGCCCGTACTTCTCAGCGTCAATGGCGGATATGTCGACGCCGCCGGCTACCTGGCGCTGCACGGATTGTTCACCACGCACGTTACCGGCAACTTCGTCACGCTCGGCGCGGCTTTGGTGCTGGGAACCAGCGGCGCGCTCGCCAAGGTGTTGGCGCTGCCGGTTTTTTGCCTCGTCGTGATGGCGATTCGATTGCTCAGTGTGGCGCTCATGGCGAAGGGGATGCCGGCGCTGCGCATCATTCTCGGCGTCAAGGTGGTGTTGCTGAGCCTGGGAGCGGCCCTGGCGCTCGCTTTTGGCCCATTTGAGAGCGGCGATGGGTGGGCGGCGCTGTCCACCGGCATGGTCCTGGTCGCGGCGATGGCAATCCAAAATGCCATTCACCGCATTCACATGGGTGCTTTACCGCCGACCACCATCATGACCGGCAACACCATTCAAATCATGATCGATCTCGCGGACCTCATGCGGGGCGTGCCGACCGCGGCGCGCGCGGCAATCCGCGCGCGCCTGTCGCGCATGTCGCTGAGCGTAACGGCCTTCGCCGCAGGGTGCGCGGCGGCGGCGCTGATATATGCAAAAAGTGGCATCTGGTGCTTCCTGCTTCCGCCGGCCATTGCGGCATGCACCTTGTGGTTGGGCGAGTCGATTCCCGAAAAAATCGACTAGCGTCTGTCCCGATTTGCGCGCGATTTTCGATGTACCGGGTAGGGCAAGCGACTTAACCGGGAGAGATCATGGAAAACACAGTCAATCGCGGCGCCGGCGAGGCTTTGAGCGAGCAGCCTGCATTGCAGAACGCCAAGAGCGCCGCAAGCGCGCTCGAGCTCGTGCTGCTCTGGCTCGCGGTCGGCATCCCCATGCTCTGGGGCGTCCTGAATGCGCTGCAGGAGGTTCAGCCTCTATTCCGCTGAGCGCAACTCCCGCCGGGCGTTAGACGCGGCATTTACCGCGGTTATAATGCCGCGCAGAATACCGATGGGGGAGTTCCATGACCAGAGCGATTTTCGCGATAGCGTGCCTTTTTTCGTTGGGGTTGGCCGTCGATCGCGCGCGCGCGCAAGACGCGCGGGTCGCTGGCCCCGCGACCGATTACGCCAATGCCGCCGTTTGGCTGTGCAGGCCCGGCCGTGAGGATGCGTGCACTGCGCCCCAGGACGCGACCGTCGTTGCCGTCAATGGCAAGTTGACGCGCGAGGTTTTTCATCCGGCCAAGAATCCGCCGATCGATTGCTTTTATGTATACCCCACGGTGTCCAACGAGCCGGGCGGCAATTCGGACCTAAATGTTACAGGCGCCGAAAAATTGGTGGTGGACGCGCAGTTCGCGCGCTTCGCCGCGAAGTGCCGCTTGTTCGCACCCATGTATCGGCAAGTCACGCTGACGGCGTTGCGCGCGATGATCGCTGGCAAGCCCATACCGGCCGATCGGGATTTGGGCTATGGCGATGTGCTGGCGGCTTGGAACTATTATCTCGCGCACGACAACCACGGCCGCGGCGTGGTCTTGGTCGGCCACAGCCAGGGTTCCGGGGTGCTGACGCGCCTCATCAAAGAAGAAATCGATGGCCAGCCGGTCCAAAGCAAATTGATCTCGGCGATTCTCATGGGGACCAGCCTGCCGGTGCCGAAAGGCGCCGATGTCGGCGGTGCGTTCAAGCACATTCCCGTCTGCCGATCCAACCGTCAAACCGGGTGCGTGATCGCATTTGCGGATTTCCGCGCCGATGTTCCGCCCCCGGCCAATTCTCGCTTCGGCAAGGCGCCCGAGGGCATGCAAGCGGTGTGCGCCAATCCCGCCGCGTTGGGCGGCGGCACTGGGATGCTCGATGCATACCTCTCGGCGGGGCGCATCTCGACCGCGTCGGACGGACCCCGCGAGCCGTTCGACTGGACCACGCCGCCAAAGCCGATCGACACCGCATTCGTCAAAGTGCCGGGACTCTTGAGCGCTCAATGCGTGACCGATGAGCACGGGTCCTATCTCGCCGTGACGCTTCACCCCACGCCGGGCGGTGCACGCACCAATGACATTTCCGGGGATGTCGTGGTGAATGGCCAGGTGTGGCCGGACTGGGGATTGCATCTCATCGATGCCAATTTGACGATGGGAAACCTGGTCGCGATCGTGGGCGATGAAACCAAGGCTTATCTGGCAAAGGCGAAGTGATGCTGAGACGTCTGCTTGTGGCGGGATTTGCCCTGACGTTGATGGGAGTGAACGCTCCGGTCGAGTATTCCATCGAGGCGATTCGCTACGGCATATCACCGGGCATTCCGGTCGGCGCTCTGGTCGTGGGCGGCCCCAAGGACGAGAAGGTCGATGTCGACTTTGTCGTGTGGCTGATCCGCGGCGGCGGCCGCAACATTCTTTTCGACAGCGGCTTTCACCGCGAGCGCTGGTTGAAGCAGTGGAAGGTTACGGATTATCTGCGTCCCGACGAGGCGGTGCGGCAGGCGGGCGTCAAACCGCAAGACGTGACTGACGTTGTGATCAGCCACGCGCACTGGGATCACATGGGAGGCATCGATCTGTTTCCCAACGCGACGGTCTGGATTCAGAAGGACGAATTTCGCTACTACACGGGAGACGCCTGGCAGCCGGGCGGCCGCAACGGCGGCATCGATCCGGATGACGTCCAGCAATTGGTGCGGCTGAACACCGCAGGACGCCTGCGGCTGGTGGATGGCGACGATGTGGAAATTCTTCCGGGGATTCGCGTGTTCGTGGGAGCCCGGCACACTTTTGCTTCGCAGTACCTGCGTGTCGACGGCAAATTGCCCTTCGTGCTGGCATCCGACAACGTCTACTTTTACCGCAATCTCGCGCAGCACCAGGCGAGCGCCACGTTCAGCGATGCCGATCACCCGGCGAACATAAAAGCGCAGCAACGCATGATCGAGTTGGCGGGGTCGGTCGATCGGGTGGTGCCCGGACACGATGCGCTGCAATTTCAAAAATTTCCGACCGCGGGACGCGTGGCGAAGATCAAGTAACGATCCGCACCCGGCCCACGAAATCGCGCTTGCCCAGCGGCAAGCCCTTCCAACGCAGGATGTCATAGGCCGTGGCGGCGTGAAAATAGAAATTCGGCTGGGAAAATGACAGCAGAAAGTTCTCGGCGGTGAAGTTCATTTGCCGCTCGCCGAACGCAAAGCGCATATCGCGTCCAATGAAGGCGTCAATCTCGGCGGCCTCGATCGCTTCGAGCGCCGCCGACGCGTCCGCGATTTTGGCTTTGAGGGCTGAGAATGTCGCTGGCGGCGGCGTCATGTCGGGCGAGAACACGCCCTTGCGCACTCCCTCGATGGCGCCCAGCGAATGCGTGGCGGTGGATCTCACCTGATAGGCGAAGGGCAGCATATCCGGGGCGAGCCGCGCCTGGATGATCTCCTCGGCCGCCAGCTTTTGCTCGGCGCAGTATGATTCCGCCTTGACGAGCAAAGCGCCGACTGCGCTCAGAATTTGCCGATAGGAAGGTATCGTCGCCTCATAAAGGGAAAAAGCCATGTGTCAGCCGCCTTTCCCGTGTTCCGCCCGCCATTTCGCCACCGCCGCCAGGGTGTTTTCGACATGCTTGTCCGGATTGAGCGCGGTGTATTCATAAATGATGGTGCCGTCCGGAGCGATCACGAAGGAAGTTCGATTCGAGTAGGACGTGATGAATAAATTGGCATCGTATGCCGTGGAGATTTTCTTGTCCGGATCGGAAGCGACGGCGAACCTGTTGCGGCATTCGCTCACGGAGAATTTGTTCAGCGTATCGATTGAATCGTGCGAAACGCCGATGACCGTGGCGCCCATGGCCTTGAACCGATCCGTTGCCTCGGCGAAGTTGTGCGCTTCGACGGTACACCCCTTGGTGAAGGCCGCTGGGTAGAAATACAGCACGACCGGACCGCTCTTCAGGGCTTCAGCCAGGGAAAATGTGAAAGGCTTTCCCGCGAGCGTCGCGGCGGTCGTAAAGGCCGGCGCAATGGCGCCGGGCTTGAGCGCCGCGTACAGCGGCGAGGCGAGTACGCTACCGGCAAGCACCGCAGTGATCAAACGCCGCATCATGATCTCCCTGATTAAAAAAGCGCAGTCAGCGCAAGGCGCCGCATTTCGCGGGCAAAACCGCTTTGACGGCGGGCTTTGCTTGCGAGGCGCCCAGTGTACCCTCCGCCGCCAGCTGATCGAACGCAACCTGTTCGAGGGCGCCAACCTGCGGTGCGGACAGGCCCAATTCAAAGCCGGAACACTCGAACTCGCCCAGCACGCGTGGATCCTGCCCGGTGATGGCCCCGAACAGCACGAGGGCTTCCAGATAGTCACCGTAAGTGCTGGCGTGATAGCTGTCGAAAGTCCACAAATTGACTTTGCCGGCATCGATGCCATCGTATGGATTCGCATCCGCGACGCCGGCGTGCATGGCTCGAACCCAGGCGTCGCCGACGGGAATCACTGCGATGCCCGGGCTGCCGGCAGCCGCGCGGTTGTAGCCGTCGCGGACATCGCGTGCCATCGCTTCGATCGGCTTGCCGTACCAGGCCCCTTGCGGCTGGTAGGTTTGATCCGCCCGCGGCCAGGTCGCCATGACGCGAATGTCCACCTTGGAGTTCTTCGCGCGCAAAACCGCCGCCATCTGCCGCACGCTGGCAATCAAAAGCGCCGGATCCCCGGGCTTCTTTGGATCCAAGGTGCTGAATCCGTGCATGACCACCGCGTCCCACGGGCGCTGTCCGATGACATCGAGCTTGTGCTCCAGGTGCCAGTCGATGCCGACGCCCGGGTGGGTTTCAAGGTAGACCTGGTAGTGCAGTCCGGCCTGCGCCGTGAAAGATTTGAACAGCGCCGGCACACCGCCTTGGCCTTCGCCGTTAAGATCAGTCACGCTGTCCGGACGGTAATACCTCACCGCCGAGCCATAGGCGAAGGTGAAGCTGTTGCCGATGAACAGGATGCTGCCGGCCGATGCGCTGGCCCGCCAGCAGCAACGTCAGCAGCGCCCATTGGGCATGCCAAAGCGAGCGATGTAGAATTGACGTCTTGGTTTTTTCCGCCGCCATTGCGTGCATGTTGCCAGTTTAGATTATGCGGTACCACTTTACATGAGCCGAGACGACGAGGACCGTATCCTGCACGGTTTGTACTACTACCGCGAGAACATCGACGAAGATGTGCAGGTCTCCAGCGAGCAGCTGTTGTGGCTTGCGATGCACCCGCTGCGCGAGGGGGAGGCCTGGAACAAGGACGGCAAATTGCAAAGCCTGGACCCTCGCGAGTTTCCCGAAGAGATTCGCGGCAAGCTGACCACGGCAAAACTCGAATTGCCGCTGCGCTACCTGCAGTATCGGCGCCTGATCACTTACGCACGACGCAGCGATGGCATGCTATATGCGTCGGTCACCTTCGCGGGCGCGGACCGCGCCATCCGTCTGCACACGCGGCGCGGGCGCATGGATCTCTGGTACCGCGAACATCGCGATGGCATCGTCGGTGTGACGATCACGGTGATGATTTCCTTCTTGACCGCGCTGCTCACCGTTCTCGCGCTAAACAGAATATTGCGGTTCTGAAGCGGCGCGCACTTGTTGCGCATCTGCATGCGTGGTTATGTCGCGCGAGCTGCCGCATGACACGCGCTTCGGCCGGGGCTCCGGCTCCTGTATTTACATATCGAGAATCGCGTCGGTTATTGGGACGTGCGCACGGGTGTTATGGTGAGTGTCGCTTTTTTTAGACGGTGCGCATCGCCGAGAATGTTGCGTGGACGATCACCGCAGGCAACTGGGAAAACGCAACATGTCGGTAAGGAACGTGCAACGCAATTGGTTGCCGGCGTCGGTCATATCCGGACTCACGCTGTGTCTGACGGCGTCCAACTTCGGGTTTGAAGCGCCGGCCGCGAATGGTGGTGCGGCGCGCACCGCTGCGATGAAGCTGCCCGCGCAGGCTTCGCCCACGGCGCGTCCGCTGGTTCCGGCATCCTTTCTTCGTCACCGTTATATCGTTCAGTCCCAAAGCAGCGAGATGGCCCGCAAAGCCGTCCTGGAAGCGGGCGGGATGGTGAGCGGCGATCTCTCCGTGATCCGCGCCGTCGCCGCGGCGCTCGATGGGCGCGAACTGGCGGCGTTGCGCGCCGCACGCGTGCCGCAGCTTCAGGTCTTCGACGATTCCTCGGTTGTTGCCAGTTCCATGGGCACATTGCCGGAGACTTATTATCCTAGCGAAGTCGATGCGGCCAATCTGCAGGCAGGCGGCATGACCGGCCGCGGCGTTACCGTCGCGGTAATCGATTCGGGCCTGTGGAATCGGGAAGGGCCGCTGCAAAACGCACCCGGCGGCAACGGCCGGGTACTGGCGCAATATGATGTGATTCTCGCGCGGCAAAATCCGCGTTACTACTTGCCGCCGCTGCTCGAGTCCTACAGCCGGGACATCGACGATCCCTATGGTCACGGCACTCATGTGACGTCCATCATTGCCAGCAGCGGCGTGGCCGCGACGGGCCGCTTTCAAGGCGTCGCGCCGGGCGTCAATATCGTCTCGGTGCGGGCCTTGGATAGCAATGGCCAGGGCCTTTATTCAGACGTCATCAGCGCCGTTCAATGGGTGATCAACGAACGGTTGCGGTACGGCATTCGCGTGCTGAATCTTTCATTGGGCGCGCCGCCGTCGGGTCCCTACTGGCAGGATCCGCTGAACCAGGCGGTCATGGCCGCTTGGGCTTCGGGAATCGTGGTCGTCACGGCTGCGGGCAATCGCGGCCCGGATCCTTTGTCCATCAATGCGCCGGGCAATGTGCCCTACGTCATCACGGTGGGCGCCGTAACGGACAATTATTACCCGCTGCAACCGAATCAATATCGATTGGCATCTTTCTCGTCCGCGGGTCCGACCTTCGAGGGATTTGTGAAGCCCGATGTGCTGGGAATGGGCGGCCATATCTTGGCCTATGCACCCAACAACGGCACTTTGGCGCAGGAATACCCTGCGTGGTTCACGGAACCCTACAGCGACATGACCATGTCCGGTACGTCGCAGGCATCCGCGGTCGTCAGCGGCGTGGTTGCTCTGATGTTGCAGGTGAACCCGCGTTTGACGCCGGACCAAGTGAAATGTCATCTCATGTCTGGGGCGCATCCTGCGGTCAATTCCGCCGGAGATCTGGCCTACAGCGTTTTCCAGCAGGGCGCGGGTTTGGTGGATGCGCACGATGCCGCCTACAGCAGCGCCTCGGGTTGCGCGAACCAGGGCCTCAATGTGTGGCTTGATCTGCTTGGGGTGCAGCATTACGGCGGCCGCGCAAACGAAGACTCGAACGGCAATTTCTATATCATGCAAGTCTCCGGCGGCGCTGCGCCGGTGCAGTCCTTGCTGAGCGGCGTCGGCACGTTGCTTTCCAAGGTTCCGGTAGTGGGCAGCTTGCTGCAGGACGTGCCGTTGCTCGCGGACGGTCTGCTGTGGAATGGCGTCTACACCGCCAGCAGCGGCTACGCGTGGAGCGACGGCTACGCGTGGAGCGATGGCTACGCGTGGAGCGACGGCTACGCGTGGAGCGACGGCTACGCCTGGAGCGATGGCTACGCCTGGAGCGACGGCTACACCGGCGTCGACGTTCCCAAGCCGGAATAATCAATTACCCTCATGCGGAATCGCGGGCGCATATTCAACTGCTTGGCTGCCTGCGTCGCGACAGCGGCTTTGAGCCCGGCAGCGCACGCGGGCGTACCCGTCCCGGCCATCCGACCCATGTATTTCGAGCACCTGACCATGCGAGATGGCCTCTCCATGAGCACCATCAACAGCATATTGCAGGACTCCCGTGGATACATTTGGCTCGCCACGGAGGCGGGCTTGAACCGCTACGACGGCTACACGGTGCGGCAGTTTCGCCGCGATCGCGGCAATCCGCATGGGCTTGCCAGCGACTATGTTTGGTCGATGGCTGAAGATGCTCGGGGCGATCTGTGGCTGGCGACCGACGGCGGCGGCGTGGCGCGCTGGGACCGACGCACCGAAACATTCCAACAATTCAGGCACGACCCGCAGCAACCGCAGTCGCTCGCCAGCGATGGCGTGCGAGCCCTTTTGATCGATTCGAAAGGCCTCATCTGGGCGGGAACGAAGGATCACGGCCTCGACGTTCTCGATCCGCGAAGCGGCGTTGCGCGACACTATCGGCATCGCGATTCGGACGCCTATTCGTTGCCCTCCGATGCAATCGGCGCTCTGTACTCCGATCATGAAGGCCGGATTTGGGTCGGCAGCGACGGCGGACTCAGCCGCTACGATGCGATGGCCGACGGATTCGTCACTTACAGCCAGGCCATGAGCGCGGCGCGCATGAGCGACCTGCGCGTTCGCGCCATCCGCGAAGATCACACCGGAGCCTTGTGGGTCGGAACCGTCAGCGGCGGACTCGCGCGGCTCGATCAGAACGGCAACATGTTGACGGTATTCCGGCACGATGCAAGCGATCCGCGATCGCTGAGTCACGATCATGTCTGGGCGGTTTTGGAGGATGCCGCGCAGCGGTTATGGATCGCCACCGCGGACGGATTGGACCTGCTCGACCGCGGTTCCAACTCCTTCGTGCGCTATGGTCACGATGCCGACAACCCTCAAAGCCTTCGCGATGCCGATGCCATGTCTTTATACCAGGACCGGGGCGGCGTGTTGTGGGTCGGGACGCGCGAGGGCGGCGTCAGCCATTGGAATCCCCGCAGCTGGCTGTTCGGCCACTACTTCAGCGACGCCTTCCGTTCCGCGCAAGTGATAGCTTTCGCCGACGACGGCGGCCAAAAAGTGTGGGTCGGAACGATCGGCGGCGGCTTGGTCGAGATCGATACCGCCGCGGGCAGCGAGCGCCATTATGGGACCGGCAACGCCGGCGGCAGCCCGCAATTGTCGGACGACCGCGTCATGGCTTTGCTGAATGATCATCAAGGCAGCTTGTGGATCGGTACCATGTCCGGCGGCCTCGACCGGCTCGATCTGGCCCGCGGCACACTGCGCGTTTACCGCTCGATAGCCGCGGACGCCAACACGCTGCCCGCGGACGGAGTCATGTCGTTGTACAAGGATAGGTCCGGCACGATTTGGGTCGGAACGTTTCGCGGCGGATTGGCCAGCATCGATCCGGCTACGGACAAGATCACCCGCTACCCATATGGCGCGGCCGCGGCGAACTCGCTCAGCAGCTCGAAAGCCAGCGCGATCGTGGAGGACTCGCTCGGCAATCTTTGGATCGGCACGATCGGGGGCGGGCTGGATTTGTTCGAGCGAAAATCCGCTCGTTTCCATGTCTACCGCCGCGATGATCGCGATCCGAAGAGCCTCAGCGACGATACCGTCTACGCTTTGCACATCGATCCGCACGGGGACTTATGGGTCGGCACCGCGGGCGGCGGACTTGACCGCGTCATCGGCACCTCGGCGAAGCCGCAAGCCGTGCAATTCGAGAATCAATCGGGCCTCAGGGGAATGCCGAGCCAGGTTGTTTATGGCATCGAATCCGATCGCGACGGCCGCCTGTGGCTGAGCACCAACAACGGCCTGGCACGCTTCGACACACGATCGCATGCCGTCAAGATATTTCACCAAGTTCACGGGCTTCAGGACGACGAATTCAATGTCAACGCACACTTTCGCAGTGCCGAGGGCATTTTGTATTTCGGCGGCAATCATGGCTTCAATGCCTTTTCGCCGAACCTCATCGGCGCCGAAGGACCCGCTCCCCCCGTGGTGTTGACCATGGCCTCGAAGCTCAACCAACCTCTGGCCGCGCAAGAGCTGCCCAGCGCCACGCGGCCATTGGCATTGGCTTACGATGACAAGCTGATTACCCTGGATTTTTCAGCCCTCGACTTTACCTCGCCCGCCGACAACCATTACTCGTACCGGCTGGAGGGATTCGACGCCGACTGGATCGATGCGGGAACCTCGCATCGGGCAACCTATGCCAACCTCCAAGCGGGCGATTACACCTTCAAAGTGCGCGCCGCAAATGCCGACGGCATCTGGAGCGAGGACAGTTTGAGCATTCCGGTGCACGTGGCGCCGGCGCCATGGAATACCTTCGCCGCTCGCGTGGTGTATTTTCTATGCGGCATCGGCGTGCTCGCGTACTTATGGCGTTTTCAGCGCCAGCGCCGCGAGCGGGAGCTGCGCTACAGCCGCGAACTCGAACAGACGGTGCGGGTGAGAACCCACGAACTGCAAGAGCGCAATCAGCAGCTGCAAGTGCTCAGCCGCGCCAAGAGCGACTTCGTAGCGCGCATGAGCCATGAGTTGCGCACGCCGATGAACGGCGTGCTCGGCATGACCAGCCTGTTGCTGGACACGCATATCGACCCGTCGCAGCGGCGCTTTGCCGAGGCCATTCACCGTTCCGCCGATTCACTGCTCGCCATCGTGGACGACGTGCTGGATTTCTCGAAGATTGAAGCGGGGCGGCTGCAGCTCGATTCGGTCGAATGCGATCTGACGGAGATTCTCGAACAAACCGTGGAAATGTTGGCTGCGCGTGCCGCCACCAAGGGCATCGAACTGTTGTGCGATTCGCCGGCGGTCAGGCTGCCGCCGGTGAGGCTGGATGCGGTGCGGCTTCGCCAGGTTCTGGTGAATCTGGGCGGCAACGCCGTGAAATTCACCGAGCGCGGCGAGGTCATTTTGCGCCTGAGTTCAGCGGGGAGCGCCGGCGGATCGCTCAATATCCGGGTCGAAGTGGCGGATACCGGGGTGGGCATCGCGCCGGAAAGCCAGGCGAAAATATTCGATGAATTTGCCCAGGAGGACGCATCCACCACGCGCCGCTTCGGAGGCACCGGACTCGGGCTGGCGATTTCGCGCCAGCTCATTGAACTCATGGGCGGCAGGCTCGAGGTGAGCAGCACGCCCGGCGCAGGCTCGACATTTTCGTTCGATTTGTCGCCGCCGCTTGCCGATCCGTCGGCGCAGATGCCCGCCGCGCCGCGCAGCCTGAAGGGGGTCAGGATTCTGGTGGTGCACGAAAATGCAGCGGCGCGGATGCTGTTGGGCAAGACCCTGCGGGCCTGGAATGCACGTCCGACCGAAGTGGCCTCGCTGGCGGAGGCGCTCAGCGCCGCAAGCGGCCCAAACTACGATGCGCTCGTGATCGACGACTGCATGATTGCAGGAGCGGCGAGCCTGTGGCAGGACCTGCGCGGCCGCTTGGGAAAGAATCTCCGCACGATTCGTCTACTGAGCTTCGTGAGCCTGAGTTCGAGCGGCACGCCGGGCGACACCGCATTCGATACGGAGCTCACCAAGCCGCTGCGCCCCGCCGAGCTGCACCGCGCGTTGATCGGCTGTTGCGACGACAGCACGCCGCTCACCGAACGAACCGTCGCGCTGAAAAAGCCCGCCGGAACGCTGCCCGCGCTGAACGGCCGCATTCTGGTGGTCGAAGATCAGCCCCTGAACCGCGAGGTCGCCATTGGCATGCTGACCTCCTTGGGGCTGGAGGTCGAAACCGCTCACCACGGTCAACAGGCGCTCGATATTGTCCAGTCGCGCTCGTTCGATGCAGTTTTGATGGACTGCGAGATGCCCGTGATGGATGGTTTTTCCGCGACACGGGCTCTGCGCGCCCGTGAGCCGGCAGGAGCGCATATACCGATCATCGCCTTGACCGCCGACGTCACCGGCACGGGGCGCGCGGCGTGTCTCGCGGCCGGCATGGATGACCACCTGGCAAAGCCTTTTAGGCGCGAGACGCTGCACGGCATTCTTGAGCGCTGGTTGGGCAAGCGTCAGCCTGAGCCGGCGCAGGCGCCCGGCGCGCCCTCAGCCCCCGCCGCGCTAGCGGCTGGCGCGCCGCTTCTCGATGGCGCAACGCTGGACGCACTGCGCGCGCTGCCGCGCACCGGACTCAAAGACATGCTTACGCATATCGGCGAACTCTATTTGCTGGACTCCCGCCGCCTCATCGCAACGATAGAACAGTCTTTGGAATCCGCAAACGGCCCGGAGCTGGCGCGCGCGGCCCATGCTTGGCGCTCATACAACGGCAATGTCGGCGCCAATGTTCTGGCGCAGTTGTGCCGCGAACTCGAGGAAGCGGCCCGGGCGGCGAATTTCGCCGGTGCACGCGCGGCTTATGCGCAGATTCAGTCCCTCCATGGGCGGGTGCGCGACGAACTGCAGCAAGAAATGCGCAAATCCGCATGACGCTTGCCGCCACCCAAGTTCGCGTGCTGATCGCCGACGATGATGCGGTCTTGCGGGAAATCGCGGGCGCCATGCTTGGGGAAGCTGGGTTCGCGGTGCAGTCGGTTGCCAGCGGCGACGCCGCGGCCGCGGCGTGTGCGCTCCGAATGCCGGATATCGCGCTGCTCGACGTAGAAATGGCGGAGGGCGACGGTTATCAGGCCTGCAGCAACATTCGTCGCTTGCCGGGCGGCGCGGACCTGCCCATTGTGATGGTGACCGGCTGCGATGACACGGTATCGATCGATCGAGCCTATGAAGCGGGCGCGACGGATTTCATCGTCAAACCCATCAACTGGACGCTCCTGAGGCACCGTATCCGCTATGTCATGCGAGGCGCGCGCACCATCGAGGCGCTGCGCTTCACTGATGCGCGCATCCATCGGCTGGCCTATTTCGACCCGCTTACCGGGCTTCCCAACCGCGAATGGATGCGCGATTACCTGCCGCAGGCGCTGGCGGAGACGCGGCGGCTGCAACGCCACCTGGCACTACTGCACGTGGATTTGGATCAATTCAAGCGGGTCAACGACACGTTGGGTCATGCAACCGGCGACGCGCTGCTGCGCCAGGTCGCGGAGAGGCTGCAATGTTCCATCGACCAGCTCGGCGCCGACGGGATACAGGGCAAAATCGCTCGTTTGGGGGGCGATGAATTCATGGTTGTGCTCCTTGGTTTGAGCGGTGCGATGCACGCCGAACAAGCAGCCCAGAAAATAGTAACCGCGCACGCGGCGCCTTATCTGCAGGCGGGTTACGAGCTGGTGGTGACTTCCAGCGTCGGCATCGCCAATTATCCCGAACATGGCGACGATGAGCAGAGCCTCCTCAAGAACGCCGAGGCGGCCATGTACGAGGCCAAATCGAGCGGCAGAAATCAGCTGCACGTGTACGACTGCGCGGTCAACGCGCGCGCCTTGCAGCGCTTGTCGCTGGAAATGGAGTTGCGGCGCGCCGTCGAGGATTCAAGCCTCGAGGTTTACTACCAGCCCAAATACGCTGCAGACTCGCTCGAGCTGACGGGAGGGGAGGCGCTGCTGCGATGGTTTCACCCTTCAAGGGGCCAGATCGCGACCGGCGAGTTCATCGCAGTCGCCGAAGAGTCCGGGCTGATCGCAGATATCGGCAAGTGGGCGCTGCAACGTGTTTGCCGCGATCTTGCGCGGTGGCGTGCGGACGGATTGGCGCCGCCGCGCATAGCCGTGAACGTCTCCGGGCGCGAGTTCATGCATCCGGAGGCATTGCTTAGAATCTCCGATACGGTCGCGAAGGCGAATCTGTCAGCCTCGCTGCTGGAGCTGGAACTCACCGAAGGGGTCCTGATGCGCGATGCCGAGGCGGGGCGCCGTTCGCTGCTGGCGCTCAAGGAATTCGGATTTGCCCTTGCCGTCGATGACTTCGGCACCGGCTATTGTTCGTTGAATTATTTGAAGCGCTTTCCGCTCGACACCCTGAAAATCGACCGCTCGTTTGTCGCGGATATCAGCGACGATCCAGACGATGCGGCGATCGTGCGCGCCATAATTGCGCTGGGGCATTCCTTGAGCCTCAAGATCGTTGCCGAAGGCGTGACCACCGAGGCGCAGCTCAGCTTTCTGCAGGCCGAAGGCTGCGATGCCATCCAGGGATTTCTGATGAGTCCGGCAATCGCCGCGGACGCTTTCGCAGGGCTGTTGCGCCACGCGCCGCCTGCGCTGTGCAGAATTTCCCCCGCGCCTATTCGCCACGCCGGATGAGCTGACGGCGGGCGTGCGCGCAACTGATGAACGCCGCATAGCTCCATGCCAATTGCTGCGCTGAGCGCTGCGCACCGGTGTGCTGATCGAATTGTTCGGAGAGCTCGCCGCTCTGCGGAGTGTATGCGCGTACCGTCTGCAAATAGCGTCTCCGCGGTCCATCAAGTCCCTCGTCGCCGGGGAGAGCGCCGCGGCTTTGAAACAAAACTCCGCCGCCGCCAGGGTCGAAAAATAATAGGCGCCGCCCGAATAATAAACATCGCCCGCGTAACGGCCCATGGCCGGGCCGCGGCCGGCGCCGCGATTTCTGTTGATGGCATACTCGGCGTCGAACAATGCCTCCAGTCTCGCCAGCGTCGCATGCATGCGCGGATCCCGCACCGAATGGCGCGCGGCACTTCCACCCGCGTGTATCGCCGCGAAGATAACCGAGATATCCAGTTCCTTGGCCGAGGGGGCGTGTCCTGTCCAAAATGCGCGACTTGTAGAATTGCAGATCCTCACGCCAGAAGCCATCCAACGCGTCCAGGATCTGCACTTCGCCTCGGCGCGGCAAGCCGCCGCATCCTGCGCTTCGCCGCGCGCTGCGAACCAATCCGCGCCGGCTTCCAACGCCTGCGCCGATGCCCGCAGCGTGTAGTAGTGCAGGCCTTTCTCCTCCTCCCAAATATCGAAACCGGCTTCGCGCCAGATGCCGCGTAAAGCGCAGGTCCGCCCGGAGCAGCACATCGACCAGCGCGGCGAGTTCGGCGTCCAGGCGGACCGTGCTGCGCCAACGCAGCAGCGCAATCGCCCGCATCGCCGGTCCGTCGTATCTGCGGACGCGGCCATTTGGAAATGTCCAGCGTGCCGTCGGGGTTGACCCGCGTCTCGCCCAGCAGCGCCTCGCCGTGCGCCGCCGCCAGATCGTCCTCGCCGCGCAGGAATTGCCGAAAGTCAGGGGCGACTGCATCGCGCCAATCCGGCTCGCTCAAGCGGCGCCCGTCCAAATCTTGCAGCGACATGCTGAAGCGGACAAAGTCCGCGAAGTGCGTGAAGAACTCGCCGTCCAGCGCGTCGTCTTCGAACAAAATGCGCAGGGCATCGATCACCACGGCGGAATCGCGAAACCAATGGAAGAAGTAGTCCGGCTCCGGATCATAGGCCCCCAGCACCGGCGAGGCGACGATGGAGCCTTTCTGCGGCCGCACCGATCTGCGCGAAACCCGGCCGGTTCTTGACGATGTCCACCGCGGAGACGCTGCGCATCATGGCGGCGCGCGCTGTGCCGATATTGACGCTCAATCCAGGCCGTCGAGCGGCTCCATCAGCGGCTGAAGCTCAATGCCCGCAGGCCCGCCTGGATTTCCGGCGCCTTCATGAACAGGTTCCACAACAGGCCGGTGCGGTGATTTTCAATCATCGCCACGATCGGTCCTTGATCGATGGCGAGATAGGTGTCGGCATACCAATCCTTGGCTTCGCAAAACGCGTCGACGAAACCAAAGCGGCCCCAGATCTTCTCGCCGTAAACGCTGAGGAAGTGACGCAGCGCCTGCATCGACTCCTTGGGTGCGTAGGGCATGCTGGACAGCGCCGCGGTCGGGCGAAATGGTGCCGTCGTCGTCATCGGGCGAGTGGGCGGCATAACCGTCGGGGCCGTCGCTCGATGTCAAACCCCAGCAGGACGCGCCGTAGCCCTGGTGATGCAGCGGATTCGCTGCACAGTGCGCGTGATTGATCCGAACATGGTTGACGTTTTGTTGCCAATAGTCCGCGTATTGATCCTTCAGTCCGCGCGGATCGATACCGCAGAAGGAATACTGCGACAAGAACAGGGGGCCCCCGAACGGCGGCCCCAACGGCAACGTAATGCCGTAATAAGACTTGCCGTTGAGGAAATGGCGTCCCACGGCGAAGCCCTTGATGATAAACGCGCGGATCGATGGCGTAGCGGCGGCGCGGAGGCCGCGAGCAGGTAGGTGATCAGACACTCGTTCCAGCCGCGGATGTCCAGTTCCTGCGCCCAGCCGTTGTTGGGGCTCCAATGCCATTGCAGCACCGGCGTGCCGCGGGTATACCAATCCCATTCCACGTCGTTCCAAATGTAATTGACCAAGCCCCGGATCCTGGATTCCTCGGGGGTGTCGCGCTCGAAATATTCCCGGGCGCACAACAGTCCCATCATCAAGAAGGAGGTCTCGACCAGATCGCCGCCATCGTCCTTGCGGGTGAAGGGAATGGTCGCGCCGCTGCGGCCATTCATGAAATGCGGAAAGGCGCCGTGATAGCAGGTCGCGCGGCTCAGCAACTTGAGCATGCCGGCCGAGGCGCTCCAGCGCCGCGGCGCGCGTGATCCAGCCGCGCTCGGCGGCGACGATCAGCGCCATCACGCCGAATCCTGATCCGCCGGTCGTCACCAGATCATCGGCCGGCACCGCCGTGGCTGTGCAGCGATCCGGCGCGAGCCCGCTCACCGGGTGCGCCGCCTCCCAAAAAAAGCCAAAGGTCTGCCGTTGCACCGCTTCGAGCAATTCTTCATCGGGCAGTGCCGCCAGTTCGCGCGGGCCTGTGATTGCGCTTTTTCATGAGCTTTGTTCGCCGTCGGCGAGCGCCGCGGGCTCGGCGGCCGCGGCGGGCGCGCGCGGCAAGCGTTTTCAGCTTCTTTGCGGTGGGGTCCATGATCAGATGCAGAACCCTGGTGAAAACATGGTGCGCGTCGCTCCGGCCGATGTAGATGATCGCCGATTGTGCAAGATCCTTGGCGAAAATGTCGATGGTGCGCTCCAGCCAGGCATCGTCCAGCGAATCGAGCACTTCATCGATGAGAACCCATGGCGGCTTTATGAGTAATGACCCGCGCCAAGGCCAGCGCATGCAGCTCATCCTCGTTCAGATCCCGATCCCAGCGCTCGGGCGAATCGAGATGCGGCATCAAGCGCTCCAAACCTGACGCGCGCCAGAGCGTCGCTGCATGCCTGCGATGCGAACGCACTGGTCGGTTTGGGGTAAGCGAGCACTTCGCGCAGCGTGCCGGGAGGGAAATAAGGCGTGCGCGGCATGTAGAGCATTTCTTCACCGGCCGGGACGGGTGACGGTTCCCGAGCCCCAGGGCCAGAGTCCCGCGAGAGCGCGAAACAGCAGGGTTTTGCCGGTGCCGGATTCGCCCACGATGAGCACGCGCTCGCCGCGCTTGATTTGCACTTTCTTTTCCTCGAGCATGGTGCTGCCGCTCGGCGATGAAATCTGCAGATCGCTGACGTCGAATTCTCCCGCCGGACCGGTCGGATACGAAATGCGGCCTTCCACGTCATGCATGATGTCCGTTTCGATCACGGCGCGCCTGAAGCCCGCCACGCGCAGCAGCGTCGCGCGCCAGTCCGCAATGGTGCTGAAATTGTCGACGAACCAGCGCAAGGACGATTGGACTTGCATGAAGGCGCCGGAGGCGAGCATCAGACCGCCGAAAGTGAGATTGCCGGCGAAATACAAGGGAGCGGCCACTAGAATCGGGGCGACCAAAGTGAACCATCCATAGCCCGCGGTGACCCAGGTAAGATTGGTCAGGCCGGTCACCAATCGCGCGGTTGCGGCGAGCACGGCCTTCAGGTCCATTCGATGCGCCGCTCCTCATCGGGCTCGCCGGCGCTCAACGCGATGGCATCGATGTGCTCATTGACCCGCACCAGCGAGAAGCGCAGATCCGCCTCGCGCGCATAGCGCTCAGCGTTGCGGTCGACGAGGCTGCGGCCCACCCAATAGCTGAGCAGCGACGCCGAACCCGAATACACGACCGCCGCCCAGACCATGTATCCCGGAATCGACAATTTGCCGGCCCTCGAAGTGAAAGGCGAAATTGTTGGACAGGCCCCACAGCACCTTCACGAAGCTCGCGAGCAGAATCGATGATTGCAGCAGTCCGATGCCAAGATCGGTGGACAGCTCGGTCAGGTGGCGCGCATCTTCGTGCATGCGCTGGTCCGGATTCACGCCCATCGGTCCCGCGTTGGTCAGCCGAAAGGCCCGGCCGGGTACCAGCCAGTTTTGTATCAAGTCCAGCACCAGGCCTTGACGCAGCTTGATCTTCAAGGTCTCGCCGAGCCAGCGCTGGCCCACATTGAGGACCAACAGCGTTCCGGCAATCAATCCAAATACGCCCAGTTGCTCGAAGGAATTGCGCAAAATCCTTGTGCGACAGCGCATCATAGAAGGGCTGATTCCAGTCATTGAGGCGAATTTGGCCGTAGGCGGTCGCCGCGACGACGAAAAATATGCAGCCCGAGAATAGAAACAGCGTATTTCGCACCGGCGAGGCCCACAGGGCCCGGGCCATCATGTCGAGTTGCGGTAGCAGGCGCGCATTTGCGCGCTCTTCTGCCTCTGCTGCGTTCGCCGCCGGTCCCGGCCTATCGTTTGTTCATGAACTTCTCTTAAAGCAGGACGATTCCTCCATTATCATTTATCACGGCAGCCGCCAGGGAGCTAAAATTCAGTGAGCCGAATCGAAAGTTTGATCAGCCGCATGACCTTGCCCGAAAAGCTCGGCCAGCTCACCATGACGGCCTGCGGCCAGGCCGTAACCGGCCCCACCATCGCCGGCGATTCCACCGCGGCCATCAAGAGCGGCGCGATCGGCAACCTGCTGAATCTGGTCGGCGCGGAAAACGTGCGGGAATGCAAGATCTGGCGGTCAAGGAATCGCGGCTCGGGATTCCGCTGCTGATCGGCTACGACGTCATTCACGGACATCGCGATTTTGTTTCCGATCCCCTTGGGCGAGGCTCGTCATTCGATCCTGAAGTCTGGGACGCGAGCGCGCGCGAATCGGCGCAGGAGGCCGCCGCCGACGGGTTGGCCATGACCTTTGCGCCCATGCTCGACGTGGCCGCGATCCGCGCTGGGGCCGCATCGCCGAAGGCCCTGGCGAAGATCCGCTGGTGGGCGCGCGCATGGCCGAGGCGAAAGTGAGAGGATTTCAGGGCGCGGATCTCGGCGCAGTCGGACGCGCTGGCCGCGTGCGCCAAACACTACTGCGCCTATGGATGCGTGACGGCGGGCCGCGATTACGCTCCAGTCGATATCTCCGACAGGACGCTGCACGAGGTGCATATGCCGCCGTTTGCCGCCGCGGTGTCGGCCGGCGTTGCAGCGATCATGCCGGCGTTCACCGATCTTAACGGGTATTCCGATGACGGCAAATCGGCGCTTGCTGCGCGACTGGCTGCGCGACCGCTTCGGCTTCGACGGCGTCGTCATCAGCGACTACAACGCCATCGCCGAGCTGATGCGCCACGGTATTGCGGCGGATCTGGCCGACGCGGCGGCGCTCGCGCTGAAAGCGGGGGTGGATATCGACATGATGGCCGACGCGTATCGGCGCGGGTTGCCGGTTGCATTGAGCCGCGGCGCGGTCAGTGTCGAGGAGATCGACCGGTCGGTGCGCCGCGTACTGATCCTGAAGGAGCGGCTCGGATTATTCGAAGATCCATACCGGCGCGGCAAGTGCCCAGAACCGCCGGCGGCGCTGACGCAACGGCGGCAACTTGCGCGGCGCATCGCCGCGCGCTCGATGGTAATGCTGAAAAATGCGGGCGATGCATTGCCAATTTCGCGCGCGGCGAAGCGCCTGCTGCTGCTCGGGCCGCTGGCGAATGCCTCGGCCGAAATGCGCGGCGTGTGGTGGGGCGCGGCTCCGCCGGAGGGTCAGGTGACCGTGCTCGAGGGCCTGCGCGGCGCATTCCCGCAGGCGGAGATTCTGCATTCGCAAGCGGTCGAGATCGACAGCGCGGATTCCAGCGCAATCGCCGCGGGCGTCGACAGCTGCGCGGGTGCGGACGCCATCATCCTTTGCCTGGGCGAAGCTGCGGCGATGAGCGGGGAAGCCTCCAGCCGGGCGCATCTGGGATTGCCCGGAATTCAACGGCAGCTGGCGCAAGCCGTATTCGAACGGGCGCAGCGCTCGCGCGACTCCGGTGATCGTGATTTTGTTTTCCGGGCGGCCACTGGTCGTGCCATGGTTGGTGGAGCATGCCGACGCGGTGCTGGCGGCTTGGTTTCTGGGCAGCGAGGCAGGCAATGCCATCGCCGATGTGCTCGCGGGGCGCGTAAGTCCGAGCGGAAGAACGCCTGTGACGTGGCCGCGCGCGGCCGGACAAGTGCCGATTTTTTTCAGCGAGCGGCCCAGCGGCAGACCTTTTGAGGCGCAGGATAAATTCACCAGCAAGTATCTCGATGTCGCCAATGAGCCGCTGTTCCCATTTGGCTTCGGGCTGTCCTACGGCCGATTCGAGCTCTCGAATCTTCGACTCTCGTCAAGTGCGATCGGCATGAACGATGCGCTCACGATTCAGGTGGATGTCATCAATTGCGGCGCGCGGGAGGCGCAGGAAACCGTGTTCTTGTTCACTCACGACAAGGTCGCGAGCGTCTCACGGCCCAAATTGGAATTGAAAGGTTTCGGCAAAATCAGCCTGCCGCCGGGCGGTGTCGGGACCGTGACGCTGTCAGTGCGCGCTTCGGACTTGAGCTTTCTCGGCTTGGAACTCGACCCGGTGTTCGAGCCGGGCGAGGTCGAGATACTGGTCGGGCCGTGCGCCGACAGAACCAAGCTTCTCGCGGCGACCATCCGCTTGATCGCGAGCAACTCCGCGGATGGAAAAATTGTCGGCGCAAAAATTGGCTAAATATATATGCAAATCAATAGATTAAATAATTTAATGAATGTCATCTATCGAGCGTGCCGGACTACGAATGCGTCTTCGCATTACCGGCCGCGCATGCCCACTGGTAAATGCTTTCGCCAGGCGTTCCCGGCACGATCGGCACCCACACGGCCTGCTTCACATCGGTGGCGTCGCTTTCTTCGCTGCCCGTGATGTTGTTGTCCGAGTAATAGATGATCAACAAGGCGCGGGCGCGCTCGTTCGCACAGTCGTACTGAATCTTTTCCACATAGCTCAAATAAACGCCGCCGCTGTTGCTTCGCTGCGGTTCGGGATATTCCTGGCGCAGCCAAGCGGTCACAAGATGTCCTGAACGCTTCAACTGGTGCTCTGTACCAAAGGACGCCCAGGATCCGTCGGATGCGACGGATCTGAATTGCCATCCGCCCGCGGTGAGCGGGTTCAAGGTGCGAACCCAGGCCATCGGATCTGCCTTGCGTGCGGCGCGCTGCGCCGCCAGCTTATCTGCCTTTACCTTCGCATCGGCTTGAGCCTGCGCGCGCTGCGCATCCCACATTTTCTGCTGCTCGGGGGTTTGCGCGGCGCAGACCGAGGAGTGCACCAGGCAAACCGCGGCACAAGCGATGGCGGCCAGACAATGCTGCTTCAGGTTCATGTCGATCCATTTCAGGCTCATGTGCCTCATTTTAAATCATCGTCAGCATTGCGCGAGCGGTAGTTGTAGGCCATGCGGTGATAGTAGTGACGGATGAGGACGCCGTCGCGCATCAGCGCATCCTCCTCGATCGGCCCCAATTTCGCCGCCCCGGCACGAACGAACCTATCGTCCAACTCGCCCGGACTCCAGGCGACCAGCAGCAGGTTTCGCCCGTCCAGCGTCGGCGGCGGCAGCCATAGGCCATACATGAGGCCCATGCCGCCGAACAGGTGGCTGTTGGCCGTCTGCAATCCCGCGCTGTGCGCGCTCCCATAGAACGCGAGTTCGCTGGCGATGGCATAGCGGTCCATGCCGACAATGAGCGGCTCGGTACCCGTCTCTTTGCCGAACAGATTCGCCGTCGCGACGACGTGCGCACTCAGGTCGCGCCAACCTACGGGAATCGCTTCGATATGCTTGTCGTATCCCACGCCCGGCAATCCGAGCACCAAGTAGTGCAATCCCGCGCCGTAGATCATCAGCATGACGACGATGGTAGGCATCCAGGCAGCGCGAATCCTGGCCGCGAACCTGCCGAGATCCGGGTTCACCATGACCAAGGCCATGACGGGCAGCGCCGCTGTCCAGGGTGCGCCGGTCCAATCCAGCTTCACTTCGTGGCGCAAACTGAATACTGCGAACACCGCGATGGGAATCAGGATGGCGAGATTGAGCAGCCGGCGGCGGCGCGCGGCATCGGCGGGCGTGTTGCCGCCGTAATGACCCGCCAGCGCCGCAATCACCGCCAAGAGTCCGGTGGGGGTAATCAGCACAATCACCGAGCCGATCAGCTTGTGCAGCGCGAATTGCGGAGTTTCCGCGAGGCGGCGCGCGGTTTGGAAGGCGAACGATGCCCATTCGTGCTGCGCATTCCAGATGATCACGGGAGAAAAGATGATCAGCGCCAGCAGCACGCCGACATACGGCTCCGTGCGGGTCCACCAGCGCCGCGCTTGCGGATCCCACAACATGAATGCCGCCGCCACCGGCCCCAGCAGCGCGATGCTGTACTTCGAGATCATTCCCATGCCAAGGCAGATGCCGGCATACCACCAGGCGCGGGCTTGATTGCCGATCAAGGCGCGCTCCAAAAAATAAAGCGACGCGGCCCACGCGGCGGCCAGCGGAGCGTCCGGCGTCATGAGCAGGCCGCAAAGAAAGAAGTACGGCAGCGCCTGCACCAGCAGCAATGCCGCCAGCGCCGCGGCGGCACCGAACAGATTGCGGGTCAGCTTGTATGCGAAGATCGAGGTGATCGCTCCGCACAGCAGCGCGCCGGCGCGCACGCCAAACTCGTTCTGACCGAATACGGCGGTGCCAAAACGGATCAGCCACGCCACCATGGGAGGATGATCCAAGTAGCCGATGCTCAAATGCCGCGAATAATTCCAGTAGTAGGTCTCCTCCGGCATCATTTCGACCGAGCCCGCATAGACCAGCCGCAGCACGAAAGCATAGACGATCAGTGCGACGGCGGGGTTGCGCCAGCGCGGTGCGGTGACGGCGAGGCCGAGCGCAACGGCGAAAAAAATGCCGAATTGCGGCGGCCATCCCCAACGCTGCACCAGCAACGCCAGCGCCCCGGCGCGCAGGAACAGCGCCATGAAACCCACGATCGCGATGCGCAACGCGCCAGGCCAACCCGCATCCTGAGCGGCGCGCGGCGCGGGCCGGCGCAGCAATAAGCTGAGCGCGTAGCCGAGCGCAAATGCGTAGGCGTTGGCGGCGCGCAGCGTCACGCCGGCGCTCAGAAAAGCGCAAAACGTCAGAATGTCCAGGGCGGGCGCCAGCAGCGCCGCCAGGCGCCGAATATTGGGCGCTAGAGCCATCACCCACTCTACGGCAAAGAGACCAGCGTCGCGGGTGCAATCGCCGCGCTCGACGCTGGGACCGTTGCCGAAGCTTCCCGTGCCGTGGCGCCTGAAGAATCGATCGGAACGCTCATGACGACCCGCAATCCCGGGTTGTTGTCGCGCAGTTCGAGCGCGCTGCCATGCAGCTTGGCCACTGCCTGAACCAGGCTCAGGCCGAGACCGACGCCGGGCGTACCGCGGCTGGCATCGCCGCGGTAGAAACGCTGCATGACTTTGGCCTTCTCCGCATCATCGATGCCAGGCCCGTTGTCCGAGACGCAAATCTCGGCGCGCAGATCATCGCGTCTTCGCACCGCGACCTCGATTGAACCGCCCTGCGGCGCGTATTTGAGCGCATTGTCGATCAGGTTGCTCAAAGCCTGGGCGAGCAGCACCGGGTCGCCGGAAACGGCCAACGGACCGTCCGAGCGCACCTTGAGATCGATCGCTTTCAATTCGGCCGCCGGTTCGTAGAACTCGACGGCGTTGGCCGCGAGGTCGGAAACATCGAGCGATACGAAACCGGAGCGGCGCATGCCGGCATCGATTTCCGCCAACCTCAGCAGCGCGTCGAAAATGCGGATGACTCGATCGACATCGGCCACCGCGCCGTCGATTTCCGCGTAAGTCTCTTCGGTCGAAGGCCGTATCAGCGACAACTCCTCGAGCCGCGAGCGCAATTCGGCGAGCGGCGTGCGCAGGTCATGCGCGATCGAGTTGGAAACATTGCGCACGCCGTGCACCAACAGTTCGATCTGATCGAGCATGCCATTGATGGTGCGCGACAGGGTGTTGAGTTCGTCGTCGCTCAAATGGGTCGGCAGCCGGTGCTTCAAATCGCCGTGAATAATGGCGGAAACGGTGTGGCGGATGCTGTGTACGCGCGACATCAAGGCGCGGCGCGTGATGAAGCCGACCAACAGCCCGGCAATGCACAAGACCGCGACCGCCGCGGTCAATCCATACCAAAATCGAGTCTGCAACGGCTTGAACAAGGCATTGTCCCGGCCGACCAGCAGATAGTAATTGCCTACCGAGGCAACGTGCACCAGAGTTTGTTGATCGCC
The DNA here is from genome assembly GCA_963812125.1 of uncultured Gammaproteobacteria bacterium. Lineage (GTDB taxonomy): Bacteria > Pseudomonadota > Gammaproteobacteria > Steroidobacterales > Steroidobacteraceae > Bog-1198. The sequence goes on from CAWETY010000008.1 coordinate 237,555, forward strand.
GCGTTTTCCAACGTTGATGGTAATGGTGTAGTTGCCCGCCGTCTGCGGCACGGTCGCAGGCCAGCCGTGCAAATTGCCGGCGAGCGGATGCATCGATGCATCGGTGAGCAGCAAAATTCGTTCGCCGGCGATCTGCATGCTGACGCGCATGTCGATGTAGGCCTTCAGGGCATCCGCGCCGTCGCGCTTGTAGATATCGGTGAGGCGTTGCGCGTCGGCCTGAAGGATTTCGGCGCGGCCGTCTTGTATCGTCACCTGCCATGCGTACCAGAGCGGCGCCGCAAACAGCACCAAGGCCGTCAATCCCAAGGCGACATAGCCCAGGGCGAGCGATAGCGCCGAAGAGCGGATTACGCTAGTCACCCGCGGTCACCGTGTAGCCGGCGTTGCGCACGGTCTTGAGCAGCGGGCGTTCGAACTCCGCGTCGATTTTCTGGCGCAGTTTGCTGATGTGCACGTCGACCACGTTGGTTTGCGGGTCGAAATGGTAATCCCAGACATTTTCCAACAACATGGTGCGTGTCACGACCTGGCCGGCATGCCGCATGAGGTACTCGAGCAGCTTGAATTCCCGCGGCTGGAGTGTAATCGGCCTGTCGCCTCGGGTCACCTTGCGCGTCAGCGGGTCCATGTGCAAATCGCCGACGGTGAGGGGAATCTCGTGATCGATCCCCTGCGCCCGCCGATGCAAAGCATCGATCCGCGCCAAGAGTTCGCCAAAGGCAAAGGGCTTGGTCAGATAATCATCGCCGCCGCTGCGCAGTCCCCGAATGCGGTCGTCCACCTCCGACAGGGCGCTCAAGATCAGGATCGGCGTGCGCTTGCCGGCTTTGCGCAGTACTTCAATGATGGCCAGTCCATCGATGTCGCCCGGCAGCATGCGGTCCATGATGATGACATCATACGGCTCGCTGGCCGCGAGGAACATGCCGTCGCGGCCATTGGCGGCATGATCCATCGTGTGACCGGCTTCCTGCAGGCCTTTGACGACGAATTGCGCGACGCGCTCGTTATCTTCGACCAGCAGGATCTTCATGGGTGGTCCGCGAGCGGCGTATGCACGCCCGATGCTGCGTCCGCCAGCGCGGCTTCAGCATGCTTCTTGCGGCGCCGGCCGCGCATCTTGGCGCTGAACTCGTCCAGGTAAAGGTAGATGACGGGCGTGGTAAACAGCGTCAGCGCCTGGCTCAAGATCAGGCCGCCCACCATGGTGTAGCCCAAAGGCCGGCGCAATTCGGAGCCGGTGCCATGGCCCAGGGCCAGCGGCACGGCGCCGAGCAATGCCGCCATCGTGGTCATCATGATCGGCCTGAATCGCAGCAGACATGCCGTGCGGATCGAGTCGTGCGGCGAGAGATGCTGCTCGCGCTCCGCTTGCAGCGCAAAATCCACCATCATGATGCCGTTCTTTTTGACAAGCCCGATCAGCAGGATGATGCCGACGAGGGCAATGACGGATAGTTCGATATGAAACATCAGCAGCACCAGCAATGCGCCCACGCCCGCCGACGGCAGGGTCGAGAGAATCGTCAAGGGGTGAATGTAGCTCTCGTAAAGCATGCCGAGAATGATGTAGACGGCGACCAATGCCGCCAAGATCAAGTAGGGCTGACTCTTCAGGGAGCTTTGAAAGGCCTGCGCAGTGCCTTGAAAGTTGCCGGTGATGGTCGAGGGCAGGTGCATCTGCAAGGAGGCGCGGTTGATTGCGTTGACCGCATCGCCGAGTGCCGCCCCCGCCGCGAGATTGAAGGACAGGGTCACGGCCGGAAACTGCCCCTGGTGATTGATCGAAAGATAGGTCACGTGCTGCGTGTCGAATTTTGTCATGGCGGACAAGGGCACCATCTCGCCCGTCAGCGGAGACTTGAGATACAGCTTCTTGAGCGAGCCGGGATCGGTTTGCAGCGACGGGGTAATTTCCAGAACCACGTGGTAGCTGTTGGCCTGAGTAAAGTACTGCGCCGCCTGCCGCTGGCCGAACGCGTCGTACAGGGTTTGATCGATGGCCGCCGGCTGAATGCCGAAGCGCGCCGCTTGATCTCGATCGATGGTGACTGAAACCATGCCGCTGCTGGTCTGCTGATCGGAGGCGACGTCGCGCAGCATGGGCAGCTTCTGCAACGATTGCAGCAGCTTGGGGGCCCATTCATTCAGTTCATCGATATCCGAATCCTGGACGGTGTATTGATACTGCGTGCGCGAGGTTCTGCCGCCCACATTGAGGTCTTGCGAGGCCTGTAGAAATAGCGTGATGCCGGGTACTTTTGCGAGTTGCGGGCGCAGCCGGTCGATGATCTGGTCCGCGCTGGCGCTACGCTGGCTGCGGGGCTTGAGGCCCAGAATCACGAAGCCGACGTTGAGCGGGCGGCTGCCGCCGATGCCGGTGCCGAAGCTGGCGACATCCGGATCCTTGGATACGACATCCGTGATGGCGTGTTGCCGCCGCACCATCTCGTCGAAGGAAATGTCCTGCGGGGCGTCGGTGAGGCCGGCGATGATGCCGGTGTCCTGCTGCGGAAAGAAGCCTTTGGGTATGTAGATGTACAACAAAACCGTTGCGGCCAAGGTGATGAGAAAGGTGGCGAGGGTCGCGCGCTTGTGATCCAGCACGAAATCGAGACCGCGGGTATAGCCGGCCAGGAGTTTATCGAAGCCGCGTTCAATCAACATGTAGACCTTGCCGTGCCGCGCGTGCTTCTCATCGCGCAAATACAAGGCGCACATGGTGGGCGACAGGGTCAGCGCGACAAACGCGGATACCGCGATGGTCATGGTCATGGTGAGGGCGAACTCGCGGAACAGCCGGCCGATGATGCCCCCCATGAGCAGCAACGGGATGAACACCGCGACCAGTGAAATGCTCATCGACAGGATGGTGAAGCCGATTTCACCGGCGCCTTTGAGCGTTGCCGCAAGGGGCGACAATCCGGCTTCAATATGCCGGTAGACGTTCTCGAGCATGACAATGGCGTCGTCGACCACGAAGCCGACGGCGACGGTCAGCGCCATCAACGACAAATTGTCCAGACTGAAGTTGAGCACGTACATCATGGCTACGGTGCCGAACAGTGCCAGCGGTACGGTCACGCCCGGAATGATGGTCGCCCACGCGTTGCGCAGAAACAGAAAAATCACCAGCACGACCAGTACGATGGTGATTCCCAGCGTGATTTCCACATCCTCCACCGACGCCTTGATGGTGGTGGTGCGGTTGGCCACGGTATCGACTTTGATCGACGGCGGCACGGAGGCGAGGGCGTGCGGCAGCAGCGCTTGGACGCGCTCCACGGCTTCGATGACATTGGCGCCCGGCTGCTTGTAAATCAGCAGAAGAATCCCGCGGCGGCCGTTTTGCCAGGCGGTAAGCAGGCGATTCTCAGGGCCGTCAACCGCAACGCCGATGTCGCGGATGCGCACCGCAGCGCCGTTTTTGTAGGCCACCACCACATCGTTCCAGGGCGCGGCTTTCAACAACTGATCGTTGTCGTAAATCGTCATGCTGCGCATCGGACCGTTGATCGAGCCCTTGGGCGCGTCCACGGTGGCTTGCGAAATGACATTGGCGACATCTTCCATCTGAAGTCCGAGCGCGGCGAGCTTGGTGGGATCGACCTGCACGCGCACCGCCGGCTTTTGCTGGCCGCCGATACTGACCTGCGCAATGCCCGGAATCTGCGAGATCTGCTGGGCGAGTATGTTTTCCGCGTAATCGTCCACCGTCGTCACCGGCAGCACGTCCGAGTGCACGGACAGAATCAGTATCGAAGAATCGGCCGGATTGACCTTTCTATAATTGGGCGGCGTGGGCAAATTTTTGGGCAACTGTCCGCCGGCGGCATCGATGCCGGATTGCACGTCTTGCGCCGCGGCGTCGATGTTGCGGTTGAGGTCGAATTGCAAGGTGATTTGCGTGGTGCCCAATGCATTGGTCGAGGTCATCTGCGACAGGCCGGAGATCTGGGCAAACTGCGTCTCGAGCGGCGTCGCCACGGATGAGGCCATGGTCTCCGGACTGGCTCCCGGCAGCGATGCGTAGACCTGGATGGTCGGAAAGTCGACTTGCGGCAGCGGCGCGACCGGCAATAGCGGAAAGACCACCACGCCCACGAGAAAAATCCCGCCCATCAGCAAGGAAGTGGCGATCGGCCTGCGGACGAAAGGCTCCGAGACGCTCACGACACTTTAGGCCCCGCTGTGTTGGCGCGCACGCGCACGCCCGCCTGCAGACGGTATTGATTGCTCGTGACGACGCGCTCATGCAGTGCGATCCCCTTGGAGATGACCGTCAAGCCGCCGCTTTCCGCGCCGAGCTCCAAGGGCCGCACTTCCACCGTTGAATCGCTTTTGACCACATAGGTAAAGGGTCCGTTCGGGCCGAGCTGCACCGCGGACGATGGCACGGTGAGCACGCCGCGCTCCGTCCGCACCAGCACGCGCGCATTGACGTACTGGCCGGGCCAGAGCGCGTTGTGTTTGTTGCTGAAGGTGGCCTTGAGTCTTGCGGTGCCGGTGCCCTGATCGATTTCATTGTCGATCAGCGAAAGCGTGCCTTCGTCCAGCACGGTATTGCCGTCGCGCGACACGGTCGTGACCGGCACGGGGCCCGCCGCGAGCGCCGCGCCGACCGCGGGCAGATCTTCTTCGGGCAAGGTGAACACGACCGATATGGGCTGCACCTGGGTGACCACGACGATGCCGGCCGTGCCCGCCGCCCGCACGATATTTCCCGGATCGATGAGGCGAATTCCCGTGCGCCCCTCGATCGGCGAGGTGATGCGGGTGTAATCGAGTTGCGTGCGCGCGTTGTCGGCCGCGGCCTGATCGACCTGCACCTGCGCGGTGAGCTGATCGACATTCGCGCGTGCCGTATCGACAGTTTGCTTGCTGGCGAGGTCCTGGGGCTGCAGCAGGATGTAGCGGTCGAGATCTCGTTTGGCATTCGCCAGCATTGCCGCGTCTTTCGCCTTGGTGGCGAGCGCCTGCTGGTAGGCCGCCTGATTGGGCCGCGGATCGATCTGCGCCAGCAGATCGCCCTTGTGCACGGTTTGCCCTTCGGCGAAGCCGATTTTCTGTATCTCGCCATCGACCCGCGCGGTCACAGTCACGGTGTAGAAGGCCTGGACCGTGCCCAATCCTTCAAGATATATCGGCACATCGGAGCGGCCAACGGCGGCCGTGTCCACGGCGATGGCGGGCGGCGGATTGCGCGACGCGGCATCGGCTTCGCTATGAATGAACACCCGCCACGCGATCAACAGCATGACCGCCGCAGCGACGCTGCCCACCACGGCGCGTTTTTGGAGTGTCGAGAATCGGCTCATCTACTTATCCTTCTTGCCATCCGCCGCCGAGCGCCGTGTATAAATTCACCATCGATTGCAAATGCAGATACTGCACCTGGACCAATTCGTCTTGAGCGCTGAACAATGCGTTCTCGGTGTTGAGCACGGTCAGGATGTTGACGGTGCCGGCCGACATTTGCGTTTGCGCGAATTGAAAGGCGCGCAGCGCCTGGTTGACCGCTTCCTGCTGGCGGCTGCGCTGTTCGAAGGTTTGTTGAGCCGCCACCAACGCGCTCTCCACATTGCCGAACGCCGATATCACCGTCTTGTGGTAATCGCTCAGCAGCTCGCGATAGCGGGCATTGCTGAATACGACTTGTCCGCGCAAAGCGCCGCCGTGGAAAATCGGCTGCGTCAGGCCGGCGGAGACGTCCCAAATGCGGCTGACAGGATTGATGAGGGAGGCGAGGGCCGAACTCGCGTAGCCGCCGCTCGCCGTCAATTGAATGCTGGGAAACAGCGCCGCGCGCGCGACCGTGATGTCGGCGTTGGCGGAAATGAGCTGCTGCTCCGATTCGGCGATATCGGGCCGGCGCGCCAGCAGCGATGAAGGCAGGCCTTCCACGACGGGCGGGCTCGTAAGGGCATTGAGCGTGCCGGTATCGACGTCGATCGATTCCGGCGTCTTGCCGAGCAGCACCGCCAAAGCGCTCACAGCCTGCCGGAACTGCTGCTGCAGCGGCGGAATCGCGGCTCGCAGCAACGCCACCGCGGTCTCTTGCTGGGCGACATCCAGTCCTGTGGCGATCCCGGCCAACTGCTGCTGCCGCAGGCCGTGCAGGATTTTCTCGCTGTTGGCGAGATTATCGCGCGCCACGTTCAGCCGGTCGCGGAATTCGAGCGCTTGAAAATAGGTGGTTGCGACGCTGCTGATCACCGTGAGAGCAACGGTCTCCTTGTCGTAGTGGCTGGCCAGGGCGGTGGCACGCGCCGCGGCTCTCAGCGCACGGTTCTTGCCCCAAAAATCCAGCTCGTAACTGGCGCTGAGTACCGGACTGAAGCTGTTGAAGGTTTCGGCTCCGACGCCGGCAACTGGGCCACGTTGACGCGAGGCATCGGCGCCGAGATCCACCGACGGCAGCAAGGCGGCGCCGGCAATGCGCGCCTGAGCGTCGGCTTCCTCGATGCGCGCGATGGCGGCGGCCAAATCGTCGTTGCTGCGCTGTGCCTCCGCTATCAAATCGTCCAGTGTCCGTGAGCCGAATCCATGCCACCACTCGGCCCTGGGCCAAACCGCTGCCGCGGCGTCATTGGGCGGCGCCTCGCGCCACTGCGCCGGGGGGGCAATATCGGGCCGCTTGTACGCCGGCCCCACGCTGCAGGCGGCGGGTGCGAGAACCGCACAGGCATACACCACCCTCGCGTATAGACGGCTATTCATGGAGCGTCACGCTGAACCGGGAGCGGTTAAACCCGAGTGGGTGGAGTGTTAAGAAAAGTTAATAAGCTCCGGGTACAGGCTTTTCAGCACATCGCGCCAGCTGAGAATACCAACCGGCTTGAGCGCCTCGTCAACGATAGGAAGACAGGAAATTCGATGCTCCAGGAAGAGCTTGACCGCGTCCGCTATCGAAGCGCGCGGGTGCAATGTGACGAGGTTTCGGCTCATAACCTGGTGGACCCGTTTGTTGAGCGTGGCGATGTCGCGGGCGTTTTCCGCGGCGCTGCCGACATAAGGGCTCAGCGCCTTGAGCAAATCTCGATCAGAAACGACACCCTTGAGCACTCTGCGGTCGTCGACCACGAGAAGATGATGAAATTTGAGCGTGTCGAAGATTTTCTTGACGACATCTAGCCGATCATCCATTTCGACCGAGACCACGCGCTTCGTCATGATGCTGCCCACGTCCATCGCGCGAGACTATACGCCTTCGCGCCGCGCGCGGAACTCAGCGCGGCTGCCGCCAAGTGCGCGGCAATTTTGCGCTAGATGGAAAACACCGCGTCCATTCTGATCTTGGTTTCCGGTTTCGACCGGCTATACCGTGTCGTCCCTGCCGTCCTTGCCGGTCAAAGGGCCCGCAGAATCGTCTTCGAGTTCGAGCCCGTCGTCGTACAGGGTGTCCTCCTCGCCATCCAGATGCAATGTCGCGTCGGGGTTGAGATTTTTCTCGAATGCCGTATGCGCCACCGATTTCTTGCGCTCGGATCCGTCCAGCCCCGCGCCGCGAATGGTTGATTCGCCCGTTTTGTCGATGGGGTCGCTGACCCCCTCGGATTGATCGTCGCCCATGGGTGCACTCCTCGGTTGTGATCGCCGCGAGCACAGAGTATGCCTGCGGCGGGGCTTGCCCCATTCCGCCGGCGCAGCAGTTCTTGTAGGCGCAGGCCGACAGCCGGATCGGGAATGCGGTTGAACCTGCTAGCCTTGCAGCTCGAATGAAATCGATCATCTTCACCTGTTTGTTCATGGGCGGCGCGCTGGGGTGGGCCGGCGGCGCCCGCGCCGCCGATCCGCAAGCTTATCAAGTCGATCTTGCTTCGGTGGGAAACGACGAGATCAACCAAACTCTCAAAGCGACTTCCGATTTGCTCAGCCTGCGCACTTCGGCGCCGGTCAGTCCTTTCGGCTTGATCGCGCGGGCGCGCAGCGATACGGATCGGCTAAAAACGGCGCTGGAGAGCTTTGGGTACTACCAGTCTCGTGTCACCATCACCATCAACGGATTGCCGCTGACCGATCCCAGCCTCGGCGATGCGTTGACGGCGTTACCCAAGGGCAGCAGCGCGCGGGTGGCGGTCAGCTTTGCGCTAGGCACGATGTACCAGCTGCGGCGCATCGACATCGACGGGGAGGTACCCTCGTCCATCCACGCGCTGGAAACCTTGGGGCTGCGCAGCGGGCAGCCCGCGGTTGCGGCCGACGTGCTCGCCGGGGGTGCCCGGTTGCTTTCGGCGCTGCAGGAACAGGGCTATGCCTTCGCGCGGGTCGATCCGCCGATTGCCTACGAAGCGCCCGATGCTCCGGTGCTCGATTTGAGCTTTCATGTAGCTGCCGGCCGCAAGGTCAAAATCGGCGATATTCATATCGATGGGCTCAAGCGGGTGCACGCGTCGCTGGTGCGCAGGAGACTGCTGCTTCACAGCGGCGACCCTTACAAGCCTTCGGCCATCGAAGCCGCGCGCCGCGATCTTTTGGGAATGAACATATTCGGGCAAGTCAGCGTACAGGTCGGCACCAAGCCGGACGAATCGGACGGCGTGCCCGTTACCTTCGTACTCAGGGAGCGATTGCGTCATGCAATCACCGTCAACGCCGCGTATTCGAGCGATTTGGGGGGCAGCGGCGGGGTGACCTGGACCGACCGGAATGTCTTTGGGAACGCCGAACAGCTGACGGTCGCCGCGAGCCTGACCAACCTGGGCGGCAGCGACACCACCGGAACGGGCTACGACAGCAGCGTGAAGTATTTGATTCCCGATTTCCTGAGGCGCGACCAGTCGCTGCAGTTCGCCATCAGCGCCATCAAGCAGCAGCTGCAGGCATACGATCAAAAAGCGCAGACGGCCAGCGTCACTTTGAGCCGCAAGCTTTCCAGTATCTGGACCGTGAGCGCCGGTCTGTCGACCACGGACGAGACGATCATGCAGGTGATCAACGCCACCGAGACTCCGAAGGGCAGCGGCATATATGTCCCGGACCCGCCGACCACCTTCAATTACACCTTGATCGCATTGCCCTTCAAGGTGATTTACGATTCCACCGATCTGCCCACGCCGCTCGAAGATCCGCGGCATGGCTTCCGGGGAACCTTGAGCCTCACGCCCACCCTGGCGATCGGCCATCCGAACTCGACCTTCCTGATTTCGACCCTGACGCTGGCGACTTATTTCGACCTCAACAACCTGTTGCCCCTTGCCCCGGGACGCAGCGTGTTGGCCGCCCGTGCCCTGGCGGGCGTCGCGCAAGGCGCCGGCGAGCTGAGCCTGCCGCCGGATCAACGCTTCTACGCCGGCGGCACCAGCACGATCCGCGGCTACGCCTACCAGCTGGTGGGACCCATGTTTCCGCATACCGATAATCCGACCGGCGGCACCGCCATAACCGCGGGCGGCGTGGAATTTCGCCAGCGCCTGTACGCCAATTGGGGCGCGGTGGCTTTTGTGGACGCGGGGCAGGTGAGCGCGAGCATCAAGCCATTGCCGAGCGATATTCGGGTCGGTGCCGGAGCCGGCGTGCGCTACTACACACCGATCGGACCCATTCGATTCGACATTGCCGTGCCGGTCGGCCGCCGTCAGGGCGAGGACTCGTTCGAGGTTTATGTGGGCTTGGGCCAGGCATTCTGATGCGGCGTTCCTTGAAAAGGCTGGCGTGGATAGCGGGCGCACTGGCGTCGCTGCTGCTGCTCGTGATTGCCGCGGTACTGATCGCCGGCAACACTTCGGGCGGGCGCGTTCAGATCGAAAAGCTCGTGGCTCGGCTGACTGGGGGCAACGTGCAGCTATCGGGGTTGGCCGGCTCGTTTCCCAGTCATTTGACGCTTGCGGAACTCAAGCTTGAGGATGGCGACGGTGTTTGGCTTACCGCCAAAAAAATCGAGCTGGACTGGTCGCCGTGGGCCTATCTTGAGGGCCGGCTGCAAATCGACCGACTGCAAGCGGCTAGCGTCGACATGGAGCGCCTGCCGCGGAGCTCTTCCGCGCCGGCGAGCCATGGCCAGCCATCCATTCCACGGATCGATGTCGCACAAGCTTCGTTGAAATTGCTGCATCTGGGCCCGGCGTTGGCGGGTGTGCCGGCCTCGCTGACCGCGAACGGCAGCGCCCATTTGCGTTCCGTGCGCGACATGCTGTTTGACGCTTCCGCGCGGCGCATCGACGGCGATGGCCAGTATGATTTGCATCTGCATTTCGATGCGCAGCGCATGGATGCTGCGCTCAAGACTGCACGAGCCCGCCCATGGGCCCCTGGAAAATATCCTGTCGCTGCCGGGCCTGGGTGCGCTCGATGCGAGGCTCAATCTGAACGGACCGCGCGCCGCCGAACACCTCGACCTTACGCTGCAGGCAGGAGAACTCGAGGGGCATGCGCAAGGCAGCTTCAATCTGGACGAGCTGTCGGCTGATCTTGTTTTTGCGTTCGAGGCGGGGGCGATGTCGCCGCGGCCCGATATAGGGTGGGAGCGGGGTGTGCTGCGCGGCCGCTGGCTTGGCAGCGTCCGCTCGCTCAACGCCGAGGGCCATCTGGAAGTTGCCGGCCTGCGGCTGCCCGGGCAGTTGCAAGCCGCGGCGCTGACTGCCGATCTGGCCGCGGAGCAGGGCAAAGCGGATCTGCACGCGCAGATTCAAGGCCTGAGGATTCCCGGAACGCAACCGAAACTGCTCGAGGCGGATCCCGTGAAAATCGATGCCTCGGTTCGGCTCGATGAGCCCTCGCGCCCGCTGCAGCTGACCGCCTCGCATCGTTTGTTCAGTTTGAAAGGACGGGCCGTCACGGCCGGAGAACAGAGCGCGGCGCTGGAAGTGCGGCTGCCGAACTTGGCGCCGCTTGCTGCCTATGCGGCGCTGGACGTACGCGGCAGCGCCGTGATCAATGCGCAATTGGCGGGCTACCCGGCCGCGACGCGCATCACGCTCGGCGCCGACGCCGCACTCGCGCCGGGCACCCAAATTTGGGCCAACGCCTTGGGAGAGCGCGCGAGACTGGAATTTTCGGGCGTGTTCAAGGACGGTTCGCTGTCCATGAAGAACGCCAAACTTTCGGGACGCGCGCTCGTCATTGTCCGCCGCCGGCACGCTCGGCAGCCGAGCCATCGATGCGCGCTGGGAGTTGTCGTTGCCCGAGTTGAGCGCCGTTTCCGCCACGCTCGCCGGAAGTTTAAAAGGGTCGGGTTCGGTGCAGGGTCCGCTGGCGGATATCCAGGCCAATGCAAAATTCACGTCGACGCTTTCGGTGCGCGGATCGCCGAGCGGCGAGTTGTCCGCGGATCTGCAAGTGCGCGGCCTGCCATCCGCGCCGAACGGCACGCTCGCGGCGAGCGGAACCTTGGATGGGGCGCCATTGAGCGTGGCAGTCGCGATGGAGCGCAACCGCGGGCGCGTGGTGCATGCCGTCATCCGGCACGCGGCCTGGAAGAGCGCTCATGCCGAAGGCGATCTGAACTTGACGAGCGACAAACAGCAACTCCACGGTCAACTGACCGTGTCCGTCGCGCAGCTGCAGGACTTGCAGCGCCTGGTGGGTATGGACATCGCAGGGAGCCTCGCGGCCAATTTGAGCTTGCAACCCGATGGCCGCCGGACCCGCGCGCAGTTGCAGGTGGACGGAAGGGATTTGACGGTGTCGGGTCTTGCCGGCAGCGTGCATCTGGGCGGCCAGGGATTTACCGATTCCTTCGCGTTCAAAGCGGACCTCGAACTGCCGAAGCTCAACGGCGTCGCGTTCAGTTTGGGGGCGAGCGGCAATTTAAACCTCGATGCGCAGGAAATTTCAGTGGCGAGCGCGCTGGGCTCGTACGGCGGCCAGGAACTGCGTTTGCTGCAGCCGGCGCGAATATATTTTGGCAAAGGAATCGCGGTTGACCTGCTCAAAGTAGGTGCGCAAAAGGCCGAGCTGGATGTGCAAGGACAATTTTCTCCCGCTTTGGAACTGCGGGCCTCGCTGCGGCAAGTGCAGCCAGCGCTGGTAAACGTCTTTATGCCGAATCTATTGGCGGCCGGCGTCATCGACGCGCATGCCGACCTGCATGGTTCGGCGTCTGCGCCCCAAGGCGAGGTCACGCTGAATGCCTTGGGGATCCAATCCGCCGACGACGCCGCGCTCGGATTGCCCCCGGCCAACATCCGCATAACGGCTGGATTGCGCGGACACACCGCGGATATCGACGCGCGCATCGACGCCGGTTCCGCCTCGCAGTTGAGCGCGCGCGGCTGGGTGCCCCTCGCCGCCGATGCCGTGTTTGCCTTGAAAATCAGCGGCAAGACCGATCTGGGATTGATGAACGCCTTGCTCGAAGCGCGCGGCCAGCATGCCTCCGGGCAACTCGACATCGACGCGACGGTCACCGGCGATATTGCCGCGCCCCAGATCGCCGGCACGCTGGACCTTAAAAACGGCAAAATCAACGACTATGGGCGGGGCGTCAGCCTGACCGACATTAACGCGCAAATCGTCGGCAACGAAGGCACGCTGCAAATCAAGAGCTTCACGGCGACGGCCGCGCCCGGCACGGTGTCGATGAGCGGCAGTGTTGGAGTACTGCAGAAAGGCATTCCGGTCGATCTGCAGATCACCGCCCGCAATGCTCAACCGCTGGTCAGCAAGCTGATTACTTCGAATCTCAATGCGGACCTGACGATCAAGGGAACGGCGCGCGAACGGCTCGATATTGCCGGATCCGTTCATCTCAATCGGACGTTGATCGGCATTCCGAATGGTCTGCCGCTCAACGTCGCGGTGCTCGACGTGCGGCGCCGCGGCACGAAAAAACCGCCAGTTCCAGAAAAGCCGCTCATCGTCGGACTGGACATAGCGGTGCAGGCGCCGGATGAGATTCTGGTGCAGGGACGCGGGCTGGACGCCAGGATGCGCGGTGATCTGCAAATCCGCGGAACCACGGACGCGCCGCTGGTGAGCGGCGGATTCGATCTCGAGCGCGGCACATTTTCTTTGGCCACCGGCCGGTTGATATTCACCGAGGGCCGCGTGAGCTTCAATGGCGCAGGCTTGAAAAACAAGATTGATCCGACCCTGGATTTCACGGCGCAGGCGACCATCGGCGATACCGTTGCGACCATGCGCATCACCGGCCTTGCCGACGCACCGGTTTTCGATTTCAGCAGTACACCGCCAAAGCAGCAGGACGACATCATGGCGCTGTTGCTGTTCGGCGCGCCGACGCAGCAGTTGACTCCCTTGCAGCTCGCCCAAGTGGGAGCCGCGCTCGCCTCGATGAGCGGGGTCGGCGGCAGCAACAGTTTAAATCCCCTGGTCAAAATCCAGAAAAGCCTGGGGCTCGACCGCTTGAGCATCGGCGCCGGCAACACCAACCCGCAAACCGGGCAGGACACCGGCGCCAGCATCGAGGCGGGCCGCTATGTCACGAAGCGAGTCTACATCGAAGGCAAACAGACCACCGCGGGCACCAGCCAACTCGAGGCGGATGTGGATCTGACCAAGCACTTGAGATTGCAAACCCGGCTGGGAAACGGCACCGCTGTTCAAGGTACGACTCCCGAGAACGATCCGGGCACGAGCGTTGGACTCATTTATCGCTTTGAATATTAGGAACCTCCAGCGGCGCGCGCAGCGCTACAATGGCGCCTGACCGATCCTCTGGGAGTTTCAACAGAATGCATTTGATCATCCGCGGAGCGGCTTGTGCCGCTGTTCTCGGCGTTGCGCTTGGCGCCGCGCCGGCCTTTGCCGCCGAGCGAGCGCCCAACGACGCTCCGGACACCAAGATAGCGGTGGTGCCCGAGCCGACCGAGTCGCCGCGATATTTGAAAGACGAGCAGCAAGTCAGCTCAGGATCCGTGACGGTGGCTGGGCGCGCACTCGCTTATCAAGCCGAAGCGGGTATTTTGGTGGTGCACGTCAAGGATCCTTTGGATGACGATCCGCCGCTGCCGAAGGAAGATCGCCAAGGACCGCCGCCGCCGCAGCCGCCGGAAGTGGGCATGTCCTATGCGGCGTATTTTCGCGGCGACAAGGAAGATGGCCATCGTCCCATCACCTTCATCTACAACGGCGGCCCGGGTTCATCGACGGTCTGGCTGCACATGGGCGCCTTCGGTCCGAAACGCGTGGTCACTGCGGACGATACTCACAGTCCGGCGGCGCCGTATCGCCTCATCGACAATGAGTTCACCCTGCTCGATGCCAGCGACCTGGTATTCATCGACGCGCCCGGTACCGGCTTCGGCCATTTGCGCGGCGCGGACAAGGAGAAAGCATTCTTCGGCGTCGATCAGGATGCGCACGCATTTGCGAATTTCATCGTCGAATTTCTTTCCAAGCACAATCGCTGGAATTCGCCGAAATACCTGTTCGGCGAAAGTTACGGCACGACGCGTTCGGCGGCCTTGGCCTTCATCCTCGAAAACGAAAAGTCACTGGATCTGAACGGCGTGATCCTGCTTTCGCAAGTGCTGAATTTCGACGACGGCGTCGACGCGCCGCAATTCAACCCGGGCGTGGATTTACCCTATCCGCTGGCGTTGCCCACGTACACCGCGACCGCGTGGTATCACCACAAGCTTCCCAATCAGCCGGCCGCGCTCGAACCGTTGCTGCACGAAGTGGAGGCGTTTGCGATGGGCGAGTATCTGCAAGCCCTCGCGGCCGGATCGACCTTGACCCCGGAGCGCAAGACGGCGATCGCGGCCAAGCTGCACGATTACACCGGACTACCCGTCGACTACATCGAGCGCGCGAATCTACGCGTCAATGGCGGCGAGTTCGAGAAAACCCTGCTCGGCGCCGAGATCACGACCGGCAGGTTGGACACCCGATTCGCCGGGCCGACGATCGATCCGATGAGCAAAGAGGCGGATTACGATCCGCAGTCCGCAGCAATTTCCTCGGCTTACGTCTCAGCATTCAACGATTACGTGAGGACCACGCTCAAATTCGGCCAGAAGAAAATCTACAAGGCGGAGTACTATGAGGCGGGCAAGAATTGGGATGCCACGCATCAACCTCCCGGCTCGCCGAGCAAGATATCGCCCGTGAATGTAATGCTGGATCTGGCCGCGGCCATGAAGCAAAATCCCAATCTCAAGGTGCAGCTCAACGGCGGCTACTATGACCTCGCGACGCCGTATTTTGCGGCGGAGTACGAATTGCGGCAGCTGCCGATCCAGAGCGCGCTGGCAGGCAATATCGAGATGCATTTCTATACTTCCGGCCACATGGTGTACGCGCATGAGCCGGACCTGAAGGCGCTGCATGCGAACGTCGCCGACTTCATCGCACGGACAAAAAACGGGCTGGGGAAGTAGATCCGGGCCCGCCAAGTGAAAGTTTTGGGATAAATATGTAATAAATTCAGCCAAAATGGCGCAAGCCACTCGGTTTTGCGGCCCATGGCGCGCTGGTACGTAAATTGCTGTTCTCGTATATTCACCTCGGGAGTGTCTATATGAATAATCAAATGCACACCGAATCCGCATTGAGCGGATCGCCCACAAGCACGCGGGCACCGGCGGGCGCCGAGCCCCAGAGTGCCTCTTACCGGGGCAGCGAAAAAGCCGCGCTGTTGTTGCAGCGCCTGTTTCGGCGCTATCCCGGCGTGCTCGTTTTGAGGTTGTGGGATGGCACCAGCATTCGCGCCGGGACCCAGGATGCCGGGGGTCCGGACTCGGCATTTACACTGGTATTCCGCAATCCCGAGGTTGTTTGGTCGGCGGTGCTCGGCAACGATCCGTTGGCCTTGGCGGACGCTTACTTTCGCGGCGAGCTGGAAATCGAGGGCGACTTCTTCGCCGCCCTGAGCATCAAGGATCACTTGGATGCATTGCAGATGCCGCGCGCCGAGAAGCTCCTCGCCGCACTCGCGGCCTGGCGCTTGCGGCTGTTGAACGCGGCCGCCAAACA
Organism: uncultured Gammaproteobacteria bacterium; assembly: GCA_963812125.1. Lineage (GTDB taxonomy): Bacteria > Pseudomonadota > Gammaproteobacteria > Steroidobacterales > Steroidobacteraceae > Bog-1198. The sequence goes on from CAWETY010000008.1 coordinate 253,437, forward strand.
TTCCGAACGGCTGTTCGCGCCCTCCGACGCGCCGCGCATCAGAGCGCATTCCAAAGCCGAAAACCGCGAAGCCATTCACTTTCATTACGACGTTTCCAATGAATTCTATGCACTGTGGCTGGATCGCGCCATGGTGTATTCGTGCGCCTATTTTGAGAATCCCACGGTCGATCTGGATGGCGCACAGCTGGCCAAACTCGATCACATCTGCCGCAAACTGGCGTTGCGGCCGGGCGAGAAATTCCTGGACATCGGCTGCGGCTGGGGTGCGCTGGTGATCCACGCGGCACGGCATTACGGCGTGCAGGCGCACGGCGTAACCCTGAGCGAGAAGCAACTGAGGGTTGCGCGCGAGCGCATCGAACAAGCCGGCCTCGGCGACCGCGTGAGCGTGGAATTGCTGGACTATCGCGATCTGCAAGGACAAGCGCTTTACGACAAGGTCGCGAGCGTCGGCATGTTCGAGCATGTGGGCTTGAAGAATCTTCCGGTGTACTTCGCCACGGTGCACCGCTTGCTCAAGCCGCGCGGCTTGTTTCTCAATCACGGCATCACGCACGATTCGGAAGGCTGGCAGCCGAACGCATCCACCGAATTCATCAACCGCTATGTGTTTCCGGACGGCCAGCTCGACACCATCAGCAACGTGCAGCGCGTGATGGAGCACACGAAGTTTGAAATCGCCGACGTCGAGGGACTGCGCCCGCACTATGCGTTGACCTTGAGGCACTGGGTGGCACGCCTCGAGGCCAATCGGGCGCGAGCCTTGCAGTACGTCAACGAAGCGACTTATCGTGTCTGGCGGCTGTACATGGCGGCGTGCGCGCTGCAGTTCGAATCCGGAGAGATCGGCATCTACCAGATTTTGGCGAGCAAGCGTGCGGCGGGAGTTCCAGACCTGCCGTTGACGCGGCGGCACCTATACCACTGAGCCGCTAAGCATCGTCCTGCTTTTCCTTGATGGCGTGCATCAGGGCATGAGTATCGGCGGGCTTGGTCATTTCGTGCGCCTCGTTGTCCTGCCCGCCATGCAATGCCGGCAAATCGCGGCGCGGTGCATCGAGGATCGCGCGCAAGTTCGCCGCTCTCGAGGTCGCAATAGTGATCATTCTGTGTAGGCAAGCGCCGACAGCGGGCGCACTCTCCGCACGCTAGACGGCGTCCGCTCGATGATCCACATTAGCGCCTGGACGAGTTTACAAGGGAAATCCTATGCTTTTCAATAAAGCCGTGGCGCTCGCCACCGCAGTTCTCAGCGGCGCCACGCTGGCGCGAGCTGCAACAGATTGGCCCAGCTACAACCGTACGCTGACCTCCGATCGCTATGCGACCTTGGAAAAGATCGACAACAAGAACGTCGCCGCTCTCAAGGTCATTTGCAGTTTCGATACCGGCGAGCAAGTTTCGTTCGAGAGCGGATTAGTACAGGTGGATGGCGCCTTGTTCGGTACCACCGAGCGCGATACCTTTTCGATCGATCCCAATACCTGCAAGTTGAATTGGCGCAGCCACGAGGACTCCGCCGGCGGCGAGCTGAAGGTCAATCGCGGGGTTGCGTGGCTCGATCATCGAGTGTTTCGCGGAACTGCCGACGGAAAAGTAATCGCCTACGACGCCAAGAACGGCAAGCGCCTGTGGGCCACGGCGATCGCGGATCCTGCAAAGGGCGAGTCGGTGCCCGCCGCGCCGATCGCTTGGAACGGCATGGTCTTCATCGGCAACGCCGGGGGCGACAACAAGGGCGTCAAAGGGCGGATGTACGCACTGGATGACAAGGACGGCCACATTCTGTGGGAGTTTTATTTGGTGCCGAAGGGCGCGGGAGACCTGGCGCGCGGACCCGCGGCGCCCGATCCAAAGTCGGCCTATGTGGCCAGTTGGAAGGAAGCGAAGGGCTTCCCCATTACGGGCGGGGCAACATGGACATCTTATTCTCTCGACCCGGTGACCGGGCTCTTGTACATCCCCGCGGGCAACCCGGCGCCTGATTTCATCAAGGAACCTCGCCAGGGCGAGAACCTCTTCGCCAGCTCGATCGTTGTCCTGGACGCCAAAACGGGTGCATACCAACGGCATTTTCAGCTGGTCAAGCGCGACTACCACGACTGGGACGTCTCCGCGCCGCCGGCGCTGTTCCTGAGCAATAAGGGCCACCGCATGTTGGCCGAAGCGCCCAAGGACGGGCACCTGTACTTGATCGACTTGAATACCGGCCAGCTGATTTATCGTAAACCGGTCACCACCATCATCAATGCCGAAGCGCCGATGAACCCGCAGGGAACGCGCTTTTGTCCCGGGTCGCAGGGCGGAGCGGAGTGGAACGGGGCGGCCTTCGACCCTGCGGACAATCTCATTCTTACCGGCGAGGTGGACTGGTGTACGACAGTGCACCCGGTGCCTGTGAAGGCTCTGGAAAAAACGCCTACGGGCAAGCCATGGAGCGGCGCGACTCAAGGATTCGGCCGGCAAGACGATCCAAAAAAGTGGTCGGGCTGGATGACCGCCAGCAACGCCGATAGCGGCGAGCGCAAATGGCAATTTCATGCGCCGTTCCCGCTGATGGGGGGCGTCACGCCGACCACCGGCCGTCTGGTTCTGTTCGGCGACATGGGCGGCAATTTCTATGCGCTCGACGCCGCGAGCGGCAAAAAGCTTTGGTCAAAGGATCTCGGCGGTGCGATCGGCGGCGGGGTCATCACCTACGATACGGGAGTCGGGCAAAAAATAGCGGTGGCGGCCGGAATGAACTCGCCAATCTGGCCGACTCGGAAAGTCAGCAGCAAAGTCGTCATTCTCGGTCTCTGATTTCTGCAGCGTGGGAGATTCGATCATTCGGCGCCGCGCCGCGTCGGCGTGCGCGCCTTATCGGGGCACGCAACCGATTGCGGCGCACCTTCTCAAACCATGCGATCCCGAAGGCGTCGCACCCGCCGTATAAACATCCAGCCTTTCCGGCGGCATGCAACCGGCCGCGAATTGTATTTCAAATTTATGAAATTCCTGATCTTTAGTGCACGAGAGCCGCTGCAGTTCGCCGGCTTCCGATTCCGGCAAACACCACGGCGCGGAGACTTGGCCCGCTAATTGCACCCCGCCCATCAGCGGCAGCGCTTGCAGAGCAAGTGCGACGCGAATGAGCCATAAAACATAAAGGGGTGCCAGATGGGTTCAACCAAGCTGAATCGGGACGACGCGCGGCTGCGCAACTTATGTGCGGGCCTGGCGCTGCTCTGCGCGGCGGCGGCATGGCCGTCGCAATTGTTGGCGGAAACGCCGACGGTGGGCGAAAGCGATCTGGACGAGGTGATCGTCACCGGCTCGCGCCAGACCGGGATCAAAGCCTCGGACAGCGCGGCGCCCATTCAAATCGTGAGCGCGGAGGCCCTCAAAGCAGCGGGCGCTCCCGACCTCATGTCGGCGCTGTCGACCTTGGTACCCTCATTGCAGATGCAGGCCTTTGGCTTCGACATGGCCGGGCAAACTTTGCTGGCACGCTTGCGCGGCGTCAGCCCCAACGATGTGCTGGTTCTGGTCAACGGCAAGCGGCGGCACACGACGGCGAATCTTGCGGTTGATACCGGTTCGCCGTTTCAGGGCGGGGCAGGGGTCGATCTGAATTTCATTCCCTTGGATGCGATCGATCACGTCGAGGTATTGACCGAAGGCGCAGCGGCGCAATACGGATCGGACGCCATCGCCGGCGTGGTCAATATCATTCTGAAAAAGAGCAAGTCCGGCGGATCGCTCTCCGGCCTCTACGGACAATACGGCAATAACGGCGGCGGACGCACCGAGGATGTCAGCGGCAACGCCGGCTTCGAGGCCGGGCCGGGCGGGTTTTTCAACGTGACCGGCGAATTTCGCAGTCACGGCCACAGCAATGTCGGTGAACCCGACCCTCGAGGTCCGGCCGCGACCACTTATCCAAACACCAACATCATGAATGTGCCCGGCTACCCCTACGAGAACATGATTTCGGGCGATGCGGCCGTCCGCCAGAAAATGTTCGCGGTGAACTCCGGCTACGATTTCGAGGGCGGTACGGAGCTGTACTTGTTCGGTACCTTCGGCCACAAGGACGCTGCGTCTTACGAAAACTACCGCGTTCCTTCCAAGGTGCAGTACACGCCCCCGGGCGGCGCCACCATTTATCCCATTTCCGTACGGCTTCAGTCCGCAAGAGGCCAGCAACGAAGATGACTATCAGTTCAATTTGGGGGTGAAGGGCAGCATCGCTGCGTGGGACTGGGATTTGGCGACCGGCTACGGCAGCGACAGGGTCGGCGTTTCCACCATCGACTCTTACAACGCCGGCACCTACAACACCACCGGCATACCGACCCCCAGCAACTTCGACGATGGTGCGCTGATCTCGACTCAGTGGACCTCGAACCTGGATATCAAGCGCGACTTCAACGTCGGCCTGGCGGGTCCGCTGAACGGTCGCATTCGGCGCGGAATACCGGCGCGAGACTTATGAGATCCAGGCCGGGACGCCGCTCTCGTACGAATCGGGCGGCGCGCAATCGTATCCCGGATTCACCCCGCTGGACGCGGCGACGCACGACTAGGACCAACCGTTCCATCTATGTCGACTTGGCAGCGCAGCCCATCGATGGATTGCGTGTGGATGGCGCCGCGCGCTACGAGCATTACAGCGACTTCGGCAATGCCACCGTCGGCAAGTTGAACGCCCGCTACGATTTTTCGCCCGAGTTTGCGCTTCGCGGCACCGTGAACAATGGATTCCGCGCGCCGACGCTTGCCGAAGAGTTTTATTCCGTCGACCAACGTCGGACCCACCACCGCCTATATCCAGTTGCCGCCCGACTCGCCCGCCGCCGCCGCTTTGGGCCTTGGGCATCTGCAACCGGAAAAGTCCATCGACTACAGCCTAGGCATGGTGTGGCGCCCGCTGCCGCACATGAGCACGACCTTGGATGTCTACCAAATCACCATCACCAACCGCATCGTCGGCAGCGGCCAGGTCGCCGGCGCCATCAACGGCGTGATCCAGCCCGGTGGAACGGCGATCAACAATGCGATCGCGATCTACTCGGGAGGCACGGACGTCATTGACCCGGACGTGCTGAAGAACGGTTCCTACGGGATCAGCATTTTTGCCAACGGCATCGATACCCGCACACGTGGCGCCGATCTGGTGTTCGATTTTCCGTACGACTACAACTTTGCGAGAGTCGATTGGTCGATCGCCGCGACGTACAACGACACGACGATCACCAAGCAAGGCACGACGCCGGCGCCGCTGGTGCCGAATGTGTTATACGACCAAGAGGCGTATTCCGAGCTCACCACCGCCACGCCCAAGTACGTCATCAATCTGGGTGCGCTCATCAGCATCGAGAAGTTGACGGTCAATCTGGTCGAGAAGATTTACGGTCCGTCTTCCGACTATGAAAACGACGACGGCGACAACCCCACCGGCAATTTCCAGTATTTTCAAGACAAGATCGGCATTACGGCGATCACGAATCTGGACATCGGCTATGGATTCACCGACCACGTCACTTTTTCGATCGGCGCCACCAACCTGTTCAACCGGTTTCCGAACAAGCTCAACAGCAACATTTTGAACCGCGAAATCGCCGCCGAGGACAACGCGGCGGTAACGCAGTATCCGCTGTTCTCGCCGTTCGGCATCAACGGCGGCTTCTACTACGCAAAGGCTCAATATAGGTTCTGAGCGGCCTCAATTGGAGCACGGACGGCAGCGCACTGCGCTGCCGTCCGGTTTCTAGTTCTTGAGCCTGTAACCGGTCTTGAAAATCCACCACACCAGCGCGAGGCAGACCACGAAAAATCCCACCGTCACCGCCAAGCTGATGCCGACGCTGACATCGGCCGAGCCGTAGAAGCTCCAGCGAAAGCCGCTGATCAGGTACACAATCGGATTGAAGAGACTGAACGTGCGCCAGGCGGGCGGCAGAACGTCGATGGAATAAAAGGCGCCGCCCAAAAACGTCAAGGGCGTGATGACCAGCATCGGAATGAATTGCAGATGCTCGAACCCCTTGGCCCAAATGCCGATAATGAAGCCGAACAGGCTGAAGGTGGCGGCCGTCATCAGCAGGAAGACAATCATCCACACGGGATGCAGGATCTTGATCGGCACGAACAGCGACGCCGTCGCCAAAATGATTATCCCCAGCACGACCGATTTGGACGCCGCCGCGCCGACATAAGCGATGACGATTTCCACATAGGATACCGGCGCCGACAGCAACTCGTAGATCGTCCCGGTAAACTTCGGAAAATAAATGCCGAATGAGGCATTCGACAGGCTCTCCGTGAACAGGGCCAGCATGATGAGTCCGGGCACGATGAATGCGCCGTAGCTCACCCCGTTACTGGTCGTCAGGCGCGATCCGATCGCGGCGCCGAATACCACGAAGTACAGCGAGGTGGTGATGACCGGGGTGACCAAACTCTGCACCAGCGTGCGCAGCGCGCGGGCTATCTCGAATTTATAGATGGCCCAAACGCCATGACGGTTGAATGCCGGGACCGGCGCGGCGGTGCTCATGCGCGTTCGCTCACTAGGTTGACGAAAATATCTTCAAGGGAACTCTGATGAGTCTGCAGATCCTTGATGACGATTCCCAGATCGCTCAAGCGCTTGAGCAGCATCGAGATGTCGACGCCGTCGGCGCTGTTGGCGGTATACACCAGGTCATGGCCATCGGCCCTCAGGTCCAGATCCCAGGATTGCAGCTCGGCGGGAATCCGCTGCAACGCCATTGCGAGGTGCAGCGTCAATTGCTTCTTGCCGAGCTTCTTCATCAGCGCTTTTTTGTCCTCGACCAGCATCAATGTGCCCTTGTTGATGACGCCGACCCGGTCGGCCATTTCCTCGGCCTCTTCAATGTAGTGAGTCGTCAAAATGACGGTGACGCCCGTTTGCCGCAGTCCGCGCACCAAGGCCCACATGTCGCGGCGCAGCTCCACATCGACGCCCGCGGTCGGCTCATCGAGGAACAGTATCTGCGGTTCATGCGACAGGGCCTTGGCGATCATGACGCGGCGCTTCATGCCGCCGGACAGGGTCATGATCTTGCTGTTGCGCTTGTCCAGCAGCGACAGATCGCGCAATAGTCCTTCGATGAATGCGGGATTCGGCGCGCGGCCGAACAGACCGCGGCTGAAGCTTACGGTGGCCCACACGGTCTCAAACGCGTCGGTGCTGAGTTCCTGCGGCACCAGTCCGATCATGGAACGTGCGGCACGATAATCCCGCACGATATCGTAGCCGCCGGCGGTCACTTCGCCGGAACTCGCGGTGACGATTCCACAAACTATGTTGATGAGCGTGGTCTTGCCCGCGCCGTTCGGCCCGAGCAGCGCGAAGATCTCGCCCCGTTCGATGTCCAAATCGATGAGCTTCAGCGCTTGAAACCCGGTGGCGTAGGCTTTGGTGACGCCTCGGATCGAGATGATGGGCGGCATCGTCGATCAGGAACCGCGGCCGATGCGCGCGATGAGCGCGCTGGCGAATTCCGCGGTGCCGGCCTTGCCGCCCAGGTCCCCGGTGCGCACCTTGTCGACATTCAGGGTCTGCTCGATCGCCGTGCGCAATCGGGCGGCCATGTGCGGCAAGTGGCAGTGATCGAGCATCATCGCGGCGGCGAGCAGCAACGCAATCGGATTGGCAATGCCCTTGCCGGCGATGTCGGGCGCTGAGCCGTGCACCGCTTCGAAGATGGCGGCGTCCGCGCCGATATTTGCGCCCGGCGTCATCCCCAAGCCTCCGACCAAGCCGGCCACCAGATCAGACAGGATGTCGCCGAACAGATTGGTGGTCACGAGCACGTCGAATTGCCACGGGTTCAACACCAGCTTCATGGCGCAGGCATCGATGATGATGGTTTCCAAAATGAATTTGCCCTTGTATTTGCGCTCGTACAGTTCGAGGCCGGTCTCGAGGAAGATCCCGGTAAGGGCTTTCATGATGTTCGCTTTGTGAACGATCGCGACCTTCTTGCGGCCCGTCGCAATGGCGTGCTCGAAGGCGAATTGCAGCAGGCGCCGGCTGCCCTGGCGCGTGTTGACGCCCGTGGCCATGGCCAATGCATGCGGGTCGTCATCGATCGGGATGTACACCTCATGGCCGATGTACAAGCCCTCGAGATTTTCCCTGCACCACCACCAGGTCGATATTGTCGAATCGTCCCCCCGGAATCAGCGTGCGCGCCGGGCGCAAATTCGCATACAGCTTGAACTCCTCGCGCAGCCGGACATTGGAGGATCGATAACCGCCCCCCGAGGGGGTTTCCAGCGGACCTTTGAGGGCGAGCCGGTTGCGCCGGATGCTGTCCAGGGTCTTGGCCGGCAAGGGATCGCCCGCCATTTTAACGCCCTCCAGGCCCGCAATTTGTCTGTCCCACTCGAAGGGGCGCGCCCAGCGCCGCCAATACTTTGAGCACAGCGTCGGTGATTTCGGGGCCGATCCCATCTCCGGGGATCAGGGTGGCGGGAATCGTTTGCGGCATCGGAACCTCTTTGAAGGCCAAGGGCGCATTAGGATACTTTACAGAGTCCTATGACTGCGCGGGGAATCGAGGAGGATTGCGAATTCGTAACGAAGAAATTATTTCTGCGACCAGGCGCTGGATCGAAAAATCCGTGATCGGCCTCAATCTGTGCCCGTTTGCCGAAAATCCCTACCGAGCCGATCGCGTGCACTTCGCAGTCAGTGAGCAACGCAGCGCAGCCGGATTGCTGCAGGATCTGCGCGAAGAATTACTGGCGCTGGCCGCCGCGGATCCGCTTGAGCGCGAGACGACGCTGCTCATCCACCCTCTGGTGCTCGCGGATTTCGCGGAGTACAACGATTTCCTCGAAGTCTGCGATTCCGCCGTAGCCGAACTGAATCTGGAGGGGGAACTGCAGGTGGCGAGCTTCCATCCTCAGTATCAGTTCGCGGAACTCGCAATCCGACGACATCGAAAACTACACCAATCGCTCTCCTTATCCCATGCTGCATTTGCTGCGCGAGGCCAGCGTGGAGCGCGCGGTCGCGGCGGTCGGCGATCGCAGAGGAAATTTACCGCCGAAATATCCGCACCTTGCGCGCGCTGGGGCATGCCGGTTGGCAGCGCCTATGGCGCGACTAGCGGTTTGCGCATGGGGATGAATTCGATGCACTCGCCCGATCCGACATCGAAGCGCACCAGCTGCGCGGCGCTATAACCTCGCGCCGCGTACAGCTTGGCGCCCGGCAGCGTCGCCATGAGTTCGACCTTGCGAATATCCGTCTGCGCGCGCTTGATTCTCGCAGTGATCGAGCAGCAGCGAGCCGATGCCGCGGCGGGCATGACCCGGATCGACGAAAGAAGGCACGGATTTTCGCGGCTTGGGTTTTAGGATCGAGGATCGATGAATCGCGATCCGCTGCGGGCAGTCGCCGCCGAACAGCGTCGAACGAAAGCTCCATCCGCCGCACCCGACGAATCTGTCCGGCGTCCTCGACCACGAAATACGTCTGGTCTGCCAACAATTGGCTGTCGACCCCGAATGCGCCGCGCAACGCGCCTTCGATTTGCGGCGGGCCGTAGTCCGCCGTGCTCAGGCCGCGCGCCGATCGGGCGATCAGCGCATGAGGGCGGGTATATCGGCGATCGTGGCCTTGCGCAGTGTGGGCAATCGGATTACTCGGGGCGTCGGGGCGGCTGCAGCGTCGGAGGGCTTGGGATTGCGGGAGTCCCGGCCATAGTAGTCGGGATAGTCGCTGCTCAATCCTTTGAAGCGCCGATGGACCCAGAGATACTGTTCCGGCACCAGGCGAACCTGCTGCCTCCAGCAGACCGATTGTAGCGTTCGACGTCCTCGACCGGATCGGGGCCGGGGAAATTATCGAATGCAGGTCCGATCACCACCCGGTACCCGGCGGCGCCGGGCAGCCGCTCGCCAAAATACGTCATGACGGCCGCGCCCGAAATGCGCGCCAATCGCGAGGTCGCGGGATTGCTGGCCGCCGGAATGCCGAAGAACTTGACCATCGCCGCGCCCTTGTTGCGGTAACTCTGGTCCGGCGCGAACCACACCGCTTCATTCCTTTTCAGCGCCCGCACCATGCTGCGGATATCATCCTTCGGAATGGGATTGCCGTGGCGGCAAAAGCTTTCGAACATAATGTGCGACAGCAGAGCGTTTTTCAGGGGGCGATAGATGACATTGCAGCGGCACCACCGTTCCCAATATGCGCGTGGAGATTTCAATGGTCGTGAAGTGACCCCCGACCAAAATGGCGCCTCGGCCCTTGGCGAGCGCCGCCTCGAGATGGTGCAGGCCCTGCACGTCGGCGAGCCGATTGAGGCGCTTGTCGCTGCTCCACCAGGTATTGGCGGTTTCGCACAAGGCCATGCCGAGGCTGCGGCAATGCCGGTCGAGCAGCGCTTCGCGCTCTGCCGGCGACAAGTTCGGGCAGGCACAGGGCGATATTGCGGCGCGCGATCCGCAGATAGCTCAAGGGAAGATGCCGCAGCAGCCTGCCGATGGCATTGCCCACATGGGTTTGCGCGGTAAAGGGCAGCAATTCGACGCGTTCGCATCACCCCCAGACCCACCCAGGTGATCCAATACTTGGGGAGAAGGTACGCTAGTGCCATCCGCATTGCGGTCATCGGAATAGTAATTTCGGCTGATGCGACAGCGCGTGAGGATAGCTCGCGTTAAAGACCGGTTGCCAGGATTGATGCGAGCGCAGCATGAGCCTCAATTCGCCGGAATATTCGTGCTTATCAGCAAATTGCTGTAGTATTCGCGCCGGTTCGTGATTTCTACTTGGTCCGTTTTTGGTCAGCGCGCCGCTCCGGCGTCACCTTGGCCACAACCCACAAAGCAGGTTTCTTCGATCCAGGTGGCTGGCATTCCGCTTAAGTGCAGTACGAGAGGCACGCGTGACCGGCCGATAGTTTCTTTTGTAGTAGGTATTCTTCACATGACGAAAATGTATGTTGGCAATCTCCCGTTCTCAATGGACGAGTCCGCAGTGCGCGCACTGTTCGAAAAGCATGGCGCGGTACAGTCGGTGGCGCTGATCAATGATCGCGACACCGGTCGGCCCCGCGGCTTCGGCTTCGTTGAAATGGCCAGCGCAGATGCTGCGCGTGCTATGCAGGCCTTGAATGGCCACGATGTCGACGGGCGAGCGCTGAAGGTGAATGAGGCTCAGGAGCGCACCGGCGGCGGTGGCGGCGGCGGCGGCGGCGGATCTCGCGGTCCGAAGCGCTGGTAACAGCGCTTAAGATTTGAGCGATAACGTGGGGCCGCAGCGATGCGGCCCTTGTCATTTTGACGTAGGGCGATTGCTCGATCAGGGTTTACGCCTCGGAGGGCTTTGCCTATAATCGCGGCCCTCGGCGGGGCTGGAACTGGCGCATTGGCTCGGGTGGACATCCAAGCCCAGTGGCGCACGCGGTGTTAGGTTTGGCCCCGTTTAGGGGCTTTTTCTTAAGCGAATGGAAGGGGGCCGATGGTCCCCTTTTTTGTTTTTAAGAGTGGGCTTCGAAGATGCGTGACGCCTTGATGCGCCTGCTAGAGCCGCCGATCGAGGCGTTGGACTATGAATTGGTCGACATCGAGGTTGCGCGCGAAGGGCGGGCGGCGATGCTTGCGGATATTCATCGATCGCCGCGCGCAGATGCCGCGGCCGGATCACGGTGGATGATTGCGCACGCGTGAGTCACGCGGTGAGCCAGGTGCTCGAGACCCAGGATCCGATCAAGGGGCATTACACGCTGGAAGTCTCTTCGCCGGGGTTCGATCGGATATTGCGCACCCGCGCGCATTTTGAGCGATTCATCGGCGAGCGGATATCCGCCGAGTTGAAGTTGCCGATCGAGACGGTCGGCGGCGATTTGTCGGGATATTGAAGTCGGTCGAGGCGACACGATTGTAGTGGAAGTCGACGGCAAGGCGCACTAGCCTGCCGCTCGATCGAATTCAGAAGGCGAGATTGCGGCCGGAGTGAGCGAGGAGTCTGAAAGGTCTATGAACAAAGAAATCTTGATGGCCGTCGATGCGGTCTCGAATGAGAAAGGCGTCGACAAGGAAATTATATTCGACGCGCTCGAAGCCGCGCTGGCGTCCGCGACCCGCAAAAAACACGGCGAGGAGCTGGACGTGCGCGTCTCGATCAACCGCAAGACCGGCGGCTACGACACATTTCGCCGCTGGAAGGTGTTCGCCGACGACTCCACCGAACTCGAAGTGCCGGAGCGCGAACTGCGCTTGGACGACGCGCGCGACATCGACAAGGACGTGGAGCCGGGCGGCTATGTCGAGGAGCCGATGGAATCGGTGCCCTTCGGGCGCATTCTGGCGCAGACCGCCAAGCAAGTCATCGTGCAAAAGGTTCGCGAGGCCGAGCGCGCCCAGGTGGTCGACGCCTACAAGGACCGGGCGGGAACCCTGGTCAGCGGCATCGTCAAGCGCGTCGACCGCAACGGCGTCTATGTCGATCTCGGCGCCAACGCGGAAGGATTCATCGCGCGCGAGGAGATGATCCCGCGCGAGCCGGTGCGCTCCCAGGACCGCATCAAGGCCTATTTGAAAGAGGTGCGTACCGAGCCGCGCGGCCCGCAATTGTTCCTGTCGCGCACGGCCCCGGAGTTCCTGATCGAACTGTTCAAGCTGGAAGTTCCGGAAGTGGGGCAGGGCCTGATCAACATTCTGGCGGCCGCGCGCGATGCCGGCGTGCGCGCCAAGATCGCCGTGCGCAGCAACGATCCGCGCGTCGATCCGGTCGGCGCCTGCGTCGGCATGCGCGGCTCGCGCGTGCAGGCGGTTTCCAACGAGATCGCCGGCGAGCGCGTCGACATCATTCCGTTCGACGACAACAACGCGCAGTTCGTCATCAACGCGATGGCGCCCGCGGAAGTCACCTCGATCGTCGTGGACGAGGACTCGCATTCGATGGACATCGCGGTGTCCGAGGACAAACTCTCGCAGGCCATCGGCAGGGGCGGCCAGAACATCCGGCTTGGCGAGCGAACTGACCGGCTGGGAACTGAACGTCATGAGCGAATCGCAGGCGGAAGCGAAGAGCGAGACCGAGTCCCTGGCATTGCGCGAGACCTTCATGAAGCAGCTCGACGTCGACGCCGACGTGGCGAGCATCCTGGTGCAGGAGGGCTTTTCGACCATCGAAGAGATCGCCTACGTGCCGGCCAGCGAATTGAACGGCATCGAAGAGTTCGACGAGGAAATCGTCAAGGAGCTGCGCACCCGCGCCCGCGATGTGCTGTTGACCCAGGCGATCGCCAGCGAGGAATCGATGGATGGCGCGGAGCCGGCGGCGGATCTGGTCGAAATCACCGGCGAGAACCTTGGGCAAGGCGCTGGCGCGCAAGGGCGTTCGCACCCGCGATGATTTGGCGGACCTGGCCGTCGATGAGCTGGTGGAGATGGGCAGTCTGGATGAGAAAAAGGCCGCCGAACTGATCATGGACGCCCGCAAGCACTGGTTCGCGGAAGAAGCTAAGGTCTAGGAGCAAGTATGGCAGATGTAACCGTCGCTCAATTCGCCGAGGTGCTGAAGGTTCCGGTCGACCGGCTGCTGCAGCAGCTCGATCAGGCCGGCATCAAAGTCGACGGCGCCGAAGACATGATCAGCGAAGACGCCAAGCACGAGCTGCTGACGCATCTGCGGCGCAGCCATGGTCACGACGAATCTGCAAGGCGATGCGGCTCCGCGCAAGATCACGCTGCGGCGCAAATCGCAATCGGAACTGAAGCTGGCGAGCCCGCAGGGCCGCGCGCGCACCGTGAACGTCGAAGTGCGCAGCAAGCGCACCTACGTCAAGCGCGAGGTGCTCGAGGACCAGGCGCGCCATCAGCAGGAGGAGATCGACAAGCTGCGCGAGACCGAGGAGCAGGCCAAGGCCGCCGCTGGAGCGCGCGGAACACGAGCGCCTCGAGAAAGAGCGCCTGGACCGCGAGCGCCTCGAAGAAGAAAGCCGGCGGCGCAGCGACGAGGAAAATCGCAAGCGCACCGCCGAGGAAGAGGCGCGGCGCGTCGGCTGAAATTCAGGCGCGCGAACTCGCGGAGCGCGAACGCAAGGCGCGCGGCGGCGAAGCCCGGCAAGGCGTCGCGCGAGGCGGTGGACGACAAGGCGACGCGCTACGGGCGGCAGGAACTGCACATCGTCGGCGATGTCAGTTCGCGCCACAAGAAGAAGAAATCGCGGGACGGGCGGCGCCGCTCCGTGGGCGGCGAGACCGATGCCAAGCATGGATTCGAGATGCCGACCGCGCGCGTGGTGCGCGAAGTGGCGATCGGCGAGGCCATGACGGTCGGCGAGCTGGCGCAAAAGATGGCCGTCAAGGCCACCGAAGTCATCAAAGTCATGATGAACATGGGCGTGATGGCGACGATCAATCAGATGATCGAGCAGGACACCGCCGTGCTCGTGGTCGAGGAAATGGGCCACACGGCGGTGCTGCGCAAGGAAAACATCATCGAGGACGACCTGCAGGGCGAGACGGACTCCTCGCTCGAGGTGCTGCCGCGGCCGCCGGTGGTGACGGTGATGGGACACGTCGATCACGGCAAGACCTCATTGCTCGACTACATCCGGCGCAGCAAGGTGGCGGCGGGCGAAGCGGGCGGCATCACGCAGCACATCGGCGCCTACCATGTGGAAACCGCCAAGGGCATGGTGACCTTTCTCGATACGCCCGGCCACGCGGCCTTCACCTCGATGCGCGCGCGCGGCGCGCAGGTCACGGACATCGTGATCCTGGTGGTCGGCGCCGACGATGGCGTCATGCCGCAGACCGTCGAAGCCATTCAGCACGCGCAGGCGGCGAAAGTGCCCATCGTCGTGGCGCTCAACAAAATCGACAAGCCGGAGGCGGATCGCGGAAAAAGTCAAGCAGGAACTGACCAAGTACGGCGTCATTCCCGAGGAGTGGGGCGGCGAGAATATTTTCGTGCCGGTATCGGCGCGCACCGGCCAAGGCGTCGATCAGCTGCTCGACAGCATCTTGCTGCAGGCCGAAGTGCTCGAATTGAAGGCGCCGACCGCCGGACTTGCCGCCGGCTACGTGATCGAATCGAGCCTGGAGAAGGGCCGCGGCGCGGTCGCGACGGTTCTGGTGCTGCGCGGCACGCTGAAGCTCGGCGATCCGCTGCTGATCGGCCAGGAATTCGGCCGCGTGCGCGCATTGTTCGACGAGGCCGGGCATCCGGTTGATGCGGCCGGCCCCTCGATTCCGGTGGTGGTGCTCGGCCTGTCCGGCGCGCCGAATGCGGGCGATGAGTTGCTGGTGGTGGAGAGCGAGCGCAAGGCGCGCGAAGTTGCCATGCATCGGCAGTCGAAGTCGCGCGACGTCAAGCTCGCGCAGAAAGCCACCAACATGCAGGACGTGTTCTCGACCATGGGCGAGAGCAAGGCCGACCTGGTGCAGATCTTGGTCAAAGCCGATGTGCAGGGCAGCGCCGAAGCTCTGCGCGATTCGCTGAACGGCTTGTCGACGCCCGAGGTCGCAGTGAACATCGTTGCCTCCGGGGTCGGCGGACTGACCGAATCGGACGTGACCCTGGCGGCTGCCTCCAAGGCGCGCATCATCGCATTCAACGTGCGCGGCGATGCGGCGGCGCGCGCCGCCATCAAGGAGCACGGCGTCGATGTGCGCTACTACAGCATCATCTACGAAGCCATCGATGACATCAAAGCCGTGCTGACCGGCATGTTGTCGCCCGAGGTCAAGGAAGCGATCGTCGGACTGGCCGAGGTCCGCAGCGTTTTCCGCTCGAGCAAATTCGGAACCGTGGCCGGCTGCATGGTGATCGACGGCTATGTGCGGCGCAATTTCCCGATCCGCGTGCTGCGCAACAACGTCGTGATATTCGAGGGCGCGTTGGAATCCTTGAAGCGCTTCAAGGACGATGTCACCGAAGTGCGCGCCGGCACCGAGTGCGGCATCGGCGTGAAGAACTACAACGACGTCCAGGAAAGGGATCAGATCGAGTGCTATTCGCGGGTGGAAGTTGCGCGTACTCTTTAAAGGCGCCATGCGCCACTTTGCCGGGGTCGAAGCGACCTCGACCTTAGTATGGGACATATGGCCAAAGACAATCCGCGGGCAAAGCGCCTGGGCGAGCAGATCCAGCGCGAGCTCACCGATCTGTTGCGGCGCGACGTCAAGGACGAGCGCATCGGCAACGTGACGATCACCGCCGTCAATGTCAGCGGAGATTTGCGCACGGCGCGGGTTTACTACCTGGTGTTCGGCAAGGAGGGCCCTGATCCGAAGGTGCAGCGGGGCCTGACAAGCGCCGCGGGTTTCTTGCGCAATGCCTTATCCAAGGCGCTGATGATCCGCCACACGCCCACCTTGACGTTCGAACTCGACACCACGATCGAGCATGGCGTGCGCTTGACGCAGTTGATCGACTCATTGAAGAAAACAGCCGACCCCGCTCCGGCGAGCGGCGCGGCCACGGACGAGCACGACCATATGATTGACGAGGGTTAGGAGCCTGCGGTGCTCACGTTGATTACTCGGACCGGCTGCTAAAATGCCCGGCGATATTCATGGGATTCTATTGCTGGATAAGCCTCTGGGCTTGAGTTCGGCCGGCGCCGTTGCGCGCGTGAAGCGGCTATTCAACGCGCGCAAGGCCGGGCACACCGGATCGCTCGACCCGCTCGCGTCCGGCCTGTTGCCGATTTGCTTTGGCGAAGCCACCAAGTTCGGCACGCAGCTGCTGGAGGCGGACAAAACCTATCGCGTGACGGTGCGGCTCGGCGAGCGCACGCGCGAGTGCGGACCGCGAGTCCGAGGTGATCGAGACGCGCGCGCTGCCGGCGTTCGGGTCGGAACACATGGCAGCGCGCGTTGGCCGCTTTTCCGCGCGACTATCGGCAAATTCCGCCCATGCATTCGGCGCTCAAGCAGGACGGCAAACCGCTGTATGAATATGCGCGCGCCGGCATCACGCGGGAACGCGCGGCGCGCGCCATCACCATTCGCGAGCTGCGGCTGCTCGATTGGCAGACGCCCGAACTGTCATTCGAGGTGCGCTGCACGAAGGGCGCCTATATCCGCGTGCTGGCAGAGGATCTGGCGGCCCAGCTTCGGACCATTGGGCATTTGGCGGCCCTGCGCCGGGTCGCGCGTGGCCCCGTTTGTCGCGGAACCCCAATGGCCATTCGAGGCATTGGAGGCAATGAGCCTGGAGGAGCGGCGCCGGCTCCTGCTGCCGGTGGACGCGGCCTTGAGCGCCTGGCGGCGTTTTGACCTGCCTGCGGGGGGAGTCGGCGCGCTGCGCCAGGGCCAGTCGCTCGATGTGGCGGTCGAACTCCCCGGAATGGTGCGTATCTACGCGGCCGAACTGGGATTTTTGGGCTTGGGTGAAATCGAGGCGACGGGCCGCCTGAGGCCGCTGCGCCTGATTTCGTCCGCCACGAATCGTGCTTGAGAGCGGATGCCGCGACGCGTACAATGCGCGGCTTCTTAAAAGGTCCTAAGTTATTGATTGAGGGTTCGATTTCAATGCCACTTACTCGTGAAGAAAAGACGGGCGTCGTCGGTAAATTTCAGCGCAGCGCGCAAGATACCGGATCTCCCGAAGTTCAAATTGCCTTGTTGTCCGAGCGCATTAACGGCTTGAGCCAGCATTTCACCACGCACAAAGCCGACCACGCATCGCGCCGCGGACTGCTCAAGATGGTCAATCAGCGCCGCAAGCTGCTCGATTACTTGAAGAGCAGAACTCCGGACAAGTACACGCAATTGGTCGAACGCTTAGGGTTACGCCGCTAACAGGCGCCGCTGCAGGCGCTTGCGCCTGCGTCTTTCAAATCGGATTACGCAAAGGGGCTCTAAGTGAGCGCTATCAAAAAAAGTTTTAAATACGGGGATCACACGGTAACCCTCGAGACGGGCGAACTCGCCCGCCAGGCCGACGGTGCAGTTCTGGTATCCATGAGCGAGACCGTGGTCCTGGTGACCGCCGTCGGGTTGAAGAAGGCCACGCCAGGCCGCGATTTTTTCCCGCTTACCGTGAATTATCAAGAAAAGACCTACGCCGCGGGCCGCATCCCCGGAGGGTTTTTCAAGCGTGAGGGCCGCCCCACGGAAAAAGAAACGCTCACCTCACGGCTCATCGATCGGCCCATCCGGCCGCTGTTCCCGGAAGGGTTCATCAACGATGTGCAGGTCGTCGCCTCGGTGATTTCCGTGAACTCCGAAGTGGATCCGGATATCGCCTCCTTGATCGGCGCCTCCGCCGCCTTGGCGATTTCCGGCATGCCGTTCCTGGGTCCGATCGGCGCCGCCCGCGTCGGCTACATCGACGGCAAGTACATGTTGAACCCGACCACCACGCAATTCGCGGCCTCGAAGCTCGATCTGGTGGTGGCCGGCACCAGCGAAGGCGTATTGATGGTGGAATCGGAGGCCGACGGACTCAATGAAGAAGTCATGCTCGGCGCGGTAACCTTCGGCCACGAGCAAATGCAGATCGCCATCAACGCCATCAACGAACTCGCGGCGGAAGCGGGCAAGCCGAAATGGAGCTGGGTCGCGCCGGAACCGAACAAGGAGCTGCAATCGGCGGTCAGCGTATTTGCCGAGGCGGCGGTCGCCGCCGCGTACACGCTCACGGAGAAGATGCAGCGTTACGCCAAGATCAAGGAGATCAAGACCGCAGCGGTCGATGCCTTGACCAAGGGCGAGACACCAAAATTTACCGCCGAGCAAGTCGGCGCCGAATTTTCCAATCTGGAATACCGCTTGGTGCGGGCGAAGATTCTCGACGGACAGCCGCGAATCGACGGCCGCGATACCAAGACAGTGCGTGCAATCAATATTCGAACCGGCGTGCTGGCGCGAACCCACGGATCGGCGCTGTTCACGCGCGGCGAAACCCAGGCCCTGGTCGTCACCACGTTGGGCACCGGACGCGATGCGCAGATCATCGATGGCCTGACCGGCGAACGCAAAGAGCCGTTCATGCTGCACTATAATTTCCCTCCCTTCAGCGTCGGCGAGACCGGCATGATGGGCTCGCCGAAGCGGCGCGAAATCGGCCACGGCAATCTGGCGAAGCGCGGCGTGAAGGCAGTCATGCCGGGCGTCGATAAATTTCCGTATGTCATTCGCGTCGTCTCGGAAATTCTCGAGTCGAATGGCTCGAGTTCCATGGCTTCGGTGTGCGGCACCAGCCTCGCGCTCATGGATGCAGGCGTGCCGATCAAAGCGCCGGTTGCCGGCGTCGCGATGGGCTTGGTCAAGGAGGGCGCGCGCTTCCAAGTGCTCACCGACATTTTGGGCGACGAGGATCATCTCGGCGACATGGATTTCAAGGTGGCGGGGACCAAAGATGGGATCACGGCGCTGCAGATGGACATCAAGATCACGAGCATCACGCGCGAGATCATGAAAGTCGCGCTGGATCAGGCCCGCGACGGCAGACTGCACATCCTGGCGGAAATGAACAAAGTGCTTTCCAAACCGCGCGAGAACATGTCGGAGTGGGCGCCGACCATCATTACCTTGAAGATCGATCCGGAAAAGATCCGCGATGTGATCGGCAAGGGCGGTGCAGTCATCCGTCAGATCACCGAAGAGACCGGTACTTCAATCGATATCGAGAACGACGGCACCGTAAAAATTGCCTCGGTGCAGGGGGCGGCGGGCCGCGAGGCTCAGCGCCGCATCGAATTGATCACCGCGGATGTCGAAGTCGGCCGCGTGTATGAGGGCAAGGTCGCGCGGCTGATGGACTTCGGCGCCTTCGTGACGATCTTGCCGGGCCGCGACGGCCTGGTGCACATCTCGCAGATTTCCGAGGAGCGCGTAGAGCGCGTCGGAGACAAGCTCAAGGAAGGCGACGTCGTGCGCGTCAAGGTGCTCGAGGTCGACCGGCAGGGCCGCGTGCGGCTATCCATGCGCAACGTCGACGCTGCGTAAGCTGCAGCAAGTCCGAATCCTTGGGCAGGCTCCTAGGGGCGCGGCAGTCGCCACTGCCGCGCGTCCAGCTGCGAGGCGGGCTTTTCTCTAGCCCTCTCGCACTACATTCGTCGCGACTCGCGGACGCGGAGCCTCTCCGCCGGCCACGGTCTTTACGCGCTCCCGAAGTTGCGCCGTCGGCTGCTGGTTCAGGAGCTGCTTCATGCTCTGTTCCAAATGCGCACTCACCTGGCCTTGCGAACCGGTGCCGTAAGAGCGGATCACGCTGACCATGAAATCCTGGCTCAAAATGGGCTCCGCCATATGCTCCTGTTCGGCAATGACTTGCAGCAAGATGCTGCGCGTAATGTCGGCACTATTTTTCTTGTCGACTACGACGAATTCTATCCTCTCGACCACCAGACGCCTGACGTCGGCCAGCGTGATGTACCGGCTTTCGACCGTGTCGTAGAGGCGTCGATTCGGATATTTTTTAATCACTCGCGGTTCGCTCATGGGGCTCCTCGCTCGTGTTGGCCGGCCCACCGGAGGATGCCGGTTCGGTGCCAGTCCACGTCTGTCAATGATAAGGACTACAACCCAAAGAATAGCGCAATGCAGCGCTAAGGCAAATCGGCATTTTTTCTGAGGATAATTAGCCTGTTACGGGCAAATTGAGACGTTTTGGCACCTTGCTGAGGTCCCATTGCAGGATCGCCCAGCGCCAGAAATCCGAGATCGTGCCCGAGGCGAGCGACGGCGGAGGCGCGAGCCCCAGAAGCGAAAGCACGGAGCACAGCTGGGGCAGGGGAGAATCCGCGCTCAGCCGCACACTGCGGCGGGACTTTGCCAGTTTTCCGCCGTCGGCTTCCGTCAGCACGGGCACGTGCGCATAGCGGGGTTCGGCCAGCCCCAACAGCCGCTGTAGATAGATTTGGCGGGGTGTGTTGTCCAAAAGATCGGCGCCGCGGACGATGTGGGTGACGCCCTGTGCGGCGTCGTCAACGGTCACGGCAAGCACATAGGCATGTATCTGATCGCGCCGCTGCAGAACGAAATCGCCGACCGCGTCCGCCACGTTTTGCCGATACCTGCCTTGGATGCGATCGTCGAACTGCACAAGTCCCGCATCGACGCGGACCCGGATTGCCGCGGGCGCGCCCGAAAGGTGACGCGTGCGGCAGGTCCCGGGATAGCGCAGCTCATCCTCCAATTGCGCCCGGCTGCAAATGCACGCGAAGGTTCTTTGTTGCCTATGCAGCTGTGAAAGCGCCGCTTCGTAGTGCTGCGCGCGATCGCGTTGGCGGGTCACCGCTCCGTCCCATTCGAAGCCGAATTGCTCCAGAGTGCGCAGAATTCCATCCGCGGCTCCTTCGATTTCTCTGGGACGATCGAGATCCTCGATGCGCAGCAGCCAACGGCCTCCATGGGCGCGCGCATCCAGGAAGCTCGCGGCCGCGGTATAGAGAGATCCTAAGTGCAGCTCGCCCGACGGGGTCGGGGCAAAGCGGCCGATATAAGGCGGCGCCGCGGGCCTTGCACCCGGTTCAGCGGTAGCGGTCGTCGCGGTCGCCGTATTGCTTTTCGCGGCGCTCGCGCCGCTCCTGGGCTTCGACCGAGAGCGTGGCGACCGGACGGGCTTCCAACCGCTTGATCCCAATCTCTTCGCCGGTTTCCAGGCAATAGCCATACGAGCCATCTTCGATGCGCTTGAGCGCTTCGTCGATTTTGCGGATCAGCTTGCGTTCACGGTCGCGCGTCCGAAGCTCCAGGCTGAACTCTTCCTCTTGCGTGGCGCGGTCGTTGGGATCGGGGAAGTTGGCGGCTTCATCCTTCATGTGCAACACCGTTCGATCAACCTCCACCATGAGGTCGCGTTTCCAGGTCTGCAGAATGCGGGCGAAGTGCTCCAACTGCTCCTTGTTCATGTACTGCTCGCCGCGGCGGGCAATATACGGCTTCACATTGCGCGGGCCCGCCAACAAGCTGGCGGATACCGATCCCTCGGCGTCGCCGTCTTCGTCGAGCGGCAGCGCGCGCGGCGGCAGCACCAGCGGGCGAGGATCGAATTTCACGGGTGCAATTCTTTCGGCTGAAACTTTCGGCGCCGGCGAGGGCACGGGCTTGAGCAGCGCAGGTTTTGCGTGCGCTGGTTTTGTGGTCGCAGGCTTTGCGCTCACGGGTTTAGGTGCGGGTTTGGTCGGTTTCACTGTTACCTTCGATGTGGCGATTGGCTTTGCTTTCGTCGGCGGCCGCGCCGCCTTCTTCGGAGCGGCTGCTTTATGAGTCGCTTTTTTGGGTGTCGCCTTACCTGGCCGCTTAGCCGCTTTATTGGGTTTCTTCGAGGGCATTTGGATTTTCCGCCTCCTAACGAAAGAGCGCGCGATTATACCGACGCATTCAGGCGTGTACAGGGCGTCCGCAAAACATATTTTGACAACTTAAGTCTATGATTTTAAATAAAAACTTCGCAGACCGGCGGCTGCCTGGAGAATCGGCGGGCAAAGCTTTGGCCCCAACGGGCCCGTCCGAGTATTCCCGGAGGCCGCTAAGGCAGTTCGACCGGCGCGGCCGGCATCCAATCGGCGGCGCGGTGTTGCGCCACGACCGTGGTGTAGATGCCCCCCCGCACGTTGAATTTGGCCACAATCCGCATGAATCGGGGGGCGGTCGCGGCCGCCAAGTCCCGCAGGATTTCGTTGGTCACAGCTTCATGGAAGGCGCCGCGGCTGCGGAACGACCAAATGTACAATTTCAGGGACTTCAATTCGACGCATCGCCGGTCTGGCACATACTCGAGTTCCAGCGTGGCAAAGTCGGGCTGGCCGGTTTTTGGGCACAGGCAACTGAACTCCGGAATGCTCATCCGGATGGTGTAGTCCCGCTCCGGCGCGGGATTGTCAAAGACTTCAAGTCGCGAGGCGGGTTCCGTCATCTCAGCTCGGGTGCTCTTCAGGGGTTTACCTGCGTGACGTTTACTTTACACTACGCGCCACAAGTGGCCCACGACACCGCGTGAACAATGCGACTGACGAAACTCAAAATTGCCGGCTTCAAGTCGTTCGTTGATCCGACGACCGTCACCTTTCCCAGCAGCCTGACGGGCGTGGTGGGTCCGAACGGTTGCGGAAAATCCAACATCATCGATGCCGTGCGCTGGGTGATGGGGGAGATTTCGGCGAAACATTTGCGCGGCGAATCGATGGCTGACGTGATTTTCAACGGCTCGGCATCGCGCAAGCCCCTGGGACATGCTTCGGTGGAATTGGTTTTCGACAATTCCGACGGCAAAATCGCCGGTCCGTATGCGAGCTACAACGAGGTCGCGCTGAAGCGCGCGGTGAGCCGCGACGGCACCTCGGATTATTTCATCAATGGCCTCAAGGTGCGCCGCAAGGACATTACGCAGCTGTTTCTCGGCACCGGATTGGGCACGCGCAGCTACGCCATCATCGAGCAGGGCATGATCTCGCGGGTAATCGAGGCGCGGCCGGACGACCTGCGCGCTTTCCTCGAAGAGGCGGCCGGCATCTCCCGCTACAAGGAGCGGCGCCGCGAGACGGAAAGCCGCATCGGCCACACGCGTGAGAACCTGGATCGGCTCAACGACTTGCGCGAGGAGGTGGAAAAGCAAATCCGCCACCTGCAGCGTCAGGCCGCGACGGCGCGCCGCTATCAGACGCTCAAAGAAGAGGAGCGCAAGCTGTCGGCGGAACTCCTGGCGTTGCGGCTGCAGAGCCTCGATTTGGAAGCCGGGGTTCGCGATGCGGCGACCTCGAGCTGCGAGACCGCGATGCAGGCGGTGCTCGCGGATTTGCGCGAAGCCGAAGCACAGATCGAGCGCATTCGCGCCGACCAGTCGGCCAAAGCGGATGCCTTGAACGCGATCCAGGGCCGTTTTTACGAGGCCGGCGCCGAGGTGACGCGCATCGAGCAAGGCATTGAGTACGCGCGCGAGCTGCGCTCGCGCCAACGCGCCGACCTGGAACAGATCGATTCGCAGACCGGCGAACTCGACCGCGTGGTGCAGCTTGACCGGGTGCAGTTGGAAGCGTTGTCCATGGAGCTCTCGACCATGGTGCCGGGGTTGGACCAGGCGCACGAGCGCGAACGCGTGGCTTCTCAGGCGCTCGCGCGCTGCGAGCAGGCGCTCACTTCGTGGCAATTCTCCTGGGACAACCACGCGCAGGCGGTGGCGCTCGGACAGCGCGAGACGCAGGTGGAGCGGGCCCGCATCGAGCAATTGGAAAGCCAGCAGCGGCGGCTGCTGCAGCAGTTGGAACGGCAGGAATCGGAACGTGAGTCGTTTGCGCAGCTGCAACCTCCGATGGCCTTGGACGCTCTGGCGCAGCGCGCGGATGCCGCGCGCGAGGCGGGCGAAAGTGCCGCGACGGAGCTGCAGCAGCTTCTGTCGGAGATCTCGGCGACACGCGAACGCGAGCGGGAACAGAGCCAATCGCTCAATGCGTTGCGTGCCCGCCTGCAGCAATTGCAGGGGGAGCAGGTCTCGACCGAAGCGCTGCAGCAGGCCGCACTCGGCAAGGCCTCCGGCCGAGTCACGCAATGGCTCAAGTCGCAGTCGCTCGACCGCCTGCCAAGGCTGGCGCAGCAGCTGCGGGTCGACAAAGGTTGGGAGCGCGCGGTGGAGACGGTGCTGGGATCCTACCTAGAAGCCGTGTGCGTCGACGGATTGGACAGCGTCACCGATCTCTTGGGGAGTTTCGAGGGGGGCTATTTGGCGGTCGTGAGTACGCGCGACGGCGCCGGCGGCGCGCACGCCGCGGCTTCGCTGCAGTCCAAGGTGCAAGGTGCAAGCGTACTCGGTTCCGTGCTGTCATCGGTATTGACCGCCGACACGCTGGCCGAGGCGCTCGAGCTGCGGCGGCGGCTCAAGGGCGGCGAGTCCGTCGTCACTCGCGATGGAATTTGGCTCGGCAACGACTGGCTGCGGGTGTCGCGCGACGCGGATGCGCATGCCGGCGTCATCGAGCGGGAAGAAATCCTGCGCGGCCTCGAAGTGCAGGTCAATTCGCTTGGCGGGGAAGTCAAAGAGCTGGAAATTCGCTTGGAGAGCACCCGGGAACGGATCCGTGAGCACGAAGACCGCCGCGAGCGCTGCCAGGCGGAAGTGAATCGGCTGCATCGCGAGCATGTCGACCGCCGCGCCGAACTGAACTCGGCCAAAGTGCGCACCGACGATGCGGCTCGCCGCGTGGAGCAGCTCGAATCCGAGCTTGCCGACGTACGCGTGGAGCTGGGGCGCAGCGAAATGGAGCTGCGTGCCTCGCGTGCGCGCATGGAGACTGCGATCGACGCGCTGGCGGCGCTCGAGCCGCAGCGCATGGAACTCGAGCACGAGCGCGAGCGGATGCGGACGGAATTGGGCGAAGCGCGAAATGCGGCCACGGCGGCGCAACAGCATGCACGCGAACTGGCGGTGCAAGTGGAATCGCGGCGCTCCTCGCACACGGCGCTGATCACCACGGTGGGCAGGCTGGAAAAGCAGCTCGAAGATCTGCATGCGCGCCGGCTGGAATTGCTCGGACAGATCGCCGAGGGCGAGGCGCCGATCGCCGCGGCCCAGGCGCAGCTGGAGCGCGAGTTGCGGCAGCGCGCGGAAATCGAGGCGGAGCTGCGGGCCGCGCGTATCGCCAGCGATGAGCTGGACGGCTTGCTGCGCGAGCATGACGCTGCGCGCTATGCGGTCGATCAGCGCCTGGACGCGGCGCGCGCCAGCCTGGATGAAGCACGGCTGGCGGCGCAACAGGTACGGATACGCCGCGAAGGCGTGGCGGAGCAGCTCGCCGCGACCAACTTCGAGTTCTCGGCGCTGGTCGCGCAAATCGCGGCGGATGCCTCGGTGGCTGCCTGGGAATCGCAACTCGAGGAAACCAAGGGCAAGATCGAACGCTTGGGCCAGGTCAATCTGGCGGCAATCGGCGAATTCAAGGAGCAATCCGAACGCAAGGAGTATCTGGACCGGCAGTGCAAGGATCTGACCGACGCGTTGGAAACGCTGGAGTCGGCGATGCGCAAAATCGATCGCGAGACCCGCACCAGATTTCAAGACACCTTCGATCGCGTCAACGCCGGTTTGAAGGAGAAATTTCCGCGCTTGTTCGGCGGAGGCCACGCGTATCTCGAATTGACCGGCGAGGAGTCGAACGCCGCGGGGGTGTCGGTCATGGCGCGCCCACCCGGCAAACGCAACAGCACGATCAGTCAGCTGTCGGGCGGCGAGAAGGCGTTGACCGCCGTGGCGCTGGTGTTCGCCATTTTTGACTTGAATCCCGCGCCGTTCTGCCTGTTGGACGAAGTCGACGCGCCCTTGGACGAGAATAATGTCGGACGCTTCTGCGACATCGTGCGCGACATGTCGCGCAGCGTGCAGTTCATTTTCATCACTCACAACAAGAGCACCATGGAGATGGCCTCGCAACTGGTTGGCGTCACCATGAACGAGCCCGGCGTCTCGCGTCTGGTGTCGGTGGATGTCGATGAGGCTGTGCGCATGGCAGCGATGTAGCGCGCGAGTTTCCATGGCCGCCGAGCTGCGTTGGATTTTGTTGGCCTTGAGTCTGGCGTTGCTCGCCGGCATTTGGTGGTGGGGCAGGCGCCGCTCATCGCAGGCGCCGGGCGACGCACAGATGCGCGAGACGAGTCCGAGCCTCGAGCCGCACCGCCCCGCGGCGGCAGCGCCCCAAGAGACATTGTCCGAGGCCGAGCGCGAACCGGAAGCCGGGTGGGGCGTGCCGCCTTTCGAGCCGCTCAGCATCCGCACCCAGGACTATGAGCGCGTTCCGGTGCTCGACGGGCCCATGATGGTGAGCGCGGATCCGGCACCGAGCCTCACGACGGGCGCGGCAGTGCCGTCCATGAGTGCGGTCCCCGCCGCCGTCGCAGCGACGGGCGCGGCCGCAGCGTCCACCAGCCGCGTCCCGACGCTGCTGCCCGAGTCCATCGATCGCAGCAGCGGCGCGCCGGCGCACGCCCCCAATGCCAGCGAGCGGCAGAAAATCGTGACCGTGCGGGTCTGCGCGCCCGGCGAAGTCCGCTGGTCCGGGGCCACGTTGCTGTCGGCCCTCGAACTGCATGGGCTTGCCTACGGACGCTACCAAGTATTTCATCGCCGGCACGTGGATGGCCGCAGCTTGTTTTGCGTCGCCAGCCTGGTCGAGCCGGGAACCTTCGACGTGGCGCGCATGACCACGGAAGAGTTTCGCGGCGTGACGCTGTTCGCGGTGTTGCCTGGACCGCTCGAGCCGCTCCTGACGGTGGACGAACTGCTGGGCGCTGCGCGCGGCCTGGCGCAGGAACTATCGGGCATGGTGCAGGACAACAAGGGCATGCCGCTCTCGCCGCAACGCGCGGCGGCGTTGCGTGACGACGTGGCGCGCTTCCAGGCGTCGCTGCCGCGAGCTTGATTTCTCGTGTGCGCCGAGAAGTCACGCGAGCCGGCCAAGAAGGCGGCCGCGCGCGCCGCAAAGTTGCGGGAATTGCTGGAGCGCTACAACTATCGCTACCACGCGCTCGATGATCCGGAGGTTCCGGATGCCGAGTACGACAAACTCATGCTCGAACTGCGCGCGCTGGAGAGCGAGTTTCCGCGGCTGCTGACCCCCAATTCACCGACCATGCGCGTAGGCGCGGCGCCGATATCGGCCTTCGGCGCGGTCAAGCACCGCGTGGCCATGTTGTCCCTGGACAATGCCTTCAGCGACGAGGAGGTGCGAGATTTCGACCGCCGCATTCAAGAGCGGCTGGGAGCCAGCGGTCCCATCCGCTATTCGGCGGAGCCGAAACTCGACGGTCTGGCGGTCAGCGCGCGCTACGAAGACGGCAGTTTCGTGCAGGGCGCGACGCGCGGCGACGGGGAAACCGGCGAGGACATCACGCAGAATTTACGAACCATCAAATCGCTGCCGCTGCGGTTGCGCGGCACGAAATTTCCCAAAGTGCTGGAAGTGCGCGGTGAAGTGTTCATGCCATTCGCCGGGTTTCGCCGCTTCAATGAGGAGGCGGCGGCACGCGGCGAAAAAAGCTTCATCAACCCGCGCAACGCAGCCGCCGGCAGCCTGCGCCAGCTCGACCCGCGCATGACCGCGGCGCGGCCGCTCGACCTTTTCATCTATGGCGTGGGTTTGATCGAGGGCGCCGAATTGCCTGCGTATCACAGCGAGAGCTTGAAGCAATTGCGCGCGCTGGGATTCAAGATTTGCCCCCAGTCGACCGTGGTCGAGTCGATCGAGGGATGTCTTGCGTACTATCGCGAAATGGGCGCGGCGCGCGCGGCGCTGCCTTATCAAATCGACGGCGTGGTTTACAAAGTGGACGATGTGAATCTGCAGCGCAAACTAGGATTCATATCGAGGGCGCCGCGTTGGGCCATTGCGCATAAATTCCCCGCGGAAGAGGCATTGAGCGTGATTCGCGGGATCGAATTTCAGGTGGGCCGCACCGGCGCGCTGACGCCGGTCGCGCGCCTCGAGCCGACATTCGTCGGCGGCGTCACAGTGAGTAACGCGACACTGCACAACATGGACGAATTGACGCGCAAAGACGTGCGCGTAGGCGATACCGTCGTCATCCGCCGCGCCGGCGATGTGATTCCCGAAGTGGCCCGCGTGCTGCCCGAACGCCGGGTGGCCGGCGCACAGCCCGTGCGGCTGCCGCGCGTCTGTCCGGTGTGCGGCAATCCGGTCGTGCGCGAGGCTGATCAAGCGGTGGCTCGCTGCTCGGGGGGGCGTCTGTGCGCGGCGCAGCGCAAGGGGGAGATACAGCACTTCGCTTCGCGCCGGGCGATGGACATCCAGGGCCTCGGCGACAAGCTGGTCGAGCAGCTGGTGGACGGCGATTGGGTCAAAACGCCGGCGGATCTGTTTTCTCTGCAAGCCGACCGGCTCGCGGCGCTCGAGCGCATGGGCGAGAAATCGGCGCTGAAACTGCGGTTGGCGATCGAGTCGGCCAAGCGTACGACTCTGCCGCGATTTCTGTACGCTCTCGGAATTCGCGATGTGGGCGAGGCCACCGCCCTGGCGCTGGCGCAATATTTCCCTGAAATAGCCGATCTTCGCAGCGCCGACGAAGAGGAAATACAGCGTGTTCCCGACGTCGGTCCGGTGGTTGCGAAGCAGGTCGCGGCCTACTTTCGCGACCCGGACAATGCCGCCGCCGTCGATCGCCTGCTCGCTGCCGGAATCACCTGGCCGCGCATCGCCGCGGCGGCCCACGGCGGCGTCTTGCGCGGCCGGAGCTTCGTTCTGACCGGGACGTTGAACTCGCTCACGCGCGATGAAGCCGCGGACGCGATCCAACGGCTGGGCGGAAAGGTTAGCGGCAGCGTTTCGAAGAAAACCGATTACCTGGTGGCTGGCGCGGAGGCGGGGTCCAAGCTCAAAAAAGCCCAGCAGCTCGGCGTCGAGATTCTCGACGAAGCCGCCTTGTTGAAGATGCTGAAAACGTAGCGGACATTTCCAGTCCGCTACGTTTTTCAAGGTGTGCGGATCAGGGCGTTTTCTCGATCTTTGCGTTCTTCTTCAGGCTGTCCACATACGCCTGAAGTTTCTTCTGCATCACGCCATTGCTGACTTGCTGCTTGACCTGTTCGAACGGCGGCGGCGTCGTTTCGCGCGTGTCCTCCAGCTTGATCACATGCCAGCCAAACTGAGTCTGGACGGGCGTTGCGGTCATCTCGCCTTTCTTCAGTCCCTTCACGGCTTCGCCGAACGGCTTGGCCATGCGTGCGAGAGTGAACCAGCCGAGATCGCCGCCGTTGGCTTTGGAACTGTCGGTGGATACCGCTTTGGCGACGTCCTCGAACTTCGCGCCCGCCTTGATCTTCTTGATGGCGGCCTCGGCCGCTTCCTTGCTGCTCACCAGAATATGGCGCGCGTGATATTCGGTCTTATCCATGGCAGCGACGGCCGAATCATACTCGGCATGCAATTCCGCGTCGGTCGGCTCCTTGTCCTTCAGATACTTCGCGGATTCTGCATCCGCCAGGACGCGCATGCGCACCACATCGAGCTGCGCGGCGACATCGGGATCCTTGTCCACGCCTTCCTTCGCGCCCTGTGAGGCGAGCAACTGCATGTTGATCAATTCATCGAGAACCTGGTTTTTCTGCTCGGTCGTCAGGTCATTGGCCGGCCGGCCGCGCAGCAGGCTCTTCA
>CAWETY010000009.1:0-301236 GCA_963812125.1 uncultured Gammaproteobacteria bacterium
AAAAAAAAAAAAAAAAAAAAAAAAAAAAAAAAAAAAAAAAAAAAAAAAAAAAAAAAAAAAAAAAAAAAAAAAAAAAAAAAAAAAAAAAAAAAAAAAAAAAAAAAAAAAAAAAAAAAAAAAAAAAAAAAAAAAAAAAAAAAAAAAAAAAAAAAAAAAAAAAAAAAAAAAAAAAAAAAAAAAAAAAAAAAAAAAAAAAAAAAAAAAAAAAAAAAAAAAAAAAAAAAAAAAAAAAAAAAAAAAAAAAAAAAAAAAAAAAAAAAAAAAAAAAAAAAACACACACATGGCAAAAAAACAGCCAGAAACGTATAGGCCGAGCCCGCCATAGCCGGGCGTGATCAAAGTCACGAGTCCAAATCGCGCCGCCAAGAATATCGAGCCTGAGAGCAGCACGCCGGTGATCCAGAGCCGCGCCGACTTGGACAGGCTGTGCCGGTGCGGCTCGCATAGGCTTTGGCGATGGTGCTCGTTGAAGGCATCGACGCAGCCGGTGCTGCTTTCCAGGAGCGCCCAAAAAATCATCATCTGGAACAGATAATGAAACGCCGGCAAAAATCAGGCGCTGCAGCAGGAAAACTCCCGACGGCAACGCTTCACCGCCCATCTGCGGATAGTATGGGACTAGAAGATGAAAAAGAGCAGCGCCGGAATCACTGCCGAAGGGGCCCGCCAGGGCCCCGGCGATGAGTGCGTTTCGATTGCTCCGCGGGAGCTGCAGCACCAAAAAAATGCAAACCGCGCCGACCACGTTGTAGCCGGCATAAGCCAAGCCTCCCAGAATCCATCCCTGGTGCGTGGCTGGAGCGGCCAGGTTGATGAAGGCCGAAAAACGACAGCACCAGACCTAATATGGCATAGACCGCGTACAAAAAAATCTCGAAACCCACTTGAACAAGCGTCCACCGAAAGCGTGTGCTGTAAGCGGTGACGAAACTGGTGCAGCCGATGAGGCAGAGGGTACCGAGCACCCCGGCCAGCCCATTAGCGCCGTGCCGATGGCGCCCGCGGCGGCGCCTAGCACGTGGAGGAGGCATCAAAATGGATGAACAGCAGATAGCAAGCTTCAAAGATCACCCAGCGGGCTCCGAGAAGATTTTGAAAGAAGCTTCGTATAGTTCCAGCCCTTTGTGTCCGCGGCGAGGGAAAATGTCACAGCGCCCACCACGCTCCAGATCCCCATCGCCGACAAGATCGCAAGACTCGCCTGAGGTTCCGCTCGGCAGGAAGAACTCCGCCAGTTCGCGGCCGGGTCCCATACCCCCCGCCGATAAGCACCGCCTTGAAGGCAAAGCCCGGCAGCAGGTAGCGCTAAAAAAGAGACGAGTCGCTGCCAGCCGCAAGGGCCGCCAACACGGCGACGCGCGCGCCGCGTTCGAGTCCGTAGCCCTGGCGGCGCAGGAAGCCGGCCCGGACTCGAACCGTGCTGGGGCGGGCCCGGTCAATCACCAACTGCCCGTTGACCAAAACGTAGTCGATCCCCGTGGGATAGGCCTTGGGGTTTTCGTAGTCCGCCACATCCTCCAACCGGTCCTCGTTGAAAATGGGTCACATCCGCCTTCAGGCCCTCGCGGATGACGCCGCGCTCGTACAGAGCGCATGCGCGTCGCGGGCCAGGATGTCATTTTGCGGATCGCACTTCGAGCGTGAGTACGTGGCGCTTCTTCATCGATGCTATCCAATGACGCTCGGAAAATTGGCGTAGGCGCGCGGATGTGGCAATCCGCATGGCGTCGATTTTACCCGGCGCTTCATTGGCGCCGGCATCGCTGCCGATGCTCATCCAAGGCCAGCGCAGCGCGGTGGCGATGTCATACTTGCTCATCATGAAGTAGATGCCATGGCCGCTTTTGGGCTGTGCGCCAAGCACGATGTCCCACGATACGTCGGCCGGATCCTGATGGAGTTGTTTGGCCATGTACTCGATGCTCTTGAAGCGAATATTTGTCATACTTTGGATTGAAGGCGTTGGCGATAACGACTGCTAATCCCAGCCGCCGCTGGCCTGAATCAAATTGGACCATCCGGGTGCTCCGAACCGGCGGCGATCTCTTTCTTGAGGCGTGCACGTACCTGCGGATCCTTGAGGTGTCTCCAAGACCCGCCTTCGCGCCCTGCTCCCAGCACCAATTCGGCACCGTGATGTCGCGCTCCGTGCCGCCCGCCGTGTACACGTACATGTCGGCCGCGATGCCTCACGATCCGCGCTGCATTGATGAGTGCGCCGTCCTGCGGAACCAATTTTCCCCAACCCCGCGCATAGGCCCCTTTGAAATGGAAAATTTCGACCTGCATTCTGGATTCTCGCCTATTTCTTCGATGGATTCGCCGACGGCTCGCCAGCAGGCTCGGCGCTCGCCATCGCGCATGTGGCTGGCATAGTAGATGCCATCGTACTTGGCGGCCACCCGGGCAAGCTCGATGAGATCCTCGGTGCCATGAAAGTCCATGTCGATGAAGCCATGCGTGCCGGCGCGATGGGTATCGCGACGGCGTTGATTTATCCGCCCGACAGTTTTCAGAGCACCGAGGATCTCATCGAGCTTGCCCGGGTGGCCGCCAAGTACGATGGCATCTATGCCAGCCACATGCGCGATGAGAGCGCCAAGCTGCTGCAAGCCATCGGCGAATCCATCGAAATCGGCGAGAAGACCGGAATCCAGGTCGAAATTTTCCATTTCAAAGGGGCCTATGCGCCGGGTTGGGGAAAATTGGTTCCGCAGGCCGGCGCACTCATCAATGCGGCGCGGGCGCGCGGCGTGAGCATCGCGGCCGACATGTACGTCTACACGGCGGGCGGCACGGGCCTCGACATCACGGTGCCGAATTGGGTCTGGGAGCAGGGCGCGAAGGCGGGTTTGGAACGCCTCAAGGATCCGCAGGTACGTGCACGCCTCAAGAAAGAGATCGCCGCCGGTTCGGAGCCCGGATGGTCCAATTTGATTCAGGCCAGCGGCGGCTGGGATCACATCGTGCTCGCCAACGCCTTCAATCCAAAGTATGACAAATATCGCTTCAAGAGCATCGAGTACATCGCCAAACAACTCCATCAGGATCCGGCCGACGTATCGTGGGACATCGTGCTTGGCGCACAGCCCAACCGCGCCATGGCACTCTATTTCATGATGAGCGAGTCTGACATCGCCACCGCGCTGCGCTGGCCTTGGATGAGCATCGGCAGCGATGCCGGCGCCAATGAAGCGCCGGGTAAAATCGACGCCATCGGATTGCCACATCCGCGCGCCTATGCCAATTTTCCGCGCGTCATTGCGGAGTACGTGAAGAAGCGCCACGTACTCACGCTCGAGGATGCGATCCGCAAAATGACATCCTGGCCCGCGACGCGCATGCGTCTGTACGAGCGCGGCGTCATCCGCGAGGGCCTGAAGGCGGATGTGACCATTTTCAACGAGGACCGGTTGGAGGATGTGGCGAGCTACGAAAACCCCACGGCCTATCCCACGGGGATCGACTACGTTTTGGTCAACGGGCAGTTGGTGATTGACCAGGGCCGCCACACGGGTGCGAAGCCGGGGCAGCTCCTGCGCGGCCAGGGCTACGACTCGAACGCGGCGCGCGCGTCGCCGTGAGCGCGGCTCCCGCGGCCGGCAGCGACTCGTCCTGGTTTCAGCGCTACCTGCTGCCGGGCTTTGCCTTCAAGGCGGTGGTCATCGGCGGGGGTTATGCAACCGGCCGCGAACTGGCGGAGTTCTTCCTGCCGAGCGGACCTCAGGGCGGATTGCTTGCGATCTTCCTGGCGATGGTGATCTGGAGCGTGGTGTGCGCTGTGACATTTTCCCTCGCCTACGCCACCAAGAGCTGGAACTATCGAAGCTTCTTTCAAAATCTTCTCGGACCTTTCTGGGTGATCTTTGAAGCTTGCTATCTGCTGTTCATCATTTTGATCCTGGCCGTGTTCGGCGCCGCCGCGGGCGCCATCGGCACGGCGCTAATGGGCTGGCCGTCGCTGCTGGGTACCCTCTGCCTCATCGGCTGCATCAGTTTCGTCACCGCTTACGGCACCGCTTCGGTGGAGCGCTTGTTCAAGTGGGTTTCGATTTTCTTGTACGCGGTCTATGCCATATTCGTGGTGCTGGCGTTTTTTGCCTTCGGGGATCGAATCCTCGCCAACCTGGCCGCTCCGGCGCCGCACCAGGGATGGATTCTGGGAGGCTTCACTTATGCCGGCTACAACGTGGTCGGCGCGGTGATCATTCTGCCGGTGCTGCGGCACTTGCGCAGCAATCGAAACGCGCTCATCGCCGGGGCCCTGGCGGGCCCTTTGGCCATGATTCCGGCGCTGCTCTTTTTCATCTGCATGATCGCTTACTATCCGCAGATCGGCGGCGAAGCCTTGCCGTCGGATTTCCTGCTGCAGCGTCTGAATTTTCCGGCGTTTCATTATCTGTTCCAGATGATGATTTTTTTGGCGCTGCTGGAAAGCGGCACCGGCTGCGTCCATGCCTTCAACGAGCGCATCGCCGAAGCCTATGCAAGCCGCAGCGGCGGCAGCCTGTCCAAGTCGGCGCGGCTCTGGATCACCGGCGTGCTGCTTTTGGGCTCGATATTCTTGGCGGCGCGATTTGGACTGGTGACTTTGATCGCGCGCGGTTATCGCGGCCTCGCCTATACGTTTCTGGCCGTATTCGTGCTGCCCGTCATGACCGTCGGGGTGTGGCAGCTGTACGCAGGTCGTAAGGCAACGCCGCCGCCCTAGGAAGCGCAATCAGAGATCGGCCCCGCATCTCTTCCCGTGCCGTCTCAGCCCGCAAGGCCGGCAAGCGGCGCGCCTGAGTCAGCCGTGCATAAAGCTTCAGATAATTCTGCGCCATGCGTTGTGCGGTGAAGCGGCGTTCGAACTCTTCGCGGATGCGGGTTCGGTCGAGCGTCGCCGATGCGCCGCAGCGCGTCGACCGCCTGATCCTCGTCGTGCACGATGAAGCCCGTCACCGCGTCTTCCAAAACTTCCGGAACCGAGCCGTTCTCGAAACGCGATGACCGGAGTTCCGCAGGCCATCGCTTCGATCATCACCAGCCCGAAGGGCTCGCGCCACGCGATCGGGAAAAGCAGCGCCGCGGCATTGCCGAGGAATTCCTGCTTCTGGTCCTCGCGGATCTCACCGATGAACTCTACGTCGGCTTGCCCAAGCAGCGGCTCGACCACGGTCTTGAAATATTCCCGATCGACACGGTCCACCTTGGCGGCGATCTTGAGCGGAATGCCGGCCCGCGCCGCGATGCGAATCGCAGCATCGGGCGCCTTTTCGGCCGACATGCGCCCGAGGAAGGCGAGGTATCCGCCGCGCCCGTCGCCCTTGCTAAACGGAATGCTGCGGCAGGCCGTGCAGCACCGTTGCCACGAAGTTCGCTTCCGGCAGCGGCACGCGCTGTGAATTGGAGATCGACACCACGGGGATGTCGCCATACAGCTGGTAAAGCGGCGCCAGTTCGGGCAGATCGAGGCGGCCGTGCAGCGTGGTGACCGACGGGGTGGCGAGGCGGCGCAGCAGCGGGAAGCCGAAGTAGTCGATATGCCAGTGAATCAGATCGAATTCGTGGGCACGCCGCGCCACCGCCTCGAGCTGCATGAACAGCGGCGCGAAGTGATCCTTCACTTCGGGATCAAGCCGCAGCGCGCGCGGCCAGATGGGCTTGCAAAGTCGCTTTGGTTTCGCTGTCGCCCGAGGCGAACAACGTGACCTCGTGCCCGAGTTCAACCAGGGCATCGGTCAGGTAAGCGACCACGCGCTCGGTGCCGCCATACAATTTCGGCGGCACGGCTTCGGCGAGCGGTGCCACTTGCGCTATTTTCATCGGTTTCCCCACGAGACAAAGTGATTGATGGTAGGAGCATGTTAGCCGCTCGCTCCTCTTCTGTCGGCTTTCAACCGGAACTGATGCTTGTAAGAGGACTCTTATTGACAAATGCCCAGTGACCGCGCGAATCGCTCTGCCGCCGCCTGCAAAATTTACAAACCGCAACTTGCAGGTTGTCTTTGTTCCAACAACCCATGAACATAGCTCCGATGTCCGATCCGACGACCTCCTCTCACTCGGTCGACGAGGCGCCGGGGCCGCAATTTGCGATCGCAGTCTCCGCGACGCTGCAGCAGCGCCGCACGCGTACTCTGAAGCACGGCGATACCTTCGCGGTATTCGATCATCGCGGCGACATCGGCGGCGAGCCGGGAAACCCCGAGGGCATTTACCGCCGCGATACGCGCATGCTCTCGCAACTGCAGCTGCTTCTTCAGGAAGGGCGGCCGCTGCTGCTCTCCTCGACGACGCAGGACGACAACGCCGTGTTCACGGCGGACTTGAGCAACCCGGATCTGCTCGAGGACGGCAAGATCGCCCTGCGCCGGGAAAATGTGCACCTCAACCGCATGAAGTTCGTCTGGAACGGCGCCTGCTACGAGCGGCTCGTGGTGAGAAATTACAGCGATCGGCTCTTGAGCTTGCGGCTCACCTACCGCTTCGCATCCGACTTCGCGGATCTATTCGAGGTGCGCGGCGAGCACCGTAGCGCGCGCGGCGAGTCGAGCGCCGCGCTCGAGAGCGATCATGCGGTCGCGCTGCGCTACCGGGGCCTCGATCAAATCGAGCGGATCACGCAGATGGAGTTCTATCCGGCGCCGAAGACACTAACCACGGCCAGAGCGGCCTTCGAATTGGCGCTGCATCCGCGCGCGACGCGCAGGATATTCTTGCGCATCGGATTGAACGGCGCGGCGCAGGGCGAATGGACCGGCCGCACGTTCTATCGGCGCTTGCGCGCCGCCCGCCATGCCCTGAAGGACTCGAGCGCGCGTGCCGCCAGCGTCGACAGCTCGAATTCCGTATACAACGAAATCGTCAGGCGCTCCGTGTCGGACCTGTACATGCTCATCACCGACACGCCCCAGGGGCCTTACCCCGTACGCCGGGATTCCCTGGTTCAGTACGCCCTTCGGGCGCGACGGCATCATCACGGCGCTGATGACGCTGTGGCTCGACCCCAGCATCGCCCGTGGCGTGCTCGGATTTCTCGCCGCTACCCAGGCGACCGCGGTCGAGCCGGAACGCGACGCCGAGCCCGGGAAAGATTCTGCACGAGATGCGCCATGGAGAAATGGCGAATCTGCGCGAGGTGCCGTTCGGCCGCTACTACGGCAGCATCGACGCGACGCCCTTGTTTCTGCTGCTGCTCGGCGAGTATTTCCGGCGGACCGGCGACCTTGAGACGGTGCGTGCGCTGTGGCCGAACGCCGAGGCGGCGCTCGCCTGGATCGATCGCTACGGCGACCGCGACGGCGACGGTTTCGTCGAATATCATCGCCAGACGAAGGAGGGTCTCGCGAATCAAGGATGGAAGGATTCCTTCGACGCAATCTTCCATCAAGACGGCCGCCTGGCGGAAGGCCCGATCGCGCTGTGCGAAGTCCAGGCCTACGTATACGGCGCCAAACGCCACGCCGCCGTGCTGGCCGAGGCGCTGGGCATCCGCAGCGCGCCGCCGGCTCGCCGCGCAGGCAGAGTCCCTGCGCGAGAAATTCGAATCGCAATTCTGGTGCGAGGATCTTTCCACATACGCGCTCGCGCTGGACGGCGCAAAGCGGCCCTGCCGGGTGATCGCGTCGAACGCCGGACAGGTCCTGTTCACCGGTATTGCCTCGGCCGAGCGCGCCCAACGCGTTGCGCTCACGCTCTTCTCGCCGGCGGTATTCGGCGGCTGGGGCATCCGCACCGTCGGCGCGTCGGAATCCAGGTACAACCCGATGTCTTATCACAACGGCTCGATCTGGCCGCACGACAACGGACTCATCGCCTTGGGATTCGCCCGCTATGGACTGCAGAAATCCGCCGCTCGGGTGTTTTCGGCGCTCTTCGACGCCGCGACCTACATGGATTTGCGCCGTTTGCCCGAACTGTTTTGCGGCTTCCCGCGCCGGGAGCGCAATGCGCCGACGCAATATCCCGTGGCATGCTCACCGCAGGCGTGGGCGAGCGCCACTCCCTGTGCCTGCTGCAAGCTTCCCTTGGCCTCGAGCTTCTCGACCGGACCGGCGAGATCAAATTCTATCGCCCGACGCTGCCGGATTTTCTGGATCACGTGCGGCTGCGCAATTTGCGCCTGAGTACCGGGTCGGTCGACCTGCTGCTGCATCGCCAGGATGACAACGTCGGGGTGACCGTGACGCGGCGGGACGGCGATGTCGTGGTGGTTACGCGCTACTAAGGGCGTCGACCCGCCGCCATTGCATCAATGAGGTGCCGAGGCGCTCGCCGCCGCCAGGTCGTAGTCCGGCGGCGGCTCGGCGTGCATCAAATTGCGCACCAGAAAATCCCAAGAGCGGCGCAGCGCATAGCGGCTGACCAGCAACGCGCCGTGACCCGCGTTCGGGACGATCAGCAGTTCGAAATCTTTGTTGGCACGGATCAATGCATCGGCCAATTGCAGCGTTTGGCTCGGCAGGACATTGGAGTCCATGTCGCCGTGCAAGAGGAACAGCTTGCCCTTGATCGTGCCTACCAGCAGGGGATTCGCGGCATCGGTGTAATTGCTGCCCGACTCGGGACCGTTATAGGTCTCGCCCCAAACGGCGATATAGCCGCGCTGGTCGTGATTGCCGGCGTCCGCGACGCCGACTTTGAAAAAGTCGGGAAACATTTCCAGCGCGTGCACCGTGGCGTAGCCGCCGCCCGAGGTTCCATAAATTCCGACTCGATCCAGATCCATGTACGGATAACGGCGCCCGAGTTCGCGCAGTACCGCCACGTGATCATCGAGATGCCCTGCTTGGCCCAAGCCTCCATACGACTCATCGTGGAAGCGCTTGGAGCGGCCGTGCGAACCGCGCCCGTCCATCAGACACGACGATGAATCCCAATTCCGCGTAGGCTTGCGCGCCCAACCGATCGAAAACATTCGCCAGGAAATTCGGCTGCGCGCGATGCGATTGCGGCCCCGGATACGGCGAGTCGAGCACCGGATAGCGTTTGTTCGGATCAAAGTTCGAGGGCCGCAGCATATTGCCATAGAGCAGGGTCTTGCCGTCCGCGGCCAGCGCGCTGAATCGCTCCGGCGGGTGAAGGCCGGTCGCCATCAGCCGCGACACGTCGGCGCGTTCAATCTCGGCGACCAGTCCCGCCATCCGAGCGGCGCAGCACCGTAACGGGCGGCAAGTCGGTTCGGCTGTACGTGTCGATGAAGAAGCGTCCCGATGGCGAGAAACCGTAGGAGTCTTCTGGGTTTCCCGCGGCGTCCGCGCTTTTGTTCGCGAACACGCCGGCTTCTTGCGCGGAACGAACCGCGTGATCCGCCGTTTCGGGGGTGAGCAGCCGGATTCGCCCGTCTTTCAAACTGACTCGATACACCATGCGATAGTAGGGATCGATGCCCGGCTCGCGTTCATTCGCGGCGATATAGATGTATCCGTGCGCTTGATCCAGATGCAGTACGTTGCGAACCGTCCAGGGCCCTTCGGTGACGCGCCGCTTCAGGCGGCCCGTGGCGCCGTCATACAGATATAGATGCCCGAAGCCGTCGCGTTCGGAAAACCACAAGACATCGTGATTTGCGAGCTCATAGACCATGGGCAATTCGCCCAGACTCGCCGATTCCACATACGTTTTGCCGGTTTCCGACCAGAGTTGCCGCGATGAACCGCTCGCCGCGTCGATGACATTCAAGCTCATGCTCTTCGCATAGCGGGAGCGGGCAATCAGATATGCGTGTGCGCTGTCGGGCGACCACCATGCATCGCCCGCCTCGATCGGCGTCAAGAACAAGCATGGCGAGGCTGCGGCCACCGCTCGACCGGTTCGATTCGCCACGTCGAAAATCCACGGTTGCATCTGCGGTACAGCCGGGTCGTTGGGCATGGCATAGCGCCAATGATTCGAGATCGGCCGCACGCTGCCGTCCGTCGGCGTCGACTGCGTGAGGGTGATCTCACGAACATTGCGCTGATCCAGCCGATGAGTGAGTAGGTATTTCGAGTCAGGCGACCAAAGAACGATCGGTTTCGGCGGAGGCCCAGGCGGACCGGGCAGGGCATGGCCATCCTTGACCGCGAGCGCGCGCGCGGCGGCGCCGCTCGCCAATCACGCCGGCAGTGGATTCGACCGGAGCGGCATATTCGTCGTGCGGCGTGGCGTCGGTCGTGAGCGCGAAGCGAGTCTTGCCGTCCGCCGAACGAATCCACAGATTGCCGTGATCGAGGAAGGCGAGCCAGCGTCCGTCGGGCGAGGCAATGGCGAATGGATCCGTCGCGGCAGCCGGCTTTTCAGCGCAACTCGCGCGCGCGTCGAGCATATCCAGTTCTTGCCGTTGGCGGAGAAGCTGATCCTGTCGGAGCGAAATTTCCTCATAGTCCTTGAAAGGCAGGCGCTGCGCCTCGACCACGTTGCCGAGCGACTTTGGACAAACCTGCCGCCACGACGGCTTGATCAAACGCCGCCGCCCGCTTCGCCGTCGCGGCCATCACTTCCACGAAGTCGGCTTTGCCGTCGCCGAGTTCGTGCCGGTAGGTGAAGCGATCCTTGGGATCCGCGGCGCCAATGCGGCGGTGAATTAGGCATTGAGCACCAGCTTGTCTTGATTGCTCGCCAGGTACTGCGCCGCGCGATCGTAGACTTTTGCGTCGAGGGCCGGATAGTCGGCCGCGGCAGCCTGCGCCGGCATCGCGCAAATGCCGATGCCGATGCAGACGGCCATGCCGGTGCTGACGCTGAGCGCGACTCTGACGCCAATGCCGGCGAGCCCGCGCGTATCAGTACCTCGAAGTGAATGAGGTCAGGTGATACACCCAGGCCATCCACAGCATCACTACTGCGGACAGGGCGAGCACCGAGGTCCAAATCTTGCCGGGCCAACGTCGCTTGCCGGTCCAAGCGATTGCGGCGGCCCAGATCAGCACGATGGCTCCGCCGACGTAGCCTAGGATCGAGACCAAGTGCAGGAGAAACAGCACAGGGTCCAGCCCCGGCCCGAGCATCGCGGTCCGCGAGCTCAGCGAGATGAACAACCCCACCCAGGCAAGCGATACCACGGTGACTGCGACCGCCGCCACGCGCGACAGTACCCGGCCGCGCTCATCGCGCCCGACCAGGTCCAGCTTGAGATTGTTTCTGC
This sequence comes from uncultured Gammaproteobacteria bacterium, assembly GCA_963812125.1. Taxonomy (GTDB): domain Bacteria; phylum Pseudomonadota; class Gammaproteobacteria; order Steroidobacterales; family Steroidobacteraceae; genus Bog-1198. The sequence continues at coordinate 11,111 of CAWETY010000009.1, forward strand.
GCCGCACGATCGCGGCGACGGGCCAGAGCAGCGTCGTCAACAAGAGCGCGGTGAAGGCGAACTCCACGCCGGTACCAGCCAGCCCGCCGAACGCCACCAGCGGCTGGGCTCGTACACGGTAAAGGGCGAAATTTCATCGATGCTGAAGCGCTGCACATGTCCGTCGACCACCTTCGCGGCCAGCCGCCAGCCGCTGTTGACATCGCGCCATACGAAAGGCGCGACCTCGCGGTAGTAGCGCGGCGCGCCGTTCAAGCCCTTGAAGGCCGGGGAGGTCAGCAGGTTGTCCTTGCCGACGCTAAGTTTGAAGGGACCGGCAAAACTCAAGATGCTCATGAACGAGGTTTCGGCGCGCCGCGAACTTTCATAGTAGCCCGCCATCAATTTGGCGTGCTCTGCGGCCGTTTTTGCATCGACCTTGCGCACATCCGGCGTGCCGGGGAAATAGCGATCGAGAAAATCATCGAATAGCGCGCCGCGAATCGCGCCCGCGGCGCCTTCGCGGCCTTGACTGTTGAGCGACACGAACAGACCCACATGATCATCCAGCAATAGATGCAGGTAGCTGTGCATGTAGATCGTGTCGCCGCCGTGGCTGATGATCCGATGGCCGTTGTAGTTCTGCTCATAGAATCCGAGCATCATCCGATTCAGCGGCGGGATCATGTCGGTGGGCGTTTCATGCATCATTTTCAGCGTTTCTGCGCCGAGGATGCGCGCGCCGTGATACTCGCCGCCTTCCAGATGCGCAATCATGAAATGCGCCATGTCGACGCCGCTGGCCGCGAGGCTGCCGGCCGGCGCCGCTATCACGATCTCATAGGGCTTCGGCGGCTGCGATCCGAGCGCGTAGCCTTTGGACATGTCGGCCTCAAATGCCGCGGGCAGCGGCTGGCGGAACGTGGCGTGCGTCATCTCCAAGGGTTTGAACAGATGCGCATCGATATAGTCATCGAACGGCTGCCCTGAAACACGCTCAACGATGTAGCCGGCGAGCGCGGTGGCATAGTTGGAGTACGCCGGCGTCGATCCGGCCTTGAATATACGCACCGGCGTCTTTTGTTCGGCATAAACCTTGAGCGGCACCAACTGCTTCGGGTCGGAGACGATCAGGGCTTTGATCTGCTCTTCGAAACCCGGGGTATGCGTCATGATGTCGCGCAGCGTGATCGGACCGTCCGCGCGCGGCGGTATTTTGAAGTCCAGGTATTCGTTGACGTCGTGATCGAGATCCAGCTTGCCCTGCTCGACCAGCTGCATGACCGCGGTCCAGGTAAATAGTTTGGAAATCGAGCCGGGCCGAAACATCGTGCGTTCGGCATCGACCGGCTTGTGCTTCTCGACATCGGCGAATCCGTAGCCCTTGGCGAAGATCACCTCGCCGTTTTTGACCACGGCCACCACGGCGCCGGCCACATCGCCGCGCTCGATGGCATAGGGCATGAAGCCGTCCAGCCAAGGCTCGAGATCGGCTCGCTCCAGAGGATGAGCGCGGCGCGGGATCGGACTCGGCGCAGCGGCGGGCCGGCCTCCGGATTGGCGGCCGCTGGTTGCAATCGCAAAACTGAACAAGCCAAAAAAGAGGGCAATCGAGATGAGAGCGCGGAGTATGGACGAGACATGTGTTATCCCCTGGAAGCTACGCTGGCTAAGGGCGGATGTTTACATTAAGAGAAATTTTCTACAACGAAAAACTTCTCCGGTCGCTCGCACGGCTCGCATTCGGATCGCCGCCGCAGAGAAAATTCTGACTTGTCAACCATAAAACCGCGCCGCGCACCGGAAACGCGCATAGCACGGGCCTGCCAGGGGCATTAGCGAGTCGATTTGTGTGAAGAAACGACACTCCAGCACTTGAGATACCGGCCTGCCGCCTGTCGGAATACTAAATATCAGTCTCCTCGAAATCTAGGCAAAACTTGGCGTGATCAGAAACTAGTTGCCAATCAGGATAATAAAAAATATATTGCATCGACTATCTGGGCGACAGGGCACTGTGGTGTGCGGTTCTCGAGACTGCCCGTAACCGGTCAAACAAAAATGGGGAATGCAATGCCTATCCGACATTTCGTGGTCAAGCTCGCGGGTGCGGGATTTCTCCTCTCTAACGCTGCAGTTTGGGCGGCCGCGGCCGCGGATACCTCGCGGGCGCGCTCTGGATGAAATCGTCGTAACAGCCAGTAAGCGCGACGAGAAATTGCACGACGTCGCGATGAGCGTCACCGCGATCGGCGCCGACCAGCTCACCCTGCGGCAGGAAACCGGATTTCTCGACTGGGCCGCTCAAGTTCCCGGCCTGTCGTTGCAAACCAGCGATCCCGCCTTTTCACGGTTGATCATACGCGGTGAAAATGTCGGCAGCGTCGGCGCATTGATCGCCACGACCGTGGACGACATTCCGTTCTTCATGTCGGGTGCGCAAGCCGACGGCGCGTTTTTCAGCGCCAATGTCGACACCTACGATCTGCAGCGCATCGAAGTGCTGCGCGGTCCGCAGGGCACTTTGTACGGTGCCGCGGCGGAAGGCGGCATCATCAAGTACGTGACCAATCTGCCCAATCTCAACAAGGTCGAGGGCGATGTCTCGTTGGGCGGCCAGAGCGTCGACGGCGGCTCCAACCGCCGGAAACATCAAGGGCATGATCAATTTGCCCTTCTGGGACAACAAAGCCGCGCTGCGGGTCAGCGCCGTCGAGTCGCAAATTCCGGGCTGGGTCGACAATCCTCAACTAGGCCAGAGGAATATCAATGGCGGCAGCAGCTACAGCTTGCGCGCCTCGTTGCTGGTCCAGCCGGTCTCGGATTTCACCGCGCGCGTCACCGTATTCGAGCAGCACTTGAGGACTACCGGCAACAGTCGCCGTTCAGGCGGTCGGTGCCGCGGCGACCCCGGCGACGCCGCCCGCCAATCAGTTTCAAACCATTGGCGGTCTTACGTCAATAACAACGGCGCTTCCGACGAAGAGGACAATTCTCTCAAGTACGGCGCGTTGAATCTGGCCTATGATTTTCATTGGGCGACGTTGATGTCGGCCACCAGCTACGGGCGATTCAATCTGCACTTCTCGCAGAACGTGACCAACTCCAATTTGGCGCCGGGCGTTACCTACGGAGATTTTATTTCCGCGCCGCCATAACGGGGGCGTGTACGGGCAGCCCACGCTGCATGAAAGGCGATCAAGTCGAGTACGTGCACAAGTTCAATCAAGAACTGCGGCTCACCTCGGATGCCGGCAACAGCCTTATTCGGCCACGGATTTGACTGGCAGGTCGGCGGCTTTTTTACGCACGAGTCGACCACGCTCACTCAGCCCTTCCAAGCGCTCGATGCGACCGATCCTTCGACCATTCTGACGCCAGCGCTCGGCGGCGCCATCATTCCGGGCGACTACAAGGAACACTCCGTCTTTGCCGACATCACGTATCACTTCAACACCGCATTCGACCTCGAACTCGGCGGACGCAACACGGACGTGAAGCAGAACTCGCAGGTCAACACTTTCTGCTGCGTTCTCTACGGACCCACCGACACGAACTTTCCGGCGATAGAATACGTCGCAGAGCAGTACGACCTGGTCGGTGGCGCCGCGTTGGCACATCAACGAGGACACGCTCGCCTATGTGCGCGTGGCGACGGGCTTTCGTCCCGGCGGCCCGAATCTTCCGACGCCCACCTTGCCGAACCCGCCCTCGTTCAAATCGGATTCGACCAAGAATTACGAGATCGGGATGCGCACCGACCTGTTCGACAAGACCTTCTCGATCGACATGGCGGTGTTCTACATCGATTGGAAGGACATCCAAATCTTAAGCATCGTGCAGACACCCGCCGGCCCGTGTCGGCATCAACGGCAATTCCGGCAGCGCGACCAGCAAGGGCGTCGAGTGGAACTTTTCGTGGCGGCCGATCTCGGGGCTCACGCTCGCATTGTTGGGCTCGTACACCGATGCGTACCTGACCGCCGATGCGCCCGGCCTCGGCGCAATCGTCGGCGACAAACTACCCTATGTGCCGAACGTCAGTAACACGCTGAATGTCGACTACAAGTGGGCCGCGTTCGGCGATTGGTCGGCATTCGTCGGCGGCTCGGAAACCTACACCGGAAGCCGCTATACCGGCTTCTCGCCAGCCATTACGTGATCGAACCGCACGTCAAGCTGCCGGTGTACAACACCTTCCAGCTGCATGTCGGCCTCGACAATGGGCACTATAACGCGGAGCTGTACGGCAATAACCTCGGCAACTCGAAGGGCATCACCGACTACGCCAACAGCGGCGGCGCCAATCAAACCGGGTCTGGTGTCGTTGATTCAGCCGCGCACCATCGGCATCCAGGTGGGTTACAAATTCTAGCGGCGGCAATGTTGCGGCGAATGGTCATGCGTTCGCCGGCTGCGGCACTGGTGCTCCTGTTGGGCGTAGGCTGCGTCAACTTCGACGCAGCCCGCGCCGAGGATGCCGCCGGTGCAAATGCCGTCGATATCCACTGGGGAGTTCGCATCCCGCTGCGCGATGGCGTCGGGCTGAACGCGACCGTCTACCGGCCCAAGCTGCAAAGCGCGCCGGTCCCCTGCATTTTCACGTTGACCCCCTATATCGGCGATAGTTATCACGACCGCGCCATGTACTTCGCGGGCGCACGGCTTGCCCTTCCTGCTCGTGGATGTGCGCGGCCGCGGCAACTCCGAGGGCACATTCACGCCGTTTGCCCAGGAGATCAACGACGGCTACGACGTCGTGGAGTGGCTGGCGAAGCAGCCCTATTGCAACGGCAAGGTGTCGATGTGGGGCGGATCCTATGCCGGCTTCGACCAGTGGGCAACCGCAAAGAATCGCCCACCGCATTTGGCGACCATCGTCCCCGCCGCCGCGGCTTTCCCCGGCGTGGATTTTCCGGCGCGCAACAACATCTCCTATCAATATCTGCATGCAGTGGCTGACCTACACCGCGGGGCACGCATTGCAATCCAAATTGTTCGCGGACGATCAATTTTGGCCGGCGCTATGGCGCGAGCGCTTCACCACAGGGCAGCCCTTTTCGAATCTCGAGCACGCACTGGGCGGGGATCAACTTTCGTTGCGCGAGTGGCTGCGCCATCCCGCGGTCGATGACTATTTGGACCGGATGACGCCGACCGCCGAGCAGTTCAAGGCGTTGGATATTCCCATCTTGACCATCACCGGAAGCTACGACGACGATCAGCCCGGCGCGCTCGAGTACTATAAGGATTTCATGCGCGTGGCCTCGCCCGCGCAACGCGACAAGCAATTCTTGATCATCGGCCCCTGGGATCATCCCGCGACGCGCACGCCGCGCACCCCGATCGGCGGCATCGACTTCGGTCCCGCGAGTCTGGTTGATCTGCCGAAGCTGCATCTTGAGTGGTATCGCTGGACCATGGCCGGCGGCCCTAAGCCTGACGTTTCTCAAGGATGCGGTCGCGTACTATGTCATGGGCGCGGAGGAATGGCGCTACGCCGCCAGCCTCGAGAAGGTCACCGCTGAGTTGATGCCGCTATTGCTCAATTCCGCCGGGAACGCCACGCAGATTTTGAGTTCGGGCGTGCTGCAAGCGCAGAATTCTCGGCGCCCCTTAGGTTCGCCCGATCACTTCGTCTACGATCCGCGCGATGTCTCGACCGCTGAGTTGGAGTCGCGCGTCGATCCCGGCGATCTCACCGATCAGCGCATGCTCTTTGCCCAGGAGGGCAAGGAGCTCGTCTATCATTCAGAGCCGTTCGAAAAAAATACCGAAGTGTCGGGTTTCTTTCGCTTGTCGGCCTGGATTGCGCTCGATCAGCCCGATACCGACCTGCAGGCGCAGGTCTACGAAATCACCGCCAACGGGCGCAGCATCCTATTGACCACCGACCGCATCCGCGCCCGCTATCGCGAGAGCCTCCGGGTTGCAAATCTCGTCACGACGCGCAAACCTTTGCTATACGACTTCAGCCGCTTCACCTTCGTCTCACGGCAATTGGCCGCGGGCAGCAGGCTGCGCCTGGTGCTGGGACCCATCAATTCGATCTATACGCAAAAGAATTACAACTCAGGGAAAGCGGTGTCGGACGAAACCATGGCGGATGCACGCCCGGTGACCGTGACGCTGCTGCATGACAAAACCCATCCCAGCACGCTGTACGTGCCGCTGGGACAGCCGCCAAGGAGCTCGCGATGAAATTGAACGCGCTGATGCTGATTGCTGCGCTGGGGTTGGCGCACAGCGCCGCCGGCGCCCCGGCCGCCGGCGCGCCAGCGAGGCCGCCAGCCGATACGCGCGCACCGGCCCCGGTCATGCTCTTCGGCTCGAGCCAGTTCGATCTGCCCTCGAAAATCAGCGGCAGGACCTATCGAATATTCGTGTACAAGCCGCTCATTCCGGCGCCGCCATCCGGTTATCCGGTGATCTTCGTGACGGATGGCAACGGCATGTTCCCATTGGCCGCGGCGCAGATGGCGCTCATGGCGCTGGCGGGCAAGGCCGCGGTCGTCGTCGGCATAGGCTATCCCACCGACGACTTCATGCGGCCGATGACGCTGCGCTATCGGGACCTCACTCCGGTGACGGAGGACAAATCGCTGTTTCCGACCCAGCCGCCGCTCGCCGCCGCCGACCAAGGCGGCGGCTCGGAACTCTTCTACCGCTTTATCACCGAGGAACTGCGGCCCGCCGTCTCCGCGTCCTATCCGCTGGATGCGCATCGTCAGACTTTGTATGGCCATTCCTTGGGCGGACTGTTCGTTCTCGGCGTTATGTTCAAACACCCGGAGTCTTTCGACAACTATGTCGCCAGCAGTCCGTCGATCTGGTGGGATAAAAGGTCGGTGCTCAAGGAGGAGGGCGCTTTCCTGGCGAAGGCAAGGAACGCAAAGCGCCCCATCCGTGTGTTGATCTGCGTGGGCGCCAAGGAGCAGGACCCGTATTCCGTGGTGCCGCCCGGTGCCGGAAACATGTCCTTGAGCGAGGTCAACAAGAAAATCTCGGAAGCACGGATGGTGGCCAACGCGCGCGGACTGGCGCAACGACTCGCACAGGCCGGCCCGAAGTCAGCACTCGTCGTGCGATTTCAAGCCTTCGGCGCCGAAGATCACTTGAGCGTCGTGCCCGCCTCGATCAGCCGCGCGCTGGCCTTCGCCGTCGAACCTTAACGGCTCTTGGCCTTCTTGGCCGCTTTGGCCGGGGCGCGCAGCGGTTCGGCAGCACGCAACGCCTGCGGCGAATTGGCGGCGGAAGCGACCTCGGTGTCGCCGTGCAATGACATCAAGGAGTGGATCAGCCCCTCGTCAGGGCTGGAACACACGCCGAGCACGACCGCCTCGTCGCATCCTTCCGCCGTGACGTAGGCGTGGCCCATGTTGCTGTCCAGATAGATCGACTCGCCGCCATTCAGCACCACAGGGTCGTAAAACTCGGTGAGGACCTTGATCGCGCCCTTGAGGACGTAGATGTATTCCTCGCCCGAGTGGCGCACCAGATCGCCGAATTCTTCGGCGCTCTTGGCGCGAATGCGCGTCAAGATCGGGATCATGCGCTTGCGGCGCAGCTCCGGGCACAGGTAGTAATAGTCGTAGTTTTTGGTGTTCACCCGCACCGCATCGTCGGTGAGGCCGATACTGCGGCGCGCCGTCACCGCCGGTTCTGCTTCGGTCGGATCGGCGAACAACTCGGATACGCGTATTTCCAGCCGCTGGCTCAATTGCACCAGCTTGTCGTAGCTCAAGGTAAGGCGGTCGTGCTCCACCTTCGAGAGCGTGGAGACCGGAATGCTGGTGCGCTGACTCATCTGGCTCAAGGTCCAGCCGTTGCGCGCGCGCAATGATCGCAGCAAGCTTCCTAGCGTGGGGTGACGCGTATTCATATCCATAAGCCGCCCTGAATGTCGCTTCCGTTGGCCGCTCGCAGCATACCTACAGCATTTGACAGGTCAACCGCTTCGCAGCCCCCTAAACATACTTTTTTAAAGATCGAATAAATCGACCTGTATAGAGAATTTAATTGACAATTGTCTATACAGGATTATTCTGGCTTGGTTGCGACATGATATCAGGATAAGCAAACGATGTCCGACTCTTCCCTTCGCTTGACTCGCCGCCGCACATTGCAAGCAATGGCCGGCGCCTTGGCCGCTTTGGCGCTGTCCGACATCGACACGGCGCGCAGCGCCGCTGCTCAGGATCCCAAGAACAAGTATTCGTCCAAGGTGTTGGATCTGGTGCAGCGCTCGCTCGTGATCGACATGCTCGCGCCGCTCAAGCTGGATTTTCGTCCGGAGGCTTATGCGCTGCCGCTCACCGAAGCGGAGGCCGCCATGTTTCGCACCTGCGGCATCACCGGCTTTCACAATTCCGTCGGGGTCGGCGGCGCCACCGCTTACGATGACGCCCTGGAATTCATCGCCGCGTGGAGCGGCTTCGTCGGGCGCAACACGCAGGTTTTCACCCTGGTGGGCCAAGCCGGCGACTTGGATGCCGCCAAGGCCCGGCAAAAGATCGCAGTCATCATGGGATTGCAAAACGCCGACGAGTTTCGCGACCCGAAGGACGTCAAAGCGTTCTACGAATTAGGACTGCGCTGCGCGCAGCTCACTTACAATACGCAGAATCTGCTCGGCAGCGGCTCCACGGAGCGGGTCGACGGCGGGATCAGCGACTACGGCGAGCAAATCATCAAGGCAATGAACGAGGTGGGCATGCTCGTCGATGTGTCGCATAGCGGCGATAAGACCACGCTGGACGCCATCGAATTGTCTCCGAAGCCCATCGCATTTACGCATTCGAATTGCCGTGCCTTGAACAACCATCCGCGCCTCAAAACCGATGAAGCGATCCGCAAGCTCGCGGCGAAGGGCGGCGTGATGGGCATCACCGGCGTGCGCATGTTCGTCAAAGCCACGGAGCCGACGACGGTCGAGGACATCGTCGATCACATCGATCACGTGGTTAAGCTCGTGGGCATCGAGCACGTCGGTATCGGCTCGGACTCGGACTTGATGGGATACGATCACATGCCCCCCGACCAGTACAAGCAGCTGAAGGCCGGCTACAAAGCCTCCTATGCGTTCCGCGACAAAATCGATACCGACGGCTTTGATCATCCGCGCAAGGTTTACGACCTCACTGCGGCTTTGATCCGTCGCGGTTATAGCGATTCGAATATTCAGGCGATCCTCGGCGGCAATTTCCGCCGTCTGCTGGGTATTACCTGGACATAAGTCTACGAAGTTCTAAAGGTTGGGAATGAATACGACACGCGAATTGCACGTCAGGGAGGCCCGAATGGCGCAGGTGCTGGATTTACCTCACCCGTATCTGCTTTTTCTCGGCGACACCACGGAGCCGGGCTACGCCAAGACGGCATTCGGGCTGCGCGACTGGGCGCCCGATCGCTGCGTGGGCGAATGGTCGTGCGCCGGCGCAACGGTCACGACGGGTCTGCCGCGCTTGACGCCGAAAGAGGCGCGCGCCCGCGGCGCGCGGGCGCTCGTCATCGGCGTGGCCAATACCGGCGGCGTGATCAGCGACAGTTGGATGCCTCGCTGATCGAGGCGCTCGAGTCCGGACTCGATATCATCAGCGGCATGCACACCAAGCTCGGCGACGTGCCGCAGTTGAAAGCGGCGGCGGAGCGGCGCGGCCGCCGGCTGATCGATGTGCGCACGCCGCCGCACAATATCCCGATCGCAACCGGTGCCAAGCGCAGCGGCAAACGTCTGCTCACGGTCGGCACGGATTGCGCGCTGGGCAAGAAATACACCGCTCTCGCGTTGGCGCGGGCAGTTCACGGCGCGCGGAGTCGACGCGGACTTTCGCGCGACCGGCCAGACCGGAATCTTGATCGCGGGCGGCGGCATGCCGATGGATGCGGTGGTCGCGGATTTCGAGGCCGGCGCCGCGGAGATTTTGAGTCCTGCCGCTCCCGCGCAGCACTGGGACGTGATCGAGGGGCAGGGTTCGTTGTTCCACCCCGCCTATGCCGGGGTGTCGCTCGGCCTGCTGCACGGCAGCCAGCCGGATGTGATCGTGGTGTGCCACGAGCCGGGCGCAAGGAGATGCTCGGCCACCCCGGATACTTCCTGCCCGACATCGACGAGACCATCGATTTGAATCTGCGTCTCGGCCGCCGCACCAATGCGGCGATCCGCTGCGCCGGCGTCAGCTTGAATACCTCGCGGCTCGAATGCGAACGACGCCGCGCGGTTGCTCGCCGCGGAGAGTGCGCGGCTTGGCGTGCCGGTCGCGGACCCGATGCGGGGCGGCGCGGCATTCGAAAAGCTCGTCGACAACTGTCTCGCCTGAATCGTAGATAACAGCGGCACGGGTCGCAAGAGAGAATCCATGCGTATATTCACACTGATGGCCGCCGCGCTCCTCACCATGGGAACGTTGACCGCCACCGCACAGAAACGCGCCCCGGGCCCTGCGCCGACGGCCGCACCGCCCGCGGCGGCGCCGGCTACATCGCCGCCCGCGGCGGCGCCTGCCGGCGCACGGCGGCCGTGCCGCTGACCGCGGACGATGTCAATGCGTGGCTCGACGGCTACCTGCCGTATGCGCTGCACACCGGCGACATCGCGGGCGCCGTGGTCGCCGTGGTCAAGGACGGGCAAATCCTGACCGAGCGCGGCTACGGCTACTCGGACGTCGCGAAGCGCACGCCGGTGGATCCGAAGCTGACCTTGTTCAGGCCGGGATCGGTGTCGAAGCTGGTCACCTGGACCGCGGTGATGCAGCTGGTCGAGCAGGGCAAGATCGATCTCGATGCCGACGTGAATCAATATCTCGATTTCAAGATTCCGGCGCGCGACGGCAAGCCGGTCACGATGCGCAATCTGATGCAGCACGTCGCCGGGTTCGAGGAGCAGGCCAAGGGCATCATGTCCGAGGACCCCAATGCGCCGGGGTTCGAAGCAGCTGCTCAAGCAATGGGTGCCGGAGCGGGTTTTCGCGCCCGGCACGACGCCCGCGTATTCCAATTACGGCGCGTCGCTCGCCGGCTACATCGTGCAGCGGGTGTCGGGCGAGACGTTCGACGACTACGTCGACAAGCACATTTTCGCGCCGCTCGACATGCAGCATTCGACCTTCCGTCAGCCGCTGCCGGCGAATCTGCAGCCGCTGATGTCGAAGGGCTACACGCTGGCCTCCGAGCCGCCGCAAGCCTTCGAGATGGTCGGGCCGGCGCCCGCCGGCGCGCTGTCCTCGCCCGGCGAGGACATGGCGCATTTCATGATTGCGCATCTGCAAAACGGCGAATACCACGGCAATCGCATCCTGAAGGCCGAGACGGCGGAGATGATGCACAACAGCCCGCTGACCCTCCTGCCGCCGCTGAATCGCATGGAGCTGGGGTTTTTTGAGACCAACATCAATGGCCGCGAGGTGATCGGGCACCTGGGCGACACGCAGAATTTTCATACCTCGCTGCATTTGTTCCTCAAGGAAGACGTCGGTTTCTACGTGTCCTTCAACAGCCTGGGCAAAGAGGGTGCGGCCGGCGGCTTGCGCACCGCGCTGTTCGACGACTTTGCCGACCGCTATTTCCCGGCGGCGAAAGTGCCGCAGCCACGCCGGTCGATGCGAAAACCTCCGCGGCAACATGCGGCGATGCTCGCGGGCCACTGGGTCAATTCCCGCGGCTCGCAGTCGAACTTCCTGGCAGCGGTCGGCTTGTTCGGCCAAACCAAGGTCGGCGTCGATGCCAAGGGCGAGCTGTCGGTGCCGTTCACCGGGCTTGAACGGCAAGCCGCGGCACTGGATCGAGACGGCGCCCTTCTTGTGGCGCGATCCGGACAGTCATGAGCGGCTGGCGGCCAAAGTGGTCGACGGCAAAGTGGTGCGCTTCAGCATCGACGAGTATCGCGCCGTTCATGGTGTTCGACCGCGCGCCCTGGTATGCGGATGCGCGTGGCTGCTGCCCGGAATCTATTGCGCGCTGGCGGCATTGCTTCTGACGGCGGTGTTTTGGCCGGTCACCGCCATCGTGCGCCGCCGCTTTGGCGCGAGGCTGGCTCTCGGCCCCGATGCGCTGCGCGCCTATCGCTGGAGCAAGGTCGCGGCGATCCTGATGCTGGCGGCGCTCGGGCTGTGGGCCTGACGATCATCCGGATGTTCAGGGACATCAACAATCTCAGCGCCAAGTACGACGGCAACATCCGATTCGCGCGAAATTTTCGGCATCGTCGCGTTCATCGGCGGCTTCGCCGTGATGCTGTGGAATCTGCTGGACGGTGTGGAGCGGAACTCGCCGCTGGCCCGCCAGAACGTGGAGCATCGTGCTCGCGCTGTCCGCGTTCATCGTGCTGTGGATGGCGTTCGCGTTCAACCTGATCGGCTTCGGGATGGATTATCTGATGCCGGCGTTGAAGCTGCAGGTCGAGGTGGAGAAGCTGCGGCTGTCCGCGCCGTTTCGCATCTCGGGATTCGTCTTCGAGGAGCAGGAAGTCGTGGTCGTGACGCTCGAGGATGGCGAGCATCGCGGCCGCGGCGAAGCTTCGGGCGTCTATTACCTGGGCGACACCGCGAAGACCATGGTCACAGAGATCGAAGCGGTGCGCGGCGCAATCGAGAGCAGATATCGATCGGACCGCGCTGCAACAGTTGCTGCCGGCCGGGCGGCGCGCGCAACGCACTCGATTGCGCCCTGTGGGAATTGGATGCCCATCGACTGGGTGTCGCGGTTTGGGAGCTTGCCGGCATCGATGCGCCAAAGCCGCTGGTCACGACCTTCACACTGGGCGCCGACGATCCCGCCACGATGGCGGCCGGTGCGCGCAAATTTGCCCAGGCTCGAGCGCTCAAGCTGAAATTGACCGGCGATCTGAAAGACGACATCGAGCGGGTCCGCGCGGTGCGCGCGGCGCGCCCCGACGTGTGGATCGGGGTCGACGCCAATCAGGGGTACGCCATCGATTCGCTCGGATCGCTGATGGGCGGTTCTCGAATCGGCCAAGGTTTCCTTGCTGGAGCAACCCTTAAAGCGCGGACGCGAGGCCGATCTCGACGGATTCAAATCGACGATCCCGATCGCCGCGGATGAAAGTGTGCTGAAGCTTGGCCGACGTTGCCGGGCTGGTCGGACGCTTCAACATCGTCAACATCAAGCTGGACAAGTGCGGCGGATTGACGGAAGGGCTGGCGATGGCGCACGAAGCGCGGCGCCTGGGGTTGGGCGTCATGGTCGGCAACATGGTCGGCACGAGTCTTGCGATGGCGCCGGCGTTCGTACTCGGCCAACTGTGCGACGTCGTCGATCTGGATGGGCCGATTTTTCTCGCCAAGGACCGTACGCCGAGCATGACGTACACCAATGGCCTTGCGTGGAGCGGTGAGCAAGTGTGGGGCGGGACGCACGCTTAGGGCCGTCGTCTCTGCGATCGCCGCAGCCATGCTCTTGCACTCGATCCTTCGATTCGGCAAATCGAGACGGCGCGGGCTGCCGAACTTGCATTGAACGCCATCCAACCGGAGCCAGTATGAAAATTCTCGCACTCGTCTCATTGACGTTCCTCGGCATCTCGGCCGCCTCTGCGGCGCCGCCGTCGCGCTTCGAAGCGCGCGTCGAAAGCTTGCGCAAGCAGATCGGCGTCCCCGGCATGGCCATCGCCATCGTCGAGAACGACAAGGTCACGCTCGCCAAAGGCTTCGGCGTCAAGCGCCTCGGATCGCCGCAGCCGGTCGACGCAGACACGATCTTCCCCACGGGCTCGACCGGCAAGGCTTTCACCGTGGCGGCGCTCGGCATTCTGGTCGATCAGGGAAAAATCGGCTGGGACGACAAGGTGATCGATCATTTGCCGGGTTTCCAAATGTACGACCCGTGGGTGACGCGCGAGATGACGATTCGAGATCTGCTCGTGCATCGCAGCGGTCTTGGGCTCGGCGCCGGCGACTTGTTGTTCGTGCCGCGCACGAACCTCAGCCGCGCCGAATCGGTGCGGCGGCTGCGATACATCAAACCCGCGACCAGCTTCCGCAGCGCCTATGCCTACGACAATATTTTGTACATGGTCGCCGGCCAGTTGATCGAGGATGTCAGCGGCGAAACCTGGGAGAAATTCGTCGCCGAGCACGTGCTCAAACCGGCGGGGATGCTGCATTCGACCACCGACAACGAAGGCCACTTCGCGAGTCCCGACCGCGCGCAACCGCATGCGCGCATGAACGGCGGCCTGCGCGGCGTCGGCGATCAGTCGGTGCTCAATGAGCGCGACAATCTGGGCAGCAACGCATCGCCAGCGGGTGGTTTGGCGATCAGCGCCAACGACATGGCGCGCTGGCTGATGATCCAGCTCGATGGCGGCGCGCTGCCGGGTCATGGCGGCAGGCTGTTCAGCGAGGCCGCGCACGATCAAATGTGGACTCCCGTGGTGCTGCAGCCGGTCGGGCCGCGGTCGGGCGTGCTGGCGCCCACCCAACCCATGTTCAACACCTATGCGCTCGGCTGGGATGTCCGCGACTATCGCGGCGCCAAGATCGTCTGGCATGGCGGCGCGGTTTTCGGTTTTCTGACCGCGGTGGTGCTGATTCCGGAAAAGCACGTGGGATTTTCCATCGAGATCAACAGCGAGGATGGCGCGATCATCATCGGTCTGATGTATGAGCTGCTCGATCACTACCTGGGACTGCCCAAGGATACTTGGCCGGAAAAGATCGTCGCGCAGAGACAGCAGCGCGTACAGGAGGCGCTGAAGGCGTATGGCTCGGCCGCGGCGAAGCCCGCCAAGGTGGGTCCATCGCTGCCGCTCGATCGCTACGTCGGCACCTATGGCGATCCTTGGTACGGCAACATCGAAGTCGGCGAGGCCAATGGCGCGCTCACCATCGATTTCAAATCGACGCCGCGCATGGGCGGCGCGCTCGAGCATTGGCAATACGACAGCTTCGTAACGCGCTTCGACGATAAGACCATCGAGCCGGCGTACGTCACGTTCGGCTTGAATGCGGACGGCAAGGTCGAGCACATCACCATGAAAGCGGTTTCGCCGCTCGCGGATTTCAGTTACGACTATCAGGATCTGTCATTCACGCCGCTGATGCAGAAGTCAAAATGAGAGAGTGAACAATATGAATATCCGAAACTTGACAGCCGTATTGATTGCGGCCGCCGCAATCGCTCTGCAGGCCGCAACCGCCGGCGCATCGTCGACTACTACCCCAGCGCCTGGCGAAGCGCCGGCGGCTCCCGCCGCGGCCGAGCCGAGTACGCATTCGCTCGACCGTGCCGACCTCGAAACCTGGCTCGACGGCATGGTGCCGTATGCCTTGAAGGCAGGCGACATGGCCGGCGCCGTGGTCGTGGTGGTCAAGGACGGAACGGTGCTGCTCGAGAAGGGCTATGGATTTGCCGATGTGAGCAAAAAACTTCGCATGGATCCTGAACGCACCATGGTTCGAATCGGGTCCACCTCGAAACTCTTCACCTGGACCGCGGTCATGCAACTGGTCGAGCAGGGCAAGCTCGATCTCGACCGCAATATCAACGACTACCTGGACTTCAAGATTCCCGAGGACTTCGGCAAGCCCGTGACCTTGCGCGATCTCATGAATCACCGCGGCGGATTCGAGGAAGGGCTGAAGGACGTCCTGTGGACCAATCCGCACGGGGTGCCCTCGACCGAGGCGTACTTGAAGGATCACAAGCGCCCCATGCTGTTCCCGCCCGGTGAGGTACCCGCCTACTCAAACTATGGCGCGGCCCTGGCCGGCTACATCGTGGAACGAATATCCAAGGAGCCGTACGAGCGCTACATCGAACGCCACATTCTCATGCCGCTCGGCATGACGAATACCAGTTTCGATCAGCCGCTGCCCGAGAAGATTCGCCGCTTCGGTATCGAGAGGCTATCGAACGGCATCGGCACCGCCTGGTCCCTACGAGCTGATTGTCACCCGGCCCGCGGGCAGCGCGCACGACGACGCTCGCGGACATGTCGCGCTTCATGATTGCGCATCTGCAGGACGGTCATGTCGGCGACGCGGTAATTTTGCAGCCGGACACAGCCGAGCGCATGCACAGCCAATCGGAACAGGCGCCACCGGGAGTTTGCCACCATGGCGCATGGCTTCTTCCGCGAAGTCCATAACGGCCGCACCCTGATCGGTCACGGCGGCGACACCATTTATTTTCACAACGAGTTTGAATTGTTGCCCGCGGAAGGCGTCGGCATCGATTTCACTTTCAACAGCCGCGGGCGGGAAAATGCCGTCTATCTGGCGCGCGACGCGCTGTTCGACGGCTTCATGGATCGCTACTTCCCGAACCCGACCGAGCAGGTGGATCCGCCGGCTTTGTCGAGCGCGCTTGCCGACGCACAACTCATCGCCGGACGCTACGAAAGTTCGCGCCGAATCGAGCACGGATTCTTGAGTCTCTTTTATGTCCTGCAGCAATCTGTGATTGCCGCAAACCCGGACGGGACCATCTCCGTGCCCGGCGAGATCAGCCCTGAGCCGGTAATTTACCGTGAGATCGGCCCGCAGCTCTGGCGCCGCGCCGGCGGCAGTCAGCAACTCAAGCTGCAGACGGTGAGCGGCGTGAAGACGGTCGTCGACAGCACCGATCCCACTTCCGTGCTGCAGGCCGTGCCGCTGAAGCGTTCGTCGGCTTTGAACCTGAGCGTGCTGTTCGCCGCTTGCTTGATTCTCATTTGGACTGTGTTGGCCTGGTTGCTCTCGCCGTGGCTCAAGCCCCCAAAAAACATTGCGGAGGATTTGCTGCCGCAGGTCAAGCGACTGCGGCTGATGCTGCGCGCGGCGGCGGCATTCGATGTGCTATATCTGGTCTGTTGGTTCATGATCCTGCGGCCGACTCTTGACCTTGAGCTGGATTTTTACAGCAGCAGCCTGGATCCGATCGTTGGCGCCATGCAGGCGGCAGGAGTGCTGGCCATTGCGGCGGCGGTGTTGGGGATCTGGAGCGCCTGGCGTCTGACGAGACTCAACGTTCCGCGTAAATTGCCGTTCTGGGGCTTCGTGACCGCGGCGGGATTGCTGGGCGTGGTCTGGATTGCTTTTATCGGCGGCCTGCTTCGCTTCAGCTTGAACTACTGACCGCTTGAACCAGCGGCGGCGCGGCGACGTGAATCGGAGGCTGGCAATCGGCGTTGCCATGACGGCGCTGCTGGCATTCGCGGCGCCGGCGAGCATGGCGGCCGGCGCAGTCGCGCAAGCGTCCGGACTGACGCACGAGCTCACTGCGGCAGATGCCGATGCGTGGTTGGACGGCTATCTGCCTTTTGCTTTGGCACAAGCCGATATTGCGGGGGCGGTGGTCGTCATCGTCAAGGATGGGCAAGTCTTGACGCAGCGGGGTTTCGGCTACGCGGACGTTGCCGCGCGCCGTCGAGTTGATCCCCAGACAACGCTGTTTCGGCCGGGATCGATTTCGAAGCTGTTCACCTGGACGGCGGTCATGCAGCTGCTGGAGCAGGGCAAGATCGACCTGGATGCCGATGTGAACCGCTATCTTGATTTCACAATCCCGCCCTTTGACGATAAGCCGATCACGATGCAAAACATCATGACGCACACGCCGGGTTTCGAAGCGGCGCTCAAACATCTGATCGTATTCCAAGGCTCGGGTCCGGTTCCGCCGCTGGGCGCTGCGCTGAAGGAGCGGTTGCCGAAACGGGTGTTTGCACCGGGTACCACCGGCGCTTATTCCAATTATGCGGTCGGACTTGCCGGATACATCGTGCAGCGAGTCTCCGGGATGCCGTTCGAAGACTATATCGAGCGCAAGGTGTTTGCACCCTTGGGGATGACACGGGCAACTTTCCGCCAGCCGCTGCCGGCGGCGCTCGCGCCATTCATGGCGAAAGGTTATCGCTTGGCCTCCCTCGATCCTGAGCCCTACGAATTGGTCACGCTGCCGCCCGCCGGCTCGATGGCCGTGTCGGCGGCGGACATGGCGAAATTCATGATTGCGCATCTCGATCAGGGTGCCGGATTGATGCAGCCGGCGACCGCGCGAATGATGCACGAACCCGCGCACATCGCCGTGCCCGGCGTCGACCGCATGGCGCTCGGATTCATCGAACAGCGCGTCAATGGACTCGACGCGATTGGGCATGGCGGCGATGCCATCAATTTTCACAGCGATCTGTGGCTCCTGCCGGCGCAACAGGTGGGGTTCTTCATGTCGATGAACAGCGCCGGGACTGGAAATGCCACGCATGAAATTCGACTCGCGCTGTTTCAACAGTTCGGCGAGCGCTATTTTGCCGAGGCGCGCGCCGCTGCGCGCATTGAATTGAGCAGTGCCAAAGAACACGCCAGGATGCTCGCCGGCAGCTACATCGCCAGCAACGGGAGCTTCTCGAACTTCGTCGATTTCGCAAACTTCGTCGGCCAGACGAAGGTCGGCCTCGATAGAGACGGGCGGCCCTATATCCCCAGCCTGCCCGACTTTGCCGGGACCGCGCGGCAGTGGATCGAGGTGGCGCCGTTTCAGTGGCAGGATGCGCACGGGCCCCAGCGGCTCGCCGCGCAGCTCGAGGGCGGGCGCGTCATGCGTTGGGGGGTCGATGATGATGCGCCGACTGACGTCTTCAACCGGGCACCCTGGTATCGCGATGCGGCTTGGCTGCAGCCGCTGTTTTCGGCGGCGCTCGTTGTCCTTTTGCTCACTGCCTTATCTTGGCCGGCCGCGGCCATCGCGCGGCGCCGCTACGGCGCCGTCAATCCGCTCACCGGGGCGGATCTCCTGGCCTCTCGATTGTTCCGAGGGTTTTGCTGGCTGACGCTCATCGTGTTGGCGGGCTGGATGTCGCTGCTCGGGCTGCGAACCATCGTCATGGACAATATCGATGGGCGCGTATGGCTGCTGCAAATCGGCGGCGCGCTCGGCGCCTTTGGCCTGGTGGCCGTGGTCCTGTGGAATCTCCGCCGAGCCATATCCCATCCCCGCGGCCGGCTGGGCGCCATTTGCCGCGGTGTGGAGGCGCTCGCGGCGCTGACCGTGCTGTGGGTCATGTTGACCTTCCACCTCCTCAGTTGCGGCGCGAATTTCTAGCTTTTCAGCTAAATCGCCAGCAGCCGCTCGAAAAATGAGCGGTAGCGCCGCAGCGCCAGGCGTAGATTCTCGGTCGACGACTGGTCGGGTTCTTTCAGCTCGTCTTCAAGATTCGATCGTTGGTTTGAAAACGTTTCCGCCAGACTTTGGATCACTTGCGCGACCAGTTCGTCTCCGGCGTGTACGGCTTCCCCAGGATTGTCGACGAAGCTTCGTTGCACCAGATCCCAACGAGAGCGGAAATCGGCCGCCGCCGTTTCCGTAAAGAGCGGCGCGAGTTGCGCATCGTCTTTGCTCACCGTCGTCATGCGCACGCCGTCGGTATTGATCGGCTCGGGCAGCCGCCGATCGCCCTGGGTCGCCTCGTGGGTCGGCGCTGCCGCTCGCGCTGCGGCGGGCGGCGTCTCGGCGGCCGTGGCGGCGCCGCGCGGTTCGCCGTTCATTTGAGGGCTCATGAATGCACCGGAACGCGGCGAGCGGGGAGCGGCGTGGCTATTTTGTCGGGCGCGACTCCCAGCAACTCATCGAACAGCGCGCGGTAGTAGAGGACGGCCTTGCGCAGTTCTTCGGTGTCCGCCTCGCCTCGTGCATCGCGTGCGGCGATCGCTTGCGCGGCTCGATAGGTCGACACCACGGTCGGATGATCCACCGATATATCCGCTGCCATTCGCTCAAAATCGCCCATCGGGTAGCCCCGCTTGGCCATCAGTTCTCGCACCAGGTTGTCAGCCTCCGCGACCACACCTTTCGGGCTGTCGATGAAGCGACCTTGCAGGGTATTCCAGGCGTTGGAGAATCTAAATGCATCCGCGGGCGTCAGCGGCACGATCTCCAATTTTGCGACGCGCTTTTCACGCTCCAGCAGTTCCGCCTCGGCTTTGCCTTGGCTGTGAAACTCGGATACGGTCAGGTCGTATTCCGGTCCGAAGCGTCGCTTCAGGCGCAGCGACCGCTGTCGCTGGATCATGAGCCATGCGACGACCGCGGCTACTATGGCAATCAAGAGAATCGCGAAAATGACGGTGTTTGTGGGCGCCGTGGTCATAACGATGTTTCCTCTCACTTTTCCGGGCTTGGCACAGCGATAGGCTGGGGAGCAAGCGTGTTGCAAAATGCATCCTGCGTAAGCCAGCGGGAAACGGCGGCACTTGTAGGAATCTGCCGGACCCGCAACTCTCACAATGCCGTACGCGCGCAGCGCTATAATCAAAGCGTGCCCACTGCCTGACTTGGATTGGTGCGCTCATGGAACGGGAGCCTTCGATGGCTGAGGGGGATGTGGAAGCTGCGCTCGCGCTCGATGCCCGGAGGCTGAAAGGCCGCTTGGCGGCTGCGCTGCTGTGCGTCGGTGCCGCGCTGGGCTGTGGGCTGCAGGCGGCCCGCGCGCAAGTGGCGATTCCCGATACGCCCGCCGGCAGGGTCTTGGCCGCCTGGCTCGAGGCTTCCCGCAGCGGGGATCCGGTCCGCCTCGATTCGTACTACAAGAAATATGATCCCGAAAAGCATACGGCTGACCCCATGGATTCGCGCGACCGCGCCGCCGGATTTGAACTTGTTTCAATAGAGAAGAGCGAGCCGTCGCGCATCGTGTTTCTTTTGAAGCAGCGAGACAGCGGCATGCGGGCGTTGGCTTTCCTGCAAGTGAGCGATTCGGATCCGCCGCGAGCCAGCGGCTCGGAAATCAATCCCATTGCCCCTGGCGCCGCCGTGCTCGGCTATGACATCGATGCCGCGACTCGCGCCCGGGTCATCGATGGCGCCAGCGCCAAGCTCGACGAGTTCTATGTATTTCCCGATCTCGCCAAGAAGATGGGCCTGGCGGTACGGGCTCGCGCCAGGCGTGGCGAATACGATTCAGTGAGGGACGGCGCTGCGTTTGCCAAGCGCTTGACCGAGGATTTCCGCGCTGTCAGCCACGACAAGCATCTCTTTGTCACCTTTAGCCCCATACAATTGCCGCAGGAATCTCCTGCGCCGGGCCCGGACGCCGTTGCGCGCTACCGCATGGCGATGCAGGAGGCAAATTGCGGTTTTGAGAAGCTGGAGCGCCTCAACGGAAATGTCGGATATGTGAAATTCAATTTCTTCGCCGATCCCGAAATCTGCGGCGCCACCGCCGTTGCCGCCATGAACTTTATTGCCAACGTCGATGCCGTCATTTTCGATCTGCGGGACAACCGCGGCGGCGATCCGAAAATGGTCGCACTGGTTTCGACTTACTTATTCGCGAAGCAGACCCACCTCAATGACTTGTGGGAACGCAAGAGCGGTGAGACCACGCAATACTGGACGCTGCCCTACGTTCCCGGCAGGCGCTTGTCTTCCGTGCCCGCGTTCATCCTGACCTCGCATCGGACCTTTTCCGGCGGGGAAGAGTTTGCAAATGACCTCAAAGTGCTGAAACGTGCGACGATCGTCGGCGAAGTGACCGGCGGCGGCGCTCATCCGGTGGCCGGCCATCGCATCGACGATCGATTCACGATCGGGGTTCCGTTCGCGCGTGCGATCAATCCCACCACGCACACCGACTGGGAAGGCGTCGGTGTCGAGCCGGATATGAAGGTTCCTGCGGATGATGCCCTCGGCGCCGCGCAGACCCTGGCCGCAAAGGAAATCGCTGCCCACCCGGGCACCAAGCCCTAGCTTTCCTCAGCTATTTTCGATAGTTACGGCAATCTCGTCGGAGATCGCCTACACGAAGATCAGCGGCAGATGAAAGAAGGTATTCTCAAGAAGTCCCCCACGATGCATTTTCACCCATTAGGATGGGCGTTCGTTGCGCTGTCATTAGCCCAAAGAGCTCTCCATGCAAAGCACGAACACCGCCTCTCCGGCCGGGCCAGAAACCGAGCGCTCGGCGCTCGAGCGCCGCTTTCGAAAGGTGCGTGCGGCCACGCTGGCGCTGGCGCAGCCCTTGTCGGACGCGGATGCGACGGTTCAGTCGATGCCCGATGCCAGTCCCGCGAAGTGGCATTTGGCTCACACCACGTGGTTCTTTGAGTCGATGGTGCTGTCGGCCGAAGCTTCGCGCTACCGTTCTTTCGACGAGCGCTTCAACTTTCTCTTCAATTCCTACTATGAATCGATCGGTGCCCGTCATCCTCGACCGCAGCGCGGTTTACTCACGCGGCCGGCTCTCGCAGAGGTTCTCGCATATCGAGAATACGTCGACTCGGCGATCGCGCAGCTATTGCAGCAAGCGCCGAGCGCGACGGTGCTCGATGTCATCGAGCTCGGCTGTCATCACGAGCAGCAGCACCAAGAACTGTTGCTGACCGACATTCTGCACCTGTTCGCGCAGAATCCCTTGCGCCCGGCCTATCGAGAATCGGTGCCGCTGCCGGTCGAGCTCATCGATGGATCGCAGAGCTATCGCGCATTCCCCGGGGGCCTTCTCGACATGGGACACGAAGGCGCGGGCTTCGCATTTGATTGCGAAGGGCCGCGCCACAGCGTGTGCATCGAACCCTATCGACTGTCCGATCGCTTGGTCACGAACGGCGAGTGGATGGAATTCATCGCCGATGATGGATATCGGAATCCGCTGTTGTGGCTCGCGGACGGGTGGGTCAAGGCGCAGAGCGAAGCGTGGTCCGCGCCGCTCTACTGGGAAGCGCGCGACGGCGAATTTTGGAGCATGACCCTGAGAGGCGCTCAGCCCATCGATCGCGACGCGCCGGTTTCGCATGTCAGCTACTTCGAAGCGGATGCTTTCGCCACGTGGGCGGCCCGGCGGCTGCCGACCGAATTCGAGTGGGAAGCAGCCGCACGATGCTTGCCGATCGCGGGCAATTTTCTGGATTCCGGCCGCCTGCGCCCCAGGCCGCCACCGGCGCCTGCGGGCGGCCTGCGGCAAATGTTCGGCGACGTATGGGAGTGGACGCGCAGCGCTTTCATGCCCTATCCGCGATTTCGGCCGATGCCAGGAGCGCTGGGAGAATACAACGGCAAATTCATGTCGGGTCAATTCGTGTTGCGCGGCGGCTCCTGCGTCACTCCGGAAGATCACGTGCGGCCCACCTATCGAAACTTTTTTGCTCCGCACGCTCGATGGCAATTCTCAGGGGTGCGGCTGGCGGAGGACGCGTGATGCTCGCTACAGACTATCGGCTTTCGCAGCCGGAACTCTTCCGTCAGGATGTGATCGCGGGGCTGTCGAAGCGCCGCAAGAGCTTGCCCTGCCGCTGGTTATATGACGAGCGCGGTTCAGAATTATTCGAAGAGATCACGCAGCTGGAGGAATATTATCCGACGCGCGTCGAGACCGGAATTTTGCGCGCCAACGCCGCGGAGATCGCGGGGTTCGTCGGTAAAGGCGCGACGCTGATCGAATATGGCGCCGGGGCGGGAATCAAGACGGAAATACTGATTGCAGCGCTGCAAGCGCCGCGCCTGTACGTGCCGGTTGATATCTCAGGCGAATTTCTCGATCAAGCGGTCATTTCGCTCAGGCACCGTTTCCCGCACATCGGCATTTGGCCCATCGTCGCGGACTTTACCGGAGACTTCGACATACCCGCCGCCATTCCGCTAAAGGGACGTTCCGCGTTCTTTCCCGGCTCCACCATCGGCAACCTGGATCATGGCGAGACCATCTCCTTCCTGCGCCGCATGCACCGCCAGGTGGGCCACAAGGGCACGGCGGTGATCGGCGCTGATTTGACCAAGGATATTCGCGTGCTGCGCGCCGCCTACAATGATCGGCGCGGCGTGACGGCGGCATTCAACACGAATCTGCTGACGCGGATCAACCGCGAACTCGACGGCGATTTCCGCGTGGACCGCTTTGCGCACGAAGCGCGCTGGAACAGCATGAGTTCCGCCGTTGAGATGCATCTGGTGAGCCTGGAAGAGCAGACCGCCGTGGTGGACGGGCAAAGCTTCGATTTCGAGCGCGGCGAATCCATTCACACGGAAACCTCACGCAAGTACGATGTACGCGTGTTCTCCGCGCTGGTCGAGAGCGCCGGTTGGTACATCGAAGAGATGTGGACCGATGCGCGTCAAGCCTTCGGAGTATTCGGGCTCGCCTCCTTGACTTGAACGGCTGCACGCCCGGGCCGTTAAGCCTGGGCGTGCGACGCATTCCGCGCCGTTCTAGCTCGAAGCGTTCTAAAGTCGTCCGCGCCTGCTGAACAAAAAGAAGCAAACCACGACAACCAGCACGATGAGTCCGATGGGACCGATACCCCATCCCGCGCCGAGGCCCCAGTACAGACCGCCGCCGCCGCCGAACAGCAGCAGCAGAATAATGATTAGCAACACCATATCCATGGAATTTTCCTCTCTTTGTTTTACTTGAAACCGTCCCAGCTATCGGCGCAGCATTCCCATCAAGGATCGTTGCGG
Organism: uncultured Gammaproteobacteria bacterium; assembly: GCA_963812125.1. Lineage (GTDB taxonomy): Bacteria > Pseudomonadota > Gammaproteobacteria > Steroidobacterales > Steroidobacteraceae > Bog-1198. Next base: position 35,474 of record CAWETY010000009.1, read on the forward strand.
GGCAGCCAGATATCCCGCGAGAAACCCCAGCGATGCCGACACGCCGGCGATAACGCCGATGGCTACCCAAGGGTTTGCGCGCACGTAGTCGTCGGCCGAACTCGCTGCGTTTCGCAGCGCATCGAGCGCGGCGGAATCCGCCTTTGCGATGGCGGATTTGGCCGATTCGATGGTGTCAGTTACGCGGGAGCGTAGCTCTTGAAGCTGCGGGCTCTGATCGTCGGCAACCTTGCTCATCAGGCCTTCGGCATGGCCGGTCATTTGCTGCAGTTCCTGTGATTTGTCCATCATGGCCTCCTATGCTTTGATCGTCCGTCATGGTGTGGCAAGGACACCAACCCGTCTGTAGGCGGATACGCCCACTTGCCGGTGTGAAATCTCACATGCCGTATCGACTCGGGGATAATTCGCCCTCAATATGACCGTGTTGAACCGCAAAACCGCCATCTGGTCGGTGATCCGCGTCTCCAGCGGGAATTTCCTGGAGATGTACGATTTCATGGTCTTTGGCTACTACGCCGCGGCCATCGGCCAAGCATTTTTCCCCACCGGCAGTCCGTTTGTATCGCTGATGCTATCGCTCATGACTTTCGGGGCCGGCTTTCTGATGCGCCCCTTGGGCGCCGTCGTGCTCGGCGCCTACGCCGATCGGCACGGCAGGCGCGCCGGGCTGCTCTTGACTCTGTCCCTGATGTCGGTCGGCATTATCTCGATCGCGTTCACGCCGGGCTATGCGAGGATCGGGCTGATCGCGCCGCTGTTGGTGCTGTGCGGCCGGCTGCTGCAGGGCTTTTCGGCCGGCATGGAACTCGGCGGAGTCTCGGTCTATTTGGCGGAGATCGCGACGCCGGGCCGCAAAGGTTTCTATGTCAGCTGGCAATCGGGCAGTCAGCAGGTCGCCGTGATGTTCGCCGCGCTGGTGGGGGTGCTGCTGAGCAACGGTCTTTCGCCGCAGCAAATGCTGAGTTTCGGATGGCGCATCCCGTTACTGGTGGGCTGCGCGATAGTGCCGTTTCTGTTCCGCCTGAGGCGCTCGTTGCAGGAGACCGATGAATTCGTTGCCCGCAAGGTGAGGCCGGGCATGGCGCAAATCATCGGATCGCTACGGCGCAACTGGCGCGTCGTGCTCGTCGGAACCTTGATGGTGACGATGACGACCGTATCGTTCTATATGATCACGGCTTATACCCCGACATTCGGCAGTTCGGAGCTGCATCTGGCGGCCAGCGACAGCCTCATCGTGACGCTATGTGTCGGCGCATCGAACCTATTCTGGCTGCCCATCATGGGCAGCCTCTCGGATCGGGTGGGCCGCCGGCCACTGCTCTTCGGTTGCACGATTTTGATGCTGGTCAGCGCATATCCGGCCATGTCATGGCTGGTGCACGATGCTTCGTTTTCGAGATTGCTCGCGGTGGAGTTGTGGCTGTCCTTCATTTACGGCAGCTACAACGGCGCGATGGTGGTGTTTCTGACCGAGATCATGCCGCTCGAGGTGCGCACTTCCGGCTTTGCCCTGGCATATAGCCTGGCGACCGCCATCTTCGGCGGCTTCACGCCGGCGATCAGCACCTACCTCATTCATGCCACGAACAATCGGGCGATTCCCGGGCTTTGGCTGTCGGCGGCCGCGCTGCTCGGGCTCATCGGCGCCTGCTTCGCTCGGCCTCAAAGGGCGGCGGCGTATTGAGCCAGACTCAAGGCGAGATGATCGAACATCAAACGCATGCGTGAGATGCGCTTCAATTCATTGTGCATGACGATCCAAATTTCCAGCTCGACCTTGAATTGCTTGCCGAGGAGCGGCAAAAGATCCGGATCGCGGCGCGCGATCCCGGTGTGGCAAATTCCGATGCCGAACCCGGCACGCAGCGCCGCCAGTTGCGCCAAGTCATAGTCGCAGCGAAACGCGAAAAGCTCGCGCGACACGGGTATCGGCGAGGCCTTCAGAAAATGCGCGGAAGGGGGGACACGGTCGAATCCGATCAAGGTGTGGTGGGCCAAGTCCTCGAGCCGTTCCGGATAGCCGTAGCGCTGCAGATAGCGCCGATGCGCGTGAAATCCGAGCACCACCTTGCCGGCGCGCTTCGCCAACAAAGCCTTTTGCGTCGGCCGTACCATGCGCACCGCGATATCCGCATCGCGCCGCAGTAAGTCCGCCATCTGGTTGGACACGGACAGCTCGATCACCGTGTTCGGGTATTGATGGCGAAAATCGCTCAAGATGGGCGGCAGTACTTCGACGCCCATCACATCGGCGGCGGCCAAACGCACCACTCCCGCGGTCTCCTCCAGGTTGCCGGATCCCATGCGCACGAACGCGGCGGCGGCGGCGGCCATGTCCTCGGCGTGCGGGCGTAACTCATGAGCTGCAGCCGTCGGCATCAAGCCGCTTTGCGACCGGGTAAAAAGCACGCGTCCGCCCAGGCTCGCCTGCAGCATTGCGATGTGCCTGCCGACGGTCGGCTGGGTCAATCCCAGCGTGCGTCCGGCGGCGGACAAGCTCCCGAGCCGCAGAACCGCCAGAAAGGAGCGATACAAATCCCAGCCGGGCTCGGTATTGTCCATGCATTTATGTATATCAGATCTACGGTAATACACAATTTTCTTTATAAGCCGCGCCTGCGACCATGGCGCATCGATCTAATGAGGACAGCAGACATGCCCAATTCAACTCGAACCGCCTTGGTCATCGGCATCACCGGAAGTATCGGGCGTGAGGTAGCCGGGGCGCTCTTGGCGCGCGGCTGGCGGGTACGGGCCCTGCATCGCGATCCCACGGCGGCGATGTCGGGCACGCTCGACAAATCAGTTGAATGGATCAAGGGCGATGCCATGCGATCGAGCGATGTCATGGCGGCGGCGCGCGGCACCGAGCTCATTGTGCATGCGGCCAACCCGCCGAACTACCGCAACTGGCGCGGGCTGGCGCTGCCCATGCTCGACAATACCATTGCCGCCGCGCGGGCCTGCAATGCGCGCATCCTGGTGCCGGCGACGACTTATAACTTTGGTTCCGCTGCGCCGCGAGTTCTAACAGAAAGCACGCCGCAGCTTCCGACCGCTCGCAAAGGCCGGGTGCGCGTCGAGATGGAGTTGCAGCTGCAAAAGGCCAGTCTTTACGGCGTTCGATCCATTGTCGTGCGCGCGGGCGATTTCTTCGGCCCTGGCGCCGGCAATAGCTGGCTGACGCGCGGCATGGTCAAGGCGCGAGGCCGAGTGCGAGCCGTTTACAATCCCGGAGCGCCCGACGTGGGCCATTCCTGGGCCTATCTGCCGGATCTCGCCGAAACCATGGCACGTTTGGTCGACTGCGAGCGACCGATGGCCGCGTACGAAGTGTTCCACTTTCGCGGGCATTGGCTCGAGCGGGGAGGGGAGATGGCCGAATCGGTCTGCCGTACGCTCGGAATCAGCGAACAGCGGATCAAGCCGCTGCCCTGGTGGGTCATCAAGCTCGCCGCGCCCTTCGTCAATGCCTTCCATGAAATGCTCGAAATGCGCTATCTATGGCAAATCCCGCTGGAGCTCGACAATACCAAGTTGCGGTCTTTCATCGGCGCCGAACCGCATACTTCGCTCGCGGATGCGCTGGCTGCCACGCTGCGCCGCTCCCCCGACGTGCTCGGCCATGAGTCGGGCGTGGCAGCAGGAGTCGCTGGAAGCTGATTTGCGCCAGCCCCCAAACCGCGCTGTTTCGTGACATGCTTGCTCGATTGCAGGAGAGCGGCCACGACAAATATTCCGGGATTTGAAGCAAGCAGCCTCGAATTTGCAGGTGCCGCGCGCTGCGTCTATCGCGCCGGCCGCGGGCCGGCGGTCATCGTGATGTCGGAGATCCCGGGAATCACCCCTCAGGTTGCCGCCTTTGCGCAGCGGGTGGTTCAAGCGGGCTACACCGTGTTCATGCCGCTGTTGTTTGGCGAGCCGATGCGGCCTCCGGAGCGGGGCTATGCGCTGCGAGTCATCGCGAGGTCTTGCATCAGCAAGGAATTTCGCGTGCTGGCGGCGAATGAATCGAGCCCGATCGTCGATTGGTTGCGTGCGCTGGCCCGCCACGCCCATGCCGAGTGCGGCGGCCGCGGCGTCGGCGCGATCGGCATGTGCTTCACGGGCAATTTCGCCCTGGCCATGATGCTCAATGCGCCGGTTCTGGCCCCGGTTTTGTCGCAACCATCGCTGCCCTTCGCCATCACCAAGTCGCGGCGCGCGCGGGTTGCACGCCTCCGCCGCAAGAATTGCAGGCGGCCCACGAGAAAATCGAGCATCACGGCGCGCGCATTCTGGCGCTGCGATTCATCCAGGACCCCATGTGTCCCGGCGAGCGATTCGCAAGGTTGCGCGAGGAATTCGGCGCTGCGTTCGAAGCGATCGAGATCGACGAAAAATTCGCCAATCCCCGATTCTCCAAACCGGCGCACAGCGTCTTGACGAATCATCTCATCGACGAGGCAGGACAGCCGACCCGGCGAAGCGCTGGATCGGACGCTCGCGTTTCTCAAGGAGCAGCTGTCGCCCGAGGAACGGCCCCCCAGCCGGGTCTAGAACCCGAAGCGCGTGCGTTTGCGGCACGCCGCGCGTTTGCGGCGGCCGCGCGCGGGCGATTCGACCGATCCTCGAGCGAACTCGCTCAGTGAATTCGCCGGCCCGAGCCAATCGCTCATGGTGGTGGAAACCAGATCGGCGGCATCCTGCTGGACGAAGTGCCCGGCGCCCGGAATGGTTACCAGGGTGAAGTCCTTCTCGACCAGGTCCCACGTGCCGCTGAGCGCCCCCGGCAGCAACGCCTGATCGCCGAGCCCGTGAAACTCGAGCACGGGAACGCTGACCTTGGGCAGCGGCGCCGGCGCGGCTGCGCTCGGGTCTTGGTCCGGCCGCGGATAGTTCGCGCGGTAGTAGTTCAACATGGCCTCGAAATCCGAGCGATTGAACGCCTCGATATAGTGCACGCGCGCCGCATCGTCCTTGACCCAGCCGGCCAGTTTTTCCGACGTCAGAGGTTCTTTTCCGCGCCGGGCTTTTGAAAATTGAATGCGTACTGGCTGTTTTTGCGCTGTTCCGGGTTGTTCTTGATTTCGCGTTGAATGCCGCTCGGATGCGGAAGATTCAGAATGATGAGCGCTTGAATCCAATCGGGGTGCGTCATGGCCAGGGTCCAGGCCACCGCACCGCCCCAGTCGTGACCGACGATCACCGCGCTGCTGCGGCCCTCGGCTTTGATCACCGCGCCCACATCGTTGACCAGCAAGGGCATGGCGTATTGTTCGATGCCGGCGGGACGGCCCGATAGGTCGTAGCCGCGCTGATCCATGGCCACGACCCGGTAGCGTCCGCTCGAGCGCATCCATTTGCTTGCGCCAGGTATACCAGAAGTCCGGAAAGCCGTGGATCATGACGATCAGCGGCCCCTTGCCGATCGCCACATAGTGAATTTTGACGCCGTTCGAATCGGCGTCGTGATGTTCGACCCGGTCCCAGAGTCTTTGGGCGGAGAGTCCTTGGCCAGCCCGGGCGAGGCGCCCGATCAGCGCCGAGGCAAACAGGGTCGCGCACAGGAGATTTATTATTTTCATACAGGCCCCCTCAATATCTGTGTTGGTTCGAGCATAGCAGATGCGCGTTCGCACTCTATACTGCAGCCCAAGGAGGCTCGCCATGCCGGGCAAGGACAAAAGAGATCCGCGAGTGCCGAGGTTTTTCGCAAACGTTGCGCACTTCGCTGCGTGGCTGGAGAGGCATGGCGCTGAACGCACCGAGTTCATCGTCGGCTATTACAAGCAAGGGACCAAGCGCGCCAGCATGACATGGGCCGAGTCCGTGGACGCGGCGTTATGTTTCGGATGGATCGACGGCGTGCGCAAGCGCATCGACGAACACTCTTATCAAATCCGCTTCGCGCCGAGAAAGGCAACTTCGACCTGGAGCCGCATCAACATTGACCGGGCCCGCGTCCTTCGGCGCGAAGGACGAATGCGCACAGCCGGCCTGGAAGCCTTTTCACGCCGCCGCGAAGATAAATCGCGCATCTATTCCTACGAACAGCAGAAGGGCGCTGCTTTGGATCGCGGCGACGAGTTGCAATTCAGGAAAATCAAAGCAGCGTGGAAATTCTTCGAAGCGCAGCCTCCCAGCTACCGGCGATTGGTCATCTGGCGCATCGTGAGTGCGAAACGCCCGGAAACGCGCGCGCGCCGCTTGGCGCAACTAATCAAGGCATCTCAGGAACAGCGGCGTCTATGATTGAAATTGCGCGGAATGGCCCGGCGGCGACCAATGATAAATGAGCTTTCCCTTGCGCATGCTCGAGGTGGTGGTCCAATCTGCGATGCGAGAGGAGTTATGCGGATAAAAGAAGTATGGGTCTTGGCGGTCGTGCCGACGCTTCTCTTGGCGGCAGGAGTTGTTTCGGCGCAAAGCACTACTCCGTGGGATGGCTTGTATCTTGGCGCCAGTCTCGGTGGGGAGAACGCGAAAGTCTGCAATAGCTCGATCTTGACGGGCACGGGCATCGACGCGGCGACTTCGACCTTTACTCGCTGTAGCAGCGGAGGCCTCGCCGGAGGGCTGCAATTCGGCGACAATTTGCAAATCAAGCGGCTGGTGTTGGGGATAGGCGCAGATGTGATTTTCGCGCAAGCAAAGGATGACAACTCGACGCTCAAATTCGCGGGCACCGAGCCGCCTCCGGGAACCTATACGCTGTCAGGCAAATTGAGCCCGAAGGACTTTGCGATTATCGGCGGGAAAATCGGTTACGGAGGCGACCTTGTATTCCCATATTTGAGGGCGGGCGCCGTTATAGCCGGATCACAAAGCGGTACGCTCAGCGTTACGCCGGCCGGATCGACGGTACCGCTCGCGTCTTTTGGCGGCGGCAGGAACTTTAATTCCTCTGGATGGGCTGCAGGAGCCGGCGCGGAAATTGGATTGAATGGAGCATGGTCGATTTCCGCCGAGTATTTACACATGAGTCTCGGAAAAGGCTCGAGCTCGACGACGACTTGCGCGGGCGCCGCGAATGCTTGCTCGGCATTCGTCGGCACTTCGCTCGACAATACCCACAATAGTTTCACCGCCAATATCATTCGAATTGGCATCAATTACTGGTTTAATTATTGGGACAAGCCTTGAGGATAAGATGACCGCCAGGCAGGATCTCGCCCATGGCGGGCACAATCCACGTGCTGCAACAGCAGCACAGCACTACCCCTCGATCGGTAACCACTCACTGGTGATAATCCATGGAATCCTCACTCCTCGCCGGCTGGGATAATTTTTTCGTCATCGTTGGAGGTGCAGCGGGCGGTCTGACCGGGCTCACCTTCGTCGTCATCACCCTGGCCGCCGATGCGCACCGCGTGGCGCCCATGGGTGTGAAGGCCTTTGTAACGCCGACGATTGTGCACTTTGGCGCGGTCCTCGCCCTGGCGGCGTACTTGAGCATGCCCCGACACAGCGTACTCAGCTTGAGTCTTGGCTTGGGCGTCGTTGGCCTCGCAGGACTGGTCTATATTGCGATCATCTCCTTGAATATTCACGGCATGAAAGCTGATTACGTCCCGGTCCTCGAAGATTGGATCTGGAATGTCATTTTGCCGGCGCTGTGTTTCGGGGCGCTGCTCTGCCTGGCATTGCTTTTCTCATCCGGGCCGAAACAATGTCCTTATGGAATTGCGGCCGCGATCATGCTCCTGATGATCGTCGGCATTCATAACGCCTGGGACATCGCGGTGTGGAACAGCATGAAAAAACCAGACCAAGACAAATCCTGAATCTTTGCGCGTGATTCACTGCTTCAACGCAGTCGACCGGAATCCGCGTTTTCCCCGAGTTTGCCGGCAGACAGGCGTTCCGCGAACCAGTACCCCGCGACCAGCGTTTTGAGGTCATTGATTTCGCCGCTGCGCACGCGCTCGATGAACACCCGCGCCGGCATCACGACGCTCAAAATATCCTCATGTTCCGAGCGATTGCCATGCACACCCCCGGCCCGCGAAGTGTCCACGGTGCCGTACACGATCGCGATCTTCTCCGACGTGCCGCCGGAACTGACGTAAGCGCCCAAATGAATGAGGATCGGGTTGCCTAACGCCAGACCGGTTTCCTCATGCATCTCTCGAACCGCCGCTTCGAGCGCCGTCTCGCCCTCGTCGATGGCGCCCGCGATGAGATTGTCGCGGAATGGATAGTCACCCGCCACCAGCACGCCTGGACGGAACTCATTTCCCAGCACCACCTCATTGCGATCGGGATCATGGCCAAGGACGGCGACTGCATGGCCGCGCTCCATGACTTCGAGGGATAGAAGCGAGTTGCCGCCGCCATGCTTTTCGACGTCGAATTCGTAGCGGTAAACCTTCAAGAACCCCTCGTGCAAAGGTGCACGGCTCAAGATGCGGGCCTTCGGGGGTTTGAATGTCACTTTGGAACTCCTGCCTGCAGTTAGGCCCGTCATCTTCGACGCGGCCGGCTCAACCGATCATAAGCAACAAACACGCCCAATGAGAACGGGGCAGTCGTCCCGCAAGGAAAAGCTATCCCAGGAGGAACGATGGCTGGGCGCACCGGCGCGCTTGTGTTACATTTGTAGCCAGCACAACCGGCACCGAACTTCACCATGGCCGCCACCACCACCATCCGCCTTCCCCCTAAATTGCGCGCCCGTCTGGCCGCCCTCGCCAAACAAACTGGACGCTCCGCTCATAGCCTGATCGTCGAAGCGGTCGAACGCCACGCCGCGTATGAAGAACAAATGCGTAGCCTGGTCAAAGACGCCCTGGCTGCGGATGCAGAGATCGACGAAACCGGTGAGGTCTATCGTGCCGAGGACGTCCACGCCTGGATGGAGCGCCTTAGCCAGGATGGACGCGCGCAACGGCCGAAGCCGTGGCAACGGTAGTCTATTCGAAGCGGGCACTCGAGCATATTGAGCGCGCATTTGCTTTTCTGAGGGACAAGAATCCCGATGCTGCGCAGAGTGCCGTGGCCGCGATTCAATCCGCGGTCAACAACCTCGCCGGCCATCCGCTGGTGGGAAGGCGTCTGGAGGGCGAACTTCGCGAACTGATTATTTCCTACGGCCGCTCGGGCTATGTGGCCCTGTATCGTTTTGTAATTTCGAGCGACCAGGTCCGTGTACTCGCGATTCGTCACCAACGGGAAGTAGGTTTTTTGCCATAGATCGCCCGGAATTGACAGCGCCATACCTGCGGGGTTTCACATTGCAAGCGCTCGTTTCGCTAACTGGTTTGCTCGCTTGTGGTCGCTGCCCTTCGGAGGACAGATAAGAAACATCAGAGTCTTTGCGACGATCATCGCAAAGCGCCGTCCAAAGCTCGAAAACCAAACTGCGTGGCGCCTTCACAAATATTGTTAGACCAATTTAGTGTCGACTTCTTGCGATTCCATTCTACCCATTCAGAGCGCGAAGCAGAAAAACCACGAACGCGTCAATTCCAACCACCAAGGCAGTCAGCGCAATCAACACTATTGCTGGCGGCCCTGCTTCAAATCCCTGATGAGCTTTAAATCGATATCCCCTTGGTCGATTTTGGCCTTCGCCTTTTCAATATCTGCTTTCTTCCCGGTTCGAGCCCCGGATTCATACAGCTGAAAGGCCGCGAGCCGGCTGTCCGCATAGTCACTGAACAAAGCCCATTGCTCTTTCAACTTGGAATTATCGTCAACGCGATCCCTTTCAAAGGTCGATTGGATCAAGGCCCAGCGCGGCACCACGTAAATCGCCAGCCGCTGCGCAAATTCACTCTCAGTAATTTGATGACTCTGCAGCGCCTCGAATGCTTCCTTTGCTGATTGGTGGGCAACCTTCTCCGACTCGACCATCGATTGAAGGTCACGCCGAAAGGTCTGATCTGCGGCATTTCCGCTGGGCGAGAACTGCAACGCCACCATAAGAAGTCCGAGCAAGGTGATCGCAGCGACACCTCCGCGCGCGTAGAAACTTGCCTCACTTGATCCGAGTTCGCGCTTCAAGGCCCAAGGGCCGCGCCAATACCAACCCCATCATAATGCCGACGCCTAGTCCGCCTATATGTGCCGCATTGTCGATTCCCGAGTGAGAAAATCCATTCATCAGGTTAAAGCCGATGAATGTGATTCCGCTCCATCGTTGCTGACTAATAATCGCTGGCGGAATCGCCGCGTGCTTGCGAAGAAAGAAGGCAAGCATCGAGCCGTACACGCCGAAAATTGCACCCGATGCGCCGGCGCTGTTGACCGCGGGATTCCAGATTAAGCTACCCAGGCTCCCCGCTATTCCGGCGGCAAAATACAGCAGCGCAAAGGCCCAGCTCCCAAAAAGACGCTCGGCGAGTCGACCGCCGACGTATAGCGCCCACATGTTGAGAGCCAGGTGAAACACCCCAAAATGCAGGAATAGGGAAGTGATCAGGCGCCACCACTGACCGTCCATGGTCAACGGGCCAAAGTTGGTCCCCCAGGCCTGAAGCACCTCCGCGTTGGGAACAAGGAACCCAGCGCCAGCCAGACCCGCTGCGCCAAACACCAAAACATTGGCGGCGACAAGACCCTTCGTGACGAAATCACCGCGATCAAGCGCCGCCAGCTGACTGGCATACTCCCTCGCCGCGATACCGGCCGCACTCATCGTGGCAGGCAATGACTTCGCTAGTCTCTTCGCCTCTTCCTCATTCTGGGTCCAAAACTGCAGAGTCTGCGTGGCTTGCTCTCGGGTAATGCTCAAGCTCACAAAGTCGGCTAACTGAAACACATCGGTGATGTCGGCGCGCGCGAAGACGAATTCTATTCGCGAACCCATAAAAAGCATTTCACGCTGAAACGCCCGAACGAGCATCTTGTCGCCAGCAAATTGAATCTCGCCGCGTCGCGCCAAGCTGAATGAATTGCGCGCGACTCGACCGCGGTTCCAAAATCGACTGAATTGCACTTTGTAAGTAGCGCCGGGTAGCTCCTCAGCGCCGCTCGTCCCGGTCGATATGACCGCATCATGCAAATTGACGCCGGAATCAGGACTCCCGCTCATTCGGGTCTGAACTCCGATCGACTCCTCCCCGTTAGCGATTCACAGGGCATCCCGATGGAGTGATTCGAATCCATTCTTGTTTTTCTCCCCTTGAGCCATCCTATTGAAAAAGGTTTAGCATCGCAATCGCCGTGAGACTGCGCTACATAACGTTGCCAAACTCCGCCGGCGCTCTCCTGCTGCTGACCCCTAAATGGCCTTTTGTTTGGCCCGCACAGTGACCACCGCTCGCGCTGTCGCCGGCGCCCGCCGGATTTCCCAATGTGAGTCGGTGACTTTCGTGGTCTCAAGCAGATGCAGACCCGCCTTCTCGATCACCACATCATAGTCATCCGTTCTTGCACCGCCGCTTGCGCTGACAGTGCCGGAAAGGCGACACGGTCGATCAAAATACACCAGAGTTAAGACCTTCTTGGTGGAGGATTCGGCAAGCCCGGTACTCGCCGAACGCCAAAGCGCTTCCTGGCTCAAAACGCCGGTAGCGACTCTAGCCAGTCGCGCATCGGATGGTGTGATGGTGAAGCCCGACGCGGCGGCTGCCGCGGTCAAACGCCTCGCGTGATTTGCGGAAAATCTCTCCAGTTCGGTCATCGGGACCGCGACGCTGATGGAAGCACCAATGCCGATTGTTTTGAACTCAGCTTGCGTGCTCCCATATAACTGACCGGGGATGGTCCCAAGCCAGAGCTGCGCGCCTTGCGGACCTTTGCCGACAGGCTGCGCGACGTAATCTTTGAATTCCACCGGTACAGTAACCAAACCCGCGTCGCTGTTGGATACCGGCGGACTCGTCGTGCACCCAACGGCGCTTAAGCATAAACCGATGGCAATTGCTCTCCTCCACGACCCCGACAATGCTTCGATATTCATCTGGATTTCATCCTTGATTTTCGTTGTTAAAATCAGTCATCCATCCCCCACCGACTAACTTTGCCCGATTGCCACACCGAGAGCGCAACCAGGAAAAAATAACGGAACCCTTCACCGCCACTCTAGCAAAAGTGCGTTCTTAAGCATTCACTTTCAATTCGCCAGGGCCAGCTTTTGGCCGCTGCCCGACGCCGACAGCATGGGCGTCCATCAACTCGTCTTGACCTGCGCCAGCCCGCTCAAATCGATCCCAGCCGCGGCCGACCAGGGGAGCTCAATCTCAATCCACAATAAAAAGCTTGGCGCCGACTTCCGTGAAAGACCGGTGTGGCTCGGCGCCGTCCGCCACCTGATAGCTCAGGCCCGGCGTGAGCGTGAATTGCCGACCATCTTTCAGCTCCGTGCCCAGTACACCTTCCATGCAAAGAAGGATGTGACCTTTAGAGCACCAGTGATCGGCCAGATACCCGGCGGAATATTCGACCATGCGCACCCGTATCGGCCCGAAATTTTGCGTCCGCCAAAAAGCGACGCCGCTTTCCCCTGGGTACGCGGTCTTTTCAATTGCCGGCCAATCTGTAGTGCCGAATGGGATGTCTGACATGTGCATTCTCAAATCCTCGAGAAAGGTGCTTAAGAGGGCGGGGCAGCCGAAGCGCGCGATAGCAACTATTTGATCAGCCGTAAGCCCGCATGACTCGATATCTGCTGAGCAACAAGAGTCGAGCCGACATAGCCTACGACACCTTCACCCAGTCGGTGAATTCCTATTTAGAGTTTTTGAAGAGCGCGGAACGAAGTGCCGGAAAAGTATCACCTACTCATCGCCACGCTTGGAAAGATGCCTTCACTCTGCAACGCCTATTGAAGCGACGCCAATCCGAATGGCGTATATGCAGAAGTTCGCTCGAGACACCGAATAGTCGCCTGGAGCGACCTCGAATCTGATGCCGCAAAGCCGAGCTGAAGACTGGCGGGTTGCGGTCGACGCGAGTCAATGGACGCCTCGGTGTCTGCGTTGGCGGTACTCGCCGAATTGCGCCGCATTCGGACTACACATTCCTGCAACCGTTGCCCCGCCATGCGCTAGGCTACGCGTGAATTCACCGTTGCTTAATATCACCCGATAAGCCAAGAGACCACTATGACAAGCCCCATGTACTTGAACTCCGTTCCCGTTCTTAGGCAATTGCTCACCGCGTTGAAAGCCATTTTGGCGCAGGCCGATGCATACGCGGTCGCCAACTCGATCGAGCCCGACGCATTGTTACAGGCGCGCCTGTATCCGAACATGTTCCCCCTGGTGAAGCAGGTGCAAATTGCCGCCGATTTTGCGCGCGGCATCTCGGCACGCCTGGGCGGCGTCGCTGTTCCCGTCTATGAAGGCAAGGAGAAGACCTTCGCCGATCTTGACGGACTACTGACCCAGACCCTGGCATTCCTCGATGACGCGGACGCCGCCAAATTTGCAGGCAGCGAAACGATCGAAATAGTACTGCGTCCTGGCACACCTAAAGAAAAGAAGCTCACCGGCCAGGCGTACCTGTCCAATTACGGCCTGCCGCAATTTCTTTTCCATGTCACCACCGCCTACGCGATTTTGCGCCACAACGGGCTGCCCGTCGGCAAGCGTGATTTCATGGGAGTGTACTAATCGGCCCGCTTTGTCAGCGTTTGTAGATGGGAAACGGTTATAGAGGATGAAATGCGCAGAATTGCTATTGTTGGCCCTAGCGTTCGTCCCGTACGCAGATCGGGTGGCTGCTGCGGTGGGTGAGCAAATGAATGCCTCACCATGCCCAGAATCATACGGGAGCCTCAACGAGGGCAAGATCGATAATTCAGTCTGACCCAAATACTAGCCAGCAAGCAGCTGTCCGCGGCTTTCGATAGGCTTAATACCAGGGTACAAATCTGTAGCTTGGTGGGCCGACTGTGAACGCCAATTCCATTGCTGACCAAATTAACGCGGTGTTTCCAAACGTCAAGGCTGGCTCACTTCGCATGTGGGAGAAATGGTTCGGCAGGTCATACAATAGATCTCACGCGATGCTGCCATAAGCTGCCATTCGCAGCTAAGGTAGAGTCGTCCGATAGAAGGTGCGGTTCCCGCGATAATAGCCTTGGCCAAAATCTCGCAGGAGCATTGAACATGATGAAGTGTTATTGCGCCGTGTCCCTGGCGGTACTTCTTTTCGCGTCTGTCTGGGAGACCGCTCGAAGCGCGCAGCCCACCGTTTGGCAGCCATCGCCAGGTCACACGCAGATCCCGATCTGGCCAGGCGCGGTCCCCGATGTGCAATCCGTACCGGGGCCTGAAACCCTGACGGACGGGGCCGTGACCAATGTGACTCTGCCTACGATGACGGTCTATTCCCCTAACGGCAAGAACACCGGCGCGGCAGTGGTTGTGTTTCCGGGCGGCGGCTTCCAGATGCTTGCGATTGATCTTGAAGGCACAGAGGTTTGCGATTGGTTGACGACCAAAGGCATCACCTGCGTATTGCTGAAATATCGTGTGCCGAGCGCGCCCTATGTTTGGCAATGCGATTGTCGTCCTCACAACCGGTCAATTTCGAGGCCGTCTTTGGAGGACGCCCAGAGAACCTTGCGGCTGGTCCGCTCTCATGCGGCGGAATGGCGCATCGATCCACACAAGGTTGGAGCGCTCGGATTTTCCGCGGGCGGGTATTTGGTCGCGGAGGTGAGCACGCACTTCAAGACGCAGCTTTATACGCCGGTCGATGCGGCGGATCGCGAAAGCGCCCGCCCGGATTTCGCCATTGCTATTTATCCTGGGCACCTCGCCCTCGCCAAGAACAGTATCGCGCTGAACCCCAATATCAAGAGCCATATCAGCGCCGAGACACCTCCGACATTTATTTTGCAGAATGAGGACGATCATGTGGACAGCATCGAGGACGCGCTGAGCTATTACATGGGACTGAAAGCGGCCAACGTGCCCGTGGAATTGCACGCGTACGCGCAAGGCGGTCATGCGTTTGGCCTTAGACCCTCCAAGCTCCCGGTATCTCGGTGGCCTCAATTGCTGGAGAAGTGGCTCGGGACGATTGGAATGATTTCCGAGTTGTGAGCGGTCGTCTGCAATCGCCTCGCCTTTCGCCAATCCCGCCCGATAGCGCCCATTCCCGAGCTACGTTAGCCTAAGTAATTCATACCCCACTCCCCGGAGCCGCACATGGCCGCCTATCTCATCGTCGACACCTTACTTAACGACCCCGAATTGTACGAACAATACAAAGTGAAGGCCCGACCCTGGGTTGAGAAGTGCGGGGGTCAATATTTGGCCCGCGGCGGACGCATGACCCTTCGCGAGACCGATCTCTGGTCACCGACGCGACTCGTGCTAGTGAAATTTGCGGATGTCGAAACCGCGAACCGCTGCCTCGACTCGCTCGAATATCAGCAAATTCTCACGATCAGCAAAAAATCCGCGCGCAGAACTGCGGTCATCTTGGAAGGCGAGTAACCAACAGCCGCCGCTCGCTAAACGATTAGAATATCCGAACCGCTTCGCCAAGGAACGCGGGCAACAGACCGTGGAACCATCCGACGTCACCCTTCATAGAGACTGGCTTCAATCGCTGGTTCCCATTCCCAACAACGGCTTGTGGCTCGATTTGGGCTGCGGTGCCGGCGTGGATATGCTCCATCTCGCTGCGCGCCACTCGCAGCCCGAACTACGTATGCTCGGAATAGACGGCAACGGTGAAGCGATTGCACAAGCGCGACGCAACGCACGCGACGACCCTCGATTGGAGTTCCGGCAACATTCATTGGACGGCAAGATTCCGCTCGATGACGCCAGCGTCGATGTCGCCTACTCCCACAATTTGATCGAATGCCTCCCCGATGTTGCATTATTTGTGAGTGAACTCGCCCGCGTGCTTCGGCCCGGTGGACTGGTCATCATGGCTCATTGGGACTGGGATTCTCAGCTCTTCGACGGGGATGACAAGAATCTCAATCGTCGACTGGTGCATGCCTTTTGCGATTGGCAGCAGGACTGGATGGACCATGCCGACGGCTGGATGGGGCGCCGGCTGTGGTCGGCCTTCAATTGCACGGATCCTTTTGAGGGAGTGATTCACGCGCGCGTACTCCTCAACACGGATTTTTCTACCGGACACTTTGGTTATGCCAGGGCACAAGACATGAAGGAGCTAATCGCAAGAGGACTCGCGACATTCGACGACGTCGCGGCTTTCCTCGCCGAACAATCATCACTCAATGCCGACGGCCGCTACTTCTACAGCATCACGGGGTTTGCCTATGTAGGCCGACTTCGAATGCCTCAAGGCAACTGATCGACGGCGCCAGTCGCATTGGTCTGCGCCCCAGGAGCTGACTCATGCTGAGCAGAATTTATTTGAAGGCGTTTTCCGCGCTAATCCTCGCCCACTTTGCTTCCCACAGCGTCACTTTTGCTGCCGCCACGCCGGATTGCGTCGCACCCCCAAAGCTCGGCGCCAATTTCCTCGAAATTGAGATCACCAAAGCCATGATCGCCTTTCAGGCCGAAGTGATCGCAGCGGATCCATTCAAGACTGGAGATGTAACGCCGATTCTGGCGTCGGCCATGTTGAAGGAATCGCCGAGCGCGTCGCTAACCCATTCAACTCACGGCGCGCGCCCCTTCGCGCTGTCATCCAGTTTCTTGCGCATGTCTTTGAACAGGTCCGTCGCCGGTGTTGGCGGGTCCTTGCACACCTTGCTGGTCTCCGGCATCCCGAATGTCGTAATGCCGTGTGTCGTGTAAAAGCATTTGTCATTGACCCACGTAATCAGTTCGCCGCCCTCCGCGTGCTCGCTGTCGCCTGGCTCGTGATAACCGCGAACCAGCGGCGCGTTATTCTTCCACCACGTGAGCTGTGATTCGGACGGGCCTGCAAGATTGCGCCGCCGTTTTTCGTTTTCCGCCTGGTCCAATTCTCGCCGAGCTGCCGCCTCAGCATCGGCGCTTAAATCCAACGGCAGCGTAATGGCGTTGCTCGGGGCCGGTTCAGCAATCTTTGAGGTCTGATCGATATCCGGTGCGGCTTCCCGTTTTTTGAGGCCTGGCGCTGGCGGCGGCGAAGGGGCACGGACGGGAGGAGGGCGTTTTGCAGCGAGCATGAGAAGCGAAAGAGGCGCCTCGGCGCGCAAAGGTGGTATTCGGACTGTCCCCGCAGCAAAGAGGAGCAATCCAAAGACGAGGTGCAGCCACCACTGCAACGAACACAACGGCCCGCCATCTTTCAAAGTGACTGGCTCGCCGCACCTGCATCCCATTGTTCTGAAGAACTAGGCGAAATTGGACCTAGAGCTCGAGTATCTAGTTCCGGCGGCCAGCCAAAGTCTTCAGCCTCGAGGCGCAGGGCTTCCTTTTGACCCCTCTATTGTTTCGGCGCAAACTGTTAACTGATGACACGGAAGTTGATATGCGCCGAATGGCTAAGATAGGGAGCTTGCAAGGATCGCTGATCGGCCCCGATCGCCTCATCTCATGACCTACCGATCGCTGTCCCGCTACAGTCCTAACTTCGATCCGGACGATAAAGGTAAGGTCGAATCCGGTATGTCGCCCCCCGCCTGGGAACCCACGCGGCTGGACCTTATAAAATTCCGCCACGTCACGCTCTATTTGCTGGGCAGCATGGTGATGGGCTGCTTCGTTGGGATCATAGCCGGTGCGCTCGCCGAGCTGTTTACCCACTCAAAGTTCGTCGTGGTGTCCGTCTTCGGCATCTCTATCTACGCGACCTTGGTCATTGGGTATCAATGGACAGCACAGGATTATGATTGGGTCACGCTGCGCACGCGCTTTACGCCGGTCGGTAGAAAGCCGCTCGTGTTAGGCGCCCTGGGCGCCATCGGACTCATCGCTTTCATCTCTCTGCTGCATGGATATTGCAAAGGGCGGGTGTAGAACTCGCTGACGTCCCATCGCCAATGGAACTTGACTCGTGGGCGCAGTTGCCGCTCGCGCTTCTTGTCATCGTCGTTGCGGCCCCCTTCACCGAGGAGTTGCTGTTTCGCGGCTTGCTCCTCGATTGGCTCAAGGCCAAAGTCAATGTCTGGCTGGCAGCGGTATTATTGAGCCTGATATTTTCGCTCCTTCACGCAAATCCGTTTTCACTGGGCGCGGTGGGCTGGCTCGCCTTTATCCACCGCTTTTTGGCCGGAATGGGCACATCCGCATTGACCATAAAATACAACTCGCTTCGCCCCGCAGTGGTCATGCACGCGACATTGAATGGCATTGCCTGCATCGCCAGTGCCTTGGATGCCCTTTAATATGCCGCGCTGGTTGGAATCGCTTCTCGCCTCTCACACCTGCGCGGCCAGGTAGGCAATGAAGTCAGGATCGGCGTTGAGCAGTTTGAGATGCGGGAGGATGATGTGCGGACCGTTGGAGCTGTTCGTAAAAATGATGACGCCCGAACGGGCGACCGGATCGAAGTAGCCCAACGTAAACACGCCTGGATCCATACCCGTGTGCATGAGGAAGGTCTTGCGGTGCACTTTGATGACCTCCCAACCCGGACCGAGACCCGCCTTTCAGCTTGACGGATTATACCTGTCCCCAGCAGCCGCTATCCCGAGATGAGCAGGATGTCACTGCGCTTATCGAGCGAGGTTCCGTTTCAGCAAAGGTTTTATGCCAACGGCGTCTCGGAGTATGAGCAGGTCAAAAAAGAAAGGTCTTTGAGTGCTGCAGCCGGGGCACGAATTGAGCGCCGTTTGCCGCTTCGATACATGACTCGCATTCTCATCACGTGGCTTTTTGACCCTCCGCTCCGTTCGGCGCAAACTGACGGTGATTCTCTTTGAAATCGGCATTCCGACAGGTTTGCCAGTGGAGCCAAGCTTGAAATGCCCGTATTGCAATGTGGATCTCGTACCCACCACGCGCCATAAACTCGAGGTTAACGAATGTCCGTCCTGCAAGGGGATGTGGTTGGAATATAAGGAGCTTGAGCAGCTGGAGGACGAAGTCTTTGACTTCGGCGAAGCCGCGAAAGGAACCTTAGCCTTCAGCTCCACCCCCACAACCGCCAAGTGCCCCGAATGCGCCGCACTTCTCAAGACGATTCAAGTACCGCTTTTACGATTTGGAAATGGATTTGTGTCCCAATCAACATGGGTTTTGGCTGGACAACGACGAAGACACACGGGTCCTTGAGCTGATGAAGAAAGAGGAAGCGAACTACGAACGAAAGCTGCTCCAAGAAGATAAGTGGGCCAAAACCTTAAAGCACATGCGCTCGGGTACTTTTTTAAGCAAGGTGAGGGACCTCCTTCGATAAGGAGTTCGGCATAGATAAGGCCACGGATGACTTCATCTAGGAGCTCGACGGAGCGTTGGCCGGTGGTGCGAATCCCTTAAACTTACGGCCCATGCCCGCGGCATCTCTACAGCCCAGAGAATTGAGGGCGCCACGTTGCCAAGCGATAGTCTTGAACAAAGAAATAATCCACTCGCGTACCGATGAAATCAAACCGTGTTCGCAAGCGCTGCAAATACGAAAATTCGATTTCCTGTCCATGAACACCCTCCCTGCTTGAAACTGATGGCCGTCACCACCCCGATCACGACCTTTCCCTGGCAGCCCGACTCAACGGTCACCGGCGACCTCGCGATCAAAAACTTGCGCGAAGGCTTGATGGCCGCCCTCAAGAACGAGCGCGGCATCCACACTGAAACGCTGCTCACCGCTGTCGGCGCTCTCGCTGGCTTCGCCGCACAAAATGCCGCTTTGGATCGCCTCTCGTCGCGCGATCCCGCGGTACCTCAACTTGAGCTTGCGATCGCGCAAACCAAGTCCGGCGAGAAAATGATATTTGGCGACGCTGTCAACGTATTCCTGTATCCGGAAGCGCACAGCACATTGCCGCTAGTTGCCATTATTGCCGGCGCAGCCGCTCAAGCAGGAGTCCCTACGGCTGAGCTACCCGACTTCCACGAAATGGCTTCCTATGTAGCGACCGTGGTCGGGACTCCCGATTTCGGCAAACTGCGCGCCCGACCTGGCAATCCGCCCCAACTGGGCCCCTTAGAACTGCTTCGCAAGCTATGGCCTCTGGCCCGAGATGTCTTGCAGCGACCACCCCATAAGACTCTGCTCCGCCGTGCAGAGAAGCCACTCCAAGAAGCTCACTGGCCGATCGTGATCAGCATCGTCGGCTCGCAATTCATAGCCATGACGAAAAACGTCCTAAGTCCCCGCATCGGCGCCGCGCTCCTTATGGAATCAGCGGTAATCACATCGAAAATAGACCCCGAGACGATCGAGCCTGGAAAATGGCGCATCAGCACGGGTGAAGCCGCAGAGCCCATCATCCGCCTGCGCAACTAGAATCGGCGAGCACGTCCTGATGACCTACAAAGATCGCACTGCTGTTTACGAATCAACGCAGCAATTTGTCATCGCCGTCGCGATAGGGTGAGCTGTTTTACAGCGAACGCCCAAACTCAGAGGTTTGGGCCGCCCCGCTAGCCAGACGCGCGTGACAGCGCTCCAGCAGGAAGCGCAGCGACGCGGTTGCAACGGCCTGGTGCCGCCCGAACGGTCTGGCAAGACGAAGAACATCGGCGCAAACTGCATCGCATCAGCACGCGAAGAGACGTGCGTACCGCGCCCAACTAACTGCCATCTCAAACGAAAGGGAAACGGGCATGCAGCTCAAGTTACTGGCGATCGCTTCGGCCCTTGCTCTGGCGGTCACGGCCGCTTCAAGCGCGCTCGCCAACCCCGACGTCGTGATTGGCGTCCTCGAAGATCTGTCGGGCGTCTATTCCGACAATGGCGGGGTAGGGGGCGTTGAGGCCGCCATGAATGGCCATCGCAGACTTCGGCGGTACCGTGCTCGGCCGCAAAATTGTTACGCTGGTCAGCCGACCACCAGAACAAGCCCGACATCGGCGCCTCGAAGTTCCGCGAATGGGCCGACCAAAGCGGTCTTAACATGATGTTGGGCGGCGCGAACACCGGCGTCAGCATCGCCATTGCAAAGATCACTGCGGCAAAGAAGATGCCGTTTCTTCCCGATCAGCGCGGGCGGCGCCTCGCTTGACCAACCAAGACTGCACCCCCTACACCGTTCAATACGTCTACGACACCACCGCGCTCGCCAATGGCACCGCACCGCCGTCGCCGCAGCGGCGGCAAGACCTGGTTTTATCTCACCGCCGACTACGCTTTCGGCACCCAGTTGCAGAGCGCCGCCTCCAAGGTGGTAGAGTCCAACGGCGGCAAGAATGTCGGCGCGGTGCGAGTACCCTTGTCCACCGCGGACTTCTCCTCCTTCCTGCTGCAGGCGCAAGCCTCCGGCGCGCAAGTGCTTGGGACTGGCAAATGCCGGCGACGACTTCATGAACTCCTGAAGTCCGCCAATGAGTTCGGCTTACCAAAACCATGAAACCCGCCGGCCTGCTGGTGTACATCAACGACATCCACGGCCTTGGGCTCGCAGCAGCGCAGGGTTTGTACTTGACGACCGCCTGGTACTGGGACTGCAACGCGGAAACCCGCGCCTTCGCCAAGCGCTACATCGACAAGATGCAAAAAACACCCCACGATGAATCAGGCCGGCTATTACTCCGCCACGACGAGCTATCTTAAGGCGGTCAAGGCCGCCGGCACCACCGATTCCGACAAGGTGATGGCCGAACTCAAGAAAATGAAGATCAACGACATGTTCACGCAAGGCGGATACATCCGCGCCGACGGCTGATGATCCACGACATGTATGTCATGCAGGTCAAGTCCCCGCAGGAATCGAAATACCCCTGGGACTACTACAAGGTCGTCAAGGTCATGAAGGGCGAGGAAGCCTTCGGCCCCATCACCGGCCTGTGTCCATTCGCGCCGAAGCGCGCCAACCCCGCTGGTAATGTGGATGCCATCCAAACAAAAACCGGAATCGTGCTGAATATGCCGGTCTCCTTTGTCGATTCCTCACGGTTTGCTTCCAATCACGGATTGGTCAGCATCAGTACTCACCACGTCACGGAATCGGCTGTGCTGGCCTCCAAGATTGAACAACTTCCAGATCTGCAAGGTTTCTTAAAATTGGCTTCCAAACCCGCGTGGAAGAGGGTGACCTCGAGGCCTCCGACGTGAAATCCGCGTTTCTGATGCTGGCTTGCGGATTGCACTTGATGGCGATCCCCGCAATCGGCAGCACCGGCTCAGCCGGCCCCGCGGCCGATGTACTCCCGCCTGTATTCATGGGCCACTTTTATGTCGCGCTCGATCAAGCGAGTTTCGACGCTCTGCGTAAGTCAGCCGAAGTCGCAGCGCTGGCGCACGTTGTTGAAAGGCATACGGTTGCAGGAAAAGATGAATGGACCGGCTTTTACGTGCAAGGGCGACAGACCTACATGGAGTTTTTCGGGGCCGACAACCTTCCCGAAGGGATGCGCCTCGGAGACACCGGACTGGGCTTAACCGTGGAGCGCGCGGGCGGCGTCGCAGCGATTGCCGCTCGCCTCCGCACCGTATACGACAAAAAAGTTGAGATCACGACAACTCCCCGTACCACCCCCGCCGGCACGATTCCCTGGTTCACCTCGACGCAGATCGAGAGCGAAGGTCATGAATCGATGGAAACCTGGGTGATGGAAAGCGACCCCAACTATCTCGCCACCGTGCACCCCGGCGCCAAGATTGACAATCCCTTCAGTCGCGAGCAATCGCTGTCGTGGTACTTCCTCCCTGACCATCAATTGGACAACATTACCGGCATTACGGTGGCACTCAAGCCCGTCGAAGTCGCCCAATTGACGACCGAACTCAAACTCATCGGCTGGTCAGTGCGCATGCAGAATAAGGGGTTTGTAGCCGCTGGTCCGGATTTGAAGCTCACGGTGTTGCCCGCGGGTGCGCGAGCGGGAATTCAGCAAGTCGATCTGCAATTGCGGCGATCCGTCGCCAAACAAAATATTCACCTTGGCAATATTCAGTTGCTTTTGGACCGTGATACCGGACACCTGGTGTTTTGGAGGTGAAACAAAACGCCAATGTTAGGCAGCGCTTTGCCTATAGCAAGCGATCCCAGCGTCTGCTTTTGGATGCTCAATATGATGTTGGCCGCCGACTTGAACTCTCTGAGTTTGAAATCAAGGCGAACTTCATCGGGCTCACGCGCGCCGCGATTTATTACACCGAGTTCGAGATCATGTCGCTATCACCCTAGAATGAGACCTCTGGATGTCCAATACTCTAAAATGGCATTCGGCACTCCAATTCCTTGAATCGCGCAAAGTCTCCGTCCGTTGTGATCCATTCACAGCCCGACTCGATTGCGAGCGCGGCGAGCCAGGCGTCTGCAATCAAATTGCCCGTGGCTTTAGCGGTCACGCACAAACTCTGAAAGATCGACCAGTGGCGCTCCTGCGGACGAATGAGCGTCGCATTCGGGCACTCCAAAATCACGTTGCAGAATGCAAGCGTCTCCTTGAGATCGCTGGGCTGCTTGAAGACCCGCGGATGAGTGCATATACGCAGCACGCTCGCGAGTACTTGCGGCGCAACTCCAAAGGCCGCATCGCCGTTGATGACGTCCTCCAGCCAATTCTTATAGTTCGCATGGTCGACCGAGTCGGAGCGGAAGGCATAGATCAATACGTTGACATCAGGAAGAATCACACGATCTCTTCCATCCGGTCGAGCAGTTCCGCATGACGATCAAGATTGACGCCGGGCAAAGTGCCGCCGGTAGCGGCACAGACCGGAAGGGCAATGAGCTTTTGCGCGGAGGGCTTGAGCGGTCGTCGCAAGGCCAGCCCTAGACCTTGCTCGATGAGGGCAGTCAGAGTGATTCCTCGTCGTGTCGCTTCTTGACGTGCCCGGTCCAGCAAAGGTTTATTGAGCCTTACAGTGGTTCTCATATGTCTTAGCATATCGGTGGTATGTCGGTATGTCAACGCGCCGAATTCGCCGCAGCTAGCATCGACGGGCAATGCGGTTTCACCTGTCGGTGCTCTAAAATCGAGTTAATCTATCGATTCTTGAGATGAATAAAACGATAGACAGGACGTCGCCTATTAATACCCCTGAATTGAATAATGGTCTCAAACGTACGGAAGCGCGAATGAAATACAGTCTCGGTCTTTCCTTGATTCTCTTCTCTGCGTCGAGCATGGCGGCCCCCTTGACCGGTCCCGCCGTTGGAACAATCGCGCCCGACATCAGGGTTCGCAACCTCGTCACCTGGCAGGATGTAACCTTAAGCAGCCAACGCGGCAAGGTCGTGATCCTGACCTTCTGGGCATCATGGTGTGGTCCCTGCAAACGTGAGCTCCCTATTTTGGAAGGAGCTCAGCGTGCCATTGGCAAGGACAAACTCGTGGTATTCGCCGTGAACTACCGGGACAAACCCGAGGCGCAGGCCGCGATCAAAAAGATAGCGTACAACTGGCAGATCAACGTCATGACAGACCCCGGCGATCGTGCCGCCCGACAATATTCTATTTCAAGCATTCCCCATCTATTCATGATCGGCCGCGACGGCAAAATAGTCGCCAATCACTTGGGTTACGGCGAGCGTACCCTCGAAGAATTGCTTGCTGACATCAATCAAGCACTGGCTGAAGCCAATCCGTCAGAATGAGAGACCCGTAATCTCGCATCAGTAGTGGGGGTTGGGATGCTCACCGGAGTTGATCGCCGCCGCCAGCCCGCCCACCACAGCCAGGATCACGACGACTAGCAGGGTGGTCTTGGGCGCGCTGGTTTCACGCCTCTCGACCGACACGACCTCGCTGAACGGGATCGGGTTGCGATCGCCATAGATCGCACCATCGTGCACTGAACTCACGCGAAACCGATGCTTGGCTCCGGAGGTGGTCGTGACAACCACCCGATCCCCCGGTTTCAGCACCCCGCCATCATTGAAGTGCTGCGATAAATCGCCCGGCACATTTGCCACCGGTTGCAATGTCGTACAGCCACCCAGGATACAAACGATCAGACACAGCACCCCGAACGGTTTCATTCGACTCTCCCTGTGCGCGCGATTGCCGGAGTATGCGCTTTTCTCGGTTGACCGATCGCGCGTTCTTGTGACGCCGGCTCAAGAGGCGAGGGCGATCGACTCCCTATCGTCGGAGGCCGCCGGCGTCGTTTCCGGCTTGCCGCGCTCGAGCGTAATATGCGAACCACTGCCAGCGCGTTAGGCGAATACTGAAAAATCGAGTCCCCGTGCGCCACCCAGATTTGCTGCTTTGCATTTGCCTCGTCGCCGCGCCCGTGCTGGCTCAGCAAATCAACCTTCCCGCGGAAATCACCGGCTCGCCGCCGATCCATCGCCGCGAGTTCGGGCGCTTGATCGGGCCTCTGGACAATCGCACCGCGGCGATGGCTCTCAACGTCTTGAGCTTCGACAATCTTTCGCGGGCGAACCAAGCTCTGGATCGCGACCTCGCCGAGCTCGAGGGCAAGACCGCAATTTCGCCGGCGCAGGCGTCGCGGTTGATCGGCGACTACGATGAGCGCGAGATCTACCGCGCATTCGCGTCAATCAGCGCCGATCTCATCGCCGCGGACGACGCGCAGCGCTACGCCATGCAAAGGGATGTGGTCGTGGCGATGCCGGACGGCGGCAGCGTCTGTGCGCTCATCGTCCGTCCGCTGGGGCAGGCCAAACTACCCGCGCTCTTGCAATTCACCATATACAACGACACGACCACGCTGCTGCGCGACGCGCGCCGCTCGGCCTCGAACGACTATGTTGGCGTCGTGGGACTGGTCCGGGGCAAGGGTTGCGGCTCGGGTGAAATCGTGCCCTACGAGCATGACGGCGCCGACGCCGCCGCCTTGGTTGACTGGATCGCTTCGCAGCCATGGAGCAACGGCAAAGTGGGCATGTTTGGCGGCAGCTACAGCGGATCCACGCCGTGGGCGGCGGCCAAGCATCGGCCCAAGGCGCTCAAGTCCATCATGGTGGGGGCCCCGGTTGCCCCTGGCATCGATGTGCCCATGGAGGGAAACGTCTTCTGGAACTTTGTCTATCCCTGGCCCTTCTACACCACCAACAACAAAACGTTGAACGATGAGCTTTATTACGCTCGCTCGCGCTGGGCGAAGCTCGATCACGACTGGTATGCGAGCGGCAGGCCGTATCGGGATCTCGACAAAATTGACGGTACTCCCAATCCGATTTTCGATCGCTGGATCAGCCATCCGGCCTACGATGCTTATTGGCAAAGCATGATTCCGTACAAGGAAGAATTCTCGCGCATCTCGATCCCGGTGCTGCAAACCGCCGGCTACTACTATGGAGGGCCTGGTGCCGCGGTCTACTACCTGACCCAACATGTCAAGTACCGGCCCGACGCCGAGCATTACCTCATCATCGGTCCCTATGATCACCTCATGGCGCAACGCGGTACCGCAAACGCAGAGGGCGATGACGACACGCTTGCCGGCTACCGGCTCGACGACGCTGCGAAAATCGATCTCACCGAGGTGCGCTACCGCTGGTTCGACTACACCTTGAGGGGCGGTCCGAAGCCGGCGATCTTGGCCGACAAAATCAACTACGAAGTCACGGGCGCCAATGTCTGGAAGCACGCATCCTCGCTTGCCGCCATGGCAACGCAATCGGCGCGCTATTTTCTTTCGGCTGAAAGTGCCGGACATCCCGATCACGCTTATCGGCTGAATGCAGCCGAGGCCCCAGCGGCCATTCCTCTCTCGGTCGACCTGTCCGATCGGCGCGACGTCGGTGCGCAAACACCGGGGGGCGGGGTACAGGACCTTGGATTGGATTCCGCCAACGGTCTGGTCTTCGTCAGTCTGCCGCTTGCCGAACCCACGGAAATGAGCGGCCTGTTCGGCGGCCACCTCGAATTCAGCGTGAACAAAAGCGACTTCGACTTTGAAGTTCGCCTCTTCGAGCTGAGCGCCGACGGTGAATATTTCCAGCTCGCGCCTTATTGGTCGCGCGCAAGCTTCGTGCAGGATCTGACCCACCGCAATCTGCTGGCGGCCGGCCGGCGCCAGTCGCTGGATTTTCGCAGCCAGCGGCTCATGAGCCGGCAGCTCAAAGCGGGCAGCCGCCTGGTCGCGGTGCTCAGTATCGTCAAGGAGCCGGGCCGGGAAATCAATTATGGAACGGGCGGGGAAGTCATCGACGAGTCGATCGCCGACGCCAAGGCGCCGCTCAAGATCATCTGGTACGGCGGCAGCTATCTGGATTTGCCGGTACATCGCTAGCGCGAGCGAAGATTCCGCGAAGTTGCGCGGCCTGCTACAGTGCGCCGGGACTTTGGTCGAGGAATGGGCATGAAAGGTAAAGTCGTCGTCATTACCGGTGCGACGTCGGGCATCGGCGAAGTTGCTGCGCAACGCCTCGCCGGCATGGGTGCGCGCATCGTGCTCGTGGCGCGCCACGCGGCGCGAGGCCAAAGGACTCTGACCCGATTGCCCAGCGTCGGATCAGGTTCTCCCCATTCGATTTATTACGGCGATCTATCGCGGATTTCCGAATGCAAGCGCGTCGCGGCCGAAATCGCCGCCGCCGAACCGCGCATCGATGTGCTCATCAACAATGCCGGTGCCCTGTTCGGCGCCCGCCGCCTCACCGCCGACAATCTGGAGGAGACCTTCGCCACCAATCACATGGCGTACTTCGTGTTGACCCTCGGACTCAAGGCCAATCTGCAGGCAGCCGCCCCGGCTCGCGTGGTCAGCACCGCCTCGGATGCGCACAAGGGCTACACCTTGGATTTCGCGGATCTTCAGGCCGAAAAGGGCTACTCCGCAATTCGCGCTTACGGACGCTCCAAGCTGTGCAACATTCTCTTTACTCGCGAGCTCGCGCGCCGCTGGAGCGGGACCGGGGTCACGGCGAACTGCCTGCATCCGGGCTTCGTCGCCACCCGTTTCGGCGATGGCAGCGGCGGATTCCTGTCGAGCGTGGTGCGCATCGCCAAATTGTTTGCCATCACTCCGCAGAAAGGCGCGGAAACCATCGTCTATCTCGCTTCCTCCCCCGACGCAGCCGCGGTCAGCGGCGAATATTTCTATAAATGCCGCCCCGCCACCCCCACGGCGGGCGGGCGGGACGATGCGGCCGCCAATCGCCTGTGGAACGAATCCGCGAAACTTGCCGGAATCGAGACTTGAAAGGAAGACCCATGACGTACACGCAAATACTCGGCGCACTCTCTCTTGGCTTGGCGATGCAATGCGCCGCAATGGCCCAGGAAGCGCCGATGCCGCCGCTGCGCCCGGATCAGGTCGCGTTTCGGGCGCTGTACAAGGAACTGGTGGAAACCAACACCACGTTGTCGGCCGGCAGCTGCACGCTGCTGGCGCATCGCATCGCATCGCATCTCAAGGCCGCAGGTTTTGCCGACAAGGACCTGAGGCTTTTTTCGGTCCCCGATCATCCCAAGGAGGGGGGACTGGTGGCCGTGCTCGCCGGTAGCTCGAGCACCGCAAAGCCCATGCTATTGCTGGGCCATTTGGACGTCGTTGAGGCCAAGCGCGAGGATTGGACCCGCGACCCGTTCAAGCTGATCGAGGAAAATGGCTACTTCTACGGCCGCGGCGCCGCCGACATGAAGGCCATGGACGCCACCTGGATCGACATGCTGATGCGGTTCAAGAAAAGCGGCTATCACCCCAAGCGCGCCATCAAGCTGGCATTGACCTGCGGTGAGGAGACCACCTACGCCTTCAACGGCGCTCAGTGGCTCGCGAAGAACCGACCCGAACTCATCGCCGCGGAATTTGCGCTGAATGAGGGCGGCGGCGGACGCACCGACGGCCACGGCAAGCTGCTGGTGGAGTCCATTCAGGTGGGCGAGAAAGCCGCGCAAAATTACCGTCTGGAGACGGTCAATGCCGGTGGCCACAGTTCCATTCCGATCCGCGACAATGCCATCTACGAGCTCGCCGATGCGCTTACCAAGGTTCGCGACCACGAATTTCCCGTGAAAATGACGGATACGACGCGCGCGTTCTTCGCCAAAGCGGGGGCGGCGCGCAGCGACGAGCTGGGACATGCCATGGTGGTGTTGTCGCAGAACCCCGGCGACAAGGCGGCCGAGGCCATCGTTTCCAAGGATCGCGGCTATCACAGCATGTTGCGCACCACTTGCGTGGCCACGCTGCTGGAAGGCGGCCATGCCAACAATGCGCTGCCGCAGCGCGCCGCGGCGAATGTCAACTGCCGAATCTTTCCCGGTGAAAGTGTCGAGAGCACCCAGGCGGCTCTGGTCGCGGCTATCGGCGATGCCGGCGTCAAAGTCACGCCGGTACAGCCGATCCGGCCCATCGCCGTCCCGCCGCCGCTCGATCCCAAGATCGTCGGACCGGCCGAAGCGCTGGTTGCGAAATACTTTCCGGGCGTGCCGCTGATTCCTTCCATGTCGACCGGCGCCACCGACGGCATCTTTCTCGAAGCGATCGGCATTCCGGTCTATGGCGCACCGGGCGGTTGGGGCGACCCCGACGGCAATGGCGCGCACGGCCTGAACGAGCGTCGCAGCGTGCGCTCCGTGTATATCGGCCGGGACTTCCTCACCGATCTGGTGAAAGCGTACGCGGACTAGCAATCATCATGGCTCGATACGTAGGGGCGATCGATCAAGGCACGACCAGCACACGGTTCATCGTGTTCGACCGCGGCGGCAACATGATCACCTCCGCGCAAAAGGAGCATCGGCAGATTTTTCCCAAGCCAGGTTGGGTGGAACACGACCCGGTTGAAATCTGGCAAAACACCCAGGAGGTGGCGGGGGCCGCCTTGGCGCGCGCGAGCCTCGGAGCTTCCGACCTCGCAGCCGTCGGCATCACCAACCAGCGCGAAACCACCATTCTATGGAACAAGCGCAGCGGCAAACCGCTGCATAATGCGCTGGTCTGGCAGGACACCCGCGTGGATCAGCTCGTTGCGCAATACGCCCGAAATGGCGGTGCCAATCGATTCCGCGCCAAAACGGGCTTGCCGCTGGCGAGCTACTTCAGCGGCCTCAAGCTTCAATGGCTCTTGGACAACGTGCCCGGCGCGCGCACCGGCGCCGAGTCGGGTGCACTGCTGTTCGGCAACATCGATACGTGGCTGCTGTGGAATCTCACCGGCGGAAGCGATGGCGGACTGCACCTGACCGATGTCACCAATGCCAGCCGCACCCAACTGATGAGCCTCGAGACCCTGGATTGGGACGATGCCTTGTTGGAGGAATTTCTGATTCCGCGCGCGGTGCTGCCGCGCATCGTCGCCTCCAGCGAGGTCTATGGCGCCATTCGGACTCCGGCGCTGTCGGGCACCTGCGTTGCGGGTATTCTCGGGGATCAGCAAGCGGCGTTGGTGGGCCAGGCATGTTTTCGGCCTGGCGAGGCGAAGAACACCTACGGAACGGGTTGTTTTCTGCTCATGAACACGGGCGAGAAAGCGATGGCCTCCACCGCCGGCCTCATCACCACGGTCGCTTACAAAATCGCCAAAGAGCGGGCCTGCTATGCCTTGGAAGGATCGATCGCGGTCACCGGCGCGCTGGTGCAGTGGCTGCGCGACAACTTGGGGCTGATTGCGAGCAGCAGTGAGGTCGAAAGGCTGGCCAGCGAAACTGCCGACAACGGCGGGGTGTATTTTGTGCCGGCATTCTCCGGGTTGTACGCGCCGCATTGGAACGAGCGCGCGCGCGGCACCATCATTGGTTTGACGCGCTATGTCACGCGCGCGCATCTCGCCCGCGCGGTGCTCGAAGCGACCGCCTATCAGACCCGCGACGTTTTGAGCGCCATGGGCGAGGATTCCTCGATCCAAATCCCGGAGTTGCGCGTCGACGGGGGCATGGTTGGCAACGAACTGCTGATGCAATTTCAGGCCGACATTCTCGATCTGCCGGTAGTGCGGCCGAAAATCACGGAGACTACCGCTCTCGGTGCGGCGTACGCGGCAGGCCTGGCGGTTGGGTATTGGCGCAATCGCGAGGACCTCGTCAGCAATTGGGCGGTCGACAAGCGCTGGAATCCGCAAATGGCGGAAAATCGCCGCGCCGTGCTGTTGCGCTACTGGCAGAAGGCCGTGGGACGCTCCCTGGATTGGATCGAATAATCGAACGACAAAAAAATTCGACGGCCGCTAAAAAAATAGCCAAGGGGGAAACATGCATTCGGCATTTCTCGGCGAATTCTTGGGCACGATGATCATGATTTTGCTGGGCAACGGCGTCGTGGCGAATGTCGTATTGCGGCAGACCAAGGGAGAAAAATCGGGTTGGATCGTCATCACCACCGGCTGGTGTTTTGCGGTGATGGCGGGGATATTCACCGCGCTGGCGATTGGCAGCGACGGGCATTTGAATCCCGCGGTGACCATCGGCGTGGCCGTTTCGAGCGGGGATTGGAGCCGGCTTACTGCCTATGTGCCGGCGCAGATCTTGGGCGCCATGGCGGGCGCCGCGCTGGTATGGCTCACGTATCTGTTCCATTGGAAGGCGACCCCGGAGCCGCTGGATAAATTGGCTTGTTTCTCGACGATTCCCGCCATCCGCGCGCCGCTGGCCAACATCCTCACCGAGATCATCGGGACCTTCGTGCTGGTGCTGGTCGCGGCCGCCATTTCTTCGAAATACGGCACCGGCGTGGGATTGAGCCCAGGCCTCGGGCCCTTCTTGGTCGGCTTTCTGGTGTGGGGAATCGGCCTGTCGCTCGGCGGTCCCACCGGCTATGCCATCAATCCGGCGCGCGACCTGGGTCCGCGCATCATGCACGCCGTGCTTCCGATTCACGGAAAGGGACCTTCCGACTTCGGCTACGCTTTCGTCCCCATTGTCGGTCCCTTAGTGGGCGCGATTTTGGCCGGCATTTTGGTCAAGGCGATCGGCATCTAGCGGCAGCCGCGCGGTGAAGCTGGTGCCGCGCTCTTGCGAGGAGGTCACGGACAACGTACCGCCGTGAGCGCGCACGATTTGCGAACAGATATACAAACCCAGCCCAAGGCCTTCGCGATTTCCCGAGGGAGAGTGGCGCCAGAACGGTTCGCAGATCTTGTCGATGTTTTCGGGCGGTATGGGCTCGCCGGCGTTCCAAACATCGAGTACCAGTTCCGAATCCTCGGCCCGCGCGGAAACCTTCACCGGCCCTTCGGGCGCGCCGTGCTTCAGCGCATTCCCGATCAAGTTCGACGCGACTTGCTGCACTCTTCCCAAGTCGCAGCGCACTTTGCGCGTTACGCTGATGTTGGCCAATATCTGCCGATCGGGCTGCCCGTCTTGAAACTCTCTCACCACCGCTTTGAGGCCCGCGTCGATGTCGTCGACATCCGCAACGCGCACGCCAATGCCGTCGCCCAGCCTGCCGCGCGCAAAATCGAGTACGTCGTTGATCAAGGAGGACATGCGTTTCACGCTGACTTTGATGCGAGCGGCGACGCCTTTGAGCGCCGGGTCCGTGACCTTCTTCTCGAGCAGGACGCCGGCGGAGTACACCGCCTGCAGCGGATTGCGCAAATCGTGGCCCAGAATGGCGATGAATTGCTCGCGCAACTCATTGTCGGCATGCGCGCCGCGCAGCGCGGACTTGTCCTCTTGCTGCGCCGTTTCGCTGTCGAGCTGCATTGCGATGAGCGCGGCAAAACGCGTGAACATGCTGAGGATCTTGGGATCGGCCACCTTGGCCGGCGCCGGATCGATGGCGCAGAGATTGCCGAAGTAGCGGCCGCTTGACAGAACAATCGGTACCGATACGTAGCTCTCTATCTTGTAGAGCTTCGGCGTGTGATGGTTGCAGTAACGGGGATCAGTGCTCGCCTGTTCGATGACGATGGGCGCATTGGAGCGCTTCGATTCAACGCACAGCGTCGTCTCGAGATCGAGTTGTCCGCCGGGCTCGAGGCCGAAGCCGATGCCATCCTTGACGACGCACGCCGTCCAAGTGCTTTCGCTGACCCGGGACACGGCGGCAAATCTCATTCCCGTGATTTCACAAAGTACTTCCAGCAAGGTGGGCACCGCCTGCAGCTTGCCGACCGCAGCAACATCCCGCGCGATGTCCGCGGCGCTTTCGCGGGCGATCTGTGCCTCGCCGGGTGAATTTACGGACAAATCAACATCCTTTGCTGCGTCGCGAGAGGGCGATTTGAATTGCGGATCCGCGGGCCGCGTAGTCCTACAATCTAGCATCAATTCAAGTTGAGTGGCGCCTTGCGGGAAGAACCTGACAACCGCTGGCAGGATTTGACGTTAGTTTGCAATTAAGCTCCGTGAATATTCGGGTGAAACCTTGAGAAATTCAGTACTCGGCAATCCTCCCAAGGCGGTCGCCGTGCCGGGACAATGCCTCTGTGGCGAGGTGCATGTTGAAATCGATTTTCCCGCCCGCTGGGCCTGGCATGACCATACCCCCGCAACGCGGCATGCGCACGGCGCCGCCTATGCCACTTACGTCGGCAGTTGGCGTCGCCGCTTCCGCATTACGCGCGGGCAATCGAGTATCACGCAATTTGAGGACGCCGCCTCGGGCAGCACACGAAGTTTCTGCAGTGCTGCGGCACCCCGATTTGCTATGAGCGCGCCCGTTCGCCGCATATGGTAAATGTGCCGCGCGCGCTGTTCAAAACCCGCACCGGCAGGCAGGCGCGCTATCACATCGGCATCGAGCACATGCCGGAATGGACCTATCTGGGCGAACGGCTGGTGCCGCTCAAGGGATATCCCGGCGTCGTATGGGACCGTTCAAAAAGAAAGCCGCGTGCTCCGCCGATATCAGGCAGTTCACAAAATTAGCAAAAGCAGGCAGCGCCTTAAACCCTGCGCGTTTATGTCGCGCCGCGAGTCTCCTGGCGCCGACACGACGGCGTCGCCGGGCTTTACAGAAGCCATCCTAGGATCGATACCGGGAGTTCGGTCACGTTGTGACGGCGCCGCCGCACGCCATATTGTCGGTGACGAGAAATCTCCGGTTCGAATCAAGGTGCGAGGATGAAATCAGTCAACGAGCTTCTTGAGTTGTTCACGCGGCAGGCCGCGCTGGAAAAGGCGATGCGACAGCCGGGCGGCGCGCGCGTCATCGAAGAGCAGGAACTTCTCGCAGTCAGGCGTGAACTTGCCAAACTCCCCGAAGCGATGGGCATTGCGCCTCCCAATCCCGGCATCGATCCTTAAGTCGCGCCTCCATCCCCGCGGATCATCGCTGCCGCCAAAATTCCTGGGCGATTGGGACGAAATCGTCGATAGGGGGGACGAACCCGTAGCCTGCCCGTAAACCCTGCGGCTGCGCCAGGGCTCTCATGCCATACGGCACAAACAATGCATGCGAGGGAGACCCGCGCCGATGCGATTGCTCGACAGTGTTGCCCGCTGCTATACACCGCTGGCCTGCCATCCGCCAAGAATCCCGCGCAAGTCCAGCTGGCGGGCCCGAGCCGGTTTGCGGCGCAAATCGTCGGCCTGCCCGTTGCGATTCGTACTGGGCGATGATTTGACCCAAGCCAGCGCCGATTTGGCCTATGCGGACGGCGCGCGGCTCGTCGGCTGCTTGGACCTGTTGCGAATGCCGGCGCCGCAGCTTTGGATTGAGTGGAATGATGAGGTCCACAAGCGCGTGATTCACGAGACGGGCTCGGCAGCCGAATTCGATTCGGCCGCGGCGGGGCGAAAAGTGGGGATCTTGCTGCGCGCGTCGGCCAACGGGCTGACGGCCGTCGGCCGCACTTTTTGGTCCGATACGGCGTGCGGATGAGGCCGCCGACGTCACGCTATCGCCTCTGGAAACGCACTTCGATCTGCGCGGCGAATTCGCGGACTCAAAGGAGCGGCCAGGATGTTCTGTCGGGCGGGTTCCTCGACGTCACGCACGGCGGCAAGCCCGCCACCGCATCCTTGCTGGATCACGTGAGGTTTCGTTTCGATGAGTCGTGGGCCGCCTATTATCGGGAGGCGGCGGCCAATGCGGATTTCAAGACGCCGCTTGATCAAGGATTCGATCGATTCCATTGCTTGGGATGTACCCTTCGTGCTTGCGTTCTTGTTGCTGCTGAGCGCCAAAGATGCCACCCGCCTGGTGCCGGTCTCGCGTACCGCCATCAATCGCAAACGGCTGGCGAATGGCCGTGCGCCGCTGCTCGATCACATCGAAGTCAATGCCTCTCTCGATGCCGTATCCACCGGGGAATCGGCGGGCAAGGGCAGCGGGCGCCAATCGCCGCGCCTGCACCATGTTCGCGGCCATCTGGTGCGGCGCGAAAATCGCGTGTTTTGGCGCGTGCCGCACTTGCGCGGCAGCGGCAGCCGCGGCGCGGTTCGCTCCCGAACCGTTTGCCTGGCCTTTACGCGCAGCAAAGATCAGGAAGCGCGGATTTGACTCAAGGCCGTACCCGCATGCCGTCGGTGGCGAAGGTCACGCTGCCCGCATAATTCGAGCGGATGGAGTCCATGACAGCCCTTTGCGACTCTTCGACGGCGGGCGAAATATGGCTCAGCAGCAGCGCGCCGGCCCCCACCTCCTTCGCGAGCCGTCCGATGTCGCGCGGCGGGGTGTGCAGGGTATAAAGAATGGCAGGTGAGCCGGGCGGATCGAGGACCACGGTGTTGAACACCAACAGGTCTGTGGATTTGGCGATGCGGCGTAATGCAGGGAGGCCCTGGGCATCGATATCGCCCGTGAACGTGACGCTCTTGCCCGCGTGCTCGATGCGGTAGATCACTGAGGGGGCATCGCCATGGTGCCCCGCAAGCGCCGTGATGCTCAAGCCGCCTCGCCTGAAAATTTGCAGCGGAGCCGCCGCTTTGTCCCGCACTGCCGCGACGTCGACCGGCGCAGATATGTCATGCCCATGCAGGGTGATGGGCGCGGCGAAATCGTTCAAGTAGGCGAAGGCGCCCTTGGGTCCGAACAATAAGCGCAGAAATTCGCGCGTGCCTGGAAAGTACGCGTCTTCGCCGCCGCCTCTCGATCCCGACGGACCCCACACATTGAATGAGATCGGTCCGGAACTGGATACCGCGCGCGCCTTGAACAACCCGGGGAGTTCCGCGGCATGGTCGATGTGCAGGTGAGTGAGCAGTACGACGTCGGTGTCCGCGAGCGAGACCTTGGCTTCGCCGAGGCGCGCGAACGATCCGGGACCCGCATCGACGAGGATGCGTGCAGCGCCGTCGACGAAGATCAGATAGCTCGATGCCGCGCGTCCCGCGGCCCCCGGTCCGCCGGATCCCAGCACCAGCACTTCGAGCGGCGCGGCTGCTTGCGCAAATAGTCCGCTGCTCGAGCCGAGAGACAGGCCCGCCGCGAGCGCCAAGCGCAGGATCAGTGCACGCATTGGCGCAATTCATAGCACAGATTGCCGGTCTGCGAGAGGCCTTGAGGTGCGGTTGCCTTTTGGCGACCGCGCTGACACTCTGGCTGCCTCAATTCAATGTGCAGGGGGCTTCTCTCAATGTCCGCATATCCGGTGAATTCAAGGTTGCGCATTCTCGAACGGCGAGAGCTGCGCGCGATTGCGGCGTTGCTCATCGGGATCTTGGTTTTCGCGGCGGCGGGCGGGGCGCGCGCGGCCAATTCGAAGGCGCCTCCCGTCCCGCTCAAGGTCTATATTTCAGTGGATATGGAAGGCATCGCCGGCGTCGTCACGGCAGATCAGCTGATTCCGGGCGGTTTTGAGTATGAGCGATTCCGCCGCTTCATGACCGATGAAGCGGTGGCCGCAGTCCGCGGCGCCCAGGCGGCCGGCGCCACGCAGGTCGTGGTCAGCGATTCGCACGGCAACGGCGAGAGTCTCTTGATCGAACTCTTTCCGAAGGACGTCCGGATCGTGCGATCGTGGCCGCGGCATGGCGAAATGATGGCGGGCCTCGATTCCACTTTTGCCGCCGCGCTGTTCGTCGGCTATCACGCCTCCACCACCAATCCCAAGGGGGTGCGGGCGCACACCATTTCGAGCGCGCACTTTACGCGCGTCGCGCTGAACGGCACGCCTGTCACCGAGGCGGAATTGAATGCGGCCTATGCCGGCGCGATGGGTGTCCCGGTCGTATTCGTCTCCGGGGACGATGTCGCGGTCAGCGAGGTCACGGCGCGCCTGGGGCAAATGCAGTCGGTGATCACCAAAAAGAGCCTGGGATTTCACTCGGCCGAGTCGCTCACTCCGGCCGAGGCGTGCGACAGGATCTATCAGGGCGCGCTGGCGGCGGTTGCCCATCGGGCCGAGCGCAAACCCTATGTTCTGGCGACTCCCATCACTTTGGACATTTCATTCAAGAATTACACCTCGGCGGAAATCGTGGCATACCTGCGTTCCGTCGAGCGTACGGACTCTCACTCGATCCGCTACGTGGGCCGCGACATGGAAGAGGTGATGGATTTCATCGTGTTTCTCGACTACTACAACCCGGACATGACGCCCTGAAATGACGAGAGGTTCGGAAGTTCGGATCGCCCTGCGAGCGCCCGCGGCGCTGCTGCAAATGAGTTCCTGGATCGTTTTCTTGGCGCGATTGCTCTTGGTGCTGTTGTTCTTTCCGTTCAGCGCGCTCGATAAAGTCCTGAACTTCAAGGACGCCGTCGCCCAGGCTTCTGAAGCCGCGGCGGGGCGCGGGAGCGCGAAACTATTGATTCTTGCCGGCTTTGCCATCGAGGTATCGATGTCCGCGGCCATACTCAGCGGCTTTGCGGACCGGCTGGCGGCATTGATAATGGCGGCTTATTGCGTATTGACGGCGCTGATGTGGAAGCAGTTCTGGAAATCCTCCGAGTTTCGGCTGAAGGGGCGCAGCGCGGCGCGCGACGTCTTTTGGGATTTTCTTAAAAATCTGGCGGTGGCGGGCGGCTTCCTATTGCTGGCGACCGGCGCAAACGGATCGGGCATCGCAGAGTTATGGGCTCATCCGCTCGGGTCCACCCATCCGTATTCGGCCGCGAGTCCCGAATGACTTGAATCCGGCTCACCCCAAAGCGGCGGCATGCGTGCAGCGTGTGGCGGCCTTCGGCCTGACGACGCGACATGTCGATAGGCTCGTGCGCTTCTTCGTGCTTGCCTTTGACTGCCGCGAGGTGGCGCGGGAACGCCGCTCGGGTTCCGGTTTCGAGCAGTTGATGGGCGTCAGCGGCGCAGCGACCTCCGTGACGTTGATGCTCGGTGTTTCCCCGATCGAAATTCTCGCGTTCGACCATCCGGGCAATCCTTACCTGCCGGACCTGTCGCCGTTCGACAATGAGTTCCAGCACTTCGCGATCGTGGTCGGCGACATGGACGCCGCTTATTCACGCTTGTCGTCCGTTTCGGGATGGTCGGCCATCTCCTCCGCCGGACCGCAGCAGCTGCCGGCGAGCTCGGGCGGCGTCAAGGCTTTCAAATTCCGCGATCCCGATGGCCACCCGCTGGAGTTATTGAGTTTTCCTCGAAACCACGCACCCGAACCTTGGAGCCGGCAGCCGGGCGGGCGTTTATTCCTGGGCGTCGATCACTCGGCGGTAAGCTGCGCGAACGCCGTCCGCAGCATCGACTTCTATCGCAATATCGGCCTCGAGGTAAGCGCCCGATCATTCAATCACGGTATCGAGCAGCAATGCCTGGATGGAATTCCGGCGCCGCAGCTCGATGTCATCGCTTTGTCGCCGCCGTCCCCCACGCCGCACGTCGAACTTTTGTGTTACCGCAATGGCGGTCGGACGCACAGCCTCCATTCGAAGCAACGATATCGGCGCGACCCGGCTCATTTTCCAGCGCGTCCGCGCGCCTTCAGCGGATCCGGCCGACGCGCTGATCTTCGATCCCGATGGACACCACTTGCTCATCAGGGCGACGCTCGAACTTTGATCGGAGGGCTGTTTCATGAGCTTACTGTTCGGCTTTTTCGCGCTGCTGTGCGGCGTCGTTCTAACCGCGCAAATCGGCAGCAATGCGCTTCTCGGAAAGCTGCTCGGCGACTCCTACATACCCGCCGCGGTGAACATGCTCATCGGCGTCGCAACCACCGGCGCGCTGCTTCTCCTCGTGCACAAGCCGCTGCCCGCGGCTGCTACGGCAGCGGCCGTGCCCTGGTGGATATGGCTTGCCGGCGGCGTGCTCGGCACGATTTATTTGACCGGCAACATCTTGCTCGCGCCCAAATTGGGCGCGGCCGCATTGGTCGGGTTGGTGGTCACCGGGCAATTGCTGTTCGCGGTTTTGTGCGACCATTTCGGCTGGCTGGGTTTCGCCCAGCACACCGTGAACCTGTGGCGGGTCGTCGGCTGTCTGCTCTTGGTCAGCGGCGTGGCGCTGATCGCGAAATTTTGAGGCGCGAGTTCGCTTTATGCGGCGGCTGCGCCGAGGCGGCGCGCGATGATATCCCCGACACGCAGCGCGTTGGCGATGATGGTGAGAGTCGGATTCACAGCGCCGATGGACGGGAAGAAGCTCGCGTCGGTCACGTACAAGTTGTCGATTCCGTGCGCTCTGCAATCGGTATCGAGTACCGATGCCGCCGGGTCGGCGCCAAACACCAGGGTGCCCGCCTGATGCGCCGTTCCGCCGATCGGAATATTTTGCCCCAGGTACAACGAGCGCTCGAAAAGGTGCGGATGCAAGTCGATCTTGTCGCACAACCCGCGCAATTTGCTCTTCAAGCGTTCGTGGGCTTCGCCGTTGGTTGCCGTCAAGTCGAGCCGTACTTTCTCGCCCTCGTAGTAAATGCGATTGGTCGCGAGCGGCAAATCCTCGGAGGTCAACCAAAAGTCCAGCGAGTGCTCGGCGATCCAGTCGAACGGCTTTTCCGGAAACCATTGCAGGAAGGCGGGCAAGCCCTCGCCGCGTAATGCGGCGCCATCCGATTTTCCCACCATCTGAATGTGTCCGAGCGGAAAATCCCAATCTGCGGCGCCGAAATAAAAGTCATTCAGCCCCAAGGTCTTCTGGAACTTGGTTGGATTCGGCACCTTGGACACCGCCATCAGCACCGAATTGTTGTGGCGCATATAATTTCGCCCGACCAGGCCCGATGCATTGGCAAGACCCGTGGGATGATCCGCGCTCGCGGATCGAAACATGAGCAGCGCCGAGGACAGCGCTCCGCATGCGACTACCACGATGTCCGCCCGATAGGTCGTGCGCTCGCCGTTTCGAATCACTTCGACGCCGCGGATGCGCTGGCCGCGGCTGTCCGTGCCGAGCTTCTCCACGTAACTGTTTGTCATCAGAGTCAGGTTCGGGTACGCGAGCAACGCAGGATCCACGCAAATGATCTGGGCATCCGCCTTGCCGTTGGTCAAACAGGGATAGCCGTCAAAGGCGTTGCAGCGGATGCAGGGTGAATGCGGCAGCGCAAGCCCATTGTGCTCATCCAGCAAGATTCCCACCGGCAGATGGAAGGGGAAGTGGCCTTCGCGTTTGAGGCCATCGAAGAGCTGCTGAATGCGCGGTTCGTGCGAAACGGGCGGATACGCATACCCCTTACGCGCGGGCGGTTCCGTGGGATCCTCGCCCCGCAATCCGTGCACGTGGTAGAGCTCTTCGGCAGCCTGATAATACGGCTCAAAGGCGTCGTATTCGAGCGGCCACGCCGGCGAGATGCCATCCGGATGCCGGATCTCGCCGAAGTCCTTTTCGCGCAGCCGCAACAGCACGGCCCCGTACACTTTGCTGTTGCCGCCCACGAAGTAATGCAGGCCCGGATGGAACGAGCTTCCATCGGCGCCGTACCAGGTTTCGGAGGCCTGATAGCGGGCATCGACGAAGACCGCTTTGGTGTCCCAGTTCTCGCGCTCGCGCGGCAGATAATCGCCGCGTTCCAGCAGCAAGACCCGCTTGCCGGTTTGCGCGAGGCGCCACGCCATGGTTGCCCCGCCCGGGCCTGAGCCCACGATGATCACGTCATATTGGTCGGTCATGGTGCAGCTTATGGTCAGCCGCCGGTCGCAAACCCCGGAAACAAGGTCATGCCGCCGTCCACGAACAGCGTCGCGCCGGTCACGTAATCCGCCGCATCGGAGGCCAGCCATACCGCGGCGCGCGCGATGTCGTCGGGTTCTCCGATGCGCTTGTACGGAATCAGCGTCATCAAATCCTGATAGGCCGCCTCCGTGCTCCACGCCGCGGTATTGATGGGCGTGCGGATCGCACCGGGGGCGATGCTATTGACGCGAATGCGGTGGGGCGCGAGTTCTTGCGCAATGCTTCGCATCAGCATGTCGATGCCGCCCTTGGAGGCCGCGTAGTTGGCGTGCCCGGCCCAGGGAATGACTTGATGCACCGAACTCATGCACAAGATTTTTCCCGCCGCGACCGAAATTTTCTCGTCGATCGGACGGCGTTTGAACTCTCGAGTGGCCGCCCTGGTACATAGGAACTGGCCCGTGAGGTTGACGCCGATCACGGTGTTCCATTGCTGCAGGGTCATCTCGTCGAAGGGTGCATCGCGCTGCAGGCCCGCGTTGCTGACCACCACATGCAGCGTGCCGAAATAATCGATCGCTTTCGCGAACATGGCGTTGACTTCGTCTTCGTTGCTGACGTCCGCCTTGATCGCAATTGCGCGCCGACCCATGGCTTCAATCTCATGGGCGACGGCTTCGGCATCCGGGGGGTTGGTCACATAGTTGACGACCACGTCGGCACCCGCCTGGGCCAACCCCAGGGCGACGGCTCTCCCGATACCGGAATTGGCGCCGGTGACCAAAGCGGGCTGGCCCTCGAGGACCACCGGATAGGGGATGCGGGGCAGCGGGCGCGAATTTGACGGCGCCGGCGCGGCGGGATCTTTCGAGGGGTCGGTCATAGGATCTCCAGGCGAATGCTGCCGCGCGCGGCGGCATCGCGATTATGCGCCGCCCGACAGCGCCGCCAAAAGCGCACGGATCGATTCAACACGCCCAGGTTCGCACGAAATCGGACAGATTCGGCAGCACGTCCACCGCCGCATGCAGTAGGACAATCAGCAATAGGCTGCGGGTTCTCGCCCACAGTGTGCCGAACAGCACCGCAACCGGCGAGAGCGCTGCAACGGTAAAGGCAATCACCTGAACAGGATCGCTCGAATAGCCGTCGACGCCCGGATGTCCGCGCAAATACAGGCCCGGTACGTGCGCCAACGCGAACAGCACGGCGCCCCCGACCACCGCCCCCGTCTCGGTTTTCAAAACGGCCGCCAAGCGGGTCTGCAGCACCGCACGAAACAGGAATTCTTCGCAAAGGCCGGCCTCGACGGCCAGC
The DNA here is from genome assembly GCA_963812125.1 of uncultured Gammaproteobacteria bacterium. Lineage (GTDB taxonomy): Bacteria > Pseudomonadota > Gammaproteobacteria > Steroidobacterales > Steroidobacteraceae > Bog-1198. Next base: position 77,517 of record CAWETY010000009.1, read on the forward strand.
CACAGAAATGATGCGGGCGCGGCCCACACCAGAGTCGCGGCCGACGCGTGCAGTGCGCTGATTTCAGTCAGCGCCGGCGACACCCGGCACAGCAACCCCAGAATAATCGCGCCCAGCACCAGCAGCGGCGGCCAAAATCCCGGCCGTCCAACGCCGAGACCGAAAAGCGGCGCCAGTTTGGCGCCGAGCGCCGCCAAGATGAGCGCCGGTGCTGCCACATGCATCAGCAGCTTGACCGCCAGCACCAGCAATTCCTGCTCGCGTCCCGGGGGCAGCGCCGCGCGGGTGGCGCTCATCCCCCAGCCGAGAAAAGCAACCGCATAGAAGGCCAGGAAACCCAGGATGGCCCATAGCTCCAGCGCCGGCCTGCGGACCGCGATTCTCGGCGGCTTCGCTTTGGCGGTCAGCGGCAAGCTCAATAGGGGCAATGCAACCCCGAATACGGCGAGCGAAATCGTCGGCAGCGTCCAATCGGCGCCTTTGGCGGCGAGGTAGGCGGTCGCCGCGCCCCACAGGATGAGATAGCCGGCCACGAAAGTCGCAGCGCGGGCGGGGATGCGTGAAGTGACCGGCATGATGGCGGTATGATCGACGAATGCTCTGCGCCTTTCTAGTCATCGCCGCGCTGCGGACCGCCGCGGCGGATCCGGCTCTTGCATCCGTGCAGACGCAGTTGCGGATGAATGACCAGGCGCTGCTCGATGCCATTGCGCCGGGCGATAAAACCGTTTGGGAGCGCCTGCTCGCCCGGGATGCCACCTACGTGGACGAAAACGGCACGGTCATGAACCGCGCACAATTCCTTGCCGCCTTGAAACCGCTGCCGGCCGGCTCGAGCGGACACATTTTCATCGTCGATTACCAAGCCAAAATCCACGGCGCGGTGGCGCTGGTGGTTCACAAGGACGATGAGCGCGAAAGCTTTCACGGCATCCCGCTGCAAGCCGGCTACCTCATGACCGAGACCTGGGTCAAAGAGGGCGCGGACTGGCGCCTCGCGTTGGTGCATGTCTATGTCGTGCCCAAGGATCCGCCGGCCATCCGAACAGCGCCGAAACTGCTGGCCGAGTATGAAGGCCGCTATCGCGCGGCGCCCGATCTCTCCTACGTCATCCGGCGCGAGGGCGATCATCTCATCGGCGAGCGCCTGGGATTGCCGAGCGTGGCCCTGGCGCAGGAATCGGCCGATGTGTTCTTCGTGCCCGGGCACCCGCGCGATCGAAAAATATTCCGGCGCGATGTCAACAATAAAATCATCGATTTTGTCGATCGCCGCGAAGGCGAGGACCTAGTGTTTGTTCGCGGCGAATGAGCTCGTGGGATAGATCGCCGGACGGCTCGCGTCATTGGCGATGGTGAGGGTCAAGCGGTAGAAAAACGTGTTGAATTTCGCCGCGGCCGCGAAATCCATGGGTTGGGTAATGTCATCCTGCGGCCGGTGATAGCGCGTCTGATACCACTCGCGGTAGCGCTTCTCCGCCTCCGTGTTCGGATCGTAGCCGAAGATGAAGCTGATCGCCGGCACATGAATGCCCAGAAACGGATACTGATCGGCGCGCGCCAGCAGGTTGCGCTCCGGTTCCAGGTCCGGGCGGACCTCGATGTGCATCGGCGCAGCCACGGCGCGCGCGGTTGCGCCGAGGGTGGTATCGCTGAGCGCCTCCGCGGTCAAGATTCTCAGGGGAAACAGCGGCCGCAGCTGATCGAGATTGATGTCAGCCGCGAGTTGCGCGGCCGGCACCGTGGGATGCTGCACGAACCAACGCGAGCCGAGCAGACCTTTTTCCTCGCCGGTGAAGGCGATGAAGAGAATGCTGCGCTTGGGCGCGGGCAAGCGATGCGCCTTGAGGTCGTCGGCGGCTTGGATCAGCAGCGCAACGTAAGCCGCGTCATCGAGAGTGCCGTTGTAGAGGTTGTCGCCCTTGACCGGAGTGCCATACCCGTAGCCGTCGAGATGCGCGGCGATGACGACATACTCGCTTCTCAGCTTGGCATCGCTGCCGGCAAGTGCGCCGAGAACATTGGCAGAGCTGATGTCGCGCCGCGTCACGTGCACCCGCACGCGCAGGCTGCGCGGAATCTCGAAATTCGGCAGCGGCTGCTTCGCGCCGCCCGCCTTGAGAATCGCGTCGGCATCCTGGCCGCTGCCGGCGAGCACGGTGGCAAAGGCCTGCGCGCTCAGCCGCATGCTCGGTAATGGAGACGCAGGTGCCTTCTCAGCCTGAGCCGTGCGCAGCGTGACGCTGCGCGCGTAAGCGTAGGGCCAGCGCGGCGGCTCGATCGTAAAATAAGGATCATCGACGCTGATGAGGCCGAGCGCGCCGCCCTCGCGCGCATTGGCCGCGCGCATCGAACCGTTGGGCAGGCCTGCGCGTTGCGTGCCGAAGCAGACGACGAATTTGCCGGCGATGTCCGTCATGGCGTCCTTGCTGCAATAGCCGCGAAATGCCAGTGGAGCCTGGTACTCCGGCGCGAGATTGTCGGCCGCCGCAATCGTGATTTGCTGCAGAAACGTGAGCGCAATCTCCGCGCCGTGCGCGCCGATGAGCGTGAAACTCGTGCCCTCGGGCACGACGTCGGTCTCGTGCATCGGCACGCTCTGAAAATAGCCGCCGTTCTCGCCCGCGGGCGCAAGCCCCGCCGCCTTGAAGCGGTTTGCGACGTAGTCGGCCGCGCGCTGGAAGGCCGCCGATCCGGTATCCCGGCCTTGCATGGCGTCGTCGGACAAAGCAACGGTGGTATGCCACCAGGCCAGGGTGTCCGCGTCGTGAATTTCCTTGTCGCGCAGGTGCTGCTGCGCCCGGCAAGCGAGCGGCGCGGCGAGCGCCAGCGCGAGCCACAGACCGCGGGAAAAACGCAGCTGGCGCATATAATTGGGCATCAGGAACTTTTGGCGGCCTTGCGCAGTTTTTCGATCCGCGCCGGCGCCGGGTCGTTCGGACCCAGGAACTGCATCATCGATTCACCATGATGCGCATTTTGAGCGATCACCTTCAACGCCACAAGAATGGGCGTGGCGAGTATCACGCCGGCGATTCCCCAGAAGACCCCTCCGAACCACAGGCCCAGGAATATCAGCAGCGGGTTCACATCCAGCCGCCGGCCCACCAGCAGCGGCTGCACGATCTGGCCTTCGATCACCGACAGCCCCAGGTAGCTCAAGGCGACCCCGACCGCGTGCCCCAGTCCATCGAACGAGACGATGGCGACCAGGGTCACCACCAGCAGCGTGGTAGTGGCGCCGGCATAGGGAATGAAATTCAACAGCGCTGCGACGGCGCCCCACAGGTAGGGCGTCGGCATTCCCCAGCCCATCATGACCAGCGTGGTCGCGATCCCCAACCCTAGATTGATGAATGCCGTGGTGACATAGAATTGACCCACCTCCGCGCGCACTTTTTCGATATAGCCTTGCACATGATGGGCTTTGAGATGGTCGAAAAAAGCCGCGGTCATGCGCGCGACCATCGGCGGTCCGCCTGCCAGAAGAAACAGGGTAATGATGACGAACGTTGCCAAACCGATTGCCGCATCGCGCACCGTCGAGAGCAGAATCCGCGAGGTGCTCTCTTGCGGTGCGGCCACCGCCGTGGGTTCATTGGAACTGGGTGCGCCGACCTTTCCGGCCCGGTCGGTCAGCTGCTCGATGTGGCTCATGAGCCGCGCCACCGGCGTGAATTTGCGTTGAATCACCGAGAGGGTGTGCGGGGCCGACGCATACCATTCCTGGCTGGGCGTCCAGATGAGCGCCACCAATCCCCCCACCGCCGCGAGCGCCGCGACCAGAATCAAGACGGCACCGAGGCTTCGCGGCAGCCCGAGGCGGAACAGCGCTTCCACCGGACTCGACAAAATGAGACCGGCCAGCATGGCGAGCGCCACCGGAATGAATGCGGTGTGCCCCACGTAAAGCAAGCCACCGATCAGCAGCAGCAAGATTCCCTTGCCGGCGCTGAATGCCCGGAGGCCCTTGAGGGTTTTCGGCAGCCGGTCGAATTTTGAAGGCTCGGTGGACATGCGGGGCGCTCGTTATGGGGGCCTACTTTAACCTGTATTGGTCTCCAGATTTTACGTAGACCGGGTATTTCTGGCCGCCAATCCATCTTACAATCCGCCCCATGAAAACACTCCATTTGTTGGCCTTCTCCCTGCTGGCGCTGCCCGCAACGCTGCCCGCGGCGAAGGCCTCCGAGCGTCTCGGAACCGTTTCCTTCGAGGTGAGTTGCGCCCCGGCCGTTCGAGGCTCTTTTGTTCGCGGCGTCGCGCTGCTGCACGACTTTTGGTACCAAGAAGCGCAGCGTCAATTCGAAGACATCGCGAAGCAAGATCCTTCCTGTGCGATGGCTCACTGGGGCGTCGCGATGAGCTTGTATCATCAAATCTGGGACCGGCCTGACGATGGCACGCTCGCCAAGGGGTGGCGAGAAATGCAATCGGCGCAGGCGCGCCCGGCGAACAGTGCGCGCGAACGCGCATACGTGGCGGCATCTGAGCGACTTTTATAAGCCAGGCCCGCTCGACTATCAGGCGCGCGTCGAGACTTATGCCGCCGCCATGGGCAAGCTCTATCGCGATTACCCCAAAGATACCGATGCGGGCGCGTTCTACGCGCTGGCGCTCTTGGCGTCGCAGGCGCCCAACGATGACAGCTTGACGTTGAATCGCAAGGCGCTCGCGGTGCTGACGCCGCTGTTCGCGCAATATCCGGATCATCCCGGCGTGGTGCATTACATCATCCATGCCTGCGATACGCCCGCGCTGGCGCGGGATGGCCTTGCGGCCGCCAAGCACTACGGCGAAATCGCGGCCTCCGCGCCGCACGCGGTGCACATGCCGGGCCATATTTTCGCGCGTTTGGGCATGTGGCAGGCCGACATCGACGCCAACGTCGCCTCGGTGGCCGCATCGCACGCCGCCGAAAGCAGAGGACAAAGCGGCGCGATGGACCAGTTCCATGCCGACGATTTTTTGGTGTACGCCTACCTGCAGAGCGGCCAGGAGGCTCGAGCCAAGGCGGTACTCGACGATTCCGCCGCGGCGATTGCGCACTTCGAAACCATGTCGGACATGGGCGAACACTACATGACGGGCATGTTTCCCTACTACCGCACCAAACTGCCGATCATTCTACCACTTGGAATTGCGCGACTGGAAGGCGGCGGCCGCGCTGCAGGCGGTGGCGGGTGCGCCTCCGGAATCTCAGACCCTGACCTATTGGGCCCGCGCGGTGGCAGCCGGCCATCTGCACGCAGCCGCAGCAGGCGCAAGCGGACCTGGCCGACTACGACGCGTTGATGGCAAAGATCAAGCACGGAAGGCATGCCTATTTTGCAGAATCGACGGGCGCTCGCATCCAGCGCGGCGAAATGCTGGCGTGGATCGCGTTCGCGGACGACAAGGCAGCCGATGCGCTCGAGCGCATGCGGGAAGCCGCGGATCTGCAGGACAAAGTGGGTCAGGGCGAGGTCGATATCCCCGCGCGCGAAATGCTCGCCGACATTTTGCTCGAGCTGGGCCGTCCGCAAGATGCGCTGCCCGAGTACCAGAGGGCCCTCGCGTTGAGCCCGAATCGCTTCAATGGGCTTTTCAATGCCGGCAAAGCGGCCGAAGAAATCGGGGATGCGCCGCAAGCACAGCAGTACTATGCCACCTTGCTCAAGGTTACCGGCAACGGCTCACAGTCCGCGAGGCCCGAGTTCGATCATGTCAGACGCGTGGTGTCATCCGCGAAGCTCGCGGTAAAGTGACGGCCGCCGCCGGGCGGTTGCATTTCACGCTCGAAGCCACGGCCGGAAATTCGAGCGCCCGTGCCGCGCGCTTCACCACGCGGCACCACGAAGTGCTCACGCCGACCTTCATGCCCGTGGGGACGCATGCGGCGGTGCGCTCGCAGCGCCGCGAGGATCTTCTGGAATGCGGCGCTCAAGTCCTGCTCGCCAACACGTACCATCTTCTATTGCGGCCGGGTCTGGAGATTTTCGAGAAATTCGGCGGCATCCATGGGTTCATGAACTGGCCGCGGGCGGTGCTGACCGATTCCGGCGGCTACCAAATCTTCTCTCTGCCCGGCAGCCGCACGTTGTGCGAGGAACATGCGGAGTTCACCAGCTACACCGACGGCACGCTGATTCGCCTGAGTCCGGAACGCAGCATCGAGGCGCAAAAAATCATCGGCGCGGATATCATGATGGCGCTCGATCAATGCGTGCCCGCGACCGTCGATTACCCGGCGGCACGCAGCGCCATGCAGCTCACGCATCGCTGGGCGCAGCGCAGCCTCGCGGCGCGCGGCGATTCTCCGCAGGCGCTGTTCGGCATCGTGCAGGGAGCGAGCTACGCGGATCTGCGCGGCGAAAGCGCGCGGATCATCGCGCAGATGCCCTTCGACGGCTATGCCATCGGCGGCCTCGCCGTGGGCGAGAGCAGCGCGCAGCGCGAAGACTGCACCGCCACCGTCACCGAATTGCTGCCGCCGCAACAGTCCGCGATACCTGATGGGCGTGGGGACCACGCGCGATTTGCTCGAAGCCGTGCATCGGGGCGTCGACATGTTCGACTGCATTCTGCCGACCTCGCTCGCCAAGCAGGGCGTGGCTTTCACCAGCCTGGGCAGGCGCGATCTGCGGCGCGCCGCGTATCGCGGCATGGCGGGCCCGATCGATCCCGCTTGCCAGTGCTACACCTGCAGGACCTACTCGATCGCCTACCTGTTTCATTTGCAGCGCGTGCATGAAACCACCGGATGGCAGCTGTTGAGTCTGCACAATATCCATTTTTACCTGCAACTGATGCGCACCATGCGCGAACACATCCTCGCCGGCACCTGGCTTGCCTTTTATCGGGCGCAGCGCGACGTGCTCGACGCGCGCGACAGCTACGGCAAGCCGGCGCGTCATGTGACCAAGGCGGTGCTGCGCGAACGCAGGCGCAAGCGCGGGCGCTACGAGGTGATCGTGAAGGAAGGCGTCGGGTACATTCGCGACACAGTTTCCGGCGAAGTGATGCACTTGGGCGGCGATCCCTCGGGCGAAGCGCAATCTCTGTACGTGGAGCAATCGCGCCTGATCGAGCGCCTGGCTGCGCCGCGCGCCGCTGCCCCGGGCGGCTCGGCGCAGCCGCTGGTGCTCTGGGATGTGGGACTCGGCGCCGCCGCCAATGCGATGGCTGCAATCCACGCGGTCGAGAATTCAGGACCTGGGGTCGCGCGGCCGCTCATGCTCGTCAGTTTCGAGAGTGACTTGGATTCACTGAAGCTCGCGCTCGATCACCCAGGATGGTTTACGCATCTGCGCCACGCCGCTCCGCGGGCCCTGCTCCGCGATAATCGCTGGAGCAGCCCGACTGCCTCGATTCAATGGCTGTTGCTCAACGGGGACTTCGCGGTACGCAAGTTCGAGGCGCCCCCGCCGGACATCATTTTCTTCGACCCGTTCTCGTTCAAGACCGACAGTGCCTTGTGGACCTTGAACGCATTTCGCGAACTGGCGCAGGCCTGTGCGGATAAGCCCACTGAGCTTTACACCTACACTTTTTCCACCAGCGTCCGCGCCGCGATGCTGGCGGCCGGCTTCTATGTTGCCAAGGGGTGCGCCACCGGTCCCAAGGGCGAGACCACCATCGGTCTGTCGGCGCGCGCGGCGGCCGCCAACCACGGCCGCGAGCTGCTCGGGCAGGAATGGCTGGCGAAGTGGGCGCGCAGCGACGCGCAAGTTCCCTTCGGCAGCAGCGAGCAGGATGAAGCGTGGCGCGAGGCGATTCTCGCGCATCCCCAATTCAAGCAGGTTAGTCGCTGATCGCCATCGCGACCGGGATCAATCCGGTGCCGAACGGCGAGCCGCTCTGCGGCGTCAGGCTGCCGGTTTTGGGATCGAGCGGGTACGCGGACACCGTATTGTCGTTCGAGTTGGCCGCATAGACGAACAGACTCGTGGGATCGACCACCACCGCGGAAGGCTGCATGCCCGCGGCATATGGCGTTCCGGCCAATGGCGTGAGCGTGCCGCCGCGCGCCGATTTTGAAACCCGACAGGGTGTTCGCGCCCTGATCGGCGACATAGACGGTGTTCACGACCGGATCGACGGCGATGGAAAAAGGCGCGATCCCCGTCGCGAACGGCGAACCGCTGATCGCGCCCGGCGGCGCGGCCGCGCTCGGAGGAAGGCCGTTGATCCCGGTCAGCGTGTTCGCCGCGGAATTGGCTACATAGAGATTGCTGCCGGTGGGGTCGAACGCCAAGGCGTTCGGGCTTGCGCCGCAGGGGAAAGGCGAATTGGGCGCCAAAGTGAGCGTGCCGTTGCCGGAGGAGATCGAAAATGCCGATAGCGTGCCGTCCAATGAATTGGCAACGTAGAGAAACTGGCCCAACGGATCGACGCTCGCCGCGGAGGGCAATCGGCCGGTCGCGGCGAGCGATCCGGCCACGGCGGTGAGCACGCCGGTCCCCGCGGCGATGGTGTAGGTCGAAACAGTGCCGCTGTTGCCGCCGCCCGTGACGTACACGTAAGAACTCGATGGATCGATGGCCACCGACGTCGGACTCGAGCCGGTGCCGATCGGCGCCGCGCCGGCGGCCGTCAATGCGCCGGTCGTACGATCGATCGTGAAGGCTGAGACGGTCGCGCTCAGTTGATTGACGACGTAGGCGTAGGCACCGGTGGGGTCCACCGCGATGGCCACCGGATTGCCGCCGGCCGCGAACGGCGAGCCGGCGATCGGAGTCAAACCGCCGGCCACCGGGTCGATGGTATAGCCCGAGACATTGCCGGAGCCGCGATTGACGACATACAAAAAGCGCGGCGGGTTCGTCGTGCAGGTCACGGCGATGTTGGTGACATCGGTGGTTCCGGTCGTTCCCGCGCCGTTCGCCACAACGCAGGTCTGCGACGGATTGGTGGGCTGAGTCTTGACGGTAATGCTGTAGGCGGTGTCCGAAGTTGAGGTGCCGAATGTCTGGCCGCCGTTCGCGTCGGAGCCGTTGAGGGGTATGCTGAGCGCGGTCGTACCGTTTTGCAGCGCCAGCCTGAAGCCCACCAAACCGCTGACGCTTCCCTTCAAGTTGACGGTGGTGTTGATGCACCGACCGCAGCCTTCAGACCCGTGGCAAGCTGCCAATGCTTGGGTCAGGAGGCACAGGGCAAGGACAGCGCGCAATGTCATATTTTTCTCCGTCTTTTGGAGGACCGGTGCGGCTCAAAGTAACATGAAAGCATGCGCACCCAATTCATGATTCTGCGCGCCAGACCCGGTTGTTTGTCATGACGAGCATCACGAAAACCGCCACGCGCCGTGGATCGATTTATCATCGCATCCGGCTTGCATCTCAATAGCGGCCTGCGGGGCTGCCGATCGGGAGGAGATTTGAGTCAAGAAGCGTCGCCGGGTGTTCAAGCGGTATTCGAAGCCGCCCTGAGGCATCATCAGGCCGGCAGGCTCGATGAAGCGGAGCGGCTTTACCAGCAGGTTCTGCAGACCGATCCGCGCCATGCGGATGCCCTGCATTTTCTGGGAGTTCTCGCCCATCAGAACGGCCGCAATGACATGGCGGTGGATCTGATCGGCCGGGCGATTGCGCAGAATGGCCGTGTTCCCGCCTTCCACAACAACCTCGGCAATGCGCTCAAGGCACAGGGCAAGCTGCAGGCGGCGGCGGCTTCCTATGCGGCGACCTTGGCCCAGAAACCCGATCACGTCGGCGCGCTTTTCAATTTGGCGCTGGTGCTGCAGGCGCAGGGCCGCTTGGAGGAGGCGGCCGCCGCGTATCGGCGGGCATTGAGCCATAAGCCGGATTACGTCGAGGCGCATGGCAACCTCGGCAATACCCTGCAAGCGCAGGGCAGGCTGGAGGAGGCGGTGGCCTGCTACGAGCGGGCGCTGCGCTACCGGCCAAACTACGCCGAGGTGCACAGCAATTTAGGCAATGTGCTGCTGGCCCAGGGCAAGTTTACGGAAGCGGCGGCTTCCCATGCACGGGCGCTGATTCACAAGCCGAACTACGCGGAGGCTCACAACAACCTCGGGCTCGTACTCTTCGAGCAGGGCGATGTCGATGCGGCCGTGGCCTCTTATCGGCGCGCCTTGACCCACAAACCGGCCTACGCCGAGGCGCACAACAACCTCGGTAATGCACTCCGGGAACAAGGCCAGTCGGCCGAAGCGGCAGCCTGCTACCAGCGGGCGCTGATCCTCGATCGGGACAATGCCGAAGCAAGATTGGGCCTGACCACGGCGGCGATCCCGGTATTTGCAGACACCGTTGCGGACAGCATCGGCGGCGCTGGAGAATTTCGCGCGCTCTCTGGAGGAGCTCACCGCGTGGAGCGGCGCCAATCCGGGAAAGCTGGGAAAGGCGGTGGGCGCCAGCCAGCCGTTTTATCTGGCCTACAGGCCTGCCGATGTCACGGCGCTGCTGGCGCGCTACGGCGACTTGGTCTGCGCCGAGGCGGCGGCTCATTGGCAACGCGGTGTCGCGGCGGGTGAGGGCGCTCGGCCGCCGCGCGAGCGCGTTCGCATCGCCGTGGTGAGCGGCCACGTGCGGCAACACGCGGTCTGGGACGTGGTGCTGCGGGGAATCGTGGCGCACTTGGATCGGCGGCGGTTCGACGTCGTTCTGTATCACACCGGCTCGATGACCGATCAGGAAACAGACTGGGCGAAAGGCTGCGTCGATCGCTTCGTGCAGGGCCCTCGCTCGATCCGAGCATGGCTCGAGGAAGTCGCGGCTGATCGGCCTGACGTGATGTTCTATCCCGAGGTGGGGATGGATGCCGCCACCTGTGCGCTCGCAGCTTTGCGCTTGGCGCCGCTGCAGGTTGCCGGGTGGGGACATCCGGTGACCACCGGCTTGACCAGCATCGATTTGTACGTGTCCGGAGAACTACTCGAAGGGACTGGGGCGGAACGTCACTACCGCGAAAAACTCGTACGCCTGCCGGGAACCGGCGTTTGCACCGACTTGGCGCCCGTTCAGTCGCAGCCATGGGACGGTCCAGCTCGGCAAGCTGATTGCGTGCGCTTCGCGCTGTGCCAGCAGCCGATCAAATTCGATCCGGCGGACGATGTCCTACTGACGCGCATAGCCAAGGCGGTCGGGCCCAGTGAGTTCTGGTTGGCCGCGCCAAAAAAGCTGTATTGGGCGACGGCGAGGCTGCACAATCGGCTGGCGGCCGCCTTCCGTACCGCAGGGCTCGATCCGGATGCTCACTTGCGCGTGATGCCCTGGCTGTCGCGCGAGCAATTCGCCGGTTTCTTGGACGACATGGATGTGTTCCTGGATTGCCCCGCATTTTCCGGCTATACCACCGCCTGGCAGGCGGTGCATCGCGGAATTCCCATCGTCACCCTGGAAGGAGAATTTCTGCGGCAACGCTTGGCGGCCGGTCTGCTGCGGCAGATCGGCATGACGGATGGGATCGCCGCATCCGCCGAGCAGTATTTGCAGATCGCCGCTCTTGGGGCGCAGGAGTCCCGCGCTCCCGCGCAGCGGGCCGCGCGGCGTGAATCGATCCGTCGAGCTGCGAGGCAAGCGGACGGCAACCGCGCGGCGGTGAGCGCCTTCGAGCACGCGCTGCTCGATGCCCTGAACAAGCCCTGAAAATTTTGCGCCGCCGCGGGACGCCAACGCGAATCCGTAGCGTCCATACAGTGTCGGCGTCCGCGTGCAACTGGATGGACGCGGCCCAGGCCGCGCGGCAACAATCCCGCCCATGTCCGCAGGCTTTCACATCGACCGACTGAGCGACGAATTCGGCCAGTACACCTTGGTGATGAAGTGCGCGGAATGCGGACATGAACGCAAAGCGGAACCGCTGACGCTCGGCCGCTTGTGCGGCTGGGATGCGCGGCTCGCGGACGTGGCCAAGCGCATGCGTTGTTCCAAGTGCGGCAAAAAGCGCTGCACCCTCAGGGCGTTTCCTCCCAAAAAACCGCGAGGCTATTCGGCGTTGCCGAGATAAGTTACCTTCCCGCGTGAGACCCCATTTTTGCGAGGTTACATGCCGACCAAGGCGCAGATCGTCGAGTTGCTGGCGCGGGAATTTCCGCAAAGCCAATGCGTGGTCGAGGAGGCCGGCGAACGCTCGGCGACGGTTTCTCATCCGGTCGGACCTGCGCAATTGCGTCCGGGCGGCACGGTGTCGGGTCCATTGCTCATGACCGTGGCCGACGTGGCGCTCTACGTCGCGGTACTCGCCACGGTCGGCCTGGTGCCTTTGGCCGTGACCACCAACCTGAACATCAATTTTCTGCGTAGGCCCTCGCCGCGCAATCCCATCGTGGGCGTGTGCAAGTTGATCAAAGTGGGGCGAATCTTGGTCGTGGGCGAAGTGGCTCTTTACTCGGACCGCGACGAGGAAATGGTTGCGCACGCGGTGGGCACTTACTCGATTCCGCCGCAGCGCTGACGTCGCGTGAAGTGCCGGCGCCGCCGCGCCATGACCGCTCCGCCGCGCAGCGCCCGCGCCGCAGCTCGATCGCCCGCCTCAGCGCCGATCGCGCACCCGCACCGCTTTGCCGGAAGAGCGCGGCAGCGAGCCTGCGGCTGCGACGTGAATCCGCGCCGAGATGCCGATGTGATTCTTGAGCTTGGAGGCCAACAGCGCCGCCTCCGTGGACTTTGCCTCGTCGCCGAGCCAGGCGCGCGCTTCCACCGCAATGCGAATTTCATCGAGGCGGTTCGGGCGGGTGATTTCAATTTCGTAGTGCGGCGCCAATCCAGCGCAACCAAGAATCATCTCTTCAATTTGCGAGGGGAACACATTGACGCCGCGGATGATGAGCATGTCATCGGAGCGCCCGCCGATCTTCGCCATGCGCCGCATGGCGCTGAGGCTTCCCGGCAGAAGCCGCGTCAGATCGCGCGTGCGGTACCGGATCACCGGCATGGCTTCCTTGGTGAGCGACGTGAACACCAGTTCGCCTTCCTCCCCGTCCGCCAGGCGCTCGCCGCTGTTCGGATTCACGATCTCGGGAAGGAAGTGATCCTCCCAGATCGTTGCGCCATCCTTGGTCGCGGCGAATTCTTGCGCGACCCCCGGACCCATCACCTCCGACAGGCCGTAAATGTCGCAGGCGTCGATCCGGAAGGCATTTTCGATTTCGGCGCGCATGCCTTCTCCCCATGGCTCGGCGCCGAAGATGCCCACCTTTAAGCTGGTCGAGCGCGGGTCCACGCCCTGGCGCTCGAACTCATCGAGGATTGCAAGCATGTAGCTCGGCGTGACCATGATGATCTCGGGTGCGAAATCACGGATCAGCTGCACTTGCCTTTCGGTCTGCCCCCCGGACATGGGAATCACAGTGCATCCCGCCGCCTCGGCGCCGTAGTGCGCTCCCAAGCCGCCGGTAAACAGTCCATAGCCGTAGGCGACGTGAACTTTCATGCCGGCGCGGCCGCCCGCCGCCCGGATCGATCGCGCCACGAGACCGCTCCACATTGCGATGTCGTTGTGGGTATATCCCACCACCGTGGCCTTGCCGGTGGTCCCGGAGGAGGCGTGCACGCGCGCCACGCGTTCCATCGGCACGCAAAAAAATCCGAATGGATATGCCTCTCTCAAGTCGTCCTTGGTGGTGAACGGAAACCTCGCAAGATCGTCGAGCGAGCGCAGGTCCGAAGGTTCCACGCCTGCGGCGTCGAATTTGCGGCGGTAACCCGCATTGTTGGCATAGGCGTGCTGCAGCGTCGCCCGCAGGCGCTTCAGCTGCAGGGTTTCCAATTCCGCGCGCGCGGCGCCCAAGATCGGTTCGGCTGCGACCATGCCTTGTAAGTCTGTCACGCCGCTCAGGTCCCCTTCGGCGCCTCGAAGCTCGGCCGGCGCTTCTCCCGCGCCGCGGCGACTCCCTCGCGCACGTCCTTCAGTCTGAAGCCCAAGAATTCCAGCGCGAGCGAGGTATCGAAGCTCGGTCCCGCCAGACGCAGCCAGTTGTTGAGCGCATGCTTGGTCCAGCGCATCGCGGTCGCGCTGCCGGCGCTCAAAGTTCGGGCTATATCGAACGCGGTTTCGATCACCTTGGCGTCGGGCGCAACCACGGACACCAGGCCAATGCGCTCCGCTTCGGCGCCCGACAAGGACTTGTTGGTCAGAAGATGGTAGCGCGCCTTCGCCAGGCCGCACAGCAGCGGCCAGATGATGACGGCGTGATCGCCCGCGGCGACGCCGAGCTTGGTGTGCCCGTCGAGAATGCGCGCGTTGTCCGCGGCCACCGAGACGTCGGCGAGCAGGGCAATGGCCAGCCCTGCGCCCACCGCGCTGCCGCGGATTGCCGAGACGACGGGTTTGGAGCAATTGATGAGGTTGTAGACCAGGTCGCTGGCTTCCTTCCACACCCGTATCAGCGTGGCTTCGTCCTCGATCATGCGGTCGATCATGTCGAAATCGCCGCCGGAGGAAAAATTCGCGCCTTCGCCGCGGATCAGCACCACGCGCACCGTCTCATCGATGTCGATGCTGCGCCACACTTGAGCAAGGTCGCGATGCATATCTTCGGTGGCGGCGTTCAAGCGGCCCTGGTTCGACATCACCAGCTCAAGAATGCCCGGCTCCGCGCCGGAAAACTTCAGGCTGGGAAATTCCTTGGCGTAGCGCGCGAGGTCCATGGGCACGGTCATTTCCCCGCCGCGTCCGGAACTTCATGAATGCTCACCATGGTCAGCACGAAATACGATGCCACGGTCTCGCCATTTTGGTTGGTGATTTCCGTGTCCCAGGCCACTTCGCCCCAACCCTTGTCGGCGCGCAGGCTCTTGCGCGCGCAGGTCAGCCGCACTTTGATCCGATCCCCGGGCTTTACCGGCTTCACGAAGCGCAGCTCGTCCAGGCCGTAATTGCCCAGCACCGGGCCATACTCAGGATCGACGAACAACCCCGCGGCCGCCGCTATCAAAAAATAGCCGTGCGCGACGCGGCCGCCGAAGAGGGGATTGCGCGCCGCTTCCTTCTCGCTCATGTGCGCGTAAAAATTGTCGCCGCTCAAGGCGGCGAATTGTTCGATGTCGGCGACCGTCACCTCGCGTTCGCCTGATTTCAGCGTGTCGCCCAACTTGAGCTGGTTGAAGGGAATGCCGGAACGGATGCCGTCCCGGATCGAGCTGCCGGCCGCCGCGCACCCAGCGCCCGCTGATCGCCGTGATGGCATCGGGCGAGCCCTGCACCGCGGTGCGCTGCATGTAGTGCAGCACGCCGCGAATGCCGCCCATTTCCTCGCCGCCGCCGGCGCGTCCCGGGCCGCCGTGAATCAGCGGCGCCAACGGCGAACCGTGACCCGTGGATTCCTTGGCGCAGGCCTGATTCACCACCAGGATTCGGCCGTGATAGGGAGCGAGCCCCAGGACGATCTGCGCGGCGAGGGCGTCATCGCCGCTGAACACCGAGGCGGCAAGACTTCCGGCGCTGCGCCGCGCGAGCGCGATCGCTTCCGCGGTATCTTTGTACGGCAGAACCGTCGCCACCGGTCCGAAGGCCTCCACTTCATGCACCGCGCGTGCGCCCTGGATGTCGTTGCACAGCAGAAGCAACGGCGGCACGAAGGCGCCGCGCTCGCGGTCGGCGTTCTTCACCTCGAAGCGGCCCAGATCGCCGGCCACCAGTTCGGCCTCGCGATGCAGCTCCTCGACCCGCTCGAGCACATCGGTGCGTTGTTCCTGGCTGACCAGCGGGCCCATGCGCACACCCTCGGCACGCGGATCGCCCACGACGATTTTTTGCAGCGCCGCCTGCAGAGCTTCCACCACCTCGCCGCTCGCCGACTTGGGCACGAGCGCTTTGCGGATGGCGGTGCACTTCTGTCCGGTCTTGACCGTCATTTCCCGCACGACTTCTTTGATGAACAGATCGAATTCCGGCGTGCCCGGTTTTGCATCGATCCCGAGGATGCTGGAATTGAGCGAGTCGGTTTCCGCGATGAAGGGCACGGCATGGCGCACGATGGTAGGATGCGTGCGCAGGCGCTCCGCGGTGTGCGCGGAGCCGGTGAAGGACACCGTGTCCTGGCAATTCAAGTGCTGGAACAGATCCCCTAAACTCCCGCACACCAGCTGCAGCGCACCCTCCGGCAGGATTTTCGAGTCGACGATGCTGCGCACCACCAGCTCGGTGAGGTAGGCGGTCGCGGTGGCGGGTTTGACGATGGCCGGCATCCCGGCGAGCAAGGTCGGCGCCAGCTTTTCGAGCATCCCCCACACCGGAAAATTGAAGGCGTTGATGTGAATTGCCGCACCCTCGCGCGACACATACAGGTGCTGGCCGACGAAGGTGCCGCCCTTGGACAAGGCCTCGACATCGCCATCCACATAGACTTGGGAGTTCGGCAGCTCCCGCGCGCCCTTGCCGGCGAAGGCGAACACCGTGCCGATTCCGCCGTCGATATCGATCAGCGCGTCATTCTTGGTCGCGCCGGTGCGATAGGAAAGCGCGTAGAACTCCTCTTTGAGCTCTGAGAGCTTTTTGGCAAGCGCCCGCAGCATCGCGGCGCGTTGATGGAAGGTCAGGGCGCGCAGCGCCGGGCCGCCGACGGCGCGCGCATGCTCGAGCACCGCCGCGAAATCAATCCCGTCCGAGGACGCCAGTCGCGATGAGCTCGCCGGTGGTGGCATCGCGCATGGCAACGCCTTGACCCTCGCCGCTTTGCCAGCGGCCGCAAACATGGCTCTGTAAATTCATGAGGTCATCCCGCTGGGTGTTGGCAGACGCAGGCGCGCGCAGCGCCCGCGGAAAAGCGCAACGGTTTCCCCGGAGCGCTTGGTGACGCGCACATCGTAGATGCCGTGACGTGCGCCGCGCGAGACTTCCGTGGCGAGCGCGGTCAGAAATTCGCCCGCCGGCGTGGGCGCCAGAAATTCGATGGCGGCGCCGGCCGCGACCATGGGCTCGCCATGCGAGTTGCAGGCGAAGGCAAAGGCGCTGTCGGCGAGGCTGAAAATGATTCCGCCGTGACACAGGCCATGGCCGTTGACCATCTCCGGCCGAACGGTCATGGACACTCGCACGCTGCCGGGCGCCACATCGAGGATCTCGAGGCCCAAATTTTGCGAGGCGCGATCCGTGCGGAACATCGATTGGACCGCGGCGCGCGCGAGGGCTGCCGCGCCGGCCGTCCCGGCGGCGCTATCGGCAGACACGCTAATGACCGCTGAAGCGCGGCGCGCGCTTCTCGGTAAAGGCCGCGACGCCTTCCGCATAGTCCGCGGAGCGGCCCAGCTCGCGCTGCACGTCGCGCTCCACGTCGAGCTGCTCCTTCAGGGAGTTTTGCCAGCCGCGCCGCAGGGCATCCTTGGTCGCGGCCAGGCCGCGCGTAGGCGCCACGGCAAATTGCTGCGCCATGGCATCGACCGTGGAGGCGAGCTGCGCGTCCTCGACGCATTGCCAGATCAATCCCCAGGCGGCCGCTTGTTCGGCGGAGAGCTTGTTGCCCAGCAGGGTCAAGCCCATGGCGCGCGCATCGCCGACCAGCCGCGGCAGGAACCAGGTGCCGCCTGAATCCGGAATCAATCCGAGCTTGGAGAAGGCCTGCACGAAATTCGCGCTGCGGGCCGCGATCACGATGTCGCAGGCCAGCGCGATGTTGGCGCCTGCGCCCGCGGCGACGCCGTTGACCGCCGCGATGACCGGCATCGTCAAGTCGCGCAGCGCCAGCACCAGAGGGTTGTAGCGGTTTTCCAGCGATTCGCCGAGATCGACGCCTTGCGCGCCGGGCGCGACCGCACGGTCGCCCAGGTCCTGGCCTGCGCAAAAGCCGCGTCCGGCGCCGGTGAGCACGAGGACGCGCGCGCCGCTCGCGGCGATGCCCGACAAGGCCTGGCGGACTTCCGCATGCATTTGCGTGTTGAAACTGTTGAGCTTGTCGGGCCGGTTCAATGTCAGGCGGGCGACGCCGGCTGTCCACCTCAAACAGAATGGTCTCGTACGACATGATTTCCCCTTGAAGGCCGAAGCGAACACCTATTTTTGGTCGTAACTGATTCCGAGCGTGGGCGTGGTGGGCCGCGCCTGGCAGCAGAGCACGAAGCCGGCGTCGATCTCCCAGCGCTCCAGCGCAATATTATGCGCCATGACGGCGGCACCTTCGGTGATTCTCGTGCGGCAGGTCGCGCAGATTCCGGAGCGGCAGGAGAAGGGCAGCTCCAGTCCGGCGCGTTCCGCCGCTTCGAGCACCGACGCATCGCCCGGCGACATCGGAAAGCTGCGGCTGCCGCCCGTCCATGGTCACCGTGATGGTTGCCAAGACTTCTTGCGGCGCCGGCGTGCCGGCCTGATTGGTCAGTATTTCCAGCGGCCTCGAGTTCGCGGTTGCGAAGCGCTCGAAGCGGATGGGCGCATTGCCGTTCAGTGTTTTGACGGCATTGCGCACCTCGTCGACCATGTCGCCAGGACCGCAAATCAGGTACTCATCCGCGCTGGAAATTTCCGGCAGGTATTGCGCCAGTTCGGCGATCTTCTTGGCGTCGATGCGCCCATTCAGGAATTCGGCGTGCTGCGGTTCGCGGCTCATCACGAAGTGCAGCGCCAGGCGCTCCATGTAGCGATTTTTCAGCGCCAGAGTTTCCTCCAGAAACATGGTGCGTGAAATGCTGCGATTGCCGTAGATCAGCGTGAAGCGGCTATGCGGCTCGCGCGCCAGAATATCCGCCGCGAGCGACATGATCGGCGTGATGCCGCTGCCGGCGGCAAACGCGACGTAGGAAAACCTTCGCGCCGGATCGACCGAGGTGCGAAACCGTCCCATCGGCGTTCCGACATCCAGAAGGTCGCCAGGGCGCAAATTCGCGGCGAGGTCCGCAGACATCAGGCCTCCGGACTGCATCCGGATCCCCAGCTTGAGCACGCCGCCGCCCGGCGCCGTGACGATCGAATAAGTGCGGCGTTCGTCGCGCTCGTTGATGGTCCGGCGCACCGTGACGTATTGACCCGCATGGTGCGCAAAAGTTTCGCGCAGCGCCGGCGGGATCTCCACGGTCACGCAGGTCGCATCCTCGGCGGCCCGTTCGACGCCGATCACCTTCAGCGGATGGAAGCTCAAGGCCGCCACGTCAGATGCACTTGAAGTATTCGAAAGGCTCGAGACAAGAGCGGCAGCGGTGCAGAGCCTTGCAGGGCGTTGAGCCGAACTCGCTCACCAATTCCGTCTCGAGCGACTGGCAGCGTGGACAGGCGAGGCGCCGAACGCCGCGCAGCACGTCGCGCATGTTCGATACGCTCCGATCCGGGGGCACGATGCCGTACTCGAGCAGCTTGCGCCGGCCAAGGGCGCTGATCCAATCGCTGCTCCACGCCGGCGACAGTATGTTGGTCACCTTGAAGTCGCCCACGGCGCCTTGCCGCAACGCATCCGCGACCGACTGGCGGATCACTTCCGTCGCCGGACAACCCACATAGGTGGGAGACAACCCCACTTCGAGCTCCCCGTCGGCGCCCACTTCAATGAAACGGACCAGCCCCAGAGTCGACGATGCTCAAGGCCGGGATTTCGGGATCTTCCACGGCGGCGAGCAGCTGCCAGGCTGCCGCGACGCGTGCCGCGGCTCGCGCGCGGCCGCCGTGCGCGCCGCCTCAGCCCGTTCATCGCTTGTCGAAGCCAAGCTGCTCACCAGCGTATCACCAGCGCGCGTCCGGATAGCTGCGCTGCAAGTATTGCATCTCGGCAAGGATGTAGCCCAGATGCTCGCTGTGCTGGCCGCGCTTGCCATGCCAGGCATGCGGACGATCCGCGGGCCGCTGCAAGGTCGCCTCGCTCAAGATCCCATCGATGCGCGCGCTCCATGCGGCATGGACCTCGGATAGATCCGGCCCGATGCCGCGCTCGGCCATGAGCCGGTCCAAATCGTCCTGCGCGAACAGTTCAACGGTATAAGGCCACAGCAACTCCAGCGCCGACTGCACGCGCGCATGGCTTTCAGGGGTGCCGTCGCCAAGGCGCACCAGCCAGTCGCTGCTGTAGCGCAGGTGGTAGCGGACTTCCTTCACGGACTTGGCGGCGATCGCGGCCAAGCGCGCATCGCGCGATATCGTCATGCGCTCGTAGAGCTCGAGCTGAAAGGCGTCGATCAAGACCTGCCGCACAATGGTTTGGCCAAAATCGCCGTTGGGTTGTTCAGCCAGAATCGCGTTGAAATACGCGCCCTGCTCGCGCAAGTAAGCAAGTTTGTCTTCGTCCCGGCCGCGGCCTTCGATCTCGCCCGCATAGGTCAGCAGCAGCCGCGCTTGGCCGATCAAGTCGAGCGCAACGTTGGCAAGTCCCAAATCCTCTTCCAGCGCGGGAGCATGACCCACCCATTCGCCCAAGCGCTGGCCGAGCACCAGGCTCAAATCGCCGAGACGCAGCACATAGCGAAATAGCGCGTCCGCGTCGACCCTGGGCGCCGGCGCGCTCATAACGTTTTGACCTCGTCGGGGATCTCATAGAAGGTGGGATGGCGGTAAATCTTGTCGCGCGCCGGCTCGAACAAGGAATCGGTTTCCGAGGGATCGGAGGCGACTATTGCATTGGACGGCACCACCCAAATGCTCACGCCTTCTTGGCGGCGCGTATAAAGATCGCGCGCGTGATCGATGGCCATGCGCGCATCCGAAGCGTGCAGGCTGCCCACATGCTTGTGATCGAGTCCGCCGCGGGCGCGCACGAATACTTCGTACAAGGGCCATTGCTGCTTGTCTTCCATTGGCGCTCCTTCAGGCCGCGGCGCTGTGCTTCGCCGCAGAAGCGCTGTGCTTCGCCGCATAGGCGCTTGCGGCTTCGCGCACCCACGCTCCCGCCGCATGCGCATTGCGGCGCGCCGCGAGGCGCTCCGCATTGCACGGGCCGTTGCCTTTCAGCACTTGATCGAACTCGCTCCAGTCGATCGGGCCGAACTCGTGCTGTTGTTTGGATTCATTCCAGCGCAACTGCGGATCGGGCACGCTGAGGCCCAAGAATTTGGCTTGGGGCACGGTGAAATCGACGAACTTCTGGCGCAGTTCGTCGTTCGAAAAGCGTTTGATTTTCCAGCGCTGCGACTCGCCGGTATGGGTCGAATTCGCATCGGATGGACCGAACATCATGAGCGCCGGCCACCACCAGCGATTCAAGGCCTCCTGTGCCATGCGCTTCTGGTCAGGAGTGCCTTGGGCCAAGTGCAGCATCAGATCGTAGCCCTGGCGCTGATGGAAGCTTTCCTCGCGGCAAACCCGCACCATGGCGCGCGCATAAGGCCCGTACGAACAACGGCACAACGGAATCTGATTCATGATGGCGGCGCCGTCGACCAGCCAGCCGATGGCGCCCACGTCGGCCCAGGTCGGCGTCGGATAGTTGAATATGCTCGAATACTTGGCCTTGCCGGAGAGCAATTGTTCAACCAGTTGATCGCGGCTCACGCCGAGAGTCTCGGCGGCACTGTAAAGATAAGCGCCGTGGCCGCCTTCGTCCTGAACCTTGGCAATCAAGATCGACTTGCGCTTCAAGGTCGGCGCACGGGTGATCCAGTTTCCCTCCGGCAGCATGCCGACGATTTCGGAATGCGCATGTTGAGAGATCTGCCGAATCAGCGTGCTGCGATAGCGCGCCGGCATCCAGTCCTTGGGCTCGATCTTTTCCTCGGCATCGACGCGAGCCAGGAAGTGCTGCTCGAGCGCGCCTTCATCCGGCTGCACCGCGCTCTCCGCGCCATGCGCATCCAACGCTTGCGTGTACATACCCAACCTCCGGAAGTTCAGCCGCAATTTATTGTGATACAAAAAACATGGAAATGCAAAGAATTATGTGTCATAAGGGCGCGCTTCGGAACGCTGCGAAAATGGCTAAAGACGCTCCCATCGCCCCCACCGCCGCCGCCGGGCTGGTGGCTCGATTCCGCCGTCAACGGCCGTTGCGCGGCGGTTCGCTGATCGTGACGTTGTTCGGCGACTCGATCATGCCGCGAGGCGGGACCATTGCTCTTGGCAGCTTGATTGAACTGGCGGCGCCTTTCGGCCTGAATGAACGCCTGGTGCGGACCGCCACCACCCGGCTGGCGCAGAACGGCTGGTTGGAAGGGCGGCGCGCCGGCAAGCTCAGCGAATATCGGCTCTCGACCAACGGCCGCGCCCGCTTCGAAGAGGCGACCAAGCGCATCTATAGTGAACCGAATACGCCTTGGTCCGGCCGCTGGACGCTGATCGTCGTGCCGCCGATGCGGGCTGCCGAGCGCAATGCGATCCGCGAGGAATTGGTATGGCGCGGCTTCGGCGAGATCTCCGCCAATGTATTCGCGCACCCGGAATTGGATTCGCAGGCGCTGCGCGCGGAGCGCGGCGAGGGCGGTTTGCTCTCCAAAGTTGTTGCCTTCGATGCATCGCTCACCGGCGAAGATACCCCGCAGCGCCTGGTCGAGTTGGGATGGGACCTCGAAGATCTGGCCTCGCGATATCAACGTTTCGCGGCCCGATTCGCCGGCGTGCTGGGGGAGCTGGAGCGCCATTGCAGCATCGAGCCCGAAGACTGCTTTCTCGTGCGTACGCTGCTGATCCACGAGTATCGCCGCCTGCATTTGCGCGACCCGCTGTTGCCGACACAGTTGCTGCGGCCAAACTGGCCTGGCGTGCAGGCGGCGGTGTTGTGCCGGGATATTTATGGCCGAGTCTTCGGCGCTTCGGAAGCCTATCTGTCGCGCGTGGCTGCGCGCCTCGCGGGGCCGTTGCCGTCAGCGGAGCCTTCAGTCCTGCAGCGCTTCGGCGGAATCGGGCCAGTGCTCCAGGGTTTTGACGATGAGGCCTAGGAAGGCGTTTGCCTGGAATGCGTCCAGCGCCCGATGGTCGATGGTCAGCGTGAGATAGCACATCGAGCGCACCGCTATCGATTCGCCGCCCTCAACCTCGATGACGCAAACGCGGCGTTCCACCTTGCCGACCCCAAGGATGGCCACCTGCGGCTGGTTGATGACGATGGGCGCCGCCAGCAGGCTGCCCCCGACCCCGTGATTCGAGATGGTGAATGTGCCGCCGCGCACATCCTGCGCCGCGAGCTTGCCGGCACGCGCCGCCTCCACCGCTTGCTGCAGCCGTTGCGCGATCTCGAACAGGCTCAAATTTTGCGCGCGATGGATCACCGGGACGATGAGCCCTTTGTCGCCCAACGCAGTCCCCACGCCGATGTTCACATCCGTGTGCAGTTCCATGGCGTCTTGACGAAATGTCGCATTGACTTCCGGATGGGCGCGCAATGCCTGAACGCATGCGCCGACGAAATAGGCCGTCAGGGTAAGGCGGACGCCGCGCGACTCATAATTTTTCGCATGCGACGCCCGGTGCTTCAGCACGCGGCTCAAGTCCGCTTCGAACAAGGTGGTGACGTGCGGAGCTTCGTTGAGGCTGCGCGCCATGTGCTCAGCCACGCGGCGGCGGATGGCGGTGTGCGCAACGAGCGTGCTTGTTCCGGTTTGCTTGGCCTTCGCGCCCGCCGCGACGCGCGCCGTGTCAGAGACATGGCGTGTCACGTCCTGGGCCGTGACACGGCCATTGCGGCCGGTGCCGTTGATGTCGCCGGACGCGATGCCGTGATCGTGCAGCAGCCTGCGCACCGACGGACTCAACAACTCCGCACCGGCGCGGTTGCTTGCGGCCGCGGCTGAGCCGCCCGCGGACTCTGGCGCCACTGAGGCTTCTGCGGGCACCGAAGCCGCGGGCGCCGGGGACACCGTGGACGGCTTTGAGGCTGCGACTGACGCCGATTCGCCGGGCAACCGCAAGCGTGCCAGCACCTCGTCAGGGTTGACTTCAGCGTTTTCCGCTTTCAGCACTTCGATCAGCGTGCCGCTTGCCGGTGCGGCAATTTCGACCGTGACCTTGTCGGTCTCAAGTTCCACCAGCGGCTCATCCTTGACGACCGGATCGCCCACGGCCTTGCACCATCTGAGTATCGTCGCCCGCGTTCCTTCCTCGTTCGGCGGCGCCAGCACATCCCGGATGGTGCTCATGTCAGGTTTCGGCGAGATTGACGATGGTGCGGGTGATCGTTTCGACGCTGGGCAGCACCGCATCGAGCAACAAGGGATTGTGCGGACTTGGAACATCGGGCATGGCCAGACGCTCGATGGGCGCGTCGAGATCGAAGAAGGTTTCTTTGGCGAGCACCGCCGCGATTTCCGCACCGAATCCTGCGGTCATCGTGTCCTCGTGAACAATGAGGCAGCGGCGCGTCTTGCGCACCGATGCCAGGGCCGCTTCGCGATCCCAAGGCGACAGCGTGCGCAGATCCAGCAGGTCCGCGGATTTGCCGGCGGCGTCGAGCGCCTGCTCGCAGCGCTCCACCATCGCGCCCCAGGTGATGACAGTGAGCTCGGTACCTTCGCGCAGCAGACTCGCCTTGCCGAACGGCACGACGAATTCGTCGCCCGGATAGGGCCGCCGCGCAGAGGCCGAATCGAGCAGCGAGCGGTGCTCGAAAAATATTGTCGGATCGTTGCCGCGCAGGGCGCTGCGCAGCAATCCAACCGCGTCCTGCGCGTTCGACGGCATGGCCAGTCGCCAGCCGACGCCATGCAGCCATTGCACCTCGTTCGATTGACTGTGCCAGGGATCGCCGCATTTGAAGAAGCCGCCGGGAATGCGCACCACCATGGGCGCGGCGAAGCGATTCACGGTTCTCCAGCGCATGGTGCCGCAATCATTGAGCTGCTCGGCGGCGGGGTCGGCGTACTTGCGGAACTGAATTTCAGGCACCGGCATCAGCCCGGATGCCGCCATGCCGACGGCGCGGCCGATGATGCCTTCCTCGGACAGGCTGGTGTCGAACACCCGTTCCACGCCGAAGCGCTCTTGCAGGCCCAGGGTCGCCGCATGTACACCGCCCTTGCGGCCCACGTCTTCACCGAAAACCAACACGCGTGGATTGACCGCCAGCTCGTGCTCGAGCGTGCGCCGCACCGCGGTGACCAGGTTGATGCGCGGACCTTGCGGCTCGGCTTGCTCGCTGCCGCGGGCAGGCTCGACGCCGGCGCCGCGCAGGCCGCCTTGCTGTTGTAGATCGAGCGTGCCGTCGGCGCGAGTTTCGGAAAACACATAGCGCTGAATGCGCCTCGGGTCGGGCGATGCGCGCCGCTCGACATCGGTCAGGGTGCGCGCGACCAGGGCGCGCGCTTCGGAAAGCTCCAAATCCCAATCGGCCTGCGAAAGGGTGCGCGGAACCAGCTGCTCGCGCAGTTTGGCGAAAGGATCGCGGACTTTTTCCGCGGCGATTTCCTCGGCGGACTTGTAGGTCTGGGTATCCTGGCCGGAGTGGCCGGAGAGACGTGGAACCAACAGTCTGATCAGCGCCGGCCCCTCTCCGGAGCGTACGCCGGCCACCGCATCCTCGATCAGCGCCGCGGCGGCGAGCGGATCGGAACCATCGCCGTCGAGTACGCGCAGTCCTCGAAAGCTCGAGAGGTTGCGGGCGATGTCGCCGCCCGGGGTCTGCTGCTGTGAACTCACCGAAATGCCGTAGCCATTGTCTTCGATGAAGAACAGAAACGGCAGGCGTTCGGTGGTTACGATATTGAGCGCGGCCCAAAATCCATTGGTGGCCGTCGATGCTTCACCGCCGTGTGCGACCGCAATGCTGCCGCGGCATGCCTGCTCGCCCAGCTGGGTGGAACGATAGCGCAGCGCCTGCGCCCATCCGACCGCCGGAGTGTATTGCGCGCCGACGCCGCCGCACACCGGCAGCACGCATGGACCCGCTTTGCGCGGCATGTTGAAGACAACTCCGATATCGCGTCCGTCGCTCATGCCGCCGGCGCGCATCATGGTCGATGCCAGCGCTTCCTCGAGCGGTAGTCCAAGACCGAGCAACAGCGGCCGCGAACGATAGTAGCCGCCGACGCCGTCTTGAACTCCGGTGAGCTGGGTGCTGAGCAACACCTGGGTGAGATCGTGGCCGCGCGCGGAAAATTGATAGAGAATCTTGCGCTCCTTGAGGAGCGTCGATTCTTCAAGGTCATCCAGTGCACGCGAAATCGCCACATGACGCAGCACGTGGCGCCAGTCGATGACGCCCGGGTCGGGTGCCCGCCGCACCTGCTCTGGAACAGCAATCATGCTGCAAAGACTAATGTAGTCGGATGGGCAGTAATCGCCAAAAAATCCACATAAAAGGCGAAATATTGGTGATAATCTCTAATAGTCGGATGATAGATAGGTGAAGTATGAAGCTTGATCGTTTTGACGCAAAGATACTCGACGCACTGCAGCGCGACGGCCGGCTGTCTGTGGTAGACCTCGCCGAAACGATCGGCCTGTCGCCCACGCCCTGCGCGCGGCGCATCAAGGCGCTGGAATCGGATGGAGCGATCGAAGGCTATGCGGCCGTCCTCAATCCCGCGCGCGTGGGGCTCGCAGTGTTGGCCATCGTCCAGGTCAAGTTGACCGAACACACCGACGAGACGGTGGCGCGCTTCGAGCGCGAAATCGAACTCATGGATGAGGTCACCAAGTGTCTGGCCATGACCGGCTCCTATGACTTCATTTTGGAGGTGTATGGCAAGGATTTGGAGGCGCTCAGCAACGTCGTGCTCAAGAAACTCATCCGCGTTCCCAACGTCCGCGACATGCAGTCGAGCGTGGTGCTGCAGACGATCAAGCGCACGGCGCGAATTCCGCTTGCGCACCTGCAGGTTTGACGGTGCCCCGCTGCCGCCCACCATCATCCGGATATGACTCCTCGTAGCGGTGCGAATTGGTATGATCGAGCGCACCAGCGGCGAATGGGGAGAAGAAAAATGCTGCGCACATTGTTTTCAGCGATGATTTTAAGCGGCACCCTCGCCGGCGGGGCGACGGCACAGGCACCGGACGCCGCCTGTGCATTGCCCAAGAATCCCAAGGACATCCCGGCCGCGATCGATGCCGCGATTACCGGTCCCGCGGACAAGGATCGCGCCTGTATGAAGGCCCTGTTCATACCCGAAGCGCGCCTCATCGTCGTGTCGATCGGCAAGGATGGGGCGCCAAGCTACACCATCCTGTCGCTGGACGACTGGATCACGCGCGCCAAAGCCCGCGGCCACGCATTGCTGCAGGAAAGACAGCTTAAGTTCCAAATGCAGCGCTACGGCAACATCGTGCATGTGTGGAGCACCTATGCGCTGCACAGCGACGGCAAACAGGTCGCACGCGGCATCAACAGCATTCAAGCGATCAAGGAAGCCGACGGCTGGCGAGTCATGGGCATCATGTGGCAGGCCGAGTCGGCCGCGGCTCCACTGCCAAAGGAATATCTGCCGAAACCCTAGCTCGTCCGGAGACTGGTGCAAGGCCAACGTTCACCGATGAAACACCCGATCTTCACCGGTCTCGCATTCGCGGCGCTAGTTCTCATGTCGGCGTCCTCGGTCCGCGCTGAAACCGCGGCCGCCGGCTCATCCACCGCGGTACGAGAACACAATTGGAGCGCTCCGGGCCTTGACGCCGCGGCCGACATCGTGATCGACCACTGGGGCATCGCGCACATTTTCGCCGCGAACATTCACGATGCTTTTTTCTTGCAAGGCTATAACGCGGCGCGCGACCGCCTTTGGCAGATCGATCTGTGGCGCAAGCGCGGCCTTGGTCTTTTGGCGAAGTCCTTCGGTCCAGCCTACGTCGATGAGGACCGCGCGGCGCGCTTATTCCTCTATCGCGGCGACATGGACAAGGAGTGGGCGGCGTATGCGCCGGATTCCCGCCAGTGGGTCACGGCGTTCGTCGCCGGCGTGAACGCCTATGTGGCGCAGGTGCGCAGCGGCGCTCGGCCGCTGCCGATCGAATTCAAACTCACCGACAGCCGGCCCGATACCTGGCAACCCGCGGACGTGCTTCGCATTCGCAGCCATGCGCTGGTGTCCAACGTCACCTCGGAGGTCGCGCGCGCCCGCGTCGCATGCGCGGGCGGGCTCGAGGCGGACGCATTGCGCCGCAAGATCGAGCCGCCGGGCCACAGCGTCGCGGTGCCGGCGGGCCTCAATCCCTGCGATGTGCCCGCGGATGTGCTCAAGGACTATTTGTTGGGGACCAAGCCGGTGGATTTCAGCGTGCTTGGCAAAACGGCGCGTCCCGCCGAACCCTCCGCTGCGCGCCGGCTGGCGGCAGCCCTGGAGGCGCAATCGATGGAAGGCTCCAACAACTGGGTGATTGCGCCGTCGCGCACCGCAACCGGCCGGCCGATTCTCGCCAACGACCCGCACCGCCTGCTCGACGTGCCGTCGCTGCGCTACATCGTGGCCTTGAATGCACCCGGTCTCAACGTCATCGGCGCCGGCGAGCCGGCGTTGCCGGGAATTTCTCTCGGTCACAATGACAGCATTGCGTTCGGCCTCACGATCTTTTCCGTGGATCAAGAAGATCTTTACGTCTATGAACTGAAGAAGAACGACCCCGACAGCTATCGCTATCGATCCGGCTGGGCGAAGATGCAAATCGTGCGCGAGAACATCGAGGTGAAAGGCGGCGCGGCACGCGAAGTTGAATTGCGCTACACACGGCATGGGCCCGTGCTTGGCGTGGACGCGGCGAAGCATCGCGCGTTTGCCCTGCGCACGGTGTGGAACGAACTGGGCCTCGCCGGATACTTTGGCTCCTCGCGACTGCTCATGGCGAAGAATTGGGATGAGTTCAAGGCTGCCGTCAACGCCTGGGGCGCGCCGCCGGAAAATCTCGTCTATGCCGACACGCAGGGAAACATCGGCTGGGCAGCGTCGGGCCGGGCCCCGAGGCGCAACAACTGGGACGGCCTCATGCCCGTGCCCGGCGACGGCCGCTACGAGTGGGCCGGTTTTCAGGGGCGGGATGTATTGCCCTCGCGCTTCAATCCGGCCGAAGGCTATTTCGCGAGCGCCAACGAGATGAATCTGCCCGCGGGTTATCCCAATGAGCGGAATAGAATTGGCTTCGAATGGGGCGACCGCTCGCGCGTCGATCGCATCAATGAGTTGCTCGGCGCGAGGACCAACATGACCCTCGCGGATTCGATGGCCATCCAGACCGACGTTGTGAGCACACAGTCGCGGCGCGCGGTGGCGCTGTTGGCCTCGCTGTCCTCACGCAACGCCGCGCTCGCGCACGCCTTGGAGCTTCTCAAGACGTGGAATCACGAGGAGAGCACCGACAGCGTCGCCGCCGCGATCTACGAGGTGTGGGCGACCAAGCACCTGGGCAAAACCACGGTTGCCAAGGCGGCGCCGGCAGCGGCGCGCCTGATCGGCAACGGCCAATTGCAGGCGGTGATCGAGTATCTCGAACATCCCGATGCCGCGCTGGGCGCCGATCCGGCGGCGGCGCGCGATGGCATTTTAGTGGAGAGCTTGCAGGGCGCTCTGGACGAGCTCACGCAGCGGCTGGGTCCCGACATGACGACATGGGCCTGGGGCCGGCTGCATCGCGCGAGCTTCGAGCCGGCCGTCGCGGTCCTGGCGGATCCGCAGTTGCGCGCGCAAATGTCGGTCGGCCCGCTGCAAACGCCCGGTTCGTCGTCGACGCCGCGCGCGCAGGCCTATAAGCCCGGTGATTTCTCGGTGATCGCCGGCGCGTCGGTGCGCCTCGTAATGGACGTGGGTGCATGGGACAATTCGGTTGCCATGAACACGCCGGGTCAGTCGGACGATCCAATGAGCGCGCATTATCGGGACTTGTTTCCCCTCTGGGCGCAGGGATCTTATGTGCCCTTGAGGTTCAGCCGCGCCGCCGTCGATGCCGACGCCGAGGAGCTGATTCACATCAGCCCAAGCCGCTGAGGATCGCGTGGGGAACCCATCGCGAATCCGCAGTGTCGAAACCCCTGACTGTTGGCAAGGCGTGGATCGGCGAGCATGAAAAAGCTCAAGCATGAATCGGAGTTGTTCAAGGCGGCGCTGCTCGCCGGCGTTCAATATGCCGAAGGGCGCAAGGCGGTCGAATTCGAGGCGACCGATTCGGCGAGCCTCAAGGCGCTGTACGTGTATCGCCTGCTCGTGCATGACAAGGTGATCGCGCCGATGCCCGAGGACCAGGTCAGCGAAAAAACCATCCGCCACCGGCTCGCCACCTGGTATGCGCACCAGCTGCCGAAGGGCCATCCGCTCACCGAATGAAAACCTCGCTGACGGAATTGGCGCACCGCGGCCGTCCGCTAGGCGCGCTTACGCTCCTCAGCCATAGAGATAATTCACCGGCAGTCCGAGGCGCAGACAGGATTGCACGGCGGGGCTTGTGGGCAGCACGATCCGGTCCGCCCAAGCACCGGACCATTTCACCAGCCGGCGCTCGTATTTGCGCAACCCGAAATCATCGGACAGACCCAAAGTCGCCCGCAGCCATCCGGGAACCAATTCCACCGCCGCACGCAGCAGCTTGGGCTGCAGCCAACGAAGCGGCCGGGGGAACGCGGCGGTATCGCGCATGATCCGCAGGAACTCGAAAATGACGGGCGATGGGGCGAGCCTCGGCCGCGTCGCATCGAACAGCGCCTGCATGTCCGCGACCGAACACGGCGTGTCGACGGCGCCATACAGACGCGACACGGGCGCACCCTCCCGGTAAAAGTCGTTCAAACTCTGCGTGCTCAACGGACGCACGTATTGGCTGTAGGCCTCGGCGAAGCCGAAAGCGGCGGTGGCGTGAACCCAGGTGAGCAGACGCGGGTCGTTGGCCGAATAGCGGATGCCGGCAGCGGTCGTTCCCTGAACCGACTCATGCATTCGCACCACGCGCGCGATCATGGGTTCGGCCACGCTGCGCGCGCCATAGACACTGATCATGGCCGCCAGTCCGGTGCGCTTCAACCGGTTCAAGGGGTCTTGGCGAAAGCTAGAATGCTCCCAGACTCCCGCGCGCACCGCCGGCTCCGCCAGCTCGAGAATGACCGCCGCGGTCCCGCCAACGAACAACGCGATGGGATTTTTCAACACCCGCCACGACAGGGAATCCGCCGGCAGCAACGCCTGCTCGCGCGCGGGCCGCGCAAAATCGCTGCGGCTTCCTGACGCCCCGCTGAGCAAAGCGTCCACCGCGCCGTTCAGATAGCGCTGCAGCATGCCGGGCAGTCGAACGGCCGAAATCATGAATGCAGCATACGGGCGGCCAGGATTATGAGGCGAGCGAGCGGCCGATGCTCTGCAGGATATCGCCGTACCCGCCGCGCCGGACATTCAGCGCCGCGATGCTCTCTCGCACCCGCGGGCTCTTGAGCGCGGCGAGTTCATCGGCATGCCGGTAATGACGCATCGATGAGGCAACTGCGGCGCCCGACAGCGTGGCCGGATGCAAGTAAATCTCCGTCACGCCGTGCGGCAGCCGCGCCAATATGGCGAGCAGCTGCTCCTCGTCCATGGCCCCGCTTTTCGCGATTCCGAACACCCAGTCGTTGTGAAATAT
Source organism: uncultured Gammaproteobacteria bacterium (assembly GCA_963812125.1). Classification (GTDB taxonomy): domain Bacteria; phylum Pseudomonadota; class Gammaproteobacteria; order Steroidobacterales; family Steroidobacteraceae; genus Bog-1198. Next base: position 108,825 of record CAWETY010000009.1, read on the forward strand.
GCCCGCGGCGCGCAGACGGTGCCGCATCAGCAGGAGCCAGGGCGCGAGCAGTCTGCTGCCGCAGGCGGCATGCCAACGCTTGCCGCGGGCCGCAAACCACAACGGCTCATCCGGCACGCGCATGGCGCGGACGCCGAACTCGCGCGCAACGCGAATCAAAAGGCCGAGGATCGTCGGGTGCAAATGAAAATGCTTGTGCGCATTGACGTGATCGAGAGGCAGTCCGGTACGCGCAAATGCCAGGAACTGAGCGCGGATCTCGGCTTCGAGCTGCCGCCGAACGGAGGCGCTCGCAAAATATCGTACCCCGCGCAAAAACATATCCTCGCCCATGCGTCCATCGGCATCCGCGATGCCGGGGATTTGCTGCGGCGGCAGCGACGCCAATCCATCGGCAAGAACGATGTGCAGGCCGACGCGAAGATTCGGCAGGCGTCGAGCCCGCCGCACTGCATCGGCTGCCGCCGGTCCGGCTACCATCAAGCTCGCTGCGGTAAGGATGCCGCCGCGGCTCGCCTGCTCGACGGCTTCGTTGACGGTTTCGTGCAGGCCAAAATCATCCGCGGTGACGATCAGATGCCGCTGCATTAGCCCTCGATGGGCTGGGCGTCCCCGTCTCGGCTGACCTCGTAGTGATCGTCGCCCCACTGCACGCGCCGCGTGGCAAAACTCCAAATAAAGAGCCCAAAGTGCAGAAGATCGCGAAACGGCACCAGCAGCAATACCGCCGCGGGCGCGCCGGGACGGCGCGCGTTGAAGTGAATCAAGGTGCTCGCCAAGGCCGTCGCGGAAAAAATTGCCGCCGCCGGCGCGGCTCCCTGAGTGAGCAGCAGCTGCAGGGCCGTGACCGGCAGGCCGAGCGTGACGACGGAAAAAACATATCCGAAGGGACTCAAGTTGCGTATCGTGCGCCGCCACCGCAATTCGTGCGCGACCAGATCCGCGGCGGTGCAGTCCTCGACGAACGTGTCGACCTCGACCTCGGACAGGACGGTTCGAAGACCCAGCTGGCGCGTCAATTCTCCGAGGCGGTAGTCATCCGCCAACTGGTTCGCTATCGCGTTGAAGCCGCCGATTTGTTCGAGTGTCTCGCGCCGCATGCCGATGGTCGCGCCAAATGCGAACGATCGGAAGCCCATCAGGGCGGCAACGCGCACCGATGGAATGAACCACTCATTGATATACATCGAACCGAGCAAAGACCAGATTCCGGGCCGCGGAACGCCGCGGTAGCCGCAGGTCACGATTCCGACAGCCTTATCCAGCAGCGGCGGAACGAGCTTGGCGAGATAGTTGCGGTCGACCTTCACGTCGCTGTCCGAAATGACCAGGTAGTCGTGACGCGCAAGGGCCATCATGTTGATGAGATTGTTCACCTTGCGGTTGCTGCCGTGCTCCTTGCGATCCGCCGCCAATGTCAGATCGCGATCCGGAAATTCCTTCTGCAAGCGGTGGACCACGGCCACGGCAGGGTCTTGCGGGTCGCAGATGCCGAAAATCACCTGGTAGTGGGGATAGGCCTGCTCGCAGAAAGAGCGCAAGCACTCGTAGGTCTCGGGTTGCGCGCCGAATAGGGGCTTCAGGATCGTGACCGGCGGCAACGCTTCGCGTTGGCGCGGAGCGCTGGATAATGTTCTTCGCGTCGCGAACGCCGTGACCAGGCTGTAGGCCATGGACGCCAGCGCGAATGCGTAACCGCACCATACCAAGGTCTGACGCGCATCGATCTGCATTAAACAATCATCCTTTTGAGGCCGGTGACGGAAAGTCCGTTTCCGCTACGAGCTGCGCTCCGGCAGCGGATCTTTCGTTGCAGCCGCACCATCGAGAACGACCTGCTCGAGAACCGCGAGATATTCGAGGTAGCGTCTGCGGCCCAGCGCCGTGATTTTATAGCAGGTCTGCGGCCGGTCTCGGTCCGCACCCTTGGCAAGGCTCACCAAGCTGGCTTCTTGCAGGACCTGCAGGTGACGGTTCAAATTGCCGTCGGTCAGGGCGCAGAGCTTTTTCATTTCCGGGAAGGGCAGTCCGCGGGGATGGGTGACCAGGCAGGTCAGAACGCCCAGGCGCGCGCGCTCGTGAATGACTCGATTCAATCCGTCGTAGGCAAACGGGGAAGCGGCCTGTGCTTTTCGGTTAACTCTCTTCAATGGTGTCCTCGAATCCAAAGCGTAAGACAGCGGCGACCAGCAATTGCCCGACCCCGAACGATATCCCCATGGCCCACGGCAGCAGCGCATGATCGCCCGCGGCAATCAGCAAGGAGACGAGTCCGGCTCCCAGGTACCAGGCCCCGACCGCGAACATTTGCCGCGGCAGGAACCGGCACGATGCGAACACCCCCAGGCTGAACAGCACGGCCCACAGGCCCGGCAGCATCCACGAGTCTTGAGGCGCAACGCGCATCAACACCACGGTCAGGAGTATTCCTACGACAACACAGGGTAAAAACTGTTCCACCGCGGCCTGAATCATTTCAGTAGCGAGCCCCGAATGCACGCGCCGCACCCGAAAGACCGTTTCCAACGACGCGAAGATCACGGCAATCGCAGCCGTCGACACCCAGATGATCAGGAACAGCCGCGTGTCGTGCTCCGAATGCTGCACCCAATGCGCCTGCGCGGCGGCGACGGCCATGGCGAGCACTCCGCTCAAGGCGACGGACCCCGGTCCATAGCCGCGAAACTGCGTCCCGCGCGCCACCTGGGTTCGAATTGCGTTGATATCGTTCAGCGCCTGTCGCAGTTCTGTCATAAGGGTGAATTCCGAAGTTCGCGCGCGAATAGGTGTTTTGGCACTTGGGATTGCAAAGCAAATGCGCGGCACTGTCAAGGAGCGCGGACGGCGGCTCGCGCTGCAACAATCGAAACCGAATCCAAAGCCGTTGCGCGATGGGGTGTCCGGTGCTACTTTGTGATGCAAAGTTATAGGCATCCCTGCGCAAGGCGGCCGCTCGAGCCCGCCGCAACCTAGTCCATCAGCGTTCGCCAACCACCAGCACGACAAATGAATCCGGGATCAGCGCGGGCCGCGGATGGGGTTGTTCCGCAGTGACCGGCGGGGCCGGACCGAATTCCGCTGTCGCGAGATACGCCTTGCCGGTTGCTTCGTCGAGTGCCATGGTGCGCGCACCGCGTTGCGTGACAACGGTCTGAACCACGCTATAGCGATCGGGCGAGTCCTCTCGCACCACCGACAAGGTTCCCTCGCCGTTGGAGCTGAAAACCCAGCCGCGCTTTCTATCGTACGCCGCGGCATCCGGGTGCTCGCCAATGGGCACCAGCGCCGCCTGTTTGCCGTTGACCGCATTGGTGACCGCCATCACCTTGCCGTCGCAGACCGAAAACAAGCGGCGATGCGCGCTGTCGATGGCAAGTCCGGATGGACTGTTGCAACCTGGCAGCGGCCAGGTGCTCTTGACGGCGAGCTTTCGAGCGTCAATGACCACCATTTGCCCCGGGTCGCTTTCGATGTTGACGAAGATCTGTCCACGTCCATCCTGAGCGGCGAATTCCGGCTTGTCCGGCACGGGGATGGTGGCGACCACGGCCAGGCTCGACGCATCGAGCACGGTCACGTCCTTGGAGGCGCCGTTGAAGGTGAACACATGTTTGCCGGAGGGTTCATACAAGATTGCGTCGGGATTTCGGCCCGAAACCTTGACCTCCTGAATCACTTTCAGCGTATCGAGATCGAACACGGTTACCGTATTGGCGCGTCCGTTGCTGGTGAAGCCGCGATTCAATGAGGGAGCAAGCGCTATGCCATGGACTCCCTGTGTGTCCGGAATGGATCCGATCAACTTGCCCGATTCGACGCTGATCACATCGACCCGGGTGGCGCGGCTGATGAACAGCCGCTTCTTGGCGGAATCCATCGTCAGGTAATCCCAGCCCCCGGCACCGCCCAGTTTCCAATGCTGCAATACCTGCAAATTCGGCGCCGCGGCGGCGTCCGCAACACCTGCGGTGGTCAGTCCCGCGCCAAGGCCGAATGTCAGCCAGAGTCGCAAGGCGTTTCGCGTCGAAAGCATGAGAAGCTCCTTGAGTATCGGGCGCTCTGTAGGACAAAGACTACAGCGCGCGCTCGGAAAATGAAAATTCGCGCCAAAAAAATTTCGCGCCGACCGTAGGCATTCGCGTAACTGTCACATTGCGAATCTAACCTAAAAGCCGTCCCTGCCGCCAATGGCTTCCGTTCTGAGGTTCATCCCATGAAATCAATCCTGTTGGGCGCGGCCGTTGCGGCCGCATTCAGCGGCGCCGCTGCCGCTGATAGTGACGGCGGGTTCGGCCGTCATTTTCCGCGCGGACACTTCTTCATTCCGGGCAACCTGGTCGTGAGCCGCAGCGTATACGACAACCGGGCCGGCAACGTCGTGGTCGGAACGGTATTGCCGCCCAATTGTGCGGCGACGAGCGGGGGCTGCGGCGCGCCCAGCGGCGCGCCCAACGACGGTACCTATCCGACGGTGTGGAACAACGATCTCTACGACGGAAGCTTCGGCATTACATCGCGTATATATCTCGATGAAATGACGCCTTTCGGCTGGGTGATGGACACGCTCGAGGTCCCTTTCCGTCCGACGCAGCGCGGCGCGAGCGCGGATCATCTGGTGACGAGCTTCAGCTCTAAATCCGAACTCAGCCTCAACTTGTCGAACGATGGGCGATTCATCACCTTCATGGGCTACGTCGCACCGATTAATACCTTGGATGTATCCAATTCCAATACGCCGGGCGCCTTGGACCCCACCAATCCTGTCGGTACCGAATACGCCCGCGCGATTGCCCAGGTCGATGCCGACGGAGTCTTCCAATTCACCGCAACCAATGCATACAGCGGCAACAACGGCCGCGCCGCCATTCAAGACGATTCGCACGGCATGGATTTGATCTATACCGCCGGCAACGCCGGCAATGGCGCCAACCCGCAACCGGACGGGATCATCTTGGGCGCCGGCGCGCAGATCCTGAGCCCGGCGAGCGCGCCGCTGGCGGCGCAAGCACCCGGGGCGCCGACGCCCGTCGGCAGCTTTTCGGTCACGGAATTGGGCGCGAAAGCGGACAAGATCGGCAAGGACGACAACTTCCGCGGTCTGACGATTTTCAACGATGTGCTTTACTTCAGTAAGGGCAGCGGCGGCAACGGCGTCAACACGGTTTATTTCCTCGACACGACCGGCAGTGCATGTCCGAAAGGCGTTGGGCTGCCGGCGCCTGGCGCGCAGCTGCCGCCCGCACCGCTTGCTTACACGGCGGCAAACTTGCAGACGGCCGGCTTGCCCAACAATCTGTGCATTCTTGCCGGCTTTCCGCAAATACCGAACAAGACGGCGCCGGCGACGGCCTTTCCGTTCGGCATCTGGTTCGCCGACGCGCACACGCTTTATCTGGCTGATGAAGGCGACGGCTACACCGGCGGGGCGGATTTGTACGCGCACGCAGCCGCGCAAACCACCGCGGGTCTGCAAAAGTGGGTGTTCAATAGCGCCAGCGGCGCGTGGACACTGGCCTATACGATGACGAACGGTTTGGGGCTGGGGCAAGCCTACGAGGTTCGGGGTTATCCATCGGGGGTAAATGCCGGCACCGGATTACCTTGGGCGCCCGCCACGGACGGCCTGCGCAACATCACAGGAAGGGTGGGGCGCGACGGCGTCGCGACGATTTGGGCGATCACCTCGACGGTCAGCGGCAACGGCGACACCGGCGCGGATCCGAATCGGCTGGTCGCCGTCCGCGATGCGATCGAGAATCGGGATGCCGCCGCCGCGAGCCAAACGAGGTTTTTCACCTTGCGCACCGCGGGCTTTGCCGAAGTGCTGCGCGGAGTCTCGTTCACGCCCGGGACCGATTTGCGATAGCTAAAGCCTTTTGAGGCCGCACTGACGGTCGAACTGCGATGGGCACGTTGTATGCGTGCTCATCGCATCGGACCGATCAACCAGAGGTGCGACGCCCGCGCCCGAAGTTGCGACGCTGCATCATGTGAGTGCATAGTCGCCGCATGAGCATCGATTGGCGATTCTTTGCGCTCGGGTCGGCGTTTTTTGCCGCGCTGACGGCCATATTCGGCAAGGTCGGCGTGTCCGACATCAATTCGGATCTCGCCACTTTTTACCGAACCGTCGTGATCTTGGCGGTCAGCGCTTTGCTCGTGTCGGCACGCCAGGAATGGCAGTCCCCAGTCTCTTTGTCCCACAAAGGCATGATGTTCCTGCTGCTGTCGGGCATCGCGACAGGCCTCTCGTGGATCTGCTATTTTCGCGCGCTGCAGCTGGCACCCGCCTCCCGGGTCGCGCCCATCGATAAGTTCAGCGTCGTGCTCGTGGTTTTGTTCGCGGTAATGTTGCTCGGAGAAAGGCTCACTTGGAAAGTCGGCATCGGCACAGCGTTGATTGCCAGCGGCGTCATTCTCACGGCCCTGTAGTGCATCGAGCATGAGGCAGGTTTGCGTTCGTTTAATGCTGTGCGCAATGGGTCTGCTCGCTGCGGGCTGCGCGCTGCATGAGGTTGAACAGAAACCGCCCCCGCTACCCGACGCATTTGCGGCGCCCGGCCATCGGCGGCGAGGGATCATGGCCGCGACAAGAATTGGTACCAAGAATTCGGCAGCGCTGAATTGAGCGCTCTGATCGAACAGGCCTCGAGCGGAAATCTCGACTTGAGCGCGGCGCGGGCGAGGGTGGCACAGGCGGATGCGCGTGCCAGACAGGCAGGCGCCGCGATTCTTCCCAGCGTCGACGCCGGCGGCAATGGCAACTATTTGGCAGGCCACTCCGTCAACGGCAGTGCGCATGAAACCGATTGGGCCGTGTTGCTGTCGGCAAGTTATGAGGTGGATTTTTGGGGCAAGAACCGCGCGAGTGCGCGCGCCGCCAGCCGTTTGGCGGATGCGTCGCGAGCCGATCGGGACACGGTGGCGCTCACGACGCTGGCGGCCGTGGCCGATGGTTACTTTCAAGTACTGTCGCTGCGCGAACGCCTGGCCATCGCCGAATCGAATTTGAATGCCGCTCAGAAATTGCTCGATATCATCCAGGCGCGATTCAACGTCGGATTGTCGAATCCGGTGGAACTGGCGTCGCAAAAGGCGGCGCTCGCAAACGCCGCTCTGGTCATTCCGGATCTGCAGCGGCAGGAGGCGGAGGCGCTGGCCGCTCTGGCGCTGTTGTTGGGCCGTGCTCCCGAACAATTCTCCGTGAAGAGCGGCAATCTCGATGCGCTGCTCGAGCCCAGGATCGGCTCAGGCTTGCCGGCGGAGCTGCTCACGCGGCGGCCCGATGTGTTCATGGCCGAGGCCAATTTGAAAGCGGCGAATGCGGATCTGGTTGCAGCCCGTGCCGCTTTATTTCCCTCATTGAACCTCACGGCCGGCGGCGGGGTGCAAAATCCGGCCTTGAACGCCGCGGTCATCAGCCTGAGCGGCGTAGGCCCCACGCTGGATCTCGGCGCCTCGCTGACTCAATCGATTTTCGATCACGGCCGCTTGCAGGCGGTACGGGCCGAGGCGCAGGCCAAAGACGATGAATTGGTGACGGCATACAAGGCGGCGATCCTCGCCGCATTGAGGGATGTGGAAATCGCCCTGTCGTCGGTCGGCCGTCTCCAGGATGCGCAGGCGCCGCAAGAGGAGAATGTGGCGCAAAGCGCGCGCGCGTTCGAGGGAGCGACATTGAGGTACAAGGCCGGCTCCGGCGACTTTCTCACGGTGCTCGAGGCGCAGCGCAACCTATACGCCGCGCGCGATCAGTACTGCCAGTATCGATTTGCGCACTTTCAAGCTTTCGTCGCGCTCTACAAAGCTCTGGGCGGCGGCTGGCAAGCGCCGGCCCCCAAATCCAAGGATTCTCGATGAAAACGACAATGTTGCTGCTGTGCGTCGCCCTCGCGGCATCGAGCGCCTGTCATCGAAGCGCGCCCGAAGCTTTAGGAAACGCCGCCGAGAAATCGAGCGGTGCGCCGGCGGCGGAAAGCAAGGACAAAGACAAGGATGCCGGCGAGGTGAGCTTGACGCCCGAACAGATTGGCAAGCTCGGCCTGCAGACCGAAGTGCTCGCGACGGTCGACTACGCCGATGAAACCGCGGGATATGGCACGGTGATTCCGCATGAGGCCATTGCGCAGGCGGTGGCGGAACTGCGGACTGCGCAAGCCGCCGAGAAACAGAGCCGTTCGGCGCTGGCGCGCACGCAACGTCTCTCGGGCACACCCGGCGCGATGTCGGCTGATGTCGAAGATGCCAACGCACGCCAAGTGGCCGTCGACGCGGCGGCCTTGAATTTGGCGCAGCAGCGCCTTTCCGCATCCTTTGGACAAAATCCGCCCTGGAGCCATGGCGGGAACTTGGGCTTGCTGCAAGCCCTCGCCGACGGCAGCCAGCAATTGGTGCGCGTGACGTTTCCTTTGGGCGCGTTGCCGGGGGAGGCACCCACGAGCTTGAGCGCGTCGCGCTTGGGCGCGGGCGACGGCGTAAAGCGTTGGAAATTGAGTTCGGTCTGGCCTGCCCCGGCGGATGCTACGGTGCCCGGGCGCAGCTTCTATTCGATACTGCGCGCCGGCAAGCTGGGCGAGGGCGAAAGGATCATCGCGTGGGCGCCGATCGGCGCGCCGCATCCGGGCGTGCTGGTTCCAGCCGAGGCGGCGCTCATCAGCGACGGCAAGTACTGGTGCTACATCGAGGCGAAGCCCGGCACGTTCGTCAGAACGGAAATTGACGCGGGAAAACCTTTTGAAAATGGCTATGTGGTGAACCAAGGGCGTCAAGGCGGGCGAGAAAGTCGTCACGCGCGGCGCGGCTCAGCTTCTCGCGCAGGAATCGAATTCCGGCGCGGACGCCGGACTAGAAGCCTTAAATGCGCGCGATCGTCAGCCTTTGCGTTCGCCACTTCGGCGCCGTCACGGCCTTGAGTCTATTCGCACTCATCCTCGGCTGCTGGGGCGCGATGCATGCTCCGCTGGACGTGTTTCCGGAATTCGTCCCCTCGCAGGTCGATATTCAAACCGAGGCGCCGGGATTCGCCCCGCAGCAAGTCGAAGAATTGGTCACGAAACAAGTCGAGAATGCCGTCAACGGCGCGCCCGGTCTCGCGACGCTGCGATCGGAGTCCATTCCAGGACTCTCGGTGGTGACCATCACTTTTATCGACGGCATCGACGTTCACATCGCCCGGCAGGGAATTTCCGAGCGACTTTCCGAACTCGGCAGCAGCCTGCCCGCCGGTGTCGGGACGCCCAAACTGTCGCCGCTGGTCTCGAGCACCATGGACCTTCTCAAGATCGGACTGCTGTCCGACCAGGTCGATGCCTATACGCTGCGCGATACGGCGGATTGGGTCATCAAGCCGCGCTTGCTGGCGGTACCCGGCGTCGCGCACGTTCATGGTTTTCGGCGGCGAGGTGCGCCAGATTCAAATTCAGCCCGACATGGCCAAACTGGCCAGCTTCGGCATCACCTTGGCGCAGGTGGGGGATGCCGCGCATGCCGCGCTGCCCATACGCGGCGCGGGCTTCATCGACTTGCCCGGTCAGCGCGTGCTCATCCAGACGCCCACCCCGCAGCCCGACATCGCCACCTTGAGCGAGGCGGTCGTGACCGAGCGCAACGGCACGCCCATCCTGCTGCGCGAAATCGCGCAGGTGAAAATCGCGCCGGCGCTCAAGTTCGGCGACGCTTTGGTCATGGGCAAGCCCGGCGTCATGATGTCGCTCGCCAGCCAGTACGGCGCCAACACCTTGACCGCGACTCTGGCGGTCGAAAAGGCGCTGCATGAGTTGGCGCCCACTTTAAAATCGCATGGGGATCACTCTCTATCCCGCGCTGCATCGCCCGGCGAATTTCATCGAGCGCGCGCTCGGAAACCTCGAACATTCGCTGCTGATCGCCGCGCGTCCTGATCTTGGCCGTGTTGTACCTGTTTCTGCGCGACATGCGCGCCGCGCTCATCGCATTTACGGCCATTCCCCTGTCGCTGCTGGCCGCGATCGCGGTGCTCGATCGCATGGGATTCACGCTCAACACCATGACGCTCGGCGGCTTTGCGGTGGCCTTGGGCGTGCTGGTCGACGATGCCATCATCGGGATCGAAAATATTCTGCGCCGCCTGCGCGAAAACAGGTCTCTGGCGCAGCCGAAATGCCGCGGCTGGACGTGCTCCGCGATGCGTCGCTCGAAGTTCGCGGTCCGGTCATTTACGCCACCGCGGTGGTCGTCGCGGTGTTTTTGCCGGTATTGTTCACCTCGAGCGTCCAGGGGCACTTCGTCGGACCCTTGGCGCTGGCGTTCATTTTCGCCGTCCTGGCCTCGCTGCTCGTGGCGCTGACTTCCACGCCGGCGCTGTGCGCGCTGTTGCTGCGGCGGCATGATGCGCGCGCGGAAGCGGCGCTGGCTGGTGCGCCTCAAGTCCTGGCAGCGCTCCGCGGTTCACGGGGTCGCCGCTCACTTCGCCGCCGTGGCCGCGGTGCTGATCGGCTTGGTCATTGCGGCCGTCGCCGCGCTGCCCTTTCTGGGCGGCACGTTCATGCCGGATTTTCGCGAGGGGCATTTCGTCATGCAGGTGTCAGTGCCGCGACCGGCACCTCTTTGCAGGCCATGCTCGAGATGGGCAAGCGAGTCAGCGCCGAAGTTTTGGCGCTGCCCTATGTGCAAAGCATCGAACAGCAGGTAGGGCGGGCGGAACTGGGCGAGGATACCTGGGGACCGCATCGCAGTGAATTCCATGTGGAGTTCAAGCCCGACGCAAAGATCGACCAGCACGTTGCCGAAGAGCAGCTGCGCAAAATCCTGGCGGACTACCCCGGGCTGCAGAGCGAGGTCGTCACTTTCCTGGGCGATCGCATCAGCGAGAGTCTGAGCGGCGAGACCGCGCAGGTGGCCGTCAAGGTGTTCGGCGAAGATTTGGATGCGCTCGATTCGACCGGCAACGCGATCGTGCGAGTGCTCGGGAAGGTCCCCGGCATCGTGGATTTGCAATTCAAGCGCCAGAGCGGAACGCCGGCGATCGGCATCGAGCTTGCAGCCGCAGGCGATGGCGGCGGCCGGTCTCAAGGCTCAGGACGTGCTCGATACCGTCAACACCGCCTATGCGGGTTCCGTGGTGGGCCAGACCTTCCGCGGTACCCGCACGGTCGATGTGGTGCTGCTCCTGCCCGATGAGCTGCGGCATCAGCCCGCACAATTGGCGCGCTTGATGATCGCGAGTCCCGGCGGCCCTGTGCCGCTTGCGCAGATCGCGCGGATCTCCATCACCCAGGATCGGTACAGCATCGAGCACGACGGCGGCCAACGGCGCATCAGCGTGACCTTCAACGTCGGCAACGGTTCGCTGCAGCACGTCGTGCAGCAAGCACAGCAGGACATCGCGCGCTCGGTCGCGTTGCCGCGAGGCGTATTCATCGGATTTACCGGCGCCGCCGAGGCCGAGGCACAAACCCGGAACAGAGCTGATTCTGTACTCCGCGCTGGCGCTCGCCTTGATCGTGCTCATCTTGTTCGTGTCCTTTCATTGGCGCGCCAACAGCTGGTTGGTCTTGGCCAATTTGCCGTTCAGCCTGATCGGCAGCGTCATGGCGATCGCGGCGACGGGCATCGGAATTTCCTTGGGATCCGTGATGGGGTTGATCACGGTCTTCGGTATCAGCGCGCGCAACGCGATATTGCAGCTGGCGCACTATGAACATCTGGTCGAGGTCGAAGGAGCCACGTGGGACGCCGAACTGGTGCTGCGCGGCGCGAACGAACGCTTCGTGCCCATATTGATGACCGCCGTGGTCACGGCATTGGGACTGGCGCCCCTGGCGTTCGGCATCAACCAGCCGGGCCAGGAAATCGAAGGGCCCATGGCGATCGCCGTGCTCGGCGGCTTGTTCTCCTCGACCTTGCTGAATTTGTTTGTCTTGCCGGCGCTGGCGCAGCGTTTTGTGGTGCGACGTCCGTCCTTGACTTCTTCCGACTCCGCTGGGCAGAGTACCGCGCAGCTTTGAGGGAGAACTACAACTTGGCCGCCAACGACACGAAAAATGCAGCCTCCCAGTCGCCGTTTGCGAATCCCTGGGTACAGCTTTTAATCGGCGTGATCTGCATGGCCGCAGTGGCCAATCTGCAATACGGCTGGAACTTATTCGTCAATCCGATTGAAGCCAAGTATCACTGGGGGCGTGCTGCGATCCAGGTCGCATTCACCCTGTTCGTGACGCTCGAGACCTGGCTCATACCGGTCGAAGGCTACATGGTCGATCGCTTTGGGCCGCGCGGGGTTGTGATGGCCGGCGGCATCTTGGTCGGCCTGGCGTGGGTGCTGAATTCGGTCGCGAGCTCGCTGCCGCTGCTGTACTTTGCCGCCGCGCTCGGCGGCATCGGCACCGGCTGCGTGTATGGAACTTGCGTCGGCAACGCGCTCAAGTGGTTCCCGAGCAGACGCGGACTCGCGGCCGGAATCACCGCTTCTGGATTCGGCGCAGGCGCCGCCCTCACCGTCGGACCGATCAGAACCATGATTGAAGCGTCCGGCTACGAGCACGCATTTTTGGCGTTCGGACTCATTCAAGGCGGCATTGTCTTTGTGATGTCCTGGCTCTTGTGGCCGCCGCCGCCGCCGATTGCGACCGCGGTGCTGAAGCCCAATCAAACCGCGCACGCCTACACGCCCATGGACGTACTGCAGAGCCCCGTGTTCTACGTCATGTACCTGATGATGGTGTTGGTCGCCTTCGGCGGCCTGAGTACGCTCGCTTCGATGGCGCCGATTGCCGAGCAGTTCAAAGTCGGCAAGGTGCCGGTCGAGCTGTTCGGCATGGCGATGCCCGCCTTGGGCTTCGCGCTCTTTTTGAATCGGATATTCGATGGTATCGGTCGGCCGCTTTTTGGCTGGATATCCGACCAAATCGGCCGCGAATACACCATGGCACTGGCGTTTCTGATCGGCGCGGCGGCGCTCTTCATCTTGAGCCAATCAGGGACCAATCCGGTGCTCTATGTGCTCGTGACTCCGCTCTATATCAGCACCTACGGAGCGATCTACAGTCTGTTTCCCGCCACCCAGGGCGACACATTCGGAGCGCAGTATGCCGCAGCCAACAACGGCATGCTGTACACGGCCAAGGGAGCCGGCACACTGTTGGTGCCGTTCGCGTCCATTCTCATGAGGTCTCACGGCTGGGACGCGTTGTTCTTCCTCGCCATGGCATTCAACGTCCTGGCGGCCCTGCTCGCGCTTTTCGTCCTGAAGCCGATGCGCGTGCGGCATTTCGCCAAGAGCCGTGCCGCCTTCGAAACTAACCCTGTCGCAGCGCCGCAAGGCCCCTGGTTTCGGTGCGCCTTCAGGGTTTTGCCCTACTGTTGCAAAGAAAATACTTTGTTTCGCAAAGGCAATCATATATGGTATACCACGAAAACTAACTGAAGCGGTGTGTCACTCCGTCTGCTGTCAATGGGGGGTAATGAATGAGATGTCAATCAAAGCGCAGCCGCGTTTTGCATTTTCAATCGCTCCTATCCCCGCGTGCCCACAGTGGGTTCCCAGATCATCGATTCGATAAAACGACCTTTACGAGGATCACAAGATGCTAAATCTAAGACTGGCTAGGCCTATGCTGATTGCGCTGGCAGCATGCGCCGCTAATTTCTTGGTCCAAGGCAGCGCCTTGGCCGACGATGCAAAGGAAAACAAAGCGCTCAAAGAAGAAATGCGCCAGATGATGCAGCGTATGGATGCATTGCAGAAGCAAGTCGAAGCGCTGTCTTAAAAGCAAGCGGCGCCGCCGCCTGCGTACGTGCCGCCGCCGCCGGCTTATGTGCCGCCGCCGGCGGTCGCGAAGAAGGAAGCGCCTTCGGAGCCGAAGTTCGATGCCTTTCTCAAAGGTTTCTATCGGAACCTTGGACGCATCCTTCGATGGCAGCACCAAGGGCATGAATGGAATGACGGCGTACCACTATGCCGGAGGCCCGGTCAACGGCGTCTATCCCACCGCCGGCGTGAAGGGTACGCCCTACGGACCGGTAAGTTGGCAGCCCTCGATCTCCACCAACGCGGCCACACTGGGCTGGCGCGGTAGCCACAAGATCCCCGGTTTCGACGATACGAAGTTCGTCATGCAGATCGAAGCGAATGTCGGATTGACCGATTCGCCGGGCGTGACGACGGGCTATACCGCGCAGACCAACGGCACGAGGGGCGGCATCGGTTCGGGAACGACCTATCTCGGATTCGCGAGTCCAAGCTGGGGCGCGCTGAAGATCGGTCACGGCTCTGTCACCGTACGGCAATTCATCCCGGCGCCTGGACCCCTTCGCCGGCATGGTCGGCTCCATGAACACCATCATGAGCAATACCGGCGGCGACAACCGGGTCGAATTCGTCACCGCGATGGATCACGCCATCTGGTACGAATCACCGAAATACGGCCCGGCCAGCTTCGACTTGTTTTTCTCGCCGGGGCAAAACCGCACCGCTGACGCCAACTTGAACCTGGCGGGCGGATCGTCCAATTGCAGCGGCGGCAACATACCCGGCAGCGGCAACCTGCTGCTCGCCTGCGACGACGGCGGCTTCGACAACGCCTACAGCGTGGACCTGAAGTTCGAATGGGAGCATCTGTACCTGATGGCGGCTTATGAACTGCACAAGCATGTCAACCGCAACAGCGACGGCATCGGATCGAACGCGCCTGGCTATGCCAACATGATGAATGAAGGCGATCCGGCCGCGGGTGGCGGCGGGCCCTTGACGCAGTATCTGAACTGGGGCCTGTACGATCAGGTTGCGACGGCTTATGGCGCAACCGGTTCTTGCACCACGGCACCGAGCTCCGCCACGTACTACTGCGTCAATGCGACGCCGGAGTTCCAGGGCGACATCGGCGACGAGGCGGCATTCCATGTCGGCGGTCAGTACGTGTTCGATTTTGGCCTGACGGTGGATGCTATTTTCGAACGCATGACGCGCAAGATTCCCGCCGCGCTGGAATTTCAGAACGAGCGGCAGCGCAATGGCACCTGGCTGGCATTTACCCAGGCGCTCACTGCCCGGGACAACTTGAACTTGGGTTGGGCGCATGCGGGAAGAACACCCGGCGACCCTGCCGGGCAGCATAATTACAATCCGAACAGCACGGACAACCACGCGGACATGATCTCGTTCGCTTACAAGCATCACTTCGATAAGAACTTGTACTGGTATGCCGATCTTGCCGAAACCATCAACAACGGCAATGCGCACTACGACCTGGGTGCCGGCGGCCACGGCATCAAGACGGATTGTCACGATGGTACGACCACGCCCATCATCGACTACACCAGTGCCGGCAATACGACCTGGGGCGGTTGCCGGCCCAAGGCAATCTCGGTCGGGGTGAATTACAAGTTCTGAGCCGGGAATTGTAAATGCAGGGACTCGAGGACCTGGGGTGCGCTACCCCAGGTCCTCGAGTTCGGCGGCTGAATCGGCCGAAAACTCTCGGAATTTTCGTTCGCCTCCGCGGTCCTATAATCGGGATGTCGGAGGACGGTTGAGGAACGACTTATGGCTCAAGTGACTCGAAGGTTTTTCTTGCTGTCATCGGCGGCGTTGTCGGCCGGTTGTGCGGTGGGCAAGCCGGCTGCCGATGGGACGGATCAAGCAGTCGCGCGAATGTGCGCCAGCCTGTCGCAGGGCAAACCTGGCGCTATGCGAAACATAACCTTTACACGCGAAGGGTTGTCGACGAACAACTGGACCGGGTCGCCACGGTCAATGGTTCCGTCAAAATAGACTCCAGCTACAAATCCGCAGCCAAGGAGCGCCCAGCGCCAACAGGGTGGGGGTCCGAGCTATTGCGCAAATATATTGTGCAACCAGAAACGCCCAGCGGGGAGCTGCCGAGCGAGATACAGGATCCCTGGGGCATGGTGGTGCTGGATCCGCATTGGGGCCAAGTCCAGGTGTACGAGATGCCGATCCCCCTGTGGCCGGCGCAATTGCAACCGGGCTGGCAGACTCACTTCAATACTCGGTACAAGACACCCGCCGATCAAGACTCGCTGCCCTGGGACCAAACCATGAGGGCGCAAGCCTGGGAGACGGTTAGCGTGCCCGCCGGGCAATTCAAGGCGCTGCGCTTCACCAACGACATCAAGTTTACGCACCCCGATTTTTCACGGACGGAATCGGTCAGGCGAGAAACGCTGTGGTTCGCGCCCGAAGTGGGGCGGTGGGTCGCCCGCGAAAGCCGGGGGAGTTACTACCTCGCCGACTCGACCATCGTGCAGCCCTACAATGAAAACGGCTTCCGCTGGGAGCTTCTCGCCTGGTCGTAGCGGCGGGATTCGCGCGCCATGACTTGGGCGCCGCCGGCTGCAGCTACATCAACATCAACCAGCGGTTGCGAACAACGCCGATTTGATCGGCACGTCGCACACGACGGAATTGCCGCCGTTGGCGCCGTGCGCGATGATCAGCCGGCCGCCGATGGCGCTGGCTCGAAAACGCATGGTTCGCATTCCGAGGCCTCGAGCCTTCTCGATGTCGCGGGCCAATCCGGGGCCGTCATCGATGACGGACAGGCGTAGATCGCCCGGGCGCGACCAAAGCTCAATGTCGATGCTTTTCGCACCGGAATGTTTGAGCGCGTTTTGCACCGCTTCCTGCGCGATACGATACAGATGATTGCGCATCTTGAGGTCAATGGCCGGCGGTGCTTCGTGCTGACTGCGAAACCTCACTCGCGTGCCGCTGAGAGAACTGCGTTGCGCGAGCAGCTCGAGCGCGGCATCGAGATTGCCGTCCGCGTTGGTCAGCGGCGAGAGTCCCTGCACGATGCGGTGTGCATCCTGGATGCAGCTGGTCGCCAACAAGGCGAGTTGGTCCAGATCGACGGAAATTACGTCCCGTTCTTTCTGCGCGCGGTTCGCCAGCGCGCGCACCGAGAGGGCCAAACCGGTGAGTTCCTGACCGAGACCATCGTGCATTTCCTGAGCAATGCGCCGCTGTTCGCCGCCGATGGCTTCCATGAGCGCCTGCCCGAAGGCGCGCCGCTCCGTCACGTCGATCGCGAACACGAGCTCGCCGGCCTGGCCGCCGCAGTCGATCGATTGCGTCCACACTTCGACCTCGAGCACTCGGCCGTCCTGGGTGCGATGCTGCGTTTCGAACGGTTCGAGCGGCAGATCCGCGGTTACTGGCGCATCGTGAAGCGGCGGCAACACCGGCAGGTTCGGACCGGCAGAGAGGATTTCGACGCTGCGCGACAACAACTCATCCCGGCTCCAGCCGTATTGACGCACGGCGGCGTCATTCACCAAGAGAAACCTCAATGAGTCGCGGGCATGCACCCACAGCGGCTGCGGGCTGCCGTTGAAAATTTGCGCATAGCGCTGCTCGGCGCGCAGCGCCTCGTTGCCGGCAGCATCGCGCTCGCCGAGCAGCGCCGTGATGATGATGCTCAGACCCGACAAGGACGCGATGAACGACCAGATCGTCACCAGGCCCTGCAGCTGGTTGAATTCGGCAAACGCGCCGATGCTGAATGCCGCACTGATCGCGGTCATGGTGGAGATCACGAACGAGGCGCCGGCGGCGATCACGAGCCCGAAGCGCATCGCACTGACAACCACGATTATGAACGCGAACACCACGATCAGCGGCCGGCCGAGCGCTCCCGGCGCCAGCATGATCGAGGCGCAGCACACCAGCAATGCAAACAACCACAGCCCACCTTCCGCCCAATGCGCGTTGAAGCGCTCGAAACTTCTGCGGTTGCCGGCCATCAACAGCGGACCCAAGAGCAATGCGCCGGCAACGGCGTTGCCCCACCAGCGGACCCAATGGCTCGGGTCGGTGGCGAATTCCTTCATTCCCGACAAATAGTATCCCGGCAGGCTGAAGAGCGGTCCGAGCGCCGCGCCGGCGCCGATGCACAGGATGAACAGCGGCACATCCTTCGCGCGTGAGAAGTTCGGGTCGAAACGGCTGCGCTCCAGCAGCCACGCCGAAGCCCATGCGCCGCTCGCAAGACCAATCCCCACGCCTATGCCCGCTGCCAGCGGCTCGCTCGACAAGAGTATGACCGCAAGCCCTGCCAGGAAGACGGCCGGCCAGACGCGGCGGCCCAATCGATAAGTAACAGCAACGGCGATGCCGTTCGGCAGATAGGAAAGCGTCAGGCTTCCCCCATGACTGCGCATCGAGAGGCCGATCGCAGCTACCGCCAATATGGATACGAATGCGAGCAGGAGGCGAAGTGCTTTAGCCGTGATGCGATCAGTAACCAGCATCGAAATGCCTCAAGCGGGTTAGCGCGACGCGATTGTAGACTTATTTTTTACTTATTGCTCAACGCACGCCGGCACGCAACTTATTCCTTTTCAAAAGGCTGATTCGCGCGGCCGGTATTCGCGGGATTTGCTTATGTTGCTTGTAGTCCTTGACATAAACATCGCGCGTGTCGCCACCGAGAGACGCCGATCACGCTTTCATTCCGCTCTCTTCGTCAATATCTTGAGCACCCGTACCGTTCCTGGGAAAGGATTTATGGCAACGCCGATAAATGCGCCAATGGCAGGCGAGATCTGGCATCTCAGCATCGAGGACCTGTTTCAGCCGGTGCAGGAAGCGCCGCGTCTTGGCGGCGACGGGCCCTTCGTCATCAATCTCAGCGCTTCGACCGCGCCGATCAGCGTGCCTACCAAGGCATTTACCAACAGCCCACTCGACGCGCATGTGTACCAAATCCAGGTGACCGAGGACGGGCGCACGCGCTACCGCCTGCGGCTCGGGCCGTTCGCCTCCGAAGACGAAGCCGACGCCATTCTTGCGGAGGTCCGCGATACTTATCCCGGTGCGCTGACCGCAACGGCGAGCGCCTCCGATTTGCGCGTCATCGGCAGCATGCAGGCCAAGGCCGACCACCGGCCGAAGCTTGCGCAACCGGCCGATGTCGTCATCGAGAAATCCGTCTCGCAGAAGATCGCCGCGAAACAAGTCGCCCCCGAAGCTGCGGCCGTCGCGGCTGAAAAATCGGCGCCACCGGCGGCAGCGCGCCGAAGCTGGAAGCCGCGGAAATTTCGATCGACATCGCGTGGCCGACCCCCGATCTGGGCGTGCCGCGTAGCGCACCGCAGAGCGCGGCGCCTGCGCCCGCGGCAACCCCGCCGGCCCACAAGAAGGAATCGCCCAAGGCGGCAGCGGCAATACCGGAACCGCCCCAAGCTCAATGGGCCTTGCCGGAATTGGATGTCCCGCTGCCAACCCTGCAGAAGTCCCCGGCCGCACCGGCAGCGCTTGATCCGGTTGCCAAAGCGGCCGCGGCTCTTGCCCCCGTGCAGGAACCGTTTGAATTGAAGCTTGCGCCGCCGTTCGCCAGCGTGGCGCCCGTTCTCACCGAAGTCGTTACGCCTGTGAAAGCGTCACTTTGCGAAAGAATGTTGCGCCGAAACCGGAACGGACTGCCGCGCCGGTTCCGACTGAAGCAGTCGCAGCCAAGAATCAAAGCGCCGCATCGTCCGCAGCACCGGCCCGCAGCGCCACCCACACTCGCGGCAGCCGCTGCACCCGCGCCGGCAGCGAATCTCGAGTTGGTGCCGCCGACCCAGAAAACGATGCGCACAGCCGCCGACGCACTAGCTGACGCCGCCGCCTAAGCCCGCCGCGTCAAACCTGCCGCAGCCAAACCTGCGGCAGTCAAAGACGCCCCACCGCCGGAGTCCGCGAAAGCGGCGCCGGTTCTGACACAGTCAGTTGCGCCTGCGCGCAAGCCTTGGCCGAAGTTTTCGGCGGCGCTCACCAAGCCGATGGCCAACAAGCTCAAGTCGCTGCAGCACGTCGTGGTCGCGACCGCTGCTGCGCCCGCCGCGCGCGAAGTGAAAAAACTCGACGAACCGTTGGAGAGCTTGGAGTCCACGCAAACCATCCGCGCATTGACGCCCATGGAAATCGAGGACAACGAAGTATCGCGCTGGTTCGTCATTCAACTCGCGCTCGCGGATCACGCCTTCGATCCCGATTCGGTTCCGAACCTCGACATCTTCAGCGAGTACCGCCTGTATTCGGTGGCAGGCCTGGATCAGGGCCGTGTGGTGCACGCGTTGCGTCTGGGATTTTTCCGCGAAGAAATCGGCGCGGTGGCAGTTGCGAGTTATCTTGCTGCCTTCTGGGATAAGCCGACCATCAAGCGGGTGAGCCTGGCCGAACGCGAGCGGTTCGCCGACCAGCGGGTGGAAGCGCGCAAGGACGTCGGCGCGACCGGAAAGCACGCGGTGATCGAAATCACCGATGAGCTCGTGGCACGGCGCAAACGCGCGACCAAGGACTCGGCCGGCATAACTGCAAATCGTCCGCTCGAGCACTAAGCGAAGGCCGGCCGGCGTCCGCTAGGGCTGTCCGCATTGTCCGCGGACAGTGTCCGCGGCCATGGCAGTCATCCTCTCCAAAAATAATTCCTTTTAAAATAGCGCTTTAACGTGTGCATAGGCCTGGCACGGCTCTTGCTTTGTCGTCATCGGGGAAACACCCCGCTGCGTAAAGCAAATTTTTTAGGAGACGACCATGAATAGCCGAATTTCTTCGAAACTCGCCGCACTTGCGATTGCCCTCATGATGAACGGGTTCATCATCGGCGGCGTTGCTTGTCTTTTCGACGTGCAGACTCAGCAGCATTTGTCGGTGATTTCCTTTGCGAAGCAGCTTGCTGCGTTCCAATGGCTCATTTGAGCCGATCACATAGTCGTGTCGGCCGCCGTCCTTGGCGCTAGTATGCGAAGTCCAACAGATTCGCGGAAGACACGGCTATGAACAATTTACGATTCCTCGCCGGCGCAGTGGCGCTCATGGCCCTCGCGCCGCCAGCCGTTCAGGCGCGCGCAACCTCTGGGTTCACCATGGAGCAAGCGCTGCATTATCCCTACGCCCTGGAGCTGGCGGCGGCGGAACACGGCGATGCAATCGCGTGGGTATGCAATCTTGACGGAGTACGCAATATTTGGGTGGCGCGCGGGCCGAACTTCGCACCGACCCAGGCAACTCAATATCGCGACGACGACGGCCAGGAAATCACACAGCTCACCTTTTCGCCGGACGGCTCGCGGCTGGTGTTCGTGCTGGGCGGCGATCATGACGCCAACTGGCCCGCGGAAGGAAACCTGGCGCCCGACCCAAGTTCCGCGCCGGAACAGCCGGTCGTGACGATCTGGGCGGTGCCCGCCGGCGGCGGCGCTCCGGTAAAAATCGACGCGGGCGATGCGCCGGTGATTTCGGCTCGCGGCCAGGTGGCCTACATCAAGGATGATCATGTTTGGATCGCGTCGCTCGACGGCGGAAAACCGGAGCGGCTGTTCTTCGATCGGGGCAAGGACAGCGATCTGGTTTGGTCGCCGGATGGAAGCCGGTTGGCGTTTGTCTCCAACCGCGGAGATCACTCCTTTATCGGCATTTACACCTCGAAGAGCACACCGCTGTTGTATCTCACGCCTTCCACCAACAAGGATGAATCGCCTATTTGGTCGCCCGACGGCACGCGAATCGCCTATACGCGACGCGCCGGCGACGGCGGCCCGCCGCGTCCGATTCTGAGCCGGGAGCCGCGTCCTTGGTCGATCTGGGTCGCCGCGGCGAGCGACGGAAGCGGAAGCGCGGTGTGGAAAAGCCCGAAAACGTTGGCCGGATCTTTTCCCGATGTAGCGGGCGGCGCAAACCTGCATTGGGCTGCCGGCAATCGCCTGGTTTTCATGGCGTATTTGGATGAGTGGCCGCATCTTTATTCCGTTGGCATGGCGGGCGGCACTCCCGTGCTGCTCACGCCGGGCGCCTTCATGGTCGAGCATGTGGCCGAAAGCCGTGATCAGCGCTTCATGATTTACGATGCGAACACGGGCCGGACGCCCGGCGACGATGATCGCCGCCACCTCTTCCGTGTGCCGGTCGATCATCCAGGCTCGGTGACGCTGACTTCCGGTGAATCCTTGGAGTGGACGCCGGTTGCCGCGGCGGGCGACCGAATCGCGTTTGTCGCGGCGACTGCGCAGCAACCGCCGACCGTAGCCATTTCCGGTCTAGACGGGACGCATCGCACGTCCCTGCCTGCGGCGACCAACGCGGCATTCCCGCTCGCGCAATTCATGGCTCCCAAGCAGGTAACATTCAAAGCGGCTGACGGTACGCTGGTGCACGGACAGCTCTTCGACCGAGGCGCCGCGAAATCCAGCGAACGAAAACCGGCCGTGATTTTTCTGCACGGCGGCCCTCCGCGGCAAATGCTGCTCGGCTGGAGTTACATGGATTACTACAGCAACGCCTACGCCGTAAATCAGTATCTGGCGGCGCATGGTTTCGTCGTATTGTCGGTCAATTATCGTCTCGGCATCGGCTATGGCCTGGCGTTTCATCATCCCGAGCACGCGGGTTTCGCGGGCGCCGCCGAATATCAGGACGTGGTGGCGGGAGCCCGCTTTCTGCAATCCCTGCCCGGGGTCGACGGCGCGCGCATCGGCGTGTGGGGCGGCTCCTACGGGGGCTATCTGACGGCGTTGGCGCTGGCCCGCAATTCAGACATCTTCAAGGCAGGCGTCGATCTGCACGGCGTTCACGATTGGTCGCGGCTCATGGACAGGTTCGGCGCGCCCGGGACGCGCTTCGAGAAGGGCGATCGCGACAAGGCTCTGCAAGTTGCCTGGGAATCATCGCCTGATTCCGCGATCGAGAGCTGGAAGTCCCCCGTCCTGTTGATCCAAGGGGATGACGATCGCAATGTGCGCTTTCAACAGACTGTCGATCTCGCGCGGCGGCTCGAGGAGAGGAATTTGCCGTACGAGGAACTGGTGCTGCCAAACGAGATTCATGGCTTTTTACGCCATGCTTCCTGGGTACGCGCCGACGAAGCCACGGCGAAGTTCTTGGCTCGCACCCTCGGGGCGGCAGAATAGCGGCTGCAAGGTGCGCGCCTTTAGGTCGCGCGCTTTCTAGGGCGTTTGCGCCGTTCCCCCAAAGAGTAAGTACGCGGTGAATTGCCCAGTTCGGCTGCACGGCGCGCGGCCGCAAGTTCGCCCGCGGTGCCCGGGTTCGCCGCCTCGCTCTCGCCGAATCCTTGAAGCTTTACAACGCTCGGCAGCAGCGCCTCGCGTTGTTCGTTCAAGCTTGCGGCGTGCAAATCCCGGAGCGCCGCCTCTCTGCGCCGCAGCGCGGCGCCCTGCGCGCGCCACGCAAGATATTCTTCTCTCACGTAAGCGCCCGACAAACCAAGTCCGCCCACAATGAGCGCGATCAATACGAAATCGAACTCCATTGCCCCTCACCCTTCGACAATTCTCGCAAGCCCCGAACCGCCGACCAAGAGGGCCTTTGGTCGATTGCACGGCGCTGCTTTTGATTGCGCCCATTTTAGCGTCGATGACCGCCTGAGTAAAATCGCCGCCAGGCGCGGCCAATATTGCGAATAGATTACCAACCGGGGCCGTAGATGGGACCCAGCGGCCCCCACGGGCCCCAGGCATCCCAATTCCAAGCCGCGTCCTCGTAGTTGAGCAAAGCGATGCGCTGCGCTTGGTCGAAGTCGAGCCGGCGGTTGCTCAAATACTGCGCAAAATCTTGCTGCGTTCCGATATACAGGCATCCGCATTCGTTCGGATCTGCATAGACATAATGAACATCGTTTCCTCGTACCCGTTGCACGAAACGGTTTGGCGGCAAGCGATTCAGCATCGCCTGGCGTTCCGCGGTGTCCGCAATGCGCACCGTAAACCCCGCCGCCGCAAGATCATTTTCCTGTTGCAGGATTGCGGAGGATTGGCACGCGCTTAGCGCAGCAGCAAGCAAGAGTCCGGCGCCGATTTTCGAACTGCATCGCATTTTCTTTGCCTCGGTAAAGTGCAGGCTGCTAGGCTTGAGTTCCGACGCTTGGATATACATCAGTCATGCTGCCGCAGTCCATCAGACCCTCGCCCGCGGAACGGTTCGGGTATTCGGCACACAAGGGCCGATTGGGGCCCGGCATGGACGCCGATCTGGTGGTATTGCAGGACGATCCCGCGAAAGATGTTACGGCGTTTGCACGCGTTCGACTCACCGTGCACGGGGGGCGCACGATTTTCGATGCGAAGACCCCATGAGCGAGCCGATCCAAGTACGCGCGGTGCAGCACGCCGATTTTCCCGATTGGAAACCGCTTTGGGATGGCTACAATGAGTTCTACGGCCGGGCGGGCGAGACTGCATTGGCAGCGGACATCACGCTGACAACCTGGGCGCGCTTCTTCGATACGCATGAGCCGATGCATGCGCTGGTAGCCCTTGCCGCAGGCCGCATCGTCGGGCTCGCGCATTTTCTCTATCATCGCAGCACGATCCAAATTCCACCGACCTGTTATCTGGCGGATCTTTTCGCCGCCGACGACGTGCGCGGCCGAGGCGTCGGCCGCGCGCTGATCGAGGCGGTATACGCGCAGGCCAGGGCCGCCGGCTCGCCTCGTGTCTATTGGCAGACTCACGAGAGCAACGCGGTCGCGATGCGCCTCTACGACCAGGTGGCCGAGCGCTCAGGCTTTGTGGTTTATCGGTGCAGCCTGTGAAGCGCTTGGCCGACCAGATCTGATCCGCGTACCATAGCGCCATGGGCAGACTCACCATGGGCGGCTTCCTGGCACGGCTTCTGGCTTCGCTGGTGCTGGTGCTCGCGACCTATAATCCGAGCGGGCTGTCATTCGTCAGTTGGATCGCCGGCATTTTTCCTCATATCCAGCCCATCCAGGCAGTGGTCGGACTCATCCTGCTCGCGATTTGGATTTTTTTCGCGCACGCCACCTGGCGATCGCTGGGCACGCTCGGGGTAGCGATGGGACTGGCATTCTTCGCCGCCGTGATCTGGCTGATCGGCAGCTGGGGCTGGCTCAACTCCTCCAGCCATACGGCACTGATCTGGATCGCATTGTTCTTCATTGCCTGCCTGCTGACGGTCGGACTGTGCTGGGGGCTCGTTCGGGTGCGAGTTTCAGGCCAGGCGGTCATCGAGGAAGTCGATCGCTAGATGCTCATTCGAACACAATGCGCGGAAAGTAGAACGACACGGTCCAGTTCGGCACATCGACGATTTCGCTGATCCTAAGGTCCCCGCAAACGCTGCAGAGCATGTAAGCGTCGATTGCCGGCATGTTTCGCTCGCGCGTCAGCCAATCGACCGTGGAGCGGACGGCCGCGCGTGCCGCCTCCATGAGATCGGGGCCGATGCCGGTCGCGACCTCATAACCCGACGCATCAAGGTGCCGCGTGACCGGCCCGGGGGTCGTAAAGCGCGGGAAGCGCAGCGCCGTCCGTTTGATCAGGTCGAATTGCAGGGCCACGCGCATGGGGCTCTCGATTGCGGTGCCGCAAACCTCGCCGTCGCCTTGCGCCGCATGAGTATCGCCCACCGAGAACAGTGCCCCCCGAACTTCGACGGGCAGAAGCAGTTGGGTGCCTTGTGAGATGTCGCGCACGTCCATATTGCCGCCGACGCGCCGGGGCGGAACGATGCTGTGCAGTCCTGGTTCTGCGGGCGCGAGACCGATGGTGCCGGTAAACGGCTTCAAGGGTACTTTGCACCACTGGCTGAAGAGCGCCGGCGCGAGAGTTTTGGCATCGTAGTGCCACAGGTGCAACGCGGCTTCCTTGAAATCCTCCGCCAGCAGGCCAAAGCCAGGGATGTTCGCGGTCCAACCCCAGCCCGAAGGGGCGAACGACAGCAGAGTAACTTTAAGGACGTCGCCCGGTTCGGCGCCGTCGACATAGACAGGTCCCGTCACCGGGTTGATCTTGCCGAAGTCCAGGCGGCCCACGTCGGCGACGGTCGAGGCCATGCCGAGCTGGCCGCCGGAGGCATCCAACACGTCGAACTCCAGCGAGTCGCCCGGTGCGATGTGCGTCACGGCGGCAATGCCGTTATCCCAGCCATGATGGCGTTGGTGGATCGTATGTCGATGGGCGGATGGGGTCATTGGGTGGCACTTTTTTCGTATTCTACGGAATCCTCCCGCCGGCGCGCGAACAAACGTATGCGGCTCAAATCATGGTCCGCGACCCGGCGGCTCTTGGGATAGACTGCGCAACAAAAGGAGCTCGCGCGCTTGTCGATTGAAGAATTCGGATACCAGGATCAATTGCACCGCGCGCTCACGACCAAGGACTTGGTCATCTACGGATTGATTTTCATGGTGCCGATCGCGCCATACGCGGTGTACGGTTTCGTATACAAAGATGCCAAGGGCATGGTGCCACTGGCGTATCTGGTCGGTCTCGCCGGTATGTTCTTCACCGCGTTGAGTTACGCCGCCATGTCGCGCGCCTTTCCCTTGGCCGGCTCCGTGTACACCTATGCGCAGCGCGGTTTGCATGAAATCGCGGGTTTCTTTTCCGGCTGGCTGATTCTGCTCGACTACATTCTGGTCCCATCGCTTCTCTACTTGTTCAGCGCAGTGGCCCTGCGGCCCGTCTTTCCGGCAGTCCCTGCCTGGGTCTGGCTCGCACTGTTCATTTCATTCAACGCCGCGGTGAACTTCATCGGCATCGAGTTCACGGCTCGGGTGAACCGCTACATGCTGATCATGGAACTGCTGGTGCTGGCCCTGTTCGTGATGGTCGGATTGATCGCGCTGTACGGCGGCATGGGCGCCGGCAAGCTGACGCTGAAGCCCCTCTACGATGCGCATGTTTTCTCCTTGAGCACGGTGGCGGGCGCGACCTCGATTGCCGTGCTGTCATTCTTGGGGTTCGATGGCATCTCGACGCTCTCGGAGGAAAATCGCGCGGGCAAGAATGCCGTGGGCCGTGCCACCGTGCTCGCGCTCCTGTTGGTGGGCGCACTCTTCATGCTGCAGACCTGGATCGCGACGGACTTGAGCGCGGGAATGCACTTCGACTCGCCGGAAACGGCTTTCTACGAAATCACGCAGCGGGCCGGCGGCACCTGGCTGCGGCTCATTACCATTCTCGCAGTCGTCCTGGCCTCGGCCATTGCCAATGCGATGGCCGCGCAGGCCGCGGTTTCACGCATCCTCTTCGCCATGGCGCGCGACGGGAAATTGCCCGCGATCCTCGCCAAGGTCCATCCGCGCTACAAGACCCCTTACGTCAGCACCTTGCTGGTCGCATTCATCTCGCTGCTGGTGGGACTGCTGTTTGCGACCCGGGTCGACGACCTTACATTGATTGTCAATTTCGGCGCGCTCACCGGCTTCGTCCTGCTGCATCTGTCCGTGATCAATCATTATTTGATCCGGCAGCGCAGCGGCGACTGGCTCAGACATTTGATATTTCCGCTGGTTGGCTTGTCGATCATCGTGTATGTGCTGTACGAAATGGATCGCGCGGCCAAGATCCTCGGGCTTGCTTGGATTGCGATCGGTGTCTTTTATTATCTCTTACTGACGCTATGGATTAGAAAACCCGCCGTCTTGAAGGTTTGACCGAACCACCGATGACTATAGCCGATGAATCGGAGGCGCCTAAGTACTCGCGCCCCACCATTTGGCAGCTGGCCGGCCCTTCCATCGCATCGAACCTGATGTTTTCGATGGTTGCCATGGTGCAGACAAAATTCGTCGGCAGCATGGGCGCGCCCGCGGTGGCGGCTGTCGGCGCGGGGCAACGGGTATTCTTCGCACTGCAAGCCTTGTTGATGGCCATCGGCGTGGGAACGACGGCGCTGGTGGCGCGCTCCTGGGGAGCGGGCCAACGCGAGGAGGCCAGCCGCATCACTTCCGCATCGCTCATGTTCGGCGGCCTGGTCGGCCTCGTGCTCATGGTCTTCGGCATGCTGTACTCGCAGCAGATCGCGGAAGTGTTTGGACTGGATCAGAACGCCGCCCATCTGGCATCGCGCAACATATTTTGGCTCTCGACCTTCATCATCGGGTTCGCCATCGACATCATTCTGTCGAGCGCCTTGCGCGCGGCCGGCAACGCCTGGACGCCGCTGCTGTTCGGCTTGTCGGTCAACATCGTCAATCTGCCGCTGCTGTACGCCTTCATTCTGGGAAATTGGGGCGCGCCGCGCATGGGTGCGGCCGGCGCGCCGTTCGCCTCCGGGCTGTCGTTCGTCCTGTGCGGCGCGGTGCTCGTGGTTCTGTGGATGCGCCAGAAATTGACCATCAAATTCTTTCCCGGCGACATCTTCAAAAAGGCGCGCTATCAGCGGTTGCTGCACATCGGCTATCCAGTCGCCCTGGAGCAGCTCGTGCTGCAATTCGGCTTTTTCTTGTTCATGTCGCTCATCGGCCATTACTACGGCACCGAGGCATTCGCCGCGTACAACGTCGGCGTCAATATGCTGAACGCCGCCATGGTGGTGGGGAGCGGCTTTTCCATCGCGGGCGCGACACTGGTGGGCCAGCATCTGGGCGCAGGCGATGTGGACGGGGCGGCGCGCAGCGGCTGGCGCGCGTGCGGCATGGCCGTCGGCGCGATGTCCCTGATCGGTTTCGTCATTGTGATCAACGCCTCAGGTCTCGCGCATTTCTTCCTGGGTTCGGATGAAATCGCCGTACGGCGCACGACGGAGTTCACTTACATCATGGCCGCCATGCTGCCCTTGCTGGGGGTCGACATGGCTATCGGCGGTTCCCTGCGCGGCGCCGGCGACACGCGGTTCCCGCTCATGACTTCCTTCCTGGGCCTGATCGGGGTGCGTTGCGCGCTGGCGGCGACCTTTGCCGCGTTTCACCTGCCGGTGGTCTGGGTGTACAGCTCCATCATCGGCGACTATATGCTCAAGGGTTCCATGCTCATCTGGCGCTTCAAATCCGGCCACTGGAAGCATGTGCTGGCGAAGCGGCTCGTTGCCGTTGAAGGGTGAACAAAGCGGTGCGGTGCTGTCGGCGCGCATCACCGCACTAGAAAGCCGCGGTGAGGACTCGCGGCGGGCGCCAGATCGATTGACGAGCCCTAGTGTGCTCCTGGCTTGTAGTTCACGAACACCGATTTCGGAATCATGCAGTGCACGCCTTTGCGGATGTCGACGACCTGCGATACGCGGCAGTCGCCGACTATCGAGGTGAGCGAGTACGCTTCCTCCCGGCTCATTGGCACGATGGTTTGCTTGGATAGCCAATTGACCGTCTGATCGACGGCGATTTTCATCGCCTGATTCAGGTCTTCATCGAAGCCCATGAAGACCCAATCGGCTTTTGTTTCCGCCCAGGGCCAATCGGTCTTCATGTCCTTGCGCACGATGGGTTTGATTTCGATTTCCTTGTAAGAGCATTCCAGCGCGGTCAGATTGACCTCGCCGTTGCCTTGACGGCAGTGCGAATCGCCGGTCCAGATCAGTCCCCCTTTTTGAAACACCGGGAAGTACATGGTTGCACCCGCCTGAAGTTCGTTCACATCCATATTGGAGCCGTTCTTCCACGGGCGCAGCGTGCTGGTGCGGCCTTTTGCATCGTGAATCGGCGGGCCGGCCTTGGCGTCCGGTTCGTTTGGGTCGACGCCGACCGCGAAAGTCCCGGGAAAGGGCTTCAAGTCAATAACGATTCCCGGCTTGAACTGCGCCTGCATCTTTGTCAGGTCGAGCTTGAAGTAACGCACGAAGCCTTCCGGAAATTCGGATGCCAATTGTCCAACGGTAGGGAAGTCCTTGCCCGGCACGTTGAAATTGAAGCCGTCCGCTTTCGGCACGATTTTCAGAATATGAATTTCCAGCGTGTCGCCGGGCTCCGCGCCCTCGACGTAGATCGGGCCCGTAATCGAGTGGGGGCCGCCGCCCGGATTGGCCTTGCGCAGCCGCACGATCTCGTTCATTTCCACACCGGGCTTGATCTGCCCCATCGAATGCGACAGCGTCTCGATGGACACCGTGTCCCCTGACTTGATCGTGAGCTTGGGCTTTTCAGTGATGTCATACCAACCCCATTGAACGTTCTCGGTCGATGCGGGCAGTACATAGTGCTTGGACGCGTGGCTGTCCTCGGCCGAGGCGGCCGAGAGGCTCAAGGTCACGGCGGCGGTTGCCAGAACGGTTCGGGCAGAGTTTCTACGCGATTTTGCGGAAGCGTTAGGTTTCATGTCGGTCCCTTGGCAATTTCGAGGTTGTTGAAGCCACAGTTACAATCGAGCACGGCTGCGACACTATAATCCACGGAAGGCTTAAGAAACATCGGGAGTGAATGCCATGCCGCTGGTACGAATCGCATTTCGAACCGGAAAGTCCGCGCAATACCGCCAAGCGGTGGCGGACGAGGTCCACCGTGCGCTGGTGGACGCTGCCGGCGTTCCGGCACAGGACCGGTTTCAGATTTTGACCGAGCATGCGCCCGCTGACTTGATCTACGATCCGACCTACCTGGGCGTGAAACGTACCGATGACATCGTGATGATCCAGATAACGCTGAACCAGCGTACTCAAGCGGTTAAGGTGGCTCTCTATAAGGCGATTGCTGCGAGGCTGGCAAAAAATCCAGGCCTGAAACCCGGCGATGTACTCATTTCATTGGTGCCGGTCGCCCCCGAGGATTGGTCGTTCGGCGACGGCGACGCGCAATACGTCAAGACGGACTAGTATTGAACGCGACGGGATTTACAGCGGCTTGGCCCGACGCCCGAACCAGGTGGAGCACAATGATGATCAGTCGACGGCAACTCATTGGCGGCATGGCAGCCGCCGGCATCGTCAATCGCGGGTCGTTGGCGGCACGGTCCGCGGCGATCGCGGCTTCGGCCTATCCGCGATCCCGATACGAGCGCGCGATCGTGGTTGACGCGCTCGGCGGCCTCGGCGAATTCAATCCGGACGCGCCTGAGGATGCACCGTTGTCGGCGCGCGCTCTGGCGGATGCGCGCCAATCCGGGGTTACCGTGATCAATTTTACCGTCAATGAGGTCGGCAACGGCCCCAACAAGTTTATGGCGGCAGTCAAGAATATCGCGCAGCTGGAGCACGAATTGCTGCTGCATCCCGAAGCGCTCATGAAAATATCGAGGGGCTCGGACATCCAAACGGCCAAGATGAGCGAACGCATGGGCATCGTTTATGGCTGTCAAGACACGAGCATGCTAGAGGGGGACCTCAAAAATCTGGCGGTATTCAAGGATCTCGGCGTGCGCATCGTTCAGCCCACCTACAATGTCCGCAACCTCATGGGCGACGGCTGCATCGAAAAGTCGGACGGCGGTTTGAGCAAATTGGGCTACGATTTCGTCGCTGAAATGAATCGACTCAGATTGCTGCTCGACTTGAGCCATGCGGGGCCGCGCACGATCGCGGAAGGCATCGCCGCTTCAAAGGTTCCGGTCGCGATTACCCACACCGCTTGCCGCGATCTGGTGGACTTGCCGCGCAATACGCGCGATTCCGAATTGCGCGCCTTGGCCGATCGCGGTGGCGTCGCCGGAATCTATTTCATGCCTTTCTTGCGCGAATCCGGTCAGCCGCATGCCGAAGATTTGATCCGGCATATCGAACATGCCGGGGATGTTTGCGGCGAAGATCATGTCGGCCTGGGCACCGACGGTTCGATTTCCGGAGTACCGCTGACCGATGCTTATCGAGCGTACTTTCGCAAGGATGTCGAGGCGCGCAAGAGGGCCGGGTACGGGGCTCCCGGGGAGAGTGCCGACGTGTTGACTGTCGTGCCCGAATACAACGATCCGCTGCGCTTCGAACGATTGGCGGACGACCTTGCAAAGCGCGGCTGGTCCAGCACGCGCATCGACAAATTATTGGGCGCGAATTTTGCACGCCTGTTTACCGCAGTGTGGGACGCGCCTTAGTCCCTGACCGGCTGCCGCTGGTCCGCT
Source organism: uncultured Gammaproteobacteria bacterium (assembly GCA_963812125.1). GTDB lineage: Bacteria > Pseudomonadota > Gammaproteobacteria > Steroidobacterales > Steroidobacteraceae > Bog-1198. Next base: position 140,550 of record CAWETY010000009.1, read on the forward strand.
GAGCGCGTTGACAGTAGGTGTCGCCCGTTTTTTTCTGAGCAATCGCCGGCAAAATTGCGCGTGACTTGAGCGAGGCGCCGCGCTCCGCCTGCGCGCATTACGAAAATCTTCGCGATCTCGGCAGTTAATTGCATTCTAGTTTGCTGCTGTTCCTAAGAAACTATTGCCACGCGACGAGATCTTTAGTCGCCGCGCAATACACACACCTAAAAGGAGTCAGCATGAACAGCTTCAATCTCATTGCGGTCGGCAACCTTGCAAAAGACCCGGAATACGCCGTCAAGGGCGATACCGGCTACGCACGATTTTGTTTGGTCGGCAATGACTACGCGGGCAAAGACGAACAGGGCAACGCGCGCGAAGCGGTCACCAGCATCTGGTTCACGGCATTCGAAAACCTCGGGGAAGCGATCGCAAAAAACGCGCGGAAAGGCGATCAGCTCATTGTTCAAGCCCAGCTTCGCGCCAACAACTGGACCGACCGCGACGGTGAGAAGCAGTACGACCATTCCTTCATCGTGCAGAGCTTTCGATTCGGTGCCCCCGGTCGAGCCAAACGCGAAGAGTTGGCTACGCGGCGCGGAGAGAACGAAATGGGCGCGCTCGAGACGGAGATCTAACATGCCGCAGCCCTCCAATACGCAGCAGCTCGCGAATATGCCGCAGCTCGCGAATATGCCGCGGCGCGCGCCTCGCGGCCTCGCGTTTCTGGCGCTGGCTGCCGTGCTGCTTGCGGTTCTCTGTACGCCCGATTTCGCGCTGGCGCAAGCCTCGCCGTTCATGACCGGAGCGAGTTCGCTGCAAACCAATATCCTCGCCTGGTTGACACCGGTCGCAATCATTCTCGTCATGGTCCTGGGCGGTATGGCCATGGCAAATCGAATGTCCTGGGGGTGGTGTATCGGTGCCATTTTGGGAATCGCCATCGGCTTCGGAGCGCCGCAAATCGTGACCTGGGTCCGCGGAATGTTCGGCGTTTAAGGCACGCGTATGAACGGACCCAACACAGGCCTGACTGCCGATCCGCTCTTCGTCGGCGCTACCCGGCCTTCGATGCGCTGGGGCGTGACCTATTCTGCGCTGCTTTTCAACATGGTATTCACGATGGAGGCATTTCTGCTGACCAAGAATCTGCTGACTTTGCTGCTTTGCGCGCCGATTCACGGGGTATGCATGCTGCTTTGCGCCCGAGATGCGCGTTTCTTCGATCTAGTGCTTCTATGGGGACGCACACGATTGCCCGCGCTGTTTGCCAACCTGCGAGTGTGGAAGGCGAGCAGCTATTGTCCGTTGACGATTGATCTCCCGAATCGCCGCGGACGCCGCAACCGGCGCGGCTAATCATGGGTTCACTGCGCCGTCAGTCCGCCTTGCGCCGCGAAACCAGCGCGGCTGATCGGATACCGTACGTAGCTCACGTGGCGCCCTCGATAGTGCGGACAGCGTCCGGCGACTACGTCCAGGCGTTTCGCCTGGGCGGCGCGAGCTTCGAAAGCAGCGATGACGAGGAACTCAACAACTGGCATGAGCGTCTGAACGTGCTGTGGAGAAACATCGCTGCCCCGCATGTGGCGCTGTGGACTCACATCATTCGCCATCGCGCCCGCGTCGATGCGGTCGCGGCGGCAGGAGGCACTGGATCTACGTTTGCCGATGGATTGCATGGCAAATATCATCATCGTCTCGCCAACGAAACGCTGATGCTCAATGAGGTCTTCCTGACGATCGTGCATCGGCCGGGCGCCGGAGCCGCGATAAGCCTGCTATCGAAAGCGATGGCGCGAGCCCAGCGCACGGGTTCGAAAATGGCGCTGATGGATGCGCTCGATGTTTCCGAGAAGTTGTCCCAGACGCTGCTGGCGTCCTTGGCGCGCTACGATCCCGAGCCGTTGGGTGTCTACCGGACAGGCAACCTTCGTTGTTCGTCGTTGCTCGAGTACTTGGGATTATTGGTCAATGGAGAGTGGCAGCGCATGCCGCTGCCCTTTGGGCCTGTCAATCGAGCGCTTGCGACCTCGCGCCTGCTATTCGGCACGGAAGCAATCGAATACCGGCCGCCCTGCGGTACTCGCGTAGCGGGGATGCTCGGCATCAAGGAGTATCCGACGCCCAGCGCGGTCGGCATGTACAACCGGCTGTTGGCGGCGCCGTTCGCATTCGTCGCGACGCAATCCTTTTCATTTTTGGCAAAGGCTTCCGGCCAAGCGCTGCTGCAGCGTCAATTCAACCGAATGTTGAACGCCGGCGACTTCGCGGTGACGCAGGCGGCCGAACTGAAAGACGCGTTGGATGCGCTCACGAGCAATGAGTTCGTCATGGGCGATCACCATTTCTCATTGCAGGTCATCGCCGAAGTCGCCGACGGCGGCGGGGGCGCCAATTCTCGGCTCAAGTCATTGAATGATGCCATCGCGCTGGCGCGCAGCTACCTTGCCGATACCGGCATGTTGGTGGCGAGGGAGGACTTGGCCTTGGAAGCGGCCTTTTGGGCCCAGCTCCCCGGAAATTTTCCCTTCAGGCCGCGCAAGGCGCCGATAACCTCGCGCAATTTCGCCGCGATGGCGCCGTTTCACAACTACCCCGCCGGACGCGCGCGCGGCAACCATTGGGGAGACGCGCTCAGCATGTTTGTCACCAGCGCTCGCTCGCCCTATTACTTCTCGCTGCACGCCAGCGACCCAGTCGACCCTGATGGCGGCAGCCGCAAGGATACCGGTCACACGTTGATCTGTGGACCCACCGGATCGGGTAAGACCGTATTCATCGGCTTCCTCATTGCCATGCTGAGCCGCCAGAGTGTCACGCAGGTCATCTTCGACAAAGATCGCGGACTAGAGATTTTGGTGCGCGCGCTTGCTGGCGATTATCTGCCGCTGAAAAGCGGCATTCCCACGGGATTCAATCCGCTGCAGCTCCCGAGCACGCCGGCAAATATTGAATTCCTCAAAGTCTGGTTGCGCGAACTCGTGAAAGCAGAGTCGGGATCTGCGCCCCAGTCGCGCGCGGTGCGGCAAGCAGCCGATCTGGATCAAGCGCTGCATGGCACGCTGTCGCTCGAACCGACAGCGCGGCGCCTCTCCCGGCTGGTGGAGTTTCTCGATCCGACCGATCCGGAAGGGCTTCATCCAAGACTCGCGCGCTGGTGCGAGTCGCAGCGCGGCGACTATGCGTGGGTATTCGACAACCCGCGCGACAGCGTCGTCGCGCGATTATCAGACGCCGCATTGATCGGCATTGATGTGACCGAATTCCTGGATCACAGCTTCGCTCGCGCGCCCATTACCCTGTACTTGTTCCACCTGGTGCGGCAGCTCCTCGATGGGCGCAAATTCGTCTGCTGGATGGACGAGTTCTGGCGCCTGCTGGCCGATCGGGCATTCGAGAATTTCGCCAAAGACGGCCCCAAGACGTGGCGCAAGCTCAATGCGGTCATGTGCCTCGCGACGCAAAGCCCGAGCGATGTACTGGACAGCCCGATCAGCCGTACGTTGGTCGAACAGACCCCGACCAAAGTCTTCTTTCCGAATCCCGACGCCGATCTTGTGGAGTACACGCAGGGCTTCGGACTCACGGAACGAGAATTCAGATTGATCAAAGAACAGTTGGAACCCGGTTCTCGCATGTTTTTGATCAAGCAAGCGCATCACAGCGTGGTGTGCCAGCTCGATTTAAAGGGCTTTGACGGCGAACTGGCCGTGATTTCCGGGCGAACACAACAAGTTCAACGCATGCAACGGATCATCGCCAGCCGCGGAGCGGATCCGAATGATTGGTTACCGCATTTTTTGGCCGAACACACGAGTTGACGGGAGAAACCTATGCGAAGCCTGAAGTTTCGAGTCGTTTTTGCTTGTACTTTCGCTTCGTTCGCCGCGGCGCCCGCGGCTTGGGCGCAATGGGCGGTCGTTGACGCGCCGGCCATCGTGCAGCTCATTCAGGAGGTCCAGACGGCTGCTCAACAATTACAGGCAACTAAAGACCAGTTGCTGCAGGCGAGGCAAGCACTGCAGACCATGACGGGCGATCGCGGCATGGAGCAACTACTCGGCGGGACGCTGCGCAATTACTTGCCGTCGAACTGGAGCCAGGTCACCGGCGCGCTACAGGGGGCGGCAGGCTTCAGCGCGCTGTCCGCCGAAGTACAAAGCATTGTTGCGGCGAATGCCGTCTTGTCCCCGCAGCGCCTGGCGACATTGTCGCCCGGGGCGCGACAATTCATTCAAAGTTCACGTCAGTGGAGCGCCATGCAACAAGCACTTTCGCATCAGGCATTGTCGAACGCCAGCGATCGGTTTGCGGCCATTCAAACTCTGATCTCGGCAATCTCCTCGGCCGCGGATCAGAAGAGCATTTTGGATCTACAAGCTCGGGTCAGCGCCGAACTCGGCATGCTGCAGAACGAGCAGACCAAGGTGCTGATTCTCAATCAGGCGACGCGAGCGCAGGAGTCGTCACTACGCCAGCTAGGCAGGGAGCAGGTCGTCGACGGCCACGGCAGCTTCGCCGCTCGTTTTCAGCCGGCACCGTAAAGCGCGATGGGGTTTTTCGCTACATTTTGGTCGTGGCTGAATGGCCAGCTGGCCGCCTACATTGGCGACAACACTTCGCGTCTTGCGAGCGTGTTGGAACCGGCGGTGCTCACGCTGGCGACGATTTACGTGATGGCGTGGGGCTACTTGCACCTCACCGGAAAGATTACCGAACCATTCGAAGCAGGCCTCAAGCGAATCGCCATGATCGCGCTAATCCTCGGGGTCGGGCTGCGCCTTTGGCTCTACAACACGGTGATTGTCGATACCTTCTACAACGCCCCGTCGCAACTCGCCGCTGCGATGGTCGGCGCCAGCGACCCCGTCGGTACCATCGACGCCATTTGGAACAGCGGCGGCACTGTCGCAGGCAACCTTTGGGAGAAGGGCGGCCTGTTATCAGGTGATTTCGGCTTTTACCTGGCCGGTGCCGTCGTCTGGTGCTTGATCGGGGTGCTGTGCGTCTATGCAATGTTCTTGATTGCGCTCTCGAGCATAGCCCTCGCCGTACTGCTCGCGTTGGGACCGCTTTTCGTCGCTCTGCTGTTTTTCGACGCGACGCGCCGATTTTTTACGGCCTGGATTGCACAGTTGGCCAACTATGGACTCATTACCGTGCTCACCGTGATGGTGGCTGCGTTGCTGCTCCGGATCGTCCAGTCCTATGCCGCGCAGACGGCTGCTAGAGGCACCGCGATCCTAACGGTTGACGCGCTGAACATGATGCTGATTGCGCTGCTGGTGTTTCTCGTGCTGCGCCAGGTGATGCCCATCGCCGCAGGCTTGGCCGGCGGCGCCTCGCTCAATTCTTTCGGTGTCGCGGGCCGAGGTTTCTCCTTGGCAGCAAGAAGAGCCGCCGGTTTGGGTATGCCGGCCATGGGCTTGGCGGTGCCGTATGCGGCGGCCAGCATCGGCGCGGCGGCCCGCGGCACCGGACAGGCAGCGCGCGCCGTTGCGGGTCGGGCTAGCTCCGGCATGCAAGTACTGGCCAGCAGTTGGCGCAACTGGCATCGATAGAAAGACCATCGCGGAGGGCGACTATGCGTCTGATTCTCATATTGGTTCTTGCCTTGTACGGGTGTGCCTCAGCGCCGGTGCGTTGCGACAAACACCTTCAGCCAATCAATGCGCCCGAGCCGAAACAGGGCGCGCGCGCCGGGACCCCGCCGTGATGGTCGCCTCGGAGGCGCAGACTTATTTCGAGGCGGCGGAAAGCTGGGACGCTGATCGCGTCGCGCAATTTCGCCGCAATACCCGAATCGCTTTGTGGGTCGCCGGAGCGGGATGGTCATGCGCGGTCTCCAGCGCCGCGGCGCTGCTGCTGCTCATGCCGTTGAAGGAAGTCGTTCCGTACTTGGTGAGGGTTGACGGCAGCACAGGAATCGTCGATGTCGTGCCAGTGCTTGCAGGTCGAGCGACGCCCGAAGAGGCCGTCACCCGATATTTTTTGGCGCACTACGTCAGCGTGTGCGAGCGTTTCAACTTCTCCACTGCCGAAAGCGACTACGAGGAGTGCGGCGCCTTCCACTCCGCACAGCGCAACCAAGCGTGGTTCGCCCTGTGGACGTCGACCAATCCAAATTCGCCTTTGAACCTGCACAAGGACGGCAGCAGCGTGCGTGTACAGGTCAATTCGGTCAGCTTCTTCACGCGCGCGAGCGGGTTGTCGGACCTTGCCCAAGTGCGCTATCTCAAAGCGGCTCGTCAGGGCGCGGGCGCAGAGGAATCCTTCACTCACTGGGTGGCAACGGTTCAGTACGCCTACGCAGAAGCGGCAAAGGATCCGAAGGTGCGCCGCTGGAATCCGCTGGGTTTTAAGATTCTCGATTTTCATGCTGAGCCCGAAGTGATCAGTGAGGCCGCCCGATGAATACGCCGGCGCCTTGCAGGATTGGCCCTCGCCTGTTGATTGCGCTGCTGATGGCACTTCTGCAGAACGCAAATGCATGCGCCGAAACGACGCCCGCCAAAGGCAGCGTCGACGCCCGCATCAGAGTGGCTGCTTACAACAGCGGCGAGGTCTACAAGTTGCACGGTCTTGTCGGCTATCAAATCGATCTCGAGTTTGAGCCCGGCGAGACCTTCGTTGGCTTAGGCGCGGGAGATATGGAAGGCCTGGTGTTCGTTGGTCAGGAGAATCACTTATTCCTCAAGCCGAAGGCGTCCAAGGTCGCGACCAACCTGACGGTGCTCACGAGCCGCCGCCACTATCACTTCGACTATGTGGCGGTGGTGCAGCGGCCGAACGAGGACGACGTCATCTATTCATTGCGATTTACTTATCCGCAGATGCCACCGAAGGTCGGCGCTGAAACCGCGGTGAAACGCCTCGACTCGCAGCTCGACAATGCATCCAGCCAGCGGCCGCAGAACATCGATTATTGGTTCTGCGGCGAACCCGCTGTTCGGCCAATCGGAGCGTCCGACGACGGCGTCCATACGCGCTTGAGTTTCGCGGCGAATGCCGAATTGCCCGCCATTTTCGTCCGCAATGCCGACGACACGGAGTCGTTGCTCAATTTCAGCATCGACGCCGGCGATGTCGTCATTCATCGCGTGGCGCAGCGCTTCATCCTGCGCCGCGGCAAACTTACCGGCTGTGTAGTTAATCGCGGGTATGCCGGTGGCGGCAAAAGGCTCGAATCCGGCACGGTGGCACCCAATGTCGAACGCCGAGTCAAAGGGGGCATCGCGCCATGAAGGAGCAGGAATCCGATGACATCTCTGTTCAAGGCGAGCGCGACAGTTCGACCTTGGCCCGCGCGCCTTCGATGCAGTCGCGCATCAGCAATCTACTCGCCATCGGCTTGATGAGCGCTCTCGGATTGGGAATGCTCACGTGGTACTACGCCAACGCCATGACGCGTCAAAGTCATGCCCGGGTGAGCGCCCAGGCTTCAGCGGCGAAGCGGGCGCAGAGCGGAGATGCGCCTCTGCCAAGCTTGGGCCGGATTGATCCGCCAGCTGCAGAGAAACCGCACCCGCCGGATCTGGTGCCGCAATCGGTCGCGATGCAGGCCACGCCGCTGCGCGAGATTCCTCTCGAGGCTGCGCCGCCCGCGACAGGGTACGGTGCAATACCGCAAAAAACTCCTGCGCAGCTCACGTTGGAACGCCAGCTTTCTGGGACGGTATTCTCGCAGAGCGCGTCGCCGGTGGTGACCAATGGCACCCCGCCGCCGGTTGCGGCGCAGGAGCCGGGCGAGCTGAGTGCGTTGCTGCGCCCCAGCGTCACCACGGCGGTTAATGCCCAGGTGCTGCCGACGCAGCGGCTGCTCCTGCCCAAAGGCGCATTTCTCGATTGCACTTTGGAAACCGCCATTGATTCCACTTTGCCGGGCATGACGACCTGCGTCACGGCGACCGACACCTTCGGAGTTGACGGACAAGTCGTCCTTTTGGAACGCGGTACCAAGCTCGTCGGCGAGACTCGAGGCCAAGTACAACAAGGGTCGGCCCGAGTCTTCGTGCTATGGAACGAGGCCCGCACGCCCGCGGGCGTCATTGTGCCGTTGGCATCGCCCGGGGCGGACGAATTGGGCCGCGCAGGACTGCCTGGAAACGCCGATCGTCATTTCTGGGAGCGCTTTGGCGCCGCTATGTTGGTATCGGTCATTGACGGCGCCGTTCAAGCTGCCATTCAATCTGGCAGCCGCAATAACGGCACTGTCATTGTCAATCCTTCTGCGACCCAGGATGTCATGACCGATATCTTGAAAGGCACGATCAACATCCCGCCGACGGTCGTGAAACATCAGGGCGACAGAATACAAGTGCTCGTCGCGCGCGACTTGGACTTCAGGTCCGTCTATGAACTCAGGCTCCGCGCCGCCGCCCGCTAATTCGGTCGGCGAAGCCTCGGCGCTCGCATTGACGGTGCGCGCGTTGCGGCCATATCTGCGCGACGATGTGATGGAGTTGTGCATCAATAGGCCGCACGAGGCATTCGTCGAAACCTCGGCAGGCTGGCGCCGCGAGCGTCTGGCATTCGCAGATTTTGACTGGTGCAGCCGCCTGGCAAAGTTGATCGCGAATGCCACGCAGCAGCGGATCGATTCGAGTTCGCCGCTGTTGTCGGCCTCGTTGCCGACGGGCGAACGTGTGCAGATCGTCATGCCGCCGGCGACCAGCGCAGGATGCGTGGCCATCGCCATCCGCAGGCCGGCGGAAAAGGTCTGGAGCATCGCGGAGTTGGCGAGCCGCGGAATATTTCGCCGCGCCAAGCCGGCCGCCAAATCGCTCGATGCTGTTGAACAGGAACTGCTCGCTCTGCTGCAAGGCTGCGATTTCGAAGCCTTCATGCGCCTCGCGGTGCGCAGCCGCAAGAACATTGTGGTCTCCGGGCCGACCGGCTCCGGCAAGACCACCTGGACAAAAGCGCTGATATGTGAGATTCCCAGCGACGAGAGGCTGGTGACCATCGAAGATGCCAAGGAGTTGGTGCTGGATCGGCATCCCAATCATGTGCGCCTGTTCTATTCCAAGGACGATCAGGGCGTTGCGCGCGTCACGCCCAAGCAATTGTTGGAATCGTGCCTGCGGATGAAGCCCGACCGAATTCTGTTGGCGGAATTGCGCGCCGAAGAGGCGTTCGATTACCTGCGCAACGTCAATTCCGGACACCCGGGGTCGATCACCAGTGTGCATGCCACCAGCGCGGAACTGGCATTTGAACAATTGATGCTGCTGGTGAAGCAAAATCAAGGCGGACGCGAGTTGGCGCGCAGCGACATCAAGAGTCTGCTGTATCTTCTGGTCGACGTCGTTATTCAATTCGGCGTCGAGCGTCACGAGCGATTCATCAAGGAAATTTGGTATCAGCCGGAGCGCAAACGGGAATGATCGGCGCCCTGCTGCATGGCTGGTCCGGTGTTGCAGCGGCCTACGCGGCGGTGCAGGCGCCCATGATCGCGAGTTTGATCCGGGAGCGCGCGAGCTTTCGGCAGTACGCCATTGCGCCCATCGCCGCGCTGCCGCTGACCGCGGTCGCCGCGATTGGCTCCGCCTTGTTTTCCTACCACGGCGCGGTCCCTGCGATGGTCGCAGCCGGCGCGAGCGCAGTTCTTGGTTTTGCCGGCGGCCGCGTACTGGCGCGCAGTGCGCATGGGGACAAAGTCCATCGGCGCGGCGCGCTGATCGTTGAGGCCGCGGCGGCCAAAATTGAGGCATTCGATGCGGGCATCAGCCTGGCCGGGTTCAGGGTGCCCGCCATGGACGAGACCAAGCACTTCAAATTGATCGGCACGACCGGCACCGGCAAGAGCACCGCGGTTCAGGAGCTCATCAGTCAAGCTCTGGCGCGCGGCGACCGGGCGGTCGTCGCCGATCCGGATGGCGGCTACCTGCAGCGCTTCTATCGGGAGGATCGCGGCGACATCATTTTGAATCCGTTCGATCAGCGCTCAGTGAAGTGGGATCCGTTCGCAGAAATAAGAAATGTCTACGACGTTGAGCAGCTGGCGCGATCGCTGATACCCGATCATGAAGGAGCGGATCGAAGCTGGAGCGGTTATGCGCGCACATTCTTTGCGGCCGTCACCCGGCAAGCGCATAAAGCCGGCGTTTCCGATGTGGGTGAGCTGTACCGGCTGCTGGTCGTGGCGGAGGCTGCAGAGCTGCGCACGCTGGTGCACGGCACGCCGGCACAGCCTTTTTTGGAGGAGCACAACAGCAGGATGTTCGATTCCATTCGCTCGGTTACCAGTTCGGCGGTCGGTGCGCTCGACTATGTCGCACAGCAACGGTCGCAGCGCTTTTCGATCCGTGATTGGGTCGACGACGAGAAACCAGGCGTTTTGTTCATTCCCTACAAGGCCGGGCAGATCGCGGCCTTGCGCTCAAGCATTTCCGCATGGATGCGTCTGGCAATTTTCCAAACCATGGATCGGGGAGAAGGGAACGGCAGACTCTGGTTCGTCGTCGACGAACTCGATGCCTTGGGAAAGATCGACGGACTCAAGGATGCGCTCGCACGTCTGCGAAAATTCAACGGGCGCTGCGTACTGGGGTTTCAGTCGGTCGCGCAGGTGTCGAGCACCTACGGACCGGGCGATGCCCACACTATCGTCGAAAATTGCGGCAATTCGCTGATTTTGCGCTGCTCGTCCAGCGAGGGCGGCGGCACTGCTCGATTCGCGTCGCAGCTCATCGGCGAACGCGAAGTCGTGCGTACCACGATGTCGCGGAGCCGCCGGCTCACTGAAATCCTGGGTTCGGTTTCCCGGTCGCAGCATTTTGGGATCGAACCCGCCGTGCTTGCATCGCAGCTCGAGCAGCTCCCCGACCTGAACGGTTATCTAAAGTACGCGTCGGATCCTAATTGGATGCGCGTGCGGCTCGACGCGACCCGTGCATGGAGGGAAGCGAGAGCAAGCGCGTCCGCGCTCTCGGCCAAGCCAGCTCGGTCTCAGCGAATCATGGGAGCGGAGCGTGACTGAACGCGCTGCCTCGCTCGATGATGCCACCACGAAAGTGGGTCTGCTGATGGAGAGTGCGCAAGCCCATCAAAAAATCGCTGAGAGTCAGTTGGAGCGGCTGCGCGCCCACGCGCGGGACCTGGACGGCGTCGTGCGCGACGAGATTCGCCGCACGCTTGTGGAAGAATTTCGCGCGCTGACTGCGGAAGCGGCTCGCGCAGCCCAGACGCTTCAGAAAATCCGGGGCGCAGGCCGGCTGCGCGGGGCCATATGGAGTCTTGCCGCCCCGGTTCTCTGTACGCTGAGCGTGTTTGCCGCCGCGCGCTTGGCGCTGCCTTCGGCAGGCGAAATCTCGGCTTTGCGGGTGCGCCGCGACGAACTCGCGGCGAATCTCGCCAAGCTCGAACAGCAAGGCGGGCGTATCGATTGGCGGCGATGCGGAGACGCGCAACGCCTCTGCGTCCGGGTCGATCGCAAGGCGCCCCCCTACGGCGACAAAGCCGATTATCTCGTCATCGAAGGGTATTAGCTTTATGAATCCCGTGGTGTTGGCGGCCATGCTCACTATGAGTGTCGCCTTGGGAGTACGGCTGATAAAACGCGGCGTGCATGCCCGCGGCCGCGAGTTCCACAAGCGCGGAGTGTTGATCGCCGATGGCGTTCCGATGCAACGCCGTAGCGCGCGCCGCAAAAAATCGCGCCCGGATTTGCTCAGTTTGGCCGGCGTTGTGATCCCGCCGGGCGATGAAGTAAAGCACTTCAAGCTGATCGGCAGCACTGGCACCGGCAAAACCACGGCGATCCGGGAATTGCTCGGATGTGCGATCGCGCGCGGCGATCGGGCGGTGTTTGCCGATCCTGACGCGGGGTACTTGGAACATTTCTACGATCGCCATCGAGGCGACATCGTTCTCAATCCGTTCGAATCGCAATCGGTAAAGTGGGATCTGTTTGCGGAGATCGAAAACAGCTTCGATGTGGATCAGCTGGCAAACGGCCTCATTCCAAATTCCGATGACCCTGCGGCGCAGGAGTGGCGCGGCTATGCACGCACGCTTCTGGCAGCGATAATGCGCCGCTGCCGCTTTTCGGGAGATGCCGACGGCGGCAACTTGTGGCGCTTGCTCATGGTTGCTTCGGCCGACGAGCTTCGCCCCATCGTGGCGGGAACTCCCGCGCAGCCCTTTCTCGATCCTGACAACGCCAGAATGTTCGGATCGATTCGTTCGGTGGCCGGTTCGGCGATGGCCGCTTATGAATACGTTCAGAACCAGCGCGCGGCGCTCTTCTCTGTGCGCCGCTGGGTCAAGAATAGAACCCACCCGAGCGTGTTGTTCATCCCGTATCGCGCCGGCCAAATCGCCGCGTTGCGGTCGATGATCGCCACCTGGATGCATCTCGCCATCTTCGAAGCCATGAGCCAGCCGCAAGGACGGGATCAGAGGCTTTGGTTTGTCGTCGATGAACTCGACGCGTTGGGGGCGATAGGCGGGCTGAAGGACGCGCTGGCGCGCCTGCGAAAATTTGGGGGCCGCTGCGTCCTTGGTTTTCAATCGATTTCCCAGGTGTCTTGCACCTATGGAGGCGAGGCCCAGACTCTGGTGGAGAATTGCGGCAACACCTTGATTCTGCGATGTTCAGCCAGCGAAAACGGCGGAACCTCGCAGTTTGCCTCGCGGCTGATCGGCGAACGCGAAATGCTGAGAAGACAGATTTCGCGCGGCAGGGATCGCGAGGCTGCCTTCTTCAGCCGCGGTGCGCGCCGCTCGCACAATTTCACCGATCATCATGTCACCGAGACCGCGGTCCTGGCATCCGAGCTCGAACAGCTGCCGGATCTACGCGGCTATCTCAAAGCCGCATCTTCGGCGACTTGGTGGAAGGTCGACCTCAAAAGGCAGTAGTCGTGCAGTTACCCGATTCCAACGTACGCTCATCCAGCTATTTCATTGCGGAGATGCAGGTCCGATGCCCGCAATGCGGCCGGCCCACCCGCGTTCTCGCCTTGGCGTTGCCGCCGAGGCATGAAGCGTCGGTTGACGGCGAGTGGCAGCAGGTCGACGCGAGCGCCCTCATTTTTTACGTCACGAATCTACCGAGTGCGGTGAGCCGGCTTTTGCTCGAGCGCTGCGCGGATTTCCATCGAACGCGCCGCGACGATCCGGCCGGGTCCCATTGGGCCAATCACTGCGCACATTGTGCATCGATGTTCAGCGATGACGAGCTGCACTGCGAGCCGGGCGGCTTTATGCCGAGCGATGCCTTGGAAGCGCAGGAAATTTCGCTCACGCACGTCCGGCAGGATTTCAGCGGCTTCGCGGCCGGCTACTCGCTGGACCCGGAGTTCTTCGCCTCGATGCGCAGGCGCTAGCAGCAAATGGCCATCTACTTCCTGAACTTGAAAACCTTCGGGCGCTCCGCCGGCAGCGGCGCGGTGAGCGCGGCAGCCTACCGCGCCGGCGAGCGCATCCGCGACGAGAGAACGGGGAAAACCTACGATCATTCCGACCGCCAGGATGTCCTGCACAAGGAAATCATGCTGCCAGATCAGTTCGCGGCCGAGGAGATGTCGTGGGCGCGAAACCGCGGCAGCTTATGGAATAGCGCAGAAGGCGCAGAGGAGCGCAGCAATGCCCGCACCGCGCGCGAATATCTCATCGCGCTGCCCGCGGAGCTTTCGCCGCAGGCGCGAATCGATTTGGTCGCGGGATTTTCTCGGGAGCTGGTCGAGCGTTACCGGTTCGCGCTCGATATCGCGATTCATGCGCCGCGGGATTATCCGGGCAGCGATCCACGTAATTTTCACGCCCACCTGCTCGCGACGACGCGCGAGGCCACGCCCGCGGGATTGGGCGCCAAAACCACTCTCGAATGGAGCGACACAAAACGTCGCCAGACCGGTCTCGGACCGGCCGTCAACGAGTTGCTGCATGTGCGCGAGCGTTGGGCGGTGGCTGCGAATACCGCTCTGGCACAAGAGCGCCTGGAAACCCGCATCGATCATCGTACGCTCCAAGCGCAGGGCATCGACCGCGAGCCTGCGCCGCACATTCCGCGTGCCGCATTCGAAATGGAGCGGCAGGGATATCGCAGTGTGCTTGCCGAGCGCATCCGCGCCGAGCACCAGGCAAGGGTCGAGGCACGGCTTCAGCGCGCCGCACAGCATGAGCGGGCCGATTCTCCAAAAAGCCCCGAAGAGGCGGCGGTTCAAAGGTGGCTTCGCTATAGGCAAGCGCAGCAACAACAGCCAAAAAGCCCGGAAGAGATCGCAAAGGAGTCTGCGCTCCGATGGCTGCGGTATCGGCAGGCGCAGAAGGAGGCTTTGGGGCGGCAGCCGGCCGAGCCTGATTCTGCTATCGGGCACGCGCGAACGAAAGACCAGGATCATTCGTTGTGATCGACAGCGTCGCTTTCGCCTCTTGTTATGTCTATTCGCCGGCGGGCGCTGGCGCAAACTGCGCACGTTCGCGGCTGTTGCGGAGTTTGCTGAAGGACGGCGATGCGCACTTCATGATCAAGTATGCCGAGCGAGTGCGCCGGCAGATGCTGGCGGCGTCGGCGCTCGCCGGCTTTTTCCTCTCCGGCGACGTGCTCGTGCCGGTGCCGCGAAGTGCGCCCAAGGTGGGAGGCACCTGGGCTGCCGCAGAGCTTGCGCGAGCCCTCGTTCAGGAAGGCGTTGGCAGCGCCACGTGGTTCGGATTGCGCAGAATCTTCGCCGTCCAAAAATCGGCGACAGCCGCCAAAGGTTCTCGGCCCAGCGTGGCGACGCACTACGACTCGTTTCAACTGGAACCCGCTGGGCTCCGGCCGGCCAGCGTCGTTATCATCGACGATGTGATCACGAGGGGGCGGACCTTGTTGGCCGCCGCGGCCCGCATCAGCGAGGCGCTCCCCGAGGCGCAGGTCCGTGCATTCGCGCTGCTGCGGACCCGCGGGTTTAGCTCGGACCTGCCCCGCTTGCTCGAGCCCTGCAGGGGGCAGATCCGCTGGATCGCCGGCGATGCACGTCGAATCCCTTAGCGTCTCAGCTGATCAAGCGTGGCCTATAATCGCCAAGATTGCGCATCGACGCCAACATTCCGCCCGCCGGCCGGCCGCTCCAGCAGCTGGCACAGCGCGACATCGTCGTTCGGCTGAAGCGCGCATGCGCCGACGCCGACGGTTTGAGCGGCGCCCATTGCATTCACGAGCTATGGATGCGCGGAGCAATGTGCATTAACATCCAGCGCGCGCTCGATGAGCTTTGGGCCAGCGCGGCGCCTTCGATTCCGGAGTGGCTGCCGATGCGCTACATCGACTGGCTGCCCGCAGTCTACGAAACCTCGCTGGGGTTCAATTCGTCCGCCCGGGGGCGATCGAATATCTACTTGGTGCTGTTGGATTTCAGCGATCTCGATGGATCGTATGGGGTATACGTCGGCATGAGCAAGTACAGCCCGGCGCAGCGGTTCGACCAGCACAAAGCAGGCATTCGTGCCGCGGGGAGTGTTTTGAAACGAGGCATCGAAGTACTGACGGGACCGACCATGCATTTGCAATACATCAAGCGCAGTGAAGCTGCACGCATCGAAGGCGAACTGGCGCAGGCTCTGGCCGCGGCCGGACTGCGCGTCAAGGGCGGCCACTGATGATACTCATCGGCATGTTCGATTCGCCGTTCGTGCGGCGCGTCGCAGTCAGCATGAATTTGCTGGAAATGCCTTTTGAGCACCGCAACTGGTCGGTGGGCAAGGATTTCGAGCTGATTAGACGCTTCAATCCGCTCGGCCGTGTGCCTGCCCTGGTGCAGCCGGATGGCGACACGCTGATCGACTCCGCTGCAATCTTGGATTTCCTCGATGAAGCGTCGGGGCCGGAACGTGCGTTGTTGCCGCGCTCGGGGGAGCCTCGCCGCGAAGCCATGCGCATCATCGCCATCGCCGTCGGCGGCGCGGAGAAGGGTACGATGCAAGTGTATGAATCGGCATTTCGTCCGCCCGAGAAGCGCTATCGGCCCTGGGTCGAACGCTGCCACAACCAAATGCATGCGGCGCTCGGCGAATTGGACCGCCTCTGCCAGGTACGCGGCGATGAATGGCTGATCGGCAACCGCATAACCCAGGCCGATATCACCGCCGTCTGCGTCTACTCCTACTTGAGCGATGCGCTGGGGATCAATCGGGAAACGCTGGCGTATCCCGCCTTGGCGGCCTTGGCGGCGCGATGCGAGGCGCTGCCTGAGTTCCTGAAGTCCAAGGCCGATTGGTTCGCGCCGGTCAAATCATAGACTACAATCGCCGCATGGTCGTGGTTCATCATCTCAACAACTCCCGCTCGCAGCGGGTGTTGTGGCTGCTCGAAGAACTGGGCGTACCCTACGAAGTGATGCGCTACGAGCGGGACGCCAAGACCATGCTGGCGCCGCCATCCTTGCTGGCCATTCATCCGCTCGGAAAGTCGCCGGTGATCGTCGATGGCGATGTGACGGTCGCGGAATCCGGCGCAATCATCGAATACCTGGTGGGAAAATACGGCGATGGGCGCTTGCTGCCGCCGGCGGGCACTGCGCAGCGTCTGCGCTATACCTATTGGCTGCACTACGCGGAAGGCTCAGCCATGACGCCGCTGCTGCTCAAACTCGTGTTCGACAGAGTCTCCGCCAATCCCGCGCCTTGGCCCATCAGCTCCATTGCGCGGCGCATCGCCGCGACCGTAACCGCGGCTTTCATTGCGCCGAACCTGAAGCGCCATTTTGATTTCATCGAGGCCGAACTGAACGCGCACACCTGGTTTGCCGGCGAACAATTCACGGCCGCCGACGTGCAGATGAGCTTTCCTTTGGAAATCGCGGTGCAACGTGCCGCACTCGTCGCCACCCGCCCGAAATCGAGCGCCTTTCTCGAGCGGATTCATGCGCGCGACGCTTACCAGCGCGCGCTGCAACGCGGCGGGAAATACGACTATTAGCGAACGCCCGTTTCGCCGGCGAGGCCGTCGCCGACCTTCACGATCAGTCCGCTGTCTGCCCAAGCGCCCAACAGGCTTGCCGCGGCGGGGGGGATTTCTTCCTGCGGCAGCAACTCGCCCAGATCCTCGCAAAGTTGCGCGAAAGTGCGGCCGCGCAGAGCCGACTCGAGCGCCGCCGATTCGACCGCATTCATCGAGCGAAAATAATTCTGCAGATTTTGCCGCCACAGCAGCCACGCCGCCGGCGCAGGCGCCATGTCCGGACTCGGCGGCGTCTCATCTTGACTCATCGCCTTCCAAACGGCAGCGGTGTTCCAACTGAAAGCCAGGCGGCGCAGCGAGGGATGAAACTCGATCGTGAGCGAGCCCCATGCTGCAGGCTCGATTGCGGATAGCGCGGAGCGGGGCAGGGGCACGGCATCGGGTGCATCGAAGACCTCCGCCAGCGTCCATTCGAGGAGCGCGACCTCCGAGAGAATTGGCGCGTCGCTATAAGGCGCCGCAGCCGCGAGATATTGCGGCAATTCGCGTCCGTACCAGCGAATCGAACGGAACACCGAGGGATGCGCCGCAACGTAGGCAAAACCCATTTCAACCCAGGCTTCATCGCCCAGCAGACCATGCAATACGGGGTAGGTTGCGTGCAAGGCATCGACGAGGCGCACCTGGTAGGCATTGCGATAAATGGCCAATCGGTCCGCCGCCGGCAGCGGCGGCGCATCCACGATGGCCGCCGTCACGGCGCTTTCCTCGCCCAACAGATGCCGCTGCATATCCACCTGCAGTTCGCGCAGCGTCACGTTCAGGGCCTTCACGCAGCGCGCCGCGAGTGGCGCTCAGCCAGATCCCGCGCGACGTCGAGTTCAGCGACCAGCTCTGCCAATTCCGGGATGTTGTCGTCGCGCTCGATCATGGTCGGTACCGGGCCAAAGATCGTGAGCGCTTGACGGTACAGGTCCCAGACGGGTGCCACGATGGGATGGTCGTGGGTGTCGATCAAATGGCCGCCCATATTGCTGTGCCCCGCCAGATGGAATTGGCGCACGCGCGGCTTCGGCATGGCCTGCAGATAGCTCAGCGCATCGAAGCCATGATTGACGCTGCTGACATAGATATTGTTGATGTCGAGCAGGATGTTGCAGTCGGCGCGCGCGGCAACTTCGCGCAAGAACTCCCACTCGCTCATCTCGTCCGCGTGAAAGCTGAGATAGCTGGAGACATTTTCCAAGAGGATCTGTCTGCCCAGGGCATCCTGTACTTGACCGACGCGCGCAACCACCGCGGCCAACGCCTCTTCGGTGTAGGGCAGCGGCAGCAGATCGTGCAAATTGCGCCCTGCGACGCCGGTCCAGCATAGATGGTCGGAAATCCAATGGGGTTCGATGCGGGCCGCCAGGCTGCGCACCGCCCGTAAGTAATCGAGATCGAGCGGATCGGTGCTGCCGATCGAGAGCGACACGCCGTGCATCACCAACGGGAAGCGCTCCCGGATACGCTCGAGATAATGCAGCGGCTTGCCGCCCGGGACCAGATAATTTTCCGTGATGACTTCGAGCCAATCGATTGCCTGAGGCTCGTTCAGGATGGCCTCATAGTGGGGAGTGCGCAGGCCAAGTCCGAAACCGGAGAGGTTCATCAAGATAGGGCCGGGCGGCGAAGCCCGGCCCCGAACACTTATTGCTTAGCTCTTCGCCTTGGCCTTGGCAGCGGCGCAAGCATCCTTGGTCATGGAGACGAAGCCCTGACCCTTGCAGCTGTTCATGCCTTTGCAGCTATTCTTCGCGGATTTGCAATCGGAGGTCCCCTTGCAGGAATTGACGCCCTGACACTTCACGGTGGCAGCGGTCCCTGCATAGGCAGTGGTGCTGATCGCGGAGGTGAACAGCATGGCGGCAGCGGCGGCCATGGCGGCGCTCGACAGTTTATTGATCTGCATTTTTTGATTCCTCAATAGTTTTTGAACGCAGCGGAATTGCTGCTCGTATACAAAGACCCAGCCAACCGACTTATTATTACCCGATTATCTAAGCTGATGCCTGTTTCAATCCGGCGACAGCGCATGGCCGCCGCTGCCGAACAAAGCCAGCGTTAGATGACGGTTTCTTAATGTTGGGGTGGGCTGCATCCGATCGCGCCGGCGACCCGAATAGCATCTCGAGCGACCGGGTTGGCCGCCCTTGGGCTTGGCAAGAAATCCATCGAAATCAAGCTGCTGCGCTCGTGCGCCGTTCGCACACCCACGACAGCGCCGGTACTTCTAGCCGGCGTTTATACTTGGCGTCCATAAAGGACCGACAGGGAAAACGATGTTCCTTCAAATTGAAAACTACCTCACGCCGGCGGAAGTGCAGGAGATAGCCGAATTAGCGCGCCAGTCAAAATTCATCGAGGGCAGACGCTCCAACCCGCACAACCACACCAAGGACAATGTCATCGGCGATCCTGGCGACCCGACCGCGCAGAAGGCCTCGCAGATTGCGCTCACCGCCCTTCAGCGCAACGAGCAGTCGCGAAATTTCGCCTTTCCGCAGCGCATGGCCGTGCCCTCGCTCGCCAGGTACGACGTCGGCATGAAATATGGCGCACACATCGACGCCGCGTTCCTGCCCTTGGGTCCTCAGCCGCTGCGATCGGATGTTTCCTGCACCATGTTCATCGCCGATCCCGCGGACTACGAGGGAGGCGAACTCGTCATCTATCTGGGCTCGGAAATCGTGCATATCAAAGGCAAAGCCGGTTCGGCCGTTTTCTATGCCTCAACCCATGTACATCAGGTGGAGCCGGTGAGATCGGGATCGCGCCTGGTCATGATTACCTTCATCGAGAGCCAAATCCCCGACCCGCTGCAACGGGACATGCTCTATTCGCTGAACGAGGTACGGGCGTTAGAAGCAACCAAAATGGATTGGCGCACCCGAACGCAGCTTGAGTACGTGTGCGCAAACCTGCATCGCATGTGGTCCCGGTAGCGTGCATTGAGGCGATTTCGCTGGCCGCTGGCGCCGTTATCAAGCCCAGTTGGCACCCGTGCTCCCGCAGCTCGATCCCTGGGTGAAGCGCTTTTACTACGACGCGCCATGAGTTTTCAGCCAAGTTTTGGCAATTTGAGCCAGCAATTGAAAGCGATGGTGATGCGCTCGCCCTCGCCCTCGTAGGGCTTCACATCATGCAGCACCCAGGACGGAAACAGGATCAGCGCCCCGGGTGCCAGGCTGAAGGTGGTAATGTGGTTGCCGAACGGTGTCTGAAGTTTGGCATTCCCCGCGTCGACGTGCATGAAGCTCATGAGCATCGGATTGACGAAGCTCAAGACCCCGCTGCTGCTTTTGTCCGGATCGTGCCGTCCCGGATCGACGCAATACACCCCGCTCCAAGAAGCGTTCGGGTGATTGTGCAGCCCGAAAAACCCGCCGCGCCGGGTGATGTGGAACCAGCAGTCGTTAAAGATCTCGAGACGCCTGGCGGTCGCGACATCGTAGCCGTTCAGCTGGCCAACAAGATTGAGTAGTTGGTCCCAGCAGAACGCCTTCAATTCTTGAATGGCCGGGTCGCTCTCGCGAAACAGATTGAAGTGGCTTTCGAATACGGGTTTGTTGCGCTCGGTAAGAGGCCCCGGGTTGGCCGCAGAGCCGCTTCTCTCCATCGAGAACAATACGCGCTTCAGCGCCTCATTGAGCGCCACGTGTCCAGGGTACGCGCCGAAGGCGAACGGCACGGCGAACATATTGACGAGTTTGGGCGCGGACATGCCTGTAATTATAGCGCTATACCTTTCCCATGATGATGCCAGCTCAATCCGCGCGCGACCCCAATGAGCTGCACGAGCGGGCGCGCGCTGGCCCTCGATCCCACGCATCTGCGGTCTTGCTGCAGAAAGGGGCGCTGCTCGATCTCACGCGAAAGCCGCGCTCGGCCGCGGTGGTGTTTGGACGCGCCTTGCAGACGCTCGTGCACGGTACGTCCTTGCCGCCGCCTTTGCAGGCGCATGTTCAGCATACGAAGAAGCGGGTGCGGGAAACGCCGGAAAACGTCCAGGGCCACGGCGGAACAACCACCGCGCCTCGGGGCGCATGCTTATGTCATTCCCAGCGTCATTGACTTCTCCGAAGTTGTCCCTAAAACTTCTGCCAACAAATCCCGAGGGTATGATAATGAGTCCTACAAAAGTATTAGTGGCCGCCTTATGCATGGGTATGGGTGCTCTAGCCTTTGCAGCCGATCCGACGCCGCCCGCCACGACGTCGGCCGCGCCGCCGGGAAGCACGGATACGGCGTCAGCCGCCGCGGCGGACAAAGCGGCAGCGGACAAAGCGGCAGCGGATAAAGCGGCAGCGGATAAAGCGGCAGCGGATAAAGCAAAGGCCACAGGACCGGGGGGCGTCACACCCGACCAGGCGAAAACGCTTCGAATGGCGGGCTACAAGTCGGAAGTACGAAGAGGCGGCGAAGTGCTTTACTGCCGCTCCCAACCCAAACCGTACAGCTTGCTCGAGGACAAGGTGTGCGGGACGCCCACTGACATTTTGCTGTCGATCACCAGTAGTAAAGAACAGGTGCAGCAAATGCAGCGCGTGAATCACTAACGACGAAATGTCGGCCTAAGCGCGTCGGTGGGGCATATGGCTTAGCGCCATGGCCCGTCCGATCGCGGGCCATTCTTTTGCGGCGCGATCGAGCCAGGCCAATCCGCGGCGAATCTCGGATGCGTGCAAGGCGCGCGCTTCCTTCAATACTTGGAGGCGCAGAGCCGCATCGTACGCATACTCGGGCGCCTTGGAATAGCGGCGCATATCAGGCCCTTCTAGAATGGCTTGCGCCTCAGCGGCGGTAGCGTCGATGTCGAAATGGCGCAAGATGTCCAGCAGGGCTGACGGATTGATCAGAAACTGATCGAAGTCGACCTGCAGCAGGCGCGCGGCGCTTGATTCAGCCGCTTGCGCCAGCGCAGACATTTCGCACGCCCAAGCCAGAGCCAAGGTTTCGCCCTCGCTTAAGTGTTCGGCATGCCAGGGCTCGCACCCAACGCGCCGTTGCAGCCGCTGCAGTCGGCCTGGCGTCAGCACCTTCGCTTCTTGCCGCGAATTCGGGCCGCCGAGGATCGTGGCGATATAGCTCTCCGGCGAGACGAACAGCATGATGGCTTTGGGTGACGAGGCGCGTGACAGAAGGGTCTCGCTCAGTTCAGATACGAAGCTGGAGGCCTTGACCACGGGAAGTTCTCTTTCCTCAAACGTGCGCGAGAATAGCTTCAGCGTGCAGGTCAACCGCGCCTCGAAGCCGTCGCTGCCCCAGGTGGCCGGCGTCAGCCAGGGCTCATTCTTGAGTTGCGCGAATCCGCGTAACAGCAGCGGCTCACGCAGAGAGAACGCGCACGAATGGGCACCGATGAGCCTGGAGAGCAGGGTGGACCCTACGTGCCCAATGTGGAAGATGAATCCCAAACGCTCTTGCAGTTTTGCCGCATCGATGGCTCGAGCGATCTCGGCCCATGGCAAAGAGCGCGCACGGGTTTGCGGGTTCAATACTCGAGGGTCGAGAAAGCTCGCTTTCTCATAGTCAGCCTTTGCCAGATGGATGAAGGATACGCTGTCGCTTCCCAGATCCATCGAGTACGGGAACAGCTGCGGCGAGCGTGCCACCGATTCGTGCAAGTCGTTCATTGTCTCGAGTTTCGCACCGGCGTGCCGCTTGCGCGAGCCGCCGTTTATACTTCGGCATCCATGGCTAAACAGACAAACCCAAAAGAATCCCATGACGCGATGCTCAGCGAAGCGCTGTTGCTCGATCGTCAGGGCCGAATACCCGAAGCGATTGCCGCCTATGAGCGCCTGCTCGAGCGTTGGCCCGCTCTGCCCGATTGCTGGTACAACTTGGCGGTACTGCAACGCAGGACACGACAGTTTTCCGCGGCGTTGGACTCGTACCAGCAGGCCCTTGATCGCGGTGTCAAGAAGCCCGAGGAGGTGCATCTGAATCGTGGCGTGATCTATAGCGATTGCTTGCGTCAGGACGACGCTGCGGAGCGGGAACTAAAAGCCGCGCTTACCCACAATCCCAACTATATTCCGGCGCTGTTCAACCTTGCCAATCTTCACGAAGACTATGGCCGGCGGCAAATGGCGGCGCGGGTCTACCAACGTCTCCTCGCTCTGGACCCGCAGTCGGCGCGCGCGTTGGCGCGTTACGCGGGACTTCGGACCTATGAGAATTTGAACGATCCATTGATCGAGCGGTTGCGCCAAGTTCTTACGCGGACCGACATAACCTTGGCGGATCGCGCCAGCCTCGAATTCGCGCTCGGTCGAGCGTTGGATGAATGTCAAGCCTATCCGGAAGCATTCGAGAGGTATTCGGCGGCTAACAGCCATAGTCGCCAAAGCGCCGCGCCCGGCACGGGCGTCTATGACCGCAGGCTCGCGGAGCGATATACAGAGCGCCTGATCGCGGCATTCCCTGCCGCCTTGGCGCATGGTGCAAAGCCTGCAGCGGCCGCTGCGCCCACCACCGACCTCACCGCGCAAGCGCTGCCGCGCCCGATATT
This sequence comes from uncultured Gammaproteobacteria bacterium, assembly GCA_963812125.1. GTDB lineage: Bacteria > Pseudomonadota > Gammaproteobacteria > Steroidobacterales > Steroidobacteraceae > Bog-1198. The sequence continues at coordinate 163,982 of CAWETY010000009.1, forward strand.
TATTTGCGGGATGTACCGTTCGGGCTCGACGCTGACCGAACAACTGCTCGCGGGCCATCCGCTGCTTGCCGCCGGCGGCGAACTTGACTTCCTGCCGAATGCGGTACAACTAGACTTGGCGCCCTTTCCGGAGTCGATCGGAGCCGTCCTACCGCGGCGACTTAAAACCTTGGCCGCTGAGTATCGACAGACTCTGCGCGACATGTTTCCGCGGGCCGCTTATGTCACCGACAAACGCCCCGAAAATTACCTCAATATCGGCCTGATCAAGCTGCTGTTTCCCGATGCCAGGATCGTGCACACGACGCGCGCTGCGCTCGACAACTGCCTGTCCATCTATTTCCTGCACCTGGACCAGCGCATGAGCTACGCCTTGAATCTCATGGATATCGGGCACCACTACCTGCAGTATTTGCGTTTGATGAGGCACTGGAAGGCGCTGTATGGCATGGACATTCTGGACGTTGACTACGATGCGCTGGTTCGAGAGCCCAAACGGGTGGTCGAGGAACTGCTGTCTTTCGTCGGACTGGATTGGGACGAACGCTGTCTCACGGTCTCGCCGGGGCGCTCCGTCAAAACCGCCAGCGTTTGGCAGGTAAGAGAACCCCTCTATCAGCGATCATCGGGCCGGGCGCGCCACTATGCGAAAGAGCTCGCTGACCTACGAAACTATCTGGAGAGCGGTGCGAATTGATTTGTTGGCCCTCCCAGCATTAAGCGCACAACATCCTCAAGCAGAATGTGATCGCCTGTCCGGGCGACGTGGGTGAGCGCGCGCTCGAAGGCTTGAAAATGGAGTGGCAAAAACGTAGGCAGATGGAGTTTGTGATCGCCAATCTGCTCGTATGGGGTCGAGGTTGCGCCCTTAACGCAGTGTTGCGTCATAACAACGGTCATTTCGGCAAAGCTAGAGTGACGTTTTTTTGATCCGCGCCGCCATGTTGGGTGTTGCGGCGCCCTTGCAGCCGTAGTGATCGCACTGGACCCCTCAAATAGCCTTGCATTGGCCCCCAAATACCTCACCTAGATTTGGCCCGGAAACGCGGTTTTGCACCACCAACCGGCAATTTTCCATCCGATGCAACTTGGCAACACCTTGGCGCCGTGTTGTAATCGGTCCATTACTCGACGTGGCACTCGGAGAAGATGCCTGCCGATCGCCCGGCCACGGCAAGATGGGTCTGAATCGCTCAACTCGGGAGGAATCAAAATGGGAAAGAATCGGATTTTGCAGCACGCGGTTCACGCCGTACTCGCTGCAGCCGCGGCGAGTGCAGTTGTTCCGGCCGCTTACGCGCAAACCGCGCCGGCCACCGCAGCCGCTCCAACCGGGGCATCAGAGCTCCAAGAAGTGGTTGTAACCGGCACGCGCATTCAAAGCGCGAATTTGATATCGGCGAGCCCGGTTACCACGATCACGAATGTGGACATTCAAGCGTCGGGCCTGACCCGCGTTGAAGACCTGCTCAACAATTTACCGCAGGTGTTTGCGAGCCAGGGCGCCAACATGTCGAACGGCTCGACCGGCACGGCAACCGTCGATTTGCATGCTCTCGGTGTCAACCGCACCTTGGTGCTGGTCGACGGCATGCGCCTCGCCCCCGGCGTTCCGGGCGGTTCCAGCGCTGCCGACCTCAACATGATTCCAGCCGAACTTATCGAGCGGGTCGAAGTGCTGACCGGCGGTGCTTCTTCGACTTACGGCGCGGACGCCGTCTCCGGCGTCGTGAACTTCATCATGAACACCCATTACGAAGGCGTGAAACTTGATGCGCAGTTAGGCGATTACAACCACAGCAATCACGAGTCTATTTATCAAGGTATTGAATCTGCAGCCGGTCAACCCGCCCCCAGCGGCACGGTGAATTCGGGACAACAGAAGGATTTGTCGTTCATCGCCGGTTCGAATTTCGCGGACGGCGCGGGCAATGCAACCGTTTACGCGACCTACGACAGGTATAACTCGAACATCGGATCGCAATTCGACTACGGCGCTTGCAGCCTCGGGTTTGTGGGAGGCAGGGCACGTTGCTCCGGATCGGGCACGGATAAGGGTGGTAACTTTCCTCGCCTACAGCTCGACGGGTCGAATCCTTGATAACACCGTTGATCCGACGACCGGTCAATTCCGCCCGGTCGTGGCGAGTGACCATTTCAATTTCGGCGCGCTGAATTATTATCAACGCCCCACCGAGCGTTGGACCGCCGGCTTGTTCCTCCATTATGACGTGAACGAGCACACGGAGGTGTACAGCGAATTCATGTTCATGAGGAACAACACGACGGCAGGCATCGCGCCAGGCGGCGACTTCGCCAACAACACACTTTCCTTGAATTGCGGCGCCGTCGGGGTGGGCCTGCCCGGTAACCCGCTGATCACGGCGCAGGAACGCGGCATTCTCTGCGCTCCGGCGTTGCTGGCGGCACAGGGTCAGCCGGCCGGCGGCGTTCTGTCGTACTATCTCGAACGACGAAACGTCGAAGGCGGCCAGCGGTTAAGCGACGATACCAACCTAGACTTCCGCCAAGTGGTCGGCGTCAAGGGCGATTTCTTGGACGCATGGAAGTACAACGCCTACGCTCAGGTCGGCGTGACCGACGCGACCGCGCTAGGTCTGAACAATTTTTCGGTGACAAAACTGGCCTTCGCGGAAAACCCCGTGGCTGGCCCGGGCGGTACTGCCATTTGCGCACCTCCCGCACCGGCGGGGTGCGTGCCCTACAACCCGTGGGTGCCGGGCGGCGTGACGCCGGCACAGCTCGCTTATCTGCAGGTTCCGAATTTGACCCAGGGAACCGACCGGGAGTATGTCGCGCATGCCGACGTGACCGGCGATCTTGGCAAGTATGGTATCCAGACACCGTGGGCGAAGAGCGGCCTGCAGGTCAATGCGGGCACCGAATTTCGTTCGGAAAGCACCAGTTTTCAACCCCGACGAAGAAAACATATCGAACGATATCGCGGGCGGTGGGGGCGCGGTACTGCCGATCGCCGGCAATTTCCACGTCTGGGAAGGCTTCACTGAGTTCAACATGCCGATCTTGGACGGCGTGCCGTTCGCCGAGCAGTTGACGCTCAACGGCGGCTACCGGTATTCGAAGTACACCCTGGGATTCAGCACCAACACCTACAAGTTTGGTGTCGAATGGGCGCCCATCAAGGACGTCCGTTTCCGCGCCAGCTTCAACCAAGCGGTACGCGCACCCAACATTGGCGAGCTGTTCGCCGCCCAGACCATAGGACCGGGTGGCAGCGTCGATCCGTGTTGGGGGCCGACGCCATCGTTGAGCGCGGCGCAATGCGCGCGCACGGGAGTCACGGCGGCGCAGTACGGAAACTTAGGGGTGAATCCGGCCAGTCAGTTCAACGTCCAGACGGGCGGCAATCCGAATCTCAGTCCTGAGAAGGCACACACTTGGTCGTACGGCGTCGTATTCCAGCCCACCTTCCTGCCGGCTTTCTCGGCAACGGTTGACTATTACGACATCAGAATCACCGGCGCCATCGAGGCCCAAAATGGTGTGGCCCTCATCAATAATTGCGGAGTGACCGGCAATCCGGCGGTTTGCGACCTGATCCACCGTAATGCCAACGGTTCTCTGTGGCTGACCAATAATGGATTCGTTACCACTCTGTCGGAGAACACCGGGTTGCTGGAGGACAAGGGTGTAGACATCAATCTCCACTACACCTGGAATTTGGACTCGCTGGGCAGGTTGATCTTCAACTTGCAGGGCACGGATACCCTCTCCAACACCACCCAGCCGAACACAGCCGTGCCGGATCCCGCTACGGGTGGGGTGGTGGCGGGACCGTCGTATAACTGCGCGGGCTTCGAAGGTGTGACCTGCGGCAGCCCGTTGCCCCATTGGCGCCACATTTTCAGCGCCGACTGGGCGACTCCGTGGCAGGGTTTCGATCTGCATGCTCAGTGGCGCTTTATCGGTGCCACCCAGGTTGATGCATTGAGTCAGGACGCGCTGCTGTCTTCACCCGGATCGGTATTCCCGGGCTACGACCATGTCCCGACCTACAGCTACCTCGACCTTTCTGCCTCGGTGGCGATCAATTCGAGCGTTTCGGTTCGCGTCGGCGCCAACAACGTGCTGGACAAGGACCCGCCGGTGATTCTGTCGGCGAACTGCCCGGTAGGCGCCTGCAACAACAATACGTGGGTGCAGACGTACGATCCGACCGGTCGCTTCTTGTACCTGCATCTCGAGGCGAAGTTCTAAACGCAATCGGTCAGAACGCAAGTTTTGATACTCGGACGGCGGGCCTTTAAAAGCCCGCCGTTTTTTTTGGTGCGCCCGGCAGGGCGCACCAAAAGGGGCTGGTCTCACGGACGGGCACCAATCAGCGGCTCCAGAGTCTAAGTTGAACGCGCCGGATGCGGAACCGCACAGGCATTGAGCGGGTCATGGAAAGCAGAGACCTTGTGAAAGGGTAAGTCATGAGCGAAGCAACGAGCCGTCGTTTTTTTGTTGCGGGATTGACAGCACTGTCGGCCATTTCTTTCATCGACAAAGGGTCGGCAGCAACCTTATCCGGGTCAATGCAAAGCAGCATCGTCTCGATCGAGAATTTCTCACCGGCCGGCAAAAGCCAAGGCGTCGCGAGGGTTGCAAAGATCGTGAAGACCGACGCCGAATGGCGTGCGCAGCTCTCGCCGCTCGCTTACCGGGTGGCGCGCCAGGCGGACACCGAAGTCCCCTTTAGCGGTGAATATGACCACTATAATGCCGATGGCCTTTACCAATGCGTTTGTTGCGGCACGGTCTTATACGACTCGAGGACTAAATTCGATTCGCACACCGGATGGCCGAGCTTCTGGGAGCCGATATCTAAGAGGAATATCGTCGAGAGCACCGACAAGAGCCTCGGGATGCAGCGCCAGGCAATCTCCTGCCGTCGCTGCGATGCTCATTTGGGCCATGTATTCGATGATGGCCCGAGGCCCACGGGTTTGCGTTATTGCATGAACTCGGTCGCGCTGCACTTTGCGGCTCGCGCGTAGGGCCTGGGACAGAGATGTCATTTTGGAAACCAAGAACTCCGCGACTCACCGCGCTGCTGGGTGTGACGGTCACGGGGGTTCTTCTGTGGCATTCAGCGTTGTTCGGAGCCGAGGTGCCGGTGATCATCCCACCGCCTGCCGTTGACAATCCAAAGGCAGCGGGGCCCATGCAGACGGCGGTATTGGCGGGTGGTTGTTTTTGGGGCGTGCAAGGGGTGTTCGAGCACGTGCGGGGTGTGCGCAAGGCAATTGCCGGTTATGCGGGCGGTGAAAGATCAACAGCGGATTATGAGAGGGTCAGCGCCGGGACCACAGGGCACGCCGAATCGGTCAAGATAATCTTCGATCCGGCAAAGATTTCCTATGGCCAGATATTACAAATCGCATTTTCGGTAGTGTACGACCCCACTCAGCTGAATCGACAGGGTCCCGATGTCGGTACGCAATATCGATCCGTGATTTTCTACGCCGATGACGATCAGAAGCGCATAGCCCAGGCGTACATCGCCCAATTGGATCAGGCCCATGTATTTGCGAGATCGATAGTTACCCAGGTCGATCCGCTCAAAAGGTTCTATGAGGCGGAGGGTTATCATCAGGACTATTTGATACGTAATCCATCCAACCTCTACATCGTCACGTATGACGTGCCCAAGGTCGAAAATTTCAAGCGTACGTTTCCGGAGCTGTACAGCGGCCTACCGGTGTTGGCGCATAATTAGCGCTGGCTGGGACCCGTTGCGGTTCGCCTGAGCGCTGCGCCGACGACTTTCCCGTAACGGGATTCCTGCACGAAGCCGATCACGCGGAGATTGTCAGGGTCCACACCGGCCTTCACGGGCACTCGGAAATCTTGGCTGAACTTACCGCCCGGTTTCAGCGCGCCCAACTTGACGAGTTCGAGCAGGACCGCCACATGCGTGAGTGTCTGGCCGCGATTTTCCCCGCGCAGCACCTTCGACTCGAAATGATCCAGGGCCACCCCGAGAAAAACATCGCTCTTGTGTCGTTGCGCATTGCCGTCAGCCGTTACTTTGCCACTCAGGAAGGCCGGTGTGCCGGGCTCTATCTTGAGCGAGTCGATGCTCACTGGAATCTTCGGGGCGGCCGCGGCATCCAGCAGCACTTGTGCGATCTTTGGCCGCTCGCTCAAGCGCAACTCTGCAGCGCCATCGACGATGAACTGCGGCGTGTAGGGCTCGGCGCGCCCCAGGGCGCGCTCGTAACCGCGCTGACGGTCGGTCAGCGACCCTGAGGAGAACGGGTCGCGCCAACCCTGGTTATCCCAGTAGTCCACATGCTCGCCAAGCGTGATCAGCTGAGCTCCCGGAACCGGCTGAGACTCATCCAATTTCCGAAGGAAGGCATCGGCGGGAGGACAAGAGGAGCACCCTTCCGCCGTGAACAGCTCGATGAGCACGGGCGATGCGGGCTGTTGCGCATCGGACGCCGATGTAATTCCAGCGCTCACCGCGAAGAGCGGCGTGAGCAGGATCATCATCGCTCTTATCGTTCTGCCGGGCATCTTCAACACCTTGAGTTTCGATTGATGTGTTCCGCGTGACTGCATCAGCGTACTCCGGAACCCGGATCTTCAGCAAAGCGAAAAAAAATGATCGCAACTGGACTCCTCAAATAACTGCGAAGTGGTCGTGAAGGAAAGACAGTTTTCTGCGAAGTGCTTGCGGCACTGCATGGAGCGGACTCATCGGCCGCTCCTTTCTTGGTGCGCCCGGCAGGGCGCACCGCTTCTAGTTGATGCGGCGTACCCGGTGGCTGAGTTTTGCCGGAGTCAGCAAGAGAAACGAACCGAGCGTGCCGTGTTTGATGGTGACCGAATCGCCGATGGACAGCAGCGGATCCGGGTCATCCTGATATTCCCACATCTGGCCGTTGTCGAGCGTGACCTGGGTGCGAAGGTTTGGCGAGCGGCCGAAGGCGGCGACCTTTGCGGTGACGGTTTTGATTTCACGGGCGAGAGCGGGAGCTTGCGGCCATTTGCAGCTTGCTCCGGCCGAAATCTTCCTCGGTGGGGGCGGCTGCCGGCACGGGTGCCGCCGCAACAGGCGCGGCGGGTGCGGGCGCAGAGGCGGCGACCGAGGGCCGCCGCGCCTTCGGCTCAGAATCACGGCCGGCGAGCTTGTCATAGCAGGCCAGGCGGTCGGCGGAGCTCGAAATGCCGATGCACGGCGCCAGCGCTTTGTGCAGGTAGCTATCCTCGGCGCGCGCGCCACCCGCAGCGCAGGCAGCCAAAATCGCCGTGCTCAGGGCCAGGCGTCTTGTATGCGTCGTAGTCATGGCGAGATCTCCGTCGGCAGTTGATAGTAGCTGCCGACCACTTCCGTGGCGGCTCGCACCATATCGCGTTCTGCTTCGCTCAAGAATGGGTTCCAAATATCGAAAATTAGAATAGCGCGGGGCGCGTCTGAGTTGTTACATACCTCATGCTCGATGGTGTCGTCGAACAGCCAGGCTTTTCCAACTTCGAACTCGCGCGTGGTGCCGCCGACGCGAAAGCTGCAATCCGGCGGAACGATCAGCGGTAAATGCACCGTTATCCGGGTATTGGTGACGCCCGTATGCGGCGGAATTTTCGTCTTCGGATCGAGGATCGAAAAAAATACCGTCGGTGCCCGGCCCGCGACTTCGCAACGCGGGACGTGCGCGAGCGACCGCCATGGTCCGCGGGCAGCGCGCGATGTGCGCCGGCTCCGGCGTGCCTTGGTTCCATAGGAAGTAAGCGCTCCAGCGGCGTGAATGATTCAGCTCCTTCCACTGATCGATGGGCGCTCCGGCCGGGTAGTCAATGTAGGGTTGCAAGCCAGGCCGATCGGCAATCAGAACATTGATCAGCTCAGTTCGTATGTCGTCGGTGGCCGCCTCGACCGCATCCAGCCACGGGAAAGCGTCGCGCTCGAAGAATTCCAATGCGGGGATTTCCGGAAAATACATGAATGTCGGGCGGGGAAAATAGGCCGAGCGTCGGCCGCTGAGCAGCTCCAGGCACTTGTCCACCCTCGATTGCGTCTTGCCGCCGTGTTGCGCCCGGATGCCGGCCAGCTTTTCCTCAATGGCCGCGTTGAGCGCTGCCTGATCCGCGGCGACGGCCTCCTTCGCGTGTTTGAGCAGTTCCTGGAGGGTCGGCGGCGCGACCGCATCCGGGGGTAGGCTCAGCAGCGCATGTTGATAGGCGCGCGCAGCATTGCGGGCATCGCCAAGATCTTCCAAGAGGCTTGCTTTCTGCAGCAGTGACGCAAGATGGCGCGGCTCGATGCTCAGGGCGCGCTCCAGTGCTTCTCGCTCCTCTGAACGCAGACCGAGCATTCGCAAGCTACTGGCAAGATTCGACCACAGCTGTGCATGACCCGGGTCGGTCTGGGCGGCACGGCTGAACAGCGAGTGGGCCTTTTCGTATTCGCTGCGGCTCATCATGACCAGCCCCAATTCGTTGAGCACGGCAGGATGGCCAGGGGCGCGCTCCGCCACTCGCACCAGCAGCTGCTCGGATTCGGCACTGCGGCCCGCGGCCTTCGCCTCCCGATAGGCCTGCAGTGTGCGGGCGATAGTGGCCTCGTCCGGCGCCGCAGGATTGGGCTGACTCATAGTTCTCCTCGAAGGCCGGACTGCCGGCCAAAGTTACGATTCTACCTGGGCGACCGGCGTCGGATTGACAAATGCGCCGGGGCCCCCGCATCGTGGGAACATGGCTTCGATTGCGGACGTGAATTTAGAACTGATGGCGGCGTCCGCATTGCTGGATACGGACCCGGCTGCCGCGGCCCGGGCGGCCGGTGAGATTCTAGGCCATAATCCGCAAAACATGGCGGCGAGTTTGCTGCTCGCCACCGCCGCCCGCAAGCTGGGAGATGCAGCACTTGCAGTCGAGGTGCTGGGAGCGTTGGCAGGCTCGCAGCCGGCGGCGCCCCTGATTCGCCTGGAACTGGCGCGCGCCTACCGCGAAGCAGGACGCGCGGCCGAATCGGCGGCCGCGTTGCGCGAAGCGCTTTCGATCGAACCAGGATTGGCGGAGGGTTGGCACGAGCTTTCCTCCCAGCTCGCCGCTGCCGGCGATGAACACGGCGCCGACGTAGCCTACCAACGCTACGCCGAGCTGGCACCCCAGCCATGGCAGCTCGCCGAGCCGGGGGAGGCGCTCGCCGGCAATCGGGTTGCCGCCGCTGAGGCGATGCTGCGGCGGATCCTGCGCGATGCGCCTCAGGATGTGGCAGCAATGCGCATGCTCGCCGATGCACTCGCGCGGCGAGAAGCGTATGTGGAAGCCGAGAGAGTATTGCGCCAGGCACTGGAGCTAGCGCCCGGCTACTCCGCAGCCCGCCATGATCTCGCGCGTCTGTTCCTGAAGCAGCAGAAGCCGGCTGATACATTGCCTTTGGTCGAGCGCTTGTTGCGGCTCGATCCGAAGAATCGGCTCTACCGGGACCTGTGGGCGTCGGCGCTCAGCATGACCGGGCAGTTCGCACAGGCTCTAGAGATTTTCAGAGCGCTCGCGGCCGAGCCGAATGCCGGCTACGCAGAGTGGCTCAACTATGGCCATGAGCTCAACGCGGCGGGGCGCTCGCAGGAGGCCATTGCCGCATATCGCAAGGCTATTGTCCTTGACCCCGCCCGGGGCGATACCTATTGGAGCCTGGCAAACCTCAAGACGTTTCGTTTCGACGCGACTGAAATCGACGCGATGCGCTCGGCGTTGCAGCGCGAAGATCTCAAGCCCAATGATCGCGTGGATCTCGAGTTTGCCCTTGGCAAAGCGCTCGAGGACCAGCGCCGTTTTGCGGAATCCTTCGAACACTATGCAGCCGGCAATGCACTTCGCCGCTTGAGGGTCGATTACGATGCCGGTAAGACCTCGTTGCATGTGCGGCGCTCGAAGGAAATCTACACCCCGCAGTTCTTCGCCGAACGCGCGCATTTCGGCTCGCAGGCTTCGGATCCGATTTTCATCGTCGGGCTGCCGCGCGCCGGCTCGACGTTGCTGGAACAGATACTGGCGAGCCATTCGCAGGTCGAAGGCACACGCGAGCTGGCGGAGATGCCCGAGATTGCCCGCGGATTGGCGACGAAGAATGGCGAGGCGGATGAGAGCCGGTTTTTCGAGGCACTGTGCTCCCTGGATGCCGCGCGAGTCGGCGCGCTGGCGGACCGCTATCTCAAGGAGACAAGGATCTACCGCCGTGGCGGAGCGCCGCGATTCATCGACAAGATGCCGAACAATTTCCTGCATATCGGCCTTATCCACCTAATGTTTCCGCGCGCCGCCATCATCGATGCGCGCCGGCATCCGATCGGGTGTTGTTTCTCCGCCTTCAAGCAGCATTTCGCGTCGGGGCAACTGTTCACCTATGACCAGATAGACTTGGCGCGCTTCTACGGCGATTACGTCGAGTTGATGGCGCACTATGATGCAGTGCTACCGGGCCGGATTCATCGCGTCTACTACGAGCGAATGGTCGCGGACCTGCCTGGTGAGGTGCACCGCTTGCTGGAATATTCTCAGTTGCCGTTCGAGGATCAGTGCCTGCGTTTCTATGAGACCCGCCGTGTGGTCCAAACAGCGAGCGCCGAACAGGTACGCCAACCGATCTTTGCGCAAGGTGTGGATCAATGGCGCAATTTCGAGCCCTGGCTTGGGCCCTTGAAGCAAGCTCTCGGGGACTTGGTCGAGCGTTACCCGGAAGTCCAAATGAAATGATGTTTCGACCCGCCCGAGTACATGATCATGTTTGCCGTGCCCTTCTCGTTTTCGGTACACCCGGAACAAGGTCGAGTGGGCGAGGTGCGCGTCAATGGTCCCAACTGTTCCCAATGCGTCAGCGGGCCGCCTTGCGTGCCTAGCAACATTTTCTCCCCCGGCCAGGTTACGCCGGCCGCCCTCGCCTCAAGGCCGCTGTTTTTTTTGCAGCGGTTCCGCGACCTCCCGAGGTGCGCGCAAAAAAAAAGCCCCGAGCGAACCCGGGGCAAGTTTGACAACCAAAATCCTCAATTCTGAGCGTGGCCTCTAAGGGCCGCCGACGATCCTCAGCGCGACTCGGCGATTTTGCTGACGGCCATCCGCGGTTGCGTTGGAGGCGATCGGCAGTTCCTCGCCGTAGCCTTTGGCGGTCATGGGGTTGGTGACGCCGTGCTCCTTGAGATATTGCATCACGCTCTCCGCGCGGTGTTGAGACAACACTCGATTGTGCTGTTTGCTGCCGGTGCTGTCGGTGTGGCCGCGAACCTCGATGACCATCTGCGGATATTTCTTCAATGTCGCGACCCCGTAATCCAAGTTCGGGATCGAATCCGGCAGCGGCTCCCAGCGGTCGGTCGCGAAATGCACTCGCTCCAACTTGATCTCGTCCTTGATGGTACAACCCACCGCGTCGACTCGATCGCCCTTGGGCGTGTTCGGACACTGGTCGATCGAGTCGGGAACTCCATCGCCGTCGCTATCGAGGGGCGCGGGCGGCGGGGGAGGAGGGGGTGGCGGTGGCGGCGGTGGCGGCGGTTCTTGGACCGGCTGCGCCCGGGGCGGAGGCGGGGGAGTCGGCGCGCCGAACATGAAATTGAGTCCCACCGACAAGATCACATCGCCCGGATCATGCGGAATGAACATCGCGTCCGAAATGAACTCCTTGCGGTACTTCGCCTCGGTCCGCAGCTGCACGCGGGTGGAGCCTGTTTGATCGCCCAAGCCGATGAGGGCGCCGCCGCCGGCTTCCACCAGCCATTGATCATTTTGCGGCCCATGACCACCGACCTGATCCTTCATGCGTCCACCGCCCAACAGAGCATAGGGCCTAATCAGCGAGGTCACCGGCAGGAATTTGTAGAGCATGTCGACCGCAAGCGAGGGCAGCTTCTCGCTCGCGCCGGTGCCTGGGATCCTGAAGGCATTCGGACTGAGATCGAGTTCCCCAGCCACATGGGGCGAGAAGTTGTAGCCGAGGCCGAGCTGGTAGCCGGCGGCATTATCGGGAAGGCGGTTCTTGTCCAAGAAAGTGTAATCCGCCATGGTACTGATATAGACGGCGCCGGTGTCATCGTAGCCGTCCGCCAAGGCGGTTCCGCTCACGGCGCACGCCGCGGCAATCAAGGTGCCCATCAACTCTCTCTTCATAACACGCTCCGTAGTGAATTGCATGGACGCAACACCGCGCAGAAACGCAGCATACGGTCCGTTATTTGAGCGTTGTTTATCCGCTACATGGAGTTGCTTGTATGTAGGCGGAACGTCCTTCTTGACGTAGTGCGTGCCTGAGCGGGGGTAGGGGAGGCGCTTATCGTTTCTTGAAGTTTTTGTGCAGCACTTTATCGCCGACCTTGATGCCGAATTGTTCGCACGCACCGCCCTTCAGTTCAAGCACGGCGAATTCCGGGTTGGGCGGCCCGATGATGGCGTCCGACAGCGGCGTGGCGCGCTCCGCGATGTAATCGATTTTGCCATGCGCGTCCAGGAACAGCAGATCGAGCGACACGTAGGTGTTCCTCATCCACATGCGTTACCGGCTTGTTCTCCGGGGAACATGAACAGCATGCCGGTGTGCTCATCCATTTCGCGGATGAACATCAATCCCTGCTCTTCGCGCTTCGGGCTGTCGGCTTCCCAGATTTTGAAATTAACCACCTTGCCGGAAGCGGTGCGAATTGCCAGCAAGCTTTGCGGAAATGCCGACAGCGGTTCCGGAGCATTGCTCTGCGGCAGCGCCGCGCCCGCGGCGAATAAAAGGCCGGCCGCCAATAAGGCGCGCGCCGCGAGAAGTTTTCCTGCTCGAAGTTGCATCAGATCTTTTCCCTGGTGAAGTTGACGAGTCCCGCGAATTCAAAGGTGCTGACCAGTACGTCGCCCTTGCCGCGCACCGCGTGAGCCGGCTGCGTGCAAAAGCCGCGTGCCTCGACGCGATAGGCGCCGGCTGTGTTCAAAGGCCGCTGGCTCAAGGAATCCACGGTGCAGCGCGAGTCGCCGAGGGTGCCGTAAATGCGGCTGGTGCCTTGAACGATGACGGTCAGGTTGGTTTTGACCGCGTGGGCGGACTCGCCCTTTGCGACCCCGCTCAAGCCGAATACCAGCAGTAGATTGGATCGATCCCCCGCGGCGCGCTGAAAACTCAAGCGGACCCCGGGCGGCTTGTCGCGCGATTCTCCCTCGCAGCGGGTGCCGCTGTTGGGCCAATCCAGATTCGCTTCAACCGCGCCGGCTATTTTGGCGCGCAAGTAACCGTCGCCCGATGTCAGGCAGGCGACCGCCCCGGCCTTGACAGGCGCGCCCGGGGTCGCAGCCGCACCTTGCGCTGCACCGGTGCTCGGGCCTGCGCCGGCCGCCGAGGACAGCACTCCTATCGAAGCCGCAGCGATGCGCGCGAAAATCGGTATCATTTCCCGCATGTTGCCACGGCTGCTGCAAATTTTCGCCTTGTGTCTTTGCCTGGGGGCGTGCTCTCTGCTGGCGCCGAAATTCAACCGGCCCAACATCACGGTGTCGAGCGTGCAGTTGCGCGGCGGCAATCTCCTGCGGCAGAATTTCGCCGTCAAGCTCAATATTCAAAATCCCAACGACCGCGCGCTGCCGGTTCGCGGACTGCACGCGGAATTGAATATTGGCGGAGAGCAGATCGCGAGCGGCACCAGCGACCGGGCTGTGGTGATTCCCGCCTTCGGCGAATCCGAATTCGACCTCACCATCAGCGCCAATCTCGCCTTGGCCTTGGCGAAACTGGCCGACCGGGCCAATCAGCACGCGGACTCCATCGACTACGATCTCACCGGCGCGGCCAGCATCGACCTGCCGTTTCTAAGAAATCTGCCGTTTCATCAGAGCGGCAGTTTCAAACTCCCTGTCATTCAGTAAGCAATTGAAATACAAGCAATTTTTACCGCCGGCAGTCGATCTTGGCGCGCCTCGGGTCTGCTAAACTGCGGCGTTGAACAACCGCGCGGCGAGTCAATTGCCGCGGCAAGGGTCTCATGGCCGCCTCGCCTTACGAACAACTGGAACAAGAGTTTCGCCGTCTGCACGCATTTCGCGGCGCGTTATCGTTGCTGCGCTGGGATGCGGCCGTAATGATGCCGCGCGGCAGCGCCGATGTCCGCGGCGAGCAATTGGCGGCGCTGGAAACCGAGCATCACGCCTTGTTGACGACGCCGAAAGTGGCGCGGCTGCTCGAGCGCGCCGAGGCGGGAGCTTCGCAAATGGAGGACTGGCCGCTCGCCAACTTGCGCGAGATGCGCAGGCAGCGCGACCATGCCATCGCCACCCCGCCGTCGCTGATTTCGCGTCTCGCCAAGGCCACGGCGCGCGCCGAGGTATTTTGGGTGGAGGCCAAGAAGGCCAACGACTTCAAATTGCTCGCGCCCCATCTGGAAGAGGTGGTCCATTTGGTGCGCGACAAGGCCGCATTGCTCGGCCAGGCACGCGGCCTGGCACCGTACGACGCCCTGGTCGATGGCTTCACTCCCGGTATTTCGGCGGCCGACATCGACACCATCTTCAAGGCGCTGTCGCGCAAGCTCCCGGGCCTCATCAATCAGGCCATCGAGGTTCAGGCGGCGCATGCACCCGATGCCGCTCGCCGGAAAATTCAGCGCCTCGCGGCAACGTCGCTGGCGGTCGAAGTGCTCAAGGCATTGGGTTTCCCATTCGATCGGGGCCGGCTCGACGAGAGCGAGCATCCCTTCACCGAAGGCGTTCCCGGCGACATCCGCGTGACCACGCGATTCGATTCCATCGATCCTTTTTCGGGGTTGCTGGGCGCCGTGCACGAAACCGGTCATGCGATGTACGACCTGGGCCTGCCGCTCAAATGGCGCGATCAGCCGGTTGGCCGGGATCGCGGGCTGGCGCTCGAGGAGAGCCAGTCGCTGCTGTTCGAAATGAATTTGTGCCGCAGCCGCTCCTTCGTGAAGTACTTGCGGCCGCTGCTGGAAAAATATTTGCAGGTCAGCGGGCCGGAATGGGAAGAGGCGAACCTGTATCGCCTGCTGATCCGTGTGCGCCGCAGCTGCATCCGCATGGATGCCGATGAGCTGACCTATCCGGTGCACATCATGCTGCGCTACGACCTGGAAAAGAAAATGCTCGAAGGCTCGTTGCCGGTGGCCGATCTGCCGGAAGCCTGGAATGCCAATCTCGAACAGCGTCTGAACATTCGTCCGGCCAACGATGTCGAGGGCTGCCTGCAGGACATTCACTGGGCCGTCGGTCACTTCGGCTACTTTCCCTCCTACGCCTTGGGAGCGGTCATTGCAGGCCAGCTCAACGAGGCCATGCGCGCGGCACGCCCATCGCTCGACGAGGAAATCGCCGCCGGCCAGTTCGGCGGCGTGATGGAATGGCTGCGCGACAATGTGCATGGCATCGGCGCGCGCTTGCCGGTGCAGGAACTCATCAAGCAGGCAACCGGTAAGCCGTTGACGGCGGCCGCGTACCTTCGATACTTGGAAGCCAAGTATTTGGAAGTTCCGTGAGCAATGAGCCTGTGCCCGTCAGCAATACCTTCAAAAAACTGCAGGCGCAGCTGCGCGGCTCGGTCGGCAAAGCCATCGCCGATTACTCCATGATCGCGCACGGCGATCATGTGATGGTGTGTCTATCCGGCGGCAAGGATTCCTATACCTTGCTCGACATGCTCTTGAGCCTGCAGCGCAGCGCGCCCGTGAGCTTTGAGATCACCGCGGTGAATCTCGATCAGAAGCAGCCGGGCTTCCCGGTCGATGTGCTGCCCAATTATCTGCAAAGTCTCGGCGTGCGCTATCGCATCATCGAGCAGAACACCTATGCGGTGGTGAAGCGGGTCATTCCCGAAGGCAAGACCATGTGCGGCCTGTGCTCGCGCCTGCGGCGCGGCGCGCTGTATCGATATGCCGCGGAAAACGGCATCACCAAGATCGCGCTCGGGCACCATCGCGACGACATCGTCGAGACGCTGTTCCTGAACATGTTTTTCGGCGGCAAATTGAAGGCCATGCCGCCGAAGTTGCTCAGCGAGGATCGGCGCCACATCGTCATCCGGCCGCTCGCCTACGTGCCCGGAAAGACTGATCGCCCGCTACGCGGCGGCCCGCGCGTTTCCCATCATCCCCTGCACGCTGTGCGGCTCGCAGCCGAATATGCAGCGCATGACGGTAAAGAACATGCTGCTCGAGTGGGAGCAGGAATTTCCCGGCCGCATCGAAGCGATCTTTTCCAGCATCTGCAACGTGTCCGGCTCGCAGCTCGCCGACCCCAAGCTGTTCGACTTCGCCGGCCTCGAGGGACGCCGCCGCATCGAGGCGATGAGCGATGCGGATGAGGAGCGGCTCGCCGAAGAACTCGAGATGGGGCTTCCCTAAAATGAGTCTCAAGCGACGGTCCCGAACGCGACCCGTTGCCTGGGAAAGGCTGTCGGACGATCAGCTGCTGAGTCTGCGATTCTGCGACCTGAAGCTGCGCATCGCGGGCACCGAATTGCAGCACGCCATCGAGCGGCTTTATCGGGAATTGTCGATGCGCGGCATGCGCTTTCGCCCGCATTGCTGGTTGGCTCAGGAGTGGTTTTCGCCCGGACGGCATTCCCGGCATCGCCATCCCTTTCTATCTCGCCCATAAGCGCTTGATCGGCCTCGAGCGCCGCTTCATGCGCGAGGTGGAGGGCGGCAATCGCAACTGGCTCATGCGCATCCTGCGCCACGAGGCCGGCCACGCCGTGGATTCTGCTTACCGTCTGCGGCGGCTCAAGTCCTGGCGCGAGGCATTCGGTCCCGCCTCGCTTCCCTATCCCGACACCTACCGGCCGCGTCCCGGCAGCCGCCGTTTCGTGCAACACCTGGGCGCCTGGTACGCCCAGGCGCATCCCACCGAAGATTTCGCCGAGACCTTCGCCGTCTGGCTCAAACCGCATTCACAGTGGCGGCGCGAATATGTCGGCTGGCCGGCCTACGCGAAGCTTCAGTACATCGATCGGCTGGCGCTGGAAATCGGCGAGCAGCCAACCGCTGATCAGCGATCGCAGCACCATCGAGGACGTGACTCACGAGACCGGCACGCTGCGCGAACACTACGAGCAGAAGCTTGCGCGCTATCGGCTGCCGCGCCGCTCGGGCGCCGACGAATTGCTGCTCAAGGTATTCACCACGGCGCCGCGCACCCGGGCGTCGCCGAAGGCCGCCAGCGTATTGCGCGAAATGCGCGCGTCGCTGCGTCAGCAGATTCAGCGCTCCGGAGCGTTCAGCGAATATCTGGTGCATCAGGTGCTGCGCCTGATGATCGAGCGCTGCGAGGCATTGGATCTTTACGTCCGCGGTTCGCGGCGCGAACTCAAAGGGCAGCTGCTGTGGGTGGTGGCGCGATTGGCCGAATCCTACGAAGAACGCAAGTTGCCGCGGGTGGCATTGTGAGGGCATCGCTGTGAAGAAGGTGCGCGCCTTGGTACTGGTGCACTCCACCCTGGTGCCGCCGGATTCGCTCGAAGGGCTCGACCGAAAAGGAAATCGAAGAGTGGCGCACCGAATACGATGTGATTTCGCATCTGAAGAAGGCCGGCCACGAAGTGATGCCCTTAGGGTTGAGCGACAGCCTCTCGGAGCTGCGCCGCGCCATCACCGAGTGGAAGCCGGGCATCGTTTTCAACCTGCTGGAGGAGTTCGACGGCATCGTGACCTACGATCAGCACGTCGTGGCGTTTCTCGAACTCATGCACCAGCCCTATACCGGCTGCAATCCGCGCGGCATGCTGCTGTCGCGCGACAAAGTGCTCTCCAAGCAGCTGCTCTCCTATCATCGCGTGCCCACGCCGCAGTTCATGGTTTTCCCGCGCGGCAAGAAGGCCCGGATACCGAAGAATCTGCGCTTTCCGCTGTTCGTGAAGTCTTCCACCGAAGATGCCTCGCTCGGCATCGCGCAGGCGTCCGTGGTCGCCGACGCGAAGCAGCTCACGGAACGCATCGCATTCATCCACGAACAGACTCATTCCGACGCGCTGGTCGAGGAATACATCGAAGGACGCGAGCTGTACGTCGGCGTGATGGGCAACGACCGGCTCAAAGTCCTGCCGGTGTGGGAAATGAGTTTCGGTTCCTTGCCGGAGAATCTGCCGGCCATCGCCACGCGCAAGGTGAAGTGGGATCGCGCCTATCAGCAGCGCTACGGCATTACCACGGCGGCCGCCGCAGAATTGCCTGACGGCACGGTTGCGCGCCTGGAGCAATTGTCGAAGCGCATTTTTCGTGCGCTGCATTTGACCGGCTACGCGCGCATGGACTTTCGCTTGAGGGCGGACGGCGAGCTTGTTCGTGCTCGAGGCGAACGCCAACCCGAATATCTCAGCCGCGGAGGATTTCTCCGCCTCCGCGCTCAAAGCCGGCATGGAGTACGACGACTTGCTGCACCGGATTATGCAGTTGGGCGAGAAATATCCTGCGGCCTGGCGCGCGGCGGAGCCTTAGGGCAGGCGCCGCACGCTCCTAAGGGGCGCGCCCAGCGCTTCAGCCACGCCAGCACGGTGTCATACCACTCGATGCTGTCGGCCGGCTTCAAGACCCAGTGGTTCTCGTTCGGATAGTACAGCAGTTCGCTCGGGATGCCGCGGCGTTGGAGTGCGGTAAACACCGATAAGCCCTGCGGGAGCGGCACGCGGAAATCCTGCTGACCGTGAATCACCAGCGTCGGGCGTCTTCCATTTGGCGACCAGATCGATGGGATTGAACTTGGCGTACGCCGCCGGGTTTTGGTACTCGGGACCGGAAAACTCATGTTCCGGAAACCAGAGTTCTTCGGTCGAGTAATACATGGTGCGATTGTCGAAGATGCCGTCGTGGCTCACCAGGCACTTAAAGCCGTCCGGCCATGAACCCAAGATCCAGTTGATCATGAAGCCGCCATAGGAGCCGCCCAGCGCGCACATGCGGTCTGCGTCGAGCCACGGGTTTGCCTTGAGCGCCGCGCCCAAGCCAAGCTTCAGATCCTCGAGCGGTTTGCCGCCCCAGTCGCCGCTGATGGAATCGGTGAAGGCCTGCCCGTATCCGGTCGAGCCGTGAAAATCGACCATGACCACGGCGTAGCCGGCGCCGGCAAAAGCTTGCGGGTTCCAGCGAAAGCTCCAGGCATTGCCGAAACTGCCTTGCGGACCGCCGTGAATCAGAAACGCCACCGGATACTTTGCGGTCCGGCTTGAAATCCACCGGCTTGACCACGTAGCCGAACACATTTTCGTTGTTCCAGCCGGGAAAGCTGAATTGCTGGTACTCGCCGAACTTGCGCTGTTCCATCAGAGCCTGATTCAAGCGGGTCCATTGCGTGGGTTTTCCGCCGCTGAAGCCCACCGAGTACAAATCGGCAGGGGCGCCCAGGCTGCTGGCCGTGTAAAACACCTTTGAGGTGCCCACACTGAATCCTTCGACTTCACCCGCGCCGGTGATGGCCGAAGCGCGGCCGGTCGCAACATCGACCGCCCATAGCGGGCGCTGGCCCAAATGATCGGCTGTCGCGAATAGCGTTTTGCCGTCTCGAGACCAGGCAAAGCTGTTGATCGATCGATCCCAATTCTGCGTGAGCGCGCGTTTGACGCCCGACTGCAAATTGAGCAGCACCAGATGAAATCGATCCGCCTCGAAACCGGGCCGATCCATCGCCACGTACGCGAGTTGCGAGCCGTCGGGGGAGAATGCCGGCTGACCATCCCACGCCTGGTTGTCGGCGGTGAGATTTTTCGGCAGTGCGCCGCCGTCTGCGGCGACCGTATAGACGTCGAAGTTCGTCGACCAAGCTTCGCCCGCGCCGGCTTTGACCGAGAATGCCACGGTGTTGCCGTCCGGACTGAAGGCATAATCTTCGCGGCCGCCGAAAGGCTTGCCCGGCACATCGCCGATGCCGCCGGTCAGGTTGACCGGAGCGCCTTGCGCAACCCCGCTGTCGTTCAACGCCATGGCGAAAATCTGCGAGCGCCGGCCGTCGCTCCAGGCGTCCCAGTGTCTGACGAACAGCTGCGTGTGCAGTACGCCGGTTGCGGCCGAGTGTGCCGCATCATCCAGGCGCTTCTTGGTGCAAGCAAGGTCCGCGCAATCCAGGAAAACATCGACGCTCACCAGGATACGGTCGCCCTTGGGCGATACGCGAAAGCTGCCGACCTCGAGCGGCAGATTGGTCACCTGAGTCGAGTCGGCCACCGGCGTATCGCCGCGAGGGCCGGTCCCATTCGAGTTGACGCGCCAGACTTGGTTGCCGCCGCTGCGATTCGACAGAAAATAAATGAACTTGCCGTCCTTGCTCCATTCAGGGCTGTTGGAATTCGGGCCGCCGTCGGTGAGCCGCAGCGGCGTGCTGCCGCGCTTGCCGGTGTCCAGCATCCAAATGCCGGTGCGGCCTTTGTTGGCTTCCATGTCGGTGGTGCGCTGGGTATAGACCACGTGCTTTCCGTCCGGTGCGACTGCAACGTCGGAGATTCGCTCCATGCGGACCATGTCTTGGATGGAGAAGGGCTGCGTCGGCTCCGCGGGGGCGGGGGCCGCGGCGGCAGCGCCTGCGCAGCACACGAGGATCGAGGCAATGCATACGCGTTCGACGGACATGGGTGGCTCTCTTGGTGGAGGTACTCGTTGATTATACTCGCACCGACTCCGAGGCGCCGAGCCGATCGACTTCGGGCAGGGGATGGCCTTCTTGCGATGCTGCGTCCTGCCAATCGCGCAGGTCCGGATCTTCCAGCGCGTGGTTCAAATAGGTCTGCGATGCGGGACTCAAAGCAGCGCCGTAGGTCTGAAATCGAAAAACCACCGGCGCGAACATCGCATCGGCAATGCTGAAGTCGCCGAATAGCCAGCTGCCGGCGCGGCCATACTCTTGACGGCAGCCCGACCAGATTTCATCGATCCGAGCCACGTCGGCCTGCAACTCGGGCGTCGGCGGCACCCGGCGATTCCTGGCGCGCACGTTCATCGGGCACTGATTGCGCAACGCCTGAAACCCCGAATGCATTTCTGCCGCGACGGAACGCGCCCGCGCGCGTGCCAACCGCTCGTGCGGCAGACCGCGGCAGGCTTTCTCGGCGGCGTACTCGCAAATCGCGAGCGAATCCCAGATCTTGAAGCCTGCCTCGATGAGCAATGGCACGCGCCGCGACGGCGACAATGCCGCGATCTGCGCCTGATAGTCGATTTCGTCGAAATGAACGATTTGTTCCGTGAATTCCCAGGCCACTTTGCGCAACAATAGCCAGGGCCGCAGCGACCAGCTGGAGTAGTTCTTGCTGCCGATCAGCAGGGTGCTCATCCGGTAATTCTAACAGGGCTGCCACATTGCAAAATGCCATGAACGATCCTTTGGTTCTCAGTTTTGACCTGGACGACACGCTGTGGGCGGTGGAACCGGTCATGCACGCTGCGGAAGCGGCCATGCTTGCGTGGCTCAACGAACGCTATCCGCTGCTGATGGCTGGACATGACCGTGAATCGCTGCGTGCGATGCGCGCGCGAATCGCGGCGCAATTTCCCGAGCGCAGCCACGACATGACGTTCCTGCGCCATCGCGCCCTGGCGGAAATGTTCGCGGCGGCCGGACATCCCGCGATCCGCGCCGACGAGGCATTCGAAGTGTTCTACGCGGCGCGCAACCGCGTGAAGCTCTACGATGAGGTCGGCAGATCGCTCGAGCGATTGAGCGCGCGCTACCGGCTGTTTGCGCTCAGCAATGGCAATGCGGATCTGCAGCGCTGCGGAGTCGCACATTGGTTCGAAGGCCACGTCACCGCGATTTCCGCGGGCGCCCCGAAACCGGACGCTCGCATCTTCGCGCGCTTGCTTGCCGAAGCCCGGGTCGAGGCGTCGCAGGTGCTGCACATCGGCGATGATCCGCATCTCGATGTCATGGGCGCGAGCCAGGCAGGCCTGCAGGCGGCATGGCTCAATCGCGGCGCGAAATGCTGGCCGGTGCAGCTGCCGCCTCCGCCGCGCACCATCTCGACGCTGGACGATATCGATTGACGCACCAGCGCCGCGCATGAACCCGTTAGCAGCCTACGCGTGCGATTGCTGATCGGAAAATACCTATATTTATAGGCATTTTCTGACCGCAGTTCGCGCTTTTTACATTCACTTCAGCGTAGCGTAGTCGATAGGATGGTATCGGTCCCGAAAAGGATGCCATATGCAAGCGACGACGGCGGGAAATCTGGTTGCGGTAAGTTCGCTGCGCGAATTTTTTCGTGACGCGTTTCACAGCGCGAGCGAGCGCCAAAATCTGGACATCGACGAGCAGGCTGAACAATATGTCGTGAATCTGCTCACGATGTTTTCCCGCGCCGACGCCCTGTACGAGCGCACCCCGGATGGCCTGCGCATCAAGCCCCTGGCCAACATGCTGGCCGATGCGCTGGAAGCACCCACTGCGAGCGCCCGGCAGCGCAGCCTGCAGCGCCTCGGCGATGTTTCGCTCTTCATTGCGGGATTCTTCGCGCGCAGCTTCGCGCGCAAGCTGATCGACATCGACTACCACATTGCGATGGGCGGAAACGCCTACAGCTCGCTTGCCGATACGCTGCAGCGGACCCTGTCGGGACGCTGCGTGGCGGCCGTGTACGCGCAGCTCGCGCGGAAATTTCAAGGTTTGGTCGATGCGCTGAATGAGGTGAGCGACATGTCCTATCGGTACACGGACGCCGACATACTGCGCCTGTATGAGATATGGATGAAAACCGGCAGCCCGCGGGCGCGCGGATTGCTGCGCCAGTTGGGCGTGCAGCCGGTGACGGCCGCGGGCGCGCGCCGCGAGCATTGAGGCGTGGTACTGCGCGGCCTGCAGACCCTGCTCGGTCGCCTGTACGATGTCGAACAGCCTTTCGATGTGTACGATTTTCTCGTCACGGATCGGCGCGCCGTCGACGCCGCCGCGAATGAGACCCGCACGCTGGATGAAGAACTGCTGCTGGCGGAAACGGCCGACGGCGCGGGCGTGGCGTTGTATCTTGATCCCGGGATCTTGAAGCGCCTGGAGGCGTCCGATCCGCATCGCGCGCTGACCGAAGACAACCTGGCCGACTACTGCACGGCGCTCGAAGGCGTGAGCCATTTCGTCTATTCGACCTATGGTCTTGCGCGCGACATTCCGGTGTCGCTGCTGGAGCTCGAAACTCAGGCGGAGGTGGACAAATACGCCGTGACGGTATTTCTCCTCGGCGCACAACAAGGGGGAGATTCCTACCCGGCGCACGTGCATGCGCGTCTGTTCGACCGCGTCAGCTTCGATACGCGGCTGCAGCCCGATCAATATCAACGCTACCGGACCGCGCACGCTCTCGCAGCGCGCTACTGCCGGCGCCTGGAGCAGCGCTTCGTCAACCGGGGAAAAGCCAAGATCGAAGCGATGGTGCGCGAGCTGCGCGGTTTCTACCGCTTGAGACACGCAGCGAAGCTGCGCTATGCGCTGGTTTGAACCGGGCGCGGCACCAGTTGATAGCCTGAGACCACGCTGCCGGCCCCGGTGGTTGTCCAAGTCCAAAGAACGTCTTCGTTCTCCGCGCACTCCACGTCGAGAATCATCGCGCTCAAACTCGGATGCGTCGGCGGGGGTGCGATGACGATGCGCCGCGGGCGCGCCGCGACCGGACCCATCGAGTCATTCCTGAGGTTCTTCATTCTTGTTGGATTCAGCCTGTTTTTTCAATTTCAGCGATTCGCCCAAGCGGCGCAGATCCTTCTTCGCCGGCGGCGGCTTTTTCCCCAGCCGGCCGCTGTCGTAGGGATCGTAGCCCTTTTTGGTGCCCAGCGGGTTGGAACGCACGGTCTCGAAAGGCGTCGGCGCATCATCGGCAATCGACAGCGCCGGATGCTCGAGCTTTTGCAGCCGTTGCGTCGAGACCTCGGTCGCGAAGGCGCCGGTGGTCACCTGCCATTCCCATACGGCATTGCCGCGCTCGTCGAATTTGACGCGCCCGGTCGATTTATCGCCGGTCTCGATCTTCGCAGACGGCGCGGCAGGCTCGCTGGGGGCGGCCTGGGCGGCTGATTTCGGCTTCTCGTTGCTCACCATACCTTTTTATGCGAAGCGGTGGTTAAGTCAAGCCGGAGCCTTGCAAAAGCGGCGCAAAGTCACACTTACAGCGGCGCAAAGTCACATGTGCAGCTGTTTTTGGGCCCGCCACAGCGCCATCGCGGTTTTGCCGTCATTCCACTCGCCCTGCAGGACATGATCGAAGGCTTGCTGCAGGGGCAGCCACTTCAATTCCAGTTCCTCGTCCGCGTCGGGGCTGGCTGCGCCGACCTCGAGATCGCGCGCCAGATACAGGTGGATCAACTCGGTGAATATGGCGGGCGCCGGAATGTAAAGTCCCAGCGAACTCCAGCGGCGCGCCGATACGCCGGTTTCCTCCTGAAGTTCCCGCGCGGCGCAAACCTCCGGCGGCTCGCCGGCATCGAGTTTTCCCGCCGGAATCTCCCACAAAAAGTCGTGCACGCCATGCCGATATTGACGCACGACGCAAACCCGATTCGCACCGTCGATGGCCACCACCGCGGCGGCACCCGGATGGCGCACGAAATCGTTGTCGTACTCCCGGCCGTTCGCGTAGCGCAGCCGCTCGGTCGAGACTTGGATGACGCGGCCGGTGTGCGCCGGGATGGTGGCGACGACCCGAGGTTTGTGCATGAAGCGCTTCCGAAAAGGCGAAGTATTCAGGGAATCATCGCTGAAAGTCGCACAACTGTGTGATCTGTCTCCTCGCATGGGGCCGGGCGAACGGCGATGCTCTGCAGCGGTTTACTTAAGTATTGCGTCTCAATCTGGATATACGTACAGTACTGCACGCCCATGATGAAAGTGAAGGCAAACGCATTTGACGCGCTAAATCCCGCTCAGCGCCGCGCCGCGACCTTTGGCACGGTGGTTCCGGAGAAGGGCGTGAGCGCCGGCCCGTTGCTCATTTTGGCCGGGGCCGGCACCGGCAAGACCAATACCCTGGCGCATCGCGCCGCTCACCTCGTGCTGAACGGCACCGATCCCTCGCGCATCATGATGCTGACGTTCACGCGCCGCGCGGCGCAGGAAATGATCAAGCGTACGCAGACCATCGTCGCGGAAGTGTTGGCGGATCGCGGCAAGGGCGGCGATCGCAGCGTGGTGTCGCGTTTGACCTGGAGCGGAACCTTTCATTCGGTGGGGAGCCGCATTCTGCGGCTGTATGCCAAGCATCTGGGGCTGGATCCGAATTTCACCGTGCTGGATCGTTCCGATGCCGCGGACCTCATGGATGTCATCCGCACCGAATTGGGTTATTCCGGCCGGCCGAAGCGATTTCCGCGCAAAGATACCTGCCTCGCCATTTATTCGTACCGGGTGAACACCCGGCTCGCTCTCAAGCAGACCCTCGAGGAACAATTCCCATGGTGCCTCGAATGGGAAGCCGACCTGACCAAGCTGTATCGCGAATACGTCGGGCGCAAACAAAAAAATCGCGGTCTGGATTTCGACGACCTGCTCTTGTACTGGCACGTGATGATGCAGACGCCCGCCTTGGCGCAGAGCCTGTCGAAAAATTTCGACCACGTGCTGGTCGATGAATATCAGGATACCAGCAGCCTGCAGGGCGACATCATTCACGCCCTCAAGCCCGACGGCAAAGGCGTCACGGTGGTGGGCGACGATGCGCAGGCCATCTACTCTTTCCGGGCCGCGGCGGTCGAGAACATCCTGGGCTTCGCGGATCGGTACAAGCCGAAAGCCGATGTCGTGGTGCTGGCGCAGAATTATCGCTCGTCGCAGCAGGTGCTGGACTCTGCCAACGCGCTGATGGCCGACGGTGCGCGTCAGCATCGCAAAACCCTGCTGGGCCTGCGCCAATCGCCGCAGAAGCCCTTCTACGTGGCATTGGACGACGCGCAGGCGCAAGCCGAGTACATCTGCGGCAAGATTTTGCACACGCGCGAGATCGGCGGATCCTTGAAGCGGCATGCGATCCTGTTCCGCAGCTCCCACCACAGCGATGTGCTGGAAGTCGAACTCGCCAAGAAGAACATCCCCTTCGTGAAATACGGCGGACTGAAATTTCTGGAAGCCGCGCACGTCAAGGACATGATGTCGGTGCTGCGTTGGGCCGACAATCCGCGCAACTCGGTGGCGGGATTTCGCGTGCTCAAGCTGCATCCCGGCTTCGGACCCGCGAGCGCCAAGGAGGCTCTGGAACATTTCGAGGCGCGCGGCTTCGAGGTCAAAGCCCTGGCCGACTACGCCGCGCCGCAGCCGGTCAAAATGGAGTGGAAGCGCTTCTGCGCCCTGTTCGAAAAGCTCGCCGATCCGGCCACGCCCTGGGCGGGGCAGGTCGGCTTGGTGAAGGACTGGTACAAGCCGCAGTTGGAACGGCTCTATGACGCGGGCTGGACCCGCATGGGCGACTTGGAACAGCTGGAGACCCTCGCGGTGCAGCAGCCCAACCGCGAGCGCTTCTTGACGGAGCTGACCTTGGATCCGCCGGTCGCCTCCAGCGATCAATCGCAGGGCGCCTCCAAGGACGAGGAGTTCGTGATTTTGTCGACGATTCACTCCGCCAAGGGGCAGGAGTGGGACATCGTCTATGTGCTCAACGTATCGGACGGAAACTTTCCGTCGGAATTTTCGACCGGCAAGGCGGAGATGATCGAGGAAGAACGCCGCCTGCTCTACGTGGCCATGACCCGCGCGCGCAATGAATTGCACCTGTGCGCGCCGCTCAAATATGCCGTGACCCAGCAGCCGAAACATGGCGATGCCCACGTGTACGGGGCCAAGAGCCGCTTCATGAGCGACAAGGTCCTGGATACCCTGGAAAAGGTTTCTATCCGAACCACCATGGGAGTGGAAAGCCTAAAGGCTGGCGATACGACGACCGTGGATGTCGTCGCGCAACTCAAAGAAATGTGGTGAGTGCCTAGGAGCCTGTCCGAGCATCCGCTTGGGAGGTCTCGGGCTGCCCGTTGGCGCTTACCAGCGGCGTGCGCCGCCGCCGCCGCCACCCGCGCCGCCACCGCCACCGCCACCGCCACCGGGTTTTCGCGGAGCGCGTTCCTGAGCTTCGTTCACGCGCAGCGGCCGACCGCCCATCTGGAAGCCATTGGTCTGTTGGATGGCGTTTTGCGCTTCACCGGCAGCCATGTCGACGAATGCGAATCCGCGGGGACGTCCGGTTTCCCGATCGTTGATGAGTTTGACGGATTCGACTTTGCCGTGGCGCTCGAAGATCGCACGCACTTCGTCTTCGGTCGCCGTAAATGGCAGGTTGCCAACGTAGATCGTCGTCATTCAACTAATCTCACTGACTGGTGCGTGTCTCGCGGGTATCCCACTCGCACGCGGTTTCAACATGCAGACACCCGCGCGAGTCGCAGCATCGAGGTCTGTACCATCGGCCGTGCACTAATTTGACTTAGGGAATCGACCTAATCGGCGATGCTACGCTTTGAGATAATTGTTGGCAAACGCGGGATAAAGCCGCGGGAAAGGCTGGTTATTCAACCTCGAGATACGCATAACCGTTGAGTTCGTTTTCGTAAAAACGCTTGACCGCCTGCGCGTCGCTCAAGGACATCCGCCCTTCCTGCACGGCACGCTCGCAGTCGCGGGCAATCCCCGGATACAGCTCATCGGTGTCGTACTCCATGTACTCGAGCACCTTGTTGGCCGTGTCGCCTTTGACGATTTCTTCGATCCACCAACCGCCGTCGTCCTGCAGTCGGATGTGCACCACGTGGGTATCGCCGAACAGATTATGCAAATCACCCAGCGTTTCTTGATAGGCCCCCACCAAAAACGCCGCCAGGTAGTACGGTTCGCCGGGATTCAATTCGTGCACTTCCAAGGTCCGCTTGGTGATCCGCGGATGCACGAACTTGTCGATTTTGCCATCCGAATCGCAGGTGATGTCGGCCAGAACGGCGTTGCGCGTGGGCCGCTCGCCCAGGCGCTGGATGGGCATGATGGGAAATACCTGGCCGATGGCCCAGCTGTCCGGCAGCGATTGGAATATGGAAAAATTACAGAAATAGATGTCGCTGAGCATGTCCTCGATGTTGTCCAGCTCTTCGGGAACCCGGTCCAGCTTGCGGCAGTAATCGCGGATCTTGGCGCAGGTCGCCCAGTACAGCCTTTCCGCCAAACCCCGAAACTCGAGGCTCAGGTAGCCTAGGTTGAACATCTGCAGCGCCTGCTCGCGCGCCTGCAGCGCATCGTGATAACACTCCACCAGCCGCCGCTCATTGACCGATCGATAGCTATCGAACAAATCGAGAACCGGCTGCGGCAGCTCTTCGGCTCCCTGATAGTCCTCATCCGGTCGGCCCGATACCTTGAACTGGTCCAGCTTGGAGGATCCCAGGATATCGAACACCAACAGGCTGTGATGAGCCGCGATCGCGCGGCCCGATTCGCTTACGATCATGGGGTGCGGCACGTCGCGCGCGTCGCAGACGCTCTTGATGCGATACACCACATCGCCGGCGTATTCATTGAGGGTGTAGTTCATCGACGACTCGTAATTGGTCCCGCTGCCGTCGTAGTCCACGCCCAACCCGCCGCCGATATCGATGTACTTGAGTCCCGCGCCCATGATCTTGAGCTCGGCGTAAACGTGCGCCAATTCGTTGATCGCGTCCTTCACGCGGCGAATGTCTTGCAGCTGGCTGCCGGGATGGCAATGCACCAGCTGCAGGCAATCGAGCATGTTGCGCTCCTTTAAAAGCGCATGTAGATCGAGAATTTCGCTGATAAACAAACCGAATTTCGATTTCTCGCCGGCGGACTCGCGCCAGCGTCCGGCGCCTTCGCTGGCCAGCTTGACGCGCACGCCGATCTTGGGCCGCACCCCGTACTTTTCGGCGTGCTTCAAGATCAGATGAATTTCCTCGTAGTTCTCCACCACCGGAATGATGGTGCGGCCGAGTTTGGTGGCGATGATGACCGCTTCGATGTAGCTGTCATCCTTGAAGCCGTTGCAAACCACCAGCCGCTCGGGTGCATTTTCGGTAATGGACATGACCGCGAGCAATTCGGGCTTGGATCCGACCTCGAGACCGAAGCCGAACTCCTTGCCGTAGCGGTAGACTTCCTCGACCACGAGCCGTTGCTGGTTGACCTTGATCGGGAACACCGCGGCGTAGCGATTCTTGTAATCATTCTCGGCAATGGCGCTCGCGAAGGCATCGGCCAGGTGCCGCAGGCGGTGCGCCAGAATGTCGGAGAAGCGAATCACCACGGGCGTATGCAGATCGCGCGCCTTGAGCCCCTGAACCACATCATAGAGGTCGATCTCGCGGCTCGGGTCGAGATTGGGCCGGATGACCACATGGCCGTGCGCATTGATCGAAAAGTAGCCCTTGCCCCAGGCCTCCACTTGATACAGATCGAGCGACTCGGCGATCTTCCAGGCATGGTTCGGCGCGGCAAGCGCTTTGGCGGTCGTGTTCATGAGGCGCGCAAGATAACAAATTGTGGCGGCATGTAAATGACCGGGAGCACAGCCGCTCAGCTATGCATCGCGGCCGACCGGCCGATGCGGATCGCGAATCCACTCGCTCCAGGAGCCGGCATAAAGCTTTGCGCCGGGCAAGCCTGCAACCTCCAGGCTGAGCAGGTTGTGGCAGGCCGTGACCCCCGAGCCGCACATGGCCGCCGCCAGCGCAGGGCTGCGGCCGCCCAGCCGCGATTCCCACAGTCGGCGCAACGCCGGCGGCGGGAGGAAACGGCCGTCCGCCCCGAGATTGGCGGAAAATGGATGATTCACCGCGCCCGGGATATGGCCTGCGACCGCGTCGATGGGCTCGACTTTCCCGGCAAAGCGTTCGGCGGCTCGCGCGTCGAGCAGTAGGAACGCGGGATCCGTCAAACGGCGCTCGATCTCGGCGGTTCCGATCACCGCGGCACTGTCGCCTTGCAGAGTCGATTGCCGGCCGGCTGCCGCCGGCAATGGCCCTTCCTCCCCCGATTGCAACGCGCCGCCCTCGCTCACCCAGGCTTTTAGGCCGCCGTCCAAAACCGCAGCCGCCGGGTGCCCCACCCATCGCAGCATCCACCACAGTCTGGCCGCGAACGCGCCTGCGCTGTCGTCATAAGCGATGACTTGCTTGGCATGGTCGATTCCGAGGCGCGCCAATGTGCCGGCGAAATCGTCCGGGGTGGGCAGCGGATGGCGTCCCGACGAGGCGGTGATCGGGGCCGATAAATCCCGATTCAGGTCGGCATAACGCGCGCTGGGGATGTGCCCCTCACGATAGGCGCGGCGACCGGCTTCGGGGTTCATCAGGTCGAAGCGGCAATCGATGACGGCGACGTCAGGTTTGCCCACCACGTCGCGAAGCGCAGCGGCGCCGATTAAGGTGGTAAATGTCACCGATCGAGCTTAGCGGTGAAGTTCATCCGCTACAATCTGCGCTTATGGCACTCACTCTTTATTGGGGCAGCGGCAGTCCCTTTTCGTGGCGGGTACTCTTGGCGCTCGAGCACAAGGGGCTGCAATACGAGTCTCAGCTGCTGCATTTCGACAAGCAAGAGCATCAATCGCCGCAGATGCTGAAGATGAATCCGCGCGGCCGCGTGCCCGTCCTCAAGGACGGCGACTATGTGGTGTTCGAGTCGGTGGCCATTCTCTACTACCTGGACCTGAAGTACCCGCAGGTGCCCATTTTTGGCCTGACGCCCGAAGAAGCCGGCGTCATCATGCGGGTGATCTGCGAATTTCAGGCCTACGCGGAGCCCTCGGTGCAGAAGATCGTCAGTGCCATCTTCGCCGACGAGGTCGCCGCGGACATCGACAATCTCACCGATGCGATGCACCTGGTCGGGCGCGAGGCGCGCACCATCGAAGGGCGCTTGAGCAAGGAGGAATGGATTGTCGGCGCGAATTATTCCGCGCTCGACATGGTGATTTTCCCCTGGATCCAGCTGTTGCGGCGGGCCTTGAACCGCAGCGCCGCCGCCGAACTGGGGGCGCGTTTCCTGCCGATGGAACGCAATTACCCCGCATTGGCTCGATGGATCCATCGCATCGAGTCGCTTCCCGGGTACGAACGTACCTATCCGCCGCATTGGCGCGACACTTAGTCAACCTTAGGAAAAACAACATGGCAGAAACGTTATGAGCACACACGAAGTGCATGTGAAATTCGCGGGCAGGATCGTCATGGTCGGTTTCGGCAGCATCGGACAGGGTGTCTTGCCTTTGATCTTGCGCCACATCGGCACTTCGGCGGATCGCATTACCATCGTCACGGCCGAAGACAAGGGCAACTCCGAAGCCCGGGAATTTGGCGTGAAATTCGTCAAGACCGCGCTGACGCCCGAGAACTACCGTCAGGTTCTGGAGCCGGCGCTGCGCGCCGGCGATTTCCTGTTGAATTTGTCGGTGGATGTGTCCAGCGTGGCATTGCTGCAGCTGGCGCGCGAACGCGGCGCGCTGTATCTCGATACCTGCATCGAACCGTGGGCCGGGGGCTATACGGACCCCAACATGCCGGTCGAGGCGCGCAGCAATTACGCCATGCGCCTGGATGCCTTGCGGCAGCGCCAGGGTCATGAGAAGGCGCCGACGGCGGTGCTCACGCACGGCGCCAATCCCGGCTTGGTGTCGCATCTGGTCAAACAGGCGCTCCTCAACATTGCCAAGGACACGGGACTGAAAACTTCCGTTCCGCACGACCGTGCCGGCTGGGCGGCGCTCGCGCAAACACTGGGCATAAAGGTAATCCACGTGGCCGAACGCGACACTCAGGTCGCCAATGTGCCGAAGCAACCGAATGAATTCGTGAATACCTGGTCGGTCGATGGTTTTGTCAGCGAGGGCGCGCAGCCCGCGGAACTCGGGTGGGGCACGCATGAAAAGCATTTTCCGGTCGATGGTGGCCGGCACAAAGCCGGCTCGCGCTGCGCCATCTATTTGAACCGGCCGGGGGCGAGCACGCGGGTGCGCACCTGGACGCCCGCCGCGGGATACTTTCACGGCTTTCTCATCACCCATTCCGAGGCCATCTCCTTGGCCGACTATTACACCGTGATGGACGGCGAGCGCGTGGTTTACCGGCCCACGAGTCACTATGCCTATCACCCGAGCGACAACGCGGTGTTGTCGGTGCACGAATTGGCCGGCAGGAATTGGCACCTGCAAGATCGCAAGCGAATCATGATGCAGGAGATCACCGAAGGGATCGACGAGCTGGGGGTGCTGCTCGCGGGACATGCGAAAAATGCCTACTGGTACGGTTCGCAACTGTCGATCGGGGAGGCGCGGGCCCTGGCCCCTTATAACAGTGCGACCAGCCTGCAGGTTACATCGGCGGCGCTCGCCGGCATGATCTGGGCCATGGAGAATCCGAACCGCGGCATGGTGGAACCGGACGACATGGACTACCAGCGCCCGTTGCAAATTTGCCTGCCCTATCTCGGGCCGGTGGTGGGCCAGTACACCGACTGGACGCCTTTGTACCAGCGCGGCGAGCTGTTCGCCGAGGACCTGGATCGATCAGACCCTTGGCAATTCAAGAACATTCGGGTGGTTTGAGCGCATAGCGGATGGCGGCCACCGTGAAGGTGGCCGCGCCTCCCGGCAACTCGACGGTGATTTCGTCGTCGAGCGATTTGCCCATGAGGCTCTGTCCCAAGGGCGAGTCCATGCTGAGGTAGTCGCCGTGCATGTCGAATTCATCAGGGCCGACGATCCGATGCCAGCGACGGGTGCCGGCACCGCTTTCGATTTGCACCCAGGCTCCGAAATACACGCGCTTCGGATCGCGGCGCGCAAGACTGGTTGGGTCGACGATGGCCATTCCCTCGAGCCGCTTGCGCAGGAAACGCACGCGCCGGTCTATTTCGTGCAGACGTTTTTTGCCGTAGGTGTACTCGGCATTCTCCGAACGATCCCCCTGCGCGGCCGCCTCGGACACCGCTTGAGTGACGCGCGGCCGTTCTTCGTGCCAAAGCTGATCGAGCTCCTCTTGCAGACGCTTGGCGCCTTGCGGAGTGATGTACTTGGAACCGTGCGGTGTGGGCGGGCGATATCTTGACACGGTGCAATAATTTTATGAGAGGTTTCAAGGACGTGAAATGGTTCCGGGAGACTACGCCCGACTGAGCAGTTGCTCACAGATTGCCGGGGGCCCGAATCATAAGCTCTTGCCCATGAGCGCTAAATACTACACCCACTTTATTGCGCAATCCGAAGACGCCATCGAATACAACGAATATCGGGGCGTGGTCGAACTGCTCGGCAAAGCGGCCAGTGTAGAAGGCGATCGAGAAATCGCGCGCATGCTGGCGCGCAGCTTCGACCTCGAGGAGACCGACATCCAAGTCCTGCAGTGGCATCAATTGCACTGAAGGCAACGATCCCCTAGCGGGCTTTACTTCCCTTCATTGAAGTCCGCCTCTCACGCCCCGAGCTAACACTCGGGGCTTTTTTTTGCCAAGTGGTAGACTTGCCCCGCACGCCCAACCAAAAGGGCAGGAGGGGAAGATGGGTAAATTTGCGCTTGCCGTGGTGGCCATCGCCGGACTGTTTTTGTCAGGGTGCGGCTATAACACCATCCAATCGACGGATGAACAGACCAAAGCCGCTTGGTCCGAGGTGCTCAACCAATATCAACGGCGCGCGGATCTCATTCCCAATCTGGTGAAAACCGTGCAGGGCTACGCGGCTCAGGAGCAGACCGTGTTGCTGGGCGTCACGGAAGCGCGGGCAAAAGTCGGCTCCATCCAGGCGACGCCGGAGCTGGTCAACGATCCGGCGGCCATGGCCAAGTTCCAGGCGGCTCAGTCGCAACTGACCAGCGCCTTGTCGAGGCTCCTGGTGGTGACTGAAAACTATCCGCAATTGAAGTCCGATCAGAATTTCCGCGATCTACAGGCGCAGCTCGAAGGTACCGAGAACCGCATCACCGTGGCGCGCAACCGCTACATCCAGGCGGTGCAGACCTACAATCTGACCATCCGTTCCTTTCCGTCGAACTTGACGGCGATGATGTTCGGCTACAAGACGAAGGCCAATTTTTCCGTGGAGAACGAAGCGGCCATTTCCAAACCCCCGTCGGTGGACTTCGCGCCGCCGCCGGCGCGAACACCGGCGACGCAGCCGCCCGCGGCCGCGCCCGCGCACTAGGAGCCTGAAATACGTAGGCACGCTGCTGTCGCGCGTGTTGCCCGCCTCGGGATCGGGGCGGCGCTGCTGCTCGGGTTTGCGCTCGCGCGCGCAGATGTTGCCGTGCCGCCGCTCACCGCGCGGGTCACCGACCTGACCGGCACCCTCTCGGGCGGGGCGGTCGCGCGTATCGAGGCCAAGCTCGCCGACCTCGAGGCCAAGAAGGGCAGCCAGCTCGCGGTGCTCATCGTTCCGACCACCCAGCCCGAGGAAATCGAACAGTACGGCATCCGCGTCGCGGAGGCGTGGAAGCTCGGCCGCAAGGGCGTGGACGACGGCGCGATTCTGCTCGTCGCGAAGGACGACCGCCGGGTGCGCATCGAGGTGGGGCAGGGTTTGGAAGGCGCACTGCCCGATGCGATTGCCAATCGCATCATCGCCGAGACCATTACTCCGCATTTCAAACAGGGCGACTACGACGGCGGCGTGGAAGCCGGCATCGATCGAATGATATCGGTGGTCAATGGCGAACCGCTGCCGGCGCCCGACCGCAAATGGGAGCGGCATGGCGGCTTGGGTAATATGCTGCCGCTGCTTTTGGTGATGGTCTTCGTGGTGAGCGGGGTGCTGCGCGCAATTTTCGGCCGCTTGTTCGGATCGGTTGCCACCGGAGGCTTGACCGGCGGCCTCGTCTGGCTCTTGAGCCACGTCATTCCCATCGGCGTCGGCGCCGGCGTGGTCGCGTTTTTGTTCGCGCTGCTGGCGGGCGGTTCGCGCTCCGGGTGGTCGACCGGCAGCGGGTGGGGCGGCGGCATGGGAGGCTTTGGCGGCGGATTTGGCGGGGGCGGCGGCGGATTTGGCGGCGGCGGCGGATTCAGCGGCGGTGGCGGCGGATTCAGCGGCGGCGGCGCCTCGGGCAGCTGGTGATGCAGTTTGGCCGCCTGATCCGGCATGCAACCGCGACCCATTGGCGCACGCGGATGTTATTTCCACCGGCCACGCTCGACGCCATCGAGCAGGCCATCAAACGGGCCGAGTTGACGCATGCCGGCGAGATCCGCTTCGCGATCGAAACCGCATTGACGCCGCGTCACGTGCTGAACGACGTTACGCCGCGCGCCCATGCCCTCGAGGTGTTTGCGCATTTGCGCGTGTGGGACACCGAGGCCAACAACGGTGTCCTGATCTATGTGCAGCTTGCCGACCGCACGGTCGAGATCGTCGCCGATCGCGGCTTTCAAGGGCGCGTCACTCCCGCGGAATGGGAAGCGGTGTGCCGTCTCATGGAAGAGCACTTCCGGGCCGGCCGTTTTCAAGTCGGATCGATCGCCGGCGTGGATGCCATCGGCAATCTCTTGGCGCGTCATTACCCTCAGACAGCCGCCCGGACTTTTCACCCCAATCAATTGCCTGACCGCCCGACTTTGTTGTAGATAGAACTCATGTTCGCTCCATCCGTGACTGTGATTCGCAGGGCCCGCGGCTTAAGTGTTTGCGCCGTCTTGAGCGCGCTCGCCATCGCGGGCTGTTCATTGTTCCACCCGGTTCCGAAGCAGCCGCCGGTCGTGGCCAAGATAGTGGCGCCGCCGAGACCCTCGCTGCCGAAGCCAAAGGCCACGCATCTGTTCAATGTGGACCCTGGCAGCGACCTGGTCGGCTATGTGCAGAAGACCACCATCGGCAAGGACGATACGCTGCCGGACATCGCGCGGCGCTTCGATGTGGGCTACGAGGAAATTCTCACGGCAAATCCGGGCGTCGATCCCTGGTTGCCGGGAGTCGGGCGCGAGGTGGTCGTTCCGACGCAATTTATTCTGCCGGCTGCGCCGCACGAAGGCGTCGTGGTGAACGTCGCCGCGATGCGAATTTTTTATTATCCGCCGCACAAGAAGGGGCAGCCCGAAACGGTCTACACCCATCCCATCGGCATCGGCAAAGTGGGCTGGAAGACTCCCGAGGGAACCACCAAAATCGTAAGCCGGCAGAAGGACCCGGTTTGGGTGGTGCCCAAGTCGGTGCGGGAAGAGCACCAAGAGAATGGCGAACAGCTGCCGGCAAAGGTTCCCGCGGGGCCGGACAATCCGCTGGGCGCGTACGAATTCCGCTTGGGCTGGCCGAGCTATCTGATCCATGGAACGAACAAACCCTACGGCGTCGGCATGCGTTCCAGCCACGGTTGCATGCGCTTGTATCCGGAGGACATCGCGGTATTTTTCGATCTCATTCCGATCGGCACCAAGGTCACCGTGGTCAACCAACCCTACTTGTTCGGCTGGCGCGACGGCACCTTGTATCTGCAGGCCTATTCGGTCATGGAAGACGACTCGCGCAATTGGAGCAAGGATCGCAAGCGGCTGCTCGCCAAATTGCTGCATCCTCAGCAGCGCGGCAAAATCGCGCAGCACGACGAAGAAATCGACTGGCAGCGCGTCGGCGACCTGGCCCACGCGCCGCGCGCCATTCCGGTGCCGGTGACCGGCGGCCACGAGGGCGTAGATGCCGTCGTCGCCCAAAGCATCTTGGTCGAAAACACCCTCCCCGAAGGCTCCAACTGGGATGGCCAGTCCGGTCTCTTGGTGGACGAAAAGACTTTCAATGATCTGCTCAACGGACGTGACAAGGCGGCGCCGGCAGGCATCCCATGAGGCCCGGGAGCCTGCCGGGGTATTGCGCGTGAGCCGCGTTGTCTTGGCGGCCGCTCTCGCCATGTCCGCGGCGTTCGGTTGCCACGCAGCGCCCAGCGACTCGGGGCCCATCGATCCTGCGTTTGACTATCACTCGTACGCCAATGTGGATCAGTTTCGAACCACGCATGTGGACCTGGATCTACGCGTCGATTTTCAATTCAAGAACATTTCCGGGTCGGTCACGCTGGAATTGAAGCGCCTGGATCCGCGATCGACGCAATTGGTGCTCGATACCAAGGGCCTCATGATTCTGGATGTCACCCAGAAGGCCCATGATGTCTTGGGCGCCACCGATAAGAATCAAACGATCTGGGTCAGCCGACCGTTTCATTTGGAGAAGCCGGATCCGATTCTCGGCAGTGCGCTGGTGATTGACCTGCCGCCCTCCAAGAAGAGCACGGAATCCATCAAGATCGACTACGAAACCACGGAATCCTCATCGGCGTTGCAGTGGCTGAGCGAAAAGCAAACCTCCAGCCACAAACCGTTCCTCTACACCGAGTCGGAGCCCATCGGCGCGCGCACCTGGATCCCTCTGCAGGACACGCCTGAGATTCGCGCCCCCTACAAGGCTAAAATCCACACCGATGACCGGCTGCGAGCCGTCATGAGCGCGGACAATGACCCCAAGGTCAAACCCCGGTCGGGCGAGCCATACACTTTCGTCATGCCGCAAGCCGTGCCCTCTTATTTGATTGCGCTTGCCGTCGGCGATCTGGAATTCAAGGAAACCGGAGCCGCGCACCGGCGTGTACGCCGAAAAGTCCATCATCAAGGCGGCCGTCAAGGAATTCGCGGAAACCGAGTCCATGATCCAGGCCAGCGAAAAGATATTGGGGCCCTATCCGTGGTCGCGGTACGACATCCTGGTGATGCCGCCGAGTTTTCCGGAAGGAGGGATGGGGAACCCGCGGCTGTCTTTCATAACGCCCACCGCAATCGCGGGCGACCAGAGCTTGGTGTCCGTGATCGCGCATGAACTGGCGCATTCCTGGGCGGGAAATTCGGCGGGCAATGCGACCTGGAGGGACTTCTGGCTCAACGAGGCATTCAGCGGGTACCTGGAAGGCCGCATCATGGCCGCGGTATACGGCGAGCCGCGCGCCTCCATGGAAGCGGTTTTGGGCTTGAAGTCCTTGCGGGCCGGCCTGGCGAAACTCAAACCCCCCGATCAAATTCTTGCCATCGATTTGCGCGACCGCGATCCCGCCGATGGCTTCACGCAAGTCCCGTATGAAAAGGGCCGGCTGTTCCTGAATTACCTTG
Organism: uncultured Gammaproteobacteria bacterium; assembly: GCA_963812125.1. Lineage (GTDB taxonomy): Bacteria > Pseudomonadota > Gammaproteobacteria > Steroidobacterales > Steroidobacteraceae > Bog-1198. The sequence continues at coordinate 202,004 of CAWETY010000009.1, forward strand.
ACGCCAAATTCGGCCGCGAACGTTTCGATGGGTTCTTGCGCGGCTATTTCGAGCATTTCGCCTTCAAGAGCGTCGGCACCGCACAGTTCGTATCGTACCTGCAGGAGAATCTGCTGGATCGCTTCCCTGGGATCGTCATGCGCGGCCAGGTGAACGCCTGGATTCTATCTCCCGGGCTGCCGGCGGACGCGGTGCTGCCCGTCAGCAACTCGTTTCAACCGGTGGACGCGGCGCGCGAGGCCTGGCTCGCCGGCAGTCTTGCGGCAAAAAAAATCGGCGCGGACTGGGTGGCGCAGCAATGGCTGTATTTTCTCGATGGCATGCCGCCCAAGCTGGCAACCTCGCAATTGGCCGATCTCGACAGGGCTTTCGGATTGAGCAAAAGCCCCAATGCGGAGATCGGTAGCAGCTGGTTCAGATTGGTCATCGTCAACAGCTATCAGCCCGGCTTTGCAAGCCTCGAGGGTTATTTGAACGCCATCGGACGGCGCAAGCTCATCGAGCCCTTGTACGAATCGCTGATGAAAACACCTCAGGGAACCGAGGTGGCGAAGCGCGTGTTTGCCAAGGCCCGGCCGGGATATCACCCTGAAGCCATCAAGGCGATCGAAGCCATCGTCGCCCCCAAGGAGGAAAGCGGCGAATGAGCGGCGAGGGCATGAGTGAGTGGCTGAAGATCATGCTCGAGGAAATCGCGCGCAAGAAAACCGAAGAGGATGAAATGCGCGCGGAGGAGCAGCGGCGCCGCGCAGAGGAGTCAGGCGCGCGCTCGAAGTAGACAGGTTGTGTTACAGTTCGCGCAGTTCACTGACGACTAGAATTTGGTGACGCCCAGCAAACTAGCGCTACAGGTCGCCGAAGAACGCGGCCCCGATCAATCCATCCCGCGTCTGGCTACGGCGCGCACTGCCTTCGTCGGCCGCACTTTGCGCGGACCGGTCAACCGGCCGGTGTCCATCAAGAGTTTCGTGGAATTCCAGCAGATATTCGGCGGCCTTTGGCAGCCGAGTCTGTTAGGTTATGCGGTCGAGCAATTCTTCGACAGCGGCGGCCGCGACGCGCTCATCGTGCGGGTCGTGAACGGCGCGCGCTCCGCGACGCTGACCTTGAAGGCCGGTGGGCAGGCGCTGCAGCTGCAGGCATTGCGGCCGGGTACCCGTGAATTCTTGCGGGCCAGCGTCGATTTCGACAATATCGCGCCGGATGAGCTCGAGGTTTTCAACCTCACCGTGCAGCGGGTGCGCGCACAGGGCACCGGGCAGGTCGATGATCAGGAGATATTCCATCGTCTGTCGGTATCGCGGACCGATGAACGCTATCTTCCCGCCGCGATCGCGCAGTCCGCCTTGATTCGTCTGGCCGGCGAGATGCCGGCGCTGCGGCCCGATCGAACTCTCGATCCCGCCAGCGGACTCGCCACCGCCTACGTGAACTCGAATTCCGATGGCGATGACGGCGCGCCGCTCACGGACTACGATTTGATCGGATCGAGCCTGAACCATACCGGCGTCTTCGCCTTGCATCTGGCCGAATACTTCAATTTCCTGTGCATACCGCCCTTGTCTCGGGATCGGGACGTGGGGCCGAGCGCGTTGTTGGTCGCGGCGCGCTATTGCAAGGAGCGCCGCGCCCTGCTGATCGTCGATCCGCCATCCGGCTGGCAAACCGCGGACGATGCTCTAAGCGGTTTGCGCGACTGGAATTTTCCGGATGAAAATGCGCTGATGTACTTTCCGCGGGTGCTCGCGCACGACAAACTGCGCGGGCACTTCGAGTCCTTTGCGCCATGCGGCGCGGTCGCAGGCATGCTGGCGCGCTCCGAGGAGGGCGGTCCGCTGTGGCTCACCGCCGAACGTGAGGAACCCATTCTGCGGCCGGGGCTCAGGCCGGCCTGCCTGGTGAGCGAGGATCGGCGCATCCGGCTCGCGCAACCTCGGCGTCAACACGCTGCAGGCGGTCCGGTCGACGGCGCGCATCAACGTGCGCCTGCGCACCTTGGCCGCCGGCAATACGGCCAACGCCGATTGGCGCTACCTGTCGGCGCGGCGGCTGGCGCTCTTCATCTTGAGCAGCATCGAACAGGGGACGCGCTGGGTCACGGCGGCGGGCCCGCCCGCGGAGATTGCGCAGGATTTGACCACGCAGATGCGCGCCTTCTTCGAGGGATTGCACCAAGCCGGCGCCTTCGGCGCGCGGCGGATGGAAGACGCGTTTTTCGTCATTTGCGACGAGCGGGTCAATAGCGCATCGGCACTGAGCTGCGGGGAGATCCAATTCGTGATCGGCTTTGCGGCCAGCCGCGAGCATGAATTTCACTGCTTCCGAATTTCGCATTCGGCGCAGGGCAGCAAGGTTCAACCCGTCAGCCTCAATCGGCTCAATTTTTCGCAGTACAGCCCGGCGGAACTCGAGTGGGTGGACGCGCATGGCGAGCCGGCTGCATTCCTAGCCGCGGCAAATGCGGCGCGCGCTCAGCCGGCGGCCAGCGTCGCCGCAATACGTCTCTCCAGTTCGATCGCGGCGCAGTTGGTTTTGGCGCTGCCGGCGGCCGGCGCCGCGATGCGCGGTACGTCCGGCAGCTCATCGAGGGCCATGCGCGCATAATCATATCCGGCTTGAATTGCGCGGTCGAAAGCCTGCCAGTTCAATAGATCGATATTCGCGAGCGGCGGCTTCATCAACACGTCCGCCAGTTCGCGCTGCGCGCGTTCGCTGGCCGTGCTGTTGATCATGCCGGCATGCATCAACACCTCGAAAATATTGACGCGGCGTTCGCCGAAGTTGCGATCGGCGCCGACATCGCAGCCGATCACGAAGCCCGGCGCGTGGCCCTGCATGACATCGACCGGCAAGTTGTTGATGGCCGCGCCATCCACCAGCACGCCGTCGTCGTGAAACACCGGCGGCATGATGCCGGGAATGGCCACCGAAGCGCGCAACGCCTGCGCTAGCGATCCTGAACGATGCTCGAATAACCGCCCCGTGGTGAGATTGGCGCTCACGCAGAAATAGGGGAAACGCAGATCCTCGATGCAGTGCAGCGCCATACTCGCGTTCCAGCAGCCGCGACACTTTCTTGCCGCGGGTCAGGGCGAGAAACGGAAAGGTGTAGTCGTTGACCGGATTGGTATGGACGAAGCTTCGGCGATAGCGCAGCTGCATCTCTTCGTCGCTCCAACCCATCGCCACGCCGGCGGCGATGATGGCGCCGATACTGGCGCCACCGAGAAAATCGATCGGGACCCTGGCCTCGCGCAGCGCGCGAATGATGCCCAAGTGCGCAAAACCGCGCGCGCCGCCGCCCGACAGCACCAATCCCACGCCACGGCGCATCAGCAGGCGGGCGACTCTGCCGACGTCGGCGGGTTCGACGATATGATGGTGCAGCGTGACGCGGCAGACTTTTCAGCCAGGGGGCGCTGGAGCCGGGTTCGATGCCGCCCTGATGCACCAACGCCAATTCAACCCGCGCGCCGCGCGCCAAGGCGGGTTCGACGATGCCGGCGGGCCAGGGCATCACAGGGCCGCCGACCGGCGCCGCCATCAAAATCACGTCCGCTTGACGGCAGCATTGGCGAGTCCAGCCCGAGGCAGCCCAATTCGCGACATAAACGACAAAGTCGTTGACTTCTTCGATGCGGTTGAACCAGGTCGCCGTATGGGTGGTGGCGCGCGCATCCCACACCAGTTCGGTGCGGCCGGCGTGGCTCAGTTCATCCACCAAGCGCGTCGCCAAATCGGCGACGTCGAGCTCCATGCTGTTGGGAACCAGGGCAAAGATGTGCGCCCGTTTGGGTCTATATTCTTGACGGTTGCTGTGCCGCAGGCGGCGCGCGCAAAGACGCGCCAGCGCCAAGGAGAAGTTCGTGGACTGCGCCGCGACTCGGCCAGCGCCGCATTCGGTATCAGCAGCAGCTCGCTGTCCCGCAATGCAACAACCGTGGCGCTGCGCGGCGTGTCCAACAGCCAGCCGGCTTCGCCCACCAGTTCGCCGCGCTCTATCTCGGCGGTGAGGCCGGGCTTGAGCGGCGTCTTGACGCCCAGTCGGCCGCTGGCGAGCAGATATACTCCATCGGGATCGGAACCGGACTTCGAACAACAGATGGCCGGCCGGCAGCGAGAAATGCACCGCAGCGGCCGCCAAGGACCCGAGGCTTGCGGCGTCTACGCCCGCAAGGTCGGCACAATCGCGCAGCCAGTCGATGCGCGCGGCATTTCGTGCGTCGCGTTCGACTGTTCTTCATCCAATGCCATGCGTCTGTAGCGGCCGCAAAGGAGCGTTTCTTGAGTCCAACCGTCCAATACTGTGGTGTTCTCGCATGGCAAGGAAAGCGGACCCTGGGGCGCCAAAATCACCGCCATGGCGGCAGCGGTGCGCGGCCTCAATTGCGCAGTGGAATCGGTGGACTATCGCGGCATGGACGACCCCGCCCAGCGGGTGGAGAAACTCCTCGCCGTCGGCCGCGGACTCAAAGGCCCGATCGCTCTGGTGGGTTCCAGCATGGGCGGCCATGTCGCCGCCGCCGCCGCGAGCCGTCTCGAGGCCGCAGCCCTGTTTTTGTTGGCGCCCGCCTTCTACATGCCGGGCTACGAAAAATATACGCCGCAGGAGGTCGCCATGCCCACCGCGATCGTGCATGGCTGGCGAGATGCCATCGTGCCGCCGGACAACGTCATCCGTTGGGCGAGGGAGCATCGAGCGACGCTGCACATCCTGGATTCCGATCATCGATTGGAGGATCAGATCGGCACGATCTGCACCCTGCTGCGCAATTTCCTGACCGCGCTCTGAACGGCTCGCCCGCGCGATTTTCGCGCGCGCCGCGCGGCTGGTTAAGGACGGGGCTTGGCCGGAGCCGGCTGCGCGTGCTCGGCGCCTTCGTTGGAGAGCTGCGCCAGCGCCAATTCGCGCAAGCTCTCGCCCAGCTGCTCGCCGCAGCGCCTGCCCATGGCGTAAAAGCCGGCCCCCAAGGAGGCTAGATAAGCGGAGATATACTGCTTGCCGGCCGTCGATTGCAGAAACGCCAACACGCGCTTCAGGTCAGCGTCGCTCAAATCGCGATAGCCGTATGCCAGATAACGCCGCGAAGGCTCGCGCATGTTTTCTTCCATCGTCTGGCGGCTGGCTTCACCGGACTTGCGCGCACGTTGTTCGACGGGTCCGGGATCCAGGCCGGAGCCGACCGCGGTACCGGCCGCGACCGCCGTACCCATGGTGACGAGAATCTGCACCGTCGATTCGGCCGAGCGCTCGGCGCGCTCCAGCTTCTCGATCAATGCATCGCGCTGCGGCGTGCTGGGTGCGGCGATGTCGCCGTTCATGACCTTGTCCGCATCCGTATCGCTGAGCGAGGCCAAAGCGAGATCCGCGGCCACCATGCGCTTGCCGGTGTCCGTGGCTAAAAAGGCCTCGGCCTTCTTCAACGTGTCGGCGTCGAGATTTGCCGCGAAGGCGCTCAAGGCGGGGGCGTCGAAGACGTCGATGCGAAACGCGCGGGTGGCGGCCTGATTCACTGCCTGCAACTGCGGGTCGCTCAGCGGCGTCGCCGTGTTGCCTTGGAACAATTTGCGGATATGCCCCGGCATCGAGCCCAAGGAAGCGCGCACCTGCTCGCGAATGGCCGCCTCCTGATAGAGCTGCGCCGCGGTGTCCATGTCGACCGGCGGCACGGCGGCCTGAGCGAAACCGGCAAGACTCAGCAGGAATGCAAAGCGGAACATGCCGGTATTGTACACTCAACCCGCCGAAGGGCCGGTAAGGCTGGGTGCACCATGGGTTACGTCAAATGTTGGGCGATGGCGCTGTCGGTTATGTTCATGGCAGCGTGCGCATCGCAAGATCCGCCGCCGCCGCCCAAGACCGTGTTCGACCCGCTGACCCAGCAGTTGGACAAGGCCCGTGAAGTGCAGAAGACGGTGGATGAAAACGCGGAAAAGACTCGACAAGCGATCGATGCCCAAGAACGCGGCGCGCCCACTCCCTGATCCATAGTCGGCCATGAATCCCTTTGTCGGCTTGGGCCACGCGTGGCGCTGGAGCGTTCGCCAGATTTTAGGCCTGTGGGTGCGCGTCACCATCAAGCCTGAGGACGCGGTTGCCGCCATTGCGGCGCGTTCCCGTCCCGTGTGCTATGTGCTGGAACGCGAGAGCCACAGCGATTTCGCGGTGCTCAACAACGTCTGCGCGCAGCACAATTTGCCGCGGCCTACGCGGCGCTTGATGATCGGCGCCAGGCGCGCCGATCGCGCCTACTTCGAATTGACGCGTCCCAGCCTGTTCGGCCGGCGCAATGCGGCGCGCGCGCCGCGTTACCTCGTGCAGCTCATCGACGCCGCGGCGGCATCTCCCCAATTCGACCTGGATCTGGTGCCGGTGGCGATTTTCTGGGGCCGTGCGCCCCACAAGGAAATCAGTTGGTGGCGCCTGCCGTTTACCGAGGATTGGATTTTGGTGGGGCGCTTTCGCAAATTCTTGAGCGTGATATTCAATGGCCGCAACACCCTGGTGTATTTCGGCGAGCCGATACGCCTGCGCGATGCGTTGGACGAGGGTTTGAGCGGGCCGCGCAGCGTGCGGCGTGTGCTGCGCACTCTGCGCACCATCCTCAGGGCGCAGCGGGCCTCGAGCATCGGCCCCGACCTCTCGCATCGGCGCACCATGGTGCTGCAGGTTTTGAAGACCCAGGCGGTGCGCCAGGCGGTGCGCAATGAAATGCAGGTGCGCCAAATACAACGGCGCCCCGCCTTGCTGCTGGCGCGCAAGTATGCGCTGGAAATCGCCGCCAATTACTCCCAGGCCTTCATCTCGTTCATGGCCATGGCCTTGGCCCGCGTCTGGAACTCGCTGTATGACGGCGTGGAACTCGAGCATATCGAGAATTTGAGCGCCGTCGGCGATGAGGTTGAAATCATCTACGTGCCGTGCCACCGCAGCCATATGGACTATCTGCTGCTCTCGTACGTGATTTATCGCAAAGGTTTTGCCGTTCCGCACGTCGCCGCGGGCGCGAATCTCAACATGCCGCTGATCGGCCGCTTTCTGCGCAAAGGCGGCGCCTTCTTCCTGCGCCGCAGCTTCAAGGGCGACGCGCTGTATCCGGTCGTGTTCGCCAAGTACCTCGGCTTCATGATGGCGCGCGGGCATCCGCTCGAGTACTTCATCGAGGGCGGCCGCAGCCGCACCGGGCGGCTGCTCTCGCCGCGCACCGGAATGCTGTCGATGACGGTGCGCAGCTATCTGCGCGACCCGAAACGGCCGGTCAAATTCATGCCGGTGTACTTCGGCTACGAGCGCATCGTCGAGGGCCGGACCTATATCGGCGAGCTCTCGGGGCAGCCGAAGCAAAAGGAAAGCGTGTTCGTTTTGGTCAAATCGATCGTCTCGGTCCTGCGCAGCAAATTCGGCAAAGTTCACGTGAACCTGGGCGAGCCCATCGACCTCGATGCGCTGCTGCAAAAATACTGCCCGAATTGGCGTTCGCAACCCTTCGCGGGCGATGATTCCCGCGCCGGCTGGATCGATCATGCGATCGCCGACCTCGCGGTGCGCATCAATATTGAGATCAACGCGGCCGCCGCGGTGACGCCGATCAACCTGGTCGCCATGGCGATTCTCGCGACTCAACGCCAGGCGCTGCCGGAAGCGGACTTGGTGCGCCAGGTCGAGCTGTATCAACGCTTGCTGCGCGATGCGCCCTATTCGCCGCTGGTGACGGTGACGCCCGACAGCGGCCGGCAAATCGTGGGCTATGCGGAAGGCTTCGGCCTGCTGCAGCGCCAACAGCATCCGCTCGGCGACATCATGCGGATGAGCGCGGCAAACGCCGTGCTCGCCACCTATTACCGCAATAACATCCTGCATTTATTTGCCATGCCATCGCTCCTGGCGTGCGCCTTCGTGAGCAACTCGCGCATGCGCACGGCCGATATCCAGCGGCTGGTGTGGCGCGTGTATCCATACATTTCCGCGGAACTGTTCCTGCGCTGGGATGAGTCGCAGATCGCCGCGGTTGCGCAGTCGTTGCTCGAGACCTTTGCGCGGCTCAATCTTTTGGAGGGCAACGCGGATCGCAGCGAGTGGCAGCGTCCGCCGCCCGCCTCGCCCGAGGCGATCAGCCTGTCGCTGCTCGCCCAGGCGACCATACAAACCCTCGAACGATATTACCTGGCGATAGCGCTGCTGCTGCAGGCGGGCAGCGGGGTCATCGAAGCGGCGGCGCTGGAACAGCGCTGTCACCTGATGGCGCAGCGCATGACGGTTCTCTATGGCCTGAATTCGCCGGAATTCGTCGACAAGAGCCTGTTCCGCAATTTCATCGATCTGCTGATCCGGCGCAACGTGATCCAAATCTCCGGGGACAAGAAGCTGATGTTCGGCGAGCCGCTGCTCGGCGTCGCAGCGGATGCGCAGCTGGTGCTGTCGGAACAAATCCGCCACAGCATCCTGCAGGTGACCAGTTCCTAATCCCAGCCCTGCCGGCCGCGCTGCGATTTCGTGGCGCCGCGCCTTTTTTTCGATTCGATGCGCCGTTCCTGCGAACCCTTGGTCGGCCGCGTCTTCTTGCGGACCTTGGGCTCAACGAGGGCGGCGCGGATCAGGTCCGCGAGGCGTTCGGCCGCCGCGCGCCGGTTCTGCTCCTGGCTGCGCTCGCTGCGCGCGCTGAACAGGATGCTGCCGTCGTCGACCATTTTCTGACCTGCAATGGCGCGCAGCCGATTTCTGGCTGCGACCGGCACGCTCGAATTGAGCGGCAGAAGAAAGCGCAGCTGCACCGCGCTGGACACTTTGTTGACGTTTTGACCGCCGGGGCCCGAGGCGCGGATGAATTTCCATTCCAGCTCCTCGTCGGGGATGGCGATATGCGGTGTGACCTGGATCGGCACTTGGATCAGTCGAGCTCCGCGGCGGCATTGCGCACGACGATTTCTCGTTGCGCCATCGGAATGGTGATCTGATGCACCTTGAACAAGCGCCAGATGGCACGGTTGACCTCCGAGCGCACGTTGTTGACGCCTTCCTGCGGATCGGAAATCCAAAAGCGCAGTTCGAGCTCGATGCCGCTGTCGCTGAAGTGCATCAATCGCGACACCGGCGCGGGCTCGCTCAGCACCCGCGCCTGGCCTTCGCAGGCCTCGAGCAATACCTTCAGCGCCAATTCCGGATCGTCTCGATAGCTGATCCTGATGGGCAGCTTGAGGCGGATGCGCGGATCGGTATAGCTCCAATTGATCACCGCATTGGAGATGAGCTGTTGGTTGGGCACCAGCATTTCCACGCCGTCGCGGTCGCGCACCACCACGTAGCGGCCGCGCAGCTCCTGCACCCAGCCGAAGCTCTCGGTGCTGGTGCCGGATTGTCCCGAGAGACTGATGACATCGCCCGGCTTGATGGAACGGTCCATGAGCAGCACGAAGCCGCTGACGAAATTGGCGGCGATCGATTGCAGGCCAAAGCCCAGCCCTAAGCCCACCGCGCCGGTGAGCACCGTGAGCGCGGTCAAGTCGACGCCGGCGGCGTTCAAGCCGATGAGAATGCTCAAGGCGATCAGGAACGCGTTGGCGAATTTCGCGATGCCGATGCGCGTCGACATTGCAACGCTGGTGAGCCGCTTGACCCGCCGTTCGACCCAGCGGCTTATCCACGCAGCGACCAACATGAACAGCGTGAGCGTGAACAGCAGCTTCAGCACCGACCAGACCGTGATACGGCTCTTGCCGGCGGCGACTCCCAGACTGTCCAGAGTGGCGACGATCGGATCGAGCCATCCCAGGTACTGCGCGGCAATCGCCAGCCAGATGAGCAGCGCGATGCGCGTCTCCCAGCTCTGAATCCAGGATTTGTTGCCGAGGCTGGCGGCGAACACCAACACCGCGCTGCGCACCACGATATACGCGAGGATCAGGCGCGCCGCGGCGCCGAGCAGGGTCACGTCGAAATGCGCCGCCAGCAGCGTGCTGTTGGCGATCATGACCAGCACCAGCGCCACGATGATGGGCGTCACCACCACATTGCCCTGCGTGCCGAAATAGCGCCATGACAACGCCATCGGCGGCTGGTTGAGCTGGCGCGCGCTGCGCCGGCTCAACTCCAATCCCAGCAGGCCGGCGAGCAGCAGACACACGCCGAGCACGCCGACCTCGATCAGAACATTGCGCGTGGCGAGAATCTCGAAGAACGCCTGAAGATGCAGCCAGAACTCGTTCATGCGTTGAGATCCGGTATGAGCTGGCTCTCGAGTCTCGCGATCTGATCCTTGAGCATCAGCTTGCGCCGCTTGAGTCGTTTCATTTGCAGCTCATCCACTTTGAAGTCCATGCTGAGTCGGGAAATGATGTCGTCGAGATCGCGGTGCTCGATGCGCAGCTGGCGCAGGCGCTCGATGTTCTTGAACAGATCGGTATTGACGTTGTTCTTTTCGTCACTCACGTTTATAGGCCGAAGCTGCGCCACACCGGCGTGACGCAATCCGGTAGCTTAAGGGAGCGGCCGAGGGGATTCCAGGCAGCTTGCGGGTTGTGAAAATCCGAACCGACCGATCCTAACAGACCGTGCCTCAGCGCGAGTGCCGCGCAGGTATCGGTATGCTGAGCGGCGTTGGCGCCGGTCACCACTTCGATGGCGGTGCCGCCCGCGGCCGTGAAGTCCGCGAGCAGCTGGCGGCGCGCGCCGCCCGACAGAGCATAGCGGGCCGGATGGGCGAGGGATGCAACACCGCCGGCGCCGCGAATCCAGCCGATCACCCTTTCGAGCGCGGGCCATTCGGCGGCAACGTGCGCGGCGTTGCCCTTGCCCAGGTACTTGCGGAACGCTGCATCGTGGGAGTCGACATGGCCGCCGGCCACCATGGCAGCGGCGAGGTGGGAGCGCGTCGGCAGGCCGGGGTTTCTCTCGACGGCGGCCAGCAATTCGGCGCCCGGCAGACGCAATTTTTCCAGCCGCGCGCAGATGTTGCGCATCCGCTGTCGCCGCAAATCCCCTTGCGCCCGCAGCACGCCGCGCAGCTCGGGCGAGGCCGGATCGATCCAAAGGCCCAACACATGAATCCCCTGCTTGGCCCAAGCCGCCGAAATCTCGACGCCCGGGACCAATCTCAAGCCCCGCTCGTCGGCCGCGCATTGCGCTTCATCGACACCCGCGACGGTGTCATGATCGGTGAGGGCGAGCACTTGCACGCCGGCGGCGGCCGCCCGCTCTATGAGCGCCGCCGGGCTCAAGGATCCATCTGAACAATTCGAATGGGTGTGAAGGTCGATATTGAGGGCGCCGCTCATGGGGTGCCCGCAAGTCCCACCGCCTCGAGCCGGTTTCCGGCGAGCACGATGAAACCCTGCGCGCGTTCGAAACCGTCGTTCGTATAGTCAAAGGTATAGGTGCGCAGCAGACGGCGTTTGCCGCGGGAATCGCGGCTCAAGCGGAAGCCCGCGAAGGCGACGGTGCCGTCCAGAAACTGCACCACGGCGCGCGAGCACGTGTCCTTGGCGATGCGGTTTGCAGCCTCTCGGGCGTCCAGGGAAACTTCCCAAACCTTGTAGGCTCCCGCCAGGGCGCCCGCAATGGCTACGGGCATAATGAAGCTGTCATCCATGGCGGAATCTTAACCCTTCGCGGTTCAGGCTGCCGCCCTTGGTTTTTCGGACTTGACCCCAAGCTAAAGGCTCCAGGAGCCTCACGAATATGACCCAAGAGCATCAAGCGTCGCTGGCCGTACGGGTAGATCCCAATGAGATGGTGCGCTATGTGCACAATTTGATGACCCGCGCGCCGTCATCCGCGGGCGATATGTCAATCGCCATCGCACAGCGTCAATGGGGCGGCGATACCCCTCAGGCGCGTGCCGCACACATGCGGTGGAGTGCGCTGAACCGCGCTTTCGGCGATGCTCGGGTGAGTTCTTGGACCACTCCGCAACGGCGCGATCAGATTCACGTTCCGGCTGCGCTGATCGCCGCCGCGGGCGTCGCAAAACTGACCATCGCCGCGGACGAAGTGGTATTCGACATTCCGACCCTGTTGGACGCCACGCTGCAATTGTGCGAACCCGTCGGGCACGGCTAACGGCACGACTAGGCCGGTACCAGCTGCGGGTCGCTGAAGGCGACGAAGTCGCCGTTGATCAGGCTTTCGCGGCAGTTGTAGCGCAACCGGTGGCCATCCATGCGGGTGACGTGGCCGCCTGCGGCCTCGAGCACCGCTTGTCCCGCCGCCGTATCCCACTCCGACGTCGCGCCGAAGCGCACATACAGATCCGCGCGGCCTTCCGCGAGCAGACAGAATTTCAGCGAGCTGCCCACGCCGGTCACGACATGCGGACCCAAGCGTGCCAGGTACGCCGCGGTCTGCGGACTCTCATGCGAGCGGCTGCCGACGACGCGCAGCGGCTGCTGCGGCGGGGCGGTGTGAATGGCGCGCGCTTCGCCGCCCGCGGCGCGCGTGAAGGCACCGTCGCCCTTTGCACCCCACCAGGCGATTTTTTGAGCCGGTGCCGACACCACGCCCAGCACCGGCTCGTGCTCCACGACCAGCGCGATATTGATGGTGAATTCGCCGTTGCGCTTGACGAATTCGCGCGTGCCGTCGAGCGGGTCGACCACCCATAATTCGCGCCAGGTGCGCCGCTCCGTCCAGGGCGCTGCCGCCGATTCCTCCGACAAAATCGGAATCCGCGGGGTGATGCGCCTGAGTCCTTCGATGATGACCCGCTGCGATTCCAGGTCCGCCAGGGTTAGCGGCGAGTTGTCTTCCTTGCGTTGCACCGCGAACGCACCATCGTAGATTTGCATGATCGCCGAGCCGGCGCGCTCGACGATGGGCATGAGGCTCTTCGCCAGGCTGGTTAAATCTTGCATCCAGGTATCATACCCATATGGATGCACCCGCTGCAGTCGACTGGGAAGGCGTCGACACCGTGCTGCTCGACATGGACGGCACCCTCTTGGACTTGCGCTTCGACAATTGGTTTTGGCTGACCTTTGTCCCGAGCCGCTATGCCGCCGCCCAGGGCATCAGCGACGCCGAAGCGCGCCTGCGCTTGGCCCCCAAGTTCAAGGGTGTCGCGCACACCTTGCAGTGGTATTGCATCGACTACTGGACTCGCGAACTCGAGCTGGATATTCCAGCGCTGAAACGCGAAACATTGCCGCGTGTGGGATTCCTGCCGGGCGCGGAAGCGTTTCTGCGAAAACTGCGCCGCAGCGGCAAACGTGTGGTGCTGGTGACCAACTCGCATCCCACGACGCTCGCCATCAAGAACGAACGCGTCGCATTGACGCAGTACTTCGATGCTTGCTATTCCTCGCAGCCCTTCGAAGCGCCGAAAGAGGATGCCGCGTTCTGGCCGCGGCTGGCGGCCCGCGAGGAATTCTCGAGGCAGCGAACGCTGTTCATCGACGACAGCCTGAGGGTGCTGCAATGCGCGCGCGAGTATGGGATTGCGCATTTGCGCGCGGTACGCCGGCCGGATAGCGGCGCGCCGCCTCAAGCCACCGCGGACTTTGCCGCCATCGACGGCGTTGCCGAACTGCTGTAGGAGCGTGCCGGCTAAGTGCCCGCGGCGCCGGGATTCGGCGCCCCGCCGGCGGGACCGCCGCCGCCGCGTCCACGGCGCCGCCTGCGCCGGTTGGGATCCTTGGGTGCGTCGCCGCTTCCGCCCGGGTTGCCCGAATTCGGCGCCGAAGCTTGCGGCCGCGGCGCGTTCGCATGCGGGGAGCGGGAGGGCGGAGCGCGGCGCGGCGCTCCTGGGCCCGAGCGCCCGCCGCCGGATCGATGCTGGCCGCTCGAACGGCCGCCGCCGCGGCCGCCGCCGCGGGATTGTCCTTGCCGCGGCGCGCGCTCGCGCCAGACGGCGGGCGGGGGTGCCGTGACGGCCGCGAGGTCGACCGCTTCGATGGCGGCGCGCGGAATTTGATGGCCGATGTAGCGCTCGATATCGGGCAGCGAAATGGCGTATTCCTCGCAACCGAAACTGATGGCATCGCCTTCCGCGCCGGCCCGCGCCGTGCGTCCGATGCGATGCACGTAGTCTTCCGCGTCGTTCGGCAGATCGAAGTTGAACACGTGGCTTACGTCCGGAATGTGCAAACCGCGCGAAGCCACGTCGGTGGCGATCAACACCGCGATGTCGCCATTGTGGAAATCACGCATCATTTTCAAGCGTTTGGTCTGCGGTACGTCGCCGGACAGGGCCTGGGCCACGAAGCCGTTCGCCGTCAGCGTGCGTTCCAGCACCTCGGCCACGCGCTTGGTGTTCACGAACACCATGGTGCGGCGCGCATCGATGCGGCGCAGTAGACCCATCAGCAGCGGGATCTTTTCCTCCGTGGACGGGAAGTAGAGCACCTGCGTGACCCGGTCCACCGTCATTTTGTCCGGTTCGATGCGGATGAGCTCCGGATTGTTCATGTGCTCGTACGCGAGCTCCATGACCCGATGCGACAGGGTGGCCGAAAACATCATCGTGAGGCGCAGCGTCGGATGCGGCATACGGCGCAATATGAAGCGGATGTCCTTGATGAAGCCAAGATCGAACATGCGATCGGCCTCATCCAGGACCGCCACTTGGATGTGCCGCAGGTCGAACACATGCTGTTTGAAGTAATCGATGATGCGCCCGGGCGTGCCGATCAGGACGTCGACGCCTTCCTCGAGAATCCGCCGCTGCTTCTCATAATCGACTCCGCCGAACACGATGGCGAGCTTCAAGCCGGTGTACTTGCCGATGGCTTGCGCATCCGAATGGATTTGCACCGCCAGCTCGCGCGTGGGCGCAATCACGATGGCGAGGGGTGCGTTGGCCGGGCGGTTGGGCGCGGCGGGATGCGTCAACAGGCGGTTGAACAGCGCAATCAGAAACGCCGCGGTCTTGCCGGTCCCCGTCTGTGCCTGCCCGGCGACGTCCCGTCCCGCGAGGGCGATCGGCAGCGTTTGTGCCTGAATGGGTGTCGCACGCGTAAAGCCTTGTTCGGCGATACCGCGCTTCACGGATTCGGGGATGATCAAGGAATCAAAAGTAAGCTGACTGAGATGGGCGTCTGACATTTTCGCTGTGTGACTTGCAGAAACTTGCAAAATGATGGGGACCGGATAACAATATGGCCAACCAGGAGCCGGTCTATCCGCTCCCCAACCGTATCATCGGTACCCTTTTAAGGTAATCAAGACCGCTAAACCCGCTGTATTGTGCCCGAACGGCCGCGCATCGTCACTTCGCGGTAGTGCTTTGGGCTCTGGCTTCCCAAAATAACCCGTTTCAACTTCATTTAAATCTCCAAAAAGGAGCTGTATCCGCAGTGAGTAACCCAAGTATCGTTCACACCAGCGACGCAACGTTCGACAAAGACGTTTTGAAGTCCGAGAAGCCCGTATTGTTGGATTTTTGGGCGGAATGGTGCGGTCCCTGCAAAATGATCGCGCCGATCCTCGATGAAATCGCCGATACCTACAAAGACAAGATTCGCATCGCCAAGCTCAACATCGACGAAAATCCCCACACTCCCCCAAAATTCAATATCCGCGGCATTCCCACGCTGATCCTGTTCAAGAACGGCACCGTTGAAGCCCAAAAAGTCGGCGCCGTGACCAAGTCGCAGCTGGCCGCATTTCTGG
Source organism: uncultured Gammaproteobacteria bacterium (assembly GCA_963812125.1). Lineage (GTDB taxonomy): Bacteria > Pseudomonadota > Gammaproteobacteria > Steroidobacterales > Steroidobacteraceae > Bog-1198. The sequence continues at coordinate 217,605 of CAWETY010000009.1, forward strand.
ACAGCAACCTGTGAGAGGCTACTTAGGGAATCAATCGCGCGGCGGCGGCCAGGGCGGCGGTCAGCAGGGCGGCGGTCAAGGGGGCGGCGGCCGATCCAATCGCAACCGCGGACCGCGCAACGATAACCGCAACGGCAACTCCAACGGCGGCCGGCCGATGCACGAGGACTACGGCGATCTGCCGGAGGGCGGCGACGACCTGGAGATCATTGCCCCGACCGATCTGGCGCGCAGCCGCAGCTCGATGAACCTGACGGAGCTGAAGAAGCGTCCGATCAGCGATTTGGTGAAGCTGGCCGAGACCATGGGCCTGGAAAACATGGGCCGCTCGCGCAAGCAGGACATCATTTTCGGCGTGCTCAAGGCGCACGCGCGCAAGGGCGAGGATATTTACGGCGATGGCGTGCTGGAGATCCTGCAGGACGGCTTTGGTTTCCTGCGCTCCTCCGACTCCAGCTACCTGGCCGGTCCGGATGACATTTACGTCTCCCCGAGCCAGATCCGCCGTTTCAATCTGCGCACCGGCGATTCGATTTCCGGCTTGATCCGGCCGCCCAAAGACGGCGAGCGCTATTTCGCGCTGCTCAAGGTCGGCGAGATCAACTACGATTCTCCGGAGAGTTCGCGCGGCAAGGTGCTGTTCGAAAACCTGACGCCGCTGCATCCGACCGAGCGGCTGAAATTGGAACGCGGCAATGGTTCGACCGAGGACTTGACGGCGCGCGCCATCGATCTGGTCGCTCCCATCGGCAAGGGTCAACGCGGATTGATCGTCTCGCCGCCCAAGGCCGGCAAGACCATGCTGCTGCAAAACATCGCCACGGCCATCACGGCCAATCATCCCGAGGTCTATCTCATCGTGCTGCTCATCGATGAGCGGCCCGAGGAAGTGACGGAAATGGCGCGCACGGTGAAGGGCGAAGTGGTTTCCTCGACCTTCGATGAACCCGCCAGCCGCCACGTGCAAGTGGCCGAGATGGTGATCGAGAAGGCCAAGCGGCTGGTGGAGCACAAGAAAGACGTGGTCATCCTGCTCGATTCCATCACGCGTCTGGCACGTGCCTACAACACCGTCGTGCCGAGTTCCGGCAAGGTGCTCACCGGCGGCGTGGATGCGAATGCCCTGCAGCGGCCGAAGCGCTTTTTTGGCGCGGCGCGCAATATCGAGGAGGGCGGCAGCCTGACGATTCTCGCCACCGCGCTGGTCGATACCGGCTCGAAGATGGATGACGTCATTTTCGAGGAGTTCAAGGGCACGGGCAATTCGGAAATCCATTTGGATCGGCGCATCTCGGAGAAACGCGTGTTCCCCTCGATCAACATCAACCGTTCCGGGACGCGCAAGGAAGAGCTCATCACCGAGCCTTCGGAGCTGTCCAAGATGTGGATTTTGCGCAAGCTCTTGCATCCGATGGACGAGCTGGCGGCGATCGAGTTCCTGCTCGACAAGATGAAAGACACCAAGACCAACGCGGATTTCTTCGACGCGATGAAGCGCTAGGTAGGAAGCGCAGGAGTACTTCATGCAGTGGTGGGCGTGGATTGCGGTCGGCGCCATACTTTTGGTCCTCGAGTTGACGCTGATCGCCGCGGATTTTTACCTGGCTTTTCTCGGCGCCGCGGCTCTGGTCATCGGTATTTTGACGCTGGCCGGCATGACGGCTGCATGGCTGCAATGGCTGGCCTTCGCCGCGCTGGCGGCATTTTCGATGGTGACCTTTCGGCGCTGGGTCTACGAGAAGCTGCGGCGCAAATTACCCGATGTCGGATCCGGACCCGCTGGAAAGACCGTGGTGCTGCCCGCCGAATTGAAGCCCGGGGAATCCTGCCGGCTGGAGTACAGCGGCAGCTCGTGGAGCGCGGTCAACGGCGGAACGTCGTCCATCCTGGCCGGGGCGCATGCGCGCATCGACCGGGTCGACGGCCTGACTTTGGTCGTGCATGGCGAGCCTTGAGGTTCCTTAGGAGAGATTCGTGGAAATGTCCGTAGGCCTTTACGCCATCATTCTGCTGGTGGTGGTTGTCGTTGTAGTCCTGCTCAAGACTGCAACGGTCGTTCCGCAGCAAAGCGCCTTCGTGATCGAACATCTGGGCAAGTACAGCCGCACGCTCTCCGCCGGGTTTCATATCCTGATTCCGTTCATGGAGCGGATCGCCTACAAGCACAGCCTCAAGGAAATCGCCATCGACATCGCCGAACAGATCTGCATCACGCGCGACAACGTGCAGGTCGGCGTCGACGCGGTGCTCTACATGCAGGTGATGGACCCGCACCTGGCCTCCTATGGGATCACCAATTACGGCTTTGCAATTTCGCAGCTGGCGCAAACCACGCTGCGCAGCGAGATCGGCAAGATCGAATTGGACCGCACCTTCGAGGCCCGCGGTCAGATCAACACCAACGTGGTGAGCGAATTGGACAAGGCTTCATCGCCTTGGGGCGTCAAAGTTCTGCGCTATGAAATCAAGAACATCACGCCGCCGAAGGACGTGCTCTCAGCGATGGAGAAGCAAATGCGCGCCGAGCGCGAAAAGCGCGCCGTGATATTGACCTCGGAGGGCGAGCGCGACGCCAAGATCAACGCCGCGGAAGGCGACAAGCAGCGCGTGATCAAGCAGTCCGAAGCCAACAAGCAGCAGCAAATCAACGAGGCCGAAGGCCAGGCCCAGGCAATCCTCGCGGTAGCGACCGCGACGGCGGAAGGCCTGCGCCAGGTCGGCATCGCGCTCTCTGACCGGGGCGGCATCGAAGCCATGCAGTTGCGGATCGGCGAAGAGTACGTGAAGCAATTCGGCAAGCTCGCGCAGGCGGGCACGACGCTGGTGGTGCCGGCGAATCTGACCGACCTGGCCTCCATCGTCACCATGGCGACCAGCATCGCGCGCAAGCCCGCGGGCGGCGCGCCGCCGCCGGGCGGCACGCCCGTCATTTCAAAGAGCTGACGGGCATTCATGGCGGAGATGCGCGCTGCCCATTCGATTGGGTTCTTGGAGTTTGTGGTGTTGGCGGCCGCGACCATGTCGACGCAGGCCATTGCCATCGACGCCATGCTGCCGGCTTTCCCGACTATCGTCGGCGCGCTGAACGTCGGCGAGCCGAATCACGGTCAATGGATCGTCACTGCCTACATGACGGGAATGGGCGTGGGGCAATTGTTCTGGGGCATGCTGTCCGACCGATTCGGCCGCAGGCCGATTTTGCTCGGCGGCTTGACGCTGTATATCGTCGCTGCGCTGCTGTGCAGTTTGAGCGGCACTTTTGCGGCGCTGCTCGCTTGGCGTTTCGTGCACGGTCTGGCCGCCGCCTGCGTCACCGTGACCCGCTCGGTGGTGCGCGATCTGTATGCGGGACGGCAAATGGCGCGGGTGATGTCGCTGACTTTCGTGGTGTTCCTCACGGTGCCGATTCTCGCGCCGAGCCTCGGGCAGCTGATCCTGTTGATTGCTCCCTGGCGCTACATTTTCGTGGTATTCGCGGCTTTCGCGGCGCTGGTGGCGGCGTGGGGATTCTTGCGTCTGCCGGAAACCCTGCACCCCGAATACCGCATGACCCTGACGCGCAAGCACGTGCTCGACGCCGCGAAGCGCGTACTCGGCACCCGCACGTCGATTTTCTACACCCTCGCCATGATGGTGATGTTCGGAACCATCATGGCTTACGTGGGCATGGTGGCGCAGATTTTTTCCGAGGTATTCCACCGGCCGAAATTGATGCCGAGCATGTTTGCGCTGTGCGCCGTTTTCATGGGCATGGCCGCGTATCTGAATTCGCGCATCGTCGAACGCCTGGGGATGCGGCTGATTTCGCACACCGCATTGCTCATGTTCCTGGCCGTCACGGCGCTGCATGTTCTCATCGCGGCGCTGGGGCTCGAACAGATCTGGACCTTCGTGGTGCTGCAATCCTTGACCATGGCGACCTTCAGCTTGTCGGTCTCCAATTTCGGCGCCATGGCGATGGAGCCGATGGGCTCCATCGCGGGGATCGCAGCATCGCTGCAAGGCTTCATCTCCACGTTCAGCGGCGCGCTGGTGGGAATTCTCATCGGCGCGCAATTCAACGGCACAACCGTGCCGCTGGCGGCCGGATGCCTGTGCTGCGGCCTGGCGAGTCTCGGCTTCGTGCTGTTGGCCGAGAAAGGGCGTCTGTTCCGGGCGCACCATTTGAGCAGCGATCCGAAGATCACCGGCAGCGCGCGTATCGAGGCGGCGAGCCCGCACTAGCTGCGCGTTGACCTGCCGTGTCTCGTGTGGCATACACACACCGTAACAGGGAGAATCCAATGAAATTGGCAGCCTATTTTGCGGTGCTGTCCGTCGCGATGTTTTCGATGAACGCCTGCAGCGCGACGAACCAACAAACCCCCTCGGCCCCGCCGGCGGCGCAACCAAGCGATCGAGCGCCTGCGCCGAGTGCGCCTGGGGCGGCCGCTGCCGCCGATGCAGCCGCGAGCGCCAAGGGGGCTGCTGCGCCGGCTGCGCAACGCCCGGTCAAAGGTCGACAAGAGCGAAGTGGTCAATGTCGCCGCCGACCGAGGCGCAGATCAAGCAAATGCGCGGCCGCGGATACAAGCCGGTGAATCGCAACGGCACCCTGGTGTTTTGCCGCGACGAGGGCGAGATCGGCACGCATCTCCAGCGCACCCATTGCAGCACGCTCGAACAGCTGAAAGAGGCGGAACTCTAGTGGCAAGGAGTTCATCAATCCAAATCCAGCAACAAGGCTCGGCGGTACCAGTTCAAGCCGGCATGCCGTCGAGCGGACATCCGTAAGTCCCCGACGGAGGCGTGAGCAGCCTAAGAACCGTCACCGCGAGCCGCTACGTCACGCCGTTGCGTGAGGGCGGTTCCCTGCCCGCCATCATCGAAGCCGATGACGATGGGCTGTACGTACTCAAGTTTCGCGGCGCAGGTCAAGGCCCGAAAGCGCTGATCGCGGAGCTGTTGGCGGGCGAGATCGGGCGGCTCGCCGGACTGCCCATTCCGGAGATCGTTTTCGTGGTGCTGCCGCCGGATCTGGCGCGCACCGAGCCCGACGCTGAAATTCAAAGCCTCATCGGCGCCAGCGGCGGCTTAAATCTGGCCTTGGACTATCTGCCCGGCTCGGTCACCTTCGATCCGTTGGTTTATCAGCCCGATGCCAAACTGGCCTCGGCCGTGGTGTGGTTCGATGCATTCGTATGCAACGTGGATCGAACGGCGCGCAACGTCAATATGCTGATGTGGCATCGGCGGCTGTGGCTCATCGATCATGGCGCCGCGCTGTACTTCCATCACGCATGGAATCGAGGCGACCGGCACGCGCTCACGCCATTCCCGTTGATCAAGGAGCATGTGCTGTTAAAATTCGCCGGCAGGCTCGAGGAGGCGGATGCCGAGATGAAGGCGCGTCTATTCATCGACAAGATCGCGGCTATCGTCGAGCTGATCCCGGATCCATGGCTGCCCGATGACCCCGGCTTCGAAAGCAAGGCTCAACAGCGGGACGCCTATGTGAATTACTTTACCGCGCGACTCCACTCATCGGACATTTTCGTCAAGGAAGCCCTGCGTGCACGCGCTTCTCACCTATGACTACGCGGTCGTTCGGGTGGTACCGCGCGTCGAACGCGGCGAGTTCGTGAATGCCGGCATCATTCTGTCGTGCGACGTCGAGCGCATTTTGCTGGCGGCCATCGAACTCGACGAGCAGGCGCTGCTCGCCATCGATCCGCGGCGTGGATTTGCAGCTCGTCAGAAGCGTGCTGCAAAGCATTCCCGCCATTTGCGCCGGCGGAGACGGGGCGGGCGATATCGGCAAGCTGTCCGCGCGCGAGCGCTTCCATTGGCTGGTCGCGCCGCGCAGCACGATCGTGCAAACCTCGCCCGTGCACACCGGCCAATGCGCCGCGCCGGCAGCCGCGCTGGATCATTTGATGCAGACGATGGTCAGGCGTTAGCTTCCGCGGAATACCGCGTTCAGGGCGTTTCCCGATGCCGCATCCGCGAATCCGTCGAACTTGCCCTGTTCGATGATGAGTTGCGAGGCGCGCATGAATCCGCCCCAAGCCGCGCGTGCCAGCGCGCCGCCGACGCTCACGCGCCGCACGCCCAACGCGGCGATTTGCCGCATGTCGAGCTCCGCGTTGAAGCCGATCAGCAGATTGACGGGTTTCGGCGCAACCGCCGCCACCACCGCGGAAATGTGCTCCGCCGTGCGGATTCCGGGCGCGTACAAACAGTCGGCGCCCGCGTCTGCGTAGCCCTTGAGCCTGGCAATGGTCTCTGCGATGTCGGGTTGACCCACCAGAAAGCATTCGGCGCGCCCGATCAGCATCGTGTCGGCGCCGGCTTTGTCGATGGCTTTGCGGGCCGCGCGCATGCGCTCGATCGCGGTGTCGAAATCGAACAGCGGTTTGGACGCGTCTCCGGTCGAATCTTCTATTGAAAGTCCGGCGACGCCAGTTTCCACGGCGAGGCGCACGCTGTCGGCAAGTCCCGCCGCATCCGGCGAAAATCCGTGTTCGAAATCAGCGTTGATCGGCAAATCCGTGGCTTCGACCATCTCGGTCAGATGATCCAACACTCGATCCCGCGACATGCCCCCGTCGCGATGTCCGTGCGACCATGCAAATCCGGAACTCGTGGTGGCCAATGCCTTGAATCCCAGGCTCTGCAGGTAACGCGCGCTGCCGACGTCCCATGGGTTGGGAATCACGAAGCAGCCGTGGCTGTGCAGGCGATGGAATGCGCGCCGCTTGTCGGCGATGCTCGGACGAACGTGTGGCATGGGAAACTCCCTCAGGCAGGCTTCTGCTGGATGGCTCGATAGCCGATATCAAGCCGGTACTGCACCAAATTCCAGTGGATGGCGTGCACCAGATTGTATGCCTGCAGCTGCGCATCGCTCACACTATCGCCCAAGCCGACGGCGCACAGTACGCGGCCGCCGGCCGTGACGATCTGCGCGCCTTCGCGGCGGGTGCCGCCATGGAATACCTTTCCGGGGAGCGTGGCCGCAGTCTCGAGCCCGCTGATCGGATCGCCCTTGCGGAAAGCATCCGGGTAGCCGCCCGCCGCCATGACAACCCCGAGCGCCGCGCGCGTGTCCCAACGAATCTCGTGCCGCTCGAGGTCGCCGGCAAGCGCGGCCTCGCACAGCTCCACCAGATCGCTTTGCATTCGCATCAAGATCGGCTGCGTTTCCGGATCGCCGAAGCGGCAATTGAACTCCAGGACATTGGGCGTGCCATCCGCCGCAATCATGAGCCCGGCATAAAGAAAGCCCAGATAGGGAGTGCCGTCGCTGCGCAGGCCCCTGAGCGTGGGCTCGATCACTTCGCGCATGATGCGCTGATGCAGTTGCGGGGTGACAACCGGCGCCGGCGAATAGGCGCCCATGCCGCCGGTGTTCGGTCCCTTGTCGCCATCGTCGCGGCGCTTGTGGTCCTGGGATGTCGCGAGCGCTATCGCCTGCTGATCGCAGGCCGCCACGATGAAGCTCACTTCCTCGCCCTGCAGGAATTCTTCGACCACGATGGTGGCGCCGGCGGCGCCAAAACTGCCGCCGAGCATGGCTCGAGCCGCGGCGACGGCCGAATCATGAGTGTCGCAGATGATGACGCCCTTGCCCGCGGCCAGTCCGTCCGCTTTGACCACCAGCGGCAGGCGTTGCGCCCGCACGTAGTGTTCGTCGAAATCGGCCGCCGTAAAGGTGGCAAAACTTGCGGTCGGAATGCAATGACGCTGCAGAAAGTTCTTGCTGAAGGCTTTCGAACCCTCGAGCCGCGCCGCCCGTTGCGACGGTCCAAAGCAGCGCCGATCGGCCGCGACGAAGCGATCGACGATGCCGGCGACCAGGGGACCTTCGGGCCCGACGATGGTGAGATCGATATCCTCAGCCACGGCAAATTGAAGCAGACCTTCGATGTCGTCCGCGCCGATCGCGACGTTGCTGACCTTCGGCTCGGATGCCGTGCCGGCGTTGCCGGGCGCGACATAGACCTGCTGCACGCGCGGCGATGCGGCGCATTTCCATGCCAGCGCGTGCTCGCGGCCGCCGCCGCCGACAATCAGCACTTTCACGCCGCTGGTTTCAATGGCGGAAATGGCGCATTCCAGTGAACACCATGGCGATGTCGTGTTCGTCCGCGGCCGCGATCACCTCGGCGTCGCGCCGCGAGCCGCCCGGCTGAATAACCGCCTTTACGCCGAATTCGGCCAGTGCGTCCAAGCCATCGCGAAACGGGAAGAACGCGTCCGAGGCGACCGAGGCGGATTCCAGTGTCAGACCGACGTCCTTGGCCTTCATTGCGGCGATCTTGCTGCTGATTACCCGACTCATCTGTCCGGCGCCCACTCCCAAGGTTGCCTTGTCCTTCGCCGCGACAATGGCATTCGATTTGACATATTTCGCCACCCGCCACGCAAATATCAGATCATCGAGCTCCGCCAAGGTGGGGGGACGGCGCGTGACGGTGCGCAGTTCTTGCGCCCGCACGCCGGCGCAATCGCGCGTTTGCACCAGCAGGCCGCCGGCGACGCTTTTGTATTCCAGCAGCTGCGTGACCGGCAGCGACAAATCGCCGGTGACCAGCACACGCACATTGTCCCGCGCCGCCAGCACGGTTCTGGCGTCCTCCGCGACGCTTGGCGCCAGGATCACCTCGACGAATTGCCGCTCGATGATGGCGCGCGCGGTCGCAGCATCCAAGTCGCGATTGAATGCAATGATGCCGCCGTACGCGGAGGTCGGATCGGTACGGTAGGCAAGCGCATAGGCCTCTGCGATGCCCGCGCAGCGCGCCGCGCCGCAGGGATTGGCATGCTTGACGATGACGCAAGCCGGGTTGTCGAACTGACGCACGCATTCCAGCGCCGTGTCGGCGTCGGCGATGTTGTTGAAGGACAATTCGCGCCCTTGAATTTGCTTCGCTTGCGTGACCGATGCGCCGATGGCGCGCGGGTCGGTATAGAAGGCGGCTTGCTGGTGCGGATTTTCGCCATACCGCAGGTCCAGGTGCTTGCGAAAGGAGAGATTCAGGTCATCGGGAAAGGTCGGGGCCGCTCCGCCGATCGCGCCGGTGAAATACGCGGAAACCATGGCATCGTACTGCGCGGTGTGCGCAAACGCCTTCGCGCTCAACTTGCGGCGCATGGTCAGATTGGTACTGCCTTGATTGGCGGCGAGTTCGTCCAGCAATTCCCGATAGTCGTTCGGATCCACCACCACGGTGACGGAGGCATGATTTTTTGCGGCGGCGCGCACCATTGCCGGACCGCCGATATCGATGTTGTCGACCGCGTCTTCGTAGGTGCAATTGGGGCGGCTCACCGTTGCCGCGAAGGGGTAGAGATTGACCGCCAACAGATCGATCGGCTCGATGCTGTGCTCGCGCATGACCGCCTCATCGAGGCCGCGGCGGCCCAACAAGCCGCCGTGAATTTTTGGGTGCAAGGTCTTCACGCGGCCGCCCATGATTTCCGGGAAACCGGTATGTTCCGCGACTTCCTTGACCGGGATGCCATGGCTGGTCAACAGCTTGGCGGTGCCGCCGGTCGACAACAACTCGATGCCGCGTTCCTTCAACTCGCGCGCAAATTCGACGATGCCGGTCTTATCGGAAACGCTGAGCAACGCGCGGCGAACGGGCGTGAGCACTGGCGGCCTGCTTACTCGCTGATGCCGAACTCTTTGAGTTTCTTGCGCAAAGTGCCGCGATTAATGCCCAAAATGGTGGCGGCATGGCTTTGATTGCCCTGCACATGGCCCATCACGACCTTGAACAGCGGTTCTTCCACCTCGCGCATCACGAGGTCGTACAAATGCGCAGGCTTATGCCCGTTCAGAGTCTCAAAGTAGCACTGTAAGGCCTCTTCGGCCTGCGAACGCAACGGCACACCCTTGCCATTGACCTTCAGGTCGCGGCCGTTGAACGCAGCCGCGATTTCTCGACGTGACTTCGATTTCTTTTTAGCGACCATGGCCTTAAGTTCAAATCCCCGCTGATTTTTTCTTGTCCAAATGTACGCTTACGCAGCGCGCTCCACACCCGTGTCGTAATGCTGCAGCAGCGTGGACAGTTGTTCCTCGGGCGTCTCGATTTGCACGAGAAGATTCCGCAAGTCCTCTTGTCCCGGGTGCTGCCGGAAATACCAACTCAAGTGTTTTCGTGCCACTCGAACACCGGTTTGATCGCCGTAGAAGGCATACAGGTCTTCGAGGTGGGCGCGCATAATATCACGGACTTTTTCCAGCGCTAGCGCCGCGCGAATTTCTCCCGTCGCGAGAAAAAAATTGACATCCTCGAAGATCCATGGCCGGCCCTGGGCCGCTCTGCCGATCATGATCCCGTCGCAGCCCGTCTCGCTGATAATTTGTCGTGCGCGCTGCGGAGAAGCAATATCGCCATTGGCGAATACGGGAATCTTTACTTGTGCCTTGATGGCGCGTACCGTTTCATGTTCGGCTTCGCCCTGATACATGTCGGTGCGAGTTCGCCCATGGATGGCGAGCGCCGCAATGCCGCAGTCCTCGGCAATTTTTGCGATGCGCGCGCCATTCTTGTGGTGCGGGTCCCAGCCGGTGCGCGTCTTCAAGGTGACCGGTGCCGCGACTGCCTGTACGACCGAGCGCAGAATTCGCGCCACCAACGCCTCGTCCTGCATCAGGGCGGAACCTGCCAATCGATTGCAGACTTTTTTGGCGGGACAACCCATGTTGATGTCGATGATCTCGGCTCCCGCATCGATATTGCGCCGCGCAGCATCCGCCATCATCTGTGGATCGAAGCCGGCGATCTGCACCACGCGCGGACTCGGTTCGCCGCTGTGATCCATGCGGCGCCGCGATTTGGCCGTGTCCCATAGCCGCACGTCGGCGCTGAGCATTTCCGATGCGGCGAGGCCGGCGCCGAAGCGGCGGCACAGAATTCGAAACGGACGGTCGGTCACGCCCGCCATGGGTGCGAGCAAGACATTGGAAGGCAACGTGTAGGGGCCTATCTTGACGCTCATCGTTTGGCTTGGGCAGGCGCTTTGTCGTTGGCGCAGGAAACTCTTCGGTCCGCGCCGCGCAGGCACACGTCGATTTCGAAGCCTTCCGCGCTTTTCCCCGGGTCCAGAATGTCCAGGGTGGCATCGGCGCGCTCGCCGGGCGCGAGCAGCTTGGCCGTCGGCTTGCCCAGGTATTCCGAAGGCTCGAAGTCGCGGGTGCCGATACTGCCGCCGAAACGATTGGCGAGCGTTACGCGCAGCAGCGGGTAGGGCTCCAATTGCGCGGCGGTGTTCAAGATGCTGGCACGCACGCGCAATGTGCCATCGCCGGCCGGATCGCCGGTCACGCCCCATTGACGCAGCTGATAGGCGGAAAGATTCGCCGCCGGCGCGACCGGGGCGCCCATTCGGGAGTACAGCGCGCGCAGCGATCCTCCGAGCGGCGCGTGTGCCGCGAGCCATTCGCGATTTTGGTGGACAACCTGAGCGATGAGCAGCGCACCGGCGGTTATCGCGGCGGCGAGCCACGGAATGAAACCTCGAGCAGATGCCTGCGGCGCGGAGTCGAAAGGCGAGGCCCGTCGCCTGGGCGAGCGTCTCGGCTGCTTGAGTTGAGCGAGCGGCTCCGCATCGGCCGAAGATTCGATGCCGGAAAGCATTTCCAGCCGCACCGCTTCCGGCACTTCGAAGCCGCTCGGCGCGGGGGCGGGCCGCTGCGGCCGCGGGAGCCGCGGGTGTCGCGTGTGCCGCGGATTGCTGAATCGCCGCAAGCGGAACGGCGGCGCTCGAGTCGGCGGCGTTGAACACCTCGATCTCTTCAGGTTCCTCGGCGACCGGCACCGGCATCGGCACCGGTGGCGATGGCGATGGCGATGGCGATGGCGGTGGCGGTGGCGGTGGCGGCATCCGCGCTCGAACTCCACGCTTGGTCTCGACGAAAATTCGGTCGAGTTCCCCGGGAGGCAGTGTGAATTCCAACGAGCTTTCGCCCAATTGCTCCGGCGCCGGATCCGAAGGTTCAGCGGCGGGGGTATCGGATGCGTCGCTCTCATTCCAATCGAGAATTTGCAGGCGCGCTATTTCTACTCCAGGCGCTGCAAAGTCATCCGCAGCGGGCGGCGAACGCCGCGAAGACGGTGGAGCGGGCGACTCCAGAATGCTGTCGGCCCGCGCTTCCAGATCGATTGAGCTTTCACCGGCGGTAAAAGCGCTGGGATCCTCCGCGAGGTGCGCCAGGGCATTGAAAACTTCGCCGCATTTGCCGCAACGCACCTGACCGCCCGCCGCGCGCAGCACCTCCGCGGATAATCTGAAGACAGTCTCGCATTTAGAACATTGCGTAAACACTCTAGGGATGTCTCCGCGCGTGGATGCAGCACCATTCATCCCGCTCTATGACCTGCACCATATCAAAACCGTCAGCGTACGCGCCCTTTACCGCGTAGGCCTGCGTTTTCAGCAGCCCCGACAACAGCAAATGGCCGCCGGGCTCGCAGGCCGAAGTCAGTATGGGCGCCAATTCGATCAATGGTCCGGCCAGTATGTTGGCGAGCACGCAGAAGGCGCTCGGCAGACCGGCCTCGACGCCCTGCACGACGATGCTCGAAGCGACCCCGTTACGCAAGGCGTTATCGCGAGTTGCAATCAGCGCCTGCGGATCAAGATCCACGGCAACGACATGCGCGGCGCCGAGCTTCAGGGCCGCCACACCCAGGATTCCGGAGCCGCAGCCATAGTCGATCACGGTACGGCCCGCGATCGGCAGCGAATCCAAAACTTGCAGACACAGCGCCGTGGTGGGATGCGTACCCGTGCCGAAAGCCAGTCCCGGATCCAGGCGTACGACGATGGCTTGCGGATCCAAGGGCGCTTCGGCGGCGCGTGGGCACACCCACAGCCGGCGCCCAAAGCGCAGAGATTTCCAGCCGACCAGCCACGCGCGTTCCCAAACCTGATCTTGCACGGCGCGCACGCGGGCGGTTTGCGCGACATGCGGCCCCAATGCCGCGGCGAGCCGACCGAGATTCAGCGCCGCGTCGCTGTTCCCTTGAAACAGCGCGCGCACCAACGTGTCGCGCCACAGCCGCATCTCGCCCGGCCTGGGCTCGAGCACCGGCTCGTCGCCGCGATCGACGAATGTAATGGAGCTTGCGCCGGCTTCGAGCAGTGCCGCCTCGACCGCATCGGAACCGAGCGCAGCGAGCGGAAATTCGATTTCATAGAAAGTCATCGATGCAACCGTCCGCTCGAGCTTGACTCTGGAAGCCCACGCGGCTCACGCGGAATCCTTGGGCGGGCTCCTATGTTACTTCAGCCCCAAGCGTCGCTCGAGATAGTGGATGTCGGTTCCGCCCTGCTTGAAGGCGGAATGGTTGAATATTTCCTGATGCAGCGGAATATTGGTCTTGATGCCTTCCACCACCATCTCCGCCAGCGCGTTGCGCATGCGCGCGATCGCGGTATCGCGGGTGTCGCCGTACGCAATGACCTTGCCGATCATGGAATCGTAAAAAGGCGGAACGTTGTAGCCGGTATAGACGTGGCTGTCGACGCGGATTCCCGGGCCGCCGGGCGAGTGCCACAGACGGATCGGGCCGGGGCTCGGCGTAAAGTTCTTCGGATCCTCGGCGTTGATGCGGCATTCCACGGCGTGGCCGCGGATTTGGATGTCGTTCTGCCCATAGGGCAGCGGTTCGCCCGCCGCGATCAGCAATTGCGCTTTGACGATGTCGATCCCGGTGACCAGTTCGGTCACCGGATGTTCGACCTGGACCCGCGTGTTCATTTCAATGAAATAAAATTCGTTGTCCTGGTACAGGAACTCCAAAGTGCCGGCATTGCGGTAGCCGACCTCGCGCACCGCCCTGGCGCAGCGCTCGCCCATGGTTTTGCGCTGCTTGGCGGTCAGGCCGGGTGCGGGCGCTTCCTCGATGACCTTCTGGTGACGGCGCTGCATCGAGCAATCGCGCTCGCCCAGATGCACCACGTTGCCGTAATTGTCCGCCAGCACCTGGAATTCGATGTGCCGCGGTTTCTCGAGGAACTTCTCCATGTAGACCTGATCGTTGCCGAATGCCGCCAGTGCTTCGGACTGCGTTACGCCGATGGCATTCAACAACGAGGCGTCGGTGTGCACGACGCGCATGCCGCGTCCGCCGCCGCCGCCGGAGGCTTTGATGATCACGGGATAGCCGATGTCCTTGGCGATGCGGAAGCTCTCGTCGGCATCCTTGCCCAGCGGCCCGTCCGATCCGGGCACGCATGGGACGCCGGCCGCCTTCATCACCTTGATGGCCGAGACCTTGTCGCCCATGAGACGGATGGTTTCCGCGCGCGGACCGACGAAAATGAAGCCGCTCTTTTCGACCCGCTCGGCGAAATCGGCGTTTTCCGACAGGAAGCCGTAACCCGGGTGGATCGCCACGGCATCGGTGACCTCGGCGGCGCTGATGATGGCCGGCATGTTGAGATAGGAGAGCGCGGATTGCGGCGGCCCGATGCAGACGGTCTCATCCGCCAGCAGCACATGCTTGGTATTGAAATCGGCGGTGGAATGCACCGCCACGGTCTTGATGCCCAGTTCGCGGCAAGCTCGCAGGATGCGGAGGGCGATCTCGCCGCGGTTCGCGATGACGACTTTTTCGATCATCTCGAATTATTCGATGATGAACAGCGGTTGGCCGAACTCGACCGGCTCACCGTTCTTCGCGAGCATGGCCGTGACGCGACCTTCCTTGTCGGATTCGATCTGGTTCATCATCTTCATGGCCTCGATGATGCAGAGGATCTGGCCGACTTTGATTTCGCTGCCGATCTCGACGAATGGCTTTGCACCGGGAGAGGCGGACGAATAATACGTTCCCACCATCGGGGAGGTGACCGTGTGCTCGTCGTTGCGGGGGGCTCGTTCGCCGGCCGAGGTGGCGGCCATGGCGGGTGCCGCGGGCGCGGCCGGCGCCGCTTGGACGATCGGCGCGGCCTGGGGGGCGGTCACCTGCATTGCGCCCCGCGGGTGGCGGCTGATGCGTACCGATTCCTCGCCCTCCGAAATCTCGAGTTCCGAGATGCCCGACTCCTCCAGCAACTCGATCAATTTCTTAACCTTGCGAATATCCATCCGCGAACCCCTTCAAATTTTGTTTTAACGTCAGGTCAGGCGCGCGGCGGCGGCTTGCAGCGCGAGCTCGTAGCCGATCGGGCCCAATCCAAAGATGCAGCCGACGGCAATGTCGGACAGATAAGAGCGATGCCGGAAAGCTTCGCGCGTGAATACGTTGCTCAAGTGAATCTCAACGAAGGGCACCCCCACCGAGAGAAAAGCGTCGCGCAGCGCGATGCTGGTGTGCGTGAAGGCGCCCGGATTGATGATCACGAATCCGATTCCGTCGCGCTTCACGGCGTGAATCCTGGCGATCAATTCATGCTCGGCATTGCTTTGGGCGGCGATGAGTTCATGGCCCAGGGCCTGGCACTGCGCTTTGAGCTTTGCCTCGATGTCTTGCAGCGTGGCGCTGCCATAGACGGCCGGCTCGCGCGTGCCGAGCAGGTTTAGGTTGGGACCGTTGAGCAGCAAAATTCGAGCCATCTTGGAGTCAGGTCCTAAGCGCGGTTGCGCCACAAAGGTCCGCGATAATAACCAGAAATGGAAGTGAAAAGGCAAGCTTCGGCGGCGAACGTCCGCCTAATCGCTTATCCGGCCTTCTTTCCCGCCATGGCCTCGAGGCCATCGGCAATGGCACGCCGCGCTTCGGGGAGCCCAATACGCCGCTGATTGAGATCCTGGACCTCCGACAGGATGAAATCGGCCTGCGGACGGTGCAATTCGCCCACGAACAAAGCCACGACTTCGCCGCGCCGGTCGGTGAAAACGGTGAAGGGGAGGGCCGGCGAGTCCATGCCAAATTTGGCCGCGGCATCCAGGGCGTCCTGCTCGCCGATGAGCAGCGGATAGTCGATTTTTAACTCTGCGGCGAACTGGCGGACTTTGTCGGCATGGTCCACGGCAATCCCAACGACCGTCAAATCCCGAGCCGCCCAGTCGACGGCGAGGGTCTTCAGCAGGGGTATTTCGCGGCGGCAAGGGTCGCACCAAGTAGCCCAAAAATTGATCATCAAGGACTTGCCGTTCCACGAGCTGATGGGTGTCGACTTTCCCGACAAATCGTTCAACGAGAAATCGGGCAGGCGCGCCGGGATCACCGGACGCGGCACCGCTTCGATCGCGGAAATCTCTTTGGGGTCAGGGGCGCTGGCAACGCCCGCAGGCACGGCTACGGCGGCGCCTTCGACCCTGTGAATCGAGTGAAACCTAAATCCTGCCCATACTCCAAGCATGACGACCAACGCGGCGCCGAAATAGCGCAGTCCGGGGGTATTCATGCCGGAATGTCGAGATGGCGGCCCTTCCGCAATACCAATCCCGCGAGCAGAAATGCGCTGGCACCGGCAATGATCGCGGCGCTTTCCCAGGGACGCGGCGGGTCGAGAGCGACGGCGGCGGCCGATCCGACCGATGGGAAAAGCACCTTCGTCATCGGCGGGTAACATAATCCGGCTTCTGCACAGCCCTGATAAGTCACTTTGATTTGCAAGGGATGCGCGCCGGCATCGATGCGCGAATAGGCCACCTCCGCCTCGACCTGCTGGGTGAAGATGCGCTGCGTGCCCAAATAAGGGTCGGTTTTGAGCGTTCCCGGCGGCAATGCGGGAGCGGCGAGGACAAGATCTGGGCTTTCAGGCTTTATCTCGATTTTTGAGCGATAAAGATAGTAGCCATCCGCGATGACCCAGCGGACCTTGAGCGCGGTTCCGTCGACCCGCGCGCCGACCCGGAAGGCGACATCCGGTGGAAGAAAATCCGTTTCGTTCGAATCAATGCCGCGCATCCACCAGGGCTTGGCGTGCGCTGGAGCGGCGATGCCCATGGTTCCGGCCAGGGCGACAAAAGCGAGCGATACAGCGGCTAAAGAAGGTTTCATGGGGGCACTGTAGTGGCCGGGGCGCAGGGGCGCCAGTTTCTTAAGTAATTGCTGCTGTACAACAAAAAATAACGGTCTGAGCTCTTGAATCGTAACAATTCGTCGCTATGATTAGCAGCCTCGACGGGAGAGTGCTAACAACACATACCCTTTGTTAACCCAAACTGATTAGGAGTCTTGTCTTATGAAGATTCGTCCCCTTCATGACCGCGTGATCGTGAAAAGAGAGGAAGAGGAGCGTAAGTCTCCAGGTGGCATCGTCATCCCCGACACGGCAACCGAAAAGCCGATTTTCGGGAAAGTGATTGCCGTCGGCAAGGGCAAGATTTTAGAGAACGGCGAAATTCGCCCGCTGGACGTCAAAGTCGGCGACAAGATTCTTTTCGGCAAGTACAGCGGCACCGAAGTGAAGATGGAAGGCGACGAGCTGGTTGTCATGCGTGAAGAAGACATCATGGCCATCGTGGAAGGCAAGTAAGTCACGCCGCTCCGAATTTACTTCCAGCACATCAAATTTAATTAGAGGTATCAGCAAATGGCAGCTAAAGACGTACGCTTCAGCGACGACGCTCGGGCACGCATGTTCAAGGGTGTGAATATTTTGGCGAATGCCGTCAAGGTCACGCTCGGTCCCAAAGGCCGCAATGCCGTGCTCGACAAGAGCTTCGGCGCCCCCACCGTCACCAAGGACGGCGTTTCCGTCGCGAAGGAAATCGAGCTCAAAGACAAGTTCGAGAACATGGGCGCGCAGATGGTGAAGGAAGTTGCTTCCAACACCTCCGACGAAGCCGGCGATGGCACCACCACCGCAACCGTTCTCGCCCAGGCGATCATCCGTGAGGGTCTCAAGGCCGTCGCGGCGGGCATCAATCCGATGGACCTGAAGCGCGGTATCGACCAAGCGGTCGGTGCGGCCACCGAGGAGCTGAAGAAGCTGTCCAAGCCGTGCAAGGATCCGAAGGCGATTGCGCAGGTCGGCACGATTTCCGCGAATTCCGACGAGAGCATCGGCAAGACCATTGCGGATGCGATGGCGAAGGTCGGCAAGGAAGGCGTAATTACGGTCGAAGAAGGTTCGGGCCTCGAGAACGAACTCGAAGTGGTCGAAGGCATGCAGTTCGATCGCGGCTACCTCTCGCCGTATTTCATCAATAATCAGCAGAGCCAGAGCGCCGAGCTCGACAAGCCGCTGATTCTCCTGGTCGACAAGAAGATCTCGAACATTCGCGAATTGCTGCCGCTGCTCGAAGCCATTGCCAAGGGCGGCCGGCAGCTCTTGATCGTTGCGGAAGATGTGGAAGGCGAGGCGCTCGCGACGTTGGTCGTGAATACCATCCGCGGCATCGTCAAAGTCGCCGCCGTCAAGGCGCCGGGCTTCGGCGATCGCCGTAAAGCCATGTTGCAGGACATTGCGGTCCTCACCGGCGGCACGGTCATTTCCGACGAGGTCGGCTTGTCGCTCGAGAAGGCGACGTTGAACGACCTGGGCGAAGCGAAGAAGATCCTGGTGGAGAAAGAGAACACCACCATTATCGACGGCGCCGGCAAGGCCTCGGACATCAAGGGCCGCGTCGAAAGCATTCGCCAGCAGATCGAGGAAGCGACCTCCGACTATGACAAGGAAAAGCTGCAGGAGCGCGTTGCCAAGCTCTCCGGCGGTGTTGCCGTGATCAAAGTCGGCGCGTCGACCGAAATCGAAATGAAGGAAAAGAAGGCCCGCGTGGAAGATGCATTGCATGCGACCCGTGCGGCGGTCGAAGAAGGCGTGGTTCCGGGCGGCGGCGTCGCTCTGGTCCGTGCGCTCAAGGCCATCGAGAAGCTCACCGGCAAGAACGAAGATCAGACCACGGGCATCAAGATCCTGGCTCGCGCAATCGAAGAGCCGCTGCGTCAAATCGTCACCAACGCCGGTGAGGATGCCGCGGTTGTTCTGAACCGGGTCCGCGAGGGCAAGGGCACCTTCGGTTACAACGCTCAGACGGGCGAGTACGGCGATATGATCGAATTGGGCATCTTGGATCCGACCAAGGTGACGCGTCTGGCTCTGCAGAACGCCGCCTCGGTGGCGGGTCTGCTGCTTACGACGGAAGTCATGATTGCCGAGTCGCCGAAAGAAGAAGAGCATGCACATGGCGCGCCGGGCGGCGGCATGGGTGGCATGGGCGGCATGGATATGTAATGGCGCCTGTAGTTACCGCCAAAACGGTAATTGCGATCAAGAAAGAGCGGACTTCGAAGTCCGCTCTTTTTTTTATGATCCGTTCGGGCGGCTCAAAGACCCGCTGACCGCGCTGGTTTTCTGCAATTCGAGCAGCGACTCGCTCGGATCCTTGGCGCCGTTCCACCAATAGGAGTACTGACGCATGTCCCGGCGGTACGCCACCAAGGTTACCGGATCTAGGATCAGCCGCATGTCGGTGCGCGCGAGAAACTCGGGGTGCTGCCCGCGCCGCAGCCGGCCGGAGCGCGCCAGATTGCCGAGCATCTCCGCGAGAACTGCCGGATCCGGCGTTGCACGCAGTACGATTTCGATGCAGGTGGTTTCCGCAGCATCGGCGGTGCAGGGAACCGGGTGAGTGTAGGCAAATTCGATCTCGTGCTTGACGAAGACCTGGGGTTCCAAGGCCAGGGAAAGCGCAGCGGTCATGTTGTACCAAACGCCCTGATCAAGCGTGGCGCCGATCCAGGTTCCCGTTTCAAAATTGTAGCGCTCGGCCACCAGGCTTTCGATCACGTCGGGCGGTCGCCGCGCCTTCAAGGCTTCGGCGACAGCGAGCATGAGCTGTGCGTGGGGGATGTTCCGGGCGGCGAGTTCGCCTGTCAGCGTCTTCACATCCGCGCGCACCCGGGAATGAAATTTGGAATCTGCGCTGACGCTGTCGAACTCGCCATTGCGCGCCACCTCGAAATCATGGAATTGACCCAGCATGCCGGCCAGTGAATTGGCGAGCCCGTCGAGCCCTGGATCTGTGAGCGGCGCGTCGACAAGCCCGAAATGCGCCTCCACAGGCTGGAAAGACACCTTCCAGCTCGCAAAGCCCTTGCGAACGCTGCGCAATGCCTTGCGGGTGCTGTGGAAACTCCATGTTGCGCCGTCGGCAACCTGCGAGTAGGCGGAATCGATCAAGACCTGTGCATCGCTCGGGAACCAACCGAACGCCAGCGTCGCGGAGCGCTCCGGAAAGTCCTGCATACGGGCGGCCACCTGCTCGGGGCCGGCTTCCTGCTTGCTCCACTGCAGCAGCAGCGAGTAGTTGTCTTCGGCATCGTCCTCGTAGCCGTAGTCACGGTCCATGGCGATTGCCGCCTGCAATGCGGAGATGGCGGCCGCCGTGTCGCCGAGTTCGTGATGCGCGGCTGCGCAATTGAATTGCATGCTCGCCATGGAAACACCATCGAAACTCTCGCGATAGAGCTCCACCGCATGCTGCGCGGCATCGAGTGCGGCACGAAGCTCGGTATTGCGCGGTTCCGCTTCGTGGGATGGCGCGTCGGGCGGTTGCGAACCGACGCAAGCTGCCTTTGCCGAATGCACTTGATATTCCGCGTCGGCGGCGCGCGCCAGCCCGGCCGGGAGCGCGACGCCCAGTGCCGGGCTGGCATTGACCAGGTCCAATTGACTCTGCGCGCTCTGCAGACGGGTGCGACAGTCGCCGCCGTCCGTTTGCGCAAGAATCACCGCGTAGGCAAGCCGCGCGTTCAGGGTGTCGGGGGATTGCGGGTCGCGCGCATTGAAGCGCTCGATCGAGGCGGTGAGATCCTTGGCGCTGGTCTCAGCGTCCTTCTGCGGCGTTTCGCGGGAATCGGCCGCGTGCAGCGGCGCAGCTATGGCGCTCAATATCGCGGCAAGCAGAGTGGCGGCCGCCGCAATATTCATGAGGCAAGCTACGAGCCGTGACTTGTCCGAATGTCCCGGCCCCACTTGGCGGTGAAGCAAGGATTCCAGTCGAGGTAGGGGTTTGCGATGAACGTGCATGGACCATCTTCAACGAATCCGTTGTCGTTGGGCTCGCGCCGATCGAACGGATGATGATGATGATGGTGATCGTTACCGCCATGATGGTGATCGGTGCCGGCCAACCTGGCCCCCGGATGCTGGAAACCCACGTGCTGGCCCGCGGTGGGCTTGCCGGCGGCATGCATGGCGCTTGAATGCGAGTTTGCTTGTGCGCCTCCATGCCCACCGAAGCTGCGACCGGCGAACCCGCCGCCGAAAGAGGCACCGCGCGCACTGGCGGCCGCGCCGCGGCCGCCCATTCCTCCGCCACCGAAATGGCCGCCGCCGCCGCTTCCGCCATGACCGCCACCGCCGGAGTGACCGCCGCCGCCACCACCGCCACCGCCGGAGTGACCGCCGCCGCTGCTCGATGCGGCGGAACCTCCCGAGCTTCCGGAGCCAGAGGTGCTTGCGGCAAGCACCGGCCCCGCCGCGATCAGCGCGGCAGCGATAACGACAAGCTTGATTGACATGGCGGCCTATCAGAGCAGTGTGATACAAGCACTTTTACTCGCGTTGGGATCGCTCGTCAAATGCCGCGGAGCCTGTTTTTATAGGGGTTTGGCGCTTGTCGGGTTTAATGATTCGACCACCTCCAATTAATGTTTGCCCGCGGCATCCGCGCATTGAACCGCGCGCCGTTACCCACTAAAATTTCGGAATAGTGGGTAATTACGGCGCGCTTTACCGTTTGCATGAGACTGCCATCCGGTCGTTATATGCAGAGCTCAAGGCACGCGCGAATTCCACCG
This sequence comes from uncultured Gammaproteobacteria bacterium, assembly GCA_963812125.1. GTDB lineage: Bacteria > Pseudomonadota > Gammaproteobacteria > Steroidobacterales > Steroidobacteraceae > Bog-1198. The sequence goes on from CAWETY010000009.1 coordinate 239,306, forward strand.
CGGAATTGCTGCCAGGCACTCCGGGAACCCTGGTCAAGCGCGCCGGCACCGGGCATGAGTATTGGTACCGGTCCTATTATCCTGCACCCCGAAAGCGCTCGGAGCATTTCGTGGGCACCGTGAGCAACGCCGCCGCATACGAGGCGATGCAAAGCCGGATCGCCATGTCCGAATTGACCACCCAGCAAGTGGCAGTGCTCGCGAAATTCGGCTATCAAGTCGCCGACAAAGTCATTGCGAGCGTTCTGGTGGAATTGCGCAACCGCAAGATGTTCGACGCCGGCTTGGTGGTGGTCGGGGGCTTGGCGTACATCAGCTGGCTCAACGAATACGGCGCGGTGAGCGCCGTCTCTGGGGCGGCGAGCCCGGTTGCGAAGCCGCAAAATCTCTTGGGCTTGGCGCGGCGGCAGCCCTTGAAGCTCGCGACGCCCGCCACGTTTCTTGCCACCATGCAAGCCACACAGCTTCCGTTCGCCGGCCTACCCGGCTCCTCGGGCAAAAAAAAGGCGACGTCGGTCAGGCTGCCGGGTGCGGGACTGCGCGTGGATCTGTTTGCTCCGGGGCCCATTGCCGGTGAAAGCGTTGCAGTGCCGGAACTGGGCTGGCATGCGCAAACGATGCCGTTCTACGGCTACCTGCTCGAGGGCAGCCGTGAGGCCGCGATCCTCGCCGGCGGCCACTGCATACCCGCGCACCTGCCGGAGCCCGCGCGCCTGGTCTGGTACCGCCTTTACACGAGCACGCGCCGCGGCAATGATGCGCCGCTCGCCGAGAGCGATCTGCTGCAGGCCGCAACGCTCGCCGCGCTCATGGTAGAACGGGATGCCGTGCTGCTGCGCGAGTCCTTTCGGGCCGCGCCGCGGGAACTGCGTAATGCCGCTCTTTCGCGGCTGCCGCGCCTGGACGGCCTGCTCGCCGAGCATACGGGCACGCGCGATGAATTTCGGAAGTTGCGTTAGCTGCCGGGCGGAGACCTCAGACAATGCGTGCGAATCACATCATTTCAAATCGATTCAGAAGCTTCCTCGCGCCCGCCGCACTTGCGCTCATCGCACTGTCTGCGCGCGCCGCGCCGCCACCGGGGCCGAAGACCTACTCCGAGGTGATCCGCCGGCAGGACTTGATGCTGGCGGCGCGCGACGGGACATTGCTGGCCACGGATATCTACCGGCCAGGCAACGGCGGCACGGCGACCGCGGAGCGCCTGCCGGTGCTGCTGCATCGGACGCCGTACGACAAAACCGACCCGGCGGCCGTCTTCATAGCCGAGGCGCTGGCGAAGCACGGCTATGTGGTGCTCGTTCAGGACACGCGCGGGCGCCACCATTCGCAGGGCGTGTTCGAAAAATACTATTCGTATGATGCCTACGATGGCTACGACACCATCGAGTGGGCCGCCAAACAGCCATTTTGCGACGGCAAGGTCGGCATGTATGGGACGTCGTATGCGGCGCACACGCAGGCGGACGCCGCGAAACTCGCGCCGCCGCATCTGCGCGCGTTGCTCCTCAACATGGGCGGCATGTCCAACGCGTGGGATCACAGCGTCAGGTACGACGGCGCGTTTGAAATGGGCCGGCAATTGACCTGGGCGTGGTCGCAGGCGCTCGATGATGCCAAGGACCCGGTGACGAAGGGCATGCTCTCCAAGGAGGATGTCAACGCCTGGTATTCGGCTCTGCCGATCCGCAAGGGGTTGAGTCCCCTGGCGGCGGCGCCGAATTACGAGCGCTACTATCTCGAGGAGGCGACCCACTCGGACTACGACGCCCATTGGGACACGCTCGGCATGCAATGGGAAAAATTCTACGCGCAGACGGCCGATGTACCCATGATGCACGTCGGCGGCTGGTACGACATTTATCTGCGGGGCACGATCGAGAATTGGCGCAGGCTGACCGCCCTCAAAAAATCTCCGATGCGGCTGCTCATCGGACCCTGGACGCATCACGGCAACACCGCGAGTTTCGCGGGCGATGTGGACTTCGGCGCCGCCGCCGCGATCAAGGATTTCGATACGAATTTTCATTTGGCCTGGTTCGACCATTACCTCAAGGGCATCAAGACCGCCGCCGCGGCCGAAGCCCCGGTGCGATATTTTTTGATGGGCACCGGCGACGGCCACAAAGACGCGGCCGGACGTCTTTTCCATGGCGGCGAATGGCATGAATCCAAGGTGTGGCCGCCAGCCGCGGCGCGCGCCGCGATTTTTTATCTGCATGCCGACGGATCGCTCAACCTGCACGCGCCGTCGCCATCGGAGCCGGCCGCGACGGTGTTTCGATTCGATCCGGCGCATCCGGTGCCCACCATCGGCGGCGGCGTTTCGAAACGGCTGAAGGATGGCGCCTACGACCAACGCGAGCGCGCGGACATGCCCGGGTCGCGGCCTCCTTATTTACCGCTGCGCGCGCGTAGCGATGTGCTGGTGTTCGAGAGCGAGATCCTCAAGCAGGATGCCGTTCTGGCGGGACCCGTGGAAGTTACGCTGTATGCGGCATCCACGGCGACGGATACGGATTTCACCGCCAAGCTCATCGACGTGTATCCGCCCAGCGCCGACTTTCCGGCCGGTTTCGACATGAATCTAACCGACGGCATCGTGCGCGCGAGCTATCGCGACCATTCTGAGACGCGCCAACTGCTCGTTCCGGGAAAAATCTACAGCATGGTCGTGCGGCCATTCGATACGGCCAATGTGGTCAAGAAGGGCCACCGCATTCGATTGGATATTTCCAGCAGTAACTTCCCACGCTTCGACGTCAACCCCAATACCGGCGAGCCCTTGGGCTCGAGCCGACTGCTGATGACGGCGGACAATACGGTGTATCACGATCCGGCACATGCCTCCGCCGTAAAATTGTTTCTGATGCCGGCGATTCCTTGACGTAAGCGATCTTGTCTTCTCGCGAGCGGCAGGCTGCAGCGAGGTCGCGTTGGGGTTCTGCGGGCGTTCGCTCATGGGGTACAGTAGGCTCAAAGATGGCCCGATAACAATTCCCGAGGATCGTATTCGATGATCAGTTCATTCCCAGCCCTGCGTTCTGTGGCGTTTTGCATCGTGATAGTGGTCTGTTCTCGAGGCACGGCCCTCGCTCAGGCGGTGCCGCCGGCGATATTCACCGACCCTCCCGCGGACCGCGCGCATCCGGCCGCCATGACGGTTCTGCATGTCCCGAGCCATGGACTGCTCATCAATGGATTGCTGTACTCTCCGGCCGGGGCGGGCCCGCACCCGACGCTGGTGCTCTGCCATGGTCTGCCCGGAAACGAGAAGAATCTCGATCTGGCGCAGGCGGTGCGCCGGGCGGGCTGGAACGCGGTGACCTTCAACTACCGTGGATCCTGGGGCAGCCCCGGCTCATTTCGCTTCGCGCACAATCCGCAAGACGCCGATGCGGTTCTGGCCTATTTGCGCGATCCGTCCAATGCCGCGAAATTGGGCGTCGACACGCGGCGAATTGTCATCGCCGGCCATAGCATGGGAGGCTGGGTAGTGGCGCATACGGCGGCGCAAGATCATGCCTTGAGCGGCGCCATCCTCATTTCCATGGCGGACATGGGCCTGACCGGCAGCAGGCCGCGCGCGCAAGCGGTCGCCGCGATGGCCGACGACATGGAGACCCTCGCCGATGTCACCCCTGAGAGCATGGTCGATGAACTCGCCGCGCACCCCAAACAATTCGCCGTGTCCGGAACCGCGGCGGGATTGGCGCAGATTCCGCTGCTGGCCATCACCGCGAACGATCATCTGGCAGCGCAGACCGATGCGCTGGTGGCGGCGATCAAAGCCAAAGGCGGCACCCGCGTCACGGCGGTGCATCTGGATACCGATCATAGCTATTCGGATCGGCGCATTGCCCTGGAGAGCATCGTGATCGCCTGGCTGTCGGAATTGCATTGAGTTGGTCAGCGCAACAGTATGTAGCCTTCGAAGATGAACGCACGCGGCCCGTGCGGGATTTGCTCGCCGCGCTGCCGCCGATCGATGCGCATTCGCTGATCGACCTTGGCTGCGGGCCGGGCAATTCCACCGAAGTGTTGGCCGCACGCTACCCTCAGGCCGATATTTCCGGCATCGACAGCTCGAGCGACATGATCGCGGCCGCGCGACGCCGTTTGCCGCACGTGAATTTTGCGGTCGCGGATCTGCAAGAATGGCAGGGCACCGGCCCCTACGACGTGATATTGGCGAATGCCGTGCTGCAGTGGGTCGCTCATCATGAAGCGCTCTTGCCGGCGCTGATCGCAAAACTCGCGCCCGGCGGCGCCCTGGCGCTGCAAATGCCGGATAATCTCGACGAGCCTGCGCATCGGCTCATGCGGGAGGTTGCAGCCGGCGGACCTTGGACGGCCAAACTCGCGGCATCGTCGGCGGCGCGTGCGCCGCTCGCGGCCGCCGGCTGGTACTACGAATTGCTGCAGCCGCTCTGCTCGAAGCTGGATGTGTGGCGGACCACCTATCAACATTTGCTGCGCGGCGGCGCCGAGGCCGTGGTGGAATGGTTCAAAGGCAGCGGTCTCAGGCCGTTTCTCGAACCTCTGAATGCCGGTGAACGCGCCGCCTTTCTCGAGCGGTACACGGCCGCGATTGCCAAAGCCTATCCTCCGCTCACGGACGGCAGCGTCCTGTTGCCGTTCCCCCGCGTCTTTTTGACGGCGATTCGCTAGGCGGCAACGCCTGACGCATGTTCATGGAATTCATCGAGACGGTACCCGGCCAACTGCGCGGCTACGTCGAGCGCTGGTGGGAACGCGCCGGCGCCGACACCGACTTTCTGGATCGCTACCGGGAGCTTTCCGCCGAGCACCGCGCGCAACTGCCGCGCGTCGTCGCGGCCAGCGAATTCGCCGCGCAGGCACTGATCCAAGATCCGGCGGCGCTCGCGCCCGGCGGCTCGAATACCCATTACGAAGCGCAGGCCGCGGCCGCGCAATCCGTAGAGCAGGCCCTATTGCTTCTGCGCGAGTGGCGGCGGCGCGAAATGGTGCGCATCGCCTGGCGCGATATCGCGGGAAGCGCGGCGGTCGCCGAGACGCTGCGCGCCGTCTCCGACCTGGCCGATGCAAGCGTCCGCGCGGCGGCAGCGGCGGCAGAGCGGCATCTCGAACCCATTTTCGGCAAGCCGCAGAGCGCGAACGGCTCGCACCCGCACTTCGTCATCCTGGGAATGGGAAAGCTGGGCGGCCGCGAACTCAATTTCTCCTCGGACATCGACCTGATTTTTTTGTTCACCGGGGCCGGCGAGACCAGCGGCCCAAGGGTCGTCGATAACGAGGAGTATTTCAATCGTCTGGGACGCGAAGTCATCCGGTTGCTCGACGCGCGCAATGCGGACGGCTTCGTATTCCGCGTCGATATGCGGCTGCGGCCGTTCGGGGAAAGCGGCCCATTGGTGGTGAGCCTGGGCGCGCTCGAGGATTACTTGCAGCAGCATGGCCGCGACTGGGAACGCTATGCCTGGATCAAGGCGCGCGCCATCGTCGGCGCCGTCGCGTATGCATCCGCGTACGAAGAATTCGTGCGTCCATTCGTCTACCGCCGTTACCTGGATTTCGGCGTGTTCGAGTCGTTGCGCAACATGAAGGCGCTGATCGTCCGCGAGGTGAGCCGCCGCGATCTCGAGCAGCATCTCAAACTCGGCAAAGGCGGTATCCGCGAAATCGAGTTCATCGTGCAATCCATGCAGCTGGTGCGCGGCGGAAGCGACCGGCGCTTGCAGAACGCCGCTCTCTTGCAGGTGCTGCCGCTGCTCGCGGGCTCAAAACTCATCTCGGCCGGCGACATTGCGCAGTTGACCGAGGCGTACCTCGTGCTGCGCAAGGCCGAGAATGCGCTGCAGATGGTGCGCGATCAGCAGACGCACACCTTGCCGCAAGACAGCGAAGATCGCGCCCGCCTCGCCATGATCATGGGGTTCGGCGACTGGGATCAAACGCTCGCCGCGCTGAATGCAACGCTCGAAAAGGTGGCGGCGCAATTTGATGCATTGCTGTTCGGCACGCCCGATGCGCAACGCCGTTACGCCGAGATCGGCGCCGCCTGGCTGGATTCGGACGATGCGAAAATAGAAGAGGAACTTGCCAACGGCGGCTTTCCGCGCAGTGAGATTGCGCCCGTCGCCGCGATCTTGGAGTCCTACCGGCAGGCGGCGAATTATCGGCGCCTCGATGAGGCCGGGCACCGGCGGCTGTACGTCATATTGGCCCGGCTGCTCAAAGCTGCGGCGGCGCATGCTTCGCCGGCCACCGTCGTGCAGCGCGTGTTGCGGGTGCTCGAAGCGATCGGCTCGCGCTCCTCTTACCTGGCATTGCTCAACGAGCAGCCCGCGGCGCTCGACCGGCTCATCGAGGTTTGCGCCATCAGCGGCTTTCTGTCGCGGCAGGTCGCCGATTTTCCGCTGCTGCTCGATGAGTTGATCGATGCCAAGGCCTTCGACGAATTGCCGACGCGCGCAGGTTTTACCCTGGAATTGGCGGCACGCACGCAGAGATTGTCGCCCGACGATCCGGAACGGCAGGTCGAGGCGCTGCGCCAATTTCAAAAGGTGGCCGTCTTCGCCGTGGCGCTCGCCGATCTGACCGGACGTCTGCCGTTGATGCGCGTCAGCGACCGGCTGACCGATATCGCCGAACTCATCGTCGCATGCTGCATGGATCTTGCCTGGCAGCAAATGACCCGCATCTACGGCACGCCCTGTTGCGGAGAAGAGCCGGGAAGCCTGCGGCCGGTCGCCGTGGCGGTGGCCGCCTACGGCAAGCTCGGCGGACTGGAACTGGGCTACGCATCGGATCTCGATCTGGTATTCCTGCACGATTCGGCCGGCTCCATCCAGCTGACCGGCGGCGAGAAGCCGCTCGACAATGGCGTATTCTTTCTGCGCCTGGGACAGCGCATCGTGCATTTGCTGACGATGCACTCCGCGGCCGGCCGTCTTTACGAGGTCGACATGCGTCTGCGTCCCAATGGCAAGGGCGGCTTCTTGATGACCGGCATCGATGCCTTCGAGCGCTATCAACTGAACGAAGCATGGACTTGGGAGCACCAAGCGCTGCTGCGGGCCCGCGCGGTGGCCGGCGACCCGCAGCTTTGCGCGGCCTTCGAGGCCGTGCGGCGCCGCGTGCTGAGCTCGGCGGTGCGCCGCGAGACACTTCGCCACGATGTGCTGGAAATGCGGCTGCGAATGCGCAAGGAACTGTCGCGCTCGGGGCCGGGCGAATTCGACATGAAACAGGACGCGGGCGGGATCTCCGATATCGAATTTCTCGTACAGTACTGGGTGTTGGCCGGCGCCCGGGCTCATCCGCGGCTGCTGACCTATACCGACAATATTCGGCAGCTCGAAGCTTTGGCGGCGGTCGGCGCGATCGATGCCGCCACGGCTGTTTGGTTGAAGGAAACCTACATCAGCTACCGCTCGGTGCTGCATCATTTGTCGCTCGAGGGTGACGGCGAGCGCATCGTTGCGGCGCAGCCGTATCGGGAGACGCGCGACCGGCTGCGCGCGATCTGGCACGCGACGCTTGAAACGGCGCCGTGACCTGTCAAAATCGCCGCCCTTGGGCAAAGTATCGAACGGAGTGAAAATCATGTCGGCAATGGTACAAGACGATTCCAAACATCGGCTGATCGTGCCGAATGCGCTGCATCACTACAGCGTCGACATGGGCGACCTGCCGTTATCCTGTCCGATGCCGGGCATGATGCTGTGGAATTCGCATCCGAAGGTTTATCTGGCGATCGAGGCCACCGGGTGGGCCAAGTGCTCGTACTGCGGCGCTGAATACACGCTCGATCGGAACGCGCCCGGGCATGCGGACATCGCGTCGGAAACCGATCCTTGAAATTTGCCGATCCGCTAAGACTTGTATTCGCTGTAGGATTTTTCCTCGACGATGCTCGATCCGAGCTTTAGATTGATGCGCCGCTTGATCGCGGCACGCTCATCGTTCTCGAAGTAGACCGCCCGCGCGAGACGGATGAATTCGCCATCGAAGGCCTGCGCCCGTTCCTTGTCGCGGATGTCGTCCTCGATCACCCACAGCCGCTCATTGACCTGCAGCAGCGCATTTACATCGGCGGCGATGTCGGATTTGGCATAGGGCGAGGCGCCCCAGGTGGTCTCGAGCAGCTTGAGCTCGATGCGCACATTGGCGAGTTTTTGCGCATCGCTCATGCGGCTGGATTTGATCCTCAGGATCGTGATTTTATCCAGCAATTCGCCGGGAGAGACCGGAACCTGAATCTCGCTCATGAGCGCATCTTAGCGAAAATCACGGGCGAGCATGAGCGCGTCGAGCTTTTCGACCGCATCGCCCACCTCGATCAAATCCATCACGCCGGGCCGTTCGATTTTCGTGGTCCAGGGGATTTGCGCCGCGGGTCGGCCCAAGTATTTAAGCGCCGCTGCATCGTACTTGTCGACGCACCATTGACGGCTGTAGTAGGGTCCGGCGCGTTGCGGGTTGGTGGCTGCGTACAGACCGAGGACGGGCAATCCGACCATGCTTGCCATATGCGCGGGACCCGAATCGGGCGACAGCAATACGGTGCTTTGCGACATCAGGCCCAGCAATTGCGGCAGCGTATCCTTGCCGATCTGATTGACGAGCGGGGTGCGCGCCGCGTCGAGGATCGCCGCGCCCATGCGCGCCTCCGCGGAACTGCGGCCTCCCACCAGCACCACGCGCATGCGATGCACCGCAGCGGCATGATCGGCGAGCGCGGCGTATCTGGCGGCGGCCCAATTGCGCGCAGCGTGGCTGGAGCACGGGCTGATGAGCAGCGTGGGCGTCCCCGCGGCAACGACGCCGCGCGCGTAGTCGATCGCGGCCGGCGGCAACGCGATATCCCAATGCGGAGCCTTGGGTTCGATGCCGCAGGCACGCGCGAAGCCCATGAATGAGTCCAGTACGTGCTCGCACGCCTTGGGCTCAATTTGTGCGTTGGTGAACAGCCATTGCAGCTCGCGGGCCCGCTGCCGATCGAACCCGAGCTTGATCGGAGAACGGATGAGACGGCTGACCAGGCTCGCCCGCAAGGACAATTGCATGTCGAGCAGCAGGTCGAAGCGCCGCGCGCGCAGCTCTGCGCGCAAGCGCTTGAGCTCCCGCAGGGTTGCCGCTTTGTCGAAGGTGATAAACTCGATTTCCGGAACGATCTCCCTCATCAGCTTGGCTTCGACTTTGCCGATGATCCAGGTAAACCGCGTTTCGGGCCAGGCCGCTTGGAAGGCTCGAAGCGCCGCCAGTGCATGGCAGGTATCGCCGATCGCCGAGAGACGCAGCAGGCAGACGTGTTGCAGCGGCGGTTTGAAGCTTAAGGTGGTCATAAGAATGATAAAGGGCGGCCAACGCATCGGCACTGCAACGGGCGTCATGCTGGCTGATCCATATGGCATTGGCAATGCACCCCAGGGCGCCGGCGAAGGCCTGTTCGATCCGGATTTTTGGAAAGCGCGCGGCGAGATATCCGCCGTTTCCGGCGGCCGGGGTGCGGCTTGGTTCGTGGGATCCTCCGCGCACCCGTGGGTGCTGCGGCACTATCGCCGCGGCGGCTTTGCGGCGCGGATTTCAGCGGATCGCTACTGGTGGCGCGGCGAAGACCGGGTGCGCTCGTTCACCGAGTGGCGTTTGCTGTTCGAGCTCTCGCAACGAGGCTTGAGCGTGCCGAAGCCGGTGGCGGCTTTTTACCGCCGCGAAGGCTTTACCTATCGTTGCGACCTGATCACGGAGCGCATTTCCCGGGCGCAACCCTTGAGCGCGGCGCTCGACACGGGGGTGCTCGCGGCGCCCACCTGGCGCGCAGTCGGGGCGGCGGTTGCGCGGCTGCACCGGCAGGGCGTCGATCACGCGGACTTGAACGCCCACAACATTCTGCTCGACAGCGGAGGAGCGGTCAGCGTGATCGACTTCGACCGCGGGCGGTTGCGGCCGCCGGGCGCTTGGACCTCGCGGAATCTGGCCAGACTCGAGCACTCGCTGCAAAAGATCGCCGCCGCCATGCCGCCGGATCGATTCACGCCGGCATCCTGGGCCGCGCTGTTGGCCGGATATCGGGCGGGTTGAGAGTTGCGCCTGCTCTACTCTTGGTTGATTCGATGCGCGATGCCCGCAGCCTTGGCGGCGCTTCTGTGGCGCGGTCTACGCGATCATCGCTATTGGCAGGGGCTGTCCGAGCGCCTCGGGTTTGGCCGCACGCTCTCCGCTCCGGGAATCTGGCTGCATGCGGTTTCGCTCGGCGAGATGTCGGCGGCAGCGCCTCTGGCGCGGGCGCTGCGCCTGCGCTTTCCGGAGATTCCACTGCTCATAACCACCGCGACGCCCGCGGGCCGGGCGCGCGCCGCCGCGTTGTTCGAAGGGGTTGCGGATATCCGTTTTCTGCCCTACGACGCCCCCGGCGCGGTCCGGCGCTTCTTGGAGCGCGCACGCCCGCGCGCCGCGCTCATCATGGAAACGGAACTGTGGCCGAATCTATTGCGCGAGTGCGAGCGCGGCGGCATTCCCGTGCTGCTCGCGAGCGCCCGGCTTTCCGAGAAATCGGTGTCGCGCTATCGGCGCTTCGGCAGCCTGTTCGCCGGTGTGTTCGGCAAGAAGCTGCTCGTGGCGGCCCAATCGGCCGAAGATGCCGAGCGCTTCAAAGCGATCGGTGCCGACGCCGAACGGACTCTGGTGCTGGGCAATGTGAAGTTCGACCTCGAGTTCGACGACGCTATCGTGCAAGCGGGCCGGGCGCTGCGCGTGGCGCTAGCCGCAGCGCGGCCGGTCTGGATAGCGGGCAGCACGCACCCCGGCGAAGAGGAACAGCTCCTAGATGCGCATGCATTGCTGCTGCAGTCGCTGCCGCGCGCGCTGCTGCTGTTGGCGCCGCGGCACGCCGATCGTTTCGCCGCGGTCGCCGAATTGCTGGGGCGGCGCGCTGTCGGCTTCGCACGCCGCAGCCGCATGGCGGGCGGCGCGCAAGCGCAGCCGTTGCCAAGCGCCACGACGGTACTGCTGGTCGACACGGTTGGCGAGCTGGGGATGCTGTACGCCGCGGCGGACGCGGCATTTGTCGGCGGCAGCTTGGTGCCGATCGGCGGCCACAATCTGCTCGAACCCGCCGCGCTCGGGCTTCCCGTGCTCACGGGACCGTCCTGCTTCAACGGCCGGGAAATCGCGCAATTGCTGCTGGCGCGCGGCGCGGCGCTCGAGGTCAAGAGCGCTCGAGAGCTCGCCGCCGCGCTCGAGCGGCTGCTGGCGGACCCGCGGGCGCGGGAGCAGATGGGCAGCATCGGCAGACAGATCATCGCGGCGAACCGCGGCAGCGTCGCCCGTATTCTCGCGCTTATTGAACCGTGGCTGCCGGCGGCGGCGGGACATCGGTCGGCGGCGGCGGGGCAGGCGTATCGGTAAGCAGCGCATTGATCCGCTGCAAACTTTGTTCGGACAAGATGCCGGCCGCTTGCTGCAGCTTGATCACATTCAGCATGTAGTCATAGCGGCTGTGCGAATAGTCGGTTTGCGCCTGCACCCACTGTTGCCGGGACTGCAGCACATCCACCGCCGTGCGCGTTCCGGCTTCGTAGCCCGATTCGGTCGCGCGCAGCGCCGTGAGGTTCGACTCGACCGCGCGATGCAGCGCCTTGACCCGCGAGATTTCTGAAAGCACGCCGAGATAGGCGTCGCGCGCGTCGTGCTCGGTCTGGCGGGCAACCCGCTCCAGGCGTTCCTTGGCCGCTCGATGCTGGTAGACCGCCTGGCGCACCTGCGATGAGACCAAGCCTCCCGAATAAATCGGAAAGGTCAATTGAATCCCTATCGAGCGCTGCCGTTCGTCCAAAAACGTGCCGCCGGCCGGATTGCCGTCGGGGTACACGTCCATCTGGTTGTTCGTGAGCTTGCCGGCGCTGCCGACCAGATCCAGCGAGGGGTAATGTCCGCCGCGCTGGATCGACACGTTTTCGCGGGCGATGTCGGCGGCCAGGCGGCTCGACACCAGCGATAGGTTTTGTTGCAGGGCCATCTCGACCCAACGATCTTCGCTGATCGGATCCGGGTTCACCATCTCGAAGGGCTCGATGGGACGCGCCAGGAAGTCGAACGGGTCGCCGATGATTTCGCGCAGCAGCTCCTGCGTGGAAGCCAATGTGCGCTTGGCGGCGATCACCGCGGCGGCGGTGCTGTCGTGGGAGGCGCGCGCCTCCTCCACGTCCGTGATGGCAATGAGTCCGATTTGATAGCGCGCCTCGGCTTGCGCCAGTTGGCGATTCACCGAGACCAACGCGACCTGCTGCGCCTCGACGTCATCCTGTGCCCCGAGAACGTCGAAATAGCGCTGCGCGACGCGTTCCATCAGGTCCTGTTGCGCGGCCTGGTAGTCCGCCTCGGCCTGTGCCACTTGCGAATCCGCCCGCTTCAGCGCCTGCCAGTTCTCCCAGCGAAACAGGTTTTGCTTGAGGTCAATGGTGTATTGATGAACGGTGGTGTCGATCTTGCCGCTGAACGGGAAGGACTCGGTAACGGTCGTGGGCGTGCCCGGCGGCGCGCAGGGCGCGCCGGCCGGCAGCGTGGGCCCGCACGGCGGCAGGGCCAGCGTCTGGGTGGTGTTTATCGACCCGCTATCGTGTTCGCGCGAGACGTGTCCGTTGCCGGTCAGCTGCGGCAGCAGTACCGACAGCGCCTGCGGTTTGGACTCCAAGGCGGCCAGGCGCGTGGCCTCCGCCTCGCGCAGCTGCGGATCGTTTTGCAGCGCCCGCTGGTAAACGGCGAGCAGATCCGCCGCCGGAACCGCGTTAGTCAGAAGGTACAAGGCCAAAGCCAGCGCAAATCGCTTCATGAAATACCCATTTTTGGGCGTCCCCGGGGCGGTAGTATAGTGTTATATACTACTATATCACCTACGCGAGACGGGTCAATACTGCGGAATCCTAGGGTCTATAACCCGGGACCAGGCCAAAATTCCGCCGGAGAGATTAAAAACTTTCGCAAAACCCTGGCGCTCCAGATACTGCGCCACCTGGGCACTGCGGCCGCCGGAGCGGCAGATGACGACAATTTCCTTTTTCGGCTCGAGCTCGGCGAGCCGATCGGAAATCTCGCCCATCGGGATGTGCAGCGTCTCGGTGGGGACCGGCGCCAGCTTGACTTCCCAGTCCTCGCGGACATCGAGCAGGGTCATGTCCTCGCCGGCCGCGCGCCGATCCAGGAATTCTCGCGGCGTCAGTTCCTGAGGCATTTTCAAAAGACGAATCTTGGCGCGGCAGCGGCGTTGATCAGCGGTTCGACAACGGTTTCGAACAGGCTTTCGCGAATCCATTCGGCGCTATCGACCCGCCGGACCAAGATGGCATCCATCACCGGTGCATCTCCGACGATGGCGAATAAGCGTCCGCCCAGCCGCAACGATCGTTCGAAACGCGTGTCGTAGACCGGCAGCGAGCCGGTCACGGCGATGGCGTCGTACTCGCCCAAGGGTCCGGCGGCAAATGCGTCGCGTGTCTCGAATTCGACGCTCGCGCGCGGCACGGCGCGGATGTTGGCTTTCGCGGCGGCGGTGAATTGCGGGTGAATATCGATGGATTGCGTCGTGGATGCCAGGAGACTCAGGCAGGCGGCGAGGTAGCCGTTGCCGCTGCCGATCTCGAGCACTTTGTCGCCGGCGGCCACGCTCAGGGCTTGAAGAATGCGGCCCTGAATCTTCGGGGCGAGCATCGATTGGCCCAATCCAATCGGTATCGGCGTGTCGGCAAATGCCAATTCACGGTATCCCGGCGGCACAAAAGCCTCGCGCGGCACCGTCGCGAAGACCGCGAGCACTCGAGGGTCGAGAACCTCCCAAGTACGTATTTGCTGATCCACCATTTGCTGCCGAGCGGCCAATGTATCCATGCTTTCTCGCGCGCGATTAAGGCCGCTGATTATGGTCAATTTCCACAGGCTACGCGAGCCCCTTGCGCTATTCTCTGCATCACGATGGTTCGCGACGTGTCCAGCGCATGAAGGGCGCCCAACTACTCAGCGTCGCTAGGACTCGTCGTTACTGAGGTCAGCGTTGGGCTTTTCTTCCCTCGTGTTGTGGTTGATCACCGCGGCCGTTCTGGCAGTCGGCGTCGTCGTGCTTTTCGCGTGGAAACGGCGCCAGGAACGCGCGGTCAACGATTTCTCGAGTCAAATTCAATATCTCATCGATGCAGGCGGCGCAGCCGGACGGATTGCGCCGGGCACCGAGCCGGGCGCGCTGGGCAAATTGGGTGCCGCGGTCAACAAATTGCTCGAAGATCTCGAGCGCCGGGGCGCGCAGCTGCAGGATCGCGAGCAGCTGTTTCAACGTCTGGTCGAGACCGTGCACGATGCCGTGCTCGTGCACCGCAAGGTGATTCTGTTTGCGAATGCGCGCTTCCTGTCGCTGCTCGGGATGAAGTCCGCCGATGTCGTCGGCCGGCCGCTGACCGAGTTCGTCGCGCCGGAATATGTCGAGTTGGTGGAGAGCAATCTGCTGCGGCGGCTGGCGGGAGAATCCGCCGCGGAGCGTTACGAAATCGAGCTCATGGACCGGCAAGGTCAGGTTACGCGCGTCGAGCTTTCGAGCACGGTGATCGACAGTTCCGGCGAGCCGGCGCTGCTCCTGACCGCACTGGAAATGATGCCCGGCGCCATCCCGACCGAAGTCTCGCAAAAGCCGCGCGCCATGGCGACGCTCGATGCGATGGGCGAGAGCGTGATAACCGTGGACGCGGAAGGACGCATCGATTACATCAACCACTCGGCGGAAACGCTGCTCGGACAGCAGCTGAATCAGGTCCTCGGCAAGACCTTTGCGGAGGTTGCCTCGTTGGTGGACGAGAACGACCGCCGCCAGCTCGGCGATCCGGTGCAGAAAGCCTTGGGCGGCGGCGCCCGGGTGCCGGCCGCGAGGCGCGCGGTTCTCGTGCCGGCGAGCGGCGGCACTGAGCGATTCGTCGAGTTCAGCGTGACGCCGCTGCAGCCCGACGCAAAGGACTCTTCCGGCTTGGTGCTGGTGCTGCACGATACCAGCGAGCTTCGCGGCCTGACCCGGCAGATGACCTATCAGGCCAGCCACGATCCGCTCACCGGACTCGTGAACCGGCGCGAGTTCGAGCACCGGCTGCAGGAGGCGCTGGATTCCGCGCAAAGCGGCGATACCGGGCACGCCTTGTGCTACCTCGACTTGGATCATTTCAAAGTCGTCAACGACACCTGTGGCCACACCGCCGGCGACAACATGCTGCGTGAGATTGCATCACTCATCAAGGAAACCGTGCGCGATTCGGACACCGTGGGGCGCATCGGCGGCGATGAATTCGCGCTGTTGTTGGTCGGGTGTCCGTTGGAGAAGGCGCGGCAAATCGCCGACAACGTGGTGCGTTCCGTCAACGACTATCGCTTCGTGTGGCGCGACAAGATCTTCAATGTCGGCATCAGCATCGGTCTGGTCGAAATCGGCCGCGACAGCGGCAGTATCGAGGACATCATGAACTCGGCGGATTCCGCCTGCTACGTGGCGAAGAAGCAGGGCGGTCTGCACGTGCATGTCTATTCGGCGCGCGAGGAGGCGAATGCGCGCCACAGCGGCGAAATTCACTGGTTGCTCAAGCTGCAGGGCGCACTGCGCGACAACAAGTTCGAGCTGTATTACCAGCCAATCGTGCATGCGCGCGCGGGCGGAATGAGCGGGCCGGCACTCGAGGTGTTCGTGCGGCTGGCCGGCGAGCACGGGCAACCGGCTGCGCCGCCGGCGGAATTCATCCGCGCCGCCGAGCGCTACCGCTTGATGCCGCACGTGGATCGATGGGTGGTGCAGGCGGTGCTGGCGGCACTCGGGCGCGGCGGCCTAAGCTGCCGCCGGGCCGCAGCGTCGCCATCAACGTTGCCGGCCAAACCCTGGGCGACGCCGAATTCCTGGAATTCGTGGTCGACTGTTTCGACCACACGGGCGCCAATCCCGGCGATATCTGCTTCGAGGTCACTGAAGCCTCGGTGGTCGCGAATCTGGATCATGCGCAGCGCTTCATCGGCGTGCTGCATGGGATGGGCTGCGAGTTCGCCCTGGACAATTTCGGCCGGGGCTTGAGCTCTTTTTCCACGCTGAAGACATTGCCGATGGACTATCTGAAAATCGACGGCTCCTTCATCAAGAATCTCGCCGGCGACGCGGTCAACCAGGCCATGGTGGCGGCCATGATCGAACTGTCGCGCAGCCTGAATTTTCGCGTGGTGGCGGAGCACGTCGAGGACCAGTGGGCGCTCGATACCGTGACGGGCATGGGCATCGATTTCGTGCAGGGCTTCATGGTCGGGACGCCCGCAGCCTTTGTCGATGATTCCCAGCACATAGGCTTATAACCCGCGGGCAGCCTTTCATAACAAACTTCTATGGCATTTCTGCCGCGCATAGGAGGAAAATCCCTTCCTCGAGCTCAGCAATTCGCCAAGAGGTTCATATGCCAGTTTATGAGGACAACACCCGCTCCATTGGCCGTACTCCGCTGGTTCGGATCAACCGCCTCAACGCCGGCAGCGGCGCGACAGTGCTTGCCAAGATCGAGGGCCGCAATCCCGCCTATTCGGTGAAATGCCGTATCGGCGCCGCCATGGTGTGGGACGCGGAACAGCGCGGAACGTTGAAACCGGGCATGTCGATCGTCGAGGCCACCAGCGGCAATACCGGCATTGCGCTCGCCTACGCCGCCGCTGCGCGCGGCTACGGCTGCGTGCTCACCATGCCCGACACCATGACCATGGAGCGGCGCAAGGTCGTTACCGCATTGGGCGCGAAGCTGATACTGACTCCGGGCGCCAAAGGCATGAAGGGCGCCATCGCGAAGGCCGAGGAGCTGGCGACTTCCGATCCGAAGAAGTATCTGTGGGTCAGGCAATTCGACAATCCGGCCAATCCAGGGATTCACGAAAAGACCACGGGACCCGAAATTTGGGACGATACCGAAGGCAGGGTGGACATCTTCGTGAGCGGCGTCGGCACCGGCGGCACCCTGACGGGGGTATCCCGGTACATCAAAAAGGCGCGCGGCCGGCCGATCCTGACCGTGGCGGTGGAGCCGACCAACTCGCCGGTCATTTCGCAGACTCGCGCCGGCGAAACGCTGACGCCGACGCCGCACAAGATCCAAGGCATCGGTGCGGGCTTCATCCCGCAAAATCTCGACATGTCGCTGGTCGACCGGGTCGAACAAGTGACCAACGAGGAAGCCATCGAGATGGCGCGCCGTTTGGCGCGCGAGGAGGGCATCCTGTCGGGCATTTCCTGCGGCGCGGCAATGGCCGCGGCGCTGCGCCTGGCACGCGAATCCGCGAACGAGGGCAAGACCATCGTGGTGATTCTGCCGGATGCGGGTGAACGCTACTTGTCGGGAGCTCTGTTCGAGGGCCTGTTCGAGGAAGTCGAAAAGATGCAGGCCGTCGCCTAGCGCAACACGTATGCACGCCGAGTCCACATGAACGCCAAGCCCGAACCAATGCCGCAAGCCCCCGCGCTTTCCGACCTGACTCGGGATTTGCTGGGCAGCTACTTGAGCGATGAGCGCGGCCGGCGCATCGCGCATGGCTATCTGCCCTCGCGCGAGGGCATCGTCGAGATTCTGACCTCGGTGCTCGACCTCATGTATCCCGGTTACTTCGGGCGCCAAGACCTTGATGCCGGCAACTTGAGTGCGCACGTGGCGAAGATGCTGGCCGGGTTGGCGCCGAGGCTTGAACACGAAATAGAACAATGCCTTTGCTATGGGCGCGAGCGCGATGCGGTTGCGCCGCAACTCGGCGAATGCGCGCCGCGGGCGCATGAGTTGGCGCAGATTTTCTTGCATCGGCTGCCGCAGATCCGCGCCCTGCTGATCGGCGACGTACAGGCCGCCTTCGATGGCGACCCTGCCGCGCTGAATCTGGACGAGATCATACTGGCCTATCCGGGCGTCCTGGCGGTCAGCGTCTTTCGCATCGCCCATGCGCTGTACGATCTGGGCGTGCCGATGATGGCGCGCATCATGACCGAGTGGGCGCATTCCAAGACGGGCTGCGACATTCATCCCGGCGCGACCATCGGCGCCGCATTCTTCATCGACCACGCCACCGGCGTGGTGATCGGCGAGACCACGCACATCGGCGAGGGCGTGAAGATCTACCAGGGCGTAACCTTGGGTGCCTTGTCGCTGCCGCGGGATGCAAGCGGGCAAATCATCCGCGGCAAGAAGCGTCATCCGACGGTGGAAGACGGCTCGACGCTTTATGCCAATGCCACGGTGCTTGGCGGCCAGACCGTCGTGGGCGCCGGCAGCGTCATCGGCGGTTCGGTGTTCCTGACGCGCAGCGTGCCGCCGCGTTCACGGGTTTCCCTGAAGGAGCCGGAGCTGAGAGTTGCGACGCGCGACGGCGCCGCGGAGCCGGACGCCATCTATTTCGATATCTGAGTCGTCCGGCCTGCGCTCCATCGAGCACCGTTCGACGGCTACATCATCTTGCCGAGCAGCGGCACCAGCAGCAGCGCGACGATGTTGATGATCTTGATCAACGGGTTGATCGCGGGTCCGGCGGTGTCCTTGTAGGGATCGCCGACCGTGTCGCCGGTCACCGCAGCCTTGTGCGCATCCGATCCCTTGCCGCCGAAGTGACCTTCTTCGATGTACTTCTTGGCATTGTCCCAGGCGCCGCCGCCCGTGGTCATCGAGATGGCGACGAACAGGCCCGTGACGATCGTGCCGATCAGCAGCCCGCCCAGGGCCTGGATGCCGGCGCCGGGGCCCATCAGGAAATTCATGATCACGACCAGCACGATGGGCACGAGAATCGGCAGCAGCGAAGGCACGATCATTTCCTTGATCGCCGCCTTGGTCAGCATGTCCACCGCGCGCGAGTAATCGGGCTTGGCGGTGCCCTCCATGATCCCGGCGATCTCCTTGAATTGACGCCGCACCTCATTGACCACCGCGCCGGCGGCGCGGCCCACCGCTTCCATCGCCATGGCGGCAAACAGATACGGCACGAGTCCGCCGATGAACAAGCCGATGATCACCGCGGGGTTCGACAGATCGAAGGTGGTGGGATGGCCCAATACTTCGCCCAATTTATGGGTGTAGTCGGCAAACAGCACCAGCGCCGCGAGACCCGCCGAACCGATGGCATATCCCTTGGTCACGGCCTTGGTGGTGTTGCCCACGGCGTCCAAGGGATCGGTGACGTCGCGCACTTTCTTGTCGAGATGCGCCATCTCGGCGATGCCGCCGGCGTTGTCGGTGATCGGACCGTAGGCGTCGAGCGCGACGATCATTCCGGTCATGGACAGCATCGCGGTGGCTGCGATGGCGATGCCATACAAGCCCTCGAGCTGGTAGGAAGCCCAGATGCTCAAGGCCACGGAAATGACCGGCAGCGCGCAGGCCTTCATCGATACGCCGAGTCCGGCAATGATGTTGGTGGCATGCCCGGTTTGCGAAGCCGATGCCACGTGCTGCACCGGCTTGTACTCCGTCGCGGTGTAGTACTCGGTGATCACGATCATGGCGGCCGTCAGCGCCAACCCGACCAGCGTGCAAAGCCACATTCTCATGGCATGATCGCCCATGATGTTTTGCGCCACGAAATAAAAGGCGATTGCGGAAATCAGCGCCGACACGATCACGCCTTTGTAGAGCGCGTTCATGATCTTGCCGCCTTCGCGGGTCGACACGAAGAAAGTGCCGATGATGGAAGAGACGATGGAAATCGCGCCGAGCACCAACGGAAATAAAATCGCGCGCGCGCCCAGATCGGTCATCACCAGGCCGCCGAGCAGCATGGTCGCGACCAGCGTCACCGCATAGGTTTCGAACAGGTCGGCCGCCATGCCGGCGCAATCCCCGACATTGTCGCCGACATTGTCCGCGATGACCGCGGGGTTGCGCGGGTCATCTTCAGGGATACCGGCTTCGACCTTGCCCACCAGGTCAGCGCCCACATCGGCGCCCTTGGTGAAAATGCCGCCGCCCAAGCGCGCGAAAATCGAGATGAGGGAGCCGCCGAAGGCCAGGCCCACCAGCGAGCGCAACGCAAGATCGGAATCGCCCAGCACGCTGCGCATGACGAAGTAGTAGCCGGCGACGCCGAGCAAGCCTAGGCCCACGACCAACATGCCGGTGATGGCGCCGCCGCGGAACGCCACCTTCAGCGCCGCGTTGACGCCATTGTGCGCGGCCTGCGCGGTGCGCACGTTGGCGCGTACCGAGATGAACATGCCGATGTAGCCCGCCAACCCGGACAGGATCGCGCCCACCGCAAAGCCGCCGGCCGTCGCCCAGTCGAGCGCGAGACCAATCGCCAAAAGCAGAATGACTCCGACGATCGCGATGGTGGAGTACTGGCGGTTCAGGTAGGCGCGGGCGCCCGCCTGAATGGCCGCCGCGATTTCCTGCATCCGGGCATTGCCGGCAGGCTGCTTCAAAATCCAGCGCACCGAAATGACGCCGTAGAGGATCGCAACGACACCGGCCGCAATCGCAAGCCATAGCGCATTATCAAGAGTCATGTGGGGTTCCCTTCGGACTTATGTTATTGAAATATAAGAACTTAACGTCAAAAAAAGCGACGCGACTATATCACAAACGGAGTTCGCAAGCGCTTCGGAACGCTGGCGCCCTTCAATGTGACATAAGCTGGCAAGCCGTTGCGGTAGGGAGGGTACCCTTCGCCCCCGATCAGGGGCAATAGATAGCGCCGGCAGGCGGCGGTGATGCCAAAGCCGTCGGCTGTGATGAAGCCCCGCGGCACTTTTTTCTCTTGATTGGCAATGGCGGACAAGGGCGCCTCGCCGATGCTCCAGCGATAGGGTTTGGAGGACTTTCTGACGATCACCGGCATGACGGCGTTCCGGCCCTTCAGCGCCAGCTCGAGCGCGGCCTTGCCGACCGCGTAGGCCTGCTCGACATCCACCTTGGATGCGATGTGGCGCGCCGAGCGCTGCAGGTAATCCGCAACCGCCCAATGGAATTTGTAGCCGAACGCTTGCTGCGTCATCTGTGCGACCACCGGACCCACGCCGCCCAATTGGGCATGTCCGAACGCGTCCTTGGTTCCGGCCTCGGCGAGGAATTTGCCGTCGGCGTCCTGTACGCCTTCGGACACCACGATCACGCAGTAGCCGCGCTTCTCGACGGTCGTTTTCACCTTGCGCAAAAAAGCTTCGCGATCGAAGGCGATTTCGGGAAACAAGATGATGTGCGGCGCGTCGCCGGCTTTTTGCGCCGCCAAACCGCCTGCGGCCGCGATCCAGCCGGCGTGCCGGCCCATCACCTCGAGCACGAAAACCTTGGTCGAGGTGCGGGCCATGGATGCCACATCGAGCGCGGCTTCGCGCGTCGAGACGGCGATGTACTTGGCGACGGAGCCGAACCCGGGGCAGCAATCGGTTACGGCCAAATCGTTGTCCACCGTCTTGGGTATGCCGACGCAGACGATGGGATAGTCCATCTGCACGGCGATCTCGGACACCTTCTGTGCCGTGTCCATGGAATCGTTGCCGCCGTTGTAAAAAAAATATCCGATGTCGTGCGCGCGGAATACCTCGATCAGCCGTGCGTATTGCGCGCGATTCTTGTCGATCCCGGCCAGCTTGTAGCGCGCCGAACCGAACGCACCGCCCGGCGTGTAGCGCAGCGCGCTGATGGCGGCGCGGCTTTCCTTGCCGACGTCGATCATATCCTCGGTCAGCGCGCCGATGATGCCGTGCCTGCCGGCGTAGACCTTGCCGATTTTATCGGGGTGCCGGCGCGCCGCTTCGATCAGGCCGCAGGCGGAGGCGTTGATGACCGCGGTGACGCCGCCCGACTGTGCATAAAACGCGTTCTTTCTAGCCACACTGCCCCCCAAGATTTAAGCCGCGCAGAATAGCCGATCGGCGCCGCCTCTGGTACGGTAGCGCGCTTTCACCACCAAAGGAAAGCATGAGAATAGTCCTACTTGGCGCCCCGGGTTCCGGCAAAGGCACGCAGTCGCAACTGCTGGTCAAAGCCTATGGCGTACCGCAAATATCCACCGGCGATTTGCTGCGCGAGGCGCGCGCCAAGGGCAGCGAATTGGGGTTGCGCGCCAAGGCGGCCATGGACGCGGGCAAGCTGGTGGACGATGCGACGGTCCTCGGCATGATACGCGAGCGGCTCAGCCGGCCGGATGCCGTCAACGGCTTCATTCTGGACGGATTTCCGAGAAACATCGCGCAGGCGGAAGCTCTGCGCAGCATGCTTGCCGACTTGGGGGAGCCGCTCGAGGCGGTGGTGCTCCTGAATCTAGACCTCAAAATTCTGTTCAAGCGCCTCACCGGGCGCAGGATTTGTGAAACCTGCAATCAGGTGTTCAACATCTATACCTCGCCGCCGGGCATGCTGACCGAGAAATGCGGCGACCAGCCGCACCGCTTGATTCAGCGGGAGGACGACAAGGAACAGGTCATCGGCAAGCGCCTCGACGTCTACGAGGCGCAGACCAAGCCCCTGATCAAGCATTACCGCGAAGCGGGACTGCTGCGCGTGGTGGATGCCGACGCCGACATGAACACGGTGTTCAAAAACATTCAAGAAGCCATTGGCAATCCGCCGCCCGCTTAGCCGCTTGCCGCGCTTTTCGGCGCAGGCGTTGCGCCGAGGACATTCAACAATCGCGTGCCGATCTCCTGCAATCGCCACCCGGTGAGCGCATGCGTATCGCGTCTTCCCATCGCGAGCGCCTTCAGCTCGCCGCGCGGCGCCAGCACCTCCGCGCTCACTGCAAGCTCGGCGGCGCGCGCGTCCACGATGTTGCTCAAGCGATCGAGCAGCGCTTTTTGTTCGGGTGTCGGCCGCGCTTCTTGAACAGGCGCCAAGTCCTGCAAGCCGCCGCTGCGCGCGATCGCGAGAGCATCGAGCAGCGTCGCCGCAAACTTTTCGCTCAAGGGCTGCACCGCGTCGAGCGCGGCCCGGCTGGCGGGATCGGCCTGTGCAATGGAAAACAAAGCGGCGTCCGACAGTATCCAGGCGCGCGGCAGGTCGCGTTCGCGCGCCAGCTTTTCGCGCCACACCGCGACGGCTTTGGCGCGGGAGCGCGGCTCCGGCGCGAGCTGGCCGATGCCGCGCAGCCGCTCCCAGGCCTGCGCGGGATCCGGTTCGTACAGCCGGCGCTCTTCGAGCTCCAGGCAATCCTCGCGGACCCAATGTTCCCGTCCCAGCTTGCGCAGGCGCTCCCCAAGCTGTTGCGCGATGGCGTCCAGATACAACACATCGTCCGCCGCATAATCCAGCTGCGCGCTGGTGAGCGGGCGCTTCGACCAATCGGTGCGCGTTTGCCCCTTCGGGATGCTGACATCGAGCAATGTTTTTACCAGTTCCGCGTAGCCGACCTGGGGCTTCATGCCGATGCAGGCCGCGGCAATCTGCGTATCGAACACCGGCGAGACCACATGCCGGGCCGTGAGATAGATCGCTTCGAGGTCCTGGCGCGCGGCATGGATGAGCTTGCGCACCTGCGGCGCGGTCAGGACCGGTATCAATGCGTCGAGGCTGCCTATCTTGAGCGTATCGACACACCAAATCTGCCCCGCGGCGCGCAGCTGCAGCAGGCACAATTTCGGAAAAAACGTGCGCTCGCGCAAAAATTCGGTGTCGAGGCCCATCTCGGACTGCGACTCCAGGATGCGTGCCAGCGGCTCGAGCTGCTCGCTTCGATCGATCCAATTCGCATCAGGCATTGTCTTACCACGTGTACAATTTGCGGCGAAGTATGACTGAATCACCATGCTGCTACTCGCAAAAGCGTTTCTAGACATCGCGCTGCGGCGCCGGACGCCGGCCTATTTGCCCGCTTCGCGCTTGCTGCTGCTGTTGGCGGCGTGTGCCGCGGCGCTGACGGAAGTGTTCGGCGCGCTGTTGCCCCCGCCGCCCAACGATCGGATTCCGCTGCGCATTGTGCTGGAGGTCGCGATGCCGCTGGCGTTCACCTGGATGCTGCTGGCGTTCGCGCGCCGCCGCGCGCGCTTTCTGCAGACCGCCACCGCGCTGTTGGGCGTGGGAGCCCTTGCGGGAATGATTCTTTATCCGTTGGATTCGCTGATAGGGGTGATGGGCGAGGACAAGTGGATGTCGCTGCCGATCGGGGTGATCTGGACTGCGGTGCTGATCCTGTACCTATGGGCGTTCGCGCATATTTGGCGCTCAGCGCTCGATTCCGGCTTGCTATTGGGAGCCGCCGTCAGTCTCGGCTACTTTGTCTTGCGAATCTCGATCGAGAATCGGCTGCTGGTGCACAATTGACGCGGCATATTCATGTCCTGGGGATAGCGGGCACCTTCATGGGAGGTGTGGCCGCCATCGCGAAGACGGCCGGATTCCGCGTCACCGGCTCGGATCAAAATGTGTATCCGCCCATGAGCACGCAGCTGCAAGCTCTCGGCATCGAGTTGGTCCAGGGCTATGGAGCCGATCAGCTCGATCTCCAGCCCGACGTCGTGGTGGTGGGAAATGCTCTGAGCCGCGGCATGCCGGTGATCGAAGCCATGCTCGACCGCGGCATGCCGTACACCTCCGGGCCGCTATGGCTTGCCGAAGAAGTGTTGCATGCACGCCATGTGATCGCGGTTACCGGCACGCATGGCAAAACCACCACCACTGCCATGCTTACCTGGATCCTCGAGCATGCGGGTCTTGACCCCGGATACCTGGTGGGCGGCGTGCCGGGCAATTTCGATTCCAGCGCGCGCTTGGGGAAGGCGCCGTTCTTCGTGATTGAAGCCGACGAGTACGACACGGCGTTTTTCGACAAGCGCGCCAAATTCGTACACTACCGCCCGCGCACCGCCATCCTCAACAATCTGGAATACGATCACGCCGATATCTATCCCGATGTGGCCTCGATCCGGCGGCAGTTCAACCAATTGCTGCGCACCGTGCCGGGATCCGGGCGTCTCATCGTGAATGGGCACGATCCGGAACTCGCGCAAACTTTGAGCGAGGGCTGCTGGACGCCGCGCGAATCTTTTGGCTTGGCCGAAGCCGGAGCGGCGTGCGACTGGACGGCGCGGATTGCGGCAGGTTCCGCCGCGGGCCGTTTCGCCGTGCTTTTCAAGGGACGCGCCGTCGCCGAGGTCGCTTGGGAATTGATCGGCGAACACAACGTGCTGAATGCGCTCGCGGCGATCGGCGCCGCTTCTCACGCCGGCGTACCCCCGGAGCGTGCCGCGCAAGCCTTGAACCTGTTTCGCGGCGTCAAACGGCGCATGGAAGTGCGCGGCGTGGTCGACGGCGTTACCGTGTACGACGACTTCGCGCATCACCCAACCGCGATAGAGACCACGCTCAAGGGCTTGCGCGCGCGGGTCGGAGCGCAACGAATCATCGCCGTGCTGGAGCCGCGCTCCAACACCATGAAGCTGGGCGTGCACCGCGAGCAGCTCGCGCCTTCCTTGAGTGCAGCCGACAAGAGCTGGTTCTTCGCGCCCAAGGATTTGGGTTGGGATTTGGAGGGCGCGGTTTCGAGCATGGGAGATCGGGTGAGCTTGGCGCGCAGCATCGATGAGTTGGTGCGGGATCTTGGGCAGACGGCGCGCCCCGGCGACCATATCTTGATCATGAGCAATGGCGGCTTCGGCGGTCTGCACGATAAATTGTTGGCGGCATTGCGGGCGGCGCGCTGATGCCGGCGCCGCCACAATCGATCGCGCTGTTTCCGCTCAACGTCGTGCTATTTCCCGACGGTCCGTTGCCGCTGCGAATCTTTGAAACTCGCTATCTGGATATGGTGCGCCGCTGCATGCGCGAAGATCAGCGCTTTGGCGTGGCGCTGATCCGCGAGGGCAGCGAGGTGGGTCCGGCCGATACGTTCGATGTAGGTACCATGGCGAAGATCGTCGACTTCCATCAATTGTCGGATGGCTTTCTTGGCCTGTCCTGCGTCGGCGAACAGCGATTCCGCATCTTGAGCCGCAGCCGTCAAACCGATGGACTGAACCGGGCCGCCATCGAAAGCCTGGCGTGCGAGGCCAAGACACCCGTGCCCGAACGTCACGCGCGCCTTGCCGAACTCCTCAAAGCGGTGTTGCCGCAACTCGGCGAAGTCTACGCGGGCATCGAATTGCACTTGGACGATGCGGTTTGGGTCGGTTACCGGCTTGCTGAGATTCTGCCGATCGCAGCGACGGAAAAGCAATTCTGCCTGGAACTCAGCGACCCGATCCAGCGGCTGGATGTGCTCGGTCCCTTGGCGCAGGGCTCCTAGGAAGGCGGCGGCGAGTCGCAGCGTGCCTGCGGCAGCCAGCGGGCCCGGGTGAGCCAGAGAGCGATCGCGATCGCGGCTCCCCACGGCAGCAGCCAATAGCCCAGCAAGCCGTCGAATCGGCCGACCCAAAATGAATATCGCGGCGCGGCGCCGCTCTCGGTCGCCTCTTGCAGCATGCGCAGCACGATCACCCAACCGGCATGCAACCCGATCGCGACGGCGATGTTGCCGGTGAGCACGCGCGTGAGGCTCAAGATCAGCCCCACGATGAGCCAGGAGAGCAGTGCATCGAACACCAACTGTGGATGGCCCAACGGCGAGAAGGAGCGCAGCAACAGCTCGAAGCCGCTGCTCCAGCCGACGTCCTGCGGCGCGATCCTGGATTTTGCGAAGAAGTGCAGGACGGCGTAAAGGCTCGCGGTCAGCAGCGCGGCGGCCCACGGCCCCGATTCCCGTTCGATCGCCGTGTGCATCGCGCCGCGCACCACCGTTTCTTCGAGCAGTGCGACCGCGAGGCCGGAACCCGCCGCGATGAGGAAAATGCGCGCGAAATTCAGCGCCGACGGCGTGAAGCTCGGGCTCATGACGCGCAGGTGCGTCGACAGCAGAAAGGCTGCGCCCGCAGCGGCGCTGAGGACGCCGATCGCCGCCCATGTGACGCTCACGCGGATGAATTTCAGCCGGGGAAGACCGTAGCCGAAATCGCGCGCCCGTTTGAGGTTCAACCGGCGGCACAGCCAGACCAGCTCGACGATCAGCGCCAGCATCGCAACCCGGCTGGCGACGCGATGAAAGGCCCAACCGGCGAAAGTCGCGGTCAGTTCATAGACCGGAAAACTCAACAGCGCGCCGATCACGCCCGCAAGGACGATGGCGCCGACGAACCATGCAAAGGCGCGCATCGCGGCGCCCTTAAGCGCTCATGCCTGCGAAAACCCGCGCGGCGGCGGCCGCGGTGGTCTCGATGTCCGCCGCCGAATGTGCCGCCGACAAAAATCCCGCCTCGAAAGCGGACGGCGCGAAGTACACCCCTTCCTTCAGCATGCCGTGAAAAAATCGCCTGAAGCGCTCGACGTCGCAGGCCATGACCTTCTGGTAGCTGTCGACATGACGCTCGGCCGTGAAGAAAAATCCGAACATGCCGCAGACGTGGTTGGTGCTGAACGCAATTCCCGCGGCCCCCGCCGCGGCCGACAATTTCTCCGCCAATAAGTCGGTCATTTCTCCCAGGCGCCGGTGAAACCCCGGTTCGCTGATGAGTTCAAGCGTGGTGATGCCCGCGATCATGGCGACCGGATTGCCGGACAAGGTGCCCGCTTGGTAGACCGGGCCCAAGGGAGCGAGCTGCTCCATGCAATCGCGTCGGCCGCCAAATGCGCCGACCGGCATGCCGCCGCCGATGATTTTGCCGAGCGTGGTCAAGTCGGGGCGCACGCCGTACAGTGCCTGCGCCCCGCCCAACGCGACGCGAAAGCCCGTCATGACCTCGTCGAATATCAAAAGCGCGCCGCAGCGGTCGCACTCGCGGCGCAGCGTCTGCAGAAAATCCGCCGCCGGCGGAACGCAATTCATGTTGCCGGCCACGGGCTCGACGATGACGCAGGCGACTTGCGCGCCGATCTGACTGAAGACGCGCCGCACTTGGTCGGTGTCGTTGTAGTTGAGCGTCACGGTGTGGGCGGCGAGCGCTTTCGGCACGCCGGGCGAAGTGGGCACGCCGAGCGTCAATGCACCGGAGCCGGCCTTGATCAGCAAGGAATCGGAATGGCCGTGATAGCAGCCCTCGAATTTCACGATGGTATCGCGGCCGGTAAAGCCGCGCGCCAGGCGGATGGCGCTCATGGTCGCCTCGGTGCCGGAACTGACAAAGCGCACCAGCTCGATGGACGGCATGAGTTCGATCACGCGGCGCGCGAGGCGGGTCTCCAGTTCCGTCGGAGCGCCGAAGCTCAAGCCGTCGGCGGCGACTCGCTGCACGGCTTCGATGACCCGCGGATGCGCATGGCCCAGGATCATCGGGCCCCAGGAGCCGACGAAGTCGATGAAGCGCCGATCGTCCGCGGCCACCACGTAGGCGCCCTGGGCCTTCTTGAAGAAAATGGGCTCGCCGCCCACGCCGCGAAAGGCGCGCACCGGCGAATTGACGCCGCCGGGAATGTACTTACAGGCTTCTTGGAACAGGCTCATAGGACCGGCACTTTAGACAGCGATGGCGCTCTCGGGCAAGCTAAGTCGCACCTCCAACCCGCCGCCGTTCGCATTGGCGGCCCTGGCGGAGCCGCCGTGGGCCTTCATGACCTGCGAGGTGATGGCAAGGCCGATGCCTTCGCCGCCGCTGTCGCGGTCGCGCGATTCCGCCACCCGATAAAAAGGTTCGAAGATCCGCTCCAAATCCGCGGCCGGCACGCCCGGTCCGCGATCGCGAATGAGAATTTCCAAACCGCCGCCCGCGCGCGTTATCTGCATCTCCACTGGCGTGTCATCGGGGCTGTAGCGCACCGCGTTGCGCAGTACGTTCTCGATCGCGCTGCGCAGCAGTTCGCGGCTGCCGAGCAGCGCATGGTCGGCCGCGCCTCGCCATGCGATGCTGCAATTCTTCACGGCGCCTTCGAAATTGGCGTCGCGCACGACCTCCTCGATGACGTCGCCCAGTTCGAAGCGCTCGCGCGCCGGCAGCCCATCGCTGCCGTGCAGGCGCGCGAGCTTCAATACCTGGCTGATCATCGAATCGAGGCGTTCGATTTCGCGCTCCAGCCGGTCCAATTGACGCGTAAGGTCCGCCGCAGGCTGGCGCGCGAGGCCGAGCGCAACGCGCATGCGGGCCAGCGGCGAGCGCAGTTCATGGGATATGTCGCGCAACAGCTGAGTGGTCGCGCTGCGATTCGCGCGCAACTGGCCGGCCATGGCGTCGAAATCGCGTGCCAGGACCGCGAGCTCATCCTTGCGCCCCTCGAGGCCGGCGCTCACCCGCACGTCGAGATTTTCCGAGGCCAGCGCCCGCGCGCCGGCTTGAATGCGGCGGATCGGCGCGGTCAGGTGCTCCGCCAGCCACCAGCTGGTGAGTGCGCTGACGACCAGTGCGATGCCGAGAATGGTGAGTGAAATGGCAGGCAGGCTGAGCGCGCCGAAAATGCTCGGGCGGCGCGGCGTCATGATCACGGTGTAGGTCGATCCGTCGGGCGCGATGATTTGCGGGGTGGCGCGGCTGGGGCGGAAATTGCCGGGCACCGGCTCGCGATTGCGGAATTCGAGGCGCCGCGAGGCGCTTTCGGGCAGGCGCCGGCCGAGCAGGTCCTGGCCATCGGGGCCGATGATGAACAATTCGCGGTCGCCCAGCGCCTTCTTGTTGCCCTGCAGCCAGCTCTTCAGCGCGGCGACGCCCCCGCGCGCCAGAATTTCCGACGCCTGAATGGCGACGGAGGGACGGCGCTGGTATTCGAACGTCTCGGCTTCGCGCGAGGTGATGGTGTAAACGGTGGCGATGCTGCTGCCGACGATGAGCGTCATCGCGAGCAAGAACAGCAGAAAGATCCTGAGGAAGAGGCTGTGCACGGCTCAGGAGCCCGGCTCGGACAGACTCCAGGTCAGGGTGTAGCCCGAGCCGCGGACATTTTTGATTTCCGGATTCTTGCCGGCCTCGAGCTCGAGCTTGCGGCGCAAATTGCTGATGTGAGTGTCGATGCTGCGATCGTAGGCCGCAAGTTTGCGGCCCAATGCCTGCTCGGTCATCGAGTCGCGCGAAAGCACCTGGCCGGCCGAGCGCATGAGCAGCTCGAGCACGCGAAATTCCGCGCCGGTGAGCGCCACCGGTTTCTCCGCAACGCGCACCTGGCGCGTTCCGCAGTTCAGCGAAATCGGCCCCACGTTCAGTTCATCGGGAACGCCGCCGCGCGCCGTCCGGCTGCTGGAACGCCGCAGGATCGCGCGGATTCGCGCCACCAGCTCGC
Source organism: uncultured Gammaproteobacteria bacterium (assembly GCA_963812125.1). Classification (GTDB taxonomy): domain Bacteria; phylum Pseudomonadota; class Gammaproteobacteria; order Steroidobacterales; family Steroidobacteraceae; genus Bog-1198. Next base: position 269,476 of record CAWETY010000009.1, read on the forward strand.
GCGGATTGAAGGGCTTGCTCAAATAGTCGTCGGCGCCGAGTTCCAGCCCGACGATGCGATCCACGTCGTCGCCGCGCGCGGTCAACATGAGAATGGGGGTGGAATAGGCGGCGCCCAGTTTGCGCATGACGTCGAGGCCGCCGACGCTGGGCAGCATCACGTCGAGAATCACGATTTCAAATTCGCGTGCATGCAGTTCGGCGAGGGCCTCGCCGCCGTCGTGCACGCTCTTGACCTCGAAATGTTCGGCGTCCAGGTATTCGGACAGCATTTGACAAAGCTCGCGATCGTCGTCGACCAAGAGCACGCGCGGGGCGCGAGTTGCCGAGGGATCAGTCGTCATACCGCATACTTTCGCACAGTTGGCGTGCGTCGCGTCCGCGGCGCATCTAATTTGCAATTCTTGACAGAACCGTGTCTTGCCTCTGACACACATTCACACGTCGCCAGTCTAGGATACGGCCATATCCTCTTCTAGCGTATTGGAGCACCGAACATGAAATCGAATCGCAATTTGCTGGCTGGAATTCTCCTGGCGGGCGGGGCATTGACGGCGGCCGCCGCGGGCATTTCGATCGCGACTGCGGCCGATGAAGCGACGGCCGCGGCGCCGGGCGCGCCGGGCGCGCATGGATGGCACCACCATCGCCACGGCGCCTTTCACTTGCTGTCGAAGCTCAACTTGAGCGCGGAGCAGCAGGCTTCCGTCAAGACCATCATGGCGAATGCCGCTCCGCAGATGAAGAGCATCCGGCAGGAGATGCGCGCCAACTCGCTGAAACTGAGTCAAACGCCGCCGACCGACGCGAACTACCCGAGCGTCGTGGCGCAGGTGACGCAGGCCAACGGCTCTTTGCACTCGCAAATGATCACGCAGCGTGAAGCGGCGCGTGCGCAGATTTTCAAGGTGTTGACGCCGGCCCAGCAAACGCAGTTCATGGCGCTGCAGGCGCAAATGCAAGCCCGCATGCAGGCGAGAGGCGCCGCATGGGCCGGGCGCGCGGCTGCCGCGCCGCCCGCGGCGCAATAGCCTCACGCTGATTCAATCGAAGGTCGTGTTTCAAGGAAAGCTTTAGCAGTACCGGGATCGCTGTCGTTCTGACGCTCATCTCTGGGCGGCCGCGATCCCGTCTTTTTTCAGCAGCGCGATGACGCTGCCCTGGCCCACCAGATGCCCGGTGCCGACGATCACCAGGTAATTCTTGTCGTCGCTGAGCAGAGCCTCGATTTTGGGCACCCACTTGCGGTTGCGCGCCACCAGCACTGAGTCGTATAGGGCGGGGTCGCGGCCGATCTCGGATTTCATCTGATCCGCGAACCATTCCGTGTCGCCGCTCGCCCAGGCGCGCACCATCGCGTCGACTTCCTTCGGCAGGTCATGCGCTTCTTCGAGGCTCGATACCAGGTAGTCGGCTTGCTCATCCATCGACAGCGCATCGAACAGAGCGATTTGATCGCGCACGGTCTCGAGTCCCGCCACGGATTTGCCGTCGGCGCGCGCACGCTCCAAGAAAAACATTTCGACGCCGGACTTCGGCTGGAAGCCCAGCTGCTGCAGTTGCAGCTGCGAAATCGCCTCCGCGGCGAACCAAGGCGCGAAGGCGTCGAAAATGCCGATGTCGACGCCGACCTCCTGGGCCAAGGCCTGGGCGCGCTTGTAGCGCGCGTCGCCCATGATGCCCGGAAGAGTCTTGCCCTCGGGCAGCCGTGCGCTGGCCAGCAGCTCGGTCTGCAGGCGCTGCGGGTCGATCTGCGCCAAGTTGATTTCCATCAAAATTGCGTTGGCGTCGCTGTAAGCGTGCAGCACCGCCGGCGCCAGCGGATAGTCGCTCGGCCGCAGCACGTGAATGGAGCCCAGGATGTAGACGGTGTTGTGCTTGCCGTGCAATTCCCACAGGGCATGCCGCGGGCCGTCGGCGCCTACCGAGGCCGAGAGCGCGACGCATGAAAGCGCGACTCCCAGCAGCTGCCGGCGGATCAAGGATCGTCGTATCGCGATGTGAGGCGCTCCTAACTCGCGGTTTGCCGCAGTCGTCCCGATTCTACCCAGTGCACCTGGGAGTCGATACGCCCGTCTGCGTGCAATTCAAAAGTGCGGTAGGCCGGCGGAGCGGAATCCACCGCGTAGCGGTCGCTCTTCGGCAGGAACTGCGCGCCGGTCGAGGGCGTCGCGAACAGCCGCACCGCGCCGCGACTGCCGTCGAACGCTTGGTGAACATGCCCCCACACCACCGCGCGTACATTCGAATGGGAATCGATGACGCTCCAAAAATCTTGGGCCTGGGCGAGTCCCACGCTGTCCAACCAGCGGCTGCCCATCGCGATCGGATGATGATGCAGGCACACCATGACGTGCTTGGGTGCATCTGTCAGCGCCGCTTCGAGCCGCGCCAGCTCGTTCTTCGTCAGACGTCCGCCCACATGCCCCGGATCGTAGCTGTCGAGCATCACGAAGGTCCAATCGCCGATGGCGTGCGCGCCGCAGATCTTGAACGGATCGCCGTCAAGTTCCGCGCGCATGGTCTCGGGTTCATCGTGATTGCCGGGAATGCACAGCACCGGCTTTTTGAAACTGCCGAAAAAGCTGCGAAACCGCAGATAACCGGACTTATCGTCCTGCACCAAATCACCGGTGACCAGCATGGCCTGGTGGTCGGGCGCGCGCAAAAGCGCGTCATCGAGCGCCGCGTGCAAGCTCGCATCGGTCTCGACGCCGCGCAGTCTGCCGCTCGCGCTGCCGTAAAGATGAGTGTCGGTGATGTGTAGAATTTGCATCAGATAAATGGTAACAAAGCAGAGCTGCGGCGACGGTGAACTGGGTCATGACGCAGGCTCTCTGCGCTTATACATAAACAGACTGCGGTTATGTGACAGCGTTCCGTCGCAATTCGACAACTCCCGCGCGTTATGCGACCGATATCACGCCGGTTTGCTGGCGGGTGGCTCATCGGAGACAATAGGCGGCTTATCTCGTCAAATAAGAAGTTTGCCCATGCCTACCCGCCGCGACCTTGCAAATGCCATTCGCGCTCTCTCCATGGACGCGGTCCAAAAGGCGAATTCGGGCCATCCGGGCGCGCCCATGGGGATGGCGGACATTGCGGAGGTCCTGTGGCGGGACGTGCTTAAGTTCAATCCGGCCAATCCGACCTGGATAGACCGTGACCGATTCGTGCTCTCCAATGGCCACGCGTCGATGCTGCTCTACTCGGTACTGCATCTCACCGGCTATCCCTTGTCGATGGAGGAAATCAAGAATTTTCGGCAATTCGGCTCGAAGACGCCGGGGCACCCGGAGCGCGAGGTGCATCTGGGCATCGAGACCACCACGGGGCCATTGGGGCAGGGATTCGCCAATGCGGTCGGAATGGCCCTGGCGGAGCGCTCGCTTGCGGCCACCTTCAACCGGCCCGGCCACACCATCATCGATCATCACACCTATGTATTCGTGGGCGATGGCTGCATGATGGAAGGCATTTCGCACGAAGCGGCTTCTCTCGCTGGGATGCAGCAACTCGGCAAACTCATTGCGATCTACGATGACAACGGCATATCGATCGACGGCAAGGTCGTCGGCTGGTTCGACGACAACACCGCGCGCCGCTTCGAGGCCTACGGCTGGCATGTCATACCGCACATCGACGGCCAAAGCAGCGAAAACGTCGCCGCGGCATTGGCGGCCGCGCGCGCCGTCACCGACAAGCCCTCGTTCATCTGCGCCAAGACTCTCATCGGTTTTGGCGCGCCCAAGGAAGGCACCCAGACCATGCATGGCGAAGCGATGGGCGAGGCCGATATCGCTGTCGCTCGCCGGACGCTCGGCTGGAATTCGCCGCCGTTCGAAATTCCCGAAGATATCCGCGCCGCGTGGGATCGGCGCGAAAAGGGAGCCGCGGCCGAACGCGAGTGGCGCGGCCGTTTTGCCGCCTACGCCGCGGAGTTTCCCGCGCTGGCCGCTGAATTGGAGCGGCGCATGGCGGGCGACCTGCCGCGCGGATTCGACGATTTGCTGCGGGCGTTCGCCGGCGGGGCGCAGTCGGAAGGCAAGACCCTGGCCACGCGGCAATCCTCGCAGGCCACGCTGAATGCCATCGGCCCCTCCTTGCCGGAACTGCTGGGCGGATCGGCGGATTTGACGCCTTCCAACGGCACCTGGCGCAAGGACTCGGTGACCTTGAGCCCGGTCGCGCCCGCCGGAAATTACATCCATTACGGCGTGCGCGAGTTCGGCATGTCGGCCGTCATGAACGGGATCACGGCGCACGGCGGTTTCATTCCGTATGGCGGCACATTCCTGACCTTTTCCGACTATGCGCGCAATGCCGTGCGCATGGCCTGTCTGATGCGCATTCGCGTGATATTCGTCTATACCCACGACTCGATCGGACTGGGCGAGGACGGGCCTACGCATCAGCCGATCGAGCAGCTTGCAAGTCTGCGCGTCATCCCGCATATGGAGCTGTGGCGGCCTTGCGATGCGGTGGAAACCGCCGCGGCGTGGGGGGTCGCCCTGGACAATCGGGACGGACCGACGCTGCTGGTGTTGACGCGCCAGGCTTGCACACATCAGGCGCGCGAACCCCAGCAGGTGGCCAATATCGCCCGCGGCGGCTACGTGCTCATCGATGCGCCGGGGGCACCGGAGGCCATCGTGATCGCCACCGGATCCGAAGTTGGCATCGCCGCCGAGGCGGTGCGCAGCATGAATGCCGGGGGCCGCAAGATCCGGCTGGTGTCCATGCCCGGCACCAACCGTTTCGACGCGCAGGACGAGGCGTACAAGGAGAGCGTGCTGCCCGCCGCCATCACGCGGCGCGTAGCGGTCGAGGCCGGCGTGCGCAGCGACTGGTGGCGCTACGTGGGTCTCAAAGGGCAGGTGGTGGGCATCGATCATTTCGGTGCTTCGGCGCCGGCCAAGGTGCTGTTTCCGAAATTCGGCTTTACCGCCGAGAAGGTAATCGAGGCGGTCGACAAGGTGCTGGCCGGCTGACGTGCCGGCCTCTGGCGTGGAAATGTTTACCGCTCGCGTAGCGAGCGCTTATAAGTCGGGGCCGCTTCGGCCCCGTTGATGAATGCGCGCAGCGCATCTGAGGATACATGGCGATCAAAGTAGGCATCAATGGTTATGGGCGAATCGGCCGCAATATCTTGCGCGCGCTGTACGAAGGCAAGCACAGCGGCAACCTCAAGATCGTTGCCATCAACGACTTGGGCGATGCCAATACGAATGCTCATCTGACCCGGTTCGATACCGCGCATGGCCGATTCCGCGGCGAGGTGCATGTCGAGGGTGATTCCATGGTGGTCAACGGCGATCGCATCCGCGTCGTCGCGCAGCGCGATCCGACTAAATTGCCTTGGGCCGAGCTCGGCGTCGACTATGTGCTCGAGTGCACCGGTTTATTCACCAGCAAAGCCAAAGCGGCGGCGCATCTCGCCGCGGGGGCCAAGAAGGTGGTGATTTCCGCGCCGGGCGGCGAGGATGTGGATGCGACCATCGTCTATGGCGTGAATCACGATATTTTGACATCCGGCATGACGGTGATTTCGAATGCCTCCTGCACCACCAATTGCCTGGCGCCCCTGGTCAAGGTGCTGCACGACAAGATCGGCGTCGTCGCGGGCGTGATGAACACCATCCACTCCTACACCAACGATCAGGTGCTGACGGATGTGTATCACACCGACTTGCGCCGCGCGCGCTCGGCCACCATGTCGATGATTCCGACCAAGACGGGGGCCGCCGCGGCGGTCGGCCTGGTGTTGCCCGAGCTGAAAGGCAAGATCGACGGCTTCGCGATCCGCGTGCCGACGATCAACGTCTCATTGGTCGATTTGAGCTTCACCGCAGCCCGCAAAACCAGCGTGCAGGAGATTCACGATGCCATCAAGGCGGCGGCAAATGGGCCGCTGAAGGGCATTCTCGCCTACAACGATCAACCGCTGGTGTCTGTGGACTTCAATCACGATCCCGCCTCATCCACCTACGATGCGACCCTGACCAAGGTCATCGAGGGGACGCTCGTGAAGGCTTGCTCGTGGTACGACAACGAGTGGGGATTTTCCAACCGCATGCTCGATACGACGGCGGCCTGGGCGAACGCCAAGTAAGAGCCCCGCTTGAACATCACCAAAATGTCCAGCCTGGATCTGCGCGGCAAGCGGGTGCTGATTCGCGAGGATTTGAACGTGCCGATCCAAGGCGGCGCGGTGAGCAGCGACGCGCGCATCCGCGCGGCGCTGCCCACCATTCAGGCGGCCCTCACCGCGAAGGCGCGGGTGCTCGTCATGTCGCATCTCGGGCGTCCCGAAGAGGGCAAGTATGCGGAGGAATTTTCCCTGGCGCCGGTGGCAAAGCGCCTGGCGCAACTGCTCGGCGTTCCGGTCGCCTTGAAGAAGGATTGGCTGGACGGGGTCGAAGTCGGCCCCGGCGAAATCGTGCTGTTGGAAAACGTGCGCTTCAACAAGGGTGAAAAGAAGGATGCCGATGAGTTGTCGCGGCGCATGGCGGCGCTGTGCGACATCTACGTCATGGACGCCTTCGGCACCGCGCATCGTGCCGAAGCCAGCACGCACGGGGTCGCAAAGTATGCGCCGGTCGTTTGCGCCGGCCCTCTGCTGGTCAGCGAGCTGTCGGCGCTCGAGACCGCGCTCGAGAAGCCCGCGCGGCCGCTGTTGGCCATCGTCGCCGGCTCCAAGGTCTCAACCAAGCTCACGGTGCTCGAATCTTTGTTGAGCAAGGTGGACCAGCTCATCGTCGGCGGCGGCATTACCAATACTTTTCTTGCCGCCCTGGGCTTCAACGTGGGCAAATCGTTGTACGAGCCGAACATGCTGGACATTTGCAGGCGGTTGCTCGAGCAGTCGAAAAAACGCGGCATCGTCATTCCCATGCCGACGGATGTGGTGGTGGCGAAGGAGTTCTCGGCGAAGGCCGAAGCCGACGTCAAGGACGTGCGCGAGGTATCCGCCGAGGACATGATTCTGGACATCGGCCCCGATTCGGCCGAAGCGATCGCGGCGCTGGTGGCCTCCGCCGGCACCATCCTGTGGAATGGCCCGGTGGGGGTGTTCGAATTCGCGCAATTCGGCGAAGGCACGCGGACACTGGCGACGGCCATTGCCCGCAGCAAGGCCTTTTCTCTGGCAGGGGGCGGCGACACTCTGGCCGCCATCGAGAAATACGGCATCGAGGACAGCATTTCCTACATTTCCACCGGCGGCGGCGCTTTCCTGGAGTTCGTCGAAGGCAAAAAGCTTCCCGCGGTCGAAATACTCGAGCAGCGTGCCGCATGAACTCAGGCCTCAGACGCACCAAAATTGTCGCGACCTTGGGTCCTGCCACGGACGATCCGGCGGTGCTGGAGGAGATGGTGCGCGCCGGCGTCGATGTGGTGCGTTTGAATTTCTCGCACGGCGTGGTTGCCGATCATGCGCGCCGGGTTGAACTGGTGCGTGAGGCCGCGCGCCACGCAGGCCGTTACGTGGGCGTGCTCGGCGATCTGCAGGGCCCCAAGATCCGCATCGATCGCTTCGCAGCGGGAAAAATCGAATTGAAGGACGGCGCCGAGTTCACCCTGGACGCGTCGCTCGCGGTCGATGCGGGCACGGAACACTCGGTGGGAATCGCCTACAAAAAACTGCCGACCGACGTGTTCGCCGGCGACGTGCTGCTTTTGAACGATGGCCAGATCAGCTTGCGGGTGGTGGGGATCGACGGCCCGCGCATCAAGACCCGCGTGCTGGTGGGCGGCGAACTCGGCAACAACAAGGGCATCAACCGGCAGGGCGGCGGACTGTCCGCCGGCGCGCTGACCGACAAGGATCGCGAGGACATCGTCACGGCGGCGCGCCTGAAGGTGGACTACCTGGGCATCTCGTTTCCGCGCGACGCCGCCGACATGGATGAGGCCCGCGGTTTGCTGCGCCAGGCCGGCGGCCACGGTCTGCTGGTCGCCAAGATCGAGCGCGCGGAAGCGATCAAGAATCTCGCCGCCGTCGTCAAAGCCAGCGATGGCGTGATGGTGGCGCGCGGCGATCTGGGCGTCGAAATGGGCTTCGCCGAACTCGCCGGCTTGCAGAAACTGATCATTCAGGAGACCCGGCATCAGAACAAAGTGGTGATCATGGCCACGCAGATGATGGAGTCGATGATCACCGCGACGATTCCCACCCGCGCCGAAGTGTCCGATGTCGCCAATGCCGTCATGGACGGAACCGATGCCGTCATGCTGTCCGCGGAGACGGCCTCCGGCCGGCATCCCGCCAAGGTGGTGGAAGCCATGGCGCAGATCGTCGTCGGGGCCGAAAAGTACGAAGTGGAGCATGTCCGCGCGCGCCAGCGCCAAAGCGGATTCTTCGCGCACACGGATGAGGCCATCGCGTCCGCGGTGATGTATACCGCGAATCACCTGCACGTGAAAGCCATCGTCGCCCTGACCGAATCGGGCTCGACGGCGCTGTGGATGTCGCGGGTGCGCTCGGATATCCCCATCTATGCATTTACCCGGCATGAGAACACGCGCCGCCGCGTCACCTTGTACCGCGGCGTTTATCCGGTCGCCTACGATGTCGAGGACCGCGGCGAAGCCGTGTATTTCTCGATTTTCCGCCTGCTGCTGGGACAGAAATTGGTGCTCGAAAACGATCACATCATTCTCACCAAGGGCGAACTCAGCGGCATCTCCGGCGGCACCAATTCCATGCAAATCCTGCGCGTCACGCGAAAGTAGCTGCAAAATGGCCAACGAATTTCGCGGCACCGATCGATACATAGCGACCGAAGAATTGATGGCGGCGGTCAACGCCGCGGTGGTGCTGTCGCGGCCCCTTGCTGATCAAGGGCGAGCCCGGGACGGGAAAAACGCTGCTGGCGAATGAAATCGCGCGCGCCCTGGACAAGCCGTTTTTCGAGTGGCACATCAAATCCACCACCAAGGCGCAGCAGGGATTGTACGAATACGACGCGGTGTCGCGCCTGCGCGATTCGCAGCTCGGCGATCCGAAGGTCCAGGACATCCGCAACTACATCCTCAAGGGCAATTTGTGGGAGGCCTTCGATTGCGACGTGCAGCCGGTGCTGCTCATCGATGAAATCGACAAGGCGGACATCGAATTTCCGAACGATCTGCTGCGCGAGCTGGACCGGATGGAGTTCTACGTCTATGAGACTCACGAGACGGTGCGCGCCAAGCATCGGCCGATCATCGTGATCACCAGCAACAACGAAAAAGAATTGCCCGACGCGTTTTTGCGGCGCTGCTTTTTTCACTACATCCGCTTCCCCGATGCCGCGACCATGACGCAAATCGTCGACGTGCATTTTCCGGATTTGAAGCGCGAGCTGCTGCACGAGGCGCTGACGACCTTCTTCAAGATCCGCGAAACGCCCGGCTTGAAGAAAAAGCCGACCACCTCGGAACTGCTCGACTGGATCAAGCTGCTGGTCACCGAGGATATTTCCCCGGAAGCGTTGCGCAGCGATGATGCCAAGAAGCTGATTCCGCCGCTGTACGGCGCGCTTCTGAAGAACGAGCAGGACGTGCACTTGTTCGAGCAGCTGGTCTTTCTGCACCGCCGGAATGCTCGTTAAGTTCTTTTTTCTGCTGCGCAAGAGCGGCGTCCCGGTCTCGATCACCGAATTATTGACTCTGCTCGAGGCGCTCAAGGCCGGTTTGGGCGACTTGAGCGCCGAGCGCTTTTACTATTTGGCGCGGACCTGTCTGGTCAAGGACGAGAAGTTCTACGACCGCTACGACCGCGCCTTTGCGGCGCACTTCAAGGGCGTCGAGGACGTTTTCGCCGCATTGCAGCGGCAGCTGCCGCCCGATTGGCTGGAAAAGCTCACGGTGCGCGAATTTACCGACGAAGAGAAGGCGCAGATCGAGGCTCTCGGCGGCTGGGACAAGCTGATGGAAACGCTGAAGAAGCGTCTCGAGGAGCAGAAGGAGCGCCATCAGGGCGGCAACAAGTGGATCGGCACGGCGGGAACCTCGCCGTATGGGGCCTACGGTTTCAACCCGGAGGGCGTGCGTATCGGCCAGGATGGCGGGCGCAACCGCAGCGCCGTCAAGGTTTGGGACAAGCGCGAATTCGCCAACCTCGACGACAAGGTGGAATTGGGCACGCGCAACATCAAGATCGCGCTGCGGCGCCTGCGCCGCTTTGCGCGGCGCGGCGTGCCCGACGAATTGGCGTTGGCCGACACCATCGACGCCACCGCGCGCTCGGGCGGCTGGCTCGACATCAAAATGCAGGCCGAGCGCAAGAACGTCATCAAGATACTCTTGCTGCTCGGATATCGGCGGATCGATGGACGATCACGTCAAGACCTGCGAGGAATTGTTCTCCGCGGCGCGCAGCGAGTTCAAGCATCTCGAACACTATTACTTTCACAACTTCGTGTACGAATCGTTGTGGAAGGACAATCGGCGGCGCTTCAACGAGCACGTCGGCACCACGGAAATCATCCGTACCTACGGTCCGGACTACAAGCTGATTCTGGTGGGCGATGCGACCATGAGCCCCTACGAAATCACGCATGCCGGCGGCAGCGTGGAGCATTGGAATCCAGAGCCGGGCAGCGTGTGGCTGGAGCGCCTGATGAAACAGTATCCGAAATTCGCTTGGATCAATCCCCAGCCGCAGTCGCGCTGGCGTCAGACCGCCTCGATCGACATGACGCGCGACATGCTCGAGGGCCGCATGTATCCCTTGACGCTGGCCGGGCTCGACGACCTCATAGACGCGCTGACGTGATTCCGGAGCCCCGACAGCTCGGCCTGGTGTTGACGGGCGGCGGTGCCCGCTCGGCCTACCAGGTCGGCGTGCTCAAGGGCATCGCGGATCTGCTGCGGCGCGGTTCGGCCTGTCCTTTCCCCATCATTACCGGCACCTCGGCGGGCGCCGTGAGCGCCATCGCGCTGGCATCGGATGCCGCGCATTTCCGCCGTTCCATTTATGCGATCGAGCGAGTGTGGCGCGAATTTCGGGTGCATCACGTGTTCAAGGCGGACGCGCTCAGCATGGTGAGATCGGGGCTGCATTGGTTCCTGGCGTTTCTCACCGGCGGTTGGCTGGTGCAGCCGCCGCATTCCTTGTTCGACAATGCACCGCTGTGGCAGCTGCTGCGCACGCATCTGCATTTCGACGGCATTCCGCGCAGCTTGTACAAGACGCACTTGCACGCCGTCGGCATCAGCGCGACTTGCTACGGCGATGCGGACTCGGTGACTTTCTTCGCCGCGGAGCCGACGGCGGAGCCGTGGACGCGCGTTTATCGCAAGGGCGTGCGCGCCACATTGACGCTGGATCATCTGATGGCGAGTCTTCGCCATTCCCTTTCTGTTCCGCCCGGTGCTGCTCAATGGCGCTTATTTCGGCGACGGCGCCATGCGCCAGACTTCGCCCTTGAGTCCGGCGATACTGCTCGGCGCCACGCGTCTCGTGATCATCGGCGTCAATGATCCGGTGCCCCGCGGCCCGCAGCCGCGCCGGCGGCCGGTAGAGCCCACCTTCAGCCAGATGTTCGGCTTCATGCTGGATTCGCTGTTCATGGATACGCTGAACGCCAACCTCGAGCGCATCAACCGCTACAACGAAAGCGCCGACATGCAGCCGATTGACACGCTGGTGATCACGCCGACGCGGGACGTGAACGAAATCGCGCGCCGCCACGTCGCTGAACTGCCGCGCGCCATGAGGACGCTGATGCGTGCGTTGGGCGCCCACAACGCGCCCAACTCGTTGCTGCTCAGCTACTTGCTGTTCGAGCGCGGCTTCACGCGCGAAATGATCGACATGGGCTACGAGGATGCCAAAGCCCGCTCAGGGGAGATCCGCGACTTTTTGCAATTGGAGAATGCCCGCCATTTCCGCGCGGAGCGCAGCCAGCAGGCGGCGCCGGGCAGCTAGGCCCCTAGGGCGTGGAAGGAATCAGCACCCGGTTCTTCGTCCCCGCCATACGGATGCCGGCAGACGCATCATTCGCCGGACGGCCGTTGAGAAAATACCGGCTGTGCGGCAATGCGGCTCCTCGAAGCACGAAGCTCCACCCGCTCTCTTTGGATTCAATATCGTAAATGACGTCCGTTCCGCGTTTTGCGGCGCGAAAAAGCAACGAGGTTGGTGCCGATGGGCAGATTCTCGATACTGATGTCCTCCCAGCCGGTGGGCAAATGGGGCTCGAGCACGATGCTTTTATTCGCCGCATCGGGCTGGAAGCCGAAGACATCCTCGATCAACGGCAGCACGATGCCATAACTGGTCCAGGCGATCGTGAAACAGCCATGGTCTGGCATCATTTCCGAGATCGAGCCCGGTGTTACGCGGTTGAAGGTTTGCACGATGCGGTCCACATACCACATCGCTTGGTCGATACGTCCATACTTACCTTCCGCAACCGCCTCGACGCCGGTGGAGATCGTCATCATCGATCGCCGGTCGATGGCCGAGAGGTAGGGTCCGTACTCGCCGGTGTTCTCGCGCCGAATCTTGTCCAGCAGGGGAAGCGCCCGCGCCCGCGGCGCGATGCCGGTTTCCAGCGGCGTGGCGATGACCCAGTTTTCGTTGGTGATCCACGCCCTGTTCGTCTCCGGCATGCTCGAGAACTGCGCCTTCAGCGCTTCGTAGTGCGCGATCAGGTCTTTTTCTCTCGGCGTGAGAGCCCCGCTCTTGAGGCCAAGCTGTTTGATGGCCCCCTCCGCGGCGGTGATCGCCTGTGAACGGCTGCCGTAAAAGTCGCCGTAGGTGGCGTCGCGTTCAATCCAAAAGCGCTGATTGATCCTCTCCTTCAGTTCGGCGGCCAGCTTGGCATACCGGCTTTTCGCCTCCGCATCGTTCAATGCTGCGGCGACCCGCGCCGCCGCCGCCAGAGCCTGCTGCGTGTATACCGCCACATCGATCAGCTCGGCGTTCAAACCGTACACTTCCATGATGCCGTACCCTTCCGGGAACAGGTCCTTATTTTGGTCCATGGCGCCCAGCAGCCACTCGATACCCTTCTGCATGGCCGGATACATCTCGCGCGCAAAGTCCAGATCGCCGCTCCAGTCCAATAGCTGACCCACCGTCATGACGAATTGCGCCGTCTCCTGAGTATTGCCGGGGTTCGCCACCGCGCCATCGGCCGTGATTTCATGCGCGATCCGGCCGTTGGCGTTCACCTTGCTCGATTGGGCTCGAAGCAGCCTGAGCGTCTGTTTGACCAGTTCGAAGTCGCCGCTGCGCATGAGCGCTTGCAGCGAATAGGTCTCGGTTCCAAACCACCACGGATATTCCATGAAGCCGGCGCTCAAGCCGCGGCCGACCCCGGGAACATCCCGGATCAGCCACTCCATGTTGATCCGGGTCCAGTTGTAGACATCCTGCAGGTGTTGGTCCGGAATCCTTATGCGGGCCCGTTGGGTGATGGCCTCGTAGTGCGCGACCTTTTGCGTCAGCAGCGCCGCATGGTGCTGGGCCAGATCGCGGTAAGCTGCGAGGGCAGCGCTCTCATCGGTCGCCGAGCCGGAGACGACGAATGTCAGGGTGGAACTCGCGTGCGCACCGACCTCGACCGTGTAGCCGGCCGCGGCCGTGACGCCGCGGCCGCCGGTGGGGATCGGATCCGGATGCTCGACGCGCCGTGCATCCGTGCCGGCCACCGCGCCCCAGACGCAAAACCACGGGTTGGACAAATCTCGGGCGATGAACACGCCTTCGGCGGCACGCCACTCAACGGCATCCTCGCCATCGCGGATTCCGAGATGATCCGCATACCAATTGGGGCGCAGATCCGTCTTGACGGACCACTGGAAGCGCAGCCGCCGCGCACGTGCGGAGCTGTTCTTGAATCGGTATTGAACGATCATGCCCGGCCGCTGATCGGGAGCGAACTGAAAGCGTTCGACTTCCAGCCCGTCTAGCACCCGGCCATACCGGAAAAGGGTCCCATAAGGATAGGTGATCATCTGCGCGCTTCGCGCGAGCCGAATTTCCGCGGCGCCGCCCGGCTCGGCGATTCGCGCCTCGAAGCCGTCGATGAGCTTGATCGGAGGCAGCCATAATCCGCCCATTTCCCCCGGCACGTGCTGACCCATGTCCGGAAAATTTCCATCCTGGGTGCCGATCAGGTAGGTGCGATCGCCCGCGGTCACATAGGGCTGATGCTGATCTCGCCCCTGATCGCCGATACCGGCGAGGATATGAGCTGCATAGTCATCCGCGGCCGAAGGCGGAGCGCTCGGCTCCGCAACCTGCGCAACGCCCGGCCGAATCGCGGCCGCCGTCAATATGAGCGCCGCAAACGCGCCGCATTTATGGCTTGGCGCCACTCTCAGGCCTTTTGCAGCGAGTCGTGCCGCGTCAGGACTTGCGGGTGCGATTTGCGGAAGTGTTCCGCGAGCTGTTCGGCGATATAAACGGAGCGATGCTGGCCGCCCGTGCAACCGATGGCAATGGTCAAGTAACTGCGATTCGCCTGCGAGAACTCGCTCAGGCGCTTTTCCAGGAATGCGGTCAGATCCGCAATCATGCTGCGCACGCTCGCGAAGCCCGCGAGGTATTCCATGACGGCCGGATCGCGGCCGTTCAACTTGCGCAGGGCGGTTTCCCAATGAGGGTTCGGCAGACTGCGCACGTCGAAAACGAAGTCCGCATCGCCCGGAATGCCGTGCTTGTAGCCGAAAGACTCGAACATCAGCGAAAGCTGGCCTTCGCGCCGCCGTTCGATGCGCTCACGTATGAGTTCGCGCAGCGCATGCACGCTCATGCTCGAGGTATCGATGACCCAGTCCGCCGCAACGATGATGGGCTCGAGCAGTTTGCGCTCCAAAGCGATCGCTTCGCGCAAGCCGATCTCCCCGCTAACCAGCGGATGCTTGCGCCGGGTCTCGGCATAGCGTTTGAGCAGCACCTCCTCGGCGGCATGCAGGTAGATCACTTCGCAGTTGATGTTGCTGCGGCGCAGCTCCGCGACCAATGCGGGGATGGTTTCGATTTCGCCGGCTCGATTGCGCGCGTCCAGGCCCACGGCGGTCCGCGGGTAGGTATCGTCCATGCCGCGGACCGTATGGGAGATGAAGGCCTTGAGCAGGGCCGCGGGAATGTTGTCGACGCAGTAGAAGTCGATGTCTTCCAGCATGTGCAGAGCAACGCTCTTGCCCGAGCCGGAGAGCCCGCTCACGATGATCAGCCGCATTGACATGAGCAGCCCGTCCGGGTGTCTTGCGCCGGCCCGTCAGCGGGCCTTGAGGACATCCTCGGCGCGGTGGTCGCAGTTCTTTTCCTTGTGCTTCTTGACGCAGCGGTCGAGCTTGTCGGCCAGCGCGTCGATGGAGGCATACATATTCTCTTCGGTTGCATCCGCGTAGATCTTGTTCCCGCGCACCATCAAGGTGGCTTCGGCCTTGTGGCTCATTTTTTCGACCGTGAGGACGCAGTGGACGTCGATGAGCTGCTCGAAATGCCGCGAGATGCGCTCGAATTTCTTGAGAACATAGCCGCGCAAGGCGGCGGTGACTTCCACATGATGACCGCTGAGATCCAATTGCATGTTTCCTCCTTTCACTTTAAGACGCGCGGGCAGCCGCTCTCTTGCGCTCGTTCGACGGCGCGATCTGCATGCCCTCGCGGTATTTGGCAACCGTGCGCCTGGCCACCGGTATGCCCTCTTGCGACAGAATCTCCGCCAGCTTGGCATCGCTCAGCGGATTTTCTGGATTCTCCTGCGAAATCAGCTTCCTGATCTTGGCGCGAATGGCGATCGATGACATTTCGGTGCCGTCCGCCGCGTCGACATGGCTCGAAAAGAAATAGCGGAATTCGAACACGCCGCGCGGCGTGTGCATGTACTTGGCGGTGGTGACGCGCGAGATGGTCGACTCGTGCATCTCGACCGCCTCGGCCACATCCTTCAAGATCAGCGGTTCCATCGCTTCTTCGCCGATTTCGAAAAAACTCGTCTGGCGCTGCACGATGCAGCGCGCCACTTTCACCAAAGTCTCATTGCGAATTTCCAGGCTGCGCATCAGCCAGCGCGCCTCCTGCAATTGGGTGCGCAGCATGGCGTGATCGGGCGCGCGCGATATCAAATTGGCGTAGCTCTGATTGACGCGTACCCGCGGCACGGTGGCTTGATTGATTTCCACGGTCCAGCCGTGGTCGGTGCGGCGCACGAAAACATCCGGGATGACGTATTGCGCCTGGGTCGGATTGACCGCGGCGCCGGGCCGCGGATGGCAGGAGCGCACCAATGCCAGTGCCATTTCCAGGTCGCCTTCGCTGCAGCGCAGCTGACGCCGCAGCAGCGCGAGCTGCTGGCTGGCGACCAAATCCAGGTGCTCGATGGCCACCCGGATCGCGACATCCCGCGCGGGTGTCTCCGGGTCCAGTTGTTTGAGTTGCAGCGCAATGCACTCGCCGAGATTGCGCGCAGCCACGCCGGCGGGCTCGAGCGATTGAACGATGCCGAGCACCCGCTCCACGTCCGCGGGCGCCGCCTCGATTTCGGGCAACAGGCTCAGGCGCACATCCTCGAGAGAATCGTTGAGGTAGCCATCATCGGTAATGGCGTCGGAGATGACGCGGGCGATGGCCATGTCGATCGGGGAAAGCTTGGCAAGTTCCAACTGCTCGATCAGCTGCTCCTGCAAGGTTTGGCCGTGTTGGTCGCTGAAATCGCTGCTGCGATCGTCGTCGCCGGAGTAATTTCGTTCGGACGGGCCGCTGGTCTGTTCGCCCCATGCCTCGTCGGCAATCTCCACTTCCGGGGTTTCGCGCTGATCCGCCGGCGTGCTGATGCCATCCAATTCGGCATATTTCTCATCGAGCCGTACCGGCAATTCTTCGCGCTCGCGCACCGGATCCGCCGCCTCGGTTTCTTCCTCTCCCTCCAGCATCACGTTGGTTTCGAGGGTCTCGCGCACATGCGCCTGCAAGTCGAGCGAGGGAAGCTGCAGCAGTCGAATCGCTTGCTGCAACTGCGGCGTCATGGTCAGCTGTTGACCGATGCGAAGCTGCAGACTTGGCTTCAACATATTTCTTTCGAACCTAAACCTATAACTTGAAGTCCTGGCCCAAGTACACCTCACGCACCTGCGGGTTGGCAAGAATCTGGTCCGCAGATCCAGAGGCGAGGACACTGCCTTGACTGACGATATAGGCTCTGGCGCAAATACCCAAGGTCTCCCGCACATTATGATCCGTAATCAACACTCCGATGCCTTTGTCGGACAAGTGCTTGATTATTCGTTGTATATCCGCGACGGAGAGCGGATCGACGCCCGCAAACGGCTCATCCAGCAGCATGAATTGGGGGTCGGCCGCCAAAGCGCGGGCGATTTCGACCCGGCGACGCTCCCCGCCCGAGAGACTCATCCCCAAGCTGTCGCGCACATGGCCGATGTGCAGCTCACCCAGCAGTTCCTTCAGCCGGGCGGTGCGGCCTGCGTCATCGAGACCGGGCCGGGTCTCCAGGATGGCCATGATGTTGTCGGCGACCGACAGTTTGCGGAAAACGGAGGGTTCTTGAGGCAAATACCCTAAGCCCAATTGGGCGCGACGATGCATGGGCAGGCGGGTGATATCCTTGTTGTCCAGGAAAATCTCGCCATGTTCGCAGCGGGTCAGTCCGACGATCATGTAGAAGGCGGTGGTTTTGCCGGCGCCGTTCGGTCCGAGCAACCCGACGACCTCTCCGCTCTCGACTTCCAGGGACAAATCCCGCAGCACCTGCCGTGATTTGTAGCTTTTGGCGAGTTCCAACGCCCGCAATACGCTCATGGATTGGATTTGGGCGGCGCCGTCTTCGGCGGCGGCGGCGTGATGATGATATGGACTCGCTGCGAATTCTGTTCGGATTCCTCTGCGATGACCTTTTGCGCCAGCACATCGTACTTCAGCGACTGCCCGGTGATCTCATGGTCGCCGTTGCTCAAATAGGCGTCCTTCAAGAATCGCACCAGGTGTTTTGCCGCATCATAATCGATGGTGTCCGCGTGGCCCGTGGCGGGCTTGCCGGTTTTCGTGACCGTCTGCTCGAAGGAGGCGGGCTTGCCGTTGACGACGGCCTTGCTCAGTACGTTGTTGACAAAGGTGATCTGCGCGTCGTCGGAGAACAGCTGCCCTTGCTCGACCGCGATTTTAACGTTGCCGCGAAAATTCCAGACATTGTTCTTGAAATACAAATCCTGGGAGCTCGGCTGGCTTGCCTGGCCTTGATCGGCGCTGATCGACATGCCTCCCTGCGAGATGCGGATCTTGGTGAAGACCGCGCTGTTGGTCTTCAAGTCGATCGCTGCGGACTGCGATTCCATCAGTATCGGCAGCTGGCGGTCGCGCGCGGCGCTTGCGGACGCCGGGGACGCAGCGTTCGCCTGCGCCAGCGGCGCGAGCAGCGCGACGAGGGCGGCGAGATTACGGGAGGAAACGGCCATTGACCTTGGATTCTAGGCGCATCGTGCGCTCTTTCAAATTCGCACTCAGACCGCGCGCGGTGAGAATGTGGCCGCCGTAATCGATGCGCACGTCGCTCTTGGTGCTCGCGATACTGTCGGAAACGTTGTAGCTCAAAAGGTCGGTGCGGATCACCGCGGTGCCCGGCGTGCCGGGATTCTCACCCTGCAGCCGCACGTTGCCGGCGACGTCGATGATCTTGCCGCCGGGTTGAACATGCGCCGTGTCGCCGAACAGCACCCACGTCTGGCCACCCGGCGCGTCATAGTTGACGCGCACGTTGTACAACGCCACTTCGTTCCCATGATCGATTTGATCGATGCGCTCAGCCTCGACGCGGATGCTGGGCGCCCCCGCCGCGTCGTAATCGGTGAGAATGGCGTTCTTGAAAAAATAGCCGGGCAATTCGCTTTGATTGGCGCTGCCTAAGTCGCTGGGGCGATGTGCGGGCGAACTCCATATCCAGGTGATGATCACCAGGGCCGCGACCGCAAGCACCGTAAAGAAGCGAAACAACATCAAGCGCCGCCGGCGCGGGCGCGCAAAATGGCATCGCACAGCTCGCGCACGGCGCCCAAGCCTCCGGGCGAGCGTGCAACCCAGTGTGCGGCGGACACCACGATGGGGTGCGCGTCCGCGACCGCCGCCGCCAGCCCGACCGCCGACATCAACGGCAGGTCGGGCGTGTCGTCGACGATGCAAGCGCAATTCAACGGATCAACCTTGAGACGCTTGGTCAGATTATGAAGTGCCAGCAGTTTGTCGCTGCAGCCTTGGACCACGCTGGGCACGCGCAGTTCGCGCAGGCGTGCCGCCGCCGCCGCAGAACGGCGGCCGCTGAAGGCCGCCACCTGCACGCCGGCGGACATGAGCAGCTTGATGCCGTGGCCATCGCGGACGTGAAATGCCTTGAGCGCCTCTCCCTTGGCGCCGAAGTACAGCCGTCCGTCGGTCAGGACGCCATCGACGTCCAAGATCAGCAGCTCGATCTTCGCGAGCGGCGTGGCGGTGCGTGCTTTCAAAATACGCCCGCGCGCAGCAGATCGTGCACGTTCAGCGCCCCGACCAGCCTGCCCTCATCGTCGAGCACGACCAGGGAGGTAATGCGGTGCGTCTCCATCAAGTGCACCGCCTCCGCGGCGAGCGTCGAGGGCAGCACGGACTTCGGCCCGGCCGTCATCACTTGATCCATGCGGGTGGTACGCAAATCCGCGGCGCGATCGAGCGCGCGGCGCAAATCGCCGTCCGTGAATACGCCGAGCACGTGCATCGAGTCGTCGACGATCGCGGTCATGCCGAGGCCCTTGGAGGTGACTTCGAGCAGCCCTTCGGCCAGCGTGGTGTCGACCCGAACGGTGGGTATCTGCGTGCCGGTGCGCATCACGTCCTTCACGTACAGCAGGCGGCGTCCCAGGGCGCCGGCGGGATGCGAACGCGCGAAGTCCTCTTCGGTGAAACCGCGCGCTTTCAATAGCGCGACCGCCAACGCATCGCCCACCGCGAGCGCCGCCGTGGTGCTGGCGGTGGGGGCGAGGTTCAGAGGGCAGGCCTCCGCCGGCACGCGGATGTCCAAGTGCACGCTGGCGATACGCGCCAGAGCCGAATCCGAATTTCCCGTGAAGGCGATCAAGGGAACTCCCAGCCGCTTGATCACCGGCAGTATGGTGAGAATTTCAGCGGTTTCGCCGGAATTCGACAGCGCCAGCACCGCATCGTCGCGCGTGATCATCCCGACATCGCCGTGGCTGGCCTCGCCGGGATGCACGAAAAACGACGGGCGTACCGGTGCTGGCGAGAGTGGCGGCGATTTTGCCGCCGATATGGCCGGATTTGCCCATGCCGGTCACGACGATCCGGCCCCGACAGTTAAGACAAATGCGGCAGGCGCGTGCAAAATCCGACCCGAGACGGGGCAGCTGCGCGCGCAGACCGTCGATTTCGACGTTCAGCGCCTGGCGGCCGAGCTCGACGAGGTCCTCGTCCGTGTAGTCGGAATTCATCTGCGAATAATACAGGTAAGCTTGTGTAAATTTTTAGGAGACGGCATGAATCCACAACAGATAGCGCAACTGATCGAGGATGGTTTGGGCGGCAGTCATGCCATGGTGACCAGCGAGGACAATGTGCACTTCGAGGCCGTGGTCATCGCGCCCGCTTTCATCGGCAAGAAGCCGATTCAGCGCCATCAAATGGTGTATTCGACCCTCGGCGCGGCAGTGGGCACCGAAATTCACGCTCTCGCGCTGCAGGTCTTCACGCCGGATGAGTACGCAAGGCAGGGCCGTGGATAAACTACAAATACATGGCGGCATCGCGCTCGAGGGCGAGATCCGCATCTCGGGCGCCAAGAATGCAACGCTGCCGATTCTCGCCGGCTGCTTGCTGGCGGACGGTCCGGTGACGGTCTCGAACGTGCCGCATCTGCAGGATGTCACCACCATGATCGAGCTGCTCGGGCGCATGGGCGTGTCGGTGACCATCGATGAAAAGATGCGCATCGAAGTCGATGCCTCGACCATCAAGGAATACTTCGCGCCCTACCAACTGGTGAAGACCATGCGTGCATCCATCTTGGTGCTGGGACCGTTGTTGGCGCGCTTCGGCACGGCGGATGTGTCCTTGCCCGGCGGCTGCGCGATCGGCGCGCGTCCGGTCAACATCCACGTGGCCGGTCTGCAGGCCATGGGCGCCGACATTCACATCGAGAACGGCTATATCAAAGCGCGAGCCGCGAAGTTGAAAGGCGCGCGGCTGGTGCTGGAGACCGTGACCGTCACCGGCACCGAGAATCTCATGATGGCGGCGACCTTGGCCGAGGGCGAGACGGTCCTCGAGAATGCCGCGCGCGAGCCCGAGGTGGTTGATCTGGCAAATTTCTTGATCGCCATGGGCGCCAAGATCAAGGGTGCAGGTACCGACCGGATCGTCATCGAGGGCGTGAAGCGCCTGAATGGCACGGCATACGAAGTGCTGCCCGATCGAATTGAAACGGGCACCTATCTGGTGGCGGGTGCGATCACCGGCGGCCACATACGGGTAAAGAATACGCGGCCGGATCACGTCGATGCCGTCATCGACAAGCTCAAGGAGGCCGGCGCCGGCGTCGAGGTGGGCGACTCGTGGATCGAGGTCGACATGCGCGGCAAAAGGCCCGTTGCCGTGGACATTCGAACGGCGCCATACCCGGCGTTTCCCACCGACATGCAGGCGCAGTTCGCGGCGCTCAACACCGTGGCGAACGGCGTCGGCACCATCATCGAAACGATTTTCGAGAATCGCTTCATGCACATGCTGGAAATGCGGCGCATGGGGGCGGAGATCCGCCTGGAAGGCAATACCGCCATCATCAAGGGGGTCGAACGGCTGACCGCGGCGCCGGTCATGGCCACGGATTTGCGCGCCTCGGCGAGCCTGGTGCTGGCCGGCGCTGGTGGCGGACGGCCGCACCGAAATCGAGCGCATCTATCACATCGACCGCGGCTATGCGGCGATCGAGGAGAAACTGCAGCAGTTGGGGGCGAAAATCCGCCGCACCCCTTGAGGCGCGGGAGGCCTGAGCGCCAAGCCTCAAGGGGGTTGAATCGGCCGGGTGGGCCGTTCCAGCACCGTCAAGTTGGGTTTGTAGCTTTGCGCCGCATGACGGCCTTCGAGTTCCACCTCGGCGCCGGGTTTTAGCGCCGAAACGCGCGCCACCAGATCTTGCGCGTTGTGCACAGCTTCGCCCCCCAGGGCGGTGATCAGATCGCCGGGCCGCATGCCGGCCTGATAAGCCTGGCTCTTCACCATGATGTTGACCACGGTGACGCCGCCGCCCGCCGTGCCGATCTGCGCCGCCTGTTCTTCGCTCAGGTCCTGCGGCATGAATCCCAGCCAGCCGCGCACCACGTGGCCGTTCAGGAGGATTTGTTCCATCACACCGCGCACCAGATTGACGGGAATCGCAAAGCCGATGCCCTCGGGTCCTCCATAAGTTCGGTTGAGCACGGCGGTATTGATGCCGACCAGATCGCCATGCGCATCGATGAGCGCGCCGCCGGAGTTGCCGAGATTGATGGCCGCGTCGGTTTGAATGAAGTTCTCAAAGGTCGCCAGACCCAGCTGGCCGCGCCCCGTGGCACTCACGATTCCCTGCGTCACGGTCTGGCCCACGCCATAGGGATTGCCGATGGCCAGCACGATATCGCCGACCCGCAAGGTATCGGATCGGCCCAAGGGCATGACGGGCAGATTGCCGATCCTTAGGCTCGAGGATGGCCAGATCCGTATCAGGGTCTTGCCCAACGATGCGTGGCATCGGCGATGCGTCCGTCGGCAAGCTGCACCCTGATCGAATCGGCGCCGGCGATGACATGCTGATTCGTCACAATGGTGCCCATCGCATCGACGATCACGCCCGAGCCCAAGCTGCGCTCGACGCGCTGGCGATAGCTCGGCCAGTAATCGCCGAACAATTGACTGAAGGGGCGCTGCTCTGAGTGCGCTCCCGCACCACCCGGGCGGTGTAGATGTTCACCACCGCCGGCAGCTGCGCGCGCCACGGAGTCGGCAAAACTTTGCATGACCACCGGCGCGCACGCGGCGCCGGCTTGGCGCTGCGGCGCGCGCTGGCGCTGTGCGCGTGTCGCGCGGCGGCCGGCGTCACGGCCGCCGGCGGCGCAGCCGGCGGTGTGTGCGCCCAACAGCGTCGGGTTCCACCAAACCACGAGAAATGCCACGGCCAGGCCGACCACGACCGCTCTGATCAAAAAACTCACAAGGACGCGAGTGTTCTGCAAGTAATATCGCTCCCGTGCACGCCGGCGGCCGCGAAGAATACTCGGACAGGCTCCCGGCCTTAAGGGTGACCTGCGTAACTGTGTATAATGCGCTCGCAATATTCTTTGGGAAACACTGACGCCATAGGGGTTTGCGTGAAGATTTGTCAACCATTTTCGAGGGCGATCGCATGAGTGAAGACGTAGACCACAGCCGTCGCCGTTTGCTGACGGCAGCTACGGTCGGCACCGGCGTGATCGGCGTCGCTTTTGCCGCCATCCCCTTCATCGCCTCATGGAATCCCAGCGCTCGCGCCAGAGCCTTGGGTGCGCCGGTCGACGTGGATGCGTCGAAACTCGAAGCCGGCCAAATGTTGAAAGTCGTGTGGCGCGGACAGCCGGTTTTCGTGGTACGGCGCGTCAAGGCGGTAGTCGATCAATTGGGCAACCACGACGCCATGCTGGCGGATCCGAATTCCGACGATTCGGTGCAGCCGGCCTACATCAAGGCGACCGGGGCGGTGCGCGCGCGAAATCCCGAGTACTGGGTGGGGCTTGCGGTGTGCACGCATTTGGGCTGCTCGCCCTTGGGCGCCTTCGTGCCGAACGATTCGTTCCAAGTCGCGGGCGCCGACCTGGGCGCGAACTGGCCCGGGGGCTTTTACTGCCCCTGCCACGGTTCGAAATATGATTTGTCGGGCCGTGTGTTCAAGAAGCATGCCGGCGCCGAAGAACCTGACCGTGCCGCCGTACGCTGTCGGCGCGAACTTGCGCATCGTCATCGGCGTCGACGACGCTTCCAAACCCGTTTCGTAAAGCAAGAGGTAAGCGATGGCCGCAGCACCCGAGACCGCCGGCACCGGCAAAGCACTTGATTGGCTGGATCGATCAGCGCTTTCCGCTGACGAAACTGTGGAAGGAACAACTCGCCGAGTACTACGCGCCGAAGAATTTCAATTTTTGGTATTTCTTCGGTGCGCTGTCGCTGCTGGTGCTCGTAAATCAACTCGTGACCGGTATTTTCCTGACGATGAGCTACAAGCCGTCCGCGGCCGAAGCGTTCGCCTCGGTCGAATACATCATGCGGGATGTGGAATGGGGCTGGCTGATCCGCTACATGCACACCACCGGCGCCTCGGCTTTCTTCATCGTCGTTTATCTGCACATGTTCCGCGCGCTGCTGTACGGCTCGCATCGCAAGCCGCGCGAACTCGTTTGGATCTTCGGCTGCTTGATCTTTTTGTTGCTCATGGCCGAAGCGTTCATGGGGTATGTGCTGCCCTGGGGCAACATGAGCTATTGGGGCGCCCAGGTCATCGTCTCGCTGTTCAGCAGCCTGCCGGTCATCGGCGGCGCCTTGGTCGAATGGATTCGCGGCGACTACAACATCGCGGATCCCACCTTGAATCGATTTTTCGCCCTGCACGTGGCGGCGCTGCCCCTGGCGCTGGTGTTCTTGGTTGTCGCGCACATCATGGCGCTGCACGAGGTGGGTTCCAACAATCCGGACGGCATCGACATCAAAAAGTACAAGGACGCGGAGGGGCATCCCCTCGACGGCGTGCCTTTCCACCCCTATTACACCGTCAAGGACTTGATGGGGACGGCCGGATTTCTGATCATTTTTGCGGCGGTGATCTTCTTCGCGCCGAATTTCTTCGGCCTGTTTCTGGAATCGCCGAATTTCGAACCGGCCAATCCCTTGCAGACCCCGCCCGACATCACGCCGGTGTGGTACTTCACGCCGTTTTACGCCATGTTGCGCGCCATTCCGTCGGCTTTCGGCACGCAGGTATGGGGGGTGATGGTGATGGGTGCCGCGGTCTTCGTGCTGTTTTTCGCGCCCTGGCTCGATCGATCGCCGGTGCGTTCGATCCGCTACAAGGGTCCAATTTACAAAGTGATGCTGGCGCTGTTTTCGTTGTCATTCATTTGCCTGGCGGTGTGCGGCATGAAGCCGCCCTCGGGCATCTATCCTATTTTGGCGCGGATCTGCACCGCAATTTATTTTGCATTCTTCTTGCTGATGCCCTGGTACACGAAATTCGACCGCGTGAAGCCGGTGCCGGAAAGGGTTACGGGACATGCTTAAAGCCAGTGTTTTGATCGCTTTTGGACTCCTTTGCGCGGGCGCCGCGCTCGCCGAAGAAGGGGAGGTTCCGCTGATGCAGGCGGGCACCGACATCAACAACATCGAGTCCCTGCAGCGCGGTGCGCGAAATTTCATGAACGATTGCTCGGGCTGCCATTCGCTCAAGTACCTGCGCTACAACCGATTGGCGGCGGACTTGCAAGATCCCCGAAGCGGACCTTGCCAGCAATTTGATATTCACGGGCGCCAAGCCGTTCGAGGAAATCACGACCGCGATGCCGGCGGATTCGGCGGACTGGTTCGGCAAACCACCCCCGGATTTGACCTTGATGGCCCGGGAGCGCGGCACCAATTATTTGTATTCGTATCTGCACGGCTTTTATCAGGATAAGACGCGGCCATGGGGGGTGAACAATTTATACCTGCCCGGCACGGCCATGCCGCACATCCTCTACTACCGCCAGGGACTGCAAAAGCCGGCTTATAAAAACGAGAAGGACCCGCACGGCAACGCCAAAATGGTTCTGGCGGGCGTCGAGCCAATGATCCCCGGTTCCATGAAGCCGGAGGAGTATGATCAATACGTTCGGGACATGGTCAATTTCCTGGACTATGCCGCCGAACCGGTCAAGTCGACGCGCCAGTCGATGGGCATCTTCGTGGTGCTGTTCTTGTTGGCGTTCTTTGTATTCACGTACTTGCTGAAGAAAGAATATTGGAAGGACGTCCACTGATTTTAAGCGGGCGCCGTCCCCTTGAATTCGCGAGGAGGTCCGGTTAGTGGCACGTCGTTCGGTGATGACGCTTTTTTCAGCACCGGCTGATCCGTGGAGCCATCGGACGCGGCTGGTTCTGGCCGAGAAAGGCATCGGCATCGAATTGGTCAATGTCGATCCGCAGGCACTGCCTGAGGATTTGATCGACCTGAATCCCTATCACAGCGTGCCAACGCTGGTGGACCGCGATCTGGTGCTATACGACTCGCGCGTCATCATCGAATACCTGGACGAACGCTTTCCGCATCCGCCGCTGATGCCGATCGATCCGGTGACGCGCGCGCAGTTTCGCGTGGCGTTATACCGGGTCGAACGCGACTGGTACGCGTTGGCCCGCGACATCGAAACTGACCCCGCCAGCAAGACCGCGGAACACAGCCGCAAGGTATTGGGCGAGGCGATTTGCGCCAGCGCCGAGGTGTTCAAAGCCAAGCCGTTTTTCCTGAGCGATGAATTCTCGCTGGTCGACGCGAGCATTGCGCCGATCTTGTGGCGTCTGCGCACTTACGGCATCGAGCTGCCGGCGCAGGCTCAGCCCATCACCAAGTATATGAATGCCATATTTGCCCGTTCCACCTTCCGCGCGTGCTTGTCCGACGTGGAAAGGGAAATGCGCCATTGAAGCCACGGCGCCCGTACCTGCTGCGCGCTTTGCACGAGTGGATATCCGACAGCGGCGAGACGCCGCACATCGTGGTGGATGCGGCCGCCGAGGGCGTCACGGTGCCGCGCCAGTACGTGAAAGACGGCAAGATCGTGCTCAACGTCAGCTTCTCCGCGACCCAGATGCTCAAGCTGGGCAATGACTTCGTGAGCTTCGAGGCGCGCTTTGGCGGAGTGGGTTTCGCGGTGCAGGTTCCGGTACGCGCCATTCTCGGCATCTATGCGCGCGAGACCGGGCAGGGGATGATATTTCCGGAGGGCGATGCGGATCCCGATCCGAACGACAGCCCGCCGGCGGCCACCGGGGGCGGCAAGCCCAGCGCGGCGACCAAGCGCCCGAAACTGCAGGTGGTCAAGTAGCAAGCGAGCCGGGCGATCGCCGTCAGTCGTCAGGCGGCGACCTCAACGTACTCGACAAGGCTCGACGGAGAAGGAATTGGAGCAGCGTGCCAGGTGCCAAATCTTCGCTGGGTTTGCCCGCTACCGTGACCTTCGGATACTTTCATCGGCGAAGCCGGCTGCCGTTGCTGCCGGGGGCCTGAAGCTAAACGACGCGAAAAGCGTCTTTGACCCACTCGATTCGATTCGCCCCGTCCGGCAGCCCTTCGATCGCCAGCACGTCGAAGCGCATCGACCGATTCTTCCATGCCTTCTCACGCTGCAGAAAGAATTGCGCGGCGCGCATGATCTTGCGTCGCTTGGTGCGGGTGACTGAAGCCAATGCGCCGCCGAACTCTTTGCCGGCGCGCTGGCGGACCTCGACGATGGCGATCACGCCGTCCTCGAGACACACCAAGTCGAGCTCGCCGGCCTTGCAGCGTAGATTGCGCGCAAGAATTTTCAGACCGCGCACCGTAAGGTATTGCGCCGCCAGCTCTTCGGCAGCCGCGCCGCGCTGCGCCCGCACAAGGTTCATGCGGCATTATCGCGCCGCGCCGCCCAACCTACAGCAGCCAAAAAGGGCGCATTCGCCCATATTTAGGGCTTGGCTGTATTCGAACCGTATATTTCGACGCCGCCCAGAAAGGTTTTCAGAACGTGCGTGTCGCGAATGGCTTCGGGCGCAACGCGCAGCACATCCTGGCTCAAAAGCACCATGTCGGCCAACTTGCCGGCTTCGATCGAGCCCTTCTCATGTTCCTGGAATTCAGCGTATGCGGATC
Source organism: uncultured Gammaproteobacteria bacterium (assembly GCA_963812125.1). Lineage (GTDB taxonomy): Bacteria > Pseudomonadota > Gammaproteobacteria > Steroidobacterales > Steroidobacteraceae > Bog-1198. Next base: position 297,356 of record CAWETY010000009.1, read on the forward strand.
CGATCGTGTAGGCCGCAATGGCCTCCTGAACCGACAGCTTTTGTTCCGGAAACCATCCCTGCGGATATTTTCCGTCCAGGGTCGCGCGGGTCACGGCCGCATATAAGCGTCAAGATCGGATCGAGCGGGGCCACCGGCCAATCCGTACCGAAGGCCAGCCGCACGCCGTGCTGCATGAAGGTTCTGAATGCATAGGTCCTGCTGGCGCGATCATGTCCGATACGCGCTTCGGCCCATCGGCCATCGTCGATGGCTTGGTAAGGCTGCACCGAGGCGATGACATGCAGCTGCGCCATGCGGTCGAAGTCGGCCGCGGCCATGTGCTGCGCGTGCTCGATGCGCCAGCGTCGATCCTTCGAGCCGTCTTCTTCTTCCACCGCTTGATAAAGGTCCAGCGCGGTCGTGATGCCGGCGTCGCCGATGGCGTGAGTGCAAACCTGCAGGTCTGCCGCATCGGCGCGCATCAATCGCGCGCGCGCCTTGCTCAGCGGCAGCATGTCCGAGAACAGCAAACCGCGATTGCCCGGCTCATCGGAGTAGGGTTGCGCGAAGTAAGCGGTGCGCGATCCCAAGGAACCGTCGGCGAACATTTTTAGCGCGCCAATTCGCAACGAAGCGCTGCCGAACGCATGGGCCAGCCCAAGCTTCGCTTGATCTTCGACATTCGCAATGAGCGGTGCGCCATACACCCGCACCGTGAGCTTGCCTTCGTTGTTGAGCTGCGAGTACACCGCCAGATCGCCGTAGTCCAACGCCATGTCCTGCACGCTGGTCACGCCGCGCAGCGCAGCCTCGCGCAGCGCGGCCTCGATGGCATGGCGGCGCTGCGCAAAATTCAGCGGCGGCTCGGCTTTCTGCAGCAGTTCGGTGGCCGCGTCTTTCAGCGCGCCGGTCGGTTGGCCGGCCGCATCCCGCACGATGACGCCGCCGGGCGGGTCGGCAGTTTTGGCGGTGATGCCGGCCAGCGCCAACGCCTTGGAATTGGCGAGCAACATGTGGCCGTCGTAGCGATCGAGCGCGACCGGGTTGTCGGGAGTGACCGCGTCGATATCTTGGCGGGTGGGCAAGCGGGCAGGCGACCACTTGGTCTCGTCCCATTCGCCGTTTCGAATCCATTCACCCTTCGGCGCATGCGCGGCATAGTCGGCGATTCGCTGCACGAACTCCTTGAGGCTGGTGACGTTCACGAGCTGCACCGCGCTCAAGGCCGCGCCGCCGTCGGAGAAATGAACATGAGCGTCGTTGAATCCCGGCAGCAGCCGCCTGCCCTGGGCATCGATCATGCGCGTATGGGGTCCTTGCCAAGGCATGACTTGCGCTTCGGTGCCTACCGCGACAAAGCGGCCATTCAGCACCGCGAGCGCATCGGCCTCGGGTTGTGCGGGATTCACGGTCCAGATACGCGCGTTGCGGATAATGAGATCGGCCGCTGGACGCGAATCGGCGGCGGCGGCGGCCGCAGGCGCTGGTGCCGCTGCCGCGATTGACGGTGCGGCTCCGGGTCCGGCCCCGCACAGCAGTACGCCCGCGCTCAACACGGCGGCTCGCAATTTATAAAACAAAGGGCGCTCCGCTTCTGATCTGCGCCCATTCAAGATCGCGGCGAATCTTGTTCTGCTGATCGAGATGCAGTTTTCCGGTCACTCCGGAAATTTCGCTCGATGCCGCCGGATTGCTTGGACCGCAGGCCGGGTACCAAGCGATAGGCGTCGAACCCAAATGCGTACAGGCGGTCGTGCCGCGCGGTGCGGGCCGGCCACGCCGCATGCACGCTGTCGCGGATTTGCGCGGTGGACGGGATCGTTGGAGATCATCCACGGCATGTCGGGAAAGAACATGCCGTCGATGTCCGAGTTCGCGGTCGGGTCCGGCTCGAAGCTGTCCGAGGTGGAATACACCGGCACATCGCCGGCATAATAAAATTTCAGTTGCGTCATGATGAGCCGTGCGGTACCGGCGGTGCTCGCGGCCACGAAGATGAACGCCGCATCGGTGCGATGGGTCGGGGGTACGGGCTTTTCTCCCTTTTCGACCTTGGTGGCCTTCAATTGCATCTCCGTCTTGATGACATCGGAGAAATCCACTTGCGCCGGGTCATATCGCCCGCTGTCGAGCAGCGTGCCGCCGAGGGTTTTCAGTTCATCGGCAAATGCCGCGGCGACGCGCGTGCCCAATTCGCCCGAGGGGAACGATCGCCACGCCGTTAAGCCGGCCATCGGCGACCACGCGCCGCGCGACGATGCGCGCCTCGTCTTCCGGCAGCAGGGCAAATTGATAAAAATTCTTGGGCGCCGCGACCGTCTCGGCAGGAAATTCAACGCCAGCACCGGAGTACGTCCGGCGCTCAGCGGCGCTACCGCGGCGACATCTTCCTTGGTCAGCGGCCCCACGACGAAGCCGGCGCCGTCGGCGATGGCGCGGTTGTAGCCGCTGCCAACGGATTCGGCGCCACATCGTAAATTTTCAGACTGGGCCGCCTCGCCGCATCTTGCTCGAGATAGGCCGCGACGAAGCCATCGCGCACCGCGACGCCGAACGCCTCGCCGCGGCCTGACAGGGGCAGCAGCAGCGCGATCTGATTGGGATATTCCGTGGCGACGGCGATTTGCGTTTGCGCCATGGACAGCACGCTGTCATTCGCCGGATGCTGCGGAAACTGCCGCTTCCAGGCGTCGAGCGCTTGAGTCGCGCGCGCCGGATTGCGTTCGAGTTCGACGGCGACCGGCCCAAGTTCCAGCCAGCCGAGCACGATGGGTTCGGTTTTCGCGGGGCGTTGATGGGAGCGCCTTTTTCGGCAGCGGTGCGCACCCTGATTAGAGCTCTTCGCGGTTCGCGCGAACGGCGGCGGGGTCGGCAAGAAAACGTTCGCGTTCGACCAGGGCGCGGGTGCCTTCGACGGGATGGCCTGTTAGAAATGCGCTGCGGCCGCGTATCCAATAATAATTTTGCGCCTGATTGGGCGCGGTCGGCACCGCAATCTGATCCAATTCGCGAATCGCGCGGGTCGGATCGTTTTCCGCGTAGGCAATTTCCGCTGCTACCAACGCGCGCTGTGTCGGGAGTTTGCTGCGCGCCTCCGGCGACACCTGGGCAAACGCCTGCTTGGCGGCCGCGACATTGCCTGCGGCCACCCACTGCTCGGCGCTCAGCATCTCGTAGTTGTCGCTGTCGGCTGGCAATTGAATGGCGAGGCCGGCATAGGCGCGCGCGGCCTCTGCATGTTTGCCATCCCGCACCAGGCGCGCGGCATGTTCTTGTTTGTCGCGCGGGCCTTCCACAGGATTGACCAGGCTGCACGCAGCCGCAAGCAGCGACACCGCCAATACGGCGTGTAGCTGGAGCGCCCGTGGACGTCTTAAGATCGCTGCCATACCCTTGGACTCCTAGCTCTTCGAATACAGGAATTATAGGTGACAATCGAACCGATCGGCCCGCCCACTGCAGGACGGCTCTACGTCGTCGCCACGCCGATCGGCAATCTCGGCGATTTGAGTACGAGGGCGCGCGACACCCTGCAAAACTGTGCCTTGATTGCGGCGGAGGATACGCGACACACGGGGATGCTGTTGAAGCATTTCGGCATTCAAACGCCGCAGATCTCTCTGCATGATCACAACGAATCGACGCGGGCGGTTGAAATCATTGCACGCCTGCGCGAGGGCCAATCCGTTGCACTGGTGAGCGATGCCGGCACCCCAGCCATCAGCGATCCTGGCTTTGAATTGGTGCGCGCCGTGGCTGCCGCCGGCTTCGAGATCGTCGCGATTCCCGGCCCCTGCGCCGCCATCGCGGCGCTGTCGATCGGCTCGTTGCCGACGGATCGATTTTGTTTCGAGGGTTTTTTGCCGGCGCGCGGCGCTGCGCGCCGGGAGCGGCTGAAA